>RFFC02000016.1 GCA_005518205.2 Hormoscilla sp. GUM202
GCGGTCATCCGGTCATCGTCGTCCCAACTGCCCTTTTCTTGACGGAATATGTCGTCGCGATCGTCTCCATTAAAATCACCAACGTATAAATTGGTGAAGTCGCCCTTGAGAGCGAAATCCTCCGGCAGGGTGATGGGGTTAAAGTTGCCGTCGCCTTGGGACAAGAGGATCTGAGCAGTCATCCGGTCATCGTCGTCCCAACTGCCCTTTTCTTGACGAAGCACATCGCTTTGACCGTCCCCATCAAAGTCCCCGATGTACAAGTTCGTTAAATCACCCTTGACGGCAAGACTTTCCGGCAGGAATATGCGGGTAAAGCTGTCGTTATCTTCCGATAATTCCGACAAGAGTACCTGAGCAGTCAGACTGTCATCGTTGTCCCAACCGCCCTTTTCTTGACGAAATATATCGTCGCGACCGTCCCCATTAAAATCACCAATGTATAAATTGGTGAAGTCGCCCTTAAGAGCGAATTTCTCCGGCAGGCGGATGGGGTTGAAGTTGCCGCCGCCTTCAGACAAGACTACTTGAGCAGTCAGACTGTCATCGTTGTCCCAGCGGCCCCTTTCCTGGCGGAGCATGTCGCTTTTACCGTCGTTATTAAAGTCGCCGGCGTACAACAAGATCGATCCGCGCTTTCAGGGGAAACCCTTGCCCACGATGCTGGAGTCGAGAGACGAGACCACAATATTGAATTCATCTTCTACCTCGCCTCCCGCCGTATCCTCAACCGTTACCGTCACGGGAAAAGTGCCCTCAGTAGTAGGGGTACCGCCGAGCGCCCCACTATTGGAGTCAATGGTTAAACCGTCTGGCAAACCCTCGGCGCCGTAACTAGCAATGTTGTTGTTGATGTCGCCGAAGTGAGCGCTGACGTTGAGGTTGAAGTTGTCACCGGAAGCAGCATATACCTCAGGAATTTGAGTTTCCAAATAAGGAGGATTTTCCAGGTTGAGGTCTTGCAAATTGCTTAATTCCGAGGGGAGCGTACCGCTCAGCTCATTGTCGGACAGGTCGAGCCGTTGCAATTTGCCGAGGTCGCCGAGCTCGGAGGGGAGCGTACCGCTCAAAGAGTTGGAAGGCAGGTCGATCGCCGTCACCCGCAAGTCTACTACCGTGACTCCATACCAGTCACTAGCAGCATTAGCAGAGGGGGGAATGTCGCTGTTGAAATTCCAGCCTGTCTGGTTGCTCCAATTATTCCCAGAAGTACTGCTATAGAAAGCCTTCAGGGCTACATAATCATTGGCGTCGAGCAGCGGGTTGTTTTCGTAGGCGATTCTTAAATCGTCGAGCGAACTTAACGAGGAGGGGACGGTACCGCTCAGGGAGTTGAAGCGCAGGTCGAGAGCTTGCAAATTGCTGAGGTTACCATACTCGGAGGGGATCGTACCGCTCAGAAAGTTGCCGTCCAGAAATAATTGTTGCAAATTGCCGAGCTTACCATACGAGTCGGGCAGGATACCGCTCATGTCGTTGCTTTGCAGGCGGAGGACTCGCAAATTGCTGAGGTCGCCATACTCGGAGGGGAGCGTACCGCTCAAGTCGTTGTTGGGCAGCCGGAGTTCTTGCAAATTGCTGAGGTCGCCTAACTCAGGGGGGAGGGTACCGCTCAGGTCGGTCCAGGACAGCTGGAACACTCGCAAATTGCCGAGGCTGCCGAACGCAGAGGGGAGCGTACCCCAAAGGTCGGTCCAGTACAGCTGGAGCTCTCGCAAATTGCCGAGGTTGCCGAGCGCAGAGGGGAGCGTACCGCTCAGGGAGTTGTTGCTGCTGAGGTCGAGGACTTGCAAATTGCCGAGGTCACCGAGCTCGGAGGGGAGCGTACCGCTCAGGTCGTTCTGGCTCAGCTGGATTTTCGTCACCCGATCGCCGACTACCGTGACCCCATGCCAGTCTGAGACAGCCTCAGCAGGGGGGGGAGTTTCGCTGGTGAAGTCCCAGCCTGTCTTGTTTTTCCAGCGCCTCCCAGAAGTACTGTTATGGAGAGCCTTTAGGGCAAGATAATCATCGGGATTTAAAGTCATTGCTTACTTCCTACTTCCATGAAAAAAGTTCCTCATTATTTAAGAGCTCGCCAGCTCTTCTGGCAGGTGTCTTCTGGGCTGGTGGGCTTCCTCTGGCGAAACCACCAAAGCCGTAAAGTCGGCGAGAGCGCCAAAACTCCCCAACTAGAGCGACCGTGTCGTCTCCGGTCGCGGCCAAGTCCCTATTGTCCCATTTTACAAGCAGCTTCCATCAGATCTCTCTAAGGCCCAGCAGCTTGGGCTGGTTTTTATCACCTTTCCACTATAGTCCCTATTGTCCCATTTTACAAGCAGCTTCCATCAGATCTCTCTAAGGCCCAGCAGCATGAGCTGGTTTTTATCACCTTTCCACTATAGTCGGCCAAATCCCGAGTGACAATCAACCTTTATCCACCTTTTTCACAAAAAACATCCACCTATTTTTTGCCTACCTGCACAAAATGGCAATTTGTCAATCCCCTTCGAATCAACCAATTTGTGCCTGCCTGCACAAAATGGCAATTTGTCAATCCCCCTAAATCAACCAATTTGGGCATCGAAAATCAACCTTTTTGGCACGATCCTCGCCGGTTGGGGGCGAGAGCGCTTTCCATCCTCGAAGGGGGCGAGAAGATCTCAGAACCACAACCACCGGCGATCGCACTGAGGGAAAATCCAAAAAAAGCGCTCACACCGAAAGAAGCGTGAGCGCTTGGTTTCCTTGTCAAATGCCATCTGACAACCGGTCCCGAAAATACTGCCGATACAACTGGCAGCTAGCCGTCACTTGATTGTGCTCCTTCCGGACCAGTCCCAAACAAATGAGCCCAAATGCCTGTTGAGGCTCTAATACTATCGGGGTTTCTGCTGTCACCACCTGCCGATAAGCCCCCAGAAGATCGGGGAAGTCTTGAAGAACCTGTAAGAGCGCGTGCGGTCGCTAAAAATTCCCGTATCGGTGGCGGCACTTGCAAGCAACTGGTTCCAGTCCAGCTCGCAACGGGCCGCTTGGTAAAAGAGCTTGCGCGTTAGATAGGGAAAGCCCCCGACTAATCATACTGCCACCGAACGTGACCGCTTGTATCCTGAGTATTTTTACCGATTGCAAAACTGGGATGCACCCCTTTGCCCTTGACCATAGCTCTCACCCTGACTATATAGGTTCTTCCCACCGCCAAAAAGAGGATCGGTAATGATATCTAGCTTGGATAAAATCAATCCGGTCATCACTAACTGAGTAAGTAATACGGTGTTCCTGGGTGAGTCGCCCGTACCATGCACGTACCACACATACTCTGGGCTCGCCCGTACCATGTATTGGAACCCAAATGTTTAAGCCGTTCTGGCTTGCCAATCCCTGTAAAAGGGTCGCGCACGATCGCCTCTATCAGCTTAAAGGCACGGAGGGCTGTCTTGCGGTCTGTTTCAATCCAATAAACCAGGTCTTCACGAAACTCTCGATTAAAGACAGCATCTCGAATTGGGGTTTCTTCGGACTGCTGCTTATCTTTCTTCTGAGCCAATCTCTAACTCCTTACGTAGTTCACTGACAGTCTGAGGTTTCTCAGTTCGGGCTTTAACTCTTTCTAGGGCTGTTAGCAGACGGGCAGCATTTTTGGGCGATCGCAATAAATGAACTGTTTCCATCAAGCTAGACAGTTCATCTGCGGCGATTAAAGCAACGTTTTCACCATCAGGTCGGCTAATGATGACCACATCCCGATCGCGTAGCGTGCGTGCAGCGCAATCGGCAATAACTTGCTCGCAGAGTTGAACGAGATTGGCACTAGCGTCAGTCAAGGTTGTCTGGGTCTGTGTTAACATAGTCAGAAATAAGCTGATTTGTTCGAGCAATAGTAGATTATAACTTAATGAGTTCCCAGAGGAGGCAAGACTGCTAATTTCCTGGGATGATTTACCAGTTTGCGGAGGCGATCGCTCAATAACAGAACAACGCATCAGGTTTTTCCAGGCTGTAGTTCAGCCGTTCAAACCCAATTACACGACCATCTTTATCTTTAATTAAAGAAAACTCTTCTCCAGTTTCCTCTGCGAGAAACTCTTTACTGGGGTCATCAAACCAGACTGTGAGGGTTTTACCTTCTTCATCATAGTAAATTTTTAGAGCGTCCATACAAATTATCCTCGTTTAATTTTGAGTTATCGCCCCTATTGAAGTATTATTGATTTCTAGTATACGGCGTTGCGAGTTCCACTGTCAATCTCTTACTGGAAGTCTTCTTAATCCTGGCCGAGGTTTTGGAAAGTGACTGGGGACTGAGTAAGTGAAAAGTAATAGTTTTTTTAGACTTTTGCTCCATCCAATGCCCCCTGGTTGACCGACAAAAGTAGTCAACCAGGGGGTGTCAGCAGCAATATTCGGCGATTAACTATTGCGGCACGGACTTACGACGCCTTTGGAGCAAGCCAGTCGAAGGGATCGGCTGGCTCGAACTCTGCCGACACCTCGCCTGCGAGGATCGGATGACCTTTCAGTTCCAGCTTCATCGGATCTGCCCCCTCCTGAAGGTTCAGCTTGTCCATCTTGACCCAGAAAATATTCGGACTGATGGCGGATTCAAAATAGTAGATGCGGCGCTTCTGATCCGCGACCGTCCGCCAGATGGTGGAGGCTATGTTCGGTCGAGCCTCGTCGGTAATACCCAGTGGCACAGAGACGTTGCGCATGATGCTGAACACTGCTCCGACAGCCTTCCGCCGAGCTTTAAATTTCGGCACTGCATTCAAGTAATAGCTAGCGCGGGCGAACCGGTCCGAGGCGCGGTTGGTGCCTGGCAGGAAGGTGAGACCTCCGATCTCCTTCCAATAGGCATTGAGCGGGATCTGCTCATCGAAGGGAGGCGAGTTTGTCATCACGTTGTATTCCCGCCCATGATGGATAACTAGCTTACCATCGATGTATTCAAAGATCGCTGAGTCCCCAGTCCGGTCGGACAGCGACAGGTGTACGCTAGCGCTGCTGCCATTGGGCAAATCTGGTGCAACTATCCCGAATGGTTCGGCTCTCAGTCCCTCGACTGCCTCGTCCACAGTCGCATAATTATCAAGGGCGTATTGGGCCCAGGCTCCAACCGACAAGGCTGGCTTACCCTCAAGATCTCCGTAATCCCCTTCCGCCAGATAGAGGAGATTGGCAACGAGACCTTCGGAGTTCATGCCGTCGCCGGAGCCGATGTCATAGACCGAGGCAATGATGCTGCCATATTTCGAGACCCAGGCGATCGAGTCTGGTCCAACCCCGCCATCACGTTCCATGCCCTTTGGAAATGCCCAGAGATCGCTGTCAACATCCTCCATCCAGTCCATGCTGCGCCCGGTCATGAACTGGGCGTCACCGGTTTCGTAGACGATCCGGCTGCATGCCTGAGCCACCGGAGCTACCGTAATCGCCAGGATAGCAATAAATACAACCAATGTAGTGATCAGCTTCTCGATCATAAATCAATCATTGTGAGTGTGAAATTACCAGGTCCATTATATCCTTTTATCTATCAAAAGATGTATAGCTAGCCTAAATCATTTGTGCAAAAAATCTGGGGGAGCAACGACCTTTGCTGGGTCAGAATGGGTCTCCTGTAACATCCCGTAGTTGTGCAACATCCGACATTCCGCACGACAAAGTGTATTGCGTAATGATTACATCGGACTTAATATAGGGTATATTAGAATACATTATATCGCACGGGCTTTGAGAAATGCTATAAACCCAGGAGAGCCCTAATTTTATTTGCCATAATATCCCGATCGCTACTACTTACAGTTCCTTGAAGTCGATCATCTGTCACTTCCGGTTGATAAGAAATAAGTAGTTAGACAAAAATAATTGCACATAGCCATGGGCGACATGCTCCGGATATGGAGACTAGCGCGAGAGAGTGTGTGAAATTAATTTTGTCCACGTACTTAAATATACATGACTGCAATTCCGGTAGCTACGCCTACTAAACAAACGCTGATCATTGATAAAAATATTTGGTAATGTTCCAATTTATCGTCTATCATTTTTTCTTTCATTTTCGTCCATCGGATCAGCAAAAATGTCATAACAATAATAGTGCTTAGCCATAAAAACCCTTCCTTCCACTCATTGGTTTTCATGATTGTAGTAATCACAACTGATATAATAAAAGGAGATGCTAAACCATAACAATACCCTAAAACCAAATCATTGCTGAATCTATCGAGCACCACAATAGTAGCATAGCAGGTAGCTACTCCGATAATTGGGAAAGTTGCTGCCCAGATATTATTATCGCTGAATTGATAGGCAATTCCGGATGTCACTCCGTAAAATATTATGCCACATAACATTCCTATGATTGGCAGCTTTCCCCAAATTTGAGGGGGAATAAATGCAGCTAGCAAACTCATAAAACCTAAGACAAATATTAAGCCCACAGCTATTAATTCCATGTTCACCTCTAGCTTTACTCGTTCAAAAATGTTGAAGGGCGATCGGCCTGATATCAAGTATCATCAATTCCTAGGCACATCGAGTCTAAGGTAGAAACCCTGTTCCTTGACCTACAGTATACCTCGTCGTCAATACCTCTCGGTTAAGACAATTTGAGATTTGAGATTTGAGATTTGGGAAACTCTCGACATGCGGGACTTTCGGTACTTTATGTGTAGCGAAATTTAACATATGTGACCCTTGATATCCCAACAGCATGCGCTCATTGCTTGAAATACGGAACTTCGGCATTGTCTGCATGGGTGCAAAACCTTGAAGTATTGGGGCGGGGATTGCTAGCCCTCCTGGCGTCGGGCCGCTACGCTAACGGGAGGGGATCCTGGTGGCGATTCTTGCAATTTTGGTTTGTGTCCCCCCCCCCACAGGGCTGCGTGTCCTGCGCGAAAAATCGCAATGACAGATTATTAACCGAGAAGTATTGTGAGTAGAGGCGATCGCCCGACGTTCCAGATAAAAAAAGAGCTGATAATCTATGTTATCAGCCCTAGAAATTATTTACCTAAATTGTCGTTGCGCTCTCTCACACTATTGCGACTTAGTCTCAGAGAACTCAGCATCAATCACATCTGCATTGGCACCGCTAGAGGCATCACCCGATGCAGCATCTGCACCCGTGGCGCCATTACCGGTAGGACCTCCCACACCAGCTGCATCGCCGCCCGCCTCTTGATAGATCTTGCTGCTGATACCATAGAGGGTTTGCTGCAACTCGGGTGTTAGCTTCTGTATTTGCTCGTCATCTTCCTTCCCGATCGCCTCCCGCAGGTTTTTCACCAACTCATCTATCTTCGCCTTATCTTCCGCAGGCACCTTGTCTCCCAACTCGTTGACTTGCTTCTCTGCCTGGTAAGCGAGAGTATCTGCCTGGTTCTTGCGATCGATCTTCTCGCGGCGTTCCTTATCAGCGTCGGCATTTGCTTCCGCTTCCTGGACCATGCGATCGACTTCCTTGTCATCCAGAGTCGAAGCACCCGTGATGCTGATTGATTGTTCCTTACCCGTACCTTTATCCTTGGCGGTTACATTCAAAATCCCGTTGGCATCGATATCAAAGGTAACTTCGATTTGAGGCACGCCTCTGGGTGCAGCGGGAATTCCATCTAAGCGGAAAGTACCCAGACTCTTGTTGTCAGAGGACATTTCCCGTTCCCCTTGCAGAACGTGGATTTCCACATTCGTCTGTCCGTCCACAGCGGTAGAGAAGACTTCCGACTTCTTGGTAGGAATAGTCGTGTTGCGAGGGATGATCTTGGTCATCACGCCACCCAAGGTTTCCACGCCCAGAGACAAGGGGGTGACATCCAACAGCAGAATATCTTTGACTTCACCCGCCAGGACGCCCCCTTGAATTGCCGCACCCACAGCAACTACTTCATCGGGGTTAACTGATTGGTTGGGTTCTTTATCCAGAACCTTCTTCACCAATTCTCGCACGGCGGGGATCCGGGTAGAACCACCGACTAGCACCACTTCGTTGATCGCAGACTTCTGTAACTTGGCGTCGCGTATGGCATTTTCTACCGGGATGCGGCAGCGATCGATCAAGTCAGAACAGATTTCTTCAAACTTGGCGCGAGTTAAGGTCAGATCCAGATGCTTGGGTCCATCTTGGGTGGCCGTGATGAAGGGCAGGTTGATTTCTGCTTGGGTAACGTTAGAGAGTTCTATCTTGGCTTTTTCGGCAGCTTCTGTCAAGCGTTGCAAGGCTTGCTTGTCTTTGCGCAAGTCAATCCCTTCAACTTTGCTGAATTCTTCAGCCATGTAATCGACAATTTTCTTGTCGAAGTCGTCACCGCCCAGGTGAGTATCTCCAGAAGTAGCCAGCACTTCAAACACGCCGTCCCCCACTTCCAGAATCGACACGTCGAAGGTACCGCCACCCAAGTCAAACACGAGGATGGTTTCATTACTCTTTTTATCTAAGCCGTATGCTAGGGCGGCGGCGGTGGGTTCGTTAATTATCCGCAACACTTCTACCCCGGCAATCTTGCCTGCGTCTTTGGTGGCTTGACGCTGGGAGTCGTTGAAGTATGCGGGAACGGTGATTACTGCTTGGGTGACGGTTTCCCCCAGGTACTTGCTAGCGTCGTCTATCAGTTTACGTAGGACTTGAGCGGAAATTTCTTCCGGGGCGAATTGCTTGCCTGCTGTGGGACAGTCCAGCTTGACGTTGCCGTTGCTATTCCCCAGCACCTTGTAGGATACTTCGGTGGATTCGTTGGTAACTTCCGTGTGCTTGCGTCCGATGAAGCGCTTGACCGAATAAAATGTGTTTTCCGGGTTCATCACTGCCTGCCGCTTGGCTATCTGCCCTACCAGGCGATCGCCATTTTTGGCATAGGCGACCACGGAAGGGGTGGTCCGAAAACCTTCGGAGTTAGCGATCACCGTAGGCGTACCACCTTCCATGACGGCGACGCAGGAGTTTGTCGTACCTAAGTCAATTCCAACTACTTTTGCCATAATTCTCTCCTGATTATAATTACTACGGGTGTTTGGCTATTGGTCGAGCCAGGAGTAGGGTTTGGGCTTCCGGGTCTAGCCGTGAAGTTAGCCAGAGCGCGATGTCTCAGATATCCTTATATCTATACTGAGCGCCTTCAGGCTCTCTCATGAAGGGGGGTTTACCGAACCAGATCGGGGACGGTTGACAGCTATACCCCCTTTGCTGTTGTGCATGCTAGGCTGCCCAAAGGTCTGTTTTTAACTCATCCGGTTCTGTTACCGCAGCTGGGGCAACTTCTGTTTCCCGACTGCTGTCATCCGAGGATACTTTGACTTTCACTACCTCTGGACGTACCGCTGTTAATTTTGGTAAGGTCAGGGTGAGAATCCCATTGTTAAGTTCTGTCTGCACTTGGGTGTTTTCTACTGCTACGGGCAGGGGGATGAGCCGACGGAATTTGCCGTAGCGGATTTCTGAGGGCCATCTTCCTTGACTTTTGTTAGTGGGCCTCACGCCTGCAATCTTAACTGCTTCTCGGGTCACCTGCAGGTCCAGATCTTTGCCTGCTATGCCCGGCAGTTCTAGGCGCAAAATAACTGCGGTAGAAGTAGTTTGCATTTCCATTGCTGGAGTCCAAGTCATATCCGCTACTTTCTGGGAAGTGCCTACATCGTTCAATAGCTGATTTAGCTGATGCCGTAACAATTCTTTTTTTTGCTGAGGTGCCGAGATAATTAACCTGCTCATTCTACCTTCTCCTTATTTGTTATTGCCTATGGCTGTCGGAAGTCAGTCAGCGATCTGATTCTTTATCTAGATTCGATACGATTATTGGCTTTCACAACAATTACATCCTAGATCGAAAACGAATCTATTGCATTGGGGCCAACCGTATTCTGCTATTGGTGTTTGCCGTCTGGGCTTGGGTTATCAGCCCGCTATTCCTATTAGCCATTAGCAATTTACAATTCGCGATCGACAATTACATCTTATTGTAAAAAACACTCTATCTAACATTGGTGTAAACCGTATTCTGCTATTGCGGTTTGCCGTCTGGGATTATTAATTCAGCCCGCAATTCCCGAGATTAGCTATTAGCAATTAGCCATTAGCAATTAACAATTAGCAACATTGTATGGGACAAAACGGTTTCAGACTAGGGTGCCAACCGTATCCGGGTGGTGGTGTTTGCCGTCTGGGGATGGGAACCCAGGGCAAGATGTTGGTTTAAGGGGTGCATCCCATATTTGCGCCCGAACCCTGAAGGGCCCGGCTACACGAACAAAGCCCGCCTGCGCGGGCTAGATTACATGCATTGAGATGCACCTGGTTTAAGATGAAATAAGCTTAGTTTTGATGCTCTGTATGGGTTTATGGTATATTTGTCTCCAGAACTACAATCGCGACTCTCAACCCCTCTGAAAATTGGCTCGGTGGAGGTCAACAGCCGCGTTCTGCAATCTCCTCTATCGGGGGTGACTGACTTGGTGTTCCGTCGCCTGGTGCGCCGTTATGCGCCAGATTCGATGATGTACACGGAAATGGTGAATGCCACGGGGTTGCATTATGTCAAGCAGTTGCCGAAGATTATGGAGGTAGACCCGCAGGAACGCCCGATTAGTATCCAGTTGTTTGACTGTCGTCCGGATTTCTTGGCCGAAGCTGCTCAAAAGGCGGTGGCGGAAGGGGCCGATACGGTAGATATTAATATGGGTTGCCCGGTGAATAAGATTACTAAAAATGGTGGGGGTTCGTCCCTGTTGCGGCAACCGGATGTGGCAGAGGCGATCGTCCGGGAGGTGTCCCAGGCGGTAGAGGTGCCCGTGACGGTGAAAACCCGGATCGGGTGGTCGAATCAGGAAATTAATATTCTGGAATTTGCCCGCCGGATGGAAGATGCGGGGGCGCAAATGCTGACCCTGCACGGTCGGACTCGGGCTCAAGGCTATAATGGACCAGCTAGATGGGAATGGATCGGCAGGGTGAAGGAAATTCTGTCGATTCCGGTGATCGGCAATGGGGATATTTTTTCGGTGGATGCGGCGGTGCGGTGTTTGGAAGAAACGGGTGCTGATGGCCTGATGTGTTCCCGAGGCACTCTGGGTTATCCGTTTCTGGTGGGAGAAATTGACTATTTCTTGAAGACTGGCAAGCAGTTGCCACCGCCGACTGCTGTAGAACGGTTGCTTTGTGCCCGGGAACATTTACAGGCTTTGTACGAGTATAAGGGCGATCGGGGGATTCGCCAAGCCCGCAAGCACATGACTTGGTATGCTAAGGGTTTTCCCGGTGCTGGCTCACTGCGGGGTGATTTGGCGAAGATTGAATCTGTGACCGCAGGGGTGGATTTGATCGATCGGGCGATCGCCTCCCTGACAGGGATGGGTTATGGTGAAGGACAGGAAATAGAACAGAGACAGGCGATCGCAGTCTAATGGTTTCTACGAACCTGCGAAAGCAATTCATTGCTCTAGCTTGGAAACGAGTCCGTCCTGGTAGCGGCAGTCACCGGGACTTTCTGGAGTCGAGAACCTGGAAGCATCCCGTGACAAACCTCAAACAAATCGTTCAGCAAACAGCTTTTGTCGTCGTCGGCGGCATCGCTACGCGGTTGTATATGCCAGAACGGACTACCCTGGATTTAGATATTCTCGTCTTGGCGGAGGACGCGCCTCTGCTATACCGAGAGTTACAGCAAGCTAATAGTCAGCAGTTGGGAATTTTGTCTATTGGCGGTACGACCTGGCAATTGCCCGATCGCGCGATACTGGATGTGATTGAATCAGGAGAACCTTGGGTGGAAGCAGCTATTGAGAAGCCAGTCTGGAGTCCAGATGGTTTGCCAATTATTGCCTTGCCTTACCTAGTAATTATGAAACTCCAAGCCAGTCGCGTGCAAGATATTGCCGATATTAGTCGGATGTTGGGAGGCGCTGATGAAGAGACCTTGGCAGAGGTGAGGACAGTTATCAGCATTTATATGGCCGATGCGGTGGAAGATTTGGAGAGTTTAATCGAACTGGGAAAATTAGAGTATGAAAAGCAGTAGGGTGGGCACCGCCCACCATCTGATTGTGTGTGTTAGGTTCGCCAGTTATCCAACTGCAATTCGTAACCGAGGAAGTCTTAATTTCTGCCAGAAACTCTTGAATGCGGTCTTCTCGTTGCAGCTTCTGCCAACCTTTTACAATCTCCGTAACTGTGACAACGGAGATTGTGTAGCTTCCGAAGACTTGACGATACGCGATCGCCCTTGATACGACCTGTTGATTGATTTGCTTGCGTACCTCAGAAAAAATGTCCGTGTCAAGTATTACTTTCTTCAAGGTTCTGACTCCAACCAAACTTTTGATTTAATGGATGTGCTGCCCGGTCTCTCATAATATCTGCAAGTATTTCATCGACCAATTCTGGTTCATCTGCCCACCCTCCTAGTATACGATCTTTGGGAGGGTTCTCCCGTGCTAGCTTTTCGATCGCCTTGGCAATTATTTCATCTAAGGTACAATTGTTATCTGTTGCCATGCCTCGGGCCCGCCAGAGGGTGGGTGATTCTAGTTCTATTTCAATCTTTTCCATAGGGCCTCCTCGGAACTTGTTGGTTATTCTGATGATAACATGATTTCTGGGTATGGGTCAAGCTGGAGATATTTTTTTTTGAAGAGGCGATATATGTCGTGTCAATTATTACTTTGTTCGAGGTTCTGACTCCAGCCAAACTTTTGATTTAATGGATGTGCTGCCCGGTCTCTCATAATATCTGCAAGTATTTCATCGACCAATTCTGCTTCATCTTCCCATCCTCCTAGCAAGGGGTAATTTTCTGCTTCTGTCACTGCAAACTTTTCAATCGCTTTGGTAACCAGTTCTGCTAAACTACACTCGTGCCACTTTGCCATCCACTGTGCTTTCTCCAGGGTTCGTTCGTCCAGTTCTAGTTCTATCTTTTCCATGCTGTCTCCTCCGTAATATCCGTTGCCTCTGATTATAGCATATTTGTACGGTAATCGCTAATTGTAATTCTGAAACTGTTTCGCGATCGCCTTACTTCATCCAGGTCTTCCGTGTCAAGTAATGCTTTGTTCAACGCTTTCACTCCAGCCAATTTTTTGATTTAATGGATGTGCTGCCCGGTCCTTCATCACTTCTGCAAGCATCTCATCTACCGATTCCGGGTCATCGGCAAACATTCCTAATATACGGTCTTTAGGAGGGTTCTCCTGCGCCAGCTTTTCGATCGCCTTGGCAATTATTTCATCTAAGGTACAATTGTTATCTATTGCCATGCCTCTGGCCCGCCAGAGGGTGGGTGATTCTAGTTCTATTTCAATCTTTTTCATAGGACCTCCTGGGAACTTGTTGGTTATTCTGATGATAACATGATTTCTGGGTTCCTGTCAAGCTGGGTCGATTTTTTTAGAGAATAGGCGATCGCTCCTATAAATTAAATGTTAAACCTCTACCCAAGTTCCTCCAGGAGTCCAAACTTGATTGAAGCTTTCGCCCCGGGCGGCTGCTAGTGCTGGCGGCATGATAAAATTCCTGAGAATAGCAACCACTTCCGAGAGAGTAAGGCGGTTAGCTTTTAGTTTTCCCTTGCGGAGAAAGGCTTGCCACGCTTGTTTTTTAGCTGAATCTTCCGCGAAGGATGCTGTCAAGGCTAGAGGTGTTTCAGTCGGTAGAGGCGTACTGCGTCTATCAAAGGTCGCTTTCATTGCCAGGCTTAGTGGTTCCCCCTCAAAGGTGAAATTCATTGCTAGAAACAAAAGGTCGTAGAAGTCCTTCAGGCGGGTGTTAGCTATTCCAAGCATCACCATCGCCTGGAATTTTTCAGCTACTACGGTTTCACGCGGGTAGGTTGGCACTTTCGGGGCTGGAAATTCCAAAAGGGTCGGTAATTCTAGCTCAATGGGTGCAGGAGTGACTGCATCCCCAAAACCAATGTCAATCTGAATTGGTATTTGGGCATTAGCGAGAATAGCAGTTAACTTGATCCTAACTCCGGAATACTTTTGCAAAACTTTAATCTGCTCGCAACGGACTGTATTATTCTGAAATTCGATGCCGTCCGCTGCTACCTGTACGCTACAAATATCCCGAAAGACTTGTTCGAGGTAAGACAGGGTATTTTCCCCGTAGCTCAGTAAGTCTAAGTCTCGCGTAGTGCGGTGGGGTTCGTTACTCCACACAGAGAAAACTATAGCTCCTTTCAGAATGAATCTGTTACGGTATTGAGATTGGCTGAGTCGGTATAAGAGTCGTTCCAAAGCGTAGCGAATGAGAATATTTTGGAACTCTTCGCTTTGCTCTCGCGCTTTGTTGAGTAGACGTTGGCGCACAGATGCGGCTATGTTTCGTTTCTCTTTCATGTCAGGGACTCCAGATAGGGGCGCATGACGTTGTTTACCCGACATATTTTGCCGTAATGCCAGAGTTCGTCCATTGTACAGGCTTGGTGCAGCCAGCTTTCCCGCAGGGCTTCTAGGGCAACGTCAAGACCAATTTTGTTGCGGTATTTGAAACAGTCTACTATAGTTTTAGCTATGCTGTACACTCTCAGGGTGACTCCTTCTACCTGATGTTCTTCTATTCCAGCGGTTCTAGCTTCCCCTGACATATAGATGATGCGCAGGGGGATAATTTCTTCTTTCGTCCGACGGGCTTTTTGGTCTATGGCTAGCCAGACTTCAAATGGTGCTTGCGTGGTAATATTGTGGAAGCGTAGTGCTGATAATAGACAAATTATTCCGTGAGGTACCCGCTCGCTGGCTTCAACTAGACTGTGGTTTTCTGTTAGCTGTTGGCTATCGGTAAGGCTGTAGATTCCTCGCCCTGTACGCACTAGCAATCCTTTGTTTTCTAAACGTCGCAGATATTCTCTATGAATGCCTTTTGCTGATAGCTTCCGCGCCGAAATTACTCCCCTTTCACGGGCGATCGCCAGTACCCGATCGCCCTTTGATGGCTTTTTGCTGCTCTGATTCATTGTGTTATTTTGTCGGTATTTATTTATTTATACCGACGTTTCGTCACAAAAGCGATCTGCGCGATCGCCAGTCCCTCCCCTAGGGGGTACCGGCGGGGGGACCGGCGATCGGGCGGGGAAGGAGGGAAAAATATTTTTTTGCAGTTTTGCATAGATGCTGAGGTGAGCTGCTAATAAGTGACCAGATGCCGAGAGGTTAAGCAATGAGGAGTACAGATGGATGCATCGAATACGCTGGAACAGCGGGTTCTGGAGATTCAAAAGCTTCCTCGTGGGAGCAATAAGCGTCGCATTGCTGTAAATCGGGTGATTTCCGATCTGCAGAAATCGGATAAGCTTTTCTGTCAGGGGAGATTTAACTATCCCCATGAGGTCTACGATGAGGCGCTCAAGGAATCTTTGCTGTATATTAGTCAAAAGATTGACGAGTACGACCCGACTATTGCTAAGGTGACGACTTGGGTCAATCGCATCTTGGAGTTTAAGTTCAAGGATGCTATTAAGAAATACAACAAGAGGCTGGAACTGAGCCTCAAGGAACTTTCTTTGGATGCTCCTGTTGGTAACGATTTTGATACGCCCCTCTCCGAGACGATCGCCCAACCTGATGCTAAGTCTATTCTTTCCGACCGCGTTTGGGACTATATTTTCAACGATCCTGATGGTCTCTTTGCACAAAAACACGTTAAGGGTCATCCCCGGGCGAACTATCGCTCGATCGCCCTCTTAGTCCTGGAGGGTTACTGCTGGAAAAAAGTAACTTTAGCGGTGGGGATGCCCGAGCAGAAATGGTCTACTGTTCAGAGTTTTTACTGGCGATCGTGCCAGAAGTTGGCTCCCAACTTTCGGGAATATTTGCAGAAGATGGAGGACGAGTAATGAGTTGCCTAACAACTGAACCTTTGACTTTCACGGTTCCCATTACCAGGGATGTTTATCACCAGGGGGAGAACTTTAGTCGGGAACAAAAGCACCCCGAAAAAGCCCGACAGGTTTATCTGAATACTTTGGCGGTTTTGGCTGTTGAGTTCTACTGTCAATGTATGGAAGTGGAAACTGATTTGCCCGCAAGTGATAGCTGGAATCTTTCTCCACGCACTCTGATGGATCTGGCGGATCTGGTAATTAAAGATCTGGGGAAGTTGGAGTGTCGTCCTGTTTTGCCAGGCGAGCAATCTTGTCACGTGCCCGGAGAAGTGAGGTCCGATCGGGTTGGCTATGTGGTGGTGGAAATTAACGAGGAAAATAATCGATCGACCTTGTTGGGATTTGCGGAATCTGCACCGGCGGGGGAACTGAAAATTAGTCAGTTGGACTCCCTGGAAGCTTTGATTTATAAATTTCCCGAACCAGAACCCGTTCCAACTGTGGTAAAGTTACTACAATGGTTGGATGGAGTTTTTGAGGAGGGTTGGCAAGCAGCAGAGGCATTACTTTCACCCAGACAGTTGAGTTCGGCATTTTGGGGAAAGGATACGAGAACCGATAGTCAGCGCCGGGTGAAGCAGATTGATTTGCGGGTAGATTTAATCAGTCATGCTGTTTTCTTAATCGTCAATATCAAGCGCGAAAGTGAGGATCTGGTGAATGTCCGACTCCAGGTTTATCCGACTGGCGATGACAGTTATCTGCCACCGGAATTGAAGTTGCTGGTACTGGCGGATGGTGAGGTATTTGAGGATGTGATGGCTAGAAGTGCCGATAAATTCATCCAATGTCAGTTTGACGGCAACCCCGGAGATGAATTTAGCGTGAAGGTTGCTTTGGGAGAGGATCGCGTTACGGAAAAGTTTGCGATCTGAAGTCGATCGCGGGCCCCGACACCGGATGTTTTTGTAGGGGCGAAGCTAAGGAGCGAAAAGTTCTGACAGAAATTGACAGATTGACTATCGGAATGCTTCGCCCGGCCCGTCGTGAGATGCACCCACAACCCCCGATCGCATTCCACCGTGAAGCATTGCGGGAGATAATTTATTCGTCTGTATCGGAAATCGCTCGCCGGTCGATCGCGGGGCAGGGCGAAGCATTGCGGGAGATAATTTATTCATCTGTATCGGAAATT
Organism: Hormoscilla sp. GUM202; assembly: GCA_005518205.2. GTDB lineage: Bacteria > Cyanobacteriota > Cyanobacteriia > Cyanobacteriales > Desertifilaceae > Hormoscilla. The sequence goes on from RFFC02000016.1 coordinate 16,996, forward strand.
GCTCGCCGCAATGCTTCGCCCCTACATGGATTACCGGTGGAACCCACCCCACGGGAGAAAAAAATTACAAAAAAATGTTGCACTTGCGCCGAAGTTTGGGTATGATAGATAAAACGCAAGTGAAGATCCCTCACGTTGGCAACCACCTCCTGAAAACCTAAATGCCAAACCAACTCATGGGTAAGGAAGTAGATTTAGCAATAAACGGTGATTTCCATCGGGGTTTTGCGGTCAACCTGAAAATTCGGCAACATGGGGACAAAATTGCCGGCGTTCCAGGCAGGTTGCCCCCCTATCCGGAACTGCAAGAACATTACAATCACTGGCAGGCACTATATCGCAATTTGGATGAGGTTCTCAAAACTCTCCCCCTGAAGCGAAATGCTATCCCGACTAATTCTTCTGATGCTTTGCCTGGTTGTCAAGAAGCGGCTGATTTGCTCACAGAAAAATTCCAGCAGTGGTTGCGGAGTGCAGAATTTAGCCCCATAGAAACAACATTCCGCAATACGTTAAGCCCGGAAGAAGAAATTTGGGTGCTGCTGGAAACGGACAATCCTAAGCTGCTACGCTTTCCCTGGAACCTGTGGGGGTTACGGGCGGACTTCCCCAAGACAGAAATTGGCGTTGCTTCCCCTAGCTTTCGGGCGGTGGGAAACCCTTCTGCGCCCAAAGATAAGGTGAAAATTATGGCCATTCTGGGGGATGAGGTGGCGGACTCAGACGTAGAAGCACTGAAGCGGGTGAGTGATTGTGAGGTAAAATGGCTGGTACAACCGCAACCAAAGGAGTTAGACGGCCCCCTGTGGGAAGAACAATGGGATATGCTGTTTTTTGCGGGACATAGTTGGAGTCTGGATGATGATAGGAAAGGGGAAATTAAGCTTAGTCGGCAGGTTTCACTCTCGATATCTGACTTGCGGATCCACCTGCAAAAAGCTATTGGGCAAGGATTGCAATTAGCGATTTTTAATTCCTGCGATGGGTTGGGTTTAGCCTATCAACTGGCAGCAGGGGAAGATTTACATTTGCCCTATACTATTGTGATGCGGGAGAACTTGCCCAAACAGCTAGCCCCCAAGTGGTTGGACTATTTCGTGCAGGAGTTTACCGGGGGTAAGTCTTTGCCTGGGGCGGTAGGAGAAGCGCGGAAACGGTTGCAAAGTTTAGAGGCTAATTTTCCCTGTGCCAGTTGGTTGCTAGTTATTTGTCAAAATCCGGCAGCCGCACCCCTGACTTGGGATACTTTGCGGGGGATCGAGTCGGGGATTAAGTGGCGCGAGGTCTGTCAGCAAGCTTTGGCAAACCAACGGCGACTGACAACTAATCCTCTGACTGCGGGGGACGGGTTGGAGTTTGAGGTGAATGATGTTTACGTACCTCTGGGGTTGATGGAACGAAAAAAGCAGCCCAAACCTCAGCCGGATGTTTCCCCGGAACGGGGGTCGCAGTTATATGAAAAGAAAGCTTGAATTCTGGGAAAGATAAGATGATATAGTTGCATGAAAAACGGGATAATCCCAATTTGGAATTAAGAAACCAGGTATATGGGAAAAACATGGTTTCTGGGCTAATCGTGAAGATGGCCGCAGTCTAGGTGAGATGCACCACGAACAACTACTTTAGGAAACTCAAAGATCGTGAGAGTAAGTAATAGTAGTCCGATTTCGCCCCTAGCAGCCCGATCGCTGCAACTGGTGGGCACGATCGTGATTGTGTCATTTGCGCTGGACGACTCTGCTATTTCCCCCCAATGTGACCCAGGTGTCGTGGCGACTAGGCTTCACAAGCCAGGCGATCGAACGCGCTGCGCGCGCGCTACGCGATCGGGGGGTGATTCCGCTAGTGGGTCTGGCCTTTGTCCTGGCAGGTCTTTGGATATCCAGCATGGCTACAGAATCAGGATTGGACAGTCCCGTACAAAACCTGTTAAAATCCGGGTCAGTAATCCTGGCGGCAGTATTGGGAGTAACATTTTTACTGATAGCGCCGATCCACGCTGCCGATACAATTCGCAGCCGCAACCAGGCCATGCGCACGATCGATCAGCAGGCGAGTCAGGCAGAAACCAGGCTCTCTAGTGCCCAGTTTGAAGCTGGACTTGAACGGCGGCAAAATCAGTTCAAAAGTCAGATCGAGCAACTGATAAATAGTCCCTCCGATTTCGATAGAGTGGTGTCCCAAGCGCCGGAAGAACAGGCGGATTTATTAAGAGGCTTTAAGGAAAATCGCAACTCCCTGGATGAATATGTAGATCGACAAGCCAGAAATATACCTACTCAGGCTTTGCAACAGATTCGCGAACGCAAGCAGGAAGCTGAAAAGCGGACCCAGGAAAGAGCAGTCAAGTCAATAGCCCGATCGTTCAGCAGTGGGCTCTTAGCGATCGGCTACTTGGGGATTGGCTGGACGGGATTAACCGGTGGCATGGGCGGTGCGAGAAAAAGGCGTCGGAAAGCAGCTGCGCGTTAAATACCAGAATCGAAGCATAAAATTTTCCTATCCCCCGCAAGTGTCTGGGATAGGAAATAATCAGTTGCTCCGGACGGGTCGTCAGGAAATTGGCAATTAAAAAATGACAAAAATTGTCATTCTGCCAATCAAACAAGCATTATCTATTCACACATAGTTGGAATGTTCTCGATTTATATCCTCACCTATAACGAAGAAATTGATATAGCCGCTTGTATTGAATCAGCGTTACTATCTGATGATGTGGTTGTGGTGGACTCATTAAGTAGCGATCGCACCATCAAGATTGCTGAGCGCTATCCAGTAAAGATCGTGCAGCACGCCTTTGAAAGTCACGGACGTCAGCGCACCTGGATGCTAAAGGAAGTCCCGGCTAAACATGAATGGGTATATATCCTAGAAGCAGATGAACGGATGACACCAGAGTTGTTTGCTGAATGCGTGGAGGCGACGAAAACATCGGAATTTGTGGGCTACTACGTCGCTGAACGGGTGATGTTTATGAATCGGTGGATTCGTCACAGCACCCAGTATCCCCGTTACCAACTGCGTTTACTGCGAGTCGGCAAAGTCTGGTATAGTGACTACGGTCATACGGAACGGGAAGAATGTGACGGACCGACTGGCTTTATCAAAGAAACCTATCCCCACTACACCTGTAGCAAAGGATTGAGCCGATGGGTGGAAAAACACAACCGCTACTCCACCGATGAAGCTGCTGAAACCCTGCGTCAGATATCCGCAGGCCAAATTAATTGGCGAGACTTGTTTTGCGGCAAGTCGGAAGTGGAAAGACGCCACGCCCTCAAAGACCTGTCCCTGCGTTTACCCTTCAGACCAATAGTACGCTTTGTGTATATGTATTTTCTGTTAGGCGGCTGGCTGGATGGGTCTCCAGGTCTGGCCTGGTGTACTTTGCAAACCTTTTACGAATATCTCATCGTCCTCAAAGTTTGGGAGATGAATCACATGCCACCTCCCAAATTAGATATAGATTGACTGGTGACGTAGTCCGGGGGAGACCCCTGTCAGTGTCCGGGGGAGACGTCAGTATTGTTTGGGGATCGCAATTGTTTTAAGATAGTTGATAACCTGGGATCGTCAAGAGGCGGGGATCGATCGGTGAGTTAAGATTTGAAATAATTGTTTACAATCTTTAATAAGGGGACTGGGGACTGGTGGGGATGTCTGCGGGAGCAAAAGCGTTCGCAGCAAGTCCCGATTTTTCCGGAACGGTAGACATCCGCTGATGACTGGTGACTGGTGAACTGACAACCTACTGACAGCGATCCCCTGGAAGCTTTGCTCCCCTTACTCACCAGGTGGTGCAAAAAGCTGTCGTGACAATGGACGTCCTGCGTCTCCGGGAGCATGTGCGGCGCTCTCGGGAGACGCAGGAGGAAAAAATGCATTTATCAGAAGAGTAAAAGTACTTGTGCTCAAAAATTTCAAGCAGAACTTAAAAAACGATCTGATTGCTGGTCTGCTGGTGGTGATTCCCCTAGCTACGACAATCTGGCTGACGATTACGATCGCTAGCTGGGTGATAAATTTTCTCACTCTTCTTCCCAAACAGCTTAATCCCTTTGACGATCTGCATCCGCTCCTGGTAAATTTGTTAAACTTACTGGTGGGGCTGGCTGTTCCCCTGCTGAGTATTTTGCTGATTGGCTTGATGGCACGCAATATTGTGGGCCGATGGCTGCTGGATTTAGGGGAGCGCATTTTGCAGGGAATCCCGTTAGCGGGTTCAGTGTACAAAACTCTCAAACAACTGCTAGAAACTCTGCTGCAGGACTCCAAGAATAAGTTTCGCGGCGTGGTGCTGGTAGAATACCCCCGCAAAGGTATGTGGGCGATCGCCTTTGTTACTGGCACAATCAGCGGTGAGTTTAAATCTCACTTATCTGAGAAAATGCTGAGCATTTTTGTTCCTACTACCCCTAACCCCACTACGGGCTGGTATGCGATCGTCCCAGAAGATGAGACGATCGAACTATCAATTAGTATTGAAGATGCCTTTAAGGTGTTAATATCAGGTGGCCTGGTTAGCCCCGATAGTTCAGTACCTTTGCCAGAACTAGCCACAAAAGATCGTCAAATAGAACTGGCGCTGCGAGAAAAACAGCCATGAGGGCTATTACAGGTAGAAGAAAAGGAACTATAAGGGTAGTGGGTTTTGGGTAGATTGTTAAAGGTGAATAGCATGAGGAATTATAAATAGCCGAAAAAATTTTTTTAAATATCCTGAAGATTAAATTAGCGTGAATAAGCCATGCAACCCCGCCAAATAGCTCGTGAACTGGCTCTTCTGAGTCTGTCCCAAATGCCAAGAAAGACAGGAAAACTGTCAGCCCAACAGTTGCAGGATATGATGTTGGCAGCTGTGCGGACTCTGTCAAATGAAGCATCCTCAGCACTAGAAATGGCTGCTGCAGAACTGCAACGGGGGAGCGATCGCTTACTGGACAGCGAAACAATCGCCCCAAATCTGGCCAGTGCGAAAGCAATGGTAAAAGAAGCCATAGAGCTAACTAGCACGGCGATCAACCGCCTGGGTAGTACAATAGATTTCCCAGAAATAGTGTATCAGTCTAGCAATCTCAAAGAAGTCCAAGACTACGCCCTAGAGATAATCGATCTGGTGAAGTCCAAAAGAACGGAGGTGGATCGAATCCTCTCTCAAGCTTTGGTGAATTGGCAACTAGATCGCCTCGCCAAGATAGACCAGGATATACTGCGGATAGCAGTGGTGGAAATGTGGGCTATAGGTGTAGATGAAAGGGTGGCAATCAATGAGGCAGTAGAGTTAGCTAAGCGCTACGGAAATGAAGAGGAGTACAGATTTATCAATGGCGTACTGCGTCGGGTGCTCAACCTGCTCGCAGAAGAATCAAGTCAGATGAGAAGGGAAAATTGAGAAGGGAAAATTGAGAAAGGAAAATTGAAAAACGGGCGAGACGCCCGGGAGACGAAATTACAACTGAAAAAGGACAATAGTTGCAATGGTATTTAATTGGTTTCGCCGCCAGTTTAAGGGTTCTGAGAAATCTCCCGAAGAGTCCAAGGTAAAACAGCCAGAGGTATCGGAAACGGAAGAAACTCAGACTACATCGCCAGAATCAGAGTCGCAAGGGAGTGCAGACGGAGAGTCGGAGGCCGCAGCAGATGACTTGAATTGGGCAAAGGCAGCATATGAGCATATTCAGCAAGCTAAGACGGATTCATCAGCATTAGCGACGTCGTCCGAACCCTCAAAAACTGCTGAACAGATGGAAACATCGGCGGTGGCTACGGAATTGGAAGCGCCAAGAGAGATAGATAATGAGAGTAAGAAGCCAAAATCTTTCCTAGAACGGGCTAAGTCCGAACGTCTAGGACGCTTGGAAGAACTTAAAGAACGGGCGATCGTAGAAGCAGAATCAGAACCAGAACCAGAACCGGTATTGTCTGAGCAGACACCTGACGATTCTGCCGTAGAAATTGCGTTTGATGAAGGCTTTGTGTGGTCAGCGGAAGTGCTAAAAGCCCAAGGGCGTCGTCCCGATCGAGTTTCTGTGGAGGAAATAACCTGGCTGAAACGACTGCGGCAAGGTTTAGGTAAAACCCGTCGGGGTTTGATCAACCAACTGAAGGCAATTGTCGGTCAAGGACCGCTGAATCAAGATGCGGTGACGGAAATAGAGGCCCTACTGCTGTCTGCTGATGTGGGGGTGCAGGTATGCGATCGGATTATTGACAGACTTCAGGCTAAGCTGAGAGAGGAGACGCTACCACCAGAGGCGGCGATCGCCTATATGAAGCAAGTGCTGCGGGATATACTTGACAATCCCGGTGGTAAGGGGTATGACAAAAACTTCGCCCCGGAAAAAGATACTCTGAATATCTGGCTAGTGACTGGGGTCAATGGTGTGGGTAAAACAACTACGATTGGCAAGATAGCTCACTTGGCTCAAACGTCAGACTATCGCTGCTTAATTGGCGCGGCAGATACTTTCCGGGCAGCAGCAGTAGAACAGATAAAGGTTTGGGGCACCCGCAGTGGGACTGAGGTGATTGCTAACCAGGGCCAAAATACTGACCCGGCAGCTGTGGTGTTCGATGCGATCGCTGCGGCCCAAGCCCGGAATACGGAACTGCTGCTGATAGACACGGCGGGACGATTGCAAAACAAGCAAAATCTGATGGAGGAACTGAGGAAAATTCGCCGCATTATCGATAAAAAAGCCCCCGACGCCCGGGTGGAATCCTTGCTAGTTTTGGATGCTACCCTAGGTCAGAATGGTCTGCGGCAAGCTGAGATATTCCGTGAGGTGGCGTCCCTGAGTGGTGTGGTGTTAACGAAGCTGGATGGAACAGCTAAAGGCGGCGTGGCTCTGGCGGTAGCAGAACAATTGGGTTTACCTATTCGCTTTATTGGCGCTGGAGAAGGGATAGAAGATTTGCGACCATTTTCCAGCTATGAGTTTGTCGAAGCATTGATCGGCGGCTGATTTGGAACAATATTCATGGTCAAAAGCTGGGGGGTAGTGGGTCATACTCAATTATGATAGACGGTCTGCCGAAGATTGAGGGTACAAGTAGTGATATTAGAGATTGAAACCCAGGAGGGCTACAATACTTGGAATGGTTTTGCCCCCAAAGACGAGTAAAATAACGGGATTTCAAGCCTTTGGCCTCCCGAATGGGAGAAAAACGCAGCATATCGAGAGGTATTGGGACAGACCAGGGCAGGCATGGAATCACTACATGTTTATCACTACTCCCTCAAGCTTTGTCGCCCGGCGAGAATTATGAATTACAATCTTTAGATATAGTAGATTTTCTTGTGCCTTATGAAACCACAGTTATTGACTTCAGTGCTGGCCATTTCGGCCCTGACATTGGCGGCTACCTTTACAGCTAGCCCCAGTCGCGCTCACAAGACTCAAACCAGCTTTGTCTGCGACATATCGAACGGCGTGCCTACAACCATTGCCCAGACTGCACAGGGTGATGTACCAGTGATTCGGTGGGTGTCAAATTATTTCAGCAGTTCGGATTGGACGCCTGAGAGGCGGTGTGAGGAGGTATCGGCAAGATTCCAGGTATACAACACAAATGAAACATTAAACTTCCTGACAACGGGGCGCATAAACCGGCAGCCAGTTGTGTGCGTAGCTCAAAGTTGGGGCGGTTCCTGCGCGGGATTATTGTTTACCCTCAAACCAGGAATAAATCCTGGTCAAACATTAAGAAATCTCATGGGAGTTAAAAATATGACTTCGGGGCCTCTGAGTGAAACAAATGGCCGGGTTTATATCGATATGAATCGGTATCTGGAAGAGACGGCTCCCATACCGACGGACTCTGGCAGCAATTCTGTTCAACCCCAGTCCGTTCCACAGCCTAATGGGACTTTATGGTAAGAGTCGTTCGTAGTAAGGACTTTAGTCCTTGCGGTTCGTAGCGCCGTTCGTAGTAAGAACTAAAGTCCTTGCGGTTCGTAGTAAGGACTTTAGTCCTTACCGTTCGTAGTAAGAACTAAAGTCCTTGCGGTTCGTAGTAAGGACTTTAGTCCTTACCGTTCGTAGTAAGGACCTTAAAAAGCAGGATCCATGACAAGCACAATTACTCAAGCATTGACTAAAGAAGAGTTTCTGAAGCTCCCAGAAACAAAACCTGCTAGGGAATACATTAACGGTGATATCGTACAAAAACCAATGCCAAAAGGAAAGCATAGCAGATTACAGCTAAGGCTTTGTAATAGTATCAACCAGATCGCGGAACCACCCCAAATTGCTTATGCTTTTCCCGAATTACGCTGTAGCTTTGGCATGCGCTCTATTGTACCTGATATAGCGGTTTTCTTATGGTCGCGAATTCCATTTGATGCTGATGGGGAGGTTCCCAATGACTTTTTATTATTACCAGATTGGATAATTGAAATTCTTTCACCCGAACAAAGTTCAAATAGGGTAATTGACAAAATTCTCTATTGCTTACAGAATGGTGCCAAGCTAGGTTGGTTAATTGATCCAGCCGATCGGTCGATTTTAGTTTTCCGCCCAGAACTACAACCATTACTGTTGCGAGGCAGCGATCGACCATCAGTGCTAGAGGATATTAACTTGGAGTTGACAGTTGCTCAGATTTTTGCTTGGCTGAAGATGACAAGTAATTAACAGAGTTGGCAATTGGAAAAACAGGGTTTCCAGCATCCTACGGTGCCTGTCTGAGCAACTCATCTCGGTTTTCGATCGCGGCTTGATAGTTAGGGTCAAGCTCGATCGCCCGTTCAAAAGATGCCAGGGCCTCTGGATATCGTCCCAAAGCATGTAGCGTCAGACCTCGGTTATTCCAGGCCGAGACATATTTCGGATCCAGTTCAACCGTCCTGTCATAGGAAGCAAGTGCTTCGGAATACCGTTGCAATTTGAATAAGACAAAGCCGCGATTGTTCCAAAGCAAAGCCTTTGATGGCAGGCCCTGCGAGCGGCGAATTTCAATCGCTTTGTCAAAGGAGTCTAGCGCCCCACGATATTGACCCAAACCAAATCTTAACTCCCCCTGCAATGCCCAATTAGCAGAATTGTCAGGTTGAAGCCGGAGCGCTCTATTCAGGGCTACCAGGGCGGCATCGAATTGTCGCAACTCCAGTAAAGCTCCCGCTTTACAATACCAAGCATCATAGTAGTTTGACTTCAGCTCAATTGCCCGGTTGCAGGCCCTAAGTGCTGCTGGATATTGCCGATCGAATCCCAAGGCAAAGCCTTTAGCAAACCAAGCTAAATAGAAATCTGGCTTCAGGTCAATTGCCCGGTCAAAAGCTGACAAAGCCTCCGACATTCGCTTTAAGCGCCATAACTGATTGCCGCGATCAATCCAGTACAGAGGGTTGTCACGATCTGGAGTAGAAACAGGCGGTTGCCAAGAGCTTATTTCTATGTTTGGGAGCGGAGGAGGAGGAGAATTTTCCACCCTGAATTTATCCGACATTCCCTGCTGGGATGCCCACCGTAAAAAAGTCTGGATCTCAATCCCTAAACTCAGACCAACTTTCACCCGCACCGAGCCAACTTCTGCTAAAAATTCTCTAACTATTTCATCATCTTCTGTGACATGCTTGCCATCTGCCCGGCCATGAATGCCAATCACCCGCCCACCCGGATCTAACACCGGGCCGCCGCTCATGCCTGGGTGAGAAAGATTGGTATAGACAAGTTCGTAACCCTGGGAACCAACCAGAGGGTGAGAAATGGCAGCAGCAGAATTATCAAATAGAATCCCTGGGTTGACCACCAGCAGGGATTCTTCTAGGAGCGGCCATCCCGAAATGAAGATAAATGGCTCTTCCTCCACCGCTGACTGGCGGGAAGCGCTAGCTGCATTGGAGGAATAGTCGCGGTTTTTGTAGAGTCGGTAATTAAAATTAGAGAGGGTGGCCACCGAGTAAGGGCGATCGCTCTCGAACTTTATTACTGCTAAGTCTACATCATCAGGCAAATTTTTGATGCTGCTGATGTCGAGGGAATGATATTGCCCATCATGAGTTTTAACATCAGCTTCGTCTCCCGAACCGATACCTTTCACCGCATGATAAGCAGTCAGGACATAGTAACTGTTACCTTCCCTAGCAATAATCACCCCCGAACCCGGATCCCCAGGTCCTTCTATTTTCACCGTAATCTCTTTAGCAATAAACTGTATTTCGCCCACAGTCCCTGCTGCTGCTACTTGCGGCTGAACCATGACCACAGTTGCACCCAGCAAAGCAGTTGACAGTCCATAGGAAAAATGCTTTAACATTGTTTTACCTTAACTCAGTTTCTCGGTTGAGGTTTTGGACCTCTCAAGAGGCCATCAGGACCGAAAATTTAGTATTTCCAACCCCAATGGCCGGGTGTGGTCAAAACCTGTTAATCCTCACGTTCGCGTAGCGTGCGCGCAGCGCATTCTCTCCCAGTCGCCGGATACTTTTGAGCCGCACCCATCACTTGACGGGACAAAATGTCGATGTCGTCAGGGCAGTACGAGTAGTGCGCCCTGACGACATCTGGCGCCGACTCCGGGCTTTCTCCCTAAATGGCGTTGGCCTCCAAGGTCGCTGCCAGGACTCACACCCCTTAACGATAGAGATATTTTATCCTGGAATAACTGAGTCACTCCCTTGAGTGACTCAGTTATTCCCTTAAGAACTCAGTCAGTCCCAGAACTAACTGTTCATTCCACCGAGTACGTGAATCATTCCACCTAGTACGAGAGTCATTCGGTGGCGTCAAAAGCTTTTGCTTTGACTTGAAACAACATTACCAAAGGGAATCTGAGTAACTCTTTGGCCGGAGCGGGAGCCTCTTTGGCCGGAGTAAGCGTCTCCTTGGCCGGAGTAAGCACCTCCTTGGCCGGAGTAAAATCAGGGGTTTGGTCTTGCGCCTGTTGGTAAGAGGATCCCCCCCCAGCCCCCCTTAAAAAGGCTTAAAAAGGGGGGCTGGGGGGGATCGGATCGCCCGCTACCGGTGAGAGCGGAAACCTCTGGGAGGCCATGAGGCAAGTCGGGATACGCTAATCACAATGGGATGCGGAAAACTCGACCTCCGGGTGTAGATTCTTTAACCACCACAGTCAAATCTTGGCTGCCAGTTTGCCAACGGGCGCCTACGATCAGCAAAGTCCTTCTCAAACTGCCACCTGGTGGAACAAAAGCATCTTCTCCTGCTGTTAATAAGAACCGGGATGAAACCCTGTTGCCACTGTCGTCAAGCACTTGTACAAACAAAGGCACAAACCCAAATTTGTCATTACTGTCATTTTTAATCACCAGGTCTACAGTAAACCCACCCGTAGCATTCACGTTGGCTCTGTTGATGCTGATTTGGACATCATCCTTCTTTTGCACTATGTTCAGAGCTACAGGCCCCGATCTTGGTTGATTCCGACGCGGGGTTGATGCTGGTTGAGTTCTTGTCGGCTCTGGTGCCCTCATCACCCTCTGGTATGATTCTACCCCTTCATAAGCATAACGGTTGTAACCATTCCGTTGAATCAGCTCTTCTAGATAGCGCACTCGACTTCTAGGCGCTGGGTGAGTTGAAAGCCATTCTGGAGGCGCGTTGCGCTGTAACTGTTTGAACAACTGCATCACGCTATGCAGACCATCAGCAGCATAGCCAGCAGCGGCGATCGCCCGCGTTCCCAAAATATCAGCCTGACGCTCTTGGTTGCGACTGTTATCTAAACTTGTCAGCCAAGTAATTATCTCTCCAAAGGGAATGACTTCATTGATAGTGTCTACCACAGCGTTCTGGGATATTGCTAGAAAGCCGTGGGAGAGGACAGCATGACCGATTTCATGACCCAGCAAACCCGCCAATTCGGCCTCTGACCCCATTAACTTCATGAGCCCCGAATTTATAAATATCTTGCCGCCCGGTAGAGCGAAGGCATTAGGAGTGGAATCTTCGACCACATAAAATTCGTACTCGAACTCATCTCGCCCCATAAACTTCGCCAGTTTCTGACCGATTTCATTCACGTACTCTACCACAGCCGGGTCTTCTACCAAAGTGAGATCCTTTTTTAAGCTTTCTGCGAACTCCTTACCTGCAGCTGCTTCTCCCTGTAGCAGTAGCTCAATTAGCTCTCCTCTCAAACAGTCGCCGATGATTTCGCAGGTTACCACATGTGCTATTCCCAAGCCGAACAAATCTTGCTCGATCTGGGATCTGTACTTTTGGAAATGCTTGTCTGCCAGGCGATCGTACTTAGCCGCCTGGGGATTTTTAGGATAGGTGAGGGCAAATTGACGGGCTGCAATTGCCGCTTCTAACCACTGGTCTTGCTCTGCCAGCAAAGCAATTTTCCGATCCAGCAGTTCTGTGTTGTCCGGATACAGAGATGTTGCTCGTTCCAAGGCCGCAATGGCTCTTTCTGGCCGTCCATATTTTTGAGCAGCTGACGCCAGCAGCAAATGACCGGGGATAAAGTCCGGATAATTCTCGGTCAACAGTTCTAGGGGCACGAAAGTTTTGCTTTCCAGACCTTGCTGTAGACCCGCATTCGCCTCTCGCCAGTATACCCGAGCCGCTGGAGATACATCAGAAATCTCCAAAACCGGCTTTGGTGGCGGACTAGCAGGAGCAAATGCAGGTTTTACTTGCCGCTGGAGTCTTTCTGCTTCCCCGAGATTTCCCAGTTTAATAAATCTGTCTGCTTCCGCCAGTTTCTGGTAACGGGTTCTGCCAAAGATTTGGGCAATTTCCACCGCCTCCGCTACTGGCGGACTTGCTGTTGGGTTTTCTCTTAAAGCTGGTGGTATTTTCGACTCTGTCCTTGGTGCCCAAACTAGGACTATGGCAAAGCCGCTCGCCATTGCCCCAGTTAACAGTTTCCATAATGATTTGAGTTTCATCTTCCTACCTTTCCCGATCGATCGCCTCCTGCTTTTGCTTATCATGGTTCATTTTCTTTCTGTTTATGCTCAATTGTGATTAATTGTAAGAATTCTTTACACAACCAACTTACGAGATAGACTCTAGTTACCAAGGCTGCAAGCACCAAATTTTCACCCTATTTCAACCATCACTGGTCACTGACATGAGGCCAACGATGGCGGCGCGGTGTCTCCTCTTTTGTACGTTGGCGTTCTCGAGAGACATCGAGATCCCAGGAGACACCGCGACTTACCGTCGGTGGTGGTGGGAGGTGATTCCATGCCTGCCCGGGTCATACTGTGGTGGTCGCGGTTTCCGTACCAGAGAAGGCATAAAATTACCGCAAATGGTAGAAAACTATACCGTTATCATCTGAGAATTCGCTAAAATTACCGCCAACAGCAGAACCACCAACTCCAATATCCGACAGGCATGACCGTTAAAATAACTCCTGCCCGTCAAGTTACAGGAAATAATGCTATGCTGTATAGCCGTAAAATTACCCTAGACAAAAGACTAGGTTCTGGGCGCTCCTACTATCAACCTTAACCTCTAGACCATCCTATACCGCTGTCTGATGACCACTCTGCCCATTCCACATCAGCCGGACCAACAGAACTCTCACACTGGTGCGAGCGATCTGCACTGCGGCACCAATGACATTGCCTCACCAGAAAAAAACCCAGTTGTTGTCCTCAAGGAACTGGTGGCCCGGTTGCGCCGCGAACAGAATAAAACCCAAGACTTGTTGATTTCTCTAGGGTTTGCCCTGCGCAGCTTCAATAACCTGAATCAGTTTCTGGAATTAATTCCTCTGATCGCATCTCGGGTGACAGATGCCGATGGTGGTGCATTGGTGCTGTTTAAGCCCAATGGTCAGCTAAGGCTAGATCAAATGCATTGCCACGATACTGTTCAATGTCAGGATATCCGCAAAGCCCTGGAAACAGTCAATCGTCAATTCACACCTCGGGATGGAGACGAACCAGTTGATATTAGCCAGATATCAGCAGTCCTGGATCGGGAAGTGAGCCATTACTTAGGACCCGATACACGGCTGTTTGGCACGGCAATTCTGGCCAAGAAAACTGAAAGGGGGCGTCTGTACATCTTGAGCCGGAACCGGGAATACACCTGGACGGAGACGCGCCAGAAGTTAATCCGGTTGGTGGCCGACCAAACGGCGGTGGCGATTGAAAATGACGAACTCTCAGCCGAACTGCGCAAAAAAGAACGGCTCTCGCGGGAGTTAGAAATAGGTGCGGAAATTCAGTTGCAACTGCTGCCTCACGAATGTCCTAAAATTCAAGGAGTAGAACTGGCGGCTCGCTGCCAGACGGCTAACCGCGTCGGAGGAGATTACTATGATTTCATTCCCGTCAGCCACGATCCGCTGCGACCGGCATGTTGTGGGGATAATGAATCGGGCTGTTGGAGCGTGACTATCGCAGATGTTATGGGTAAGGGGGTTCCCGCAGGTCTGATTATGACTATGCTGCGGGGGATGCTGCGAGCAGAGGTCCTGAATGGCCAATCACCAGCGCAGATTCTCCAGCACCTGAACCATGCCATGTACGCTGATTTGGACAAATCTAATCGATTTGTGACCTTGTTTTATTCTGAGTATAACCCCCATACTCGCATCCTGTCTTACAGCAATGCCGCCCACAATCCCCCTTTCTTATGGCAAGCAACAACTCAAACTATCCAACGCCTGGATACAATGGGTATGCTGATCGGTCTGGATGTGGATTCTGAGTATGAGGATGCTCAAACTCGTCTGGAACCGGGTGACACGATTATTTATTATACCGATGGTTTTACTGATGCGCCTAACCAAAAGGGCGATCGCTTCGACGAGGACAATTTGATCGCGGCTTTCCAGGAGGCTTGTCAGGAATATAGCGACCCAGAAGCGATTTTGGATTATCTGTTCGATCGGGTCGATGATTTTATCGGTCCGGGCAATGACAATTCCGATGATATGACTCTGGTGGTAATGCGAATTAATAATAGTGAATAATCAACAGGAGCAGTGGCAATGGAAGTTAATAAATTTATCCATGGCAGTGATTCTGGACGGCATTTATACTTGCGACAGATAGTCTTGGCTCAGCAAACAGATGCTGACTTGGTGGCAGATTTTAAGGAAGCCGTTAACAACTTTATTGAAAGTGGGCAGGTATATGCCTTTATCCTCGGCCTCATTCTCGGGGATCTAGTGCGGAAGTTTACCACCTATGGAGGTTAGTTGTAAATTTGAATAATCAATTACCACAGCAACCAGAAGCAAAAACTTGGAGTCAGCGGTTCGAGCGGGCGCTGCACCCGGCGATCGAGGAATTTAATGCCAGCATAGGTTTTGACATAGAGCTGATAGAATATGACCTAAATGGTTCGGGAGCGCATGCCAAAATGCTGGCACGCACGGGGATAATTTCAGCAGCAGAAAAGTCCCAATTACTGGCTGGACTGGAGCAAATTCGCTCGGAATACAGGCAAGGAAAATTCCAACCCGGAATTGATGCCGAGGATGTTCATTTGGCCGTAGAAAGGCGGCTGACAGAAATAGCAGGTGATGTGGGCAAAAAGCTGCATACGGCCCGATCGCGCAACGATCAGGTAGGAACTGACACCAGGCTATATCTGCGGGATCAAATAGAGCAAATTAGAACTCAGTTGCGCCAGTTTCAGGAGGTATTGCTAGACCTGGCCGAAGTTCATGTGGAAACTTTAATTCCGGGCTACACTCACCTGCAACGGGCCCAACCTTTGAGTTTGGCACATCACCTGATGGCTTATTTTGAAATGGCCCAACGAGACTGGGAACGCTTGGGTGATGTCTGGAAGCGGGTAAATATTTCTCCCCTCGGTTGTGGTGCCCTGGCGGGGACGACCTTTCCCATTGACCGCCAATATACAGCAGAGGAACTGGGGTTTGCCAGTGTCTATGGTAACAGTTTGGATGGAGTGAGCGATCGGGACTTTGCGGTGGAATTCTGTTGTAGCGCCAGCTTGATTATGGTCCACCTGAGTCGTCTATCAGAGGAAATCATTCTCTGGGCGTCACGGGAATTTGGCTTTATCACCCTCTCTGACAGCTGTGCTACTGGATCCAGCATTATGCCCCAAAAGAAAAACCCCGACGTACCCGAACTGGTGCGGGGTAAGACGGGTCGAGTTTTCGGTCATCTCCAGGCCCTGCTGGTGTTGATGAAGGGACTGCCAATGGCCTACAACAAAGACCTGCAAGAGGATAAGGAAGCCTTATTTGACAGCGTGAAAACCCTGAAAGCCTGTCTGCAAGCCATGACGATCTTGCTGCGGGAGGGGATAGAATTTCGGACCGAACGCCTAGAACAAGCTGTGGCGTCAGACTTCTCTAACGCCACAGATGTAGCTGACTATTTGGCCGCGCGGGGCGTTCCCTTCCGGGAAGCTTACAACCTCGTAGGTAAGGCCGTGAAAACTAGCCTTGCTGCCGGTAAACTGCTGCCGGATCTCAGTTTGGAGGAATGGAAAGCCCTGCATCCGGCCTTTGAGTCAGATATTTATCAGGTGATCGCCCCCCGGCAAGTCGTGGCCGCGCGTAACAGTTACGGCGGTACTGGCTTCGAGCAGGTCAGGAAAGCCATTCAAGCAGGGCGCGATCGCTTAGCCACAGTATCGGGAGGTTAGATCCCGTACTTTACATGGCTACAGAGGAGTCGTTTTCCATATTGTCTTCCTCTGCTGTCGGTTGCCTGTCAAACCGTCGTCTGGAGAAGCGACCTGTCTGTTTCCGTTTGCGAAATTTGCGGGCGTATGCTAGATTACGCTGCGCCTTTTCTTTCTTGGGGTTGCGGCGCTTGGCCATGTTCACCTCATTACTAACAACAAAAATAATGCCTAGTTATCGGGTGGGGGCATGCTGTTGCCAGTACACCGTGCCCGATCGGCCTGCGGACTTTCGTTTCCGGAATCACCTATGTTGTGCGCAGGATGCGACACAACCGGGTGACTCCCGGTTTCGACCGAAAAATCGGCATGTTACGATGGGTAATTTTCTTAGTATAACTCAAGTTTCGACCTCCTGTGGGGGCGATTCATGCTAAGATTAAAAATATTTTGCGATTTTTCCGGGCTTGATGGCCTCTCACAACTAACAAATCACTTATGCGTCGGTCATGGCAGTTCGTACAAACAGTCTTGGGCGTGATCTTCCGTCACCCGGTCACTGGTGCTACCATCATCCCCAGATTGGCTGATGGTCGGATAGTACTGGTCCGGCGTCGTGACAATGGTCTGTGGGGACTACCCGGAGGCTTGGTGGACTGGGGGGAGGATATTCCTACGACGGTGCGGCGAGAGTTAGCTGAGGAGACGGGTCTGGAAGTTGTCAAAATTAGCCAGTTGCTGGGTGTTTATTCAGCACCAGACCGCGACCCTAGAATCCATTCTATTTGTATAACGGTGGAAGCGGAAGTGATCGGTAAAATGCAAGTTCGGGATACTCTGGAAATTAGTGCAGTTCAGGCTTTTGAGCTGACATCACTGCCAGAGGGTAAGCTATCTCATGACCACAATCGGCAGTTACAGGACTACTTGAGCGGTCGGGCTACCATTGCTTAAGCACATATAGTTATACTCGCATTAGATGGGTTGGTAGTGGGTCACAAGTAGTGATTGGACGCGCTTGCCAACCCTGACAACTGCATCAGAGTCGAGCGGAATCGGGAGTCACTTTGGGGAAAATCCCGAATTAGCAGGATTGAAAGGGATTGCCTCGAATACCCAGCCACTTAGCTATGGCTGCACGCTCCGGGAACCCTACGCTACGCAGTGCGCGATCGGATTGCCAGGTGGTGGAAGTAAGCCCAGATACCCTGGCCTTTATCCAGTATACTTCCGGTCCTACAGGGAAGCCAAAAGGAGTGATGGTAAGTCATGGGAATTTGCTGCATAATTTGGAAATCCTCAAGCTAGCCTTTGGACATTGCCAAATGCTTCGATAATCTGGGCATGAGAGGGAAGCCCGCACGTGGGCTTCCCTCTCGTTACCATTCTCAATGAACCATTCTCAATGAACCATTCTCTACCGCTTAACCATCTTCTTCCCACAGCCGACGCCCAGAAGTTCCCTTCAGACGCTGATGGGTGTCGAACAGCAGGGTGGGGATATCTAGCTGTTCTGGACATCGGGGTAGACAGTCCCCGCAGCTAGTGCACCGGTTGCCTTTCCTGCCCGGAAACCAATGACCTGCATTTTCAAACATTCCATATCTATATTTTCCATACTCGTTCATGTCGTAGGCAACTGCTAAATTCCGCAGCCGCAATACTTCGGGAATGTTGATCTTTTCTGGACAAGGTAAACAGCCATAGCATTGAGAGCACTTGCTTGGGCCCAATGCTGTCACTAGCTGCTTTTCTAAACCCTCTAAAACTGCTATTTCATCTGTTGTTAACTCTTCTTGCGGAGGTGCAGTGAGTTCCTCTGGGGTAGCGGGACCGACGCTGAGGGTGGTTATGCCCCGATCGCCCAACAAAAAGCGGTAATTCAATTCCAGGGGTGAAAAGGGATAGCATAGCTGTTGTAACCTAGGGGGCGGATTGTAGAGCAGACCTCCTTTATCTGCTGGTGAAATAATGAAGATGCCCATATCCTTTTCCCGGGCTAATTTCACTGCCCGAGCATTTCGCTGAAAAAATAAGTAATAATGCAGATTGACAAAGGCAAATAAATCTGTATTAATTGCCGCCATTATCACCTCAAGGGGGGCGTGAGTAGAAAAGCCCACATGTCGTACCTTTCCAGATGCGATCGCCCTTTTCACAGCTTGCATACAGCCAGTCGGCGATTCGATCCAGCTCAAATGTTCCCAAGTATTTAAGCCATGAATCGCCAGACAATCGATATAATTAACCTGCAAGCGTTCCAGAGAATCATCAATCCACCGCTCCATTTTAGCAGCCTCAGCAGTTGGCGGCAGCTTAGTAGTGATGTATAGTTGCTGTTTCGGTTTAAGAGTATCCAAGACAGCACCCAGATATTGCTCGCTTTTCCCGTATCCTCTGGCCGTTTCTAGATGATTAATCCCTAAGGATATAGCGCGTTCTACAGTCGATCGCAGATTTTCCAAAGATGCTAGAGATCGCATCGTTCCGAGGGAAAACACTGACAAACGTAGATTTGTTTTCCCAAAACGTCGATATTGCATAACCTTAAAAGTCAATAGTCAATAGTTATCAATTAAAAACTATTGACTTTGAGATTTGAGATTTGAGATTTGAGATTTGAGAACGGTAGATTTATTTCTTCATTTCCATTCTCAAGAAGCAATTGGGTCTTCTGGGTTTTTACCGATAAGTAAAACTTATCGGTACGTAAAATCAAGTCTTTCAGCCTTTTTCCTTTGTCAAAATTGGATCACAAAATACAATTTACACCAAAAACCCAGGAGAGCCAAGCAATTTCCCATTCACAATTCAATTTATCTTGCGTCCTCTCTCGATAAAATCCTCTGGTCGGAGGTTGGAGACAAAATCCCGGAAAGCTTTGCGTTCCGCTTCGTCTGCGTCTTGATCGACCGGAATTGAGGCTGAGGCAATCACTTCTTCCATCACCCAGATGGGCGTTCCCGTGCGGATCGCCAGGGCGATCGCATCACTAGGACGGGCATCGATATCTTTTTTCTCATCACCTTGGCGCACCGTCAGGACAGCATAGAATGTGTTGTCCTGGAGGGAGTGAACGATCACCCGATCTAGGGCCATGTCCCAGGCTGACATAATATTGACCATCAGGTCGTGAGTCAAAGGTCGCGGGGGACTTTGCCTTTCCAGCGCATTTATAATTGCCCTGGCCTGGTCTTGACCGATATAAATTGGCAAGGCCCTGCGGTCCGTGGTATCTTTTAACAGGACGATCGGGCTGCGCGTGCCCGCATCCAATGCTATTCCAGCGACTTTCATCTCAATCATGGGCTGAGCCTCTAGATCCTCCGTTTTACATGTTCCCCTATCCTAGGGAAATACATTAGAACCGTTTTTTCTCTGACGTGGAAACCGGGTAAAAGCCAAGTTGTTAGACTATTTTAACTTAATGATGATACAATTAGTAACTCCTTAAGTATCTCATAATCCTGTTGCAGATCCCCCCAACACCCCCATAAGGGGGTGTTGGGGGGATCTTAACTGTTTCATCGCTTTATAAAATTGGGAGCATACGATCTCCACCTAATCAGCTAATGTACCCGATCGGGTTGCGGGTGGGGGGATTTCTCCGGCAGCTCTCCTGTACTTAACTGGCTGTCTGGGCTGCTATCACCCTCCAACAAGAGTGGGTACAGCCTTAGAGTAATTTTCACTATATTTGTCATACTTTTATGCTTCATCCCATCCCGATGACTTTCCGATCTCACTTTCGGCATCCCTTGGGAGCGCCTTAAGCACTGCCCAAGGGATGCCGCCGATCGCGCACTGCGTAGCGTAGGGTTCCCGGAGCGTGCAGCCATGAGATTTCCCGATCGTTTCCTCTTCACCCACCCTGTCGTGGGTGTCTCCGGAAACGAAGCCCGGTGGCGGCTAGCGGTTGGACCTGGCGGTTCTAACTTTGGTTCTAACACAACCATCATCCTTTTGCTCTGATGCGCTGCTATTGTATCGTGCGATCGCCATCGACTAGATCGTCGGGTCATATTAGGTGTATTTTGTAGTGTAACCTTATTTCCCAGCGGGAAATCTCAAATCTCTGTTAAAAAATCATCGATCGTGTTTACTGGATTAGTTCAAGCAAGAGGCACCCTGAAGCCTTTCGGGGAAAACCAGCTACAGATCGAGTCCGAGTCGCACTCGATCTTGCAAGACTTGGCCCTAGGTGACAGTGTAGCAGTAGATGGTGTGTGCCTGACCGTGGAAAAGATTCTTCCTGCCAGCTTCGTGGTTGCTGTCTCACCCGAAACCCTCCGCCGTACCACTCTGGGACGCCAGCTGCTTGCGCAGGGTCGCGTCAATCTGGAAACTTCTTTGCGAGTGGGTAGTAAGCTGGGGGGACATTTTGTCACAGGTCATGTGGACGGAACCGGTTGCTTACAGGAGTCGGTATCCACTGCTACATCCTGGGAGATGAGTTTTACGGCAACTGCAGCGGAGGTTTCTCGCTACATTGTCTCCAAAGGCAGTATCGCTATCAACGGCGTGAGTCTGACGGTGGCCGAGTGCAATTCCACTGGCACTTGGTTCAAAATTGCGGTCATTCCCCATACTTTTGCCGAAACTAACCTGCGTGACCTGGGCCTGGGCAGTTGGGTGAATCTGGAAGGGGATATCCTGGGCAAATATGTGGAAAAATTCCTGCGGTCTGGCCAGTACCCTCCTGTACCCTCTACAGCTGAGATTACACCCAGTTTTCTGGCAGAACATGGATATCTTTAGGTTAATGAATAGCGAATGGGAAATGGCGATATGATACAATCGTAATTGTACAAAATAGATCGGGCGCTCGCATTCATGTCCCTAACCATTGCCGACCTAGAACAACTCCAAACCCAATTGGCTGATGCCCATCTTGATTACAAGATGGAATTAGTCGATGGTAAAATTATCATTATGGGACTTTCAGATTATCTTTCTGAAGAAATCATCGCTCGATTAATCACTTTTCTCAATATCTGGATACTTCCCCGCAAGTTGGGACGAGTCACTGGTTCTTCTGCTGGCTTCAGACTGCCCGATGGCAACTTGCGCGGACCTGATGTCTCTTTTGTCCCCGCTGAGAAAATGCGTCAATCTCCTAGGAGTTTTGCGGAAATTGTACCAGACTTGATGTTTGAAGTTAGGTCTTCTACAGATAATGTTAGACCAATATTACAGAAAATCCAGAGATTTATCGAATTGGGGACGCAAGTTGGCATATTTGTAGACCCCAAAAATTTGACCGTAACTGTTTATCGTCCTACTGCCGAACCTATTCTGCTCAAAGATGATGATATCTTAACTATACCCGAATTCTTGCCCGGTTGGGAATTGCCCATTAACCAAATCTGGCCTCCAGTTTTTGCACCAGAAAATATTCAACCGTAAGAGCAAAGAGGCAGAGCCTCCCAATGGGCGTTCCCTGCCGGAGACAGGGAAAAATATTCAACCGTAAGAGCAAAGAGGCAGAGCCTCAAAGGGGCGTTCCCTGCCGGAGACAGGGAACGAGGGGAACGAGGGGATTTGAGAGCGGCAGGCAGAGCCTCCCAATGGCTTACTACGAACTGGGCCCGGAAGCACGCTTTGATGTTTCCGGAGTAGTGCTTTTAGCGATCTCCGGAGATATCGAAGTGCTTACTACGAACGGGGCGGATCGTAACCGAGACTGATTTTACCAGGTTCGATGGTTATTTCTGACCCTGGTGCCCCAGAAGTGGGGTTGAGGCGAACCCGCAGCTTTCCGCAAGCAGAAATTCCCGTGACCAGGCCCGGATGGCCATCTACCAGGACTGGACGGGCCATGCTGGCGAACAGTTGTTGGTAAGATGACAACAAATTCCCCATGGGTTGCAGTTGGGCCTGCTGGTATCCCCAGACTATTCCTTGCAAGGTCATAGCTGCTAGCTTTTCTAGGGATGTTACGAGTGGCCGTGGGTCTGAGGCCAGGAAGCTTTTGAGGTTGATACCGATTTCCGGTACGGGATTTTCCCAGTTTATCCCCACCCCGACTACGGCTTTGACAATTTTACCCCTCTGGACGCGGGTTTCGGTGAGTATGCCGCCTAGTTTGCGCTCTTTGAGGATCAGATCGTTGGGCCACTTCAGTTGCACGGGAATTCTGGGTTGATCTGGAGAAGAACTACCAGGAAGTTCGCGCAAGGTTGTGGCTATGCCCCAGGCACTGCTAATTGTTAGCAGTAGGGCATTCTGGGCGCCCATCTTGGGGGTGAGTGCTAGGGAGAGGTATAATCCACCGAGAGGCGATCGCCATTGGTGTCCGCGCTGTCCCCGACCTGCGGTTTGCTGGGCGGCGATGACGACTGTTCCTTCTGTTGATCCTCGGTCAATTAGCTCCCACAGAACGCTGTTAGTCGAACTAACTGTATCATAAATGTGGAGCACAAAGGGAAATGGGCATGTTGACTCTTGCT
Source organism: Hormoscilla sp. GUM202 (assembly GCA_005518205.2). Lineage (GTDB taxonomy): Bacteria > Cyanobacteriota > Cyanobacteriia > Cyanobacteriales > Desertifilaceae > Hormoscilla. The sequence goes on from RFFC02000016.1 coordinate 39,983, forward strand.
TGAGGGCGTTTTTTAACAGATCGCGATCGATTCTCACCATTACTCACCGAAATAATTCTGTCTTAGATTAGCATGGCGCTACGCCCTTAAATTTCTTTTCTAATGCCATAATTTTGAATTTTGAATTGCTGATGAATAGTTGGCATTGGCAGACTGGGTCGGGATTATCTTACCTGACTTGCAGTCTTTTATCACCCTGGTCCCACGGTTTTTTTACCAGGCAGTTTTTTCCGCGTCCCCCGGTGGAGTTGGTGGAGGTGTTGCAACCTACTGCTGCTGTCTATCAGGCGAAACAGGTACATGGTAATGTAGTAGTTACCCCTGCTGAATTTACCAACCAGTCTTTACCAGAGGCGGATGGAGTAATGACGGCAACTCACAATCAATCTGTATGGGTTTGTTCTGCTGATTGCGTTCCCGTGCTGATCGCTGATGCTCATACTGGTCAGGTGGCGGCGGTCCATGCGGGTTGGCGCGGTACTGCTGCTGAAATTATATCACGGGCGATCGCCCGAATGCTTGCACGAGGTAGTCAATTGTCAGATTTGTGCTTTGCCATCGGGCCTGCGATCTCGGGCCCTGTCTACCAGGTTTCTGTGGAGGTTGCTGCCCAGGTGGGGGCTACGATCGCCCCTAATGGGGATGATAATGCTATTTTAGAGTATTTGTTCGCTTTGCCCGATTCTCCTTTGTTTCCGGATCCGGAACCGGGACGAGTACGTTTGGATGTTCCCCGCGTGAATGCTATCCAGTTGCAACAGTTGGGCGTGCAGGGGAGTCAGGTGGCGATCGCCCCTCATTGCACTTACCAAGAACCCGAACATTTCTTTTCCTACCGCCGTAAAGATATCAAAAAAGTGCAATGGTCTGGTATTGTTAGTTCGTCTAGGGGGAGATAATCGCTCTTCGTGATTACTACGAACGCTTATAGGAACGACTCTGGCAATTGTGAAAATCGGGGGTTCTTTGATTACCGATAAGTCTCAACCTTTTACTTTGCACGATCGCAATTTATCTACGATCGTTACCGAAATTGCTGCTATTAAACAATTTCAACCTGACTTGCGATTGATTCTTATCAAGGGTAATTGCTCTTTTGGACATGCTACCAAAAGTTTGGTACCGATTTTTCTGAGGTTTGTGGTTTTCCTGACGCAACAGTATCACTTGACATGGGTGATAATATAATAATTAGATCGCCCTATAAATAGATATACGTCCTGTTTACTAAATTGTCAGAAGTCAATACGGATTACAAACGTATTGCAATAGTAATCTAACAGATAAATTACGTATTACTTAGTATGTTACAAATTTTCGTAAAGTGGGGTACTTGACATTGGCAGATATTTCTGGCGGGATGGCAGGGAAAGTGTTAAAGCAGCAAACGATCGTTATCGATAGGTCCATACCCGGGAATTTGCAGAAGGTTTTTTGGGATGAAGAGTTTGTGGGGACTGTGGGATGTGCGACAAAGGATACGGCGAGTACATCGGTGTTGTGAAGAGGCGATCGCTCTTCCGGGTTAGGCGATCGCCTAACCCGTATGGGGACGGACCTCTGGAGAGAAGTTACCCATCTAATCTCAAGCGCATTGACAAACCCAAGCACTAATCAAGATTTTCTCTTGATAATTTCTCGTTAATCGCGGTTGGCGGTATCGAAAAAATTTTACCCCAAGAGCCTCTGACGATCGATCCTAAGGGATGATGCAAGTTTTTCTTAAGTCGATCGCATCTTTGATAAAACGGTATTAGTAGTCAGAATAATTGACAACTGACAACTGACTGACTATTCAACCTTGTGGAACTCGTAGACACCCAAAATTGAGTGAGCAGCTCCCAATCCTTGTTGGAGGTTCCACTCTAGATCCCTTAGTAAAAATGCCAGTTGTGGTTCGATTAAATTGGCTCGCGGGTCATCGATGTGGAACTCTGGTGCTTGTTCCACCGCATGGCGAATCCTGCGAATAGCTTGCTGCACCACTGGTTGATAACTAACCAGGGGTTCCGCTACCAACTTTTGGGGGTTCCGCCAATCAGCCAGGGCATCCATGCAAGCATACACTAAGGCATTCCAAGCATCTTGCAGGGTGTAGAAAAATCGGTTCAAGTGCAGGGTAGTCTCATGGGGTTTGTACTCGAAAATTAGCTGAGACAAGTCCGTGCGGCAATTGGTTTCGTGCAAAGAGTTGACAGCAGCGCGGATGGGAGGCGCGTCGGGATTGTATTCGCGAGTGTCCATATGACGACCTACCAAAATGGAGCGATCGCACAGCCGTCGGCGGTAAACATGCACTCCTTTGCTAGCAACTGTCTTGTGTACGAACCGGTCTAACTCTTCGCCACCCCAGTAGCGAATGGGAAACCGCTCCACCTCATCTTTGGCAGCGTCGGGACCATAGATATAAGACATCGAGTACATATTTTGGGTTGACCCATTTTCCTGGGAGGACTCCCAGTAGCAGGGCCATTCATAGGAATAGCGACCGAGAAAATCACCGACAAAAATTGCTCTTTCCTCCATATGGTCGCAAATATCGGACAGAACTTTAGCCAAGTTCGGGTCATTCAGGTGGGATAAGGACGCATAAGAGGAAAAGTAGATGTCGTAAGCGGATTCTCCCGCTGGCATTTGTCATGTTTTTGGTTTCTTTATATTATCCCATTTTCTTCAACATATGATATCGGATATATGAGCTCCCTAAGGCTAGCATCAGAAAGCTGTAAATCAGACTAGGTAAAGGTTTTTGCGTTTTGGGAGCTTGTCAAGTGCTGGTAATTTCTCCTCGCTCCTTAGAAGCGCGATCGCCCTTCTGGGTTAGGCGATCGCGTCACATGTATGAGGACCGACATCTGGCGGATGAAACCATGGAGCCGACGTTACACTTCCGATTTCTTTCAATTTTACCCCGACACATCGATTGTTTTCAATGCTTGGTCTAGATCTTCGATCAATAGATCGCTCTCTTCATAACCTATACTCAGCCTGACCAAGCTGTTATTAATTCCTATCTCTTGTTTTTCAGTGGGGGATAGGTTATAGTAAGTAAACACACTACATTGTTCAACCATAGCATGACTCGAACCAAAGTTGCTTCCCATAAAAGGAACTTGTAGAGCCTCCACAAATTCTGACGTTACTTCTAGATCTGCATCTAGTTCAAAGGTTACCACTCCTCCATATCCCATTAAATATTTTTTGGCTAGAAATGAGTGAGGATGACTTTCAAGACCATTATAAAAAACTTTTTTCACCCGAGGCTGATCTTGCAGATATTTAGCGATTTTCATCCCAGCCTCATTGAAATGTCTCATTCTAATTTCCAGGCTATCCAAACTTCTGTTTAACAGAAAAGCACAATGAGGATCCGCAATCCCTCCCATAATATTTCGGTAATTCCTAACTTTTTCGATTAATTCTCGCGAACCCGCTACGGTCCCCGCCAAAAGATCTCCATGACCTCCTATATACTTGCTGCAACTATGAATGGTTAAATCTGCTCCAAACCTTTGGGGTTGAAAGTTATACGGCGTCGATAATGTGCTATCCACAATCAGTAAAGTTTCAGTGCCGATCTGACTTTTTAGTCGAGCTAAATCGACTAAATATAAATGGGGATTTGACGGCATTTCCACAAAGAAAATTTTTGCCTTCTTTTGACATTCATTTTCAATTTGTTCGTGAAACTCATCGATCCTCATTGGATCTATTGGTATGGTTTCTACTCCCCACTTCGGCAAAACATTATCAAAAAACTTTCTAATATTTCTATAACATTTGCCCGTGTAGATTAACCGATCTTTCTGCTCAATAAAACTGCATACAGTTGTAATTATCGCATTCATACCCGAGGAAAACAGCAGCGCATCATCATAATTATCTAGTGCCGCCATTTTGCTTTCAAATTCTAACCAATTCGGATTATCATACCTTCCATATCGCCCTAAACACGCTTCATCTTGGTGATATTTTATCACCTGTTCCGTACTCTCAAAAAAATAAACAGCATTTTGATATATGGGAGTAATGCAGCTGTTACTGTAAATTTCTTTTTTTTCCTTGGGCATGGTCTCCTCCATAAATCAAAAAAATCCCTCGCCAAGGGGAAACCCTTGGCCGCCAATTATCCTGATTCTGCGATTTCAGTGAGCCTTCTCTTCAGTCAGCTTTCCGGTATGTTGGCTCGCTTCGTGCCAATGATAGCTACATATTCTAGGGAGCGTCCGTCTATGTAAAATCGATGCTGATAGTCATGGGAATGAACAATCTCAAAAATGTCCGTTTCCGCTACCCAAGGATGCCATGTCGCAAAGGAATCCGAACCTTTGTCCTCCCACCGTTCTTTCTGTACATTGAAGGCAATCCAGCCATTCGGTGCGATCGCATTAAATGCTGTCGCCCAGCCTCGGGTAGGTATGTGATTAAACCCGAGAGCGGATCCACAAACGATACAATTTAACCCTCGGCTGCTGAGGGCCTCCCCTGCCGTTTCGCTTAAATTAGTCAGGTCTTCAACATAGTAATTCTCGTAAACTCCTGGACATTCCCGTTTTACCGCTTCCGCCGCTTCCGGAATAATATCAATTCCCGTGATATATTTTACCCCCATATCCGCTAGAGCTTTACCTACCATACCACTTCCTGCCCCAACTTCTAGCACTACCAGGTCTTCCATCGCGCCGCCAGCTTGGGTTACTCTATCTCTCAGTACAGAAGACAGCACGGTATGGGATTTCTCCTGCAACTTTTCCATTATATGTTCGTACAGATGTGGAATCCCATACATTTGGGCATAGTCGTGTAATCTCACCTTGCGTTCCGTTCCCTTTTCCCTTAACCAAACGAATTCTTCCTGGATGACCAAGTTGCGAACCTCTTCTGGTTCTGGGATTCTGATTTCCACATCAAGCTCTGTCATTTTTTTCCCTTTTCTCTGGTTTACTTATAAATTATCGCTATAGCGAACCTAAATCATTTTCGTAATTTTTTGTGAGGGGACGATCGCCGCCTTTACCCCAGTCTTGTAATGATTTTCTTTACACTCCCCAGTTGCACAACTCCTGACTGCTTGCTAGTATGTAACCCCGGCTAACTTATCATAAAATCCCTCAAACCGGGCACTAGCTGGCGGGGACAGCTGGGAAGGACAACAACGGTCTCTATTACAGTACCTTCACCACTTGGCTAGCGTCCAGTTAACCCGTCGTTATTCTCTCATCATTTCTGGAAGACGCACTTGTTTCTTAATAAAATTTAACATAATCTTGACACCGGTAGTCGGCATGCCATTCCCACCAAGGGACTGCGCCGCCGCTTTCTGGCTGCCAGTAGAGGGAAGAACAAACGTTAAACACTGCTTCTTCACATCGCTAGCCACCGGTTCTTGACACGGCTAGCCACCGGCAGTCACCCCCAGCCAGCAATCGATCGGGCGATCGGATGGTGCCGATCTCTAGCAAAAATCTACCACATCTCCCGGTCCCACTAAGGATATATAAGGGGCTGTAAAATAGCGATTCGCCACTGCTTGGGCCGCTTCAGAAGTTACACTAGCAATATCTTCCTGAAACTGAACGTCAAATTCCACTCCTAACCCCATAGTTTCGTACCAACCGAGAACTTGGGAGATCTGGGAATTTGTCTGTTTCCCTAAAGCGTACTGTCCCAGCAGCTTGTTCTTGCAAGCTTGCAATTCCTCCGGAGTTAGTTGGACATTCCGCAGACGTTCCACTTCCGATTGTAAACCTTCTTTCGCGATCGCGGTATTTCTCGGTGCCGTGCCCATATAAACCACAAAATTAGCAGTTTCCTGGCGGGTGGGGTACATGGCCGAAACATCGTAAGCTAATCCTCGCTTTTCCCGCAATTCTACAAATAAGCGGCTGGAAAGTCCATTTCCCAAGTAGGTATTCAGCAATTTCAGGTGGGCGTAGTCCTGACTGTGAACTGAAGCTGCTAAATAGCCTATCATAATCACAGATTGTTGAGTTTCTTGGGCCGTAACGATCTGGTGAGGTTCTCCTGTAATGGTAATCTGGCTGGCTTCCGGTATCGGCATGTCCGGTGCCTGCCAATCTCCAAAGACATCCTTTACTAGGGCGATCGCATCACTAGGATCAATTCGCCCTGAGATACTAATTACCATATTATCTGGGCGGAAGTATGTTGAGTGAAACTCTTGCATATCCTGGCGCTTTATACTTGATACGCTTTCTTCCGTTCCCAGTGGCGACCTGCCATAGGGATGCTGCTGGTACATCGCTTCCCGCAGGGCCTTAAAGGCCACCGCAAAAGGTTGTTCTTGCTGAGAACGAATCCCTTGCATGGTGATGCGTTTCTCCAGTTCCACTTCCCCTTCCGGAAAACTCGGCGATCGCAATATTTCTCCTACCAACGCCAAAATTTCCGCAAAATCTGCCGATACCGTCTTCAGACTCACCAAAAAATAATCTGCTGCGGCATCTGCCCCCACACTCGCACCCACCGATTCTACCTTTTCGGCAATTTCCAGAGAAGATAGCTTATCTGTACCTTTAGTCATGACTGACGCGACCAAATGTGCTAGTCCTGCTTTTTGTTCCCGGCGACTGCCCGATCGCATAAAAATCCGACTAGCAATGATATCAGCGGCTGGGTTTTCCACTACTAATATTACTATGCCATTCTCCAGAACTGTACGATGAGTTTGGTAGCTTTGACGCGGCTTCACATTTAATTTCACACTAATTTCCTTAATACTTTATAGCAACTCTATTAGTTTCCCAAGAAAACCCAACAGTCGAGCATGTTCATATCATGTCCCGTTAAATGCCCATAATAAAAATTATATCCCCCGTAGGTTGGGTAGAGGCACGAAACCAAACCGAGTGCCGCGCCTACGCAGAGTTCTTTTTTCTTATGGTTAATCATCGGGACTTGATATCAGATACTTATCTGGAGTATTTTTTACTTAACCGTCTAATTACCTGTCCTACCGGCGATAATCACGTCCTACGCTTGACGATTTTACCATACCCAACCGAGTGCCGCGCCAAGTTGGGTTTCGCTGGCGCTCTACCCAACCTACCCAGAGTTCTTTTTTCTTATGGTTAATCATCGGGACTTGATATCAGATACTTATAGCGGTTTTCATCCTTTGTGAGGTACAGAAAAATCCCCCCAACCCCATCCCCCCTAACCCCCCTTTGGAAGGGGGGCCAATTCAAAGTCCCCCTTTCAAAGGGGGATTTAGGGGGATTTAGGGGGATATAAGCGCTGTACCTCACCATATTGAAAAATGCTATATCTGGAGTATTTTTTACTTAACTGTCTAATTACCTGTCCTACCGGCGACAATCACGTCCTACGCTTGACGATTTTACCACACCCAACCGAGTGCCGCGCCTTGCAGCTGAATTACCTGTCGCGCCCGGACAGGCGAGACGCCCGTCCTACGCTTGACGATTTTACCACAGCGGTCTGAGGGTAGTGACCGCATATTTGTCAACCGAGAGATATGAGTTCGCCAAACGCTGTAAATCTTCTGCTTGCAATGCTTGGATACTTGCGGGATAAGTGACTGATTGTTCGGCGGAGGCAATAGTGTTGTAGTATCCATAAAGACCAGCCAATTGTCCGGGGGTTTCCGTAGAAAAGGCATAGTCATTGCACAGTTGCCTCTTGCAGCGGGATATTTCCCACTCTGACACTGGTGTATTTTGTAACTCTCCAATCGCTTCGCAAATCAGTTTTTCTACATGTTCAAGATATTGCGGTTCTAACCAGGCGGTAATCGTAAAGAGACTGGAGTCCCGTTGCAGGGAAAAGTCACTTAATATCTCTTGCACCAATTCGGACTCTTCCCGCAATTGGCGCACTAACCGGGAAGACCGACCCGCCGCTAACAGCACCGACAGCAAGTCTAAACCGTGGGCATCCCGCAATTGTTCCACACCCGGTCCCGCCCAGGCCATCATCAGACGGGCCTGTTCCAACCGGGGCAAACTCAGGGACCGACGATCTATTTCTCTCATTGCAGGTGTTGATGATGCTAATCTGTAGAGGCGGTCTGCAATTGTGTTCTGCGATCGGGGACGAAAATCCTGGAAATTTTGGCTGACCAATTCTTTAGCCTTATCCTGAGATATGCCTCCGACCACCACCACAGTCATATTTTCCGGTTGATAATAACGCTGGTGGAAAAGGTGCATCTGTGCGGGAGTCTGTTGCATCAACTGCACCTGGGTACCCAGTACTGGCCTGCCGTAGGGATGCTGTGGATAGACCGTCTCCATCAAAGCTTGGAAACCCAACCAGTCGGGGTCGTCTTTCGATTGGCGAATTTCTTCCATCACCACTTCTCGTTCCCGGACAAACTCGTCGGAGGGGATCGCAGGATGCAGCAGCAACTCCGCCAGATAAGGGAGAGTTTCTTCTAAGTGCTCTACCGCCGTGATAATAAAATAATGGGCAAAGTCATGGCTAGTTACAGCATTACTGACTCCTCCCTGACCTTCGATCGCCCGATCGAACATACCCGGGCCCACGCGGTCGCTGCCTTTAAATATCATATGTTCTAGGAAGTGAGCCATCCCCGGGGCCTCAAGGGGGTCTTCTGCCGCACCCGCCCGTACCCATACATCTACCACAGCAACTGGACTTGCTGGAATTTCTTGATGAATAACAGTTAAGCCATTGTCCAGCTGGCAAACATCCGCTGGCAATTTGGAAATATCAAGCAATTTTTGACATAGCTAGTGATGATGTCGCTCATTCTAGCCTCACCTCTCCAGCCAATTTGCAACATTTAATACAGTTTTTTCCTATTTATTTTAATTAATTTGCTCCTAGGACTTGCTTTTCGGGCGCTTCCTTGACCAGTCCTGCTAAGGATAAGTACATGGACAAAATTAATTTCACACACTCTCTCGCGCTAGTCTCCATATCCGGAGCATGTCGCCCATGGCTATGTGCAATTATTTTTGTCTAACTACTTATCAATCTTGAAAGGTCTTTAAATTCTGGTTCGATCGGTATTGCCGACTTCAGCAAGTGGCATAATTCCTCACTCGCATGATACTTGAGATAGTTATCCAGTAGGTCAGCTAACTCCTCGGGCAGCTCAATAGTTCGTTTCATAACACAAGTGCTCTCATGCTACACGTTTATTATACACCAATGCGTTCGCGTGGCAATCCTTAACTCCTGGAAACTGCCTCCTATGGCCCGGCCACGCACGGGCATGGCCAAATTTGATTTACCCCTTACCCATGCTGTTTTTATCCCAGGGCTTCTGCACCACCCACAACTTCCAGAATTTCTTGGGTAATTGCGGCTTGTCGGGCTTTGTTGTAAGACAAAGTCAGGGTTTTAATCAACTCACTGGCGTTATCGCTGGCATTGTTCATCGCCGTCATCCGCGCCGCTAACTCACTTGCCGCTGATTCTTGGAGCGATCGCAACAACTGGTTATTCAGGTACAGTGGTAAAAGAGCTTGCAGAATTTGTACCGGGTCCTGCTCGAATATCATCTCACGCGGCATACTTTCGGGAGTGGCACGGGTGACCTTTTCCCGCGTCACCTTAAAATCACCCCCACTGGTCGTGAGTCGGAATATTTCATCATCTTTAGCTTCCAAACCTTGCGGGTCCAAGGGCATCAGGGTTTGCACCACCGGTCGCGAGCTAATCAAAGATACAAATTTGCTATAGATCAACTCCACCTTGTCCACTGTTTCTGACAGGAACAAGGATAGCAGTTCGTCAGCAATCATCGATGCTTCCGCTGCTGTCGGTATCTGTTCTAGGCCACTGTACGTTGCATCGATCGGTTGATTCCGGCGTTGGAAATATTGGATCGCTTTGCGACCTACCAGGACATATTTATAATCGCGACCTTCCGCCTTGATTTCCTTGGCCCGATTTTCTGCCCTCTTGATCGCGTTATTATTGTATGCTCCGCACAGGCCCCGATCGCCCGACACCACCAGCAGTCCCACCGTTTTCACTTCTCGCTTTTTCAGTAGGGGTAGGTCCACATCTTCAAACTTCAGGCGACTCTGAAGCCGATACAGCACCTGAGCCAACCGGTCTGCAAATGGGCGAGTGGCTATTACCTGTTCCTGGGCCCGACGCACTTTTGCTGCTGCGACCAAACGCATCGCTTCCGTGATTTTTTTCGTGTTCTTTACCGAACCTATTCTGTCTCTAATTGATTTAAGATTTGCCATATTTCCTAATCTTCCTTTGCTTACGCTAATTACACAACTAGCCTTATGTGAGCACATCCCACTTTTTACTGCTATCTGACTTTTTTACATATAGCAACCAATTTGCCTTTCCATTTATACAATGCCGGGGCACTGCTTCTGTTATTTTTCTGGCCAACGGACAGGCTAGAGGATACATCCCAGTTCCCCTTCTTAAGAGTCATTTCCAGAGACTTTCATTTCCAGAGCTTTCGTTTCCAGAGCGCCCACCCATGTCGTTGCCGGGCAGGCTCACGACAAGGTGGGCGCTCACAGAAACACCCACCCGATCGCATCTCGGTCCCGACACGACAAGGTGAGCGCCCTCCAACAAAAATTAATATTAACATTCCCCCCGAGGCAAGCACCACTCCGCACTGGGTGTGGTCATAAGTAGTTGATAGCCAGTACATCTGGTGATACCTGTATATAGCCCCTGCCAGCTCCCCGGGTAACGAACCCTACGCTGCGAGGAGGGGGCGTTACCCGGGGAGCTGGGGCTTTGTTCATGTAGCCGGGCCCTTTAGGGTGAGGGCTCCTACCAACGGGTTTTGACCACACCCCGATCTCGAGGGGGCCCGGAGCTGGGGCTTTGTTCATGTAGCCGGGCCCTTTAGGGTGAGGGCTCCTACCAACGGGTTTTGACCACACCCCGATCTCGAGGGGGCCCGGAGCTGGGGCTTTGTTCATGTAGCCGGGCCCTTTAGGGTGAGGGCTCCTACCAACGGGTTTTGACCACACCCCGATCTCGAGGGGGCCCGGAGCTGGGGCTTTGTTCATGTAGCCGGGCCCTTTAGGGTGAGGGCTCCTACCAACGGGTTTTGACCACACGTTGATAGCCAGTACATCTGGTGATACCTGTATATAGCCCGCGCAGGCGGGCTTTGTTCATGTAGCCGGGCCCTTTAGGGTTCGGGCCCTTTAGGGTGAGGGCTCCTACCAACGGGTTTTGACCACACCCTACTTTACTCTATCTTATCTTATAACAAATTTTCACGTCCCCGACAGCTATTTTTGGTAAATTTCGTAAATTTCTCCGCATTTTGGGGTAAATCACAAGGCCATTTTGGCCATTTTGGGCTAATTTTGGTTTTGAGGTTCTCTAGGTGCCGGTTATGCTAAGGTAATGTGACCGGCGCTAGGTGATGCCAAACCTGCGCCCACTCGACATGCATTTTAGCACATCACCTGTTTCTTGCCACTGCCAAGCCCTCGAAACTTGCTTGACGAAAAGACGAAAACATTCGCTTGCCCCGGGCGGGGAGACCATCCGACTCTGGCGGGGAGACCATCCGACTCTGGCGGGGGGACCATCCGACCCGGGCGGGGAGGCGATCTGACCTGGGCGGGGAGGCGACTGCGAGTCACGATCTCCCGGGTGTGGTCATAAGTAGTTGATAGCCAGTACATCTGGTGATACCTGTATATAGCCCCTGGCTTTGTTCATGTAGCCGGGCCCTTTAGGGTTCGGGCTCCTACCAACGGGTTTTGACCACACCCCGATCTCGAGGGGGCCTGTATATGCCGGTGTCAGCGGTGCCACGAGAGCATCTCAGGAATGCATGAAGAAACCCGGTTTTGTGGAAAAACTGGGTTTCTGGGCTAGTATAGCTGGCAACAGCACGTTCAGATCCCCGCAGCCAAGAAGCAAAACTGGGATGGATCCTTGTCAGGTGCGATCGCATTACCGAAGCGATCGCAACCCAAAGTGAACCTGCGGACATCTCGTCCAGGGTTCAACAGTTCGACAAAAGACAATTACCACAGGAGTTAATGAAAATGAATCGAACATTTTCGCAAATCTGCAAACTGTTTCTCACAGGGTTGTGTATTTGCTTGGCAATAGGGAACATTCTCTTTCCCTCCAGCAGTGCTTTAGCAGTATCTTTGTTGCCACCCGGAGAATACGAAGAGATTGGGAAGGCACTCTCCCGGCCTGAAGTAGATTGCCGCTTTGACCCGAATGCTGAGTGCTACTCTCCCTATGTGAAGCGACCTGAACAGGTCTTTTGGGGTGACACCCACCTGCATACCGTTTATTCCTTTGATGCGGGAGCCGCTGGAACTCGTTTAGGACCTGCGGATGCCTATGAGTTTGCCCTGGGCAATGAAGTCATGACCGATGCGGGACAACCTGTGAAGTTATCTCATCCCTTAGATTTTTTGGTGGTGACCGATCACTCAGACGGAATAGGGGGTTTTTCAAAGTTTTTGTTCACCCCTCCAACAGATTGTGGTGCCGATCAAGAGCAGGTCGATACCTGGCATGAGATGATTGTCGCGGGTGGGGATGAGGCTACTCAAGCTTTATCAGAAATTGTTGCCGCATTTTCTCAAGGGATAGCGCCTTTATGCGTGTTTCCTTCTGTAGAAGAGCTCCAAACCTTCTGGCAGGAGATGATTGATGCCGCAGAAGCTTATAACGATCCGGGCAACTTTACCGCTGTGATTGGTTATGAGTGGACCTCGCTGCTGGGTGGCAACAATTTGCACCGCAATATCATCTACCGAGACAATGGGGACAAAGCCAAGCAGCTCATCCCCTTCACTACAGATCAAAGCACCAATCCAGAAGACCTTTGGGACTGGATGCAAGCCTATGAGGATGCAACGGGTGGGGATGTCCTAGCCATTCCCCACAACGGCAATCTCAGCAACGGTCTCATGTTTGCTGAAATCGATCATAATGGTAATCCCTTAACCGAGGACTATGCCCAACGGCGACAGCTTTGGGAACCCATCTATGAAGTTACGCAGGTTAAAGGCACCAGTGAGACTCATCCGGAGATCTCTCCTGATGATGAGTTTGCTGACTTTGAGGTTGCAGGTTGGGATGAAGGCAACCTGGATATGAGCTTCTTCAAACCCACTGACCCGGAAGCCCGCAAAGCCATGTTTGAGCATGAGTATGCTCGTCCTGCTCTGAAAAATGGCCTGAAACTGGAAGCAAGTCTGGATGCTAACCCCTTCAAATTTGGTCTGGCGGGTTCGACAGATTCTCATATTGCCGTGTCGGCGGTAGAAGAAAATAGCTACATGGGTAAGTTTCCCAATGAAGCTCCCAGTGCTGAACGAGCAATAGAGCAAGCCGGTCTTGGTCGTTTTGGATGGCAGTATGGAGCCTCTGGCTATATGGGAGTTTGGGCGACTGAAAATACCCGTAAGGCTCTATTCGATGCGATGGAGCGGCGAGAAGTGTATGGCACCACCGGACCGCGCATGGTGGTGCGCTTCTTTGGTGGTTGGGACTTTACCGACTCGGATCTAGACCTAGATCTGGCTGAAGTGGGTTACGACAAGGGGGTTCCCATGGGTAGCGATATGACCAGGATGCCGGAAGGAAAAACACCGACTTTCTTAGTGGCAGCGTTAAAAGACCCCATTCGAGGAAACCTCGATCGCATTCAAATCATCAAAGGCTGGCTGGATGCTGACGGCAACACTCAGGAGAAGGTCTACGATGTAGTTTGGTCAGACGATCGCCAAATTGTGGATGGCAAGCTGCCTCCAGTGGGCAGTATCGTCAACCCATGGTGTGCCAACCCATCATACGATACGGGTACAGTCAACACCGACACAGCCGAGTGGACGAATACTATCGGTGAAGTTGAGTTGGCACAAGTTTGGACAGACCCCGACTTCGATCCGACCCAACGGGCATTTTACTATGCACGGGTGCTGGAAATTCCAACTCCTCGTTGGACGGACTACGACAAGGCGTTCTACGGCGACGAGTGGTGTAGCGAAGATCCCGATGCTTGCAAGGATATTCCGCTGACCTTGCAGGAACGGGTGTATACCTCCCCGATCTGGTACTCCCCGGCGCAGGTGGTGCCTGCCCAACCTGTTGAAAATTTAAGTCACGAAGAATTTTGGGACCGAATCATTCAGGAGGTTATTCGATAAGTGAGAGTTGAATTAAACAGCTAACCATTAGAGATAGGATGTCGAAGTTTGGTATCGCTTCGGCATCGGATTGCACAAAAATTAGCAATGAATTGATTGCGGAGAACAACTCGATGGCAGCGGGTCGCATACTACAGCCTGGCGAAGAATAGGGTTTCTTTGACTTGGTGGTGCGATCGCATTACCGAAGCGATCGCAACAAAAGTTGAACCTGCCTCCGACAGGTTGGCGGTTCAAAAGAAGAGAATCAGGAGTTCATCAACATGAATCGAACCTTTTCACATGCTGACATCGGCAAACTGTTTCTAACAGGATTGTGCGTGTTACTGCTGGTCGGGGGCATCCTGGACCGCAGCGCCCTGGCCGCACAGTTGCCGCCCGGAGAATACGATCGCATCGGCACAGCCGTCACACCCACATCGGGCTACGGCTACTCCCCCCTATGCAGGCGGACGGGACTTTCCCCAACAGGTGTTCTGGGGCGATACCCACCCTGCATACGATTTATTCCTTCGATGCGGGAGCTGCCGGGACTCGCCTGACCCCGGAAGATTCCTTCCGCTTTGCCCGAGGAGAAGAAGTGACAAACGAAACCGGACAACAGGTAAAGCTGTCACGGCCCCTGGACTTTCTCGTGGTTTCCGATCACTCGGACTTTTTAGACGGGTTTCAACAAATCCTGAACGGCGAACCGCCTGAGATTCTGGAAGATGAGACAGTTGCCCGATGGCATGAAGGGGTCAATAGTGATGACCCTGACAGGCTCTTCGGTACTTGGGTTGCTAAACTATTGCTAATTTTGAAAAGCTAATAAACATCTTAGCTCAAAATTTTCTATGTTACGAAAACAAAATCCGCACCGTTTAACTAACTTAATTTTTTGGTTAATACCTTCAACAATGCCATTAGTTGTTTTTTGCTCAAAATCTGCTGTTATCTCCACTAACCAGCGACGGATTGTTCCTTGACTTTTGGGAAATAATTCTGCTGATTGTTTCAACCATTCTGCTAAATTCAATAAGCCATCAAACCAATTTATGCTCTCTTCAAATACTTTCCTAAAATTTTCTTTTAATTCATGCATCTTTTGCAGCTTCGGGAATTCTTTATTGACTTCTTCTAATTGGCTTTTTTGAGCTTCATTTAAATCATCGGAATTAGCAAGAAGGACATATTTACTGTGATGAAGCACCTTGAGTTTTGCAGTTTTTTTCTTCTTATCATCCATGTTATTAACTTCTTTTTTTGTTTGCTTACGACCATTGTCTAATTCTTCTTGAACCTGGTTCATTACATGAAATCTATCAGCTACTACCTCGGCGTGAGGCATTAATTTTTCTACCAAAGTTTTATAGGGACGCCATAAATCAATGCTAACCTCTTCTATGCCTGATAACACGTCTATTCCCCAAGATAGCAACACTTTTTCAATGGCTTCTTGGGTTCGATCGGGGACTAAAGCTAGAAGTTGACTATTGTCCAAATCTACTAATACCGCACAATAATTACCTTGTCCTTTTATCAGGCTAATTTCATCAATCCCCAATCGTTTTAAGTCTTGAGGTTTTTGACCTACCAAACTTTTTTTTAAATCTTTTAACATAGTTTCAATTTCTGACTCACTTACCCCGGTTCTTTCGGCAACACTTTTAATATTACTATGTTTTACCTGATTCAATATATCGTCGGCAAGTCTTTTAGTATAGTTGCGTTTTGGTTCACAAAAATCCAAAGGCTCACTAAAAATTTTTAAACAATTTTCACATTTCATTTTTCGTTTATTTACCTGTAAATAAACATTTTGACCATTCATAGGCAAGTCTTTAATTAGATGTGAATAATAGGAGTGAATTTTCTGACTCATTTGACCGCAATGAGGGCAGGCTACTTCTGAAGTTAAACTCGCTACGGAGAGGATTTTTCCTAGAGATGTATCTTGTACGAAATGAGTAACTTTAACATCTGGGATGTTCAGAAAATCTGTTAGTAGTTTGAGTTGTCCTTTTGAAGCCATGATAATTTTACCTCAGTTTTCACTTTGTCCTCAATTTCAGTAAAGCATTAAAAATGCCAGAAGTCAAGTACAGCAATATGTTTACTCTTCAAGTATAACAATTTTAGTTTAATTTGACGAGTATTTATTTGATAGTTTAGCAACTCAGGTACCGAAGAGCCCCCTGACATAATCCTCAAAACTACGCTAGAAATGGTCGAGGCGTTTGCTGAGGAAAAGATGCCCGAAGTAATATCCCCTAAGCGAAGAGGATTTACGCACCGCCTGGGAAGCAGAAGTAGATGCGGCTGAAGCCTATAACGACCCCGGCCAATTTACCTCCATCATTGGCTATGAGTGGACTGCCATGCCCAGCGGCAACAACCTCCACCGCAATGTTCTCTTCCGGGATGGCGGGGATAAAGTCCGGGCCGGTTCTTCCCTGTTTTTCAATCGCCAAAGGCTTGAATATGTAGCTATTATATGCCAGCAGCAAGAATACCATTTAGACATCCCCTGAAACTACAAAAACAATTGAGGATTATGACTTTGGTTTCCCATTTAATCCATAAATTTACCCTGATTTATCTGGCGGTATCGCTATTTCTGGGTTTCTCTACCCCTGGGAATGCGGCACCGCTCTCTTCTGCCTCCTCAGATCCCTCTTGTCCCGAAGGCATGGTCTTCATTCCGGGAGGGACTTTTACCATCGGGTCTGATACTCACTATCCCTCCGAAAGTTCTGCGGGAGATGTGACGGTGGATAGTTTTTGTATCGATCGCCACGAAGTCACCAACGCAGAATTCCGGCAATTTGTGGAAGCTACGGGCTACAAAACCATTGCCGAACGCCCCCTGCCGAAAGCCGAATTTCCCGATCTAACCGACGAGCAACTGCAACCCGGTTCGATCGTCTTTCAGCCCCCCTCCGAAGGGATACAACAGATAGCTTATTTAAGCTGGTGGCATTGGGTGGTTGGTGCCAACTGGCAACATCCCTATGGTCCAGACAGCAGCATCGTCGGCAAAGATAACTATCCCGTGGTTCACATAGCCTATGATGATGCGGTTGCTTATGCCAAGTGGGCGGGCAAATCTCTGCCTACGGAAGCCCAATGGGAAAATGCCGCCCGGGGCGGGCTGAAAGATAAAGAATTCAGTTGGGGAGATAGTTATTCTGCTAAAAAAGCCAATACCTGGCAAGGTCTATTTCCATTCTTCAACAGGAAAGAGGATGGCTATTTAGGTCCTGCACCGGTGGAATCCTTTCCCCCCAATGGCTATGGACTTTATGATATGACGGGAAATGTTTGGGAATTAACCTCAGATTGGTATCGGGTGGGGCACGATGGCAAAAGTCACAGTCTCAACCCCCTAGGACCCGATCGGGCTGAGAGTTTCGATCCGAAAAAACCCACTGAAGGTGCAATGCACGTGATTAAAGGTGGCTCTTACCTCTGCGCCAAGAATTATTGTAGTCGCTATCGACCAGCAGCGCGGGAGTCTCAAGCTCCCGATACTGGCACAACTCACATTGGCTTTCGCTTAGTCAAAAACCTTTAGCTTTCCAGAGGGCGCATCTCAAGGAAAGATTAACAAACCCGGTAACTTCTGCGAAACCGGTTTAGAGGGCTACTAAAGAAGACTTGACAGACTTGGCGATTTTTCGCGATCGCGGGTAATGCACCGACAATAACTAAGTATCCCAAGCGGGGTGAGTCAGGAGGGAAGCTATCACCCGCACGCCTCGCAGTTGATTAGATAAAGGTAAATGTCCTCTGGGTGCGGTGATATCCCAGGTAAATTCCTGGGGATATCTAGTCCAATTATTATCGGACTTCCAGCCAATCTTGGGCCAGAGATTGTCCCAGTTTTTACCCACCGACAGCCAAAGTTCTCGCTGCACGGAAAAACCAAACTTGCCTTCAGAGTAGACTAACCACAGACTATTGATAGTTTGTAAGTCAGTGATGGGAAACCTTTCTACTTCGGTAAAATACAGCCATTTTCTCTGCACCGCCCTGGCCCCGGCTAATTCACATAGCTTTTGGTTGGTCAGGCGATCTGCTGCTTGCCAGTCAAGTTTAGCCAGCAGTTGCTGCAACTGAGTATAGTCTAGGTCGCGATCGGACGCCAGGGGCACGACTCCAGTAGGAAAATCAGCTTGCAGAAACTCCTTGACTTGGGTGTCGGACGCTGCTAGCAGAGTTTGGTATACTTTACCATCAATGGGGGTCGGCTGGCTGTCGGGCAGGCGATCGCGCAAAAATTCCATCAACAGGCGCGTTCCATCTGCGCCTGCGTCAGCCAGTTGGGGAATCGATTGCAGCTGGGTCTTTGCCTTACCAGATCTTAACTGGGTTTCCAGACGTGCGAGGTCAGGATTTGATGCTAAACTGGTAGCTTGGTCACTCATAAAATTAATAATTGTTGACCGACTCAATTGATCTGAAATTTAAGATTTTGTTAATAATAGCGCTGGTAGAAGTGGGAATTTCCACCTTAACCAACTCCAGGCGGCAACCGCCAGCTGTAACTGCCGGTGCTTCTGGTAAAGTTTCAATGGTATAGTCCCCTCCTTTGGCATAGATATCAGGTTTGAGTGCTTCAATTAATGATACCGCTGTCAGGGTGTCAAAAACGATCGCGGCATCCACGGGTTTTAGTCCGCACAGGAGTTCCGCCCGCTGCATTTCCGGGACGATCGGGCGCGGCGGTTCTCCTGACCGGTGCTGCTTCAGCTGGCGGACGGTGCGATCGCTATTTAGGCCCACAACGAGCGATCGGCCCAGCGCTTTAGCAACCTGTAAGTAGCGCAGGTGTCCGACATGCAGCAGGTCGAAACAGCCATTAGTCAGCACCAGGGGACGCCAATTTTCCGGGTAGGTCGCTATAGTCTGTTGTAGTTCTTCGAGGCTGTAAATACCAGAAATCATATCCCCTTAATTTTAGACAATTATAACAAATACTCGACTTCTTGATATCTATGTGATTTTATATAACCTAAGTTGCTACCTATAGAACCTCAAAACCCAAATTAGCCAAAATTTGCCTTGCCTTGTGATTTACCCCAAAATGGCATTTTTGCGGATAAAGTTACCAAAAATGGCTGTCTGGGACGTAGAATTTTTTATAGGTGGCAACTTGAGTTATATATTACCACGTACCTGTCTGATTGCTCGCTGTGACCTGCCCTCGTTCCCTGGGGACCGCCTGGGAACGTGGTCAAGGGGTTGGATGGGGGCTCACGCCAGCCAGCAACAGTAACCCCTCAAACTGCCAGAGAGTTTGAGGGGAAGGGACAGCGCCAACACTCCATAGTTGCCGCCTCATGGTTTATTTAACCTGTTAAGTAGTTGGACAAAATTAATTGCACAAAATCGAGAAAACTTGTTATACTAGATATAGCTACTCGTACATGTAGCAGATTTTTGTCAAACTAACGGGGAGTCGGTTTTCATGCTCATCCCCGGCCAGATATATTTGACATAATATGACGATAAATTAGGAGAAATTAAGAAGGATTTTAATGCGCGAAATAAATGAGCTTTCTGCAAAATTGCTCTTACGAATTTATCATCAAAGTCGCCATCATCAAGTTCGTCAAAGAGCACATTGTTTACTTTTGCGAGATCGAGAACATAAAAAAGTTAAAGAACTTATGGAAATCTTTGATGTTAGTTATAGAACTATCTACAATTGGATTAAAAATTGGGATTCCGAGGGAATGGTCGGACTATATAATAAGTCTGGAAGAGGTCGTAAGCAAACCTTTAGTCTCGAACAAAAAGAAAAAATTAAAGCCTGGACTGAAGAAGAACCGAGGCAATTAAAAAAAGTGGTGGCTAAAATCAAAGAAGAATGGGGAATTGAAACAAGTGTTAAAACTGTTCAGAGAATATTGAAAACAATGAATATGAGTTGGCATCGGATGCGTAAAGGGGTAGCTGTCAGCCCCCCAGCTCAAGAGTATGAGGAAAAAAAAGCACAACTTGAACAACTGAAACTGTTAGACAATTTGGGGGAAATTAATTTGTATTATTTAGATGAAAGTGGGTTTTATTTAATCCCTTGTGTCCCTTATGGATGGCAAAATATTGGGGAATATATAGAAGTACCTAGTCGGAGTAGCCGCAGATTAAATGTATTAGGAATAATGAATCGCCACAATCATTTAGAAGCGTATGTATCTACTCAAAATATTAATTCAGATGTAGTCATAGCTTGTATCGATGCATTTTTTCCCACGAGAATGGAAAAGCAAACAGTAATTGTAGTAGACCAAGCATCTGTCCATACTAGTGATGCTATTCAAGATAAGATTGAAGAATGGAAAGAACGCAATATTACTATATTCCATCTCCCCACTTATTCACCTCATTTGAATTTGATTGAAATCTTGTGGCGGTTTATTAAATACGAATGGATTGAAATCGATGCTTATTCTTGCTGGAAAAACTTAGTTGATTCCGTTGAAACAATCATAAAAAATTTTGGAGAAAAATATGTAATTAATTTTGTCTGACTACTTAGCTTTTGTTTTTCTTGTTTTTCAGACCATAAACAGCACCCAAAGCACCCACAGCCAAAAGACCCCGAGGACGGCTCATTGTGGTCTAGTACCTATTAGGTACTTCTGCCACCGTGCCTGCACCTGATATTGCATTGGTATTGGTAGATACCCCTATGGATACCCCTGAGCTTTTTCTGGTAGATGCCCTGATGCCAATCAATTGTGAGATTTTCCCGTCTACCTGACGAGCACCGGTTTTATCGGCCCGATCGCATAATTGACTAGGCGATCTTGTCCTAGTTTTTACCGATATTAGTTGATTTTTTTTCAAGGATTTTTTCGTGATTAAATTTTTTGATTTTTTTTTTGGGGAAATGGGTTATAGGCCCGAATAAGGACATTACTGGCGGAATTATGCAGATCGCCAGCATCAGGCTGTGAGATTTGGTCAAATCTTCACAATCGCAGCCTACAGGATGAAGATTGTCTCACCCAAAAAGCGATTATGCGTATTCTGATCTATTCCTACAACTACCATCCAGAGCCAATTGGCATCGCGCCTCTGATGACAGAGTTGGCAGAGGGTCTGGTGAAACGGGGTCATCAGGTGCGGGTGGTCACGGGTATGCCCAACTATCCTCAGCGCCGCATTTACGATGAATATCAGGGCAAATTTTATCTGACGGAAGAGAGAAACGGTGTCACAATCGAGCGCAGTTACGTTCGGATTAAAGGCCCTCACCCCAGCCTACTCGATCGATTGCTACTAGATGGCAGCTTTATGGTAACAAGCTTCCCCCTAGCATTCAAGGGTTGGCGACCGGACGTGATTTTATCCACCAGTCCTCCCTTACCCATTTGCGTACCAGTAGCTTTATGTGGCTGGTTGCGTGGAGTGCCGGTGGTACTCAACATTCAGGATATTGTCTCGGAAGCGGGGTCTCGCGTAGGTTTGCTGAAAACAACTGGCCAGCTGAGTCGCGCGGTGGACGCTTTAGAAAAATTTGCCTACCGGACAGCGCAGAGGGTAAGCGTGATTGATGATGGGTTCAAACCCAAATTGGTGAGTCAAGGAGTACCCGAGAGCAAAGTTGTCACCATTGCTAATTGGGTGGATGTCAATTTTATCCGACCTTGGCCCCAGGATCTTGAGAACCAATTCCGCCGCGACAATCAACTGGATGGGAAATTTGTAGTGCTCTACGCTGGCAACATTGCCCTCACCCAAGGCTTGGAAACGGCGATTAAGGCCGCAGCTCAACTCCAGCAGATCCGGGAAATTGCTTTTGTAATCGTGGGAGAAAAGTCGGCCCTGGGGAAACTGCAGTCCTTTTGCTCTACCCACAAAGCTGACAACGTCCTGCTACTACCGTTTCAACCCCGAGAGAAGTTGCCAGAAATGCTGGGGGCGGCAGATGTGGGGCTAGTATTGCAAAAGGAGCGGGTGACGGATTTTAATCTGCCGTCCAAAATTCCCGTACTCCTGGCCAGTGGTCGGGCAATTGTGGGCTCGGTGCTGGCACGGGGGACGGCAGCAAAAGCAATCAAGAACAGTGGCGGCGGCGTTGTCGTGGCGCCAGAAGACCCCCAAGCCCTAGCGGACCAAATAGAGAAACTATACCACGATCGCGATCTCGTTAACAGGCTGGGGGAGCAAGGCAGAAACTATGCTATGGCCCACTACTCCTTCGAGCAAGCGTTGACTCAGTATGAGGCGGTGTTTGCCGCGCTGACGGAAAAAAAGCCGAATTCATTGCTAGATCGGATAAGTGAAGGTCGATGATCGAAGTTTTATGATAAAATAAATAAATCCCTAACCAGACCAACCGGTTGCTGCTGTGTCCCCCAAAAACGCGGTAGTAAGAAAATGGAATCAAGATCAGAAGATAGCTTAAAACTAGCTAAGACAATAGCTGCGGCAGCTGACGATCGCAAAGCAGCAGACATTGTCATCCTCGGTGTGTCAGAAGTGTCCTATCTGGCGGATTACTTCGTGCTCGCCACGGGGTTCTCGAAAGTCCAGGTACGCGCGATCGCCCGCTCGATCGAAGAGCGGGTAGTTTTGACTCTCGATCGCTATCCGGTGCGAACGGAAGGGAAAGCAGAAGGGAGTTGGGTACTCCTTGACTACTCGGATGCGATCGCTCACATCTTTATGCCCGCAGAACGGGAGTATTATAACCTAGAAGCCTTCTGGGGACATGCGAAACGCATAGAATTTGATAGTAGTGCTAATTGATAGAGGAGGATCTGCATGAGAAAGCCTCCTGTCTCCGTTTGCCCCGTGCCATGGGAACAGCTACCAATTAATGAGTATAAAAACTTGAGTGACTCTTGTTTTTTTGGCTGGGCAACTCTCGAACTGCCAGGCTATTTGACTAAAATAGCGGTAATTTGGGGTATCAGTTGGTTGATAACTGGACCAGTGGCAGCAGCAAGCTTTGCACCGGCGAAGGTTCCAGTCCAGTTCCTCCTCTGTGGTGCGGGTGGTGCTAGCTTCTGCTTGAGTTTGCTACTGCTGAGGCTTTATTTGGGATGGAAATATGTGGGCGATCGCCTCAGTAATGAGACAGTATTCTATGAGGAGTCGGGCTGGTATGACGGTCAAACCTGGGCGAAAACTCCAGAAATGTTGGCTCAGGACCGGCTGATATTCACCTACCAAGTCCAACCTATTCTCCGGCGGGTGGTGCGAACATTGGGATTTCTGACTTTATTGCTCCTAGTTGAGATAATAACTTGGGTTGCTTGGTCACTACGGCAAAGCTTATATAGTTGAAACATAAAAGTGCCCGCTCGTCGGTAGTCGGTGGAAATGCAGAGCGTCAAAGTTATGACTAGAGTAAAACGAACTCAAGCAGCAGAACTTGAAGTCAGGTTGCTGCGCGAAGGAATTACAGAATCGACTCATCGCGTCCAAGCGGTTGTCTGTGACGACAAGGGGCGCGTGCTTTCCGTAGCCGGTGACAAAGAAACCGCCACCTTCGTCCGTTCATCACTGAAGCCTTTTCAAGCGCTAGCCGTGACCACCACCGGCACGATGCAACGCTACGACCTCACAGAGCGAGATTTAGCGATCGTTTGTAGCTCTCACAAAGGGACAACAGAGCAAGCGCGGCAGGCATTTAATATCCTGTGGCGCTCTGATGTGGATGCCACCATACTTCAATGTCCCATCCCATCGGGAAAAGAAAGTCCCCTACAACACAATTGCTCTGGCAAACATGCGGGAATGCTGGCTGTCTGTCGGCAACGGGACTGGCCGGTGGAAACTTACTTGCGGCGCTTTCATCCCGTGCAGCAGCTGATCTTGAGCAAAGTCGCAGAGCTGCTGCGGATGCCAGCTGATGAGTTTATCGGTGCTCGGGATGATTGTGGTGCCCCTACCTATGTGATGGAACTGGGACAAATGGCTAGTTTGTATGGACAGCTGACCTCCGGTGACAATCTGGATATGGAGCGCATTGTCCGGGCGATGATAAATCACCCGACTCTGATAGCTGGAGTTGGTGAGTTTGACAGCGAACTCATGACGGCGAGTTTAGGAGAACTCGTCAGCAAAGCTGGTGCTGAAGGAGTTCAGTGCATTGGTAGGGTAGGCGAGGGCATGGGATTAGCCATTAAAGTGATGGATGGATCCAAACGGGCTAAACATGCTGTGGCGATTCATTTACTGAAGCAGCTAGGTTGGATAACGCCGGCAGTAGCGGAAAATCTGGCTGAGAAGTTCATGACATTGACTGATTTCAAGCGCTTGGAGGTGATTGGGGAATTATCGATGATCTGAAAAAAAAATTTTTTCAGATCTCAGAATCTCTCAAACTCTGTCAGGGAGAGGCTTTCCAGAGGATCGGAGCGTAGTATGAAGAAATTTTTCACAAAATTTGTTCAAATTGGGTTGCCAGATCTGTTTTTTTTAGTTATAGTAGATTTATCGACGCGGGGTAGAGCAGTCTGGTAGCTCGTCGGGCTCAAACCGCAAGGTTGACTAAGCGCTTGAGAGTTAATCTTGCAGTGGGCGGTACAGGAGGAAACTCCCGTGCGATTACCTGTCAAACTCGGGGAAGCCGGTAGCGCGGTAATCCCGAACCAAGCTCCAGCAATGGAGAAGGCGTAGAGACTGGAAGGCAGGCACCCTAACGGTAAGGCCGAAGGTGAAGGGACAGTCCAGACCACAAACCGGTTCATCCGGGCAGCGAAAGCTGTAGGTGGTATGCATAACCCGAAGGTCAGTGGTTCAAATCCGCTCCCCGCTACCAAATATCAATAAAGGCAAAGCCCTGCAATCAGAAATGGTTGCAGGGCTTTGTCGATCTAGTGTCAGTGGTTAGTTGTTAGTTGTCAGTGTTGAGCGTTCACTCAGCCTGGTACGTGCTCACGGGAGCATCTCCAATGCAAGAATTAAGAAACCAGGTTTTTCCTATACGCAGTGCCGCAAGCTGCGCCGCACGCTGCGCGCCGGAGCGCTAAAAACCTGGTTTCTGGGCATATGGCCGCAGCAAAGATGTAGCCCGTGCTGGTCGTGGCTGTAACTTACTCAACTTGTCTCGTTATATCGTACTTGTAGCGTCTGGTGGGCGGTGGAAGGTGCTGGTGGTGGGCGGTGCCCACCTACATAGAGCGTATCTGCATAAGTCCTGAACAGGCATGAGTGTAATATTTTCTTATGCCTCGTTCCCTGGCTCCGCCTGGGAACGCAAGGGGTAGAGTGGAGAAGACAGGAGAACCGAAAATATGGGTTTGGCAGAATTATAAAACAGAATCATTATATTAAAAAGTTGTCAATTGTCGGTTGTCAGTTGGCGGTCGCTAACAAGGTTATAATTAACAAAATGTCAAGAAACAAAAGAGATTATCATCAAGGTAAATAGGCTCGGTAAACAGGAAATATGTAGAGGATAAATAATTGATTGACCGGGAACCAATACGGGTAATGTTAGGACAAGAGAATAAGGATTAGAGATTAAAAAATTTCAGATTTAGTTGCGCTCAGGAGTGTGATAATGCTAGGAGAAAATCAAGCAATAAGTTCAAAGGATCGCTTGCCTAAAACTCAAACAGATACCCAGATGAGATGAACGGGGAGTGAGGAGAACACCGATTGTGCATCATAGGGTTGAGGGTATAGATATAAGTAGGTAAAGACAGTACAGGGGAGAGGAAAAAATGGATATTAAATTGAAACGCCCGATTTTAATCGGTGGAGTTGGTCTATCTCTGGCACTATGGTTATGGGAAAGTATCCAGCAAGAAATGGGTCAGCTGTCAGAGTTGACAATGATGGGCGCGATCGCCCTAACTGGGATCTGGTGGTTCAAGCAAAAAACTGCTAGTAATCTGCAATTGTCAGGATTGGAACCAGTGGATAGGGAAAAGGTGGAACAGGCGATCTCCCAAATCAACGGGGCTATTAACCAGTTGTCAGCGGAAAACCAGGATGTCTCGACCTGGCGGAAAAGGGTTGAACAACTGACCAAGCAATTAGATAGAAAGTCAATTCGCCTGGCTGTCACCGGTGGAAAAAGCGTGGGTAAAACGAGCGCGATCCAAAATTTGGACTCTAACTGGGATCTCCAAGAGACACCCGCCTTATTTGTTGCTGACGATGGAGAAACGACAGCAGCAGAGGAGATATTGTCGGCCTCGGATTTAGTGCTGTTTGTGACGGCCGGAGACCTGACTGACTCAGAATTTCAAACTTTGCAGCAACTAGCAGCACTCCACCAGCGGACTGTACTGGCATTCAACAAGCAAGACCAGTATTTGCCAGCAGAACAACCGGTGATATTGGATCGGCTGCGGCAGCGGACAGCAGGAATCTTGGAGTCAAAAGATGTGGTGGCGATCGCCGCTAACCCCGATGCCATCAAGGTGCGCAAGCATTCGGAAGATGGTGAGGTAAAGGAATGGATGGAAAACCAACAACCGCAGATCGCACCCCTGACAGAAAGGTTAAGTCACATCCTGGAAACGGAAGCTCAACAGTTGGTGTGGGCCACAACGAAGCGCCAAGCTGATATCCTCAAAGCTGAAGTGAAAGAAGTCCTAAATGGACTGCGACGCGATCGGGCCCTGCCGATTATCGAGCAATATCAGTACATCGCTGCTGCTGCGGCCTTCGTCAACCCCGTTCCGGCCTTGGATTTACTGGCAACTGGGGCAATTAATGGCCAGTTGGTGATGGATTTGGGAGCAGTTTATCAGCAAAAATTAGACCTAGATCGGGCCCAGAAAGCTGCTGGCACCATCGGCAGTCTGATGCTGAAACTGGGTTTAGTGGAACTTACCACCCAAACCATTAGCGGCATCCTGAAAAGTCATGCGGTCACCTACGTTGCCGGTGGAGTCGCCCAGGGAGTCAGTGCTGCTTATTTGACTCGATTGGCGGGTTTAAGCTTGATTGAATATTTCCAAGCTCAGGATCTGAGTGTAGAAGAAGGTTTCAATCTTGACAAGCTGGGAGAAACCCTGAAAAATGTGTTTCAACAAAATAACCGCATGGCATTTTTACAGGGTTTTGTCAAGCAAGCGGCAGGCCGTCTGGTGCCCGTTGAACCCAAATTAGCAGAGAAAGCTGTTAGTTAGTTGTTAATTAATGGTTAATGGTTAATAGTTGACCATTAACCATTAACAATATAATCTATTGACCGGGATTATGCATCGATTACGTATCTACGATATAGACGGCACCATCACCAAACCAGACCATGATTTATGGTATTTGACGACTCGTTCTTTGTCTGAAGATATCAGCAGATTTGACCAATATATTAAATCATGGAAGCAGAACTTGAAGGATGGAGCATCGACCTATGAATCATCTAAGTTGATGATGGAAAAGGGTATTGAATGCATCTCGCATCAAACAACGGGCAAGAGAAATATCTGACGCTCTTATTCAAAACAACCAATATTACTCAGGTGCAATAAAGCACATCTCTGCTTCCATAGATGCTGGCTTGAGAATTGTTTTCTCAACAACAAATTATTGCGAAGCAGCAGAAGCTTTTCTAAACCGATTAGTCGCTCAAGGATTACTCAAAGAGCGTGATCGAGATAAAATTATATGTTCTGGCTCTATCTTCGATTGGGAAAGGCGATCGATCGCCCATTTCAACATGGGGAAAGGCAAGATTGCTGGCCTTTCTAAAACATTGAGAATTCCAGTTGACGAACTATCTAATTATACAGATTCAGTTTATGGTGACGATCCTCAGGGGAATGATTCAGGTATTTTATCTCTTTCAGACAGGGCCTTTGTCATAGCTAATCCCCAAAACTCAGAGATACCTCTTCCAGCAAATATGATTCGTACTTCATGGAAAGATATCCTCAAAAATTACTTCTGACTTCTTGCTTACGCTGGGCGCTTTCGCGCCTGGGAAGCACTAAAGTGCTTACTACGAACCCCGAAGCACTAAAGTGCTTACTACGAACCCCGAAGCACTAAAGTGCTTACTACGAACCCCGAAGCACTAAAGTGCTTACTACGAACGGTACGAACGGTACCTAATTCATTCTACCTGCTCGATAGCCACGAGCAAGGCATCGAAAGAACCGACATCCAAAAACAGCACTATGTCTCCTTGAACTTGCAGTTCCTCGATATCAAAACGCGCTTGTGCCAAGAGCACAGTTGTGTTAGCATCAGACTGCTTGACTGGCATCAAATGCTCCACTTCCTCCTCTATGTAAGTGGTCCGAACATAGGTTAGGGGCTTATCTAGCATATTGCCTATTGAACCCATAACACCGTTAATCACGATATTGCCTACTTCAGTTTGCTAATCTTCAGGGAATCTAGTTCCGGACTTTCGGGATCCTCCCCCGCGATCGCTGCTACTAGGGTTGCAGCACTCTCGGTGGGGAAGACTAGCTCGGCGGTGCCCGCAAAGGAGCCAGGCAAGATCAACGGGTTTTGACCACACCCAGGATTCACCGCTAAAAACGAGATTCCATTTTGACTTTGACTCTGATAAATTTTTTCTAAAGGTTGATTGAGGGTTAACTTTCCCAACTGACTTTTAATTTGAATTTCCCACAAACTCACAACACTAATAACTTTCATTGTATCCCAGTTCCGATAAAACCGAGATTACTTCGCTTTGATTTTGGAAGACTGAGATAACGGATTCGGGAGTGAGGCCGCTAATGAATTGCAGGATTGTCATTAGTTGGGAGTCAGAAGCGCTAGCGCCGTTTTCGGGAAATACTAGCAGATGCAAAGCCGAAGCACCTACTACCACACTGGCGACTAACTCTCCTAAAACGGGCGGCAAATCCAGAAATTTAGATAACTCTCCGCCCACTTTACTGGCAATATAAGACTGCTAAAGTCAGAAGGACTCCGGCTAATACCATCGGCCCTTGCTCTGATTCGGTTGCTGTTGCCAGCAGCGGAGGTACAGGTAGGGAAGATATCCCCATATTGATTATCGGTGCTGAAAAACTCATCTTATTGATTGGTAATTAGTTATGTTGACAGATATCTTTTCCGATTAATTTTAAATGCGCCGCTCTCTTTAATCTTAACACAACTTATTGCTATTTTCCTTCTTTATTTCTGAATTGTATCGACGCTTTGTTGATTTTTCCTAGCTTTTCTCAACTTATTCATCCTACTCCGTTTTGCGGAAGAGGCATAAATATCAGTAAACATTTGCACTGTTCCCAGGAATAATACTACAAGTAGGATCCCGATCGCAAGGGTTGATTTGAAATATTCTTGCTCGCTCTTCATAGGGTTGACGAACTGGAAACTAATTACTTGGCAGGTTGGCGGGTTCTCAATTAGATATTCCCGCCAACTTGACAATAACAAAGTATTTCATCTGGTGCAAATACTTAAATTATTAACACTGTTGCCTGCGACCTTGTCTGGAGATCAAAAGTTATTGGCATTGACTATATCCTGATTGGATGAAGTATCATCGATCCGCGATATATACCCCATTAAGAGTATTATTGGCATCATAGCCATTAACCAGGGCAATTGCTTGCTTGAGTGCGTCCTTGCGCTCCATCACCAGGTGTTGCGGAGGTAACATTTGCAAAATGCCAAATTTTTCCAACCGCCGTTTGATTTCGCCTGCGGCACCGACAATGAAAACGTGACGACCGTTATCGCAAGCTTCTTCGATCGCATTCTCGATCGCCAGAGAAGAAGTGACGCCTAGCAGGGGCACGTCGCTGAGATCCAGAATCAGCACCTCGTGGTCTTTCATTGCTGTTTGCTGGCGGGCGATCGCCTTAGAAACCCCAAAGATCATCGGACCGCTGAGGTGGAACAAGAGCACGCGACCATCAGCTTGATTGAGTAGTTCTTTCTCTTCCGGACTCAAGAGGATTTCATCATCAGCATCAGTAACCGTCTTGACATCCTTAGATTGCAGATCTGTCAGGCGCTTAATTGTCAACAAATTAGCTATAAAAACCCCAAGCCCTACGGCAGCAATCAAGTCAACAAATACAGTCAGTCCGATCACCCCGTACATAATCAAAGCACCCTTAATGGATACTTGATGAGCGCGTTTGAGGAAACTCCAATCGATAATATCAATCCCCACCTTGAGGGCGATGCCAGCGAGGACTGCCAGGGGAATATTCTGGGTCAAACCCCCTGCCCACAAGACAACAATCAGCAAGATGCTAGCGCGAGTTAGGCCAGATATTGCAGTTTTGCCACCGCTTTGGATATTGACCACGGTTCCCATGGTCGCACCAGCTCCGGCAATTCCTCCGAATAGTCCAGAAGCCAGGTTCCCCAGACCTTGACCAATCAATTCTTTATCCGAGTCATGTTGGGTACGAGTCAAGCTATCAGCGATCACCGAGGTTAGCAAAGCGTCAATGCAACCGAGCATTGCTAGCACGACAGCATCGACTAACATCGTCTGCAGTTGCTCTACGGTAAAGAAAGGCATATTCAAGCTGGGCAAACCACTGGGTATCTCCCCAATCCGTCGAATATCAACATCCCCGAAGAACATCACCGAAACCACGGTCCCCACGATTAATGCCACCAGTTGCGGCGGCACCACTCGCCTCATTTGCTTCGGCGTTAAGAACAGAATGGCTACTGTCAAGGCTGCCAAACCAGTCTCGATCGGATTCATATTTGCCAATAAGTTGGGGATGTTGCTGATTACCCCGATGACGCCGCCCTTGGGGTTGGCCTGTCCGAGGAAAGGACCGATCTGCAGAAAGATCATAATCAGTCCAATTCCCGACATGAAACCCGAAATCACGGTGTAGGGCATCAGGGTAATGTACTTACCCAACTTCAATAAACCGAAGACGATCTGAAATATTCCTGCCAGCATCACCACGGTAAAGGCCATTGCTAAACCGTTTTCTGGGTTAGCGGCAGTCAGAGAGGCGATTACTGCCGTCATTACCACGGTCATCGGACCGGTGGGTTCGGAAATCAAGGTCGGGGTGCCGCCGAACAGGGCGGCAAACAATCCTACTAATACGGCTCCGTAAAGACCGGCTTGTGCTCCAGCGCCCGAGGCGACGCCGAAGGCTAGAGCCATTGGTAGAGCGATAACTGCGGCTGTGACACCTCCGAAGATGTCGCCGCGCAGATTCCTGAAATGTATCTGATTAAACACTTTCATAACGGTAAGGTAGAGATGCGAGCACTTCAACCTCTGGGGTACGATGTTTCCATGATAGTCCTGTTAAGTTTTGTTTAGAAACATTAACGCCCTCAATTTTCTTCACAATTTCTTATGGTTATCATTCGCCCAATCAGAGAAAATATGTTAAGGCTGAAGAAAACTCAGCAGTAAGCCCACTCCAGCTACTAGATATAAGGGGGTCAAACCCCGATCCAATATTCATCGATTTCCATTTCTTCATACAGTCGCCGCTTTTCTGTGTTACAGTTAGGGTCAATGCTGATGGCCTTTTCGTAGCAGGCGACCGCTTGTTCTTCATGGTTAAACTTTTGCAAAGCTAAACCCAACTGATTGTAATATTCTACCTTTTCTGATTTAATGGCAATGGCTTTTTGACAATAGGCGATCGCCTCTTCTCTGCGGTTTTGCTCTTCCATAATTTTGGCTGCATTATAGTAAGCATCCGCACAGTTGGGGTTAATGCTGATGGCCTTTTCGTAGCAGGCGAGCGCTTGTTCCTTATGGCCCAAGGAGCACAAAACTACGCCCAAATTATTGTGCAGGCTCATATCCTGGGGATTGAGAGCGATCGCCTCCCGGTATACGGATACTGCTTCTGCTAGCTTCCCGGTATTTTGGAGACATACTCCCAACAAATTCATGGTTTCGCTATGTCCCGGATGAGCCAATAGCACTTGGTGACAGAGGGCGATCGCCTTGTCTTTTTCTCCCTTTTGATACCAACTAATCGCCTGTTGGTAATGAGCGTTCGCCTCTCGATAACGCTTTTCTTGGCGACGCATCGCCGCCAATTTTTCAGGGGTCGCGCCACTCCGGATCGGCGGTACCACTTGCTGGTGCGTCTCGCGCAGCTCTAATCTTTTTCCCTGTTTTTCCAGGGCCACAACCAGGTTATTATAAGCATCATGATAATCAGGCTTCACTGCGATCGCCTGTTTGTAGGCAGCGATCGCCTGTTCTATTTTTCCCTGTTCCCAGAAGCTAGCCCCCAGATTATTATAAGTCTCAGGCCAATCTGGCTTTATGGAGATCACCTGTTGGAAATAGCCGATCGCCCGATCGTATTCCTTCGTCCGATAAGCAATAATTCCTAGCATCTGCATAGCCTCTACTAATTCTGGCTGCTGGGAAAGCATCGCCAAATAAACAGCCCTCGCTTTATCCAGACGTCCGGCTTTGTAATGACCCAAAGCCTCTTTTAATCGATCATTATCTGCTTGCTGTACCATTTTACCTCCTAATCATGACAGACAAACCAAGGTTAATTATAGTTGCAATTTTCAGGAACAGCAAGTTCCTGGAAGGAGTTTTCTTCTGATTCTACATCTACTGGGTTGGGGGTTGGGGGTTAGGGGTTGGGGGTTGGGGGTTAGGAGAGTTGGTGGTAGAGTACCCGACTTCCGACCGCAAGCTGCAAGGTTATTGCTTGCAGTCTGCTCGGTTATTGCGAGCCGAGTAGCTGAGGGTTAGGGGTGGGTGCTCTCGGACACGAGTCGTGGGTTGCCTCGATTTTCCCGGAAGCCCCAACATGCAGTTTAGATGCGCGACAGCTTATAATTAGCATAGCTTATAGTTAGCATAAAAAATCAAAAATCAAAAAAGAAATTTATGTATCAGAGACGACAAAAAAGTCTAAATGGATAATCTATAGTTGGAAATATGACGACAGTCGGGCTGGTATTACACCAGAGATTTGGCCGCGAGGAGATGATTAATCAGAGAGAGTCTTCCTTAGCTTACCCCCTGAGAGTCACGAGTTCCCCGATCGTATTCCCTCGTCTGATAAGCAATAATTCCCAGCATCTGCATAGCCTCTACTAATTCTGGCGGCTATTGCTCGCAGAGTAGCTGAGGGTTAGGGGTGGGTGCTCTCGGACACGAGTCGTGGGTTGCCTCAGCCCCAACATGCAGTTTAGATGCGTGACAGCTTATAATTAGCATAGCTTATAGTTATCATAAAAAATCCCAATCAAAAAAAAGGAATTTATGTATCAGAGACTACAAAAAAGTCTAAATGGATAATCTATAGTTGGGCTCTGACGACAGTCGGGCTGGTATTACACCAGCACCTCTGCTCAAGAATCAGAAACTGAAAAGAAACCAATCTAACCAAAAAAGGAGAAAGATAATGTCAACAGTAACCTTCGGGACACCCCAAACCAACCCCTTTGGGCTCGCAGATGTAGGGTTGGTTAGCAGCCCCACCTTTGCCGATCTTGATGACGACGGGGATCTAGATCTCTTTGTGGGAAACTACGACGGCAAGATCATCTATTTCAAAAACAACGGTACCGCTAGCAGTCCCGCCTTCGGGACACCCCAAACCAACCCCTTTGGGCTCGCAGGTGTAGGGTTGGTTAGCACCCCCACCTTTGCCGATCTTGATAGCGACGGGGATCTAGATCTCTTTGTGGGAAACCGGGACGGCAAGATCATCTATTTCAAAAACAAGGGTACTGCTAGCAGTCCCGCCTTCGGGACACCCCAAACCAACCCCTTTGGGCTCGCAGATGTAGGGTTGGTTAGCACCCCCACCTTTGCCGATCTCGATCGCGACGGGGATCTAGATCTCTTTGTGGGAAACTACGACGGCAAGATCATCTATTTCAAAAACAACGGTACCGCTAGCAGTCCCGCCTTCGGGACACCCCAAACCAACCCCTTTGGGCTCGCAGATGTAGGGTCGGTTAGCAGCCCCACCTTGGCCGATCTCGATCGCGACGGGGATCTAGATCTCTTTGTGGGAAACTACGACGGCAAGATCATCTATTTCAAAAACAAGAGTCCCATGGACCTCTCTGACAGCAGCATCTCCGAAAACTCGGATGAGGGTGCAGTCGTGGGGACTTTCTCCATTACCGACCCCAACAATGGAGATACCTTTACCTACCAGTTGGTAGCGGGTGCAGGAGATACGGATAACGCTGCCTTCACCATTGACGGGGACCAACTGCTTTTCAACAGTTCCCCAGACTTTGAGACTAAATCGAGTTACAGCATCCGCGTGAAATCTACCTCAGCTGCTGGGCTGAGTTACTCGGAGAACTTCACTATTAATGTCAAGGATGTTAATGAAGACCCCACCGACATCAACCTCAGCAACAACAGCATTGATGAAAACGTCGCGGCCAACACTGTTGTCGGCACCTTCTCGACCACCGACCCCGATACAGGGGATAGCTTTACCTACCAGTTGGTAGCGGGTACAGGAGATACGGATAACGCTGCCTTCACCATTGACGGGGACCAACTGCTTTTCAACAGTTCCCCAGACTTTGAAACTCAGTCGAGTTACAGCATCCTCGTTCAAACTACCGACGCGGAAGGAGAGAGTTACTCGAAGAACTTGACCATTAACATCAACGACGTTAATGAAGACCCCACCGACATCAACCTCAGCAACAACAGCATCAATGAAAACGTCGCGGCCAACACTGTTGTCGGCACCTTCTCGACCATCGACCTCGATACAGGGGATAATACCTTTACCTACCAGTTGGTAGCGGGTACAGGAGATACGGATAACGCTGCCTTCACCATTGACGGGGACCAACTGCTTTTCAACAGTTCCCCAGACTTTGAAACTCAGTCGAGTTACAGCATCCTCGTTCAAACTACCGATGCGGGAGGGCTGAGTTACTCGGAGATCTTCACTATTAACATCAACAACCTTAACCTTAATGACCCCACCGACCTCGACCTCAGCAACAACAGCATCAATGAAAACGTCGCAGCCAACACTGTTGTCGGCACCTTCTCGACCACCGACCCCAACAATGGAGATACCTTTACCTACCAGTTGGTAGCGGGTGCAGGAGATACGGATAACGCTGCCTTCACCATTGACGGGGACCAACTGCTTTTCAACAGTTCCCCAGACTTTGAGACTAAATCGAGTTACAGCATCCGCGTCCAAACTACCGATGCTGGTGGGCTGAGTTACTCGGAGAACTTGACCATTAACGTCGTTGACGTTAATGAAGACCCCACCGACATCAACCTCAGCAACAACAGCACAGAAAATGTCAGCTACAGGAATGTATTGCTAGCTATGAACGGGCGATCGACTTAAATCCCCAGCTTGCCAAAATGCACGTGGCTTTAGCAACTACTTTAATGTTAGCTGGAGATTATCCTCGGGGTTTTGCGGAGTACGAGTGGCGCTGGCAACTGAAACACATACAAGGCCCGGGATTAACTCAACCTGACTGGCAGGGCGAGTCCCTGGAGGGCAAAACAATTTTACTTTACACCGAACAGGGATTTGGCGATACGATTAATTTCATCCGTTACGCCCCCTTGGTCCGGGCCCTTTTTGCTAAGGTCAAAGTAATAGTCATGTGTAAGCCCGCAGTCTATCGTCTGTTGCAGACAGTAGATGGCATCGACAAAGTGGTCATCAAGGGCGAAGAGTTGCCCTCCTTTGACGTGAAAGCTGCTTTGCTGAGTTTGCCCCGGATCCTGGGGACTACTTGGGAAACTATTCCTACTACTGTGCCTTATGTAAAAGCAGTCCCCAGCGCTGGCGCACGGCTACTACCGCGAACGGAAGCGCTAGCGGACACGGCTGGCG
The DNA here is from genome assembly GCA_005518205.2 of Hormoscilla sp. GUM202. GTDB lineage: Bacteria > Cyanobacteriota > Cyanobacteriia > Cyanobacteriales > Desertifilaceae > Hormoscilla. The sequence goes on from RFFC02000016.1 coordinate 75,840, forward strand.
CCGCGCTGCCGCGATCAGAATTACTACAAACGGGTCAATTAAAGGTGGGAATAGTCTGGGCGGGGAATCCTTCTCATAAACATGACCGCCGCCGTTCTACTAGTCTGTCCTATTTTCGGCAACTGTTGGAAATTCCAGGCATCGCTTTCTATAGTCTCCAAAAGGGCAGCAGGACCGCAGATATTACTCCCGATATTAGCAATTTGGTTCATCTCGAAGACCCCCTATTGAAGGATTTTGCCGATACCGCAGCAATTGTCCAGCAACTTGATTTGGTGATTACTGTAGATACCTCGGTTGCTCACTTGGCCGGAGCCCTCGGTAAACCTGTATGGGTGCTGCTGTGCTATTGTCCTGATTGGCGCTGGAGATTGGAACGCGAAGATTCTCCTTGGTATCCCACGATGCGGCTATTTCGTCAACAGCAACCAGGCGATTGGTCCGAACTGTTTGCGCGAGTTAAATCAGCTTTATTGTCATGGTCTGGCGAGTGGTCAGTTATGATTAGGAAGTAAAATGATACAGCAAGCAGATAATAATCGATTAAAAGAGGCTTTGAGTCACTACAAAGCCGGACGTCTGGATAAAGCGAGGGCTGTTTATTTGGCGATGCTCAAACAGCAGCCTCATCAGGTAGAAGCTATGCAGATGCTGGGAATTATTGCTTATCAGACGCCGGAATACGATCGGGCGATCAACTATTTCCAACAGGTGATCTCCATAAAGCCAGATTGGCCTGAAACTTATAATAATCTGGGGGCTAGCTTCTGGGAACAGGGAAAAATAGAACAGGCGATCGCTGCCTACAAACAGGCGATCGCAGTGAAGCCTGATTATCATGATGCTTATAATAACCTGGTTGTGGCCCTGGAAAAACAGGGAAAAAGATTAGAGCTGCGCGAGACGCACCAGCGAGGGGGATCGCCTCACCAGAGTGGCGCGACCCCTGAAAAATTGGCGGCGATGCGTCGCCAGGAAAAGCGTTATCGAGAGGCGAGCGCTCATTACCAACAGGCGCTCGCCTGCTACGAAAAGGTCATTAGCATTGACCCCAAATGTGCGGATGCTTACTATAATGCAGCCAAAATTATGGAAAAGCAAAACCGCAGAGAAGAGGCGATCGCCTATTGTAAAAAAGCCATTGCCATTAAACCAAAGGCGAAATTTTACAATCAGTTGGGTAACTGCTATCAAAGATGGGGGAACTTAGCAGAGGCGATCGCATGCTACCAAAAGGCGATCGCCCTGAAACCAGACTTTGCCGATGCCTACAGCAACCTGGGTGTTGCCCTGCAAGAACAACTGAAATTACAAGAGGCGATGAGCTATTTCCGCCATGCTATTGCCTTAAAGCCAGATCAAGCAGAGACCCACTTAAATCTGGGAATGTGTTTGTTATCATTGCAGGACTTTCAGCAAGGATTTGTAGAATATGAATGGCGCTGGCGCCTAAAAGCACAGCCTCCGACCCCGGAACAAATCTTGGGAAAACCTCTTTGGGATGGTTCGCCACTGGCAGGAAAAACTATTCTCCTACATACAGAACAGGGATACGGGGACGCTATCCAGTTCGTCCGTTATGCGCCCTTAGTAGCCCAGCGGGGTGCTGGTAAAGTAATTTTGGAAACCAATCGGGCTCTCAGGCGCTTGTTTACTACGGCCCCTGGGGTTCAGGAGGTGGTAGTCAAAGGCGAACCATTACCAGCATTTGACCTGCAAGTCCCCCTAATGAGTCTCCCCCGCATCCTGGGTACGACTATAGAAACTATTCCGGCTCGAATACCCTATTTGTACGCTGAAGAGAAGGACGCGGAAGGTGCCGTCAAGTACAGTGAATTACTACGAACGGAAGGAGAGGTAAAAGTCGGCATTGTGTGGGCTGCTAAAAGTCATACAGCTAGCAAGCGGTCTTGTCCGGTTTCCCTGTTTCTGGAACTTTCCCAGATCCCATGGGTTTCTCTTTATAGTCTGCAAAAGGAACATACAGATATCCTGGATGGGGCACCTATACAGGATTTAAGAGAGCTGTTGCATGACTTCGCTGATACTGCTGCTGTTATCTCACAATTAGATTTAGTTATATCTGTAGATACAGCAGTTGCCCATTTAGCAGGTGCTTTAGGAAAACCTGTCTGGGTGCTGTTACCTTTTTCTCCTGACTGGCGCTGGTTGCTCGATCGATCTTCTAGCCCCTGGTATCCGACAATGCGCCTGTTCCGCCAACAGCAACCAGGCGATTGGTCCGAACTGTTTGCGCGAGTTAAATCAGCTTTATTGTCATGGTCTGGCGAGTGGTCAGTTATGATTAGGAAGTAAAATGATACAGCAAGCAGATAATAATCGATTAAAAGAGGCTTTGAGTCACTACAAAGCCGGACGTCTGGATAAAGCGAGGGCTGTTTATTTGGCGATGCTCAAACAGCAGCCTCATCAGGTAGAAGCTATGCAGATGCTGGGAATTATTGCTTATCAGACGCCGGAATACGATCGGGCGATCAACTATTTCCAACAGGTGATCTCCATAAAGCCAGATTGGCCTGAAACTTATAATAATCTGGGGGCTAGCTTCTGGGAACAGGGGAAAATAGAACAGGCGATCGCTGCCTACAAACAGGCGATCGCGGTGAAGCCTGATTATCCTGATGCTTATAAGAACCTGGCTTTGGCCCTGGAAAGGCAGGGAAAAAGATTAGAGCTGCGCGAGACGCACCAGCAAGTGGGATCGCCTCACCAGAGTGGCGCGACCCATGAAAAATTGGCGGCAATGCGTCGCCAAGAAAAGCGTTATCGAGAGGCGAGCGCTCATTACCAACAGGCGATTAGTTGGTATCAAAAGGGAGAAAAAGACAAGGCGATCGCCCTCTGTCACCAAGTGCTATTGGCTCATCCGGGACATAGCGAAACCATGAATTTGTTGGGAGTATGTCTCCAAAATACCGGGAAGCTAGCAGAAGCAGTATCCGTATACCGGGAGGCGATCGCTCTCAATCCCCAGGATATGAGCCTGCACAATAATTTGGGCGTAATTTTGTGCTCCTTGGGCCATAAGGAACAAGCGCTCGCCTGCTACGAAAAGGCCATCAGCATTGACAATGGCTGTGCGGATGCTTACTATAATGCAGCCAAAATTATGGAAGAGCAAAACCGCAGAGAAGAGGCGATCGCCTATTGTAAAAAAGCCATTGCCATTAAACCAGAAAAGGTAGAATATTACAATCAGTTGGGTTTAGCTTTGCAAAAGTTTAACCATGAAGAACAGGCGGTCACCTGCTACGAAAAGGCCATCAGCATTGACCCTAACTGTGCGGAAATTTACTCTAATTTGGCTGGAATCCTGGGAGTGTATGACCTCAGAAAAGAGGAGATTGCCTATTATAAAAAAGCGATTACCATTAAACCAGAAAAGGCGGAATTTTACAATGAGTTGGGTATATCCTATCACAGATGGTTCGAGTTAGGAGAGACGGCGAAACAGTATGAACAGGGTATCGCCTTAAAGCCGAACTATCTGGAAGCAGTTTGTAACCTGGGGGTGATGCTGCAAAAGCAAGGTAACATAGCAGAGGCGATCGCACAAGATGGCCAGGCTCTGGCAATTAAACCAGATGATCCAGAAGTATACAATAATATGGGTACGGCTTGGGAAAGTCAGGAGAGGAAATTGACAGAGGCGATCGCATGCTACCAAAAGGCGATCGCCCTGAAACCAGACTTTGCCGATGCCTACAGCAACCTGGGTGTTGCCCTGCAAGAACAACTGAAAATACAAGAGGCGATGGGCTATTACCGCTATGCTATTGCCTTAAAGCCAGATACAGCAAGGGGCCACTTAAATCTGGGAGAGTGCTTGTTATTGTTGCAGAATTTTCGACAAGGATTTGTAGAACATGAATGGCACCGGCGCCTAAAAGTAGGGTTTTTCCGGGCACAGACCCTGGAAGAACGCTTGGGAAAACCCCCTTGGGATGGTTCGCCACTGGCAGGAAAAACTATTCTTTTATGTGCAGAATGGGGACGCGGGGACGTTATCCAGTTCGTTCGTTATGCGCCCCTAGTAGCCCAGCGGGGTGCTGGTAAAGTAATTCTGGAAACAAAATATCCGGCTCTCAGGCGCTTGTTGACTACGGTCTCTGGGATTCAAGAGGTGGTAGTCAGGGGCGAACCATTACCAGCCTTTGACCTGCAAGTTTCTCTAATGAGTCTCCCCCGCATCCTGGGTACGACTATAGAAACTATTCCCGATCGAGTTTCCTATTTGTACGCTGAAGAGAAGGACGCCGTCAAGTACAGTGAATTACTACGAACGGAAGGAGAGGTAAAAGTCGGCATTGTGTGGGCTGCTAATGCTAAAAGTCATGCAGCTAGCAAGCGGTCTTGTCCAGTTTCCCTATTTCTGGAACTTTCCCAGATCCCAGGAATTTCTCTTTATAGTCTGCAAAAGGAACATACAGATATCCTGGATGGGGCACCTATACAGGATTTAAGAGAGCTGTTGCATGACTTCGCTGATACGGCTGCTGTTATCTCACAATTAGACTTAGTAATTTCTGTAGATACATCAGTTGCCCATCTAGCAGGTGCTTTAGGAAAACCTGTCTGGGTGCTGCTACCTTTTTCTCCTGACTGGCGTTGGTTCCTAGATCGATCCGATAGCCCCTGGTATCCCACGATGCGGCTATTTCGCCAAGCAAAACTGGGAGACTGGCAGAGTGTGTTTGCCCAGGTTAAAGCAGCATTAACTGTCCTGGGTGAGTTGTGAGAGCAACAACCAAAAATTCCGGTAATTTCCATCGTCGAGGTTGAGAATAGAGATGAAAGGGGTTAACTCTATGTCGCCCCCCCAGCGCCACTGGGGCTGTATACCAGGGTCGCAGCCGCGAGTCGTAATCAGGCGATACTTTCAAGACAGTCATCAGAATTAACTTCAACTGACTCTTCTGTTTCTGCTCCCGGTTACTCTGTCTGTACAAATATCCGCACTGCTTTATTTTTTGGCACTTCTCTAATTTAGCCACCCTTAAACCAGCATCCTTTGTTTCCATGACCACATCTAACAGCGATATCTTCTCTTTTGTGCGGGTATGATGTCCCCCGGGTTTCGCCGTGCGTCCGGGGGACATCAAGCTCTCAGAAGATATCGAACGGCTCTGCCTGGGAACGGGTTCGGGCGGCTGGGGATATCGATCGCCAATATTTTCCTTGTCAGCCCCAGGGCTAACGTCGCTTATATTGCTCTATTGAGCAAAGGCTTACGCTGCAAGCCAGAAGGCTACGTACAGTCAAAACGGTCCGGACTATTGCTCGATCGTCATCATCCACCAGCATAAATTTCCAATAGGTCGCCTCTGTCTCTTGATAGGAGTTAGACAACATTAAATCAGATAGTTAGTCAAGGTACCGCTCATCTGACTGACTTGACTCGCACAACTTTTTTTCTTGAACTCACATTAATTAATTATTCTTAACAACAAACAACTAACAGCTAACAACAAACAAAAAATCAGGGCTCGATCGGGCAGCGGAGGGGGCCCAGCATCGGAAGGCGTCGGGCCCTGCCCCTGCAACTTAAAACTCGAAACTCTCTTCACCGGTACCTTGATGTATGGTTTTTACCCATTTCAGGCGTTTAGGTCTGACTGAGATCCGGGCAGCGGTACTAGCGACAATCAGCAACCAGTGCAGCATATATAAAGTGCCGCGCATTGTCTGAAGTAAGGTCACCAAAATTTTCCGCAGACTGGCGCACTCTCCCGACTCTTTAGAGATCCGCCGCAAACCCGTAAACATGGCCACCAATGACATGCCCAGCATCAGAGCAGTCATCGGACTCAGCACCGGCAGTCGGTTGCGAGCGATCGCCATCAAGCAGTCTGGCAGAGCAGCATTGGGTAAGAAATACTGGATCATCCAGAACATGAACATATCCCAAGTTTTGCGCCACCCCATCCGGTTGCTAAAAATCAGCCGCCAGTAGTCCAGATAGCGTTGATATCCCCCTTCGCTCCAGCGGTTGCGCTGATGCCAAAGGGATAGAGCACTGGTAACACCTTCTTCAAGCACAGCGGGTTCGAGCATAAATTCAATATCCCACTGGTTCAGATGTAAGCGGATAGTTAAATCCAGGTCATCAGTGATCGTCTCCTCATTCCAGCCCCCACAGCTATACATTGCCTCCCGGCGGACGAACTGACCGTTACCCCGCAGTTCTCCAATGCCGGAGATCGCGGTCCGCTGCTGCTGGAAATAGCTATCGAGGCCCATTTCAGCGCTTTGTCCCCGGGTCCAGAAGTTGACCCCCTCATTAGCGATCGCCTTGCGCATCTGCACCGCCCCCACCTGGGACCGTTGAAACATCGGCAACACCCGTTTGAGCATATCCGGCTTCACCTGAGCATCAGCATCAAAGACCGCCAAGACCTCCCCTTTTGTCAGGGGCAATACCTGATTTAGGGCCCCTGATTTCCCGCCAGTAGCATTTGCTGCACGGCGGAGCACTTTCAGCTGGTCATATTTTGTCTGCATGCTTGACAACACCAGTGCTGTTGAGTCTGTACTATAATCGTCTATCACCCATACTTCATATCTTTCGCTAGGATAGTCCTGATTGCAGAGCATCTGCACCAGCCTACCAATGACAGCTTCTTCATTTTTCGCTGCCACCAGCAAAGATACATAGGGCCATTCACAGAGGGGTTCATCCGACAATGGTTTTGGCACCAGCAATCTTTGAGCAGTCAACACCCGCACCGCATGAATTGACATGATCGCAGTCATCCCGACCACGAACCCAAAACCCCAAGAAAATAAATGTAGGGCGATCGTCCCACTCCAAATCACGATCAACAGCACAGCTGCTTTGCGTCTGCGTCCTGAATAGCCCCGATACTCAACCGATGTCTCGACCGAAGCATCTCTTTGTGTATCTTGACAAGTCTGAGAGGCGCCGCAGCCCGTAGAGGCAGCGCAGCCCGTAGAGGCGAGCGGTGAGTGCTTGTCAACAGAGACAGCAGGTTTGTCAGACAATAAGCTACAAGCCTCCTCTATTGAGTAGCCATCCTTTTCTGACCAGGAATTCTCCGACATAAGTACTTTTACATTAGAATTATTTTTGACACATAATAGTCATACCTCGTCGAATCTCAATCCTGATGTCCTGTTTGCCGCCTGGTCTCCTGGGTAGTGCTTCTAGAGCTCCCAGGAGACACGGCCACCAGTTGTGCAGCGCTTCGATGTGCTCTGCGCGCGCTAATCGCACTGCTTAATGTACTCTGCGTGCGCTATTCGCACTACGCAGAGCATTAATCGCACATCGGTATCTCCCCGTCCTTGTGCGATTAGGCGGCTGTCCGGAGAGACCTTGCCCCGATATCTTCTCTTTTGTGCGGGTCCCCACCAGTTGTGCGACTAGCGTTTCCGGGAGACATCGAACTTCGAGAAGCTATCGAAGGGGGACACTCGGGCACAGCCGCAAGTCCAATCGACGAATTCGCTTTCTGTTTCATACGCACGCTCCCGGCCCCCACCGCTGCACGGGGATTCCCTCTATTATAGGCAATTAGATCGCCTCGTTCCCACGGCTCTGCCTGGGAATGTAATCTTTGTTAAACTAGTGATTGCCCTCGTTCCCACGGCTCTGCCTGGGAACGTGCCGGGACTGGCGATCGCCTGCTCTACTGTGCTGGGACTGTGCGAGACTGGTGATAGGGTACTGCCTATGACAACAGACAACTGACCACGTACCAGTATCCAGCCACCCGATGCCAGCTCCCATGCTCACAACTAACCACTAACAACTGACAGAAGATGGGAGTATGGACCACCTAGAGAAGATCCAGCCAGCCGATAACCGCGCCGTGGGTGTATATCTGCCTTACTACCAAGGGAACAAGCGGACATGGTTACCGAAAGCGATCGGCCTCTATCAAAAGGCGTCTTTGGAAGGTGAGCGTAAAATAGAAGGGGGTGAAAGCATCCTGTTCCTGGCAACGTGGTTAGTTTCTACCTTACCAGCAGATATGACTCGTTGCCAGCTCCAGTTTGATGGCAATGCGGATCTGACTTACGAACTGGATCTGGTAAATCATATGTTTGTCGATTTCCTGATTGAGGTGATGATGAACTACAAGCGTTCTCAGGTGACAGATTTTCCACAAGCTTTTTACCGTAAGCTGTTACGCTTGGATGCGGATGAAGAAGAAGAAGATGAATAATTCTGTCGGAGAGGAGAAGGTGCCAAAGTACTCTAGATATCTCCTAGTTGGCTCTCTGGAGGCTAACACTGGTAAGTCAGCTACCGTTCTGGGACTGGCGAGTCAGTTGCGCGAGAAGGGACTGCCCATAGTCTACGGGAAGCCTCTGGGAAACAGTATCGGCTCGAAAAATGCACGTTCCCAGGCAGAGCCATGGGAACGAGGGCCCCAAGTAGGGGACGCAGATGTTGAGTTTATTGCCTCAACTCTGGAACTGCCACCCGCTCTCCTGCTACCAACAATTCTGTGTGTGGATGAGCAGTCGATTGAAACTGGCCTATCTGTGGGTAAAGATTCGTCTGCGAAGAAGCTACGCGATCGGTCCGCGGACGGCCCGAAAAATCGAACAGGCAGGTCAGGGTTACTTGAAATTTACTCCCAAGTGCCGTCGGACTCTCTGGTGTTGCTGGAAGGACCAGGAACGTTAGCAGAGGGTAGTTTATTTAATTTGTCTTTGCTACAGATAGCGACGGTGGTAGAGGCAGCGGTGCTACTGGTGGCGAGATTTAACTCAGAAGGGATGGTGGATGAGCTGTTGTCGGCAAAACAGCGCCTGGGCGATCAGTTGGTGGGAGTGTTGATTAACGATATTACCAATGAAAAGCGCGGAAATGTCCAACAAACCATTGTACCGTTTTTGGAAGCTCAGGGGATACCGGTGTTGGGCAAATTGCCCAGAAGCAATTTACTCCAAAGTGTAAGTGTTTTTGAACTGGTGCAGCAGCTAGATGCTGAGGTACTCTGTTGCCCAGACAGGCTAGATTTGATGGTGGAAAGCCTGAGAGTCGGGGCGATGAATGTTAACTCGGCGCTAAGATATTTCGCGAAAGGGGAAAATATGGCGGTGGTGACGGGAGGCGATCGCACGGATTTGCAGCTAGCAGCCCTGGAGACTTCTACTCAATGTCTGGTGCTGACAGGTCTGATCCCACCCTCGGAGATGATCCTCAACCGGGCGGAAGAGTTAGAGGTGCCGATTCTGTCGGTTGACAAAGATACCCTGAGTACGATAGAAATCATTGACAGTACTTTTGGCAGAGTGCGCCTGCGGGAACCGGTGAAGGTGGAATGCATCCAAAAGCTGATGGCATCTCATTTTGATATTGACAGATTGCTGGAACTGCTGGGCCGCATCCCGGAGCACGAGCGCATAAGCGAGTGCGGAGAGGAGAGGACTGTGGCTCCGGCTGGGAAGGGTTGAAGGTGAATAGGGAACAAAGACGGAAGGCGGCCAAAAAGAAAGGTAAAGGCGATCGCGGTATCGGTGGTAATAATTGACTGACGGATATCTTGTGTTCCCTTCCTACTTCTGGCATTCAACAATTCCTTTTGCAGTCCAAAGCGATCTGGTATTTCCTTTAATGTGTTGCCGACATTCTCGTAACAGCGCTCGCAGTGGAGTGAGAGAGGAGGCGATCGCTATTTTATTATAGTCAGCCATGACAGCGGACTATTCCTTTTTACTGCTATCCCCGAAAATAGGTGGAATTATTTGAGCGAACTATCTTTCTTTTGGTAAACTTAGATCGATCGGGCGCTCTCCTGTTTGGAGAAGATTCCTGCTTCCTTCCCCGGTCAGATTCTTCTGTTGGTTGACTGGGGGCAGGTGTTTGTTCAAAAATCGGACGGAGAGGTTGCGATTTTACGGGCCGCGGACGGCCCGCGCCCCCTTCGAGATGGCTCCCGATTTTTCCGGAACGGTACAGAAGGCGCGATCGCGTCTACCGTTCCGGAAAAATCGGAAGCTTCTTGGGTTTGCTCGCCTGGATCGGACTCTATAAAGATCTGGGACACCAATGGTTTATCTGGCTGTGCGGAAACCTCTGATTTTGTAATGTCTGGGTTCGGCAATGAGAAAGCACTCCCCGATGCGCGAGGCGCAGTGCGAGTAGCGCGCGGTGTCTCGGTCGCTACCGAGTCCTTCAGGACAAGAGCACGCGGAAGACGCCGCAGCCGAGTGCATCGGAGGCTTGTTTCTCAAGATGGGAATACTTGAAGTCCGCTTAGTCCCGTCTTCATCTGTGGTAAATAAGCTAGACTCAGGCGGCTTTTGATCCCGTTTAATCCTTGGAGGTTGAGCTAAAGTTTGTGAGTGTGGCAGTTCGACTTCCTGTTGTGGTAGTGGTAGGCTATCTGGCGTACCTGATAGATAATCTGGTTCTAGTAGCTGCTTCCTGTACCCGATCGCAAGAGTTGACCAGTTATCAGGCTCCCAAACAATTCTGCCTTGTGCTGGCGCAGCGGCTCCATCCGGCAAAGACTGAATTTTAGCACTTAGGGTGATGCTTCGTTTCAGGGAAGCCGAAACCAGAAAAATACTGCCGTAGATTAAAGTGTCTTGGGGAAGCCTATCGACTTGAAGTCTAATTTCACGGGCACCTGGGGTCAGCTGGTTGGGTTGCACGTCAACTTCAGAAATGCGCGATATCAGTTGACAGGGAACGGTGCGATTCGTTTAGCGTAAACTGACTTGACACAGTTTAAAAAAAAGAGACCGCTAGCAGGGTTCCATTAGCCCTGACAACTTACAGGTGATGGTGGTGCAAGCCCACCCCGACTCTGCAGGAGTGAAAGCACCGTCCCTACAGTAGCGTCGTGTCCAGAGACGCCCACCCATGTCGCTGCGATGTGCGATGCGCAGTGCGAATAGCGCGCGCTTTAGACATCGACGGGCAGGCGAGCGACAGGGTGGGCGCTCTCGGACACGATGGCATCAATCTGTAAAGCGGGGGCGTTCCCAGGCAGAGCCGTGGGAACGAGGACGCACTGACTGGTAGCTTAAACCGGTTAACGTCAAGCAAGTAACTATGATGAGCAAAAGCAAAGGTTCATATAAACGTCGTCAGTCAAAACCAGTGCAGCCAGGCTGATACACTGGCCCAAAAGGGAAAGGATACAGGTCATTGGCGGCTCGTTCCCCGACCAATAAGCACTGACAACAAACCCGGCGGAGAGAACCCATCTAACCTTTTTTTACTATGCGAATTCTATTGACAGGCCCGCCCGGGTCAGGAAAAAGCACCGTTGGAGAACTGCTGGCCGCCTTTCCCCTAATCCACCTGGATTCGTACGGGAGCGTAAAACACGTCGCCTGCGAGAAAAAATGGATAGTAGGAACGGACGATCTGCCGATACTGGAGAACGCAGTTTACGAAGGTATATCTGATAATCTCAAAGGCGTGGCGACAGTTTTAAAGCCCGACGTCACCATCGTTCTGGATCGTCCGGTGACGGAAATTCAGATGGTGTACGCTGAACGAGGCAACGATGAGACGAATGCTTTCGCCGACGAATTCCGGGCGCTGGCGGGAAATACAAGTGAGGCGCTGAGATTAATAGAGAAATCCAAAGCTTTCGGTCGTGAGATGCGGGAAGCAGGATTTCGTGTCATGCACGACTACTGCCATGATATCTGCCAGGGATGGCAGCAAAGGCCGTATCCATGACAAGGATGACGAAACTGAGTCCCCGGATGAGGTGAAAGTCTCACGTCCGGTTTTGAAGACGAGTCGGTACGGTGACGTACTGGCTTAGTTTAATGGAACGACAATGCGCACGAGCAAATCATGTGTACTGCCGTAGGCCAGTTGCCCCAAATGTAATGCTTGCGGATAATTCCAGTCGCCCTCTTCTGCAGGTATGCCCATGACTGTTCCTCGCAATACCGGAAGTCTACTTGCGCTATTTTCTCCCGTGACTTCAATTCTCAGATTGCACAAGCTGACTCGATCTGACTCAATCGACACCACTGGTCCTTTGAGCGACCAAATGGTTGCGCCTTGACCGTCTAAAATCAGGGGACGATCGATCGCAATCGGACCTGCATACTCTCCGCCAGAAGGCCGCAATTGCAACGTAGCGTAGTCCTCTAAGGAATCCAGTTGCATTTGTAGAGATAATCTCCCTTGTTTGCCTACTGGCTGAACTTTGCCGAAAGGTTTTGTTTCTGGTTCTGAAAATGGTTCCGCAACTTGCTATCGTTCAATATGCTGTTGCGCCGATCCCAGCCGACGAACTAGCCGACGAACCAGCCAGCGTTTGAGTTCTTCTATTCGTCTCAACATTATACCCAGTTACCATTCTTCTGTAGTATATTTTTTGCCCCCTGCCTCCGGGATCATACCTTCCTACTCAATTCTACTACGATCGAACGCAACTTGGGATGAGACTACCCCGGTGTTATAGACCAGGACCTTTATCTGTTAATTATCTGCACTTCCACCATCCTACCGTGGGGTTCCTGAGAAAGCCGGAATTGCACGCCGTCTTTTAATTCAATAGCCGACCCTGGTTGCCCTGGCTGAGGACTAGGTGCAACTGGATTACCATTAGGAGAAGTTAGGGAAGTAATATTTTGGTTTATTAGTAGCCATTTTCCCTGATAAAATACGCAGTAAGCTTGAGGTGTTTTGTCAGCTTCTTCGCCGGAAAATACATTATCAAATGCGTGCCATTTGAACAAATATAGATCATTGTATACAGCCAACTCACCATCGAGCGTCCACTGACCGGGACGACGTTCCGATCGCAGTCTCAGGATAGGGATAGTACCCTTTTGTTTTGTACCACAAAATGAACATTGTACATTAGCGTGGTCGTGTAAAATGAACCAATGACTGGGACAATTAGGATTCTGACACGGCAAAAGCAGATCCCAAGTTTTGAGCAACCTTTTCTCCCATTCGATCGCTGCCGGGCGCTCATTGGGCGAGTGTAAGCCTTTAATAAACGCCCTTTCAAACAGCGTTCTGAGGATCGGTCCAAAAACACTGTATGGGATCTGCAAATCTTTTGGTCGATTGGTCCCGAAAACTGTCTTGAAACTCCTTTACCTCATCGTCACATCTTCATAAGCCTGCTTTTGGAAAGATTTAACAGTTCTTCCATCTTCGTTACGAGTTTCAATCCATCCCCTCTTCTCGTAATCCTTCGCCACATCTGGGGGAACTTTACCTTCAAGTGCTCGCCCGTACCAGCTCTTCATAGAAGCACTGGCATCTAACGCCACACCTGTACGCCAGCCTTCAGCTTCACTTCCTTGAGGTTCCATCAGGATGGTAAACTGAACCTGGAGTTCTGTGCCCGTGTTGCGAACATTGACCTTTCCCAGCTCTTTTGCTGTCTGGTTGCTGGGAATGGCAAAATCTTCTGTAGGCGATCGCTGCTGCCCAAAAAAACGGTCGTATATTGACATAGTTTCACCTTTTATGTTGTGGCATTATCGTCTTCAGATAACTTCGGATACATCTTGAGATACCTCTTGATTGGGGAATGCGAATCACAAATTCAGTTTCTCCTTTAGGGAGGTTAAATATGAATTTTCCGGGCATTCCATCTGGCCACTCTGCCAGCTGTCGCCCAGAAGAGTCGAAGACACGACCAGTAGGCGCGACGATAGTATCTTCTGACATTAGCTCGCCAAAGATAACGCCCCAAATGTCAGCCTCATCTAAACTAGCTTATGTTAAGAAATGTAAAAAGATGATCTATTTCTGGGAGAGGCTTTCAGCCAATTTAACAAAAATTTCCATAGTTGAGTTTAATTATGCACACCTACTTAAGTGCGAGGGCCCAGATGATGGAGGTTTGCCTGCCCAAAAAACAGCTGAGGCCCTGTTGCAGTCAGTTCCGCAAATCCAGGGAATCTAGAGTCCGATGACTGGAACGGCCAGTGCTGCCAAAGCTCCCGACCGCATCAAGTCAGCAAAATTGTACCCATAACTCCTCGGCATGTGCTACAATAGCTAGGTTGTTCAGCCAAATAAAACTCACTGGCTTTGATTCAATCGATCGAGCTACCCAAGATTGATACATTAGAGCAAGAGCTAGCGGCCATCCAACAAACAAGCTCTAAGCGAATTGCCTTGTTGGGGTCGCGTCACGTGCCAATTACCCATCAGCATCTGATCGAGCTGATGAGCTATGCTCTGGTAGAGACCGGAAATCGTCTGATTACCTCTGGTGCCAGTGGCACCAATGCGGCGGCGATCCGGGGGGCGATGCGGGCAAACCCTAACCTGCTGACGGTGATTTTGCCCCAAAGTTTAGATCGTCAACCCTGGGAATCTCGCCAGCAACTGGAAAAGGTGATCCATCTGGTGGAAAAGCCAGAAAACAATGAACTGTCACTGGCAGAAGCTAGTGCTTTGTGCAATACGGAGATCGTCTCCAGATGCCAGCAGTTGATCTGTTTTGCCTTTCACGACAGCACCACCTTGCTGAAAACCTGCCGCGATGCGGAAGACCGTGCGGAATGTTCGAGCGTAAGCAAAGATAGCGTGGTTTCAATGACCCGCTAAACTCGTGACAGCTCAAACTGGTGAGATTAGCCAGGGAACTGTGGAATTATTGTGGGTCCTAACCCCATCCTCCAGATACGGGAGGTACACCGGTCCCAACTGCCTCGGAGTGTTATCGCCGGGGGTGGAAAGCAGGGACTTAAATGAAGGCTATCTGGCAGCCTAAGCCGGAAACGCCACTAGGAAAGGTGCTCATGGTTAACGATAAGTGAAGTTGTACAAGCCTCGTGATCATCAACCAGCGGAATAAGGCTTTTACGCTGGGCCAAAAGGCAATGGTAGGTGTAGATATCCTTGGTCTGTGGATATCTCGTATTACTACAATCCTCCCGGGGTATTGCAACGACCTAAAAGCATCGTATTGATTCCACGGAACGTTATAACCTCAGTGATGCTATCTGCCTCCGGTAGATAAGTTAGATAATAAGCGCAAGCCCACTGGGGAGGGATGTCCTAAAAAGCCAACGCTTGGGGTAATGCCTAGGATATGCCGACATAGGACGGTGATAGTAGAATGCGATTGGAACTGTAGTCTGATGAACTAAAAGCCCGCCGATAGCTGGTTACTGGTAAAACTACTTCTAAAAGAGCGAGCAGAGAGAAATCTCTCGGTTGGTAGGCAATCCACTCGCCACCACGGAATCACACAAGGCTGACGGTAGAGGATTAGTCTCCTGTTGTACGCCACAGGATAAAGATGAAGAACAAGTCGCAAGGGGACAAGGGGGTAACCCCGACAAATCCCTACCCATGACAACGGGTCTATTACCCAGGAGCCGTGTGCGGTGAAAGTCGCAAGCACGGTTTTGAAAGGGAGGGTTGGGAAGCGATTCCCAGCTCGACCCCGACCAGCGTAAGGTGGTGACTTTGTTCTATTTTGATTAGGAACATGGATTTATCACAATTGCCGGTGTCAGCAATGCTGCTGTACTCTATTGCCGCAGCAGCGGTGCTGATAAGTAGTTAGACAAAAATAATTGCACATAGCCATGGGCGACATGCTCCGGATATGGAGACTAGCGCGAGAGAGTGTGTGAAATTAATTTTGTCCATGTACTTATCTGCCTTTTTTGGTGGTGGCCTATGGACGGGCCCAGGTGGGGTACGATCGGGGAGCACCCCGGGCTATGTTTGATAGGCTGCCGGATTATGCTAAAAGAGCAACCTGGGCTCACCAGAACTCTTTTGAAACTTTCACGATCTATGCAGCAGCAGCTTTGATGGCTTATGCAACCGGCACCGACGCGACGGCTGCTGCTGTGGCAGCAGTTGTCTTTGTGGGGGCGAGGTTGCTATACTCGGTGTTTTATATTTTGAATGTGCCCTTGGGGCGATCGCTCATGTTTGCCAGAGGCCAGGTTTGCACTATCACTTTAATTGTCTTAAGCCTGTTGATAGTCAGCAGTTAGACCGACAGACCATAAGTTAAGCCATTAGTCAAGAGAAAAGAAAAAATAATTATGGCTTCTACCTATTCCTTTGATATTGTCAGCGACTTTGACCACCAAGAATTGGTAAATGCCCTAGACCAGACTAACCGTGAAATTAAAAGTCGCTACGACTTGAAAGATACCAAGACGACCTTGGAATTAAGCGAGGAAGCAATTACAGTAAACACAGATAGCGAATTCACCCTGCAGGCGGTTCACACCGTCCTGCAGACGAAAGCGGCGAAGCGAAATCTGTCGCTGAAAATATTTGATTTCGGGAAAGTGGAATCAGCAAGCGGAGATCGGGTACGTCAGGAAATTAAACTCAAGAGAGGTATTAGCCAGGAAATAGCTAAAAAAATCACCAAGTTAATTCGGGATAAATTCAAAAAGGTGCAAGCATCGATTCAAGGAGATGCCGTGCGGGTTTCTGCTAAGTCCAAAGATGAACTGCAGCAGGTGATTCAATTGCTAAAACAGGAAGATTTCCCCATAGACTTGCAGTTTACTAACTATCGCTAAATTAACAATTGTCATTGGCAGGCGTAGGTTGGGTTTCCGCACGAAACCCAACCTGTGATATGATTTTTGACGGACAGGCTAGACTTGTCCTACGGGACAAACTATTCCTAATCAATAGAGATTTCAAGGCGACGGTTGCGTTGTCGAAAGCTATCAGTATCATTGCCTACTAGGGGGCGACTTTCTCCGTATCCGATAGCTATCCAGCGATATTTATCGCCCTTCGCTGCGGCGAGATATTGCTTGACAACTTGTGCTCTTTGTAATGAGAGTAGGAGGTTATCTTGGGCGTCACCTACATTATCCGTGTGGGCGGCGATGCGTACAGTGGATCCCTCGTAGGAAGACATCTCGCTAATGATGCTATCTAAGATTGCTTGCTGATTGGGATTAAGAGTGGTTTTGTCTCCTGGGAATAGAATGTCACTTGGTAGAGTAACCATGAAGGTGGGTGGTCTCCGGTCCCAACCGGAATTGTTGGGATCTAGTTGCTCGGAGACGATCTCCAGGCGGGCTTCAATGTTAATTTTTGAACTGGACCCCATGATTTCGGTTTCTAGGGCCGCTGTGCGATCGCGCAAATTCTGCAACTGGGACTGCAACTGGGTTAACTGTGCTTGTAAGTTTTGCCTTTGTAAGGGCGTTAGGGGCGTGACAGGGCCTGATGTATTAGTATACTGGCGTTTAAGGTCGGCGATCGTCTGGGTCAAAGAACGGCGCAGGGCTTTTTCTACTAAGGGCATTTGAGGATTTTTTGCTGGAAAGAAATGGGCGATCGCCACTCCGGAGATAAAAGATAAACTTCCTCCCACCCCTAGAAGCAACAGTCTAAATATCACCACCAGTAACAGCCGCATTAAGCTGCTAGCCAATGTTGGCCTCGATGTTTCCAGGAATTCATCATATTCAGTCACGGATTGTTTGGTGTAAGGGATATACCATGCCAATAGCTTAACTTGTTAAATACTGACTCGTCTGAACCTTTCAAAGTATACATGCCAATCCCAATGGTTATCAATTGTCTTTTATCCCCCAATTTATGAGACAAATATAGTCAATAACTGATCAAATCAATAATTTCACTGAAGCAGCAAAGCATGATCTAACTGTGGAGATTGTGGTATAATCATGGATAAACTGGTGACAAATAGCTAGGGAGGGGCTGGTCGTTGGGAAATAAGTATTTTTGCGCTCTTCGGCAGAATGGCCTCTGGATGGGGATGGTGCTGACAACTGACTCTCAGGGGGGACACGGGAGCAACTGACGATACAGATAAACTTGCATAAGTCCGTTACGATCGCTGGTGGGATGGCTTCTCACACAAAGATGCTAATTGAGAGAGATATTTCCATGTTAAAGCGCCTAATTAATTCAGCTTCGTTTTACCCAAAGTCATTTCTGTTGCTATTGACAACTACTCTGCTGCTGGCCAGACCATCTACTTTAACCAATCGGATGTTCGGGTCTTCAGCCCCGGTTAGGTTGGTTTATGAGGTACGCAAGAGGGTGAGGGCAGGTTTCCTCTTGCTCTTCCTAATAATGCTTTCTTAAAAGTCTGGATATTCTGGAGTGTCTTCAAGTGTTTTGCCAAACCCTTTTTCGATTTAGCACCTGCATCTTCTATAGGAGACAAAATTGCAGATTTCGTAACAAGCTACTTCACTAGCTACTTATACGGCTCAGTATGGTCAGATTTTTGGTTGCTTTCCTATGGTTCAATAGTTCTGCATATTTACCTAATCTCAAGACTTGTTCTACGGAATCAAGCATATCAGCATGATAAGCGTGATAAGCAAATAGTTTGGTTTTTATTTTTCTCATCATTGTTCACTATCTGGCTAGAACAATTTGTTTCACTACAACAACAACTACTCCAAAAAATTCTTACCGTTTTTATGCGTTTAGGTTCTCTTTTCTTGCCCGAGATAGCCTTTAGTGTGATCCGTTTTTTTGCTCACCTAAAACTTTTAAATTCACTGGAAAAAATTAGTCATGAAGACAAGCAGAGGTTAAACTCTCAACAGGAAGTCAGTTGTTGCAGGTTTGATGAGCTTAATGATGGGTGGAGCAGGTCAAATATCTGGGTCAAGTAAGAAAAGGCGTAACATTGATTTTCTTAACAATGGCTTTGAGATACATTTCCTCATCAGAAATATCTATTATACCGTCACCCAACGTTTTAATTATGCTTATCTCCGGGGTTATTTTGGGCTATTGATGCTTTCTTGCTTGCAAAAACCTATCAGGTCAGCGATCGAAGACTTGGAAGGTGGGAGTTAGGTATTAAAAAGTTTGTTGTCTTTGGATACGCTGCATTCATTACAATTTTAATATTGACGTAAGTTCTTCTAGCGCTGCGCGCACTGCGTATACGCAACGGGCTCCGGAGCGCTAGAAACCGGGTTTCTCATTATTTCCTTTCACACAATTTATTATATTTGTCAAGCAGGGAAAAAAGCTTGTGCTTTAGCTGGTCAAGAGTGTTGCTCCCGATATTTGAATTTTCGGTCGCAGCTGCACTTGAACGTTACTATCAAAATTTACCTGCTTGGGAGAGAAGGAGAAAGCAAACTTTCCTTGTGATTCATCAATGATATCCAGATATTCTACTTGCTCGTAGCTGAAACTAACAATGGGAATGTCGGATAATTTCAAGTCAATTTGCACGGATTCTTGAATGATGTCAACTCCAAATTTTAACACTACACCCATTTCGTCAGTTACTTCATAGCAAGAGTAACCGTCTTGGGGTTGAGAGATTTTTGGTTCTACCCAGAATAATTTCAATAATGTTAATTCATCTAATTCCGTTTTCAGCTTGACTCGTTTCATTTTTGAACTCCAAATGGTTGAAAAATCATAAATCTTCTACTACCATCGGGCATAACTTCCCATGAACTCTGAACTTTGATAAACTTTCCTGATGGTCCGGCTAAAAGTGATTCGCGGTTCTCGGTATCTATGCCATAACTGTTTGAGAAGCGATCGCTCACATTATCTGGTAAGATAACAGCTTGATCGAGATGGGCTTTTACGATTTCCCTGCCTTCTGGATCGTCATAAATACCTATTCTTTGGAGCTGTTGTGCATTTTGTGCTGCACGAGAAGAGTTGTGAGGGTCGGGTTTGATGTTTCTGTTGAAGATATAGTCAAGTTTGCGATCGTCAATGATGGCAATAATTTCAGCTGACGATCCTCGCTCTTCTTGTGTCAATCTCTTGGCTGATTTGGGTTAAAACTGCTATATGTTGATTATGCTATCCTACTCTGGACCGGGAAGGGCGATTATTCAATATCCTTGCCAAGGGGTGACTTGTAGGGTTCCCGTGGGAGTAAAGACGACTTGAAATTGAGCCTGAACCTGATTGAATAGTGAGCGTTCTTTCTCGCGTAAGCTGGGGAGGGGAGTCCTCCCGAGGTACTTATAAGCGGATTGATTGAGGGGTTCATAGTCGGCGATTTTTCCATCTTCGCTCACACCTACACGATAGAGCAAGTCTCCATCGAAGGTAGGTGTTGTTTTCCAATTGCGATCGATCAGGTCGTAAAGGTTTTGGTTCAAATTATCTACTACAGAGAGATCTGTAATTTGGGAAGTTACTCGGGGTGTTTCGGGAAATCCCCACCAGGGACTAACCTGGACAATTCCTGCGGGCGTAAACACTACCTTGAATTGGGCAATGGGTTCTGATTTTTCCGGAACGGTGGAGTTTTTACTGCTCTCAGTAGGAATGTAAATTAAGTCAGCTAGGGGAGGATTTTCCACTCCTAACTCGATCGCGCCCCGATTGACAGGCTTGTAACCCAAAATTGCTCCATCGCTACCTGTAGTGACGCGGTAGACTAATTCTCCATCAAGATTGGCTCTGTCGGACCAGGCCCGGTCAACTTGCTCGAACAGTCTCCAATTCAATCTATACAGTTGGGTAGAATCGGTAATTTCTGGAGATGAATTGAAAACATCCTCTAACGCTGCTGCTGAAAGGGACGATCGCCTTTCAGTTGGTGGCGTCTGCGAACTGGGTTCGGGAGTAGGGAGTTCTACTGAAGTTTCGGGTTCGGGAGTAGGCGGTTCTACTGGAATCCGCGAGGGTTCGGGAGTAGTCGCGGCCAGGTTTTCTTCCGTTGATTCGCTGGATGAAGACTGAGACGCTGGTTCGGTTGGGCGTTCGATTTCTGGAACGGGAACGAAGAAAAGTGCGATCGCCGCCAATGCTAAACCAGAGATGCCCAAAGCTGCTGGTGCGGCCCGCTGTACCACTGGCACTCTCGCCTGGACATATCGCGCTTGAACTGGCTTCCAGGCTGGAGATAGATCGGGCAAAGTCTGAGTATCAGCAAAAAACTGATCTATGGCCTCCACCAAATCAAACAGCTGCATTGTGGTCAAATCGATCTGAATCGGCTTGGCACCGTTGGATTCTTTGCCATTGACAGCTACGGTGGGTTGCGCAATCAACCGATGTTGGTTTTCCCCGAGTCTCTCCAGATGCACCAGTGTGGAGGTCTGGGACTGGCTAGCGAGTACATGCACCCCACTCAGAAATGCTTGGCCATAGTGGCTGACTGCCGTTACCAAACTGACCAAGAATTCCTTTCCGCCAGTCAAAGACTGCTGTATCCCGGGAAATTGACATTCAGCCTCTGTCAAATTCGACAGGACTTTTGGCGGACTAGCTGAGGTATTGTCCTGAGTTCCCTCTAGTCTCAAAGTGCAATTAGGTAGACTATACAGACGCTGAATTATCATGCCACCTCTCCATCAAACAAACTGGTCCAAAACCTTCTAGCTGAGGTATTGTCCTGAGTTCCCTCTAGTCTCAAAGTGCAATTAGGTAGACTATACAGAAGCTGAATGATCATGCCACCTCTCCATCAAACAAACTGGTCCAAAACCTTTGCATCCCATAGGTGCCAGTACAGAATAGCAGCTGGATCAACATTTTCATCGCTAACCGATTTAACTGGTCATCTTCCCGATAAACCGCCATACTAGAACGACGTAGATTCATCCGACTCCGGAAGTGGACCCGGAAGCGTTCGGTGTAGTCTGACAGTCGAAAATGGTTTTCCAGCGGCAACTGCTTGCGAATAAGTTGCTCATAGTCTAATAATAACTGCCGGAGCAATATTGTCTGCCGCCGTGTCAAATGGCATGCGATCGCCACCAGGGCCTTAGCTTCCGTGAGGCTTAGACTGCCCCGTGTATGCGATCGCCGGAAAGGGTTGGTGTTGCGTAAGCGCCAAAGAGATACCCGATTTTTAATAATTCCTCGTAGTTCTAACTGCTCGGAGGCTGCTAGCATGGCTTGTGAACCGCCCAGATCCAATGCCTCTATTGCTAGTAAAATCAGGTCAATTTGCCACCTCGTGCGACGGGGACAGACGCTATCCCTCAGGGGTGGTTCCGGCAGAGTGGACAAAATCAGTGGGTTTGACTGGGTGGGTGGACTGTTAGTTGGCATTACGCTGTTACATTCATTTTGGCACCGTTCCGGAAAAATCGGGGCAAGAGGACAAGCTAGTCTTACTTTCACCATTACCATAACGGATGGGGGTCGCCTTCGAGGTCTCCCGGGAGCTTGATGTCCCCCGGACCCATGGCGAAACCCGAGGGACATCATACTCCCACAAAAGGGGAGACATCGATCCTACCTATCTACTGTACGATTTTTAGACATGCTCCGTCCAGGCTACGAGGCGCAGAGGGAGCATGTATCAGATGACCTGGTTGAGGTAAGACAAACTCTATGGATCTCAAGTCTCTCATTCGCGACATTCCGGACTTTCCCAAACCGGGAATTATGTTTCGGGATATCACCACCCTCCTGCGCGACCCCGTAGGACTGCGCTACACCATAGATACTCTTGGTGCTAACTGCTCTAATTTATCGCCAGATTATGTGGTGGGTATGGAGTCCCGGGGTTTCATTTTCGGCACGGTTCTGGCTTATCGACTGGGTTGTGGGTTTATTCCGGTCCGCAAACCGGGTAAGCTGCCAGCAGCGGTTTATGCTGCTGAGTACGATCTGGAGTACGGTAAAGACCGGCTGGAGCTGCATCAAGATGCGATGTCGCCTGTTGCCCGCGTTCTGATTGTAGACGATCTGATTGCTACTGGTGGAACTGCTAATGCTACTGCTGAGTTGGTCCAGCAGGCAGGCTGCCAACTGGTGGGCTTTGCTTTTATCATTGAACTTAAGGATCTCGGTGGGCGCGATCGCCTGCCCGCCGATGTGCCAGTGATTACTCTGGTTGAGTATTAAACCTTTGGCTGCACTTGCCAAACCATCGATCGGGTTAAGTCATGTCTACTTACTCTCGGTCGAGGTGATTTTGCTCGCAATTCATGGGTTTTAACCTCTCGGTCGAGCAAATTTGAATCTGTTTTCAACTTCTAAGTGCTAGTCTATACTTTACAGCGCTTTTCAGGTTGATAGACTACGTACCAGCAGCCAGGATCTCAATATTCCGACAAATATTGCACTTCTTTTAGCAGATTATGTTCGCAATTTGGGAAGGGAACCTGAGATCGCAGCATTTCTAGATCGACCGGTAGCGGTTTTGGTGGCGATCGCAGATATAGAAACGGTTTCTTTAAGTAACAATAGTCGGTTTTTGGAGATTATCGAGCACTCTAGAAAACAGCAAAAAGCCGGGTTAGTTGTGAGGAGTGAGGATGTGCGGAAGAAATTAGGGTTAGGGTGAGAGGATATTATCAGACTACAATTAGCAATTAACGATTAGCACGCGGTGTCTGTCCCATGGCTCGTCCTTCAGGACAAGAGCATGGGTCAGACGCCGCTTCACGCTTCGGTACGCGCACTACGTATAAGCAATTAGCAATTATGACCAATGAAACGTTTCTATATGTAATGAAAAGGTTGTTGCAGGCGCTGTTGACGCTGTTGTTGGCATCGGCGTTGAGCTTTTTCATTATTCAACTGGCCCCAGGGGATTACCTGGATACGTTGCGACAAAATCCTCAGATTTCGCCTGAAAGAATTGAGGAACTTCGACAACAGTTTGGCTTGGATAAACCAGCAATTGTACAATATGGACGCTGGCTATCGCGAATTGTTACTGCTGGGGATTTTGGCACCAGTTTCGTTTATCAGCGATCGGTGGCCTCTCTGCTGTGGGAACGAATTCCCAATACCCTGCTGCTGGCGATCGCTTCTTTGGCGATTACCTGGGCGATCGCGATTCCTCTGGGGATAGTAGGAGCTATTAACCAAAATAACAAAATTGACCAATTTTTGCGAGTCATCAGCTACATGGGTCAGGGTTTTCCCAGTTTCATCACGGCGCTGTTGCTGCTGTTTTTAGCCCAGAATCTTTCGCCTCTGTTCCCGGTGGGTGGGATGACGAGCATCGACCACGCTGACTTATCCTGGTTTGGGAAAGTATTAGATATCGGTTGGCATATGTTCTTACCTACCTTGGCCTTGAGTATCACCAGTTTTGCTGGTTTGCAGCGCCTGACTCGCGGACAGTTGTTGGATGTTTTGCGCCAAGACTATATTCGCACGGCCCGTGCTAAGGGATTGCCAGAAAACCGGGTACTCTACGTGCATGCACTCCGCAATGCTGTTAATCCCCTGATTACGCTGCTGGGTTTTGAATTTGCTAGCTTGTTGAGTGGTGCTTTCATTGCCGAAACTTTCTTTAACTGGCCGGGTTTGGGACGTCTGATCTTGCAGGCGGTAACTGCTCAAGACCTCTATCTGGTGATGGCCAGCCTGATGATGGGGGCTGTAATGTTAATTGTCGGCAATCTCTTGGCCGACTTGCTGCTGAAAGTTGTCGATCCGAGAATTAAGCTAGAAGACCTCAAATAATCATTATGTCTTTTCAAGTCCATTATATACTGCGTTCCCAACAAGATGGTAAATATCTGGCAGCCCATCCAGATGGGAGTCAGGGGTCGGGCTATTTACTGATGTTTCGTGAGGATTTCGAGGCCCGCAGTTTTATCAATACTCATGGGGCAGATATGGCCTATCGCTTTGCTGTGGAGGCGGTTCCGGAAACTCAGTTAAAAAATCTGCTGAAACGTTGGGATTTTATTGGCGTTGGCCTGGTTGTTGACCCCCTCATTCCCAAAGTTGAGTTTTTGTCTCAGGATTTGTGAATTGTTACAGGAGCGCTATTGTTAATGGCTAATTGCGTTTTTCTCTCGTTCCCAGGTAGAACCTGGGAACGGTATTCGGAGGCTCCCGCCTCCTTGGCCTCTGTGCCTACTCAAGTCTATCATCCCTTTAACAAAATGGTATTAGTAGTAGGTTGGGTTTCCGCACGAAACCCAACCATCCAGATGTTGTTATGACCATCTGCGTCAAATATTGCTGCCCTAATAAGGTCGCCAAATTTCAATATAGGTGTCTTGAAATCCGGGATTGTGAGGGTTGCCACCGCCACTGACTAAACTCTTGCCATCGGGACTAAAAATCAAGCTTCTAACTGTACCTTGATGGGCTTCTTTATAAGTCGCGATTTCCTTTTGGTCCCTCAAATTCCAAATTTTGATATTAGAGTCATAACCACCACTAGCTAAAATGCCATCTTTGGAAATCGCGATCGCGTATACTCCACAAATCCTCTTTTCTTCATTTGTCTCATCCAAGCAAGAATATTCTTCGCACCTGTCATTATTATCCGAGTTAGCCTGGCAATAGTGAACCATTCTACTGGGTTCTGGGTTTGACACAGAACTGTCCACATCTAAGACATATATATGTCCTGGCAAAGTTTTAATCCGCTGTCTTGTTTCTGCATCCCACAGTTCGATAATGCCACTCTCACCAGCGCTAGCTAAAATCTGACGTTGCGAGCAGCCCTTGGGAAGAAAGGCGACAGACATGACGCTACCCTCATGATTCAGTTCTCCAAGATAGTGTTCCTCCGTATAGCGTTCCTCCGTTTCCAGCTTTTTTGCATCCCAAAATTTGATTGTGCCATCGCCGCTGGCACTAACTAAAATCTTACCATCAGGGCTGAAAGCCATTTCCGAGACGACCCTGTTATGATCTGTCCAGTTATATTTCTCTTTTTTTCTTGACCAATCCCAAAGTTTTATCGTGCCATCTGCACTACCACTAACTAAAATCTTGCCATCCCCACTGAAAGCGAGACTATATACTTCGTCATTATGTTTGCCCAGGGATTTTTTGTTAATGTATTTTCCCCAGCAATACTTCCTTCCTGGTAGCGGAGAGTAGGCTGCAACCTTACAATAACTTCTGTTGAGGATGGGAATCACTGGTAAACATGTCACTACAGCAGCTATAAATCCAACTACTCCTACTACAGCGCCTCCGACCTTTTTTGGGGAGGTATTCCCACCGTTAGAAGGCGGTGATGGTGTCATATTTGTTGGACTCCTTGATTGTGATGCATTTAAATTACATAGTCAAAAATGTGGCAGGCTGGGTGGCTGAAACGCTTATGGGTCGAGGGTTGCCACGATTTTATTCTAAGCCCGAATATGCAGTGAGCGATGCGCGACAGCTTACACTATTCGATCCCAAGCTCTGCTTCTTGTCAATATCCTTTTCCCTCTTACTCACTGCCATGCACCAGATGTATCGGTTGGGTTTCGTGGGTCAACCCAACCTACGATCGGACAGGTTTTTCAGACAAAAAAACGATCGCCTTGGGGATGAGAGACTTTTGCCCGAAGCTCTTGGCGATCGCTATTAAGCCCGCTTTGCGGACTGGGTTTCCATTACGCCAGGACTGAGCCTGGGTGAGGGGATGGGCAATGGAGCTAAGCGGACTCGAACCGCTGGCCCCCTCAATGCCATTGAGGTGCTCTACCAACTGAGCTATAGCCCCACGCGCTTTTACTATAATGACTTATCTACTTTCAGTTTGTCAAGTCCTAGAGAAAAATTTTTTTTCCGACTTCCCCCACAAGGGCAGGGGCTTCAGGGTAAACTCCCTCTGGGAGCGGCTTTCGGCCCTTTATTGTTTTTTGACAACTTCTCGGAGGACGATATCAAATGACTGACACTGCACGAGATATGCTGCATGCGCTCCGGCGTAAGGAAGGTTCCTGGGTGGAATGGGGACAGGCGATCGCCCACCTGCAAAAAGCTGGCTATAAACCAGTGCAAATCTTTGAAGATACTGGTATTGAGGCCGTCCAACAAAATCAGATCGTCGTGGCCTCCCAGGTTTACACCAGTATCCTGAATGCTAATGCACCGGAACCGGTCCTGCAATATTTCCAGCAAAAAGGCAGCGATCGCCTCTATGAGTTTCGCATCCTGGCCACCGCCGAACGGGCCGCTGCTGCGGAATTCGTGGTGGCCCAAAACCTGGATGCCGATGAGGCCCACGAACTGGCTAAGGCCATGAAGGATCTGTCCCGGATGCGGATGCTACCAGAAGGGTTTTCTCGGCAACCGGGGGATGCTATTGCCTACCAGTGCTGGAAAACTGCCCGCCAGCACAACGATCTGCAAGATCGATCGCGTTTAATTGCTAAGGGCTTGAAATTTGCCCAAACTGCGGGGGCCCGACAGGCGATCGAGCGGTTACTGACTGATTTTACTGTGGTCCCCAAGCGTCCTGCCCCGATCTTACCGGTCTATCGCTTGGAATCAGCGGAAGATTTACCCAGGGTGCTCCCGGTTGTGGGGGAACTACCTCTGAGTGCCGCTGACTTGCAAGCGGTCCCCATTACTGATGAGACGGAACCTTTCGGCCTGGTGAAGTTTGCCGGTCAGGGGGCTTGGGTACCGGTACCTGGATGGCAAGTCGTGCGCGGTGCCGAAGACCCAGTGGCCATTCTCGGTACTAGCGACCAGTTGCCAAATGCCGTTCTCGGTCCCCCTGAACCTGTCCTGATTATTGTAGACCGATCGCAGCGTCAGTGGGATGCCGACAGCTACTTTCTCGCGGAAATGGGCGATCGACTGGAAATACAGTGGTTAGAAACTGCCCCGGATGTTTCCCTGCTGGGAAGGGTTTTGTTAGTTGTTCGTCCCAAGCGCATTCTGGATGAAGACTTGACTAAAGACCCCTGGCAAGTAGATGAATAGAGTATATGTGGGTGCATCTCATATTTGCGAGGCAAATATGAGATGCACCCTATACCTCATTCTGTTTTGCAGGAGGCAGAAGTATGGGGTTGGCTTGATATTCGTCCATGCTAGTTTCTTGGATGCGAGCGCTATCCAGATAGTTGATTAACATTTGATAGGTGGTGGGTTGGTCTAATTCTTTAATTTCTAATGCTAAATCGAATAGCCCTCGTTCCCAGATCGGCAGATCTCGCGTCAAACATAAAGGATGCCCTGTTAAAATAAACCATGCATCTCCTTTCAACATTCCTTGGGCATCGTGCAATAGTTGACGCACTCGTTCGGGGTCTTGTTTATCTAAATCGTCAATAGCTATGACAACGCGACGATATTTTTTCAAGGCCTGTCATGGGTTGACCGGCGGAAGGTACCTCAGACTCCGAGACTAAGTAGTTCGTAATTCGTAGTTCGACCTTCGTAGTTCTCAGTTGGACACCAGAGAGCTTCAAATGAGTAAAGTTACTGGAGTCAGCTCAGCAACGGCCACTGTCCGATCGCGATCGCACAAACTACTGGGCCCCGAATGTCTTTCCAGCAATGCTTGACCTACAAATATGGGCTGGCCAATGAGTTGACATGGGCACCCGATAGAATATAGTAGAACAGACAAGAGCGTCAAGCAGGGGAGATCGCCGGTTGCAAATCCGAGAGATAATCAATAAATTAAGAGACCAGACCGAGACAGCTAGCGCAGTCGCGCCCCAAGAAGCCGAGAAGTTAAAGAAGATCCTCAACTGGGTACACAAAGAAAAGCCGGGGAAGTTGACAGCCAAGAAATACGTGCTACTATTTCTCAAGCAGCTCGTGTTAGATATAGATGCGTGGCTGAAAATAGAATCCCTGCCCACCGAGGCGGAGAAAACCGAGGCGTTGAAGCGCATGTCACCAACGGTGAGATATTGGTATAGTGAATTATTGCCCAAATGGTTGAGGAATTATGACCCCAAGTTTTATAAATGGAAACACAGGATGATGAAGGGAGAGTACGCAGATGCGGATAGGGAGTTAATAAAAGCACTTATAAATCAAATATCAAGTCGTCAAGGGGATGGGGTGTCCCGTTTAATAGCAGATATGTCAATGGCAACGGATATAATCGTTAGTAATAGTCAAGAAAAACCCCTCTGTACGCAACTAGACTCAAAGTGCCGATGAATATACTCAAGAGAAGGAGGCAAGCTGGGAAGAAACTCTATGGTACTGGGGCATAGAGAGAGGACTATTCATCAGCTATAATCCAGCTATAGAGGATTATGTAAATCAGGTGGTTAACATCGCCAAGTATAATAGCGACAATATCAAACCAGCAAAGTACCAAAAATTCAGATTAGAAAAGCGCAGAAAGCAGAAAGTCAAATAGGAGGCCCAGGGTGACAGAAAACACCAATTCCCGAGAAGAACGAATTGCCCAAGTCCTGGAGGCTGTAGAAGCAGCGCAACAATTGCAAGGGGACTGGCTGAATTACGGCCTAGACTGTATCGATCGCTATGTTGATGTAGAGGGAGAATGGTGGGACACATCGGATGAGGAATATTCGAGGAAAGAAGAGATGATCGAGTTTCTCTCCAGTGAGGACAAAGTAGCGATGCGGGTACGAGAACGGCTCAAAGCCGAGTCAATTTCTCAAATAGCAGCAGCGTTGGAAACATGTCTGGGCATTTGCGAGGAAGAGAAGAGAACTTATGGGGTGAAAAATATTCTCGCAGGTTCTCTGGTGGGGGCGATCGTGCGCGAGAAAAGGGTTGAAGAGGATGAGGAAATAGAATTGCTGGACTTAGCAGAAGAATTGCTGGAGAAGTTGGACGATATTTTCAATTAACCGTTTGTAGTAATCGTAGGTTGGGTCTCCGCAAGAAACCCAACCTACAGTTGCTGATTATTCATCTTGTTCGTAGGGTTGTCCCAGATAAACTTCGATCACCTGGGGGTCATTTTGCACCTCCTCAATGCTACCCTCGCACAAAACTGCACCTTGATGTAACACGGTCACCTGGCGGGCAATTTGGCGGACAAATTCCATATCATGTTCGATGACAAGAATGGAATGACTTTCGGCCAAATTCAACAGCAGATCCCCCGTTTGTTCGGTTTCGGAATCCGTCAACCCCGCAACGGGTTCGTCAACTAGCAGCAAGTGCTCTCCTCTCCGGTTTCGCTGCGCTCGACCTGCGGGATGCGCCGGTGACTGTGCCACTAACATGCCTATTTCTAACCGTTGCTTTTCCCCGTGAGAAAGCAATTCTGCCTTCATTTCCGCTTTCCTTGTTAGCCCGATCGTGGCCAGCAAGTTTTTGACAGTGTGACGTTCAGCTACCGATGTCGGTTTGAACAAAGTAGCAAAAACATTTTGATTGCGGTTACAGGAGAGGTCGAGATTTTCCCGGACTGTCAAATTCAGGTAAACTCTCGGGGTCTGAAACTTGCGACCTATTCCCAGGCGGGCTATTTGATGTTCCGATAAGCGTCGGGTATTCCGACCCTTAAATAGCACCTGTCCTGTTGTTGGTTGCACCTTCCCAGTTATTACATCGAGAAAGGTGGTTTTTCCCGCACCATTAGGACCAATGATGACTCGCAGTTCCCCGGTATCCATGCTAAAGTTGAGCTGGTTCAGGGCCTTAAAACCATCAAAGCTAACTGTGAGGTTCTCTATTTCTAATATTTTACTATTCATGTAAGATTTGCTGATTGCTAATTGCTAATTGCTAATTGCTAACCCAATGCGATCGCCCCCCGAGCGCCGACTCTCAACGGTCGCGAGTCGGCAAGAAACCGGGTTTCTGCGATAAATGATCGTCTGAGGGCGACATTTGGTATAAGAAACCCGGTTTCTCAACCCACGCGCGATCGCCCCGACATGCGATCGCCCTTTATTCAGCAATGAACAGCCGTGCCCCGGCAATAGATAGATATTAGATGATAGCATTATATTATGGATGCCGTGCCCCTACCCCATGCACAAATATCATGTCCGTCAAAATGCGATCAGGCAAATATCCTGCCCGTCGATGATGTGATTGTTATGTAGGGGCACGGCATCAACAGATTATCGGAGAAAAGGAAAATGCGATCGGTCCTGTTCTTACGGCCCAAACCCTCACGCTCCCACATGCGATCGCCCCCACCGGACAGCGGTAGCAATGAACAGCCGGGGCACGGCAATAGATAGATGTTAGATGATAGCATTATATTATGGATGCCGTGCCCCTACCCGATGCGATCGCACAAATATCATGTCCGTTAGAACCAATGATGACTCGCAGTTCCCCCGTATCCATGCTAAAGTTGAGCTGGTTCAGGGCCTTAAAACCATCAAAGCTAACTGTGAGGTTCTCAATTTCTAATATTTACTATTCATGTGAGAATTCTTTCTTGAAAATTGTTCATTAAAAATTGTTTATTGAGAATTTTTCATCCACCATCTAATGCTTCATCCCTATCGGAATCTCCATTTCCCATTCACAATTTTCCATTCACAATTTTCCATTTTCCATTCTCAATCATCTATTGTATCATTTTCTAATAATTCCCGTTCCCGCTGCACTTCTGGGTCTGACTCTAAACTGGGATAGGTTACTACTGGCTTCTCCAAAAAGATCGATCGCACTTTCTCCAGGCCCTGAAAGCGCAACCAACCAACGACACCATTAGGAAGTACAGTCACGACCAGCAGAAACAAAGCCCCCTGAAAGAACAGCCAAACTTGGGGAAACTGTTCGGACAACAAGCTTTTACCATAGTTAACAATCAGGGTACCCAGAACCGCACCCACCAAGCTAGCGCGACCGCCCACAGCTACCCAGATTACCATTTCAATGGAGAAAGCAATATCCATCGCTTTCGGAGAAATAATCCCAGTTTGCAGGGTAAACATCGCCCCCGCCAGTCCGGCCAACCCAGCGGAGATCGCAAATACCAGAACCTTATAGCCAGTCGGGTTGTAACCGGTAAAACGCACGCGACTTTCATCATCCCGAATTGCCACCAGCAAGCGTCCAAAGCGTCCGCTAGTCAGCCAGCGACAGAGGGCATAGGTTATGGCCAGCAATAGCACAGTTATAGCATAGAATGCTAACTGAGTTTTGGAGTCATTAACCGTGACACCCAAAATTGTTTTGAAAGAAGTTAAGCCATTAGTGCCGTTAATTAACTTTTGCTGACCGTTGAAGAAGTTGAAAAACACGATAGTTGCCGCTTGGGTGAGAATAGAAAAATAAACTCCCCGGATCCGGTTGCGGAATACCAGATAGCCCAGAATTGCCCCCAGGATAGCTGGTATAATGACCACAGCAGCGGTAGCAAAGAAAAAGGAGTCAAATGGTTGCCAAAACCAGGGTAATTCCGTGACTCCGTACAGACTCATGAATTCTGGCAGTTGGGTGCCCGCATCCGCCGGTATTTGCAGCTTGATGTGCATCGCGATCGCGTATCCGCCTAGGGCAAAAAAGACCCCATGACCCAGACTTAGCATGCCAGTATAACCCCAAATCAGGTCAATGCCCAGGGCCGCGATCGCCAATGCCAGAAAACGCCCCAGCAAATTGAGGCGAAAGTCCGACAGCATCAGTGGCATAATTAAGATTAGCAGCAAGGCGATCGCCCCCACCACTGCCGCCTCCAGCAGCAATAGCTTGCGGCCTCGGCCCTTTTTTCTAATCCCGCGTCCTAAAACTAAATCTAGCATTATCTTAGGCTTTAAGCATCAACAGTACGACCTTTTTGGGGAAACATGCCAGCGGGGCGAACTTGCAGAAAAGCAATAATCAGGGCGAAGACCATCACCCTGGCCATACTGGTTGTAGCAAAGAAGGTAAAGAAATCAGTCAGAGGCTTAATCTCCGTTACCATTAAAGCAATTGTACCAGAACCGATCAAGTAGCTAGTCGTCCCGATCGCGATCGCCGCCACAATGCTGCCCACCAGCTTTCCCACGCCTCCCACAACCACCACCATAAAAGCATCCACGATATAATTTTGTCCCGTATTCGGTCCTACAGAACCCAGCAAACTAATAGCGCAACCGGCCACCCCTGCCAACCCCGAACCCAAGGCAAAACTCAGGGCGTCAACCTTATTAGTAGGGATGCCCAAACAGGCACTCATACTGCGGTTTTGGGTCACCGCCCGGATCCGCAAACCCCAGGGCGATCGCTGCAAGAACAGATAAATGCCGACAATACAAAGGACCGTTAGCCCAATTATAAACAGTCTCACGTAAGACAGTTGAAAATTATTTCCGAGGGGCAATGCCAAGCCCCCCCGCAACCATTCCGGGGCCGTCACGTCCACATTTTGGGCCCCAAACCAAGGTTGAGTTACTGCCAACTTAAAAACCTGCCCTAGCAAAGCCGCCGTCGCCCCAGCAATTCCCGCCGACAATGGTAACATTATCAGCAATACCCAATTGCGAATGCGAGCAAAATAAAAATCATCGCGCTGGCGATATATTATCCATAACCCGCCCCAAAATAGCAAGCAAAACAGCAGAATGCCAATTACCATCTGCCAACTGACGCTGCGGACAAACTGCTGCAAAATCAGACTCACCCCCCAAGTTGCCAACAGGGTCTCCAAAGGGCGTCCGTAAAGATATTTTATCACCGATCTTTCTAACAGTAAACCTACCGCTGCTGCCACGATAAAAGCAGCGGGTAAAGCCACAAAAATGTAAATTTCAAACAGAGGACCGCCCAGCAACTTGAAGCCATTTTGCACGACAAAAGTTGTATAGGCCCCCAGCATCATCAACTCCCCGTGGGCTAAATTAATCACCCCCATCAGCCCGAACGCGATCGCCAAACCCAGGGCCGCGATCAGCAAAACCGCCCCAATACTAATCCCATTAAATATTCCTTCTAACAGTAATTCCACCTTCCTCCTCTCTGTTATTGCGATCTAGAAAAAACGGCTACCTTCTCGTTACCAGGTTCTACCTGGTAACGGTCTTCTAAGGCTCCTGCCTCCGAAAGAACCCGTGCCTATAACGTCGGTCAAGAAACCGGCTTTCTCTGATGAAAGCATTGATATCTCGTTGTCATCTTGACACCAACCCGGTTTCTAGCTTCTACTCGATGCTCTAGTCAAGTCTATCATATATTTAAAATGCTATTAATTGTTAGCTGTTAATCTTTCATCCTTACCCCATCTCCATTCTCCATTCGGGCGTGGCCAGAACCAGTTGCCAAGATTCCGATCCCCCCCTGCCTCCCCTATAAAGGTTTCTCTGGTCACTTCCGGTTGAGGCTCAGCCTCAAGGTCTCAATAATTGACAGGAGGCAGGGCCTCAGACTTGTCATTCCCAGGGAGACCCTGGAAATGAGGGTAATAAGGGTCCAGGGAGACCCTGGGAACCAGGGTAATAAGGGTTTGAGTAACTCTATCAATTCACAACATATAAGGTGGGCGGTGCCCACCCGCCAATTCAAACCTTATACTTGCCGCCCTTACTCGGGTCGGACCAGTCACAAGCAAAGCCCTTCGTTTCCGCTACAAATTGATTCCAGGGAATGGGATCGACAGCTGATTTAGTGGAATTAACAATCTCAAACATCCCATCATCACGGATCTTACCAATTCGCACCCATTTAGCAAGGTGATGATTTTGTGTCATCGTCACCTTCCCTTCCGGCGCGTCAAAAGTCAGACCGTAAGCAGCTTTGCGGACCGCTTCTAGCTCCTCAGCAGTCCCCGCCTTTTCTACCGCCTGCTTCCACATATAAACCCCAATGTAAGCCGCTTCCATGGGGTCATTCGTCACCCGGTTTTGACCGTACTTAGCCTTAAACGCCTGCACAAACTTCTGATTCGCAGGGGTATTCACAGTTTGGAAATAATTCCAGGCCGCGTAGTGACCTTTCAGGTAGGTAACCCCGATCGCCTTTACTTCTTCTTCAGCAATACTCACGGACATCACCGGATACTTATCCGGTCCTAAACCCGCCCCTTCCATCTGCTTGAAGAATGCCACATTGCTGTCACCATTGAGAGTATTGTAGATCGTACCGCCATTAGGAAGGGCCTGTCTAATTTTAGTAATGATCGCTGTAACTTCCGTGTTACCCAGGGGGAGGTAATCTTCCCCTACCGTTGTACCACCCTTTGCCTTCAACTGTGCCTTAATGATCGTATTAGCAGTGCGGGGGAAAACATAGTCCGACCCCACCAAAAAGAACTTTTTGCCCTTATTTGCCAACAACCAATCCACCGAAGGCTCAATTTGCTGATTTGGTGCTGCCCCCGTATAAAATACGTTATTGGAACATTCCTGCCCTTCGTACTGTACGGGATACCAGAGCATGTGTTTTTTCTCTTCAAACACCGGCAGCACCGCCTTGCGACTGGCCGATGTCCAGCAACCGAAAACCGCCACCACCTTATCCCGATCGATCAGCTTTCTGGCCTTCTCCGCAAAGGTCGGCCAGTCAGAAGCACCATCTTCGACAATTGGCTGAATTTGCTTACCCAAGACCCCACCAGCAGCGTTGATCTCCTCAATTGCTAACTGTTCGGCATCCACTACACTCTGTTCGCTAATGGCCATCGTGCCGCTGAGGGAGTGCAGAATTCCCACCAAGATAGTATCTGAGTTGCTACTTGGATCGCCACCGCAAGCTTTCAGGAGAATGCTCGTTCCCAGGGCGGCAGAACTATATAAGATAAATTTACGCCGACCAACTCTACTTATCATCCCGCTACTCTACTCCTGTTCGAGACTAGAGGGCTATCTTATGACGCTAAGCCAGGAAATAACTGTATTCTTTGTTACCGAATTGGCGATTGACCAGCAATTTTAATAATGAATTAAGGTTTGAGTAGGAATCCCCAGTAGTAGCGCAGCGTGTCCTCGGGCCCGTTCGCTACGCGAAGCGTGTGCGCGCAGCGCAATCGCATGCAGCTTGGTTGACATGGGGCGATCGCGTTTGCTATAGTCTACTCACGACCAACTGAAAATTCTTGCATTGACAACTGACCACTGACTGGCAGGCGATCCGCCCGCCCTACGGAACTGACCACTGACTGGCAGCCGATCCGCCCTACGGAACTGACACAATGGCTGATTTTATTTTAACCACGGGCGACCAAGCCCCATTCACCCCCACCTTTGGAGCAGCAACGGTAGTACCAGTGCTCGGTATTCTTGCTGGCACTGGCAAAGGTACAATTAACAAGAAACAGATTTGTGTGGATGGGGATGAGAAAAAAGTCATCGTCTCCGGCTGCGCCTACATGACACCAGTGTATAGCATTCCCGGTGTAGGCACCCTGACGATCGACTCTCTGGGCGGGAATCAAAAAGCCAAGAAAACCAAATCCGGCGGCAAGCCAGTTTTGCTCAAGGGTAGTACCTTCAAGGCCAAGTTTCAAGTCATGGTGCCAGCAATGCAACCGCCGAAGGGACCGACTCCACCCATTCCCGACTCTACTCCCCAATATTCGGGCAATGGAACGTTTATGACCACCAATATGAGGGTAAAAGCAACGTAATGGCCCCGAAGCGAATTAAAAATTTTGCACATTTTTACCGATGATAGCAATCAATGGTTGCCAATTGTTTCATTTAACATTGAAAAGCGTTCAGACATCGATCTATGGCTATTTATGACTATTTAAATTGACCATTGACAATTAACAACCCTTATCATCCCGTCGTTGTGCAACAAAATAGCTTCTTGGGAATGGATATGAATAAAGTCATCTACCTTTGACAATTTCCAACAATTGCGGCTCTCAGCGAAAGAATTTATTTATCATCGATTATTTAGCTCGATTTTTGAATTGTCAGCACTTCTTCATAAATTATTAAATGGAGGTGAATTGATTATTAATTGGGGGCGGGGTCTGAAAAACAAAGGCAATGCCGTTAATGCGGTTTGGATGCGCGGCGGCTTATTTCTAATATGGGTGAAAATTAGACCATTGTGGTGATGGCTTTCATAATCTATTTGTGATAACCGCTGACTGCTTCAGGTGGTGGGGGAAACCCCTTAGATGTGACTGGAAATAGTGATCGAAATCGCAGTAATGAGTGATAATAGAGTATAGTGAAAGATGGCATTTTCAGCTCCTAGGCAACCCGTCCAGCATCGGCGGAAGGTGCAGTAAGCTGTAATCCGTAAGAAAAATTGCGGCCTATGTACCGATCTACCGACTTGCTGATGCATTTTGTGGTTGGCCTAGCTGTGGCTGTGGAGTTTTGGCAGTTGAGCGAACGCTACGCCCCAAATGGGGTGCGCCGAGTTAATCCCATCTGGTTCTTCGTTATGTTAATTTGGGGGGCAAGTGGCTTGTTCATTTTCCGCAAGCTGCGCCATGTCTGGCGTTCCCGACTTTTGGACCGCTTCCTAGGCATTGACTTGAGCTAAATTAAAACAAAGGGAGCGAGCGCCTGTAGATGGCGATCTAATAAAAAAATGCGATCGCTTATCCTTGGTGCGGATAATCAGCTATAATCAAATCATGTCAGCACAACCACGGGAAATCGAAAACTACCGGACCCTCGATGAAAGAAGTCCTTTTGAAGAGTGGCTTAATGCCCTCCGAGACTCCAAAGCTAAAAATATAATAAAGGCAAGGCTGAGGCGAATTGCTCTTGGTAATCTAGGGGACTATCGTTCCGTTGGATCGGGAGTTTGCGAATTCAGAATTGACTATGGTCCTGGCTACCGAATATATTTTGGACAAATTGGAACCAGAATTGTAATTCTTCTTTGTGGCGGAGACAAAAGCACTCAACAGCAAGACATTCGCAAAGCGATCGAATACTGGGAAGACTACAGGAGATAGAAAATGCCAAAAAGTAGAAGTTACCAAGAATATCTGATTGAATCACTCAAAGAACCTGTAGAAGCAGCGGGTTATCTATGGGCAATCTTACAAGAAGAAGACCCGGAACCGGAACTGCTGCTGCTAGCACTTAAAGATGTAACTTTAGCTTTGGGTGAATTGCATATGTCCCCAGAACAAGCTAAACTGCATGAAGAGAAA
Source organism: Hormoscilla sp. GUM202 (assembly GCA_005518205.2). Taxonomy (GTDB): domain Bacteria; phylum Cyanobacteriota; class Cyanobacteriia; order Cyanobacteriales; family Desertifilaceae; genus Hormoscilla. The sequence continues at coordinate 113,417 of RFFC02000016.1, forward strand.
CTAGATGAATTGTTAGAAAAGCGCGGCAGTGATGCTATTTATAGTTTAGCAGATTGGCTCAAACCTCTAGGATTAGAATTAACTGTTACTGTGCGGGAAAAGGCGGACAATAATGATGCAATTTATTCTCATTCAGAATTAGAGCTGTTGCCAACTAGATGATGCGTCGGGGGGCGAAGGAAGATCGCCTATAGAACTATTAAGCAGTAAAGTAGGAGGATGAAAAACATGCAGATAGAAGATTATTTTGATTTTCATAATCCTGAAGATATTCGGGTAAAAGGCACTCGGGTTGGCATCTAGCATATCCTCTACGAATACATCTATTGTAATCGGACAGCAGAGGCGCTCGCCCAGCAGTTTTATACAGTCACTCTAGCGCAAGTGTATGCCACCATCCTGTACTATCTGGAAAATCCTGACACTGTAGGCAAGTATGTAGGAGACTGGTTAGAATATTGCCTGAAAGCTGAAGCAGAGTACGATCGCCATCCCTCGCCTTTCGTGTTAAAATTCCGTGAAATTAAGAAGCAAAAAGCTTCCCAAGTTGATCGAGGGAGCATTTCAATGAATGCTCTTCATAGGTTGGGTTTCCTAACGTCAACCCAACCCGATCGACGCGAACAACATCTGGACCGTTGGGTAAGGGACCTCAACCCAACCTACAACTGCTATTCATATTATTATCGGGTGCGATCGGGGAGCGACGCCAAAGTGCGATCGCCTCCCGAACATGTTTTTTCAAACTCCCAGTCTTCACATCCTGGCAACTGAATTAACTGCTCGTCAATGATATATGGTAACTCCTTAACTGAATGATTGTAAGTCAGAGCAAGTAATTGATTCGCCACTGAGATCAACTGCTCTATATCTATCCTCTCTAAGATTTGAGAGCGAGTTAATTTTCCATTCATCACCTCCATACTTGCTGGACGAATTGCTGCCTCAATTTCTTCTGACAGCATTTGCTCCCATTCATCGGGTTTGATGTAATGAGATTTTTTATTATCTTTGAGATTCAGCTTTTTAATTTCTAGGAGCGAACCTTCGATTGACGCAGCCCAAGAATTAGTTAAGCGCTGCTCAACTTGGTTTTTGATTAAGTGAATCATCATCCGGCGTAAAAAAGATTCGATGTTACGCAGAATTGCTTGTTTACTCATTCCTTCAAGTTCATCGACAATTAGTAAAGCATCGGCATATCGTTCTTCTAAGATGCTAGTTCTCAGGTCGATTAGTTCCTGTGTCATGGGTTTTCCCTCTCGCTGTATCGGATATTTATATTATAGGATATTTCGGGGTGCGATCGCCCAAATCATCCTCAATGTTAAAACTCCCAGACCGGATGGCAAATTAGTTAACTGCGCATCCATCATCTCCTCTAACTCTCTTGCTGAAGAAGTATATGTCAGAGATAGTAGCTTAGTCGCAGTCAATATTAGCTGCGATCTATCCACCATTTCTGAGAGTTGAGAACGACTAATCCTGAAATTCATCACTTCCAGACTGGCATCCCTAATTGCTGCTTCCAGTTCCTCTAACAGCATGGGTTCCTATTCATCTGGTTTAATGTAATAGGAGGTTTTATTGTCTTTGAGATTCAGCTTTTTGATCGATCGGATCGAACCAGTAATTGAAGCCACCCAAGAATTGGTTAAGCGCTGTTCGACTTGGTTTTTAATCAAATGAAATAGCAATTCGCCTTTCTGCTGGCACTCGCATGAGGATGTTGATATTGACTTTCTGAGGGAGAATGCCCCGACATTGCTGAAAATTTATGACCCTGTGTCCCCCGGGTGGACACAGCCCGGCGGCTCAAAAAGCTAAGTATAGAGGCGAATTTTTTCCATCAGATCAGCCAGGGGATGATGGTATAGTCAATAGACTTCTTTCAGCAGGACAGAAAACAAAACTTAAAAGGCATCATTGCCATAGATTTATCGAGGTGGGAACCATGATTAAAAACGAACATGAGTATGGTGTAACCAAATATTGGGCGGAAAGGTTTTCCAAAGCGATCGCCTCACTGCGTAAAAATGAAAAAAAGAAAACCAACTGGATACAGTTGATGCCAGGACTATTTCGTTGCACGATGAGCGAGGCAGTACCTCCGGGCGTGACTACGTGCTCTCAAACTGCATCAGGGTCCGATGATGGCAATAGGTTCTTTTGAAGAGTTATTTTTGCTGTCTGCCTGATTTTGATTATTGAACTGGGAATATGAGGGAAATGAATCTTTCTTTTTCCCCGATCGCATTTCTGTGAGCTGTCCCGAGCGAGTGCGGGTTGGTACTGACTTTACCGTAGTAGCATCTTGGTTAGTGACAGACTCACAGATGCAACAGTTGAGCGTCAAGTATGACGAGAAAGGAGCTTTTCAGAGCGTGACGCTGTCTCGATTGTATTAACTCGGGTGAGAACTCCCGCCATCAGGGGACCCAAAATCTGGCTCAGGCTGGTAAGCGACTGGGCTTCGCCACTAACTTTGCCTTGTTCATTGTCTGCCACACCATTGGAAATGAGCCCCCGTAGGGATGGCGATGCTATGCTAAAGCCAAAGGCAAACAAACTATGGGTGCCGTAGAGATAGTAACCCCTCGGACTTAAGGCGACTAAGATAATTGCGACGCTCATAGCTGAAATTCCTGCTATTGTCGTATTTCACCGAAGCGAGGTAGCAACTTTCTAATCAAGCCACCTTGCACGATAATAACGACTACGCCGACCCAACATATCAACCCTGCTGATGCTGTTGGTCCCCATCCAAAGCGATCGCGAGCGAACACAATAAAAATGCTGGTAAAGCCGATCAAACCTAAGTAGAAAGCGAAGTATCCCGTTAATAGGTTGCGCAGCTTGGGCTCTGCGAAGAGGCGATGGATTTGTAGAAAGGGGTTGAGTTCTTTGGGTTTGAGCGGAGTGCGTTGAAGATCGTGAAGAGATTCGGGCAAAACGAAATATCCGATGGTCGTATTGAGCAGTGCCACTAATCCAGCGATCAAGGCTGGCAGTTTAAGATCGATGCTAGCCGAACCCCCCCCAACAACGGACCCATAATAAACCCAATTCCCACCGCTACCCCTATCAGACCAAAGTTTTTAGTCCGTTCTTGAGGTGATGTAGATACATCGGCAATGTACGCTTGTGCTGTGCTGATTACCCCTCCAGCCACGCCCTTGACAATCTTAGCCACGCCATTGACAATCTTAGCCACAAACATGAGCCAGAGGGTATTTGCCAAACCAAGGGTGAAAAACCCTATCGATGCACTAGCAGCACAGGTCAGTATAATAGGACGCCGTCCGTATCGATCGGACATAATTCCTAATAAAGGGGCTGCTAAGAACTGAGCTATAGCAAAACTAGATGCCAGCAGACCGATGGTGAAGGCATCGGAGCGAAATTGCTGCACCAAAAACGGTAGCACGGGGATCAGTAGCCCCGATCCTGTAGCCTCGATCGCAACGGTTAAGATAACCATTGCTAGTGGCGAGACTGGCAGACGCTGTGTAGATTTAATGCTCATTTACTAACGATCGTATGACGATTGTTCAATGTTTTTACTATTAACGACAGGTGCCGATCGCGTAGCGTGCGCGCAGCGCAATCGCATCTGAATCGTAACCATATTTAACCATTAACAATAGAGCGCATGCCCCAGAAGATTAAATGGGGATCGGGAATTATTGCTGCTGCTACTGCCGGTGCATGAGCTTGGAGATAGGAGAGCAAAATGGCGCGATCGCCCCCAGTCAGAGCGATCGCGGTCTCGGGAAACTGCTGGCACCAATCAGCGATAAAATCTTGAATACCAGCCAAGAGGGTGTAGACAATGCCACTAGAAATAGCATCTACTGTAGTATTAGCCCACCGTGCCGGTAGAGAGGGCCTGGTCTGGACAACCGGTAATGCCGCAGTATTAGCAGCCAGAGACTGTAATTGTAATCCCAATCCGGGCAGGATGGCTCCTCCCACTAACTGGCGATTAGCATCAGCACCTGTTAAAGTAAGAGCAGTACCAGCATCAATCACCAGCACGGGCCACCCCATCTCGGTTCCCGCACCCAAGACAGCTAAGGCTCGATCGATACCTAGGGTCTGATAGAGTCCTAGCAAGGGCAATTGTTCTAGAGCGATCGCCCGACTGTAGGGATAAGCTTCAATGAGTCTGGTTCGATCTGGAACAACGGAAGCCAGATAAAGGGGTATTGGGCCTTTGTGGGAAGCAGAACTTACCCAGGAAGGAACCAAGCTGGGAGGAAAAATCGCCTCCGGCCATTCACCAGCAGCCCATTGCTGAATCATCTCCGCCCCCCTATCAACCGGCAGATGATCGATCTCCCAGGTTGACAAGAGGGTTGCACCGACAAATATTGCCCAGTGCAGCCGCGAATTCCCGATCGCTAGAGCTAGCCACAGCTGGTCAGCGGACATCTATCACATCATCTGTGTAAATTGTTAAAATCATTATAGCTGTAGTACCAATCTGGTGGCGTTACAACAACAGCTACTGGGAGCATGTCCAGAACAGTCGTTTTCGGATTGGAGCCATCAACCATAATTATCTACCTCCGGGCTCACTCACAACGGACAACGGACAACGGACAGACCAGACAAGTGCTGCACCACTGACCCCTGACTACCTACCTCTAATACAACCTACCTCTAATACAACTGACCCCTGACCACTGACCACTAAGTTAAGTAAATGGTTTTATCTGCTTGTGTTATCTCTGACTCACTTCCACCCTTCTATGTAGGTTCATTGTTTCCTTTTCTACCCCTGGATAGCCTGTTTTCTACTCAGGGAATCATGGTCATGCTGTTGATGGCGTATGCAGGTGCCATGTGGATGTTCCTCAGCAGTGCGCCGAAAGTCCACACGATCATGGTGTCGGATCTGGAAATAGCACGACAGTTCTATGAACAATTGTTAGATTTACCAGTAGCAGATGTCCCCCTGCACTACTATTACAACTACGAGCAAACTTTAGGTGCAACGGGGATCGACCCTCTGTACTTATCGTCTGGGATGGGAAGTACAACTGCTACGTCGATGGACCGTCCTGATGGTTTGTGGTATAATCTTAAAAAAAATATCCAGTTGCACGTGATTTCAGGGGCAAGTTTGGGAGCCAAAAATCGCCAGCGTCATGTCTGTTTTGACCACGATTGTCTAGAACAAGTGCTGATGCGAATCCAGTTGCGAGCGATTAAACACAAAATTCGCCGCGACAAGCCACTGAATTTCTTAGTAAAAGATTTAGAATGTCGCGTGATTGAAATGGCAGAAGTGTCTAATTAATGGTTCGTAGATGGTTCGTAGTAAGCACTAAAGTCCTTGCGTTCCGGAAGCACTTTAGTGCTTACTACGAACCCTTAGCACAGCATTTCTAGGATCTGATTTTCAATGGCACTAAAGCGATACTTAACTTTACTCACCGTGCTAGTCCCCTGAGAGATAGAATTCTGAAACTTTTCGTCATTCTCCATCATATCGATAAATTTATTCTGTAAATATGACTTGCGTTCCTTCAGAGTTTGCAGTTGTTTCTCGTCCAACTGACCTAGATTAAATGACAAAGCTTCGAATAAGGCTTTATTCAGTGAAAACTTTTTCTCAGGATTAGCTTTTTCTCGTTTCCGAAAACCAGATTTACCAAAAAGTTCAAAGGCCGCCACCATTGCCCACTTGAACTTTGCTTCCAGCAGATAGATTGTGGCATCCTCCATTTGATTGATCTCCGCCATCGTTTGATTGAGAAACACATCTAAGCTTTTTGAATTGTAATCTTTGTAGTTAGTAATATTGAAAGATAAAAAGCGCAGGGCAAACTCATGATCCACCATGCGTTTTTTCCGCCAATCTCTAATTCCTGTTGCCTCCTTGAATTCTAAGGAGTCTGCAAGTCTAGCCAAAAGTTTGGGTGCCTTCCCGGGATTCAAGGCGTGGCGGAGTTCTTGTGGCGACAGAGGCAAACCACCTCTGTTAATCCGGCGGAAGATAGTAAACTTAACTTCAGGAGGCGTGCCCTTTTCAATCAGATAGACTGTCAGCAAAGTTTCTTGGATGCGACGCTTATAATTACGGGGTAGTTCTTTGTAGGTTGTGCCCTCAAGGGGGGCGAGGAACTCTAGTCCCTTAAGCTTAAGTTCGCCATCGATGACAAACTGCTTGATGGCGGTCAGCCGTTGTAGCCCATCTATAACCAACCATTTATCCTCATTAGTCGCATCCATGTAAAAAGCAGGCAGGGGGATGCGGATCAGGATCGACTCAATCAGTCGGCTTTTAGCAGCCTGAGTCCAGATTCCCGCCTGACGCTGAAAATCAGGGGCTAAGTCCAGTTCCTCGTACTCAATGCGTGAAAGCACTAGATCGATGGTCATTGGCCTTGTGTCAACCTTAATCAGGGCCGGGTCAAAGGACTCGATGATTATTTCCTCTTCTTCATTGTTCCAGGGATACTCGTAGATGTCAATGTCATCTTCGAGTTCCTCGATATTTGGGTTGTTTGTATCTGTCACAGCAGCTACTCCTTTACTAAGACCGCTATTTTACGCGATCGGGTTATGTATGACTACATTAACAAAAGGTAGGTAATTCGGGCTGATAGCAATAAGAGAAGGCAAAACTAGCTCTGGGAGAGACTTCCTGGCTACTCAATGGTATAACCTATGGTATTGTACTATGTCCGGCCAGTTGTCGAGCATCACTTGGGGGAAGTTGCTCAATATGTTGGTGGGGAGTGATTTCCACACGAGAGTAGCTCCTGCAGCTTTTTAAACAGGAGCTGATGTCGCACTTAATGAGTCTGTCCTTTATAACAAGGAGCTGTAACACCCTTGGTGCTTAGGTGGAAACTACACAAGCGAGACTTGGAGTCAATGGTTTATGTTTATGTTGGTTTTGGCGGCTGCATCTGTTGAATTAGCGTGGACAACGCTGGCATCTTGAAAGATTTGGAAATTCGATCCTTAATGTACGAATAAAAATTCACTCCGTTTTTGCGGCAGGTGTCAACCAGAGCCAAAAACACTTCCCACGCCTGAGTCCCCTGTAGAGTGCGGGTTCCATTGGAGATTTTGCGCTTAATCACATACTCCCGGACTGTCCGCTCTGCCTCATTATTGTCAAGAGGAACTTCAGGAAAATCTAGAACTAATAGTAAATAAGGCTTCTTCTGTTTTGTTAAATCAATTCTATGATCTAAAGCACTGTATCCGGTTTGACGGGAAAACAATTTGTCAAATTCGGTTTCAAGCAACAGTTTTTGTTGTCGCTGCTCTTCTGTGCTTTGCTGTTGATAGGCTTTGAGTTGATAATAGTAAATCCAAAAATAAGAGAGAAATTGTGCCAGGCTTTTTTGATGAGAGGGAACCAGAGGAGTCAGCTTTTCGTAGTGTCGTCCTTCATGAATCCAGCATAAACTACGATGGTTCGTCTGGTTGTGAAATTGTCCCGCGTCATCAGCCACCAAAATATCTATGTAGTCCCCGAGCTGCTTTTTCTTCTTGTCAGGCAAAATACTGTCAACTAAATCATCTGATTGAACAACTGCTAATTCAGTTGGATCCAACTGCAATTCGTTTAACATTTGGAGAACTGTTTCAGAGTTTTTGCGCTCTCTGGTAAAAAAACTGCTATAGTAAGGATTGCAGAGTGTGAATACATAGCAATTTTTCCCATTAACCCGCATCCCCGTATCATCAATTTGGTGATAACTGGTACTGCCCAGTCCCGCTTCTAAAATAGCATTTCGTTCTTCAGTAAATTCTCTTAAATATTGCCGAGTTATTAAGTTAGATATTTTTCCCGCCGAGATTACTATTCCCTGAGACTGCAACAATTTAAGAATCTTTTCTTCTGGCACTCGTAACTGATAATACAAAGTGAGAACAAATGCTTCGAGTTCACTCCCGTAAGATTTGCCTTTTAATCCTTGCGGCAACTGGGCTTCGTAAAATTTCTCCGTACTAGGTGAATAGAGTCTTTCTAGTCGATAAATAACCGTGTCTGTTTTAAATATAATATTTTGAATTGTTACTTCTCGGTAGCCTCTATGGGTGATATCTGACGGCAAGTTACTCCGAGCCAGTTTGATAACCTCTTCTCTGTCAATATGAATAAGTTGGCGACGTTCCTGGGGGGGGGTTTTCGGTTTTTTCTTTTTTCGCTCTCGACTATTGGGCTGCTCTGGTTTGGCCTCCGCAGAAGTATCAGCTTTAGAAGTATCAGCTTTGGCTTGAGGTTTGATGTCAGGTTTTCCCTTGTGCCCTTTGAGCGCGGCTATTTCATCTCTCAATCGTTGATTGTCAGCTTTCAATTCAAGGTTTTGGCTGTATAGGTCTTCTAGGTAATTGAGTAACCGCTGCAAAACTTCCCGACTTTTTGGGTCGAGATTCTCTGTGTCTTGGTCGAGGTCAGCAAGCCAATTCTTAGTCATGTCTTCCAACTTACTACTTATTTATCGAATTTGTCAACCCTGGGCGCGGGATTTTGAAAAAAATCAGCTGTCGCGCATCTCAACTGCATATTCGGGCGCTCGGCTGCCGACTCACCACTTCGAGGTCAAAACCCCCCACCCCGTAAGCATTTGAGAAGTTTTCGCTCCTCAAAAATTGCTCTTGTCCTGTTAGGCATTCCGAGGCAGTACAAGGGCTGTTCACTCCAGTCCGATGGCCCGAGTAACTATGCAGTACCGGCAGTACCCATATTCCTTCACCACCAATATCTTGAGCAATTACACTTGGGGGAGATCGCGGTCTTCCCCTGCCATAGCCCGTACCACTATACCGCCAATTTGATTTTTCTGCCCGGCCGAAGTCAAAGATTTACGTTTTGAGTTACAAAATGTAATATGCGGCTGCTCGACCTGGCTGCGAATGGCTGCGCTCCCGCAAGGGATACGGCAAAATATCGATATGGTATCTGGCCGCAAGTAATCGGAAGCTATAATAACCCAAGTTGCTACCTATAAAAAATCTGACCTCTCAGATAGCATTTTTGCCAATTTTCTCCGCCAAAATGCAGTTTTGGGGTAAAAAAAAGGCGATTTTGGCCAAGGCGATTTTTTGTGTTGAGGTTCTGTAGGTAGCAATTTAAGTTATAATGGACTAGGTGCTTCGTCTCAACTCGGCTGGAAATTGGGCCTCTACGGTCCGCGGACGGCCCGAAAAATCGGATATCCCAGAGGAAATGCTACCATCCGATCGGGGTTATATTAGACACCCAACCATCCAGTCCCGGATTGGGTGACCCCAAGCAAACAGCCAGTTTAGATGTCGGCGTGAACGTCCTCGACTTAATCGGGGAGACTGGACAAGATGGCCGCATCAGTTTCAAGCTTCATCGCCAGTTGTGCTGTCTTTAACCCTCACAAAGCTAATAAACGCCCTGTGCAAGTACAACATCGGCATCAGAGATAGTGATAACGCCATCTCTGATATCGAAGGCGACAGCCTGCAAAGCTCGAGCGCATAATGTTGAGAGCGCCGACCCAATCACGGGGCGCTTTATAACCGCAATGTGGGCATTTGTAAATCTTTGAGGCGCCTAGCTTTTTGTGGATGTTGCCACAGGATGGGCAAGTTTTGCTAGTGTAAGCCTCGTTGCAGCGAACCACCAGTACCCCTTTCCTTTTTGCTGCCTGCTCCAGATGGGAAGCAAACCGTCCCATCGCCCAAGTAAGCATATTTCTAACAGACTTGCGATTAATTTTACGTTTAGCTTTCAGTACCATAGAGGAAGTTTCGTAGGTCGGCAGAAATATCAACTTGTAACTGTTGGTGAGGAGATTGGTAGCTTTCCGATGAACATCATCCACAAGGCAACGAATCTTAAATCACAGCCGCTCGATTACTTGATTATGCTTGTATCGCAATCGCTTGTTAATTTTCCCGGTGGCTTTTACTTTTTTTCCTATGAGTTTGTCGAGGTGCAGGCAGAGTTTGCAGCCTGGTGAGCCGCCCGATGTCTCCCTTTCCAATCTCTAAGACATTATCTCCATCATAACCAGTTAAAAAAGTGCGATTACCTGGGTCGATTGCAATTACTTTATCCGAGCTAGTTGACACTACAGGTTCATGCTGAGGAAAGCAAGCAAAACATTGTCCCCGCTGGTAGACTATTTCTGTGCCGTAGACACAATTAGCAGGTAATTCATAGCCTTTAGCAACGGTAAACTCTAAGTCACCAATCTTCGTTTTGTACCAAGTCCCATTTCTGTACGCATCATTCTTAAACTGAATAGCTTGTGATTTATTACGACACGACCTGTATCGCAGCCAACTCTTACCCTTCTTGATTTTTCGGGATTGCTTGTGGGCCTGTGTTGCTTCACAGACAGCCTCTTGCCTAGTTTTCCCTAAACATTTTGTCCACTCATTTTCTGGTTAGCTTTGTAACCGCTGTATGTACTGGTCTAAAGAGCGACCCTCTGGCAGCCCCCGGTCGTGGTTATAGAACTCGATACATTGGTTGTAAACCCAACGGTAAGCTGCAAGCCATTGCTTCCAAATAACATGCAGTTCATGTTCGGGGAACAGGGGAATCTTCTTGAGACTGTTCGGCTGGACATTCCGGCTTTTTTTGTAGGGGTTCTTCCCGTACTTTCGAGGTGATTTCTTTTCGGTACTTTCGTAGACCGTAGAGCCGAGAACTGAAACAGTGAATGATGGACAACATATCCTGAACAAGCTCTTGCTCTGGACTGAGCTGCTGTTCATTGAGAACCACGAGTTGGACTGCATTGTACTTGCATAGCCACTCAACCAGTTCCCACCCAAATCGGCAGAGTCGATCTCGGTGGGCAACAACAAGCCGCTGGATATCCTGCCTGACAATTCGTTCCAGAATGGATTGAAATGGGTCTCCTTGGGTTTTTATGATAAGTAAAACTTATATATACGCCAAATAAGGGCTTTCAGCCTTTTTTATTGTCCTAAATTGTATCTCAGTATACAATTTACACTATAAACCCAGGAGAGCCATTGAAATTTCCGTCGAAAAAAATTAAGCCCTCCACCAATTTCCGAAATGAACTCCGCTTCTGGATAGTGTGCGCGCAGGTACGCAAGTTGTCGCTCAAGATCTTCACGTTGGGAATAACTTGACACCCTTGCATAGCAAACAGTTGTAGTTGGTAACTCGATTCCTGCAAATATGCGCAATTTCCCTTTTGAGGAAACGGCGCTGCCCACCTGGTGTCCTGTACGATTGGATTTTTTCTTCTCGCTCCCATCTTCTGAGGGACTCTGGATGTACTCCCAGAAGGTTAGCTGCCTGGGCTGGGGTATAATACTCATGTTTCATGTATAATTGAGTAATGCTCGGTTTTTGTTAGATTACATTGGTTTGATTAGCTTTATATTTCTAACTCTAGCCACAACCAAACTCCGCTGTGTCTAGTAAACATACGGAAATTTTAAATATTTAGATTACATATAATGAGCCCGCTGGTACTGTTCTTTTGCCACCCAGGGAGATGTGTAAGTTTTTGGGCACTTAGTCACAACTCCCCGGACTTGGCTGTGGCTGTGGGAGTCAATAATGCTATCCGTTGGGGTGAAACCGATGGCGGTTCCAGTGTTTATGCCGTGGCCAGTAAGATGTTTCGCCTCACGTTCAAGCTCCCTTTAGTCGCCTCTATGTTTCTGCTGGTCTGGGTGGCGGACAATATCGTTCTGAAGCGGATATTGACAATGATGTTGATTCGGTTGGCTTGTTTGGCTCTGTGGCCGTGCAAGTGGTGCCACAGATGCATGCGATCGCCGAATGGACGGGTCAGGATTTGACAGTCGGAATATCCGTAGTCCCATTCCAGAACCTGCCCCTGGTAATTACACCAGCTGTGACTGATATCACAGGTAATGCTGGTGATGGGAGTAGATTTATCTTAGGGATTGGCTACGGATTTTCTTTTTAAGCACAAACAACCATGAAAATTGGTAAATGCATCAAGACTGGTAGGGTTGGCGATCGCGATTAACCTGATTGTCATCTCCATACCACCTGTTTATCCTCAAAGTGGCAATCAGTCCGATGTCACCGGTCCTAATCCCGTGGAAATTATCCCAGATATTCCCCAGCCCGAGGTAGAATAAATTCCCGTAGATAGCAACATTAGTAACGTAGCCGTCGATCGCGATACTTTTGACAATCGCTTTTCCAAAGCTGATTTCAATCAAGCTGTCGAGCAATTTGAACAGTTGCAAGCCTTCAGCTATGCTCAACACTTTAATATCGAATACTTTGATTTTTTCAATGGACAAAGGTCTGCGTGCTTTTCCTATTGCTGCCCTCAACAATGGCGAACAGTTTCTGATTGAAAAGTATGCTGTGGGTTTGATTGTGCGATTTGTTCAGGTATAAGCTGTAAATCAGTGAAATCCTGGTTGGTTTCATTAGCCAACAACTGTGGTACTCATGGGGGTCCAAATCCCCCCCTCCAGGTACGGGAGAGACTCCGGTCCTTAATGCTGCTGAGTGACATCACAGTGGTGTGAAGCAAGGACTTAAATGTAGGCAAGCTGGCAGCCTAAAGCCGGCAACGCCGCTTGGGAAGATGCTCATGGTTAGAATAAGCGAACCTATGTAAACCTCGTGACCACGAACCAGCGGAATAAGGCTATTTACGCTGGCCCAAAAGGGAAATGGTAGTTAGTATTAGTCTTGTTCAATGGCTAATATCGTACTCAAAGAACTCCCGGGGAAGAGTAGGGGCCTAAAAGCATCATAATGATACCATGGAACAAAGTAACCTTCAATATGCTGTCCGCCTGGAATGTCTTGAGGGTAGACAAGTTAGATGATAAGCGCAAGCTATTGAGGGAAGGATGTACTAAGAAGCTAAAGCTTGGAGTAATGTCCGGGATATGCTAACGTAGTACGGTGATAATAGGAAATAACCGGAACTAGTAGTCTTGATTACGCCACGGCGACCAGCTTCCCAAAAGGAACTAGGTTATGGATTTCTGGTAAAACGGTCTTGTAAATTGGTGACACTTTTGGTTTGCCGGCAGCGCCACTCACCAACCAGATTAGGGACGAAAGAACAGGTTAAGAGGCTAAACAGGGATAACCCTGATATAAGCTATCCATGACACGGACCTATTACCCAGTAGCCTCCTGCGATGAAAGTCGCAAGTCCGGTTTCGAAAGGGAGGATTGGGAGGCGACTCCCAGTTCGACCCCAGCCCCCAGTTTTAGCCTCACAGATACCCGTTACCGTCCGCTCGAAAACCCACGCCTGCTGGCCTTTGGTGTCTCGGAAAGTACCCAGAGACAGACTCCATTACCTGCTGTGGCTGTGGAATTGCCCATATTAAGGGATATTTGAGGAGGAGAGCAATTTATCAATCAAGCAGCGACTTTGGCTAACTTTGAATTGCAAAACAGTGCCGAAAGCTATAGCATTATCCATGTGGCAACTCACGTAATTTCAACCGGGAAAAATTGGCAATTCTTACATTCAGTTTTGGAACGAAAAATTGAAGTTGGATCGACTCAGACAACTATCAGAAAAATCTCAGTGGAGTGCATATCCAAAGGTAGAACTGCTGGTTCTGAGTGCCTGTAGAACGGCCCTAGGAGACGAACAAGCAGAATTGGGATTTGCCGGTTTAGCGTTACAAGCAGGCGTGAAGACAGCAATAGGCAGCCTTTGGTATGTCAGCGATCGGGGTTCCCTGGCACTGATGAGTGAATTTTATCATCAGTTGAGAACTGCTCCCCTGAAAACTGAGGCTTTGAGACAGGCCCAGTTGGCTATGCTGAAAGTGAAAGAACAAGTCCTCATTAAAGATGGACAGCTACAACTGCCCGATCGGGTTATCCCTATCCCAGAAGAAATTGCCAGTACCGGCCTGACTACTCTCTCTCATCCCTACTTTTGGTCCGCTTTCACCGTTATTGGCAATTGGAATTAAAGGTCAGTTGTCAGTTGTTAGTTGTTACTGGAACCGCCGGGGAATGTCAATTACTCTTCAGCATTACTCAACGGCGGAATTCCTGCTAAATCAAGGATTTGGGGAATCAAATCTTCTCGCCTGACTGCCATCAAGTGGACGCCTTGACATAACTGACGTGCTAGAAGCACTTGTTCTGCTGCAATTTTCATCCCTTCCTGTAGAGGATCTGCTGCTGCTGCTAAGCGGTCTATAATCTCATCAGGAATCTGCACGCCGGGAACTTTCCGATTGATGAATTTGGCGTTTTTCGCTGATTTTAGCAGAAATATTCCTGCCAGTATCGGTTTGTAAACTCCAGCGGCGATCTGATTCATAAACTTTTCTAAGCGATCGAAATCGGTAATCAGCTGGCTTTGGAAAAATTGGGCCCCCGCTGCTAACTTCTTTTCAAACCGACTCTGTAAACCCGACCAGCTTTTCAACTGTGGATCGACTGCTGCACCTGCAAATATGTCTAAAGCACCATCTGTCAGTGGCTTTTCATTGGCGTCTACGCCGTGATTGAGTTTATCAATCAGCTGGAGTAAGCGAACTGATTCTAGGTCAAATACTCCTTTAGCATCAGGATGATCTCCCGCCTTGACCGGGTCCCCAGTCAAGGCTAAAATGTTATGAATCCCCAAAGCATGTGCGCCCATGAGGTCAGCTTGCAAACCTATGCGGTTGCGATCGCGACAAGCAACCTGGCATACTGGTTCAATTCCGGACTGCAATAAAATCACCGATGCTGCTAGGGGACACATCCGCAGCACGGCGCGACTGCCATCGGTAATATTGACTGCATGCACTCTACCCTCGAGCAGTTGCGCCATTTTCACCATATGTGCCGGATCCCCCCCTTTGGGTGGCGCTATCTCTGCGGTGATCAAAAATTCTCCAGTTGCAACTGCTGCACGAAAAGATGGTTTCAACTTGTGACTTAAATCGGTCATTCTGCTACTTTTTATATTTTCATCCTCAATGGTGGCAGCTAGACGGTGCTCTACATACTTTATAATGGTTGCGAGTAACCTAGGGCTGCTTTCACTTCGGCCAGGGTTTGGTTGGCGATCGCCTCTGCCTTTTGGCGTCCTTCTCGCAGCACTGACTCTAGATATCCCTTTGAGGCCATTATGCGATCGTATTTTTCTTGAATTGGCTGCAACGCCTGAATTACCGTCTCCGTCAGCAAGGGCTTAAACTGACCCCATCCCATATCAATACATTCTGCGGCGACATCTGACTTACTTTTTCCAGACAGCAGCATATAAAGTGTCAACAGGTTATGACATTCTGGACGTTCCGGGTTGTCAAACTCCAAACCCCGCACCGGATCCGTCTTGCAGCGCTTAATCTTTTTGGCGATCGCCTCTTTTGGGTCTAGCAAGTTGATCCTACTTAGTTCTGAGGGGTCTGACTTGGACATTTTCTTCGTCCCATCTGTCAAACTCATCACCCTTGCCCCTTCTTTACGGATGAGCGGTTCTGGTAATTTCAAAATTGTCTGACCATTCCCAAACTGGTGGTTCAACCTGACCGCTATGTCCCGAGTCAGTTCCAGATGTTGCTTCTGATCCTCTCCCACTGGCACTTTATCCGCTTGGTACAGCAAGATATCCGCTGCCATCAGTACGGGATAGTCTAGCAACCCCGTGCCGACATTTTCCCCTTGCTTCACTGCTTTTTCCTTAAACTGGATCATGTCTTGCAGCCAGTTTAGCGGTGTAATACAGTTTAGCAGCCAGGCGAGTTCGCTGTGAGCCGATATATGGGACTGGACAAATATAGTACTATATGTTAAGTCTATGCCGCAAGCTAGATATAGCGCGGCTATAGTATAGCTATCAGCTGCTAGGGTCGCTGGGTTGTGAGGTACTGTAATCGCGTGTAAATCTACCACGCAGAAGTAATTTTCATATTGGTTCTGTCCTTCTACCCAGTTGCGAATGGCACCGATATAGTTACCCAGATGGAGATTGCCAGTTGGTTGTACCCCCGAAAGAATGCGTTGCTTACTCATAAATAGTTCTTTGCGATCGTCAAGCTGCCTTTGTCCTACATTAACTATACTTGTAATACCCCAGCCGATCTGAGATGCTTACCCTACTCCCCAGCTTTTTTAACATGGCGTTGCACAACAACACCTCTGTATGTTGACATTCACCATACAGAGTGACCGACTCGGGTGAATGAATGTCAGTATTTGTGTTAAGATAGCCATTAGCCATTAGCCATTAGCTATTAGCCATTAGCTATTAACCATTAGCCATTAGCCATCATCATGTCCTCAATGTGCAACGCCTTTAACATATCTTACTCTAGGTAGGGCAAATTTTAATTTTTTTGAAGTTATGTTAAGCTATAATACTTAGTATTGGCAGTCAATCAATAAATAAGCATATTTATCTAGACAAATGAAACAAATTTTGTCTCTCGATTACGCGGCCCAGCTGCGAGCATGTGTGGAACGGGCCAGGGATATCTCAGATGGGGCGAAAGCATCTGTAGAATTTGCGCAGCTGTGCGATCGCCTAGGGGCTAGTAACAGTTACCAAAATTATTAATATTTCTGGGCAAATCTTAGGTTTTTGCCCAGAAATATGGGTGTAGTCTTGCACCAGTTGGTAGACGGGGCTCCTCGCGTGGGACCAGAAACCCGATAACTCCTTGAAACTGGGTTTCTTTTGGAGTCGTTCGCGATCGATAAATCCATGACTACACCCCAGAACACACCCCAGAAATAGATGTAATTTTTCAGATTTTAATGGGTATAATAAGAATGGTAAGGTATTTGACTGCCTGGGAGAGCGTGAAATAAGATGAGTACAGTGACCTATACTAAAGGTTTACCTACTCCAGCAGAGGAACTAAACGAACTCGGATTTACTCAGTTCGAGATGTTCCTGAATGCTTATGCTCCTATTTATCGTCCTGCTGTATGCGAAACGGTAAATCATTTGCTGTCTGGAGAAACCTTTAATAAATCTCAGTGGAATACACATTTGCAGCAGATATATCGAATTAATAAGCGCCACGCTAATGGTGTCATTGCAGACGCTCTCGGTAAAGTTTCTTCAGCAAAGGAAAGCAGACAGAATCATATCAAACAACTGCAAGGTAAGCTGAAATCGACTCAAGAATGGATTCGCAAAGCTGAGAGGAAATTAAAATTAGCCAGAAAGTTCTACAGTCAGAAAAACTGGCAGCATTCTCCTGCTGGTTGTATATTCCCGATCGCCAGTTCGGTGCAGTACCGCGATACTAATTGGCAGCACTTACGTTTTCAAATTCACCAAAAGAAGCGGAAAGCATGTCTCTACGAGCGAAAAATCAGCTATCTAAAATTAAAGCCTATTAGAGTTAAAGTACCGCACAGTCAGTGTTTCGTGGTTGGCAGCAAGGCGGAAAAATGGGGGAATCAGGTTTGTCAATGGGACGGCGTAACCATTAAATTTAGGGTGCCTGCCTGTTTAGAAGATCGGTTCGGCGAGTACGTGACAACTAGACTGGGCGGATACGATCGTAAGATAAACAGACTACCCTCAAGAGGAGCAAAAAGTTGGCATTTTTACCTGAAGAATCGCAAGTGGAATATAGCTGTACAATTTACGCCAACGCAGCCCTCGCGAGTATCAAGGCATTCATCTGAGGGCTGCATCGGGATTGACATGAACCCAGGCTCAATCGGATGGGCGTATGTCGATCCGGATGGTAATTTGAAAGCTAAAGGTCAGATCCCGATGCAAATGGGAATACCCAAGGGTCAGCAGGATGCTCAGATTGCTGATGCTTGTTTGCAGTTGGCAACTCTTGCTAATTTAATGGAATGTCCAATCGTCTGTGAGGATCTGGACTTTTCTCGGAAAAAGGAACATCTTAAAGAATGTGGAAGCAAATATGCTCGAATATTGTCTGGTTGGGCTTATGCTCGTTTTTATGAATTACTTGAAAGTATTCTCAGCAACAGAGGAATTGATTTACTAAAAGTAAATCCTGCTTACACTAGCTTGATTGGCTTAGTAAAATATGTTCGCCAGTATGGATTAGCTAGCGATGAGGCGGCAGCTCTTGTTGTAGCTCGACGAAGAATGAAATTGAAGGAATTAATCCCAAGCTCCATAACCGCCTATCTTGACGTGAAGTCCGGAAAGCACGTATGGAGCCTCTGGTATCAACTGAATAAATTACTAAAGTCTTGCAATAGATGGAAGAATCGACATTCTTTCTATAGTGTCTCTAACTGGGGACTAGAGGTCAAGGAAATGGTGGCTCCTGCTTGCGGGAGAAGCCAGACCAAGCGCAAGCGCACTTCTAGTTAAGCGAAGTTACACCGTGGACTTGGGTGTGCGATTTGTTCAGGTATAAGCTGTAAATCAGTGAAATCCTGGTTGGTTTCATTAGCCAACAACTGTGGTACTCATGGGGGTCCAAATCCCCCCCTCCAGGTACGGGAGAGACTCCGGTCCTTAATGCTGCTGAGTGACATCACAGTGGTGTGAAGCAAGGACTTAAATGTAGGCAAGCTGGCAGCCTAAAGCCGGCAACGCCGCTTGGGAAGATGCTCATGGTTAGAATAAGCGAACCTATGTAAACCTCGTGACCACGAACCAGCGGAATAAGGCTATTTACGCTGGCCCAAAAGGGAAATGGTAGTTAGTATTAGTCTTGTTCAATGGCTAATATCGTACTCAAAGAACTCCCGGGGAAGAGTAGGGGCCTAAAAGCATCATAATGATACCATGGAACAAAGTAACCTTCAATATGCTGTCCGCCTGGAATGTCTTGAGGGTAGACAAGTTAGATGATAAGCGCAAGCTATTGAGGGAAGGATGTACTAAGAAGCTAAAGCTTGGAGTAATGTCCGGGATATGCTAACGTAGTACGGTGATAATAGGAAATAACCGGAACTAGTAGTCTTGATTACGCCACGGCGACCAGCTTCCCAAAAGGAACTAGGTTATGGATTTCTGGTAAAACGGTCTTGTAAATTGGTGACACTTTTGGTTTGCCGGCAGCGCCACTCACCAACCAGATTAGGGACGAAAGAACAGGTTAAGAGGCTAAACAGGGATAACCCTGATATAAGCTATCCATGACACGGACCTATTACCCAGTAGCCTCCTGCGATGAAAGTCGCAAGTCCGGTTTCGAAAGGGAGGATTGGGAGGCGACTCCCAGTTCGACCCCAGCCCAAAGCATGGCTTATGGCGGCTTGCCTAGATATGCAGAGATTTTTAGAAGCGGCAGAGAACCCCCAAGCAGCAGATTTGCTGGAGATTCTCTGGAATGAATTCGTGGCGGCCAACCGGTCAGCCACGTTTTGGCAGCAAATCTGCGATGTAGAAAAGGAGCTATCAGAAAGGATGGCTCAAACTAATGTACAATTAAAGCAGGAGTACTTGCGGTTGATTCAAGAGCAATAGCGGGTACACAAGTGTTTTGCTTCTTCAACAATTGAAAATTGAAAATTGAAAATTAAGAATTGAAAATTGAGCAAGATAAAATTGCTGATTGCTCCATTTTCCATTCGCCATAGCGCAGCGGAGGGGGCCCGAAGCGTGCGCACTGCGTATACGCAATTAGCCATTTTCCATTCGCAAATCCAAATGCATGCATTGAGATGCTCCCGCAATAGCTTCAAGTTGGCTAGTGTTTTGGGATGTCAAAAAGACAGGCACTCCCAGGCGATCCGCCCGGACACAGGAGAACTGGCACAAGCAGAACGGGATTGGGTGATTGGTCACGCTCAGACTTATCACCCTGAGATGAGTAAAAGTCAAATCGACGATCTGCGGAATTATAACGGCACCGGCACGACCGATGAGTAGCAAGCTAGTGGCGCAAAACTTAACGTTGAGCGCATAAACAAGATGCGCGATCGCACTACTAATTGCGCATTTTGCTTGCTATAAAGCGGCGCTATCAGCTAGAATAGAGAAAGCAGTGGATGGCTAGCCCTGGCTGCTAACTATACGCGCTCTCGCAGCGGAGGGGGCCCGGAGCGTGTCACGCCAAGATATTTGCAGGCTGCGGCCTGAGCGCGTCCTTTGATCCGCTCTGTTATACTTGCACGGATCTACTTGTTGGATTTGTGAGGGTTAAACGCAGCACCTCTTTTCACAGATCGGTCATCAGGATACATCATAGTCCCTGGTAAACACTAAAGTGTTTACTACAAACGGTTCGTAGTAAACACTTTAGTGTTTGCGCCCCTCAACCAACTATTAACTATTAGCCCACAAAATCAACCTCGGCAGATAGGGACTGCTAAGATATTTATGTTTAGGCAAGACCCGCAGGGATAAACCCTGTAAACCACTCTTAGTGTAAGTGATATTAGCAGTGTAAATGCTTTGGTTATCACCTATTTTGCCCTCTAATTCCATCTCCACTGGCACCCCATCGACAATTTGGCCATTTTCATCGATCGACCCCTGATAGAGTTGCACCAGCAAGTCATCTGGCGTTAATTGACCCAGGTTGAGCCGCGCCTTCACTGGCAGAGTTTGATTTACTAGCATCTCAGCCGGTTCAGCAAGATCGAGATCCTCGATCTTGATGTCGTACCAGTGCTCAAACAATTTAGCTCGCCAGCGGGCCAGTTCCTTCGTCGGCTGGTAGTTGTCCGCACCCATGGCAAAGCAGCGATCGCTCGCCGGGAAATATCCCAACCGGGCATAGTCTTGGACCATCCGGGCGGTATTAAACACAGGACAATTCCGACGAATTGCGTCCTTCATTTTTTCCACCCAACCACGGGGAATACCCTCCGCATCCCGGTCGTAGAATAGGGGCACTATGTCCTGCTCCAGAACATCGTAGATTGC
This sequence comes from Hormoscilla sp. GUM202, assembly GCA_005518205.2. Classification (GTDB taxonomy): domain Bacteria; phylum Cyanobacteriota; class Cyanobacteriia; order Cyanobacteriales; family Desertifilaceae; genus Hormoscilla. Next base: position 134,194 of record RFFC02000016.1, read on the forward strand.
CCCGGCCTCCGCATCATCCTGATAATTCTGGTCGGAATAGTCCTCACCAGCACCTATTGACCAGCCAGTACGGGCATAATCTGCCTCATCCCACCAGCCATCCAGTATGCTCAGATTCATCAGACCATTCATCGAAGCCTTCATTCCCGAAGTTCCCGAAGCTTCCCGGGGACGCCGAGGGTTATTCAGCCATATATCGCAACCAGCTACCAGCAGCCGCGACATGTAGATGTTATAGTTGGGCACAAACACCACCCGATCGCCCAGTCCTTCCTCGCGTATGCGCTGGATAATCTCGCGAATCAGTTCCTTTCCGGGCATATCCTTCGGGTGGGCCTTCCCGGCAATTACGAACTGCACAGAATACTTGCTCGGCGTCAATGCTCCATCATCCAGCAGAATGCGCTTAATCCGGTTCATGTCGCGCAAAAACAAAGTCGCCCGCTTATAAGTAGCAAACCGACGGGCAAACCCGATCGTCAGCACTCCGGGATCCAACACATTACCAGCGGCGGCAATTTCTCCGGGGGAAGCACCCCGTTCCCGCAATGCTTGTTGTAGGTGCTCCCGGACAAACAAGACTAAATCCGAGCGACGCTGCTCGTGATTGCGCCACAATTCTTCATCGGGAATCTTCAAAACTCGTTCCCAGAGTCGGTCCGAAGCTGGTGCTTCCGACCACTTAGGTCCCAGATAGCGGTCATAGAGTTCCTGGGTCGGTTTAGCCACGCAGCTGCGAGCATGAACGCCATTGGTAATCGGGGCAACGGGAACTTCGTCTACCGGCAACCCCGGCCAGAGGCTCTGAAATAGAGCCTGACTAACTTTCCCATGTAGCTTGCTGACGCCATTAACAAAGGAACTCATTTTAATGGCGAAGGTGGCCATATTGAAAGGGGAACTCAAGTCACCTGTATTGGCACGTCCCAGGGCGAGGAACCGATCCCGTGGCAGACCAAAAACATCCCCATAATGCCCCAGATAATACATCATCTTGTCACCGGGGAACAGGTCGAATCCAGCGCTGACTGGGGTGTGAGTCGTGAATATCTGGGACGAGCGGGCCGCTTCCCGCGCTTCCGTAAAGCTGAGTCCCTCTTCTTGGATCATCACCCGCATCCGTTCTAGGGACAGAAAAGCGGAGTGGCCCTCATTCATGTGATAAGTTGTCGGTTTCAACCCCAAGGCTTTCAAAGCCCGTAGTCCCCCGATGCCCAGCATGATTTCCTGGTGAATGCGCATATCCTGGTCGCCACCATAGAGCCGACTGGTAATGCTTTGGTCGTAGTCAATGTTGGGTTCAATATTGGTATCCAGCATGTACAGGGGCACCCTTCCCACTTGTACCCGCCAGATCTGGGCATGGACTTGGCGACCGGGGTAATCTACCTGAATGCGCAATGGCTGTCCATTCGCATCTCGTTCTAGATGCAGAGGCAGGTTGTAAAAGTCGTTAATCGTATAGCGCTCTTGCTGCCACCCATCAGCGTTGAGATACTGGGAAAAGTAGCCTTCCTGGTACAGTAAGCCCACGCCCACCAGGGGTATACCCAAGTCGCTAGCAGACTTCAGGTGGTCGCCAGCTAGCACCCCTAGGCCACCCGAGTATATCGGTAGGCAATAGGTCAGACCAAATTCAGCGGAAAAATAGGCGTAGCATTCACCTTCCGGGCGCGATCCCTTTTGTTTGGCATACCAGGAGGTGCCATTAAGGTAGTCCTCCAGCTGGCGGGCGGCCCTATCCATTTGGGCTGCGAAGCCTTCATCCTCAGCCGCTTCATTCAGCCGTGCTTGAGATATGATGCCTAGCATCAGCACCGGATTATGGTGCGTCGATTCCCAGAGGTCTGGGTCTAGGCGTCGAAATAGGTCTTTGGTTTCAGCATTCCAGTCCCAATGAAGGTTGTAAGCTAGTTCACGTAATGGTTTCAGTCGCTCTGGCAGAGCGGGAGAAACCTTAAATGTCCGAATCGGCTGCATTATCTATCGGGTCTCCAAGTCCAGTAGTGCTTATTTTATACCCTGTCCGAGTGCAAATCTGACTATTTTAATACTAGTTTAGACTACTCGATCTGTTTCCGGTGACTTTTCGATCGCTTTCGACCTTGTCCTTTGTCCGTTTATTTACTTATCTGGACATGCTCCCATCACCAGTCCCCTACAAGGGTAGGTTTTTAATTTTGACCAGATCCTGCGCGAGGGGGAGAGTGGGGGAGTGGGATCTGCCCTTGCGTCATAATTGTATCTAACAAGATAAGTATAATCACTGCTCAATTTTCGGAATCCCCTCACCCCTGATGAAAAACCGAAATGTAAAAAACCTACCCCTGTGAGAGTGGGATCTGCCCTTGCGTCATAATTGTATCTAACAATATAAATATAATCACTGCTCAATCTATGGCTGGCGCCACGCTGCGCGATCGGAACCCCCTCACCCCCTCATCCCCTCACTCCTGATGAAAAACCGAAATGTAAAAGGCGTTGCACATTCTCGGAATGATGGTTGATAATTTTCGCACTTTTGCACTTTGGCTAATTGCTAATTGTTAATTGTTAATTGGCAATTAGCGAAATTAATAGACATATCACCGTCAATAATCACTCATCAACAATCCCTATCATCCCCTAATTGTGCGACGATGAAAGGCGTTGCACAACGACACCGATGATAAGGGTTGCTAATTGCTAATTGCTAATTGCTAATTGTAAATCGTTAATCCCGATAGTCATGTTTGGTCATGAATAGATTAATTTCCTCTTTTAAATTAGCAATTAGCCAAAGTGCAATTTTCAACAATTGGCTACAAAAACTACCCCGATCGCGGTAAGGCAGGAGCTTTGCAGCAAGTGCTGAAATGGGCCTTGACCGCAGGTCAAACATACAGCCCCTTTTTAGGATATATTCTTTTGTTCTTAGATGTGAAGCTTAAGGTGCTAGAAGTTGTAAATATCATTGGATAATCGAGATTGGTAAGGGGCTAAAGCCCTTAAAATTTGCCCAAAATTAACAGAAAAAGATGGTTTTGGAGAGCATATTCAATCGGAATTAAATATAAATTAACCTAATATTAACCTAATGTTAACCTAAGATTTAAGGTGAGGCGCTAAACTGCTGCCAGTGATAAATTATCGAAACATATCCCCTTCTTATGCAGTCTGTTTTAAGCTTTGGTCGTAGAGCGGTTTCCATTTCCGTAGTCGCCCTCACCCTGGGTCTAGCATCTTGCGGTGTTGAGGAGAGCGTCAACCTAACTGGAGCCGGAGCATCATTCCCAGCACCCCTGTATCAGCGTTGGTTTCAGGATCTGAGCACTCAAAATCCCAACCTACTGGTGGATTATCAGTCCGTTGGTAGTGGCGCGGGGGTGGAGCGGTTTACTCAAGAGCTGGTGAACTTTGGAGCTAGCGATGTGGCCATGAAGGATGCCGAAATCAGCAAGATCGGCAGGGGCGTGCTGATGTTGCCAATGACAGCCGGTAGCATTGTGCTGGCCTACAATCTTCCGGGAGTGCAAGAACTGAAACTATCACGGGAAGCTTATGTAGGTATATTCTTGGGTAAAATAACCAAGTGGAATGACCCCAAGATTACTAGCACTAACCCAGGCGTCAACCTACCCAACCAGAAGATCGCAGTCGTACATCGTTCTGATGGCAGTGGCACGACAGGAGTGTTCACGAAACATCTGAGTGCCATCAGTCCCGAGTGGAAACAGAAGGTTGGAGAAGGGAAAACTGTACAATGGCCCACGGGAATCGGCGGGGCTAAGAATGATGGTGTCGCTGCCCAAATTGGTCAGAATCAAGGTGCGATCGGTTACGTAGAGTATGGGTTCGCTAAGTCCAGTAAACTGAATGTTGCTTCCCTGGAAAATAAAGGGGGCAAGTTTATTAAACCAACAGACGAGTCGGCTTCATTAGCTCTGGGGGCAGTGAAACTGCCGGAAAATCTCCGCGCTTTTATTACAGATCCAGAAGGCGCAGAATCTTACCCCATTGTTACCTACACTTGGTTGCTGGCTTACAAAAAGTATGAAGATCCGAAGGTAGCAAAAGCAGTGGAAGAGGTAATTGAATATGGTTTGACTGAAGGTCAGAAAGTTAGTACGGAACTTGGGTATATTCCTCTACCCCAAAACGTCCGCGAAAAAGTTGCCAAGGTGGCTAATGAAATTAGCCCAGACTATGAGATAAATGTGAGCAAATAGCTCCAATATTGTTGATGGGCGGATCGGCAAATGGTGGGAAGACGGACAGGGGAGACGCCCGTCCTAAGGAACGAACAATTGACAACTAACAACTTAAGTAAATCATGGTTGCGGAAGCTAATAATGTTCGGGGAGAAAGTCGCGAGCGTTCTTCAGGGGAAAAGACCCTAGATCGGGGCTTTTTCTGGCTAACCAAAATATTTGCGTTCTTAATAGCGGCGATTTTGGTGGGAATAGCCCTAACGGTAGCATGGAAGGCAATGCCAGCGATCGGGGAATTTGGTCTGGGATTTTTGTTCGGCAGTGCTTGGAATCCCGTTAAGGATCAATATGGGGCCCTACCCATGATTTATGGGACCCTGGTAAGTTCGGCGATCGCCCTGCTGATTGCGGTGCCACTAGGTTTGGGAACGGCGATCTTCTTAAGCGAGGATTTTATCCCCCTACAAATTCGCACGGTACTGGTTTTCTTAGTGGAGCTGTTGGCGGCTGTTCCCAGTGTAGTCTATGGTCTGTGGGGTATTTTTGTCCTGATTCCATTCGTCAGCAGACCCCTAGGGGGCTTTCTACACAATATCTTAGGCTGGTTGCCACTATTTGCCAGCGAACCAGCGGGCCCCGGGATGTTACCCGCTGGCATGGTATTGGCAATTATGATTTTGCCGATTATCACAGCCATCTCCCGGGATTCTCTGGCCAGTCTGCCTCCCGATCTGCGGCAGGCATCCCTGGGTTTGGGGGCCACCCGCTGGACGACGATCTTCCGGGTGCTCCTGCCAGCAGCATTTTCCGGTATTGTCGGGGGTATCATGCTCGGACTGGGTCGGGCGATGGGAGAAACTATGGCCGCTACTATGTTAATCGGCAATGCTAATAAAATCGATCTCTCCCTCAACGCCCCGGCAAATACGATCGCCTCTTTGATGGCGAATCAATTTGCCGAAGCTTCGGGTCTACAAGTGGCGGCGCTGATGTATACTGGCCTAGTTCTGTTTGCCATGACCCTGGTGGTGAATATGTTGGCCGAGTCGATTGTCAGCCAAGTAAAAGCCAAATATTAAGCAATTCAAAATTCAAAATTCTCTCATTCAAAATGGGGGGGAATAAATTGACTGGCATTGCTCTCATCCCCCTCCGGACAGGCGCTCCGCCTGTACTACGCAACTAAAAACTAACAATTGACATGGTCCAGAATCAACAATATTTGGATAATGGCGGTAGCAGTCTGATTCGGAATAACTCAAGTCCACGAGCATTATTCGGCATAGTAATGACGACATTGGCAGGTGCTTGTATCGGACTGACAATCCTGCCTTTGTTTGCGGTGTTGCTGTATGTTTTGGGGAAAGGGTTTGCCCGCCTGAATTTGGACTTATTTACTAAGCTGCCCCCAGCTGCCGGTCAGACCGGAGGTGGGATTGCTAATGCAATTATCGGCACTTTGGTTGTGGTGGGAATAGCGTCGGCGATCGCGGTTCCGATTGGCGTATTGGCAGCAGTCTATCTCTCAGAGTTTAGCGATCGCAAGACAGCCCGCTGGATTCGCTTTGCTACTAACGTCCTGAGTGGGGTGCCTTCGATCATTGTCGGGGTATTTGCCTATAGTCTGATCGTGCTGACGACGGGGACATTCTCGGCCCTGGCAGGAGGAATTGCCCTGTCCTTGCTGATGTTACCGACGATCGTCCGTACAACCGACGAAGCGCTACAGATTATCCCCCAAGATATCAGATGGGCATCGGTAGGAGTGGGGGCTTCTAACTACCAAACGGTGTTATTTATCGTGCTGCCAGCTGCGGTGCCTGCTATTCTCACGGGAGTGACCCTAGCGGTGGCCCGCGCTGCCGGGGAAACAGCCCCTTTGATATTCACAGCCCTCAATTCCAACTTCTGGCCGCGAGGGTTAATGGCTCCCACTCCATCCCTTTCGGTTTTGGTCTATAACTTTGCCACGAGTTTCGATGCCAAGTTGCAGGAGTTAGCCTGGGCAGCTTCCTTGGTGCTAGTGTTTTTAGTCTTGCTCACTAGCTTCCTCTCTCGCTGGGCAACTCGTAAGAAAATGTATTGATGGAAATTTGACTCGGGAGTAGCAGGAATTATGGAAGTAAAAACCAAAAAGGTTAATCAAACAGAGACAGTTCTCCAGGCAGAAAACATCAATATCTATTACGGTGATTTCCAAGCAGTCCGGGGTGTTTCATTAAACATTCCCAAGCAGCGCGTTACCGCCTTCATCGGACCTTCAGGTTGTGGAAAAAGTACGATCCTGCGCAGCTTTAATCGCCTCAACGATTTGGTGAATGGCTTTCGGTTAGAGGGGAAAATCTATTATCAAGGACAGAACCTCTACGATGCCAAGATCGATCCAGTAGAGGTGCGGCGGAAGATCGGCATGGTCTTCCAGAAGCCTAACCCTTTCCCGAAATCTATTTATGATAATATCGCCTATGGGGCCAGGGTCAACGGCATTGCTAAGTCCAAGGAGGAAATGGATGCGTTGGTAGAGCGATCGCTCCGGCAAGCAGTGCTGTGGGATGAGGTAAAAGACAAGCTCAAGCAAAGTGGTTTTTCTCTGTCGGGGGGGCAACAGCAGCGTCTGTGTATTGCCCGGACGGTAGCTATCAATCCTGATGTGGTGCTGATGGACGAACCCTGTGCCTCCCTGGATCCGATTTCTACCCTCTCCATTGAAGAGTTGATCAACGAGCTAAAGGAAAATTATACGATCGTCATCGTCACCCATAATATGCAGCAGGCTTCGCGGGTGGCAGATATGACCGCATTTTTTAATGCCAAGGCAGCAGAAGGTGGTAAGCGGTTTGGTTATCTGGTTGAGTATGACAAGACGGAAACCATCTTCCAATGTCCCCAAGAGGAAGATACCCAAAGATATGTGAGTGGACGTTTCGGATAAATTCAGCCAATGATACCAATCCAGGGTAGGATAATTGTGATTTGATTGCTATACGATGTGAAAAAATGCTTATGAAGCCTTTGGTCTCGCGTATTCTTCCCCTGATTTTGGTGGTCGCGATCGCCTTGGTAGGCTGTTCGACTGGTGGTAAATCAGGTCTGCTTACCGGTAATTATTCCCAAGATACCCTGATGGTGGTAGAGAGTCTCAGAACTGCGGTTACACTCCCCGATGATTCCCCGGAGAAAGCACCAGCTCAGGCAAAAGCTCGCGATCTGATTAATGACTTTGCCTCTCGCTACCGGCGGGATAGCTCTGTATCTAACCTGCCGTCCTTCACCACGATGCGCACGGCCTTGAGTGGTCTAGCTGGACATTACAGTTCCTATCCTAATCGTCCGGTCCCCGAAAAGCTCAAAAAACGCTTGGAACAAGAATTCCGGCAAGTAGAAGCATCTATCAAACGGGGCGCGTAAGGCGGACATCTCGCCTATCAGTGGTCAGCGTTTAAGTATGTAAGGTGGGCGGAGGCCCACCCTACTGGTTCTGCTAGTCAAAAAAACAGGCATAAAGCTCGAAGTTTTTTCGTTCTGGTCGAGATTTTCTGCGTAATATTTGATTAGCTCTATCTAGCAAAAAAGCAGATTTTCATAGGATTTTGAGATTTTTTTCTGTGTTTAGACCATTACTTTAGATCGGTATTTTTACTCTTTTCTAAACTTAACCATCTGAACTCCTTCAATAGCCTCCAAAGCAAATTGCGCAGAAGTAAATTCTGTAAAGTCTAATTCTTGCTTAATGTCTTCAGCCAGTTGCTCGATATTTACCACCCGGTTTTCCTGGTCTTTCCAGGGAATTGTGTCTATCTTTAAGTTGTCCTTGAGTTCTCCTTCGCGGTTTCTCAACTTTTTGTAAAAGCTACCATCCTGATTCTTGTCCAGTCCAAAATGGATTGTTTCCGGTTTTTGATGAATGTCAACATCCGCAATTTCTCCCTCGAACAAACAGATTAACACGTTGGCCGATAGCCTATCCATGCGCAGCAGGTTGAGTTTTTGATTGCTGCCATCGTATCCATCAACCTGCAAACCCGGCCATCCCGAAACTACCTCCGATCGCAGTAAAAAACCCGTAACCGTTTGATGGGTATTCTGGGCGGGACTATTAGTCAGCTGGCTATCTCTTTGACGGTCTGAGGTCGTCACCCGACCGATACTAAAAGCGCCATCCAGCAAACACTCGACCCAATAGCGATCGACCCAGAAAAAGCGAATTGATTCTTTCGGTAGCATCCTCTCGTCGGGAACCAGGTAGCCGAAGGGTACGCCTTTGAACAAGCTCAGGTCTCGGAACCAAGTAGAGATATCGCTGGGAATTTCTGGGGAAGATTGCTGGTTTTTGATCGGCAAATGAAGGGGAGCGTGAATTATTTGGTCTTCGGCAATTTTCAGTTGTTGAGCGTGGCTGCGCTTCCAGCGGTATAAGCTGACGGAAAATCCCTTATTTTGCAAGGCTAGCAACCGTCCCAACTCCCAGGCCGCCGCGTAAGATTCGTCGAACATGCCATTATCTGGATTATAGCGTGCTAATTGGTCGGCACCGCCAACGGGTAGCTTTATTTCTGTCGTATCTTGCCCAGTGCTTAGAGGCCCGCGATACCAGGAAACTGTTTTGCCCCCCTCGCGCAAATAATGGCGCAGGGGGAGGTAGCCCATTTTATAGTAATTCTCTATTTGTTGCTGCTCTGGGGTGGGGGTAGCCGGCAGCGTATTTGGCAGCCTCAAGGTGCTGGGGTTTTGGTCGAGACCCTTGAGAATTTCCGTAAATGTATGTTTGGGATCGACGCAAGCAAAACTCCAGCTTTTCAGGGAAACAAAGCGGATTTTATCGCTACTTCCCGCTTCTTGGTAATCAAAACCGCCGTTATTGCCGTTCTTATAGCGCTCTTCTAGGGAAACCAAATGCACCGTACTCGTTCCCGTTTGTTGGGGCAGTCTGTTGCCAATAACAATTGCAAACTCATCTCCCACCAGGTTATCGCTGGCGTCGGTTCCTCGACGGACGTGCGCCAGCCATTTTAAGTCTTCTTTGCAAGGCAGGATATTTTTTAATAGACTTTCTTCGACATCAATAACCGTCACTTTATCGTCATCATGTTGTCCGGGTTCTAAGTTGAAGCCCGGAAATTTAGGATCATTACTCTTACTCTTGATGTCCTTAAGGGTAACTATCTTAGGTTCTGGCTTTTCGTTCTCGTCGAAGAGAAGCAAAGCCATCCAAGGGAGGTTTCTATCATCGTCATCATTATCAATGACCCTTTCCCAAGGCAAGGTACTGCGGTTGAAAACCACATGGGGAAAGACGTGAGAATGTTCCCCCAAACTCCCCGGCGGCGGAAATACCCCATGAATGTCTTGGGGGTTGAGGCTGAAACGTTCTCCCGCTACATGAAATGTTTTTTCTTTGGTTTGAAACTGAGTCTTGTCTGGGATTTTTTTGTTGTTGTCTTCAATGGTTTCCTTAACGGTAATCTTATATTCCCCATCCTTCAGCGCTGGTTGATGGAACTGGATGAATTCAACCTTAACGGGAGCTTTAGTCGTCATGGCATGTCCTCGGTTTCCAAAAAATTCTCTAAAATTATGCCTTTACCTGCGGGGCGATTAAAAAATCAGCCGCTACCTCCTTATTCAAATCCACATATTTACTGGGGTCGAATCCCATATTTTGCAATAATCTATCTCGACTGGGGTTTTGCACCAGCGTATTGCTAATCCTTTCCCGGCGTTGGTCATCCTTGAGAGTGCTGGCTTGAAAAGGAGTTTGAGATTCCCACCTATAATCAGCGGAAGCCGGTTCCGGTTCAAATTGCAAATTGCTCCGGTCAACCGCATGAGTTTGACCGGGTACTGGCGGCTTTCCGGGTTTGATTTCAAATCCCGATAGGGCATTGTCTATAAATTTCGTTCCATTCAGATCGGGACTCAGATCCTTGCCCCACATCCCTGCTGGCACCTTCTTCAAGATGGGGATATACTGAAAGTCGTTTTCTTCAACAGGCGGCCCGTCTTTTTTAGTTATCGTAATAGTATGCTTGGTTTTTAAGTCAGAGTCCCTGACCTCCATCGAGCCAATCCCAAAATCGGTGTTAGCTGTAACCTGGGTGCCATCTTCTAATGTCCTTGTCTTCGGGATTTGAACTTCTTTTGTCTGTTGATCTTGATTATCATAGACTACCTTGTAAGCCTCCTTCGAGGGTATAATCGCATCCGTCACTAGGCAGAAATGCTTGGCATTGATGATTCCTAAATCCGAGTCATCGTCGCCAACCTTCCGCACCAAGCCATCCTTGACCGCAATAGTACATATCTTGTCGTCTGCCGGCAAGAAGGAATTTTTGAAGGTGTCCCAAGAAATTGGTTGGGGCTTTTGGGACGAACTGTCTCCGAAACTGACGTGAACTGAAATAATCCAGATATGGATGGTCGCCGTACCGCCAAATTCCGGTCCCCAGATATGTAGGTCTGCCCCCAACTCCACTGTAATGTGATGGGTGCCAAAGAAGTGATAGGTGTAAGATGCGCCGATGTCGATATAGATCCGGGCGTCGTAGTGATAGGGCTTCCAGGCAATTAAAAAGTCCGCCCCCACCTTGAACCATGCCTTCAGGGCACCGCTGTGATAGGTGGCGTCTAAATGTCCTCCCGCCATGAAAGCATGAGAACATAGAGCAAAATAGGCATCTCCTTTGATGGTAATGTGACTGTCAACTCTCCAGTTAAATCCCAGTCGGGGAACTTGGGGATAGTGGCTGGGAACCTGGAAACTGGGATGGTAGCCTCCCAGGGTGGTGACAAAATCTCCTCCGTGTTCTCCAGAGAACCAACAATAAAAGGCAAACCCTCCCGTGAGGTGACAGTTTCTCGACAGGAGAAAAGACTGGGAAGTGAGTTGGGCCCGCACTCCCAAAAAGCCTTCATCGGGAATAAAGCTGACCTTCAAGACCATCTGGACTTCCGCAATCGGAGTAACTGTGTTTCCTTCCTCTGGGGTGGGTAGGATCGCCGTGGATAAACCGAGAATATCTAACTCGAAGCGGTTGCCGAAGGAAGCGGTCAGCAGGACAAAGGAGTCAACCAGCTTGAAGGAGTTGAACTTGATGCCGACGGCCAGGAAATATTCTCCCACTGCCGGAGTGATGTATTTGGCGATTTTGTCCAGTTCGGCAGCTAGGTTGCCAGTATCGCCCGTATTGTTGACCGCTTCTTCGACGAGGGGAAACTGAGCGACTTTCTCAATGGGCGGGACTCGCAAGTTGCGGTTGTAGCCGAAGCCCCCCGCCAAGCCGGTGATGAAGAAGAAGGAGGGGCCCCCCAAGGGATAGTCTAAGACGGCATAGACGAACATAGAGGGATGTCCGTTGAGGTAGGCGTAGGAACCGATGGCCGAGAGGGTGAGTTCTTCGGCCTTGACGACAAGCATGCCATCGTATTCGTCGTAGGGGTCCCCTTGTGGTGGGGTGACTTTCTTGCGCAAGAAAGCGCCGCCTATTTCTACGGCTTGGTTCTGATAATCTATGCTCAGACCTTGCAGATTAAAAGTAGGCTTAAATTGAGCGAGGGGTGATTTAACGGAGAGTCCTTCCAGAGCAACAGTCAGACCCCCTGCGGATAGGGATGCATCTAATAAAAACCAGATTCTTTGGTTTTGATACTTGACCCCGAGGCGATCGAAATGTACCGGCCCGAAAGATTTCTGGAATTGGAACCATTTCGTTTTATCTCCGGTAGCTCCGGCTCCAGACATGTTACTGGTATCGTCTGAGATCGGTTTGCTGGTGTCGCCTGTGCCTGTTAGCTGACCGCTAGTGCTATCTACCTTTACTGGCAGGTTTAGTTTTTTGACGGTGTTGCCGAATCTAATTGAGGTGGCTAGGTCTAAGCTGGATTTGTTTTGGTTGTGTTCGTCGCCGATCGCTCCCTCAGGCAATTTGGATATTCCATCCCCAATTAAGCTGTTGAAACTGGAAACATCGTCGGCGCTAAAGTATTTGGAGGCAGCTAGGATCTGGTAGGTTAGCTGGACAGTCTGGTCGTGAGGAAACAGTTGGCCCACTAGGGGTAGTTTGGAGAGGTTGATGCCGCTGCCGACATGCAGGACGAACAGCAGTTGGGTTCCCGTAGTGCTGCCGCTGGGAATGCTTACCCTTGCTATTAAGGCATCCTTGAGAGTAATGCTCAGTCCAGCCGGTACGACGCCAGCAAGGCTACTAGAAACATTCTCAACCAGTTGTTTTAAGTTAGTTGCGCTACCCCCAGGGTTATTGTAAGCGGCTACTAACGTCTGAGAACTGCTTTCCTTGCTAAAAGCTAAGGCAAACTCCAGACCACTTAATTTGACAATACCGCTAAATTTTATAGAATATTTTCCACTATTGTGAGTGAGTTCAGTGTCAATGACGGCATCAATTTCCTTGTCGTCAAGGGGGAATTTGGTTTCTAGGGAGAAGGTTAAATCCTTGGTTTGGGTCTTGTACAGTACCTTCAGGTTTTCTATACGCAACTTCTCCAGCGCCTTAGGTAGATTCTCCTGAAACTTTAGCTTTTGAGCTACTTCTTCTACCAACTTTCCTATGGCAATTTCCTCATTCGGAACCGAGTTTCCTTCAAAAACTACTCCTTTCCCCGCCTTCTTGGTAGTCTTTAGAGTTATCTCAACCTTTTCTAACAAAAGATTGGCCTGGACAAAACCATTTGCAAAGCCAGATTTGTCAAATTCTAGATCGAAAAGCAGTTCTTCAAAGGCAAAACCTTCGGTTATTTCAATTTTTAGCTCTAGATCCAGAAAAGCATTTAGAGTTGTTTCTGCTGAATTATAATCTATCCAAAGGCTGTTAATTTTAAAAGAGCCATAATTGTCGGGTATTGCTGAAGGAAGCATCTTGTCGTGTTCGGGATGCAGATCGTCCAATAAGTGCTCAAATACCTCCGTGAAAGATATTTCCTCCTCCATCGAAACGCCCCCAGAAATAGCCCAATGCTTATCGGCATGAGAAGCTCTAACCTCCAGCCTAAAAATGCCTAGGGTGATATCTCCAGAAAACCTCCAACTCGTTACGCTTCCAAACTCTGCCCAAAACAGTATGTTGTTGACGAATATTTGAGTAGTGCCTACGGAGAAGGGAAGGGACGAATCTGCGCCAAGTTTGACGGTATATGTTTTCCTTTGGAAATCCCCCTCCAAATACATGTCATTCAGCTCGATATGTGGCTGAGGGATTCCTGGTAGCCATGAGGCGAAGACCTGGGCAATATCCAGTGTCTCTCCCTCCTCCGATCACCCCTCCTGCCGTCTGATGTTTACTACCAGTTCCAGCCAATCTTCCTTTATTCTCACACATATTTCCTCCGACTGTCAAGCCCTCTTCCAGATTTTTTCATATTTATCCCATCCCTGACCCTACCTGCCCAATCCCGGTACCCAACTCTAGCGTAACAGTTTCTCCCCATTTCCCGGCTACCTTGACAGTTTCCCAAAGTTCTGGTATAATCGTAGACGATCAGGAGCCCCGTACCAATGAAAATTGCCAACTCTAGCGTAACAGTTTCTCCCCCCGCAACTCTCGGAGTGGCCGAAGCGGCCCATCGCCTGGGAATGTCGGCAGCGCGCGTCCGCACCCTCTTGGGTCAAGGCAGAATCGAAGGTGCCCGGAAGCAGGGGCGCCAATGGCAGATTCCTGCTTCTGGGGGCAGGCCCACGATCGTCCCCGGTAAAAGAGGCCCAAAGGGTAACTGGTACATACGCCAGCGCACCCAGAAAGGATTCATCCATGCCAACCAACAGGTGCTGGGCCGGAACCGTAAAGATCGAGGCTCCCGCCCAGCCATCGGAGTCAAGCTGGGCAAGCACTCCCAATATTGCCACCGCGCGGACATAACTGGACCCTCGCGCTTGGTTTACAGCCCCACAGAACCTGCCTGGATTTGCCAGGCGAGGTTGTGGATGGAACTTGACCCTGGGGTGCCGGTGGTAGGGAGCCAGTTTCAGACTCCGGGTAACCCCGAACAAGCCGTAGGGGTACGAGAAGCTGCTTATCTTTTGGGAGTTTGTCCCCAGCGGGTCCGACAGCTGCTCGGCCAGAGTCGCATTGCAGGAGCCTCCAAGGTTTCGAGAAGATGGCGGATCCCTTTGGGGGCTTCTGGTTTGCCCCATGTCTCCCCAGGGACTCGGGGACCTCAAGGCACCTGGTGCCGTCCGCCCTCGGGTAAAACCATTATTCTCATTAACTCCAAACAGATTCGTGCCAATACTGCCAGCAACTCCCGCCTGCCGGTAATCGATATCATTGGAGATGGAACAGTTCGCCACTGCCACGGGGTGGAGATTATGGGCCCCAGTCGGATTCTCTATCGCCCCCATCGGGGATGTGCCCACAGCCTCTGGATTGAGGTGGAGCCTAGTGTGGAAGTCGTTCCTCAATTTTTCGCCGATAGCGGTTGATGGTAACTGCATTGGTAAACTAATGTTACTTTTCCTTTCCCTAAAGAATGAGTCATTCTCAGTGGGCGATAACTGAAACCTTCGTTCGAGGTCAGCAAAGGTGGCGTCGTTTTGGAAATCGGGTAAGTTTGAACCATGAATCTTCATAATGGCGCCAGTCGTCAAGTCCAGCAAATGTTACCATAATCAACAATCATCGATTGAGCCATCGGCTCCTATGACTAACTTAATCGCCAAAATTGCCTCTGAGGAAATAATTGACCGGGCTTACGAGTGGTTGTGTCACACTAGGGCCCCTTATCACCATAATGCTGATGTGTGGCACTTGCGCCGCTGGTGGTCTGAGAAAAAACCCCAACTCCAACAACAGTTGCTGGCCGGACAGTATCGCTTTCGGGAGTTGCGGTTATTTCGGGGTACCGATCGCACTGTCGAGTGGTGGTCTTCGCAAGATGCCTTGGTCTTAAAGGCTATTTCTCTCGTTTTAGCCCCTCATCTGGCACCTCATTTGTCCCACCGTTGTTTTCATTTGGCGGGAACTGGTGGTCTTAAGGGGGCAGTGCGGGAGGTGGCTGCCCAGATTCGGCACCATGAGTTTGTGTTCCGCTCTGATATTAAGAGTTACTACGCCAGTATCTATCATGATGTCCTTTTTAATTTGCTTTCTGAATATGTACGGGATGAGTTTGTTTTGGATTTGTTGTGGCAGTACCTGAAACGCTGTGTTTCAGATGATGGCCTTTGTTCCTCTATCCAACAGGGCATTGCTCTGGCATGTCCCCTGTCCCCTTTGATCGGTGCTTTGTACCTCAAGCCTTTGGATGACCGGATGGCCGAACTCGGCTGTACTTATGTCCGCTATATGGATGACTGGGTAGTCTTAGCGCCTACACGCTGGAAATTACGGGCCGCCATTAAAGCGGTAAATGAGGTATTGTCGGAGTTGATGGTGGAGAAGCACCCGGATAAAACATTTATTGGCCGCATCTCCCGGGGCTTTAACCGTTGCCCTTCAGACAGTGGCAAGATGTTTGCAGAAGGTAGCCCGGCTTTATGAGCAAGGTGCGTCTGTTAAACGCATTGGAATATCTTGCCAAGTGGGTAAATCTCCCACTCGCTTGCCGACCTCTTCCCCATCCACGTACATGACATGCCAACCATCGCCGACCTTAGATGCTTGGTTATCGATGTCTCGGATGTTAGCGGCAACTTGTCCGTTACTCAGGCTAGGGGCATCCAGCAGGTAACGATCGCCCCTTTCCTGTTGGCTAGGAATATTCACCCACATCGAAACTGCCTTAACATCACTCAGCCCTGACAATTGGATGTAGTCATCCTTGCCATCAAAGCTCAAACATTTTCCCAATGGCCCTTTGCTTTCCTCTTTTGGCGAACCCTGCAGGATATCAGAGTTATCACTGGTATTATCCAGGGTTCTGTCTGCAATAATACTATTCTTTAGCTGTTGATTGTAGTTATGGAGCTTATCCATAATATTATTAATTGCAGCCGCCAGTTGGGACGCTAGAGAGTTTGGTGGCGAAGCGGTAGCCGTAACCACCTTACCATTCTCTCTACGCATCACTAAATTTTGACTGGTCGGATCCACCAGTAACTTCAATTCTCCCGTCGCTGTTAACTTCTGGTTGAAGGGGTCGATGGCCTTAACTTTAATGTAATGCTTAACCTCATCAATGTCAGGATAGTCGTCGCGACTGTCATCAGGAGGATAGGCACAGAGCATATACTTGTACCAGTCGGCAAAAATCCGCTCTTGCCAGGACTCGATTTCCTGCAGAGCGCGATCGTACTCCTGTTGCTTGAGATTGAGGGTATTGAGAGCGTCGGCGATATCTTCTGGTAAAGTAACTTGTTCTCGGGCTTGAGATTCGGCTGCATCGGCCTTGCGATCGCTCTTTGTCTCGTACCGAATCGTCCATAAAATGCCAGCATTAACAGCATTAAACCCCTTTTCATGACGGGCTTCCTCAAATTTCGGGCCGATGTCTAGCTTTCGGTGTTCCAAACCCGCAAACAGATGCAAGCATTCTAACTGATCCTCGATTGTCGATTTATAATCGGGGTCGAGCTTCTCTGCCAAGTAGGCTGACAGGGCTTCCGTGCTAGTGTTACCCACAGCGATAGCGATTTTATTAGTAGTAGAGTCTAAGTCGCTATTCTCGGTATTGGCTGCCGGAGCGAAGCTGATCCTCGCGTAGCATAGCATTTCTTCTGGAAACTCTTGACCGTTTGGAACCTGTGCCGTCCATTTAAACTCTTCTTTTATGGCTTTTAACAAATCTGTATTATTGAGTTGGCTGCTGTCCCCTTGGTAAACATTCTGAACATGCTTGAGGAAGGTCTTAAAATAATCGCGATCGCCGCCATCGTACCAGCCTACCACAGTATACTTCAAACCCGAGGAAAGAGGCGCTTTAATCTCCTCGTCATAAAAGCCAAAGACGCTATGACAGTTGGGATAAAATGCCGCAAACGTCGGTTCCCCGTAGCCCACCGCCGTCAACGGATCCAGGCATTCCTTGTATGATTCGGCTTGTTGCTTCTTCCAATCGTCAAAAGACATTTTTCGCCCCAAATAGCGAAAGGGCTGATGTCCGATACCCTTACATTCTGGATAGGCCACTTCCAACAGCAACCGATTCAAGCGTACTAGGTCCTCTCCTTGGGGATGAGCATCCAGTAAATTCTGCGTTTCCCTGCTCAACTTCCCAGAAAAGCTAGTTTTATCTTTATCGTATATAGAGGCACCCCGCATAATTTTGTTGAGTTCCCACATCAACGCTACCTGCAAATCAGTCGATGGCGTTCCCGATGTGCTGTTGAGTAGATCTTTCGTCTGCTGTAAAAATTGGCCTTTGATCCACCGAGATAGGGGAGTAGAGTTTTTGAGACTGTCCGCGAGTTTACCTATCTGTTCCGCATTGCCGCCGCTAAACAGCTCCGCCGAATACAAAATATTGACGCTGCCAGGATCCTTAACTCCCTTAACTCGATAAGGATGGAGATAATCGCTTTCGATAACCCATTTTTTATCTGACAACCCGCCGCCGCTGCGCTCCACCAGCCAGCGATTCGGCACCGAAGGAAAAGCACTTCCTAGGGGCTGGCTCAAAATAGCTTCTATAGCCTCAGCCTCCCGCCGGTCCTCAAAGCTACCCAGATTGTCTTGTGGATACCCCACTCTTTGACCCCTGGGCATCACGCTCGCCTTAGACGAATCTATCTCTTTAATCCATTTTTGGTCTTTTAGCTTAGCCCAGATACCATCCCCGTCGCTGTCGCCGAATGCCTTCTTAAAGGTTTGTTTTTCGACGATGCGAATAGATATTGTCTTCGTCAAAGCATCCGGCAAGGCCCAATGCAGGTGCAATCCAGCTTTGAGATTGAAATTCTTATCCTGAAAGGGTTGAATAACGATATCTTCGCTAATATTGGCAATATCGGGATTCACATCTCGCTGCCCGTCAAAGTAGGGGAGGCGCGTAAAATCAGCCATCGCCTCCGCCACCAACGTATCCCGTTTGAGATATAAGGCATCTAGATGTATGGGAACCATTAATATATCGCTCACCCTTTTTCCCTCTATAGCAATATCATTTGTGTCAACTATGGTTTAATCTGGTCCCAGCAAGTCTATTCCAATTCCCAGTCCGCAGTTTTCCATCTCATACCCTAGCTATACTTCTATGTAAACATATTCCCTCTATATTTATCATCGGTATAATCACTGATCTTTTTCTCGCTCTCCCCCTGATTCTAGCCTTTTCCTTAGTTTTCCATCTCTGAAAGCCTTATGGGGCAAAGGTTTCGAAGTTTGAAAACAGCAGGGGGCTTACCTAGTTACCTGGCTCCCGCCTGGTAACGCGCGCCATCTATGCTGTCTCATCGGGTGCTCCCCTCTCCCTGCTCCCTGCTCTCCTGTTGTGCTCTTGTCCCAAGGGACATGGCTGCCAGCTCCCCGGGTAACGACCCCTCCGCTACGCAGTGTGCGAATGCGCTGCGCGCAGCAGCGCCGGCACACAGGAGACATCGCTGCTACACATCCCGATCGCCGATGCGATTGCCATTTCAGTAGAGGTTGTAGAAAAAAGGGAACTCATAAAAGTTGTGATACTTTCAGAGCTCCCAAACATTTGTGAAAAACTTCCAAATCCAATGATATCACAAAATTTAAAGCTTGCAGCAGCGCCGACCGCAAGACTGCGCCATTGGCGGTTTTCAACATGAATATTCCGGTCTCAAACCTCGTACTTCAGATTTTCAACATGAATATGCCGTCAAATTGGGAAGTCACGAGCGCAGCCTCCTGTGATGAGGCCAGGAGGCTGCGCTCGTCTGCGCGGGCTTTGAAATGTTACATTTAAGGGATGCTTCCGTTCTAGATTCCCAGGGTATTGCCGCGCTTGTACTGTAAATAGGCAGCGACAAACAGTCCCGCGAGGGTGACTGGGATTAGGCCCAGCACTATGCCTGAAATTAGCGGTTCAACCATCTTCAGTCTCCTAATTCTTGCAGTTGTGGGTTGTCAGTTGTCAGTTGTCGGTTGTGGATTGTCAGTTGTCGGTTGTCCACTAACCACTAACCACTGATTCTACTGCTTTAGCAACAAGTAGTATAGCTCCCCGGTGGAATTCATCAATCCCGCCCGATCGCCTGCTTCCCTACCGGTGCCCATAAAGATATCAACTCGTCCGGCACCTTTAATAGCGCTGCCAGTATCCTGATCCAGTACGTAGCGACTGACAGAGCGAAACTCGAGTTCACCTCTAGCATTAGCATAGGGTAGCTGGGTGTGAATCAGGGCTAATGCCCCTGGTGGCATGAGAGATTTATCTGTGGCAATGGAACGTTCCGCTGTGACTGGCAAGCCTAGACTACCGGTAGCTGGAGTGCCATTGGTTTCCTGAAAGAAGATAAAACTGCGGTTGCGGGGTAAATAGCGATTCATGGCCTGGGGTGAGGCGCGAAAATAGGAAATCAGCGCTGGCAGGGTAATGTCTTCCAGCCGCATAATACCATCTCTGTATATTTCTCCGCCGACGCTGGTGTAGGGCCGATCGGTCTTGCCCGCGTAGCCCACAGTCATCACCCTACCATCTGTCAGCTGTAACCGGGCCGAACCTTGGACGTGAACTAAAAAGGCTTCAAAGCGATCGCGCAACCAGACTAATTCTAATCCCCGCAAGGGACTTTTTTCTCCCAATAGACCATCGGCACCTTCTAACTCCCGCCTGGTAGGATGAGGACGAGACCAATTAGCAAAGTCCGGAGGCAGTCGGTAGAGGGGATAGGGATATTCGGCAGTTGGCCTGGCGCTGGCAGCATAGGTAGGTTCAAAGTATCCAGTAAAGGCAACGGTGCCTTCACCATCTTCGCCTACGGATTTGTACAGGACAAATTCCCGCTGCACTGCTGCTTGTAGTTCTGTTGGGGTCTGGGATGATAGCAGCAGCACGCGAAAACGTTCCAAAGAACGCATCACCCGATCGCGCGTTATTCCCGGTACCGGATATTGGCGATAAGCTGCCGCTGCGCTTGGGGTCTGTAAATATTCCAGACTGCGGGCGATCGCCTCTAACAGGGCCTCTTTATCTGCTAGCTGACTGCCCCACCGGCATCTTCCACGTGCTCTTGTCCTGAAGGACTCGGCACGTTCCAGACACCTGCCGTGTCTTCCGGGCGCGCTATTCGCACTACCCTCCAGACACGGCCCCCAAATTTGCTCGTCCCAACCCAGCTTGTCACCGGTAACTGACTGGTCTGGACCGATCGGGCGCAAGGGCACGGTCATGCCGATACCGGGTATCGATAGGGCCATTGATAAAGTCAGACCCAAACAAGCTAATGTTTTGTTCATCAAACCTGTCATTTCTCTGCTGCTGGAGATCGACACCACAGGTTAACGCCAGTTCCTTATTCCATTGGCGTGCGGTCAATACTGGAGGTGTACACCGGTTCTACCCGAATTGCTAGGATGCTGCGGGGACGCACCACCATATACTCACCCTGGGAAATTTTCATCGGTACATTAATGAAGCTACCGTCATCTGCTTTCGGCACGACATCGCTAGCGTACCATTTTTGAAACTCTTTAATCGTCAGGAAACGCACTGTCTCCCGGTGACCGCCCTCGAGCAATAGGTGTACGACAAATTCATCAGGGATTCTTGGCATAGTCTTCTCTCAAAGCACCGACATCATTATGGGATGCTTGCAGTTGCAAATCATTCTGTATTCTACCGAAATGATCTGGATCCATTCCAGCTTTGCTTCCTGGCTGCGGGGATCTGAACGTGCTGTTGCCGGCTATACTAGCCCAGAAACCCAGTTTTTCCACAAAACCGGTTTCTTCATGCATTCTCGAGATGCTCTCGTGGCACCGCTGACACCGGCATATACAGGCCCCAGGGCGCAGTCGCCGCAAGTCCAGCGGTGGGACGTCACAACAGTGTTCTGGGGAGGGTACTTTGACCTCAACCGGCACCCTACTGCAAACCCTACTGTTGAGGTTTTGGACCTCTCAGTTGAGGTTTTGGACCTCTCAGTTGAGGTTTTGGACCTCTCAGTTGAGGTTTTGGACCTCTCGGTTGAGGTTTTGGACCTCTCGGTTGAGGTTTTGGACCTCTCAGTTGAGGTTTTGGACCTCTCGGTTGAGGTTTTGGACCTCTCAGTTGAGGTTTTGAACCTCTCGGTTGAGGTTTTGGACCTCTCAAGAGGCCAGCATGTCTCTAAAGGATCGCCGATAAAAAGATCTTATAAAGCCTATAAAAAAAAATCATATATCGCTCAAACCCTTACCCAGAAAGCTTTTCAGACTTTGTCTCCCAAAAAGTTTCCCAAAAAATCGCCTTTAGGGTAGACACTGGAAAATCTAGTTGTTAGAGTAGAGTTGTAGTTCAATACATCACCTTTCAGCGGCTATGGAGTGCATCTCACTTTTGTAATGCAGCCCGCGCGGGCTTTGTACCTGTAGCCGGGCCCTTTAGGGTGAGGGCGGCGACGCTTTTATGAGATGCACCAGGGCATTCCCCCAGGGAGACCCCAAATAATAAATAATTTTTTGTTCGGACAAGTTATGAAAATCAATTTAGCCTCATCATCTCTCAACCCCAGCACCGTGGGCAAGGGTTTCCCCCTCAAGCGCGGATCGACCTTGTTGTACGCCGGCGACTTTAATAACGACGATAAAAGCGACATACTCCGTCAGGAAAGGGGCCGCTGGGACAACGACTCCAGTCTAACGGCTCAAGTAGTCTTGTCTGAAGGCGACGGCAACTTTAACCCCATCACCCTGCCGGAGAAATTCGTTCTTAAGGGCGACTTCACCAATTTATACATTGGTGATTTTAATGGGGACGATCGCGACGATATACTCCGCCAGGAAAAGGGCGGTTGGGACAATGATGATAGCCTGACTGCTCAGGTACTTTTGTCCCAAGGCGACGGCAACTTTACCCGCATATTCCTGCCGGAAGGTCTCAAGCTTAAGGGTGATTTAACGAACTTATACATCGGGGACTTTGATGGGGACGGTCAAAGCGATGTGCTCCGTCAAGAAAGGGGCATTTGGGGCAACGATGACCGTACAACTGCTCAGATCCTCTTGTCCCAAGGCGACGGCAACTTTAACCCCATCACCCTGCCGGAGGATTTCGCTCTCAAAGGCGACTTCACCAATGTATACATTGGTGATTTTAATGGAGACGGTCGCGACGATGTACTCCGCCAAGAAAAGGGCAGTTGGGACGACGATGACCGGATGACTGCCCACGTACTCTTGTCCCGGGGTGACGGCAACTTTACCCGCATCACCCTGCCGGAGAGTTTCGAGCTCAAAGGCGACTTCACCAATTTATACGTTGGCGATTTTAATGGGGACGGTGCAGACGATGTGCTGCGCCAAGAAAAGGGCAGTTGGGACGACAATGACATGGGGACTGCCCACGTACTCAAATCCCAGGGTAACGGCAATTTTACCCGCATCCCCCTGCCGGAGAGTTTTGAGCTCAAGGGCGACCTTACCAATTTATACGTCGAAGATCTGAATGGTGATGGCTTGGATGAGATTCTGGTTCAGAAAAAACATCCTTTCGGAGATCGGTCTCGCACTTTGAGGCTATTGCGCTCGGATAATGGAGAAAATTTCACCGAACATCTGCTCCCCTCAGAGCTTCAGGTTAACGGTGACGGCGGGAAACTGTATATTGCCGATTATGATGGCAATGGCAAAAACAACGATATCCTGGTTCAGAGTTTTGCAAACGAAGCGCTGCTATACAACGTTGACTTCCAACCGGTTCTCAATCCGGTTCTCAATACCGATGATTATGCAGCCCTGAAGGCTCTTTATACCAGTACTTCTGGGGAGAATTGGCAGAACAATTTTGGCTGGGAGTTCGGCAGCGATATTCCCCCCCTGCGGTCAGTTGTCTCAAACTGGTATGGAGTCACGGTAAAAGGCGATCGGGTGACGGCCATCAACCTGCCCTCCAACTCTTTGAGCGGTACGCTCCCCTCCGAGTTAGGTTCGCTCGGCAAATTGCAACAGCTTGACCTGGACGGCAACTCCCTGAGCGGTACGATCCCCTCTGAGTTAGACTCCCTCAGCAATTTGCAAATCCTCTCTCTGGAAAACCCCCCCTATGTGGAAACTCAAATTCCCGACTACGAGGCGGTTCCCGGTGAGGACTTCAGCGTCAATGTCAGCGCTCACTTCGGCGACATCAACGACAACATTACTAGCTACAGCGCCGAGGGTTTGCCAAACGGTTTAACCATTAACTCCGATAGTGGGGCGATCGGCGGCACTCTTACTGTTACTGAGGGCACTTTTACCGTGACGGTAACTGCATCGGATGATGCGGGAGGCGAGGTAGAAGATGAATTTAATATTGAGGTTCGACCGCTTCTCGATGCCAGTGATTATGCAGCCCTTCTGGCTCTCTATAACAGTACGGGTGGGGAGAGTTGGCAGACGCATACAGGTTGGGACGTCACCAGCGAAACTCCCCCCCCTGCTGATGTTGTCTCAAACTGGCATGGAGTCACGGTAAGAGGCGATCGGGTGACGGCCATCGAGCTGAACGAGAACGACCTGAGCGGCATGCTCCCCTCGGAGTTAGGCTCCCTCAGTAATTTGCAAGAGATCGACCTGCGCAACAACTCCCTGAGCGGTACGCTGCCCTATGAGTTAGTCTCCCTCAGTAATTTGCAAAAGCTCGACCTGTCCCGCAACTACTCCCTGAGCGGTACCCTGCCCTATGAGTATGGCTCCCTCAGTAATTTGCAAGAGATCGACCTGTAGGACAACTCCCTGAGCGGTACGCTGCCCTCTGAGTTAGGCTCGCTCAGTAATTTGCAAGCGCTCGACCTGTCCTTCAACTCCCTGAGCGGTACGCTGCCCTCTGAGTTAGGCTCGCTCAGTAATTTGGAAGCGCTCGACCTGAGCGGAAACTCCCTGAGCGGTACGCTGCCCCCTGAGTTAAGCTGGCTCAGTAATTTGGAAGCGCTCGACCTGTCGGAGAACGACCTTCGCGGTACGCTGCCCTATGGGTTAGGTTACCTCAGTAATTTGTATACGCTCGACCTGCGCGGAAACTCCCTGAGCGGTACGCTGCCCCCCTTGTTAGGCTGGCTCAGTAATTTGTGGTACCTCTACCTGCGCGGAAACTCCCTGAGCGGTACGATCCCCTCATCGTTGGGCTTCCTCAGTAATTTGCGGTACCTCGACCTGGGCGGAAACTCCCTTCGCGGTACGCTGCCCTCTGAGTTAGGCTGGCTCAGTAATTTGTGGTCCCTCAACCTGCCCGGAAACTCCCTTCGCGGTACGCTGCCCTCTGAGTTAGGCTCGCTCAGTAATTTGGCACGCCTCTACCTGGGCGGAAACTCCCTGAGCGGTACGCTGCCCTCTGAGTTAGGCTCGCTCAGTAATTTGGGAGCGCTCGATCTGTCCGGAAACTCCCTTCGCGGTACGATCCCATCTGAGTTAGGCTCCCTGGGACAAAACATTAAACTCAATTTATCACACAACCGCCTGCGCGGTACGATCCCCGACAGTATCAACGCTTTGTCAGGAAACAAACAATTGGAGAACCCACCCTATGTGGAAACTCCAATTCCCGACTACGAGGTGGTTTCCGGTGAGAGCGTCGAATTTGATATCAGCAATCACTTTTCCGACATCAACGACAATATTGCTAGCTACGGCGCCGAGGGTTTGCCAGACGGTTTAACCATTGACTCTAGTAGTGGGGCGATATTAGGCACCCCTACTGTGTCGGGTACTTTTACCGTGACGGTAACTGCATCGGATGATGCGGGAGGCGAGGTAGAAGATGAATTTAATATTGAGGTTCGACCGTTTCTCGATGCCAGTGATTATGCAGCCCTTCTGGCTCTCTATACCAGTACGGGTGGGGAGAGTTGGCAGACGCATACAGGCTGGGACTTCAGCAGCGATACTCCCCCCAAGGCTTCTGTTGTCTCAGACTGGCATGGGGTAACGGTAGTCGGCGAGCGGGTGACGAAAATCGACCTGAACGACAACTCCCTGAGCGGTACGATCCCCTCGGAGTTAGGCTCGCTCGGCAACTTGCAAGTCCTCGACCTGAACGGCAACTCCCTGAGCGGTACGCTCCCCTCGGAGTTAGGTTCGCTCGGCAATTTGCAAGACCTCGAACTGTACAAGAACAAGGTGAGCGGTACGCTCCCCTCGGAGTTAGGTTCGCTCGGCAATTTGCAAGACCTCGAACTGTACAAGAACAAGGTGAGCGGTACGCTCCCCTCGGAGTTAGGTTCGCTCGGCAATTTGCAAGTCCTCGACCTGTACGACAACCGCCTGAGCGGTACGCTCCCCTCGGAGTTAGGTTCGCTCGGCAAATTGCAAGAGCTCGAACTGAGCAACAACCACCTGAGCGGTACCATCCCCTCTGAGTATGGCAACCTCAGCAATTTGCAAGAGCTGTACCTGCATAACAACAACTCCCTGAGCGGTACGCTCCCCTCGGAGTTAGGTTCGCTCGGCAATTTGCAAGACCTCGAACTGAGCGACAACCGCCTGAGCGGTACGCTCCCCTCGGAGTTAGGTTCGCTCGGCAATTTGCAAGACCTCGAACTGAGCGACAACCGCCTGAGCGGTACGCTCCCCTCGGAGTTAGGTTCGCTCGGCAATTTGCAAGACCTCGAACTGAGCGACAACCGCCTGAGCGGTACGCTCCCCTCGGAGTTAGGTTCGCTCGGCAATTTGCAAGACCTCGACCTGTACGGCAACTCCCTGAGCGGTACCATCCCCTCGGAGTTAGGTAACCTCACCAATTTGGCACAACTATATCTGTACGATAACAATTCCTTGTACGGTCCGCTCCCCCCGGAGATCGTCTCGCTCACCGACCCCGAGCGAGGCAGGCTCGACAAAAGCAAAGTAGACATCGTTGGTGGTGGCTACGAAATTCAAGGGGGGCCAGGAAACAATACAATCCATGGAGATAATGGAGGCGATCGCATCTACGGACACGGGGGCAACGATAGCCTCACAGGCTACGCTGGAGACGACACCCTCATAGGCGGAAGTGGAGGCGATCGCCTCACAGGCGGTGATGGAGACGATCGCCTCTATGGCGGTGATGGAGTCGATACCCTCATCGGAAACGGGGGTGCGGATACCTTTGTCTTGGCCCGGGACATGGCGCATTATGACGATCCCACCGAGAAGAAAGGGGATACCATCCGGGACTTTAAGATTGGCACGGACAAAATCCATCTAGAAAGTTTGACGTTTGAGGATTTAGAATTTGGCTACGATCGGGAACGTGGTGGGGCTTCCATTAAGGCTCCAAGTGAGGAAGTCTTGGCAGTTTTGTCGGGAATTGCTGAGGCTCAAATTAAGAACGATCCGACTAACTTTGTTTAATTACAGCAAGGTTCTCCCCGGACTCTTCGACCGCTGAGGTGTGATTTGTTCGGGTGTTTTTCATAGGCAGTGAAGGATTGGTTTTATTTAGCAGATCTTGTCCGACTCGGACAAGATCTGGACATTTCGCCAGTCCTGTTCCCTGTTCCCTGTTCCCTTCCCCCTGTTCCCTGTTCCCCTGTTCCCTTCCCCCTGTTCCCTGTTCCCTGTTCCCTGTTCCCCTGTTCCCTGTTCCCTGTTCCCTCAATGGTTAAACCGTCTGGCAAACCCTCGGCTTCCCTGTTCCCTGTTCCCTGTTCCCTGTTCCCTGTTCCCTCCTAGTAAGAGCGCAACGTAACGCATCATAACTAAACAATTTCTTAAGCATCTATGTTGTCAAAAAATCCTGAGATAGGATTAG
>RFFC02000017.1:0-91441 GCA_005518205.2 Hormoscilla sp. GUM202
TGCCGTTGAAAGACCCTGTAGCCCAGACATTACCATTGCTGTCGGTGGCTATGCCATGGCCATAGTCACTACTGCTACCGCCGATATTTAAGGCAATTTGGCTGTTGTTGCTGAGATTGAGGTCGGTGGGGTCTTCATTAACGTCGTTGATGTTAATGGTGAAATTCTCCGAGTAACTCAGCCCGACGGCATCTTCTGTTCTCACTCGGATGCTGTAACTCGACTGAGTTTCAAAGTCTGGGGAACTGTTTTTAGTTTTTGTTTCCATGTTTTGCCTCTTATTGTCATTATTTAGTGGAGCGGATCTGATTCACGTTTTGTTCGTTACCCTCTCCGTCGCCATGTCTCCCATCTGACGCTGTAGTCTCCTTTCAGTCGCAGCAGCCAAGTCGGCCACGGTACCATCTGCTGCATTGGGGTTATCCCAGTAGCCCCAATGGACATGGCGACCAAATGCGGCGAGCTCCTGCTCGTTCCCTTTGCCAAATTCTGCTCGCAGCCCGTTTCCGAGAGTGCCCACCCATGTCGTGCGCGGTCCCTTTCGTTTCCAGAGACACTCACCCATGTCGGAGCGCTCGTAGGCGAACGACAGGATCGGTCCTCTTGGAAACGAACGACAGGGTGGGCATCTCTGGAAACGGGCCCGTCAAAATAGGGCAATTCCACGTTAGTTTTTACCATATTCTTTGTCATCCTGTTTAGGATATAATCATTTAGCTATTATACTATTTTGGGTAATGCTGTCAACGGATCCTTATGAATGGCTGGAAAAATCCCTGGAAACCATTCACCGCGCTAACTGGTATCGTCAGGTCAGGCGCGGGTTGACCAATTTGTACATCGTTTAATGCCCAAACAATGAAGTTTCCATTAATTCCCGTCCCCAACAAACAGGGACGCTAACAGAGATCCTAGACCTATATCCAACAACTAGATTTCCCAGTGTCTACCCTTTATGCGATGAAAACTTTTTTGGAGACCAAGGCTGAAAAGCTTTCTGGGTAAGGGTTTGAGCGGATAATCAGATATTATTATAGGCTTTATAAGATATTTTTATCGGCTAAATCAGATATTTTGATCGCGGTTCCCGACACGACATGGGTGAATGTCTCTGGACACGATTGGTGCTAAGGTAATGTGGCCGGCGCTAGGTGATGCCAAACCGGTGCCCACTCTACATTATTTTAGCACATCACCGGTTTCTTGCCACTGCCAAGCCCTCGAAACTCGAAACTTGCTTGACGAAAAAAAGCTCGTTTGCCCCCCGGGCGGGGGGACAATATGACCCGGGCGGGGAGGCGAGATGACCCGGGCGGGGGGACAATATGACCCGGGAGGCAATATGACCCGGGCGGGGAGACGAGATGACCCGGGCGGGGAGGCGAGACGATCCGGGCGGGGAGGCGACTGCGAGTCACGATCTCCCTGGGGCCTGTATATGCCGGTGCTAGCAGGTGCTACGAGAGCATCTCAGGAATGCATGAAGAAACCCGGTTTTGTGGAAAAACTGGGTTTCTGGGCTAGTATAGCTGGCAACAGCACGTTCAGATCCCCGCAGCCAAGAAGCAAAGCTGGGATGGATCCTGCAGCCTGAGAATCGGTCATCTTACCCCTAAGTACCAAATTGCGCGTAGCACCATCAAGAATCTCCTGTGACCAGTGCAGCTCATACAAACTAGCTTGAACAGCACGCAGCAGCGTATCTCGCAAATGTAGGGGAAAGATCACACACGAGTCCAAGACAACACTCAAGATATCCATCTTATAAATCGAAGCTCTCCTTATTGTACAGTTCAGATTCCAACTCATATAATCCCCAATTTTGGGTCATCTGAGCTAGTGAAGTCAAAGCTTCTTCACGCTGAATATCCTGCTGCTGTTTGTACGCCATTAAATCCGCCAACTTAATTCGCCAATCGATTTCTTTGCGAGCCTTAATTTCTCCCGACTCTACTAATTCAATCATAGCCGAGTAGGACACATTTAGCAAATAAGCCGCTTCTTGGGGAGTCAGATTTTGGTTAAAAGACATTACCGACACTGCCCGACCTTTTGCCATTAGTTGAATAACTTGACCCATTATCCGGTAGACTGATGCCGTCATCTCCACCGCTTTTCCATCTCTTCCCACTACCTGTGCTGGTAAATTCTCCGGGTTGAGGATTTGAACTAGCAGTTTGAGAGCTTCCGCCTCTTCTAATGAGGCCAACACTGGTTCTGTCTCTGCTATTTGCATGGGTTTAACCACCGCCTAATCTTCTGGTACTCTCGATCGTTACATCCGATCCGATCTTACCCTATAATACAGAATCTGACAGCGGCGATCGCCCCTGCCAGATCTTCCGCTCAATCTCCAATTCCCATCTGACCCCGAAAACCTGTGATAATGCGAGTTCCATCCTAAAGGATGTGAATTTATACTTGGTCGCTTGCCCAAGTAATTCGATCTTGAAATTCCGGATTGAAAATGCGCACCTGCTGATTGCGCGAAGACACCGGCGAGTCAGGGGAATTAATCGCCTGAGATTCCACATAGGGTCCGTCAATCAGGATGTCCAACTCTGCTAATAATGCTTCGGAACCTGGGGGGGATTTAGGCGATCGCAGTTCGGACAAAGTCAATCCCGAAAAGGACATCACGTTCAGTCCCTTGGCCTTGAGTTTTTTAGCCAATTGTGCCAACGAAGCTGCTTGCCAGAAGGGTTCCCCACCAGAGTCACCCCGGTATTACAGCTTGTTCGCTATTTAATTAGTACAATAACAGCATTTAGTAAACCAGTTCTTAAACGTATTTGTTCCAATCAGCATCAGAGCAAGTTCAATTAACTGTTCTCGCGCCTCCATTGTTGGGAACATTCTGACCAGTGACTTAACCGTTGACCACAACATCTCAATAGGGTTGAAGTCTGGTGAGTAGGGTGGTAAATATTCTACTCTTGCTCCCGTAGCGACTATCAGTTCTTCGATCCCTTCCATTTTATGGATATTAAGGTTATCCATAACTATCACATCCCCTGGATTCAGCTTCGGAACCAGGTCATGTTCAATAAAATCCTTAAACTCCTTACCTTTCATAGAGCCTTGAATTGCTTTTTTCGCCACAACTCCTTCAATACTTATTGCTCCGATTAAGGTCATTTTCCTCCCCTTATAAAATGGTCTTAAATAGAATGCCTTTTTACCTTTTTCACTCTCGTGTCCAGAGACGCCCACCCCTGTCGCTGCGATGTGCGGTGCGCAGTGCGAGTAGCGCGCGGTGTCTGGAGTGTGCCGAGTCCTTCAGGACAAGAGCACGCGGAAGACGCCGCAGCTTTAGACATCGAGGTCAGGCGAGCGACAGGGTAGGCGCTCTCGGACACGACCTGGCCATCTCGCGACTCATCCCTATCCAGAAAGCTGCCTCATCAATAAATATCAATTTTCCCTGTGGGACATCTCGAACCCGCTCTCGGTAATCAACTCGCTGCTGTTGAACTGCTGGAGTTGCTACTTTTTCTGCCCGGTAAGTTTTTTTTTAAGAGTTAAGCCTTCTTTTTTTAGGAACTCACACATCCCCCCTACACTGACATAAACATCCTGCTCATTTAACAGATGTTCCCTCAGCCTACCGGACAATCTGGGTAATCTTTTACCATCTTCACGATCAAGTCTCGATAGGCTTCTAGCTTGCCCGGACGTTTGGGGCCGGGTTTTTTAGGGGTTAGATCTTGCGTTTCTCGATATTGTTTTATATAACTATGAACAGTAGCAGGACTGAGCATAAACTGCTCGGCAAGTTGCCTCCTCGAGCCTTTGCCCAATTTATAAGCAGTGACGACTTTTTGTCTAAGGTCCAGAGAGTAACGTCCCATAGCTGAATAAGGTCTGCATTGAGTATAGCTCTAGTTTAGCACAAAAATGTTCTACTTGTTTCCTGAACAAGCTGTATGAGGTTTGCTGATGATTTTATCTGCCAGTTCGTCAATAGCAATTAACTGATTAGCTGCAAAAGACCAAGACTTAACATTAAAACATCCGGGACATTCCCGTTCGCGTAGCGTGCGCGCAGCGCAATCGCATCCTTGCACCCAGACCACCGCGCGACTGCCAGGACCATTCACTTCCGACTCGTCAACGTAACCCATAATGTTGAGATATCCAGGGTAATTTCTGTTCTAGATCGATTAACTGTTTGATTTGTCATCTTTTTCCTCCTTACTTCCATCTGACAAAACAAATCTGTAAGCTCGATCGAAGAACTCTTTTCCTCGTGAATGGATTAAATGGCCGTGAGCGAGAATTATGCGATCGAAGTCCCAAGACATAACTTTTTCCAGGGAAGCTTTCGTCGCCTGCTTGTCCCGAAACGCGAGTTTCATATCGATGGGCGGTCCCGGGTGATCGTATATACCCGTTAGGCGACCCATAATGCGAAAACTGAGAGGGGAGTCAGGGTGGGCGGACTCGCAAAGATCGGTCAGAATCAGGGTGCGGCTGTTTTGGTGAAAGAAAACCACCTCATCCAGACAGATATTGCCGCGAACCAGAACCTGGTCAATTTCCGATGCCCAACCCGGTTCCGACCGATCGCCGAGGATGCCGTGAAAGGGAATGTCGGGTCGCTTTTGAGGCAAGTCGGGGGAACCAAACAGCTTGGCATCGGGATAAGCAGTCAAAAAGTCCAGCACGAATAGATGATGGAGTTTGTTGGGGGCGACGATGAAACTAACTTTTCCCAGTGCATCTAGTTCCTGCTGCAACTCCTTAGTTGGTGCGATCGGAGAATGCACCTAAAGTTCGCCGCTATGCAGACGGCAGACAGTCATGCGAGTGCCCATTTCAATCCCATAAAAGCGCAGGGGCACCTGGGCAGTCCACAAGCGATCGGGAACGAACTCTGTTAACATATCTTTAGCCTCGCGATCTATTGAGGTGGAAAACGCACGGGAATGCCAGTAGCGTTTTGAATCTCAGACGCAAACTTCTGCAAAATATCGGCGCTGACGCACTTGAGTTGCTGCACTGGATAGGGTCGTTCCTCGGTACTGCTGTGATTTCCCCGTCCGTCTAACTGGCGTTTTAAGGGTTTGGGGCGCGTGGGACTGTTGAGTTGTATTTCTGTAGGGCCGATCGCCCGCACTCGGCGAATATATTCTGCGATATCTTCTGCATCCCAGTTCGATAACATCATCGTTTGGATGCCCAACTCACCGCTATATTCTGCTCTAAATTCGGAAATTCCCTCCCAAACATCGGCAAAATTCACTCCTGTTGCCGGTCGGTCAACCCCCTGCCACCGTCTGGGCGAAACTGCATCTATTTTCACAGATACCTTGTCAGCTATTGCCAACTCCTGACGCACAGTTTTGTCTTTCAGCAAGGTAGCATTAGTCAATACTAATGTTGGTCGTGAGGTGAGTTGTGCGATCGATGTGATAATTTCTCCTAAATTAGACGCTAAAGTCGGTTCCCCACTACCGCTGAGGGTGATTACATCTACATCCCAAGGGGCAAACTCTTGCAACTCTTGGATGATTTCCTCCGTGGGGACGAACAGCGCCCGATCGCGCGTTATCTGTTCTATTTCCCCCAGCTGACAATATACGCAGTTAAAGGAGCAAGTAGACACCGCACCTATGGGGTCGATCCCGAGCGATCGCCCATAGCGCCAAGACTTCACCGGTCCGTATACATAAGTAAACTCTGTACTCAATGTCGCTGACATCTCTTTTTCCCGTCGCCATACACTGTTATCATTCTCCTATCCTCAAGGCTCCCGCGACTGAAAGCTTTAGATTTATTTTATCAAGTTCCATAGTCAAGCTATAACTTCGGTCATGACAGAGCTATAAACAGCATCAAAGAGGAGTTGCTCATCCCAAAATTGCCCGCGACAAGACTCGGAACTTAATATCGCTGACATCTCTTTCACCCGTCGCAATCGCTGTTTTTTCATTCTACTCCCATTTCGACCAGAGCTACTGTAATAAGATTGATATAGACGGTCCCATCTCAATCAAAGAATGAAGAAACCCGGTTTTTACGACCTACCGGGTTTCTAGTATCCTATCCTACTGGTGAATAGGCTCGTAGCCAAAGTAATATGCTTCTGATAGAGGCCCAAAGGCCCCTATCTTGGTATCCTCATCAAGTTGCCGACCAAGCCAATTACTCAGTTCAAGGGGAAATGATAATTGGCACCATAGTCACTGTCGTAACATTGTGGCTGCTGGAACCCTGTGTAGTACCCCCAATTGTAAAACCACATAACCACTTCTTTAGTATCAGACGGGATATCAAACTCTCCAGTCAGGATCCCTTCTTCTGCAAATGGCTGAAGAACTTTGTATTCCGGTTCAGCATCTTCTGCAAATTGCGCATAAGCATAAATACTCCAATTAGGTTGTCCATAACGGGTATCCCGGTTACAGGTCAATCGTTGTGAGTCATAACTGACCTTGAATGTCCCTCCCGGAACTAATGGCCCTTCGACGTTTTCTTCAAAATCAGAGGTAAAGGAGATTTTTGTGGTCACTGGGAAATGATAATTGGCACCGTAGTCACTGTCGTAACAAGGAGTATTAATGCCGTCGTTGTTATAAAACCACATAATCAATTCTGTGGCATCAGACGGGATATCAAACTCTTGGGTCATGATTACATCTTCCCCTGGGGTCTCAAGAGGAAGATATGATGGTTCGCTATCTTCGGAAAACTGCACGTAGGCCAATATATTCCATACCGGTTGCCCATATTTCTCACCCCGGGCACAGGTCAATCGATCTGAGTCATAACTGACCTTGAATGTCCCTCCCGAAACTAAGTCCCCAGTGAGATTTTCTTGATAATCACTGGTAAAAGCGATTTCCGGTTCTGCTGCCGCCGCTGTCGGAGACCAGTAAGGCATCCATGTCAGCAGCAATGCACCCAACAATGCCACTACCATTGTGGCTAGTTTCTTTGTTGACTTAGAAGTCATGTTTTTCTCCTTGAAAGTTAATTGAGATCCTCTGAGGGGGCGACATGAGCCCTCAAAAGCTTACTAGATAAGGCTTTGAGGCCAATAGGCTCGGACAAGATACAGTACCATCCATTGCTTTCCGCTTGCTTTTTCATCAAGCCTGCTTGTCTAATATAATCTCTCCGTCAAGCTCTGTCAAGAGGCATATTCATTTTTTTCTATGTTCTCAAACAGCCTCAAGGATCTCGACCTGAAGGGCCAAAGTTTTCAGATTCCATAGCCCTGCTTTTGGGGACTATCTGCCAACTCCTCCAGCAATGCCAACAGTTTCGTCCCTGCCAGCTTCTTGCTAGCTGTCTTGCTTTTTCTAGGTATTTTCTCTACCTCCTTAACAGCTTTTTTTGGCCAATACAATACCCAGCACAATTGCATGTGAAACTGCCATTGTCGTCACCTTGACAATGGTTACTTTCCGCTTACTTTTTCATCAAGCCTGCTTGTCTAATATCTCCATCAAGCTTTGTCAAGAGGCATGTTCATTTTTCTATATATCTTGAGATCGAACAAAAAAGGTCTCCAGGCTGAGGGGGCGACATGAGCACTTAAACGCTTACTATATAAGGCTTTGAGGCTAATAGGCTCATACAAGATACAGTCGCCAACTGAGAGGGCGACATGAGCACTCAAAAGCTTACTAGATAAGGCTTTGAGGCCAATAGGCTCGGACAAGATACAGTCGCATCAGTACCATTCTTTCATTTCCATGAAGCTCAAACCCTTATAACTACGTCGTCTGTCTGCCCAAAACAGCATGTATCTTGTTGAAGCTTATGGGCTGAAATTCCTACGCTCGTATGGACTTGCATGTCGCCCCCCCAGCCTCAATTGCTCATGGTCTGGTCAGCTATGAACCCGACCATGAACAAAAAGATTATCTATGCTTTGTGCCATCAGGCATAATTGTTTCCTTCAAGTTAGCCCCATCCAAGTTAGCTTGTACTAGATTAGCATCAATCAAGTCAGCGCGAAGTAGGTTAGCCTTAGTCAGGTCAGTATAACTAAGATTAGCATGAGACAGGTTGGCACCACTCAGGTCTGCGTTACTCAGGTCCGCGCCACTCAGGTCTGCGCCACTCAGGTCTGCACGAATCAAATCAGCACCACTCAGGTTAGCACCACTCAGGTTAGCACCGCTGAGGTTAGCACCAATCAGGCAGGAACGAAACAAGTTAACACCAATCAAGTTGGCACTAAACAGGTTAGCACGGAACAAGTTGGCACGAAACAGGCTAGCACCAGCCAGGTTGGCACGAAACAAGTTGGCACGAAATAGGTCGGTATCGCGAAAATTCCTTTCTCCTGCGGCATAACGTGTCAGAAGTTCATTGGCATCCATATTAACGTTTGCAGTTGTTGCAGATCTAGATCGTCTCATTTTCTCATCCAGGGTCATGGATCGCCTATTTCAGCCAATCCAAAATCGACTGATTGACCAGATCCGGGTATTCGTCATGGGGACAGTGACCTGCATTAGCAATGGGTACAAACTTGACATCCTCACGGCTGTTAGCTAACTGCTGATAAATCTTAGCACCAGCAATGGGCGTCCAAGGGTCATCTTCCCCCCACAACACCAGTAACGGAACATTCACCTGAGGTAACAACTCAGCTGGTTTGGGACCGGGAGGCGCTGTGAGAATGGAGACAAACACCCGCTGGGCACCCCGATCGCAGGCCGGGGCGTAGAGCAAATCCACCAGTTCATTTGTGATAGCTTCCCGATTCCGATAGACTTGGTGTAGGGTCTTCTTGATGCGATGTTTCTGACGGATGCGGTTAAACAAAAATGGTCCCGTCAGGGGAGAACTTACCAGTTTAGTAAAGCCACCCATCACCAGTCGCAGAGGGAAATTCAGCTCATCGGGACGATGATTCAATCCCCCAGCACAGTTAATCAGTACCGCACCAGAGGCTATTTCCGGAGTATCTGCCGCCACCATCAGACCCAGAAGAGCCCCGATCGAATTTCCGATCCACACCGCTGGTGCTTGCACGCAGGCATTCCAAAAATCCTGGAGCAACTGGTGCCACAACTCCATACTGTAATTCAGGGGTGGCTTATCCGAGCCGCCGAACCCCAGCAAATCTAGGGCAAACACCCGGTAGCCACTAGCAGCCAGCACCGGGATATTTTTGCGCCAATGGCCGATCGAGGCTCCAAAGCCATGAAGCAGCATCAAGGGGCGTCCGGTGCCCATGACCGTATATCGAATCTGGTGACCTTGCCAGTTCCAGGTGAATTCGGTAATGCTTGCGATCGTCAGTTCTGTCGTCACGGCGAATATTGTCAAGTTTTATGAACTATTGTAATTATGACAGCAACTGCCAATCGAAGATCGAGCCGATCGGGGCTGAGCGTAATTATCAGCTGTTGCTGCTTATCTCGCAGCAGTATGACGCGCTTGCCCACGGCGATATCAGTTGGTTGTCTGTCCTGTCTTGCTGGACGAAGATCGCCGGGTGTTTGAGTACAATGGTATCCCTCAGTTTCATCCTATTGCTTATAAAACTGTCTCTGGGAAACTTTACTTAAAGCAGGATAATGTCCTGTTCTGCGAGGTGGAACGGAATAAGAAAGGAAAATATTGCTCTCCCCTTCTGGTCAACCCTTGTTTAAGCAACCCCTACAGTCTGGGATGGACTGAAGAAAATAGCTTTCGCGCGGGCGCTCGCCCAGGTATAAGAAACCCGGTTTTTCTGAAAAACCGGGTTTCTGAGCTGTGGGGTAGCGGGTGCATTTGAAGTTGTGCGATCGCGCTCCTTGAAGTTTATGGACAGTTATGACAGTGTTAATTGCAGATACGTTAAGTTTTCAAGAATTTATGAATCGCGAATCTTTGCCCTTGGCGACTTTGCATGGTGCAGTGTTTGAGTTTTTGCGCGATCGCGAAGATGTTGTTGTCTTTGGAGCCCAGGCGGTAAATGCCTATGTTGGAGAACCGCGTATGACCCAGGATATTGATGTGTTGTCCCTACAAGCGGCAGATTTAGCAGAGGAATTGCGGAGTTATTTGAGCGAAAGATTTTACATTGCGGTGCGGGTACGAATGGTAAAGGGAGGACTGGGTTATCGGTTATATCGAGTCGAAAAACAGGGAAATCGCCATTTGATGGATATTCGACAGGTGGAGAAGTTACCCGCAAATCGCTGTATTGAACAGGTATTGGTGATGGATCCAACCGAGTTGGTGGTAAGTAAGATAATTTCATACCATCAGCGCCGTGGGAAGCCAAAGGCGGGGTACGGATTGGCGAGATTTGGCGATGTTGCTGTTAACATTTCCGGAGTTAAAGGTGGAGTCTGGTGCAGTATTGGATGGGTTAGTAGCCGCAGATGTGGATGCATCTGTGGTGTCATTATGGCGAGAGATTGTGGCAATGGAAATTGAAGTCGAGGATGAAGATGATGAGTTTTAGGCTGGAAGTTGGGGCGATCGCCCTACGGGGAACCGCAATTTTGGGGCGATCGCCTCCCACACACGATCGCCCTAGTTAAGGCCTTCTCAGAAACCGGGTTTCTTGTGATGCCAGACGATCTATCCATGCTATAATCAGAGAAGCCCGGTTTCTTTACCGATTTATTAACCAACAGCATAGGGGGTAAACTTCCGCATAAACGGAGTATGAAACCCGAGTGGGACAGCAAGACATAAAGGCAGTTATAATGTTATAACCTGCTACCATTGATTCGGGTTTACGGTTACCGGGTGCGAGGGTATCAAAGACATTGCGATCGTTGACGAGATGTTCTGAATCAATACCAACTCGTGCAAGACCACACCCCCGAGATCCTTATTCTCAAAGGGTTTCCCCCTGCATGAATTTTGAATTTAGCGACTATTCCAAATTGCAGCTGCGGCGCACCGCACAGCGGGGGGCAATATACCAGGCACCCCCATCATTACCTCTCAAATCGCAGTTGTCGATCGGGCCAGCGCCGTTCGACTCCACATGCAGGCCCTGCTGTTTATTCCCATAGATATTGCAGCCTCGGACAGTGAGATTGCAAGCTTTTTTAACCTTTATCCCCACCCCAGCATTGTCGAAGATATCGCAGTCCTCTACCCTTACCTCACCTTTATTGGTTACCAATATTCCATCTGCTGCCATGTCGTGAATTTGGCAGCGCAGCAAATGCGGGTTGCTACCTTTGAGGACATATATTCCGATCCCATGGCCGTAAATATTGCATGATTCTACCTTTACCGGGACCTTTTGGCCGACCAAAATTCCATATTTTGCCCCTCCATAGATTTGACAGCGGCGAAGACATGAGGATACAGCAGCGCCGTGAATATATATGCAAGCAATACCCGTGGAGGCGATATCGCAGTCCTCCAGAATTAACTCTCCTTGGGGGATATCAATAGCATAGGGTTTCAGCAGGGGCTGACTGACAAAGCGGCCGATAGGGTCAGCATTTTTGGTCACATCCCGATGACGCAGGGTTATGCCTCTAATTGCAGCGCGGTCTGTCCGCATCTGTAGGCAGGGCGAGAATGTACTCTCGACGATCGCGTCTTCCCTAGCCCCATCCCCGACAATTTGTAGCGGCTTATCAATTACGAGACTTTCTGAGTAGAAACCAGCACGCACCCGTACGATCGTATCATAGAAGGCGTTGGCGATCGCCTCACTAATAGTTCTATAGTCAGCAGGACCGAGTTTCGCCACAGTCAGGGTTGGCGCCCTAGGGATGCCCAAGTCATTATTAATATCTCCAATCAAATCTAATAAGATCGGGTCTGATGGGACCGAAGCAGACTTGGCAGAAGCAGACTGTAAATCAATCAGGACTTCATCCGCCGATTGATAGCGTTCGTGCATCATCAGTTCGATCATCTTATCCAAGATCGCCCTTAGATTTTCGCTCACGTACATCCCCTGGGACAGATAATCTCGCCAGAACCAACCTCCCTCTCGGGGCCGATAAAGTCTCTCGGGAGCTGCAGCTGTCAGCAGATGAATGCAGGTAACGCCCAAGCTGTAGATATCGCTAGCAGGATAAACTTTACCAGCAAGCATTTGTTCGATCGGGGCATAGCCCTGGGTGCCAATAGCTGCTGTGCCTGTTTTGGTCATCACCGTTTGGGCCAGTTGCTTAGAAATGCCAAAATCAATCAGCACCAACTTACCGTCGGGCTGACGACGCATGATATTGGCAGGCTTAATGTCCCGGTGAACGATCTGGCGATCGTGGATAAACTGGAGTACGGGTAACAGATCCAGCAACAGTTCCCGGATCTGTGCTTCCTTAAAAGCCCCCTGCCGTTGCAACTCCTGCCAGAGGTCCTGTCCTTCCACAAACTCCTGCACCAGATAGCGCTGGTTGTCTTCCTCAAAGAAATCTAACAGCAGAGGGATTTGGGGATGAGACTCCAACCTCAGCAGACCCTGGGCCTCTTGCTCAAATAGAGCGATCGCCTTGGCTAGCAATTGGCGATCGCTCTTTATTTCCGGCAATAGCACCAGTTGTTTAATGGCGCAATTAGCATTCTCCCTAGCAACATCCGCCGCCAGATAGGTTTTCGCGAAGCCTCCCAGATCCGAGAGCAGGCGGATGACGCGATAGCGACCTTTCAGCAGTCTCAGTTCCGCCCCGCAACTTTGGCAAAAGCTCGTTCTCGGCGGGTTTTGGGGTTTGGTGCAATTTGGACTCAGGCAATAGCTCATATACTAGCAACTAATCATAGATTAATCTATGATATTACCTAGTATCGGAGATCGGCAGGCCAATGAGACATCTTCGACCGCCCGAATCTATGGCTGCGCTCCCGTGAGGGATATGGCTGCGCTCCCGTGAGGGATACGGAATTTAGCCGCCATTTTCGGAGCCTCTGGAAGTCTTGACTGTCCCGGCCTTACCGTCGCGGGGATTTTTCAAATTATCCCTCCCGGGCTGCAACCCGATCGCAAGGGGAGCATCTCCGGATTGGCATTCTTTTGCTCTTTGGAAAATGGCCCGGATTTCAAAGGTATCTTCTGCTTGATTTCCCCCCTGGTCGGAGGCGGTTGCCGTGACTGTAAAGGTGCCCTTGGTAGTAGTGGTCTGTCAAGATGTAATTGACGGATATAACCGCTTCAATTTAATCCGAGCCTCCTCGGTGGTAAATTGCCAATCTACCACCAAAGCCGTTTCATTTCTGCGCTTTTCCCAAGCTGCCACTTCTTCTGTTAAAACTTCCTTGTCCGAAATTCTTCGGTCTAGACATTGTTTGCTTAAGACACTTAACTCGATTTCTGCCATATTCAACCAACTGCCATGCTTGGGAGTGTAATGAAATTCTAACTTGTCCAGAATCCGACCGGCTGACGATGGGCTAAAAGCTTTGTACAGAGAGGATTTTACATGAGTATTTAAGTTATCTTGAACGACGATAATTTTCTGGGCTTGAGGAAACTGTTCATCGACCAAATATTTCATAAGATTAGCATAATCAATTTGAGTTCGTCGAGCAGTTACTTCTACATGTCTCCAAGCAGTTAACGGTTCAAAAAACATGAATAAATTACTAACTCACAAGCTGACTACATACCTAGCTAAAAATCACAGCGAGGTAGTCATCGAGTACTTGAACGTAAGTGGCATGATGAAAAATCACAGATTGGCACAAGCAATAGCGGATTGTGGATAATATGAGTTTCGCCGCCAGCTAGAGTACAAGTGCCAATGGTACGACAGCAAACTAACAGTAGTTGATAGGTTTTTCCCATCGTCTAAAACCTGTTCCCATTGCGGTCACGTCCGTCAAGGCTTAAAACTGTCAGACCGGACGTTTGTTTGTCCTCGCTGTGGATTCTTCTTAGACCGAGATTGGAACGCTGCAATTAACTTGGCATTGGCGGGAAGCTCTCCCGTGTCAGCCTGTGGAGCATCACACAAGCGAAACTCGGCAGGTCGGATGCGTCGAAGCAGGAAAAGAACGCCAGATGCAGACTACATCCAGCCAAGCCTGGATTTGTCTAACTTTGGGTAAGTTTCTTAGAGCGGATACTACCAGTCAGTTGGCTTTGCAAATTCCCCAGATTCCCCACCCGATCTCCCCTACTACCGGTAGCGATGTACTCTCAACCGCAACGGAGCAAACGCTTTAGCGTTTACTACGAACGGCATACAGGCAAACGCTAAAGCGTTTACTACGAACGGCATACAGGCAAACGCTAAAGCGTTTACTACGAACTGCCTCAGCTTTCTAGCCCGCGCAGAGGATAAGCAAGATACTGTAACAAATCCCAGAGCGAGGTTATCATTATCACAATAAGGCCACCATAACCCAACTATTTACTAACTCTACGGCAATTGTGACTACTTTGCCCGTTCCCCCTTACCTTCTGACTGCCTCCGAGACTGGTCCCATGCTGGGAAATGTCTGGCTAGACATAGCAGTCCTAGCAGTAATGATGTTGCTTTCCGGTTTTTTCTCAGGTTCCGAAACAGCCATTACCGCATTAGATCCCCTCAAACTCAAGGCCCTGATCAAAGACCAAGGAGACCCCAGCGGCATTTTCCGCATCGTCTTACAACAGCGCACCCGCTTCATCACCACCCTCTTGGTCGGGAACAACCTCATCAACAACTTTTCCGCTATCTTGACCAGCAACCTGTTTGCCATCTGGCTCGGTAATGCTAGTATCGGAGTTGCCACAGCCGTCGTCACCTTTCTGGTGCTCATCTTTGGGGAAATCACCCCCAAGTCCTTAGCCATCAATAACGTACTGTCATATTTCAAATTAGCAGTCCGCCCCATCTATTGGCTCTCCAGATTCCTCTCCTTCTTTGGCATCATTAATTTCCTAGAGACGATCGCCCAATTCGCCATTCGCCTGTTTCAGACCGGTGTAGTGCAAGAGGGCGAGTCCTTAAAAGACCTCCAGTTGATGATAGAAATCTTGGGCGGAAAAGGCAAGCTGGACCTCTATAGACACCGGTTGCTCAACAAAGCCCTGATGCTAGACCGACTCAGCGCTAGGGATGTCGTCAAGTCTCGCATCGATATGCGGACCATCTCAGTTGAAGCCACATTACCAGAATTACTGAATCTCTGTCTAGAGACAGGCTATTCCCGCATCCCCGTCCAGGAGGAGTCCAAGGATAAAATAGTCGGAGTCGTTCACCTGAAGCGGGCCCTACAACAACAGCATGCTTTGCAAGCAGAGGGACGCGGTCCCGGTCTCGTGAGTGAAGTCATGGACCCGCCAGTGTACGTACCGGAAACCAAGCGAGTCGCCAATCTGCTCAAAGAGATGCTACAACAGCGCTTACACTTGGCCATTGTCGTGGATGAGTACGGCGGCACGGTCGGGTTAGTCGCCTTAGAAGATATTCTCGAAGAACTGGTGGGCGAAATCTATGATGAGAGCGATTTTCCCTCCCGACCACCAATGAGCCGGTCCAAACAGAGACGACAACAGGGACAAAACCCCCCTCATCAAGGGCCCGTTTCCAGAGATGCCCACCCTGTCGTGTCGGGACCGCGCACGACATGGGTGGGCACTCTCGGAAACGGGCCACGCAGCATTTTTTCAGAAGAATCACCCGCCCCAGAAAAAAATTCCATCGAGCCTCCAAACCCTTGAAAAATGGGGATTTTCCGCCCCAGCCCAAAAAATTGTCAAAAAAACCTAAGACAATTGAAAATTTATGTGTTAGGCTAATCAAGTAGGAAATAAATGGGTCGATGCCCGAGTGGTTAATGGGGGCGGACTGTAAATCCGCTGGCTACGCCTACGCTGGTTCAAATCCAGCTCGGCCCACCTTAATATACATTAGACTTAGTGCCCGTGTAGCTCAGTGGTAGAGCACACCCTTGGTAAGGGTGAGGTCACGAGTTCAAGCCTCGTCACGGGCTTCAGCAGCAGCAACTCCGCTCAACACAACAGGAAGACCCCCCGAAGCAATCTCCACTGGGTAGGAGATTGCTTCGGGGGGCGTTACACTTACGATCGCGACGATCTCTCAATTACAATCCTCCCTCAATATTTCTGGGGTAGTGCGAGTAGCGCTCCCCAGAAATATCGAAGCAATGACATATTGGCGTTGCACATTTTTGGGATGATAGCAGTCAATGGTTGAAAATTGAAAATTGCCGTTCCCAGGCGGGAGCCAGGGAACGAGGAAAATTGAAAAGCGTACTGAGGTTTGTAGTGAGGACGGAAGTCCTCACTACAAACCTCAGAAAAATCAGACATCAATCTCTGGCTATTTATGACTATTTCAATTGACCATTGACAATTAACAACCCTTATCATCCCGGAGTTGTGCAACGCCGACATATTAGCTGCTCTCAGAAGCGTAGTTCCTCAACCTAACTGCCCCATCAATTTATATTTGGTTTCCCTGGCGCCCCACGGGCAGCTCTTGTCGCCCGCCGGACACCTCTCAATCAGATAACGCCCCCGGTAGGGTTCGAACCTACGGCTGAGGGATTAGAAATCCCTTGCTCTATCCACTGAGCTACGAGGGCAAGTCGATCGTATCTTTAGTTTACCCCAACATTGACAGTTACCGTGCCTCGATCGGAGATAAAACTGGTTGCACCTTGCGTGAGAACTACGTTAAATTATATTAAGATTATGGCTCTTCGGCTTAAAAATCCTCTATAGCTGGCTGCTGGGGAGAAGGGCAGACAACCGGCAGTCAGGAAAAAAGTCTGTTAAAGACAAAAAATTGGGGTAGACACCCAAGACATTCGCTCGCACTGTTGTAATCCATATATAGAAGCAGATGAAAATTTCGTGGAAAGTAATATTGCTGTGGACATTACCCGCTTTAGTGATCGGGTTCTTTCTGTGGCAGGGAGCTTTTGGCTCCTCTGGGATTGAGATCGGTCAGAATACTGCCAGAACCCGCATGACCTACGGTCGCTTCTTAGAATACTTGGATAACGATCGCGTGAGAAGCGTAGACCTCTATGAGAATGGCAGGACAGCAATAGTCGCAGCGGTAGACCCGCAGTTAAACAACCAGCTCCAGCAATGGCGGGTGGATCTGCCAGCTAATTCTCCGGAACTGATTTCTAAGCTCAGAGAGGCGAAAGTCAGCTTTGATATCCACCCCCCTCGCAATGAGGGCGCTATCTGGGGACTGCTGGGGAATCTCATTTTTCCGGTGCTGTTAATAGCTGGGCTGTTTTTGCTGTTCCGGCGTTCCAGCAACGTGCCTGGTGGCCCAGGCCAAGCAATGAATTTTGCCAAGTCAAAAGCTCGTTTCCAGATGGAAGCGAAAACTGGCGTGATGTTTGATGATGTCGCCGGTATTGAGGAAGCGAAAGAAGAACTGCAAGAAGTGGTGACGTTCCTGAAAAAGCCGGAACGCTTCACCGCAGTGGGGGCGCGGATCCCGAAGGGGGTACTCTTGGTAGGGCCTCCTGGTACTGGGAAAACTCTCTTGGCAAAGGCGATCGCGGGAGAAGCGGGAGTACCGTTCTTCAGCATCTCGGGTTCGGAATTTGTGGAAATGTTCGTGGGTGTGGGGGCCTCCCGGGTGCGGGACCTGTTCAAGAAAGCGAAAGAAAACGCCCCTTGCATCATCTTTATCGATGAAATTGATGCCGTCGGACGCCAGCGGGGTGCTGGCATTGGCGGGGGTAATGACGAACGGGAGCAAACTCTCAACCAACTCCTGACCGAAATGGATGGGTTTGAGGGCAATGCCGGGATTATCATTATTGCGGCCACTAACCGACCAGATGTAC
The DNA here is from genome assembly GCA_005518205.2 of Hormoscilla sp. GUM202. Taxonomy (GTDB): domain Bacteria; phylum Cyanobacteriota; class Cyanobacteriia; order Cyanobacteriales; family Desertifilaceae; genus Hormoscilla. The sequence goes on from RFFC02000017.1 coordinate 17,695, forward strand.
TAGACTCGGCCTTACTGCGACCGGGTCGCTTCGATCGCCAGGTAACGGTGGACGCCCCGGATATCAAGGGACGCCTGGAAATTCTAGATGTCCATGCCCGCAATAAAAAGCTGGCTCCCGATATTTCCCTGGAGGCGATCGCCCGTCGGACTCCGGGCTTTACGGGGGCAGATTTGTCCAACTTGCTGAACGAAGCGGCAATTTTAACAGCCCGGCGTCGCAAGGAGGCGATCACCATGCTGGAAATCAACGATGCTGTAGACCGAGTGGTAGCAGGGATGGAAGGCACGCCCTTGGTAGACTCGAAGAGCAAGCGCCTGATTGCCTATCACGAACTGGGACATGCGATCGTCGGTACTCTGCTGAAAGACCACGACCCCGTACAGAAAGTCACCCTGATTCCGCGCGGTCAAGCTCAAGGTTTAACCTGGTTTACTCCCAGCGAAGATCAGAGTTTAGTATCCAGGGCCCAGTTGATGGCTCGGATTACCGGTGCTCTGGGGGGCCGTGCCGCCGAAGATGTCATCTTTGGAGATGCGGAAGTCACCACAGGTGCTGGTAATGACCTGCAACAGGTGACGGGAATGGCCCGTCAGATGGTAACTCGTTTCGGCATGTCTGATTTGGGACCCCTGTCACTGGAAAGCCAAACGGGTGAAGTATTTTTGGGTCGCGACCTGATGAGTCGATCGGAATATTCTGAAGAGATTGCCTCTCGCATCGACGCTCAAGTCCGCTCCATTGTCGAGCATTGCTACGACGATGGCAAACGCATTATCCGGGAAAACCGAGCCGCGATCGATCGCTTAGTTGATTTGCTCATTGACAAGGAAACGATTGACGGCGAAGAATTCCGGCAGATCGTGGCCGAGTACGCCATTGTACCGGAGAAGGAGAAGTACGTGCCTCATATTTAACCCTGAGTCGTGATCGCGCTTTCAGTCGTAAAAGTCGCTAGAGGCGATCGTCTCTAGCGACTTTTGATGTATCTGTCAGAATGATAGAGAAGATTTAATCATCTCAAAGATGCTTGTCCCGTGATTGAGGTAAAAGTCCATCAGCAACTCCGCGCCTTTCTGCGCGGGTCTGGAGAACCTTCCTGGCCCCATCAGTTAACCATGGCCCGGCTAGTAGCGCGTGCTTTACGACTAGGTCGCAGTGCCTTAATTCAGACTGGCGTCCCCTGTAACTATCAAGGGCGTCATTGCCTGAGTTATTTACTGCCAGCGCTAATGTGGCCAAAACCAGCGATCGTGGTGGCACCGTCGGAACGTCAGCAACGTCTGCTGATGGTGGAAATTCCCCGGTTGCAGCAGTGGATGGGTACGTCCAAACCAATCAGAACTGGGACGAGTTGGCCTGGTGCTGATTTCACGGGACTGCTGCTGACTACCCCTGATGCTTGGTTGCAAGACCGCTTGCAAGGACAACAGCGATTTCCCACTATTCCCACCATTCTGGACGGGGTGGACAATCTGGAAGCCTGGACTCGCAACCAGCTGATGGCCTGTATGGGACCAGCTGATTGGCACGAGCTGATGCTGGCTTTTCCCCGCCAAATTGAAATCATCCGGGATGCCAGGGTCCAGCTGACGCGGGCGGTGTTTCAGCATCCCTCTTCTCCCTACGAGTGCTGTCTGATCGAGGATGAGACAAGAGCAATTTTGCAGCGTCTTTACGAGTTTTTGCTCGCAGAGAATGCCCTGGCAATGCCAGATGCTTTTCGGAATTTTGCCGAGGGTTTGTATGCTGACGAACAGCTAATTTGGGCTGAAATTGTCCGGTCTCAAGGTATGTTTTCTCTCAGTCGCGGCCCGGTTGAGGTGGCTGATGCCCTCACCCCCATCTGGCCCCAACAGCCAGTAGTGTTGATTGGGGGTGCTTTGGATCTGGAAGCTTCAGCCCCTGTCTATTGCGCTGGGATGGGTTTGGCAGATTTAACTACTCTGAAGTTCTCTGCCGATCGCCACAGCGAGCTGATTCATCTGTACCTGCCTGAAGGACTGCCCCTGCCCAATACCGCTCAATTTCAGGTCTGTTTGCTGCGAGAAATCCGCTCTATGCTGGCTTTAAGCGCCGCTGGTGAGGGTTTAACGGTAATTTTGATTGGTGACGTGCCCCTAAAGGATCGGGTGGGTGCGGTGCTCGCGGCGGAATTTGGCTCTCGGGTGCAGGTGGAGAAGACTTCCCTGGACCCACGCGGCATTTTAGTGACAGGTTGGGAGTTCTGGCGTCAGCATCAGGCCGCTTTACCTCCTCCCATGCTCCTGGCGATCGCCACTTTACCCATTCCTTCTCGAGAACACCCTCTGGTAGCTGGTCGCGTCGCTTACTATAAACGCAAACGTAAGGATTGGTTTCGCCTCTACCTGTTACCTGTGGCTCTCAACGAGTTACAGCGGGCGATCGCCCCAGCAAGAGAAAGACTTGGTATCGTCGCCCTGCTGGATAGCCGCGTCATCCACCGCAGCTATGGGCAGTCAGTGCTTGCAGCCCTCGGCCCCCTGGCACGGATTAATTACTTAGATGCTAGCTGGTTTACCCGATCCGATTACTCTGTTCGGGATTGATGGTATATTTTACTCCTAAAAAGCCCAAAAATCAAACAAATTGCTCTAACCCAAGTAAAAAAGCTATCATCAATTTGTCATTCTTATATGTGATTATTGCCAGTCATGGGTGAAGCTAAGCGTCGGAAAGCAGCATTAGGAGACAAATACGGTCAAGAGCCCACTATTCTTCCCTGGCTGCCGATTACCAAGAGCCAAGCGGACAAGTTCATGAAATGGACGACCACAGGAGCTTGGATCGGGATTGGAATTACGATCGCAGTTTGGGTAACAGTGCGATTCATTGGTCCTGGGTTAGGTTGGTGGGAAGTTAATTTCTGAGAAGTATTTTCCCGAGCCCGCTGTTGCTTCAACTCCTGGCGGTTCGACGAAGCTCACCGCCAGCGGAGAAGAAGCAACCGCCACCCCACTGTTATTTATAGGCCATGAGTGATTGTCGTGCTTTATACCTTTGCTTATGAAATAGATTAGCTATGCTAATGCATAGGATGTGGCAGTTAATCATTAAATTTTGTAAACTTAATGTTCGGGCAACATCCTATACCTGACGCTTAGGAGGTGTAATTATTAATAAATCTGAAATTATACTCGACATGTCAAAAATCATGTGGTAACAGGAGGAAAAAAAGGTGTTCATCAGACTGGCAGAGCAACACAGGCAATTTGTGCAAGACCTAGTGATGAGCCTGCAAGCTCTGGCGATCGTGCTGGAGCGCAGGGGATACTTAGCATCTTGCTATACTTGCGGTGGTCAAATGAACAGTGCTTCGTTTATGGTCAGCCTGGGAAATAATCATCTGATTAGATTTTTAGTATCCGACTATGGCATCACCTGGACGGAAATGCGGGACGATCTGGAACTGATGAAGCTCGAAGGTGCAGAGGCAATCAGTCAGTTGCAGGAGTTGGCGAATTTAATCAAATTCCCCACCCAACTGACCAAAAAAGAGGAGGCTCATGCTGCTGTTGAGTTAATATCTTGGTAATTGCTCAAGATATTGGTGGTGAAGGAATATGGGTACTGCCGGTACTGCATAGTTACTCGGGCCATCGGACTGGAGTGAACAGCCCTTGTACTGCCTCGGAATGCCTAACAGGACAAGAGCAATTTTTGAGGAGCGAAAACTTCTCAAATGCTTACGGGGTGGGGGGTTTTGACCTCGAAGTGGTGAGTCGGCAGCCGAGCGCCCGAATATGCAGTTGAGATGCGCGACAGCTGATTTTTTTCAAAATCCCGCGCCCAGGGTTGACAAATTCGATAAATAAGTAGTAAGTTGGAAGACATGACTAAGAATTGGCTTGCTGACCTCGACCAAGACACAGAGAATCTCGACCCAAAAAGTCGGGAAGTTTTGCAGCGGTTACTCAATTACCTAGAAGACCTATACAGCCAAAACCTTGAATTGAAAGCTGACAATCAACGATTGAGAGATGAAATAGCCGCGCTCAAAGGGCACAAGGGAAAACCTGACATCAAACCTCAAGCCAAAGCTGATACTTCTAAAGCTGATACTTCTGCGGAGGCCAAACCAGAGCAGCCCAATAGTCGAGAGCGAAAAAAGAAAAAACCGAAAACCCCCCCCCAGGAACGTCGCCAACTTATTCATATTGACAGAGAAGAGGTTATCAAACTGGCTCGGAGTAACTTGCCGTCAGATATCACCCATAGAGGCTACCGAGAAGTAACAATTCAAAATATTATATTTAAAACAGACACGGTTATTTATCGACTAGAAAGACTCTATTCACCTAGTACGGAGAAATTTTACGAAGCCCAGTTGCCGCAAGGATTAAAAGGCAAATCTTACGGGAGTGAACTCGAAGCATTTGTTCTCACTTTGTATTATCAGTTACGAGTGCCAGAAGAAAAGATTCTTAAATTGTTGCAGTCTCAGGGAATAGTAATCTCGGCGGGAAAAATATCTAACTTAATAACTCGGCAATATTTAAGAGAATTTACTGAAGAACGAAATGCTATTTTAGAAGCGGGACTGGGCAGTACCAGTTATCACCAAATTGATGATACGGGGATGCGGGTTAATGGGAAAAATTGCTATGTATTCACACTCTGCAATCCTTACTATAGCAGTTTTTTTACCAGAGAGCGCAAAAACTCTGAAACAGTTCTCCAAATGTTAAACGAATTGCAGTTGGATCCAACTGAATTAGCAGTTGTTCAATCAGATGATTTAGTTGACAGTATTTTGCCTGACAAGAAGAAAAAGCAGCTCGGGGACTACATAGATATTTTGGTGGCTGATGACGCGGGACAATTTCACAACCAGACGAACCATCGTAGTTTATGCTGGATTCATGAAGGACGACACTACGAAAAGCTGACTCCTCTGGTTCCCTCTCATCAAAAAAGCCTGGCACAATTTCTCTCTTATTTTTGGATTTACTATTATCAACTCAAAGCCTATCAACAGCAAAGCACAGAAGAGCAGCGACAACAAAAACTGTTGCTTGAAACCGAATTTGACAAATTGTTTTCCCGTCAAACCGGATACAGTGCTTTAGATCATAGAATTGATTTAACAAAACAGAAGAAGCCTTATTTACTATTAGTTCTAGATTTTCCTGAAGTTCCTCTTGACAATAATGAGGCAGAGCGGACAGTCCGGGAGTATGTGATTAAGCGCAAAATCTCCAATGGAACCCGCACTCTACAGGGGACTCAGGCGTGGGAAGTGTTTTTGGCTCTGGTTGACACCTGCCGCAAAAACGGAGTGAATTTTTATTCGTACATTAAGGATCGAATTTCCAAATCTTTCAAGATGCCAGCGTTGTCCACGCTAATTCAACAGATGCAGCCGCCAAAACCAACATAAACATAAACCATTGACTCCAAGTCTCGCTTGTGTAGTTTCCACCTAAGCACCAAGGGTGTTACAGCTCCTTGTTATAAAGGACAGACTCATTAAGTGCGACATCAGCTCCTGTTTAAAAAGCTGCAGGAGCTACTCTCGTGTGGAAATCACTCCCCACCAACATATTGAGCAACTTCATATCTTGATGGGTTACAGCGGGCAAATCTCAAAAAAACAGGGGCGAAGCATTCTGTAAGATCGCTTATAGTTGTTCTTACATTTACTACCAGAATGCTTCGCCCCTACTATTTGCCAAACCTCATGACTGGTTGGTTGGTCGGGGTCGAGCCAGGAATCACTTCCCAACCCTCCCATTCAAAACCGGACTTGCAATTTTCACCGCATCCGGCTCCTAGGTAATAGGCTCTTGTCCTTGAGCAGAGAGCCGGAGTTACCCCCGTCTCCCCTTGCGACCTGATACGTTCTTCCCTATTCTGGCTGTGAGTGGCGCTGCCGACAAACCTTTAGTATCACTATTTACTAGGCCGTTTTACCAGAAAGTCATAGCCTCACAGTCGTGGGCCTCCGTGATGTAATCAGGTTTACTTGTTCCAGTCGCATCCTATTATCACTGTCCCATGTCAGCGTATCCCCGGCATTACCCTGGGCATTAGCTTCTTAGAACATCCCTCCCCTGCTGGCTTTCGCTTAACATCTAACTTATCCCCTGGTCGGTTAATCGTCTAATGAGAACAGTTTTGCCGGTCCATGGATTGCTCATCAGGGGTTATAACGTTCCATAGAATCCATTCATGCACCTTTAGACCTCTGCTATATCCCGGGGGGAATTGCGATACGGAATAATCATCTAGCAAAATTATTCGCACCCACCTTCTCCTTTTGGAGCCAGCGGTCAGCCTTATTACGCTGGTTTCAGATAACGAGACTTCAGCAGATTCACTTTCGTTAGCCATGGGCACTTTCCTAGCGGTGTCTCCGGCTTAGGCTGCCAGATAACCTACATTTTAGTCCCTGCTCTCCACCACCAGTGATGTCACTCTGTAGCAGTCGGGACCGGTGTACCTCCCGTATCCGAAGGGTGGGGTTTGGACCCACAAAGATTCCACAGTTTACTGGCTAATGAGACCAGTTTTGGCTGTCACATGTCTTTTGGCTAATGAAACCATCATCCCTTTTTACGCCCGAACGTTTCGCACGCTAGAGTTCTAATTCCACTGGCTCTTCAACTAACTCTTCTTCTGATTCCATGTCTTCTACCGGTTCTGAGGTTCCTGGAATTCCCCGCAGTGTTCCCATATCCAACTGTTGACGCACCTGTTTTTCAATGTCTTGAGTAAATTCCGGGTTTTCTTCCATGTATTTGATGGTATTGTCCCGACCCTGACCGATGTTATCGCCATTGTAGCTATACCAGGAGCCCTTCTTGGTAATTATCCCAATTTCTTCTGCCAGATCCAGGATACAGCCGAGGGTGGAAATGCCTTTGCCGAAAATGATATCAAATTCAGCGATCCGGAAGGGCGGAGCCACTTTGTTCTTGGCGACTTTGACTTTGGCCCGGATGCCGTACTCTTCTGAACCCTTTTTCAAGGTTTGAGTGCGGCGAATATCCAGTCGCACTGAGCAATAAAATTTAAGAGCGTTGCCTCCTGTGGTGGTTTCGGGACTGCCGTAAATGACGCCGATTTTTTGACGCAACTGGTTGAGGAATATGACCGTGCAGCCGGATTTGCCGATGTTACCAGTGATTTTCCGTAGGGCTTGGCTCATTAAACGGGCTTGAGCACCCATGGGCGCGTCCCCCATGTCCCCTTCTATTTCTGACCTCGGCACTAGGGCTGCTACTGAGTCTACTACCACGATGTCTACGGCGGACGATCGCACGAGCTGATCCACCACTTCCAAGGCCATTTCACCGGTATCCGGTTGGGAAACTAGGAGGTTGGCGATGTCCACTCCTAAGGCCGCAGAGTAGGTGGGGTCCAGGGCGTGTTCTGCATCCACGAAGGCAGCGATCCCGCTAGTCTTTTGCACTTCCGCGATCGCGTGCAGTGCGAGGGTGGTTTTACCGGAACTTTCTGGGCCATAGATTTCAATCACCCGACCTTTGGGCAACCCACCCCCCAAGGCCAAGTCCAGCGTGAGAGCACCGCTAGGAATGGTTTCCACTTTCATCCGTCCTGCGTCTCCCAGCCGCATAATGGCCCCTTTGCCAAAGTCCTTCTCAATCTTGTTGAGGACCATCTTCAGGGCCTTTTCTTTCTCGGGATTATCAATGGTTTGTTGCGCGGCCATTTTCTTACTCATTAGGTATTTCCTGCTAAATGTACTTTTAGGACAAGTCTGTTTTTGGGTCTGGAAGTCTCCATTTTAGACTGTTCCCGCTCTCAGCCACTGTCCTCTTGATTTAATTTAACACCTGTTGACTTAATCATCAACCTCATCTTCGATCTAATTTTGAAACCAAAGCCTTGGGGTTAAATTATTTGCATAAATTATCAATGAGTGGTATAATGGCGGAAAATGTGAGAAAATTAGTTCGAGTGCTGGTGGAGGGTCAGGAAACTGCCGGTAGTAGAACAGGGAAAGGGGCGATCGTTGACAGGACCGGCAGCGGGTAGTCTGAGTATATTCACTCATGGCCGGAAACAAATTAGCGCAGGGTTTCTAATTAGCGCCTTGAAGGGCAAAATTAAGCGATCGCGAATGGACAGCATTGAATTATATAAATGCTAAGATAATCCTATAAGTTGGTTACTGAAAGTTCGCATCACTTAATCAATGAACTATGATCGAAAAAGACCATTCTCCTAAATCAGTCCCCCGCATTGAATATCTGAAGGTAAAAAATTATCGTGCCCTGCGGGACTTAGAACTAAAGAATATTACACCCTTAACAGTGCTTCTCGGTCCGAATGGCAGTGGCAAGTCCACCATCTTCGATATGTTTGCCTTCCTGTCAGAGTGTTTTTCTGTGGGGTTGCGAAAAGCCTGGGACAAACGCGGCAGGTTCAGGGAACTGCGCCGCCGTGGTGCTGAACAGCAGATGCGATAGTATTTAGTTCGGGGTATCTGGCCAACCTGGGGGCGATCGCCGCTGTAGTGGGCCAGCGAGATTTGATTCTTTCTGACCAGTACAATCATTCTAGTCTCAAAAATGGGGCAATTCTCAGCGGTGCGAGGGTGCTGGACTACGCCCACTGTAACCTAGAGGATTTGAAAGCTAAGCTGCACCAGCACCGACTGTTTTACCGCCGCTGTGCGATCGTCACCGACAGCGTCTTTAGCATGGATGGGGACTTATGTCCTTTGCCCGAGCTGCTAGACTTAGCAGAAGAGTTTAGCTGTATGCTGCTGATAGATGAAGCCCACGCCACGGGAGTATTGGGTGCGACGGGTGCTGGTTGCGTAGAACATTTTGGCTGTCAAGGGCGAGAACTAATACAAGTTGGCACGCTTTCCAAAGCGTTGGCCAGTTTGGGCGGGTATGTAGCTAGCAGTGCTCAGATGATCGATTTTCTCAGAAATCGCGCCCCTAGCTGGATCTATACCACGGCTCTGACTCCAGCAGATACTGCTGCCGCGTTCGAGGCGATCGGGATCTGCCAACGGGAACCGCAACGGCGCACTCAACTATGGCAAAATGTCACTTACCTGAAACAGCTAATTTCTCAACAGCTGCCCCATCTGAAACTTGGTTGGGGTCGAGCTGGGAATCACTTCCCAACCCTCCCTTTCAAAACCGTGCTTGCAGCTTTCACCGCACACGGCTCCTGGGTAATAGGCCCGTTGTCATGGGCAGGGATTTATCTGAATTACCCCATTGTCCCCTTGCGATCTGTTCTTCATTCTTATCCCGTGGCGTACAACGGGAGACTAATCCTCTACCGTCAGCTTTGTATGGTTCCGTGATGGCGAGTGGATTACCTGCCAACCGAGAGCATTCACTCTACTCGCGCTTTTAGAAGCAGTTTTACCAGTAACCGGCTGTCGGCGGTCATTTAGTTCATCAAACTACAGTTCCTACCGCTTCCTACTATCACCGTCCTATGTCAGCATATCCCAGACATTACCCTAGGCATTGGCTTCTTAGGACATCCCTCCCCAGTGAGCTTGCGCCTGTTATCTAACTTATCTACCGAGTGGTAAATAGCGTCACTGAGGTTATAACGTTCCGTGGAATCAATATGATGCTTTTAGGTCGCTGCAATACCCCGAGAGGGTTGTTGTAATACGAGATATCCAAGGAAAACGAATATCCACACCTGCTATTGCCTTTTGGCTCCAGCGCATAAAGCCTTATTTCGCTGGTTATATATGACGAGGCTTGTACAGCTTCACTTATTGTTAACCATGAGCACCTTTCCTAGCGACGTCTCCGGCTTAGGCTGCCAGATAGCCTTCATTTAAGTCCCTGCTCTCCACCACCAGCGATAACACTCCGTGGCAGTTGGGACCGGTGTACCTCCCGTATTTGGAGGGTGGGGTTAGGACCCACAATAATTCCACAGTTCCCCGGCTAATGTTACCGGTTTGGGTTGTCTCAGGCCTGATGGCCTAGATTACACCCGAACGTCTCGCACTTACCCTCTGAGTCTAGCATACTCTGCATTAAACTAGAGAATGCCGCTCTTGTTTATTGGGTGGGAGAGAAACTGAAAGCTGCGGGGATTTTTGCCCCAGCTATCCGCCCGCCTACCGTCAGTACCAGTCGCATTCGCATCTCACTCATGGCAACTCACGAACCAACTCACCTGCATCAGCTAGTCGATGCCCTCCATCATATCTTACCCTCTTTATGAATTCTTTGTAAAGAATCATTACGGATGTGATAATTGCTGATATTCAGATTAAACTAGACAAGGTTTGTTGTTGGCGCTTTAGCGCCAACAACAAACAATCGGTGATGAGGGGAGGATCTGGCCGAAAGTGGATTTGCGATCGTGCCCAAAGCAGGTACTCTGGGCTGGGGCGCAGATGTGGTAGGACAGATAATACCGCATCTTAATGGTCGAGTTGGGGTAAGCGGCTTGGGGATAGATGTAGAAGTCAGTTCAGATCGGATTGATTATGATGGAGATCTGACTCTGGAAGGTATCCCTCTGTTGCTTGGTATTCTGCCAAGAGTGGCTTCCGCGTCACGGATTAGTCATCAACAAATGCGACGTATGGTCCTTTGCCGTGTTCATCAATAGCTAAATGATACGCCGTGTGCAACTTTTTCCAACCAACGAGATTTAGGGAGTTTTGAGAACAACATTTTCAGCCAAAGACCACCAAACCGTTATTCTTCCGTAGAAAGTTGCACATCGCGTAAATGATAGGTAATTATCCGCTGTTTGGGTTTTTCGCGATATTTCAACTCTATTACAATTGGCCCTTTGCTTGAAAGAGGCGATCGCCCTTTCCAAGTCTCGGTGCAACTGTCGATGTCCGCTTAGCAGTCGCGAAGGGTGCATCCCAGTTTCGCAATGAGTAGAAATGCTTAGTCGAACGGGTTCCGAGATGGTGTTAAGCTGAGACAGTCGGTAAACGCTCCCTCTAAAACTATGAATCCTGAAAATTTAGCTCAAATTAAAACCTATGCTTTGGGAATAGCCGCCTTGTTGTATGAGGAGGCCCAAGGGACTGTTCCAGAGCAATTGAAAACACTCTCAGGACTCGAAGCTACAGTCCGTGGGCAGTTGCTTCAATACGTCAGTCCAGAGATTGCCCTTTTTTTATCGAAAGCACCAGTGGCACCACCGCAGGGCGAACCCGAATTTTAAACAGCATTTTGGGCGAGCTCCTCATCACGGAGAAGCAAGCGACTTATTTTGATGTGAGAGCCTATAGCCAGTGGAGTCCCTATCTGGAAAAATGTTGCTTGTTACTGAGTGCGAACTCTTCTTATGAGCACGCCTCGGAAGATCTTAAGCAGCTCACGGGGATGAGCGTTTCCCGGGGAACTCAGCAACGACTGGTGCAACGTTATGAGTTTGAATTACTGACAGTTAAAGAAGCCGTTTCCTCAACGAGCGCTCAAGAACCGAAACTGCCCCTTCAGGAGTTTGAGTTGCCCACAGCTAAAGAAGCCGTTTCCTCAACGGGCCCTCAAGGACCGAAACTGCCCCCTCAGGAGTTTGAGTTGCCGACGGCTAAAAAAGCTGTTTCCGAAATCAGCCCTCAAGAACCGAAAGTGCTCGCCCATGAGTTGAAGTTGCCGACTGTCAAGGAAGTTGTTGAGGAAATGAGCATTGATGGGGGGAAAGTACGCTTACGGACCCCGCAAGGGAGACCCTGTGAGTGGCGCGATTACAAGGGCGTTAATCTACATGACCTCGGGGTAGCGGCCTTCTTTCGGGACAATGCAGGACTGGTCAAATGGGTCAACCAGCAGCCCTTGGCGAATCCACTTGTGAGTATCGGAGACGGTCATGATGGCGTTTGGAATTTGTTTGCCGAGATTGGCCCAACCATCTTCCGTCTGGAAATCCTCGATTGGTATCACTTGATGGAAAACCTCGAGAAAGTCGGTGGGTCCAGCTCTAGACTGGCACGAGTGAAAGCTCTCCTATGGTCAGGCAAGGTAGATGCAGCCCTCAAAGAATTTGACGACTGGGAGCATCCACGGGTTGATAACTTCAGGGCCTATGTTACTAAGCATCGTCACCGCATTGTGAACTATGGCTATTACCAAGCCGAGGGAATTTCAATCGGTTCGGGAGAGGTGGAATCAACGATTAAGCAGGTTGCGGCACGGGTGAAGCTCTCAGGAGCGCAGTGGAAAGCTGCCAATGTTCCCCAAGTTCTGCGGCATCTCGCAGCGTAGGGGGCCCGGAGCGTGCTTATCTCAATGGAGTATTCTCAAGGTGAGTCAATCTTGACATTCTCATCATCTCGTGGTCTGTCAAGATAAAATTGACGAATTTTACGGAGATAACCGCTTCCGAGCCTTCCCTTCTCTTATCCGTCATCATTTCCTTGACAGACCAAGGGTCTATTAGTGACAGTTTAACAATGAAGTATTTTTGCTCATTGCCAAATTGGGATGCACCCGTCGCGAACCCGTACTACCCGTTCCCCATTTAGAGGTAGCGTTAACAGCAGCTTGAATCAGGCGTGAGTCTCCTGCTAGTCCCAAATAATCATTACTAGCAAAATTGAGCACCGACCTGCCTGCCAACTGTACCACTGGGCCCGGAGTACTGTCAATGGTCACCAGGGGGTCAACTAGCTAGTTATCGTTGCCAGGGTGCTGGGAACGAGAATTAATGGAAACGTTATTTTTTTAGAGTTGTAAGTAGTTAGACAAAAATAATTGCACATAGCCATGGGCGACATGCTCCGGATATGGAGACTAGCGCGAGAGAGTGTGTGAAATTAATTTTGTCCATGTACTTATCGGACAGCTAGAGTTCTCAGCGGTCTGTTTGGTCGGGCCGCTGAGCTTTTTGTTGCTGGTGTTTGCTGGAGGGGGGGTGGGTTTTTTGCTGGGGTGGTAAGGGGCGATCGCGTGTAAGGCAGGGGGAGACTCCGGTCCTAACTGCTGCGGTGTGTCATTACTGTGGTGGAGAGCAAGGACTTAAATGAGGATAACTGGTAGCCTAAAACCGGTAACTCCGCTAGGGAAGGTGCTCAAGGTCAGAACAAACGAACTTATTTAAGCCTCGTAACCTTAAACCAGCGCAATAAGGCTGATGCGCTGGCCCAAAAGGGAAATGGTAGTCAGTGTTAGTTGTGTGTTGTAGCTAACATCGTATCCGAAGGGCTCCCGGGGTAATGTAAGGGCCTAAAAGCATCATTAATGATACCGAGGAACGAAGTAACCTCCGGTGTGCTGTCAACCTGGTATGTCCATCGGGAAGACAAGTTAGATGACAAGCGCAAGCCACTGGAGAAAGGATGTCCTAAAAAGCCAAGGCCCGGGATAATACCTGTGGATATGCTGACGTAGGGCGGTGATAGTTGGAAGCCACGGCGATGAGTAGCCCTAAGAAAACACGGAGCGCTAGAGCGTCGGTCCAGTAGAAGTAGTTGACAAATAAATAAACATGTGGTATGGCTCAAGCAAGGCTCAAAATTGATGCAGTTTTCTCTTGAGTTGTTGCTGGCATTCTTGCCAAAAGGTGAAGATTATGGACAACAGCCATGCGCCGTAGATCAAAGAGGTTCTTGCGAACTCCTATATAACGCGCGCGATCGCCCTGCCACTGACCAATGTGAGCAAGACTATGTTCTACCGTTACTCGCTCTCGTAGTTTGGCTCGACCGGACGGAGTGGTTTGGCGTTCACGTAATTCTTGCAACAGTGACTCATCAGGATGAATAGAAACAGTGCGACCTTTTACGTTAGTAGTGCATTGAGAACGTAAAGGACAAATTTTACACTTATCCCTAGGAAACTGAACAGGTTTGCCTTCATCAAAAGGAACACTAACTCCATTAGGACAACGAATTATTTTTTCTTCCCAGTTAAGAACAAAAGCTGTTTTATCAAAATATTTCCCGTTACGGACTGACCAAGCCTTACAAATAATTGTTAAATTTTCGTCCCGTTCTTTAACTAAATGACTATTCAGATATCCTCGGTCTATATGTAATTCTTTCAATGTCACGTTTTGTGCTTCTAAATCCGAGGCGATATCGTGGGTTACATTAGCTTCTGGAACATTCGCTGGTGTTATCCCTACTGCACAATCCCGATTCTAAGTCCTTCAATATGACGTTTGTAACCATCAAATCGTTTCTTCTTACTTTTTCTGCCATGACGCATTTCGGAATCTTCTATAGCAATGCGTCGGTTTTTAGCTACTCCCTTACGAAGCTTTGGGTCGCCATTTTCTCCCCGTTCCACGTCTTGCGCTTCAATTTGTCTAGCTACGTCCAGATTTTTTTTGGCTTTCTCAATAGTTTGGTCAGGTAAATCAGTTTCTTGTTCAACACATAATTCAACATCATTAAGGATTTGAAGAATCGTCTTTAAAGCTTCTGTTCTCTCTTGTGGATCGTCCCAATCCAAGTCTAAGGCTGCTTTTAGACTTGAGCCAGCCAGAATAGAAGCTCCTGATTGTGTGGCGATCGCCTCTAACTCTTGCTGTTTTTCATCCGCGATTATTGTTAAAGCTTTCCGCAAGGCATGACCCAAAAGGTTATAGGTATCTTCAACTCTTGCAGCTCCCCACAATGGACTTGAATCTAGTGCTGCTTTAAGAGCGCGAGAATTAAATCCCCCTTTTTTTTCTACCATTTCTACTGTGCGTTCTACTAAACGAAGATCGCCTTCTGCGTCAATTAATGCCCCACGGAACCTCACATAAGTACCTTTACCAAAGGGTGCTCGATCACAGTCTAGACAATCTAACACTAATTGCCATCTTCTATCCGCGTTCAAAGCTTCTATGACTTCATCATCTGAAACACCCGTATAAGCCTGTAAAATGATAGCTAATGCTAGTTGAGCTGGTGGAACTGGACATAAACCAACTGTGCTGTCTTTAAATATAGTTGCCAGTTCTTTTTGAAATTGTTCGTCAAATAATTCATGACGAATCTCTCTTAAAATTAGGAATAGTTTAGCTTTTTTGATGATAATGGCGACTTTTTGCTCAGACACAGAAAGTGCAATCGGGGGATTCCAAACTCCTGGACGCATATCTGGTACTCCTGCTGACAACAGATTTCCTTTTTTTCTACTATAGCATGTCGGTGTTGAGTTGTGCAATTACGCTCTGTGTTCGCAACGCGGAAGCTACCACAAAAATGTTTTTTTTCGTAATCTCCTTTGTAGTACAAACAGCTTTCCGGTCATGAGTCCCCAGAATATTTACACAAATACTCGCTATGCACACTTTTGTTGTTTTGTCAACCCCCCTCTACTGGACCGACGCTCTAGAGGTATGTTTGACCGTCGGTAAGGCGGGTAAGGGGTAAAAAGAGGAGTGGTGAGGGCCAAAGGGGAAAGACCCTGGAAGCCTACCGGTGACAAGAGGCCAACTACCCAGTAGCCTCCTGCGGTGAAAGTCGCAAGTCCGGTTCCGAATGGGAGGATTGGAAGGCGACTTCCAGTTCGACCCCTAACTTGTCCGAGAGTGCCCACCTTGTCGTGTCGCGATCGGGATCGACAGGGTGGGTGTGTCTCTGGGAATGACTCTTAAGAAGGGGAACTGGGATGCATCCGCTTCCCGGGCGCGAAGGCGCCGGGGAAAAATTGAAACTCTGCCTCGAATTGAGAAAGGTACAAGATATATTTACGAACCGCGACACTCGCGTTGAAACTACTAAGCAAGTTGAGTCGGCTTTGGCGCAGACGGCTAATCTGACTAACATCACGTCAGCTGTGCTGAGGCAATATCCCTCTGTGCTACCTATGCTGCGCATGGCTACAGCACCACCCATTGCCCGCGATCGCCTCATTGGTCTAGCTGGAGTCTCCCCTAACCTAGTCAAAACTATGGAAGTTAACCAGCGAATCCCACCTCGGATGGAACGAACAGCAGTTGATACCCGATCTGGAGCGCATTGGTCAGATAATTACACGCCTAGCTGACAAAGACATCTTTCCGTGGTTGGATAATCAACAGACGCCAACCAATGCAGAGATTTATCGGGCAGCAACAATTGTTGCCGATCGCTTATGCGGTGCGGTAGCTGACCCAATTATTCGCAATTCACAAGAGCAAAGACAGCTTGCTACCATTAAACAGTGGCTAGAAGGGCGAGGATATTCTTACATTAAGGTAAGCAAAGAATTTCCCGCAGATGGGATGAATCCTGGCGCGTTTTCCTTTCGAGTTAACCTGCCAGCGATTCAACGGGGACGCACTAAAAACATCAAGATCCCTATTGACGTTGTCATTATGCCTTGTCACTCTACTTCTGGCGACTTTCCACTACTTCTTGAAGCCAAATGTGCAGGTGATTTTATTAATCCGAACAAGCGACGCAAGGAAGAAGCAACTAAAATAGCTCAGTTGATTAACACTTACGGCGATCGGGTCCGCTTTGTTCTATTTCTTTGCGGCTACTTTGACAGTGGTTATTTAGGTTACGAAGCTGCCGAAGGATGGTTAAGTTTACCTACGGCGGCACCTTAAAAGCACCGCAAGTAGAAAAATATATCCCGATCGAGGCATTAGGCGATACCGCCAAGTGGAAAAATTTTACTGTTTCTCATTTCCGGTCCGATGACAGGTCCCTCAAGTTATCCGACCTATTCACAATCAAGCGGGGTTTAGCAACCGGGGCAAATCAGTTCTTTATCCTCACCCCAGAACAGATCGATCGCCATCAACTGCCAGAGGAATTCTTGAAACCAATTTTACCCAGTCCCCGATACCTCTCAGTAGAGGAGATAGCAGCAGATATGGCTGGTAATCCCCTGGTCGATCGGCCCGCGGACGGTCCGAAAAATCGGCAACTATTTTTGCTAGCATGCCATTTGCCAGAAGCGGAGGTAAAATCTGAGTATCCATCACTTTGGAATTACTTTCTCCTAGGTGTAAAGGCAGGATATAGTCAGCGTTATTTGTGTAGACATAGATTTCCTTGGTACTTACAAGAGAACCGTCCTGCTTCTAGGTTCCTTTGTACTTATATGGGGCGGCAAGGTAAAAAAACTGGTCTCACATTCCGATTTATATTGAATCACAGCCGGGCCACAGCAGCCAACGAGTATTTGATGCTTTACCCAAAACCCAACCTGGAGAAAATCCTCAACATCAATCGGCAGCTGGTCAAAGTTGTGTGGCAAAGTCTCCAGGAGATATCCCCAGAAATCTTGGCAAGTGAGGGTCGAGTATATGGGGGCGGGCTTCACAAACTGGAGCCCAAAGAACTAGGTAATGCTACAGCAAAAAGCATTTTGGCTGTTTTGCCAGAATCTTTTGGGTGCGATTTGTTGTAGTCTAACGTGGTCAAACACGGAACGCTACGCCTGGCAACATTGGTCAGGTAACTGTGGTATTCATGAGGGTTATAACCCCTCCCTCCTGGTATGGGAGTGACTCCGGTCCTTAATGCTGCGGAGTGACATCACCTCGTAGCGGAGGGTTCCCGGAGCGTGTGAAGCAAGGACTCAAGTGTAGGCTACCTGACAGCCTAAGTCGGGGACGCCGCTAGGGCAGATGCCCATGGCTAGAAAAAGCTCACCTATTTAAGCCTCGTGACTCTGAACCAGCGGAATAAGGCTTATACGCTGGCCCCAAATGGGAATGGAGTTAGTGCTAGCCCTCTGAAATGGCTAGCAACATACCCGGTAGAACTCCCGGGGTAGTGTAGGGGCCTAAAGGCATCACGATGGATACCACGGAACAAAGTAACCTCCAATATGCTGTCCCAATGGGATTCGTCCCAGAAAGGACAAGTTAGATGATCAGCGCAAGCTGTTGGGGGAGGGATGTATCAAGAAGCCAAGGCCTGGGGTAATGCCCAGGATATGCTGACGTGATACGGTGATAATAGGATATGACCGGAGCAAGTAACTCTGACTATGGCACGGTGGCCCGCTCTCAAGAGTAAGGCTATGTTTTCCTGGTAAAACGGTCTCGTAAACTGGTGATACTAAAGGTTTGCCGGGAGCACCACTCACTGACCAGGATAGGAGAGAAAGTACAGGTCGTAAGGCTAAACAGGGGTAACCCTGAGATAAGCTACTCAAGGTCAAGAGCCTATTACCCAGTAGCCTCCTGCGGTGAAAGTCGCAAGTCCGGTTCCGAATGGGAGGGTTGGGAAGTGATTCCCAGCTCGACCCCGACCCAGACAGTAAAAGATTATTATAAGATAAATTCATGAATTTATCTTACAACAATCAAATTACGAACCTTCGGGTTTGAGGATACCATCTTCCAGGTAAGCAACCCGATCGGCCACATCAATAATCCTGGGGTCGTGGGTTACCATCAAGACAGTGCAGCCTTGTTGCTTGGCCAGTTGACGCAGTAATTGAATCACATTATGTCCACTCTGGGAGTCTAAAGCAGCAGTAGGTTCGTCGGCCATGATTAACTGGGGATTGCCAGCTAAGGCCCGGGCGATCGCGACCCGTTGTTTCTGTCCTCCAGACAAGTCACGGGGGCGGGACTTAACTTTATCTCCTAACCCCACCGCTGCCAACAACTCCCGTGCTTGATATCTGGCGGTTCTGCCGCGAATGCCTTTAAGATGGAGAGCAAGTTCGATATTTTCACCCGCAGTCAGGGCCGGAAACAGGTTAAACCCCTGAAAAATAAAGCCAATGTTTTTCAGGCGGAAGCGGGACAACTTAGTGCGGGGCAATTGGGTAATCTCTTCTCCCAATAGATAGATTCTGCCAGCCGTGGGCGTCAGCAGCCCAGCTAAAATTGAGAGTAAAGTAGTTTTACCCGAACCCGATGGCCCCATCAACAGTTGGATACTGCCCGATTGGATCTGCAGATCGATGCCCTGAAGGGCCTGAAAGCGCGCAGCACCCGCACCGAAAACCATCTCTATCCCGACAGCAGAGATAGCCGATGTGTTACTGCGCTCTCGATCGATAGTAGTAGCGTAGCGTGCTCCCCCCATGTGGATTTGCGAAAACCCAGCAATTTGAGAATTATTCATAAGTCTGATAGTGAAAAGTAAATAATTGCGAATGGTTAATTGCGATCGAGTTTTAAGCTTTGAAGACGATCGCCGGATCGACGCGAGTCACTTTTTGAATGGCGAAGAAAGCCGAACCGACACACATCAGCAGAGTAATTCCCAAAACTCCGGCAGCAGATAGGGGCGCGATCGAAATCATAATGCCCTGAGTTGTCGAGGCCCAAGATGCTAACCCCAAACAAAGGAGCATGCTGGGAACATATCCGAGAACTGCCATCCACAGGGCTTGCTCGATAATGACACTGTAAATTACCCAGTCAGAGGCCCCCATTGCTTTGAGCGTTCCAAACTCTTTGAGATGATCGGATACAGAAGAGTAGAGGATCTGACCGACAACTACCATACCCACAATAACACCCACTACTGCACCCAAACCCAGAATAAATCCAATGCCGCTGCGCTGCTGCCAGTAGTCGCGGGTCTGGTTAGCCATTTCCGCACGAGTATAAGCCCGGCTATCTGGTAAAGCCGCTTCTAACCGCCGTTTGAGTGCCTGTAGATCCTCCCCCGGTTTGGCCCGAATTAACACGTAGACGATCGGGTCTGTTAAGTTTAAGGGTTTGGGAGGAGAAACTGCTGATGTTTCAGTAGTTTCTTCCTGTTCGTAAATAGTGACGCATTTGATATCGCCCTCGGGTAGCAACTTGCAGTTCAGCTTAGAAGTGACACCGGCATTGATATAGGCGTTGGCGCTTTCTAAGGAAGTAAACACGAAGGGACTCGATACGATCGACTGAGTTTCTTTTGTTAAGCCTACCAACCGCACTGGCAAAGATCCAATTTCTGCCCGATCGCCCACACCTCGGACATGGAGGGAATCTAAATTGCTAGCATCGACGATCGCGGTGTAAGGTTCCTTTATGGCCCGCAAGCTGCTGGGGTTGACCTTGCCAGGTAAAAATAATTGCCCCTCTGGGTCGAAACCGAATACCTTCACAGGAGTCAGTTCCGCCCCGGGAACATTCCACTGAGCTATTCCTCTCATCAAGGGTTCCGCCCGATCGACCCCTTCCACCTGTTTAGCCAGTAAAGCGTACTCCAACAGCAGGGGCTTTGTCAATTCTAAATGCAACATTTCCTGGGATGCTACCCAGATATCAGCTGGGGAATTTTCGATCAACTGCACCGTCGAGCGAGTAAACCCCTTGAGTATGCCGGTCTGAATCGTCACCAGGCTGACGGCAAACATAATCCCTGCCTGGGCTACGAGGAAGCGGGGAATGTCTTCCAATAGGTTCTTGCGGGCGATCGATGCCATAATAAATAACCTATCTACACAACTTCTCTACAAATCTACATATTGTAACATCAGCTCTGACTAATTGCTTATTGCTAATGTTGCCTGCTAATTGATAATTAGCGCTCCGAAGTACTGGATTAATTGCTCGCACAATTCTCAATTTTAAATTCCCAATTTTCAACAATTAGGATGGATGATAATGTCTTGGTAGTTTGGGTATTTGAGGATGAAGAGGTTGGCCCCAATATTGATTTGGGCGATCTGGGATATTTGCTGAGACAACCCGGCCCTCACTTCTGGGTTAGGACAGTGAATTATCAGGCTTTCGGTATCCGTAATCCATTCTAGCGTGCAGAGTTGGGTGAGTGGAATTTCTGCTTTAATTTGCCTGAGTCCTTCACTCAGTTGCTTGAACTTCTGTAACCATTGCGACTCTTGCAATTCTTTCTCTAGTTTACTCCTCAGTGGGTTCTGTTCTTCTTGGTTCATAGTGCTTGACCTTAAATAAATCTAAATTTTGCTAGTGATGATTTGAGGATAGCATAAATTTGAATTAAATGAGCGATGTGATGAAATTAAGACATGAACAAGCTAGCTTTGACATTTGCAGTCACCCTTGCATTAACTGCTGCACCAGCTCAAGCGGGGTTTGAGATTGCCAACCGCAATCAAAATCGGAGTAAAAGTATACAGTGTATTGATGCGATGGGTTTTGAGATCATGGCCGACAATGTTTTTGCGGCTTTGAACCCACAAGTAGGCCATCGGAAAATTCGTCCCGAGGAGATCTACTATGCAGCACAATGGAGGACAATCAGGAATGCTCTAGATCCAAATGGTTGCGTTTTAGTGGAAAGATTTTATCGGGATCCAAAAGTTGCATACCACTTGGCAGACCGAGTTTTTTATGCTTTGCATCCGGAATTAAACTGGCGCAAAATCAGACCTCATGAAGTTCAATATGCCCGGGAATGGAGCATCATCAGAAATGCTTTGAGTCTGATCCCATTCTGAAGAATACCTAACTCCCTCTGGGCAAGGTGAAGCTCATTTGTAGCAATTTTTTTTCAAAATGGTATGAGGAGGTAGCGATTTCTCTCGTTATCATTAAGTTGACTATAGCATCCGCCACAGTTTGGCGATCGCCTGTTTCAGATCCCAACGGGCGATCGCATTATGGTTGTTGCTCTCCTACCCATTGACGCCAGGCCCGAATCATAGTAGTATCATCAGTGGTTTCTGCAAAGAGCAGAAACTGATTAACGATCGCCGCCGAAACAAAGGGAAATGTGGGACTATAGTCAAGTTCGACATATTCCCCTTCTTGCAATTGGTTAATTCTGACAGTTTGTTCCAGATAGCGCCAAATTTCCGGCACCCCTAGCTGCTTGTAAATTTCAAATCGGCGCCTGGAATAACTGGTTATATCGACTTCAATTACCAAGTCCGGCGGTGGGTCGATCTCCAGGTCTATAGTGCGACCTCTAATGCGATCGACATTTTGGATGTAATAGCAGGAGTCAGGTTCGGCACCTTTCCTGATATCTTCTCGATTCAATGTTGTCGAAGCAAACCCCTTTACCCTGAGATTCAGTTCTTCTGTCAGAGTATTCACCATTCGTTCTAGTAGTTGCTTATAAGTTTCGTGGCGGTCTGATGGCATAATGATTTCCAGCACTCCTTGATTATAGGCTATCCGCGAGGTGCGCCGATCGCCCATTTCTGCCAATAGTTGCTTGTAAGTCTCCCAACTGACATTCTCTAAGATTACTCGCTGGGTGGTTTGTGGTGGTGGTGGTTCTTTCACCGCAGTCATGGTCATGAGTTCTTCTCCTGTCCTATCTTCCCAACCCGGTTGGACGCGAAACCGGGTTTTTCACCTAAGTTTACATTACAACATCCGCCAAAGCTGGGCAAGCCTTTGTTTCCTGTCCCGACGAGTAAGGGCGATCGCCCCCTGTGTTAGCATATAGGGCATAGCAAATAGTATGCCTAAATAGGTGCGCCAGGCACTGTAGGAAAATAGCGCCCTCGATCGAGGATATACGCCCCAAAAGCGATTCACCGAACAGACCATTTCATTTCCCAAAGCCGTCACTTCATGCCACCAACCGGCAGGAATAAAGAGGGTTTCCCCTTGATGCAATATTACTTCCTGCTTGTATTGTAGCGCTTCTCTTAATTTAGGAAAAGCTTGCAGATCTGGTTTTTCCGGGTACACCTGACTGAACCAAGAACGCAACTTTAAGCCGTGGCGCAAATGCACGGAAACTGGAAAGGGATAAAGATTAGCCGTCTGAGAACTGGGGAACAGCACCACTTTTTTGGCACCGTGCAGTTGCATTAATGTTCCATCCAGAGTATCGTAATGTAAAGCTTCCACGTGACCTCCCGGTCCCGCCCACATATTCAAGTCGCTAGCGGGTTTCTCTAAACCCAACTTCTCTCCTATCTTTATTCGAGATGCTTTTTCCTCCAAAGACGTATCTTTTAGGGAACATTTAGCTAAGTAAATGTCCTGTTCGTGGGCTGTATGGTTGCGCAACATTTCTGCATAGGTAGTAAAAGGCAAACTTTTGGTCTGGACCCCACTGCCAATGTTTTGCCATTGGCGTTTGTCCAATTTGTACCTCTGGTTTCCGTACCACCGGGACAGAAACTCTTGCGAACTCAACTCTTGGCAAAGATAGTCCAAACTCCAGTCTTCGCAGTCCGCCATTAATCCTTTAATCACTACCGGCATCCCTGGTTTTTGATATTCTCTCACAAATCTTTCGGGCGTGAGTTCTGATATCTCTTCCCTACAGATATGATTTGTTACTTTATTCATTGTAGATGTCTTCCTCCTGTCATCCCGCTAGCCCGCAGGGGGTTTGAACCCCCTGCGGGCTAGCTAAAGTCGGTTAAAACTGATATCTTGCACCATTGTCAATTAGCCTCCTGGCCCGCCGTGGGTTCAAACCCACGGCTAATAGCTAAAGTGGGTTAAAACCCACTGGAAGCATTGTCTAGAAAGGATTTAGTCCATTTTTGTGGATTTTGGTTTTTAGCCTCTGGTTTTAACCAGAGGCGGCCTGTTGCAACAGGTGCAAGATATGAGTTAAAACCGACTAATAGCATTTTCAATTAAGCTTACCCTCCATTCCCAGTCTCAGACTCCTTCGTTCCCTCGTTCCCAGTCTCGGGCTGGGAACGAATCTTTGGAGGCAGAGCCTCCAGTTTATTGACAATACTGTAAGATGTCAATAGGTGTAAGATATCATGGCTCTAACATATGGTCAAGATGTCGGCATCGAAATGTTAGCTGCGGCCATTCACCAGTATCCCAGAAACCGGGTTTCTTATGATATCATTAGTTGACATCCTCTGGCAGCCTCACTTCCTTTTCTACGACCAACCCCTCCAGAAAATTTCGGTCTTCGCTGATATGGGCAAATTTAAGTTGAGAATCAGGTATTCCTCGCGCTAACTGGCGCTGACGCAAAATGTCAAAACTTCCCTTTTCTAGCAGGCGCAGGCGCGGCGGCGGGATGTCACTTTGCCGCGAAATTGCATAGTGGGTGTTGTTTTCCCCTAACAGGCGATCGCACTTTGACAGAAAAGCTTGGGGGTCCGACAGGGTATCGCCGTCAGCGAGTTCGATATTAATCAGATAGCGGGCGGGAAAGTCCCGTTCCGAGAGAGTAATGCAGAAGTCCTCTAACTGTAGATGAAACTCACCTTGCAGGGCCTGAAGCACCCGAGTAACGTGATGTTCGTTAGTTTTCTCAGTGGTACTGGACATTTGTCCCCCTTGGCGATGGCGAAACACGATCAGCGGTGCTTGCTGATAAAATCCTACTACCTCGATGACATCGCCAATGTCGTAGCGATAAAATCCACTGTAGGTAGTTGTCAGGATGCGATACCTTTGTCCTACCTGCACTTCCGTCGCCAGCAAGGTTTGCGGATGTTCTACTCCCCATTGGTTTTCGGGAATGAATTCAAAAAAGCCACTCTCAATGGCTAAAATGCTACCATCTGTATTCACATCCGGGTAGATGCCGAACATCCCTTCCGCCGAAGAGAAGACAACTCCGAAAATTGCCGTATCCCCAAAATACTCGGGAAACCGCTGAAAGTAAAAATCGGAAGTTCCGCCCCTCGCCGTTGCTACCACCGCCAGATTGGGCCATGCTAACTTAGGAGTCAGCTTTCCGTGGGATTGTAAGATTTCCTGGAGTTCTCGCGCCCTCACGGGGTTTGCAGTCCACTGACGTTCTAGTTGCGATCGCAGTTCTGGTTCCATCTCCAACCGGGGGGCGATCGACCCCTGGGCGATATCAGCAATTAAACTTTCGGCATACTGACTCAAATAGTTGCAAGTCCGCAGAATCAACATGGGAAAATTAGCGATCGTCCCCCCCATTTCCCGGTTGCCCAGGGCAAACAACAGGGCCACATAATGGCGCGTCAGACTATCCTTTAGCTTGGCAGTCTCGTAGGGGTGGGCAAATAATTGGGCAAACAGACGCTTATCCAGACGCAGGACCCCGGCGCTGGATGGCCCATAATCAATTCCCCCAGGAGTACGTCCCCATTGTTGCACTGAGTTAGTCACCAGCAGTTTACCAAACTTCTGCCTCCGTTTTGCCAATGCCTCTGCCAGAAATCCCATGCTGACTAGACTCGCATTCCGGACTATGCTTTGAGATTTCCTGGTGGTGGGAATCAGTTTCTGCTTACCCGTTGACCCGCTAGTCAAGGTCATGTATATTACTTTTTGGGCAGTTAGGATGTGATTTTCTCCTTGGGTAATCTTTTCCAAGTATGGTTCGTAGCTGCTGTAGGGCCTGATGGGAATGCGATCGCGAAACTGGTCGATCGTCCTCACTTCAGACAACCCGTCAACGCGACCTAATTGAGTATCTTGATGGGCGCGTAATAGGTCAAAGAGGAACTTTTCCTGGACAGCATCCACCTGAAGAGTTTTTGCTACAAACCTCTCTTTACTATACTTGGCTATCTTTGTCAAGAACGGCAGCAATAAATTTGTCATTCTCTCTCCGGGGTTAGTCAAATAAGTAGTTAGACAAAAATAATTGCACATAAGCTAGGGCGACGTGCTCCGGATATGGAGATTAGTGTGAGAGAGTGTGTGAAATTGATTTTGTCCATGTACTGATCGGAGTCACGGCGACCAAGGCGATCGCCTCAGTAACCATATTATCTGATTATGTTTGAAATGTCAATAAAGAAAATTAACGAAAATGTAGCCCGCTCGGAGGTGATGGGACTTGACAGGTCTTAGTCTTGGGTGTTAAGCTGCCAGAGATCCTGTAAAGTACGACGATATCGGTCTTAAGCAATTTAAAATTCTTTCTTTCTCATTCAAAATACAGAAATTGAGAATTACGTGCGCTACACTGTAATACTAGAAAGTCGAATAATACAAAAAATACGTATAATACAGAAATTGAGAATTACGATGTAATATGAGAGGGTCGAATAATACAAGCAAGTACAGAAATTAAGGGTTGCGTGTATTACTTTTTATTATTAAAACATTCGTCAAGTAATACAAGCAAGTACGAATAATACAGAAATTGAGAATTACGTGTAATACGAGAGGATCGAATAATACAAGAAAATCCGAATAATACCGTGCGCTACGCTGTAATACAAAAAAGGGTGCTGTTGTCTACTCGGAAAGGGAAGAACTGTTGCGGCTGGAGTGAAAATGAAAAACCGCCGCTGCTATGTTATCCTAGAACCGGTTCAAAGAAACCCAGAGGGATGAAAGATGCAAAAGCTTTTAATTGGAATAGTACCTCAACAGGAGATGGCAGCAGCTCAGCAAGCGATCTCTGAACTCCAGGATTACAAAAACCGGTACCGGGCGATCGGTCTCAATGGTGATACCCTGCAACCAGGTTTGTCACCTTCTTTGGCGATCGCTCATTACCATTCCAGTATTTTGTCCGCAGTGGGATTTCCTTGGGCGAAGAATCTGCCTATGATGAGAATATCGCTACCCTGAGCTAGGAGAACGAAGCCCACGCTCCGGGCCCCCTCCGCTGCGCAGGGGCTTAATTACTTGCATCTGCACCCAATATAAGCCGTAAACTGTATCTTATTACGAATATTTTAGGTTTTGCTGACATTGTGCAAAAACATAATTAAGTAAGCCCAGAATTTGGGCGATCGTCCCCAAGGCATAAGGAAGACTTTCGTAAACTTGCCCTGCGGGAGTAAGCTTGTAAAAGTTCCAAGTGCTACCATTGGTTACTATTCCCAAAACATCAATATTTTTCCCAATTTGCTGATTTGTCCAGTGACAGGCTTGCATTTCCACCAAACATTGTGCCATTCCTTGCTCAAAGTCATCTTTTTTTGCTTCGATAATACAAAGCATGGGCGCTTCTAGATACCGCTTATTTTCCGCAATCAAGTAATCTACATAGCCATTAGCAAAGTCACTTTCAAGCCTCGCACCTTTCCAAATTTTTAGCTGGACAAAAGCATCGATCGCTTCCTCGCAAATAGCATCTATTAGGATTTTTTTAGAATCTTCACAGCTTTCTAAATCGAAATTTTTCAGTCTCGCAAGGCGCTGTTGAAAAAAATCACTGGGTTGTACGGGTTCCGCTTGCAGATCCCAGGGAAGCAAGTCCGTTAAATTAAGTTGCTTGAATGCTTTCGCTTTGTCAAAGCTGGAGAAGTTCTGTTTCTTAGGCTTTTTATTGCTTGACATGGCTCTTGCGGTGATGGCAGTTTATCAAATATTATAGCAATTAAAAATGACTGTGAACGCGCAGATTGAGGTCCCGACCCCCGATATCGCCATTGCATTTGAGAGCGGATTATGTCAAAATCCTGAAGGTGACCGAATGTCGCAAGGGTAAGGAAGGATAGTCGATGATCGCCTTAAGCAGCATAGGAGTAGGAATTGTCTGTTTCCTAGGATCCTTTATCCTGGGAAGTTTAGTAGAATATTGGCTGCATCGCCTGATGCATGTCTCGCCGAAAATTGGCAAACGCCATCGGGACCATCACCGGCGCAACGAGGGACAGGGCGTGGTTTGGGAATTTCGGGATTACATCGTCGGCAGCTTTGTGGTAATGTGTATGATGTTCTTCATCTCCTGGGCAGCAGGAATTGGTTGGTTTCTGGGGGGGCTAGTGTTTGCCGCCTTTGCCGCCTATGCCCATCAGCTACAACATGATAACCCGACCAAGTGCTTCTGGATGGCGATGCCCGTTCATTACGTGCATCATAAATACGGCATGTGGGAACATAATTTTGGTCTGGCTGTTGATTGGTGGGACCGTGTCTTTGGTACCTACAAGCCTGTAGACTGGCTAACAGAGGAAGAACTGAAGCAACCCGTAAGGGGTCATTTGCAGTTGCGATGGTGGTAGTCGCCAAGTCGATCGAACTGTGATATTAGGAGAAGAATCTGTAACTTAGGAGAATGGCATTGAGTTACTTCCAAGAAGCGAAAGCCCATTTTATTGCTAGCCATCAGCATCCAATCAATCAGATGCTGCATCACCTCACCAATATATTGGCGATCGCGGCTGTAGTATGTTTATACTACAGCTTGCGGTGGACAGTTCTGTGCGTGATACTGACCCAAGTATTTGCCTTGGGGGGACATGCAGTCTTCGAGAAGAACGAACCTGCATTTGTCAAGTATCCGGGCATTACAATACTGGCATCCATGTCGTGGTCGTTAGAAAATTGGTTTGGTTTGCGCCAAATCTGGACATACCTTAATGGCAAAACTGCCTAGCTGTAGGGTGGGCACCGCCCACCTTTTTCCACGAGAGGCGCTAACATAATAAGAAGTCAAAGGACAAAGTAAAAGATGTACAAAGGTTTACTGGTAATTGATGCGGACGCCCATAAGATCGAAAATCCCCTGGTAATGCGGGAGTATCTAGAACCAGAATATCGCGATCGGGTAGGTTTGATAGTCGATAGTCTGGGAGATCAGCGGGGAAAGGTCGTAGATTTCAATCCAGAAACAGGGAAAAATGATTTCGTGCGGATGTTTCCCCAACCACAGGGTTTGGGCAAAGGGGGTTTCCGCAACCTGCATCCCGATACTACCCTGGGTGCGATGTTCAACCGGGTGCGAGTCGAACAGATGGAGAAAGAGGGCATTGACGTGCAGGTAATCTACGGTACCTTCAATCTGATGTTTTCTAGCATTCTGGACCGAGATCTGGCCCTTGCCCTCTGTCGCGCCTATAATAACTATATTGCCGACGACTGCCGCCCCTATGGCGATCGACTCAAACCCATAGGCGTAATCCCGTTACAGGATGTAGACTTTGCAGTTAAGGAGATGCGGCGCTGCGTAGAGGAACTGGGGATGATCTCTGTTGCTGTGGCACCAAACATGCCCATTCCCCATCCGAAAGCACCGGATGCCTTTCCAGAGATACGCACCTGTAAAGCAATCAGTCATCCGGACTTCCGACCCATTTTACAAGCAGCAGTGGATTTAGACATTGGTTTAGGCATCCACGGGGGACCGGGTTCTTACATGGTAGGGGGAATTTCCGATCATACGGAAACTTTCGTGCTGACCCACATTTTCGTGCAGCGGAACCAGCAACAGTTAGCACTAGCGCGGATGGTATTTGACGGGGCATTTGAGCAGTTTCCCAGCTTAAGGGTAGGCTTTTTAGAGGGAGGTTGTGGTTGGTTGCCCGATCTGGCCCATGCTTTCCACGAACATTGGGAAAAGCGCATCCGGGACTTCGACCCCAAGCATCCCTATCGTCCTTCTTTGATTGAGTATACGAAACTATTGCTTCAGGAGAAGGGTGCTAATAATGTGAACCTGATTAACCAGGCGAAAAATCTGTTCGAGTTGCTGTGGAATGCGGAACACGACCCGACAAAAATAGACGATCGCAGCCTATACGAACATTATGACTTGCGGCACCGGGATCCGCTGGAATATTTTGAAAGGGGACAAATCTTTACCTCCTTCGAGTCAGACGATCCGGGACCGAGTTACCTGCATGTAGGGATGGGAGAGATAGGCAAGCATTTGGCATGTTTTTCGGGAGATTACGGTCACTGGGACGGGGTGTTGCATAATTGCGTGGAGGATGCCGCAAGGGTCGCAGAGTACGATCGGGAGCATTTAGGGTTACTATTAGGAGGGAATGCCTTGGATCTGTATGGCGATCGGTTGCGCAATTCCCTGCCGGTGTTAGCAGAGGCAACAAGCCGTTCCTAGTCGTTCGTAGTAAACACTTTAGTGTTTATCAAGGTTCGTAGTAAACACTTTAGTGTTTATCAAGGTTCGTAGTAAACACTTTAGTGTTTATCAAGGTTCGTAGTTCGTAGGTTGGGTTTCGTGCCCCAACCCAAGGGTCGGCCTATCTCCTGGGCACGACAAATCGTCACATATAAAGTGCGGAATGTCGGTACAGGGTTATACAGAGTTCAGAGGGCGATTATCCTTCAAGAACTCAATTCGTCCAACAGTAGAACTGTCAGTCCTGGCAAAGAAGAAGGCAAACGCACATCATTAGTCAGAAAGAAAGCAGCGCCTCCCCGGATAGCAGTAGCAAGTTGAATAGCATCCAAAGATTGGATATTATGAATCGCCCGTAATTGGGCAGCAGTTTCAGCAATATCTGGAGAAACTTCTATCATAGTCAAACCTTCCTGATTGAAAAGGATATCGCGATATTGTTGAGCAAGCATTGTATCTCCGCGTCGCAGAGGTTGAACTAGCGCTTCCAGAAGTGTTACCGCAGATGTTACTACTGTAAATTCTCCGCGACCAAGTGCCTCAAAGAAAGGGTCAACCATTTGCAAGTAAGTCTGATTTTCCTCGACAAAGTAAATCAGGGGCGCAGTATCCAATCCGACAATTTGTCCCTGGAGTTGGTTTATCCATTGCATTTTCCACGCTCCTGGTTAACATATTCTTGAGCATCAATGCCTTCCCAAACTTCT
This sequence comes from Hormoscilla sp. GUM202, assembly GCA_005518205.2. Classification (GTDB taxonomy): domain Bacteria; phylum Cyanobacteriota; class Cyanobacteriia; order Cyanobacteriales; family Desertifilaceae; genus Hormoscilla. Next base: position 47,905 of record RFFC02000017.1, read on the forward strand.
TTACCCAATCCTCGTAACTCTAAGATGCTGCGTTTGGGTTTCGCCATAACTCGGTGACGAACCACTGACAACACTTCGTCTATCAGTCGCAATTGTTCCTCAGGGGTGAGGCTGAGAACTTGATTTTTGATCTCGTTATAATTAGCCATAGACCTCTCCATGTCATCTCTTATCGATTATATCACATTTACAGCTATGATTTCGCTCAGAGTGGGTTTAATTATCCATTACATTTTCCACGCTCCTGGTTAACATATTCTCGAGCATCAATGCCTGACCAGACTTCTTTACCCAATCCTTCCAATTCTAGAATGCGGCGTTTAGGTTTCGCCATAACTCGGTGACGGACAACCGACAGGACTTCATCTATCAGTCCCAATTGTTCCTCAGGAGTGAGACTGAGAACTTGATTTTTGATTTCGTTATAATTAACCATAGACCTCTGGAGATAGTCTTTGTTTGTAGTAAGCGCTGAAGCGCTTACCACGAAATGTTAAGCAGTTACAGAGAACTGGCGGAAGCGGAGGATAACTCCCAGAGTTACCTGTTTCATCAACCAATATAATCCTGCGATTGCGACAAAGGTTACAGCTATGACCAGCAGGGGCCATTTGGCGAGGACATCATCTAATATAGCTGCGGTTAAGGTATCTAACCTAGTGACAATATCCCAGCTATTAAACCGCAGGAACCGCCCGAGATAAATCCCGATCGCGCTGAGGCTATGCAAGAACAACTCGGCTGGCAGAATGAACCGTACCCAACCCTGCTGCTGGAAGTAATGACCCAGATTAAGCAAAGATAGCACGTAAGCCTCAAATCCCAGGAAAATGAACAGCATATACAGGGGAATGAGAACGAGGGTTACGAGCCAAGCGGAATAATTTTGGCGAATATCTTCAATCAGGTGAATAATATCCGTCAAAACATAGGGGGCATTAGGCAAAAAGTAGACAAAAAACAAGCATGCTGCCCACCATAACAGCGATCGGGACTTCGTAGAGTGGAAAAGCCAGAAACTCAGGAACAATGGGATAAAGGCCAAAAACAGATTCCAACCCATCCAAGGACTATTTTTCAGTAAAATATCCCAGGCCAAGGCGAGCCAGTTAAACAGTTGCACTTTCATGTTATATAGCTTAAAGTAACTTAAGTTGCGACCTATAAAAATTGAATACAAAAAGCGATGATAAAGAGAATTATTTTCAATTCAAATCCTTTGGATGTAACGGCATGAATTGACTTGGGGAACAAATTAGTTATCCGACTAAAACATGTTTCAACTTGTTTTCTAGTTACTTTTTGTATATAGTCAAAACAAGGAGATTCTTTTCTTTTTGAATTCTTTTTTCGCAAAGGTTTTAATTTGATCTTTGCCGACTCTTTTAGTAAATCTTCTAATTGATAATCGTTATAAGCTTTGTCTCCATAAACTAGAGACTTTGATGGTAAATCGAAGCAAAAAGATTGCAGAACTTTAACGTCATTATAACTAGCCGGGGCTAGATGAAATTCTATTGGATTTCCACTTTTGTTTACTAACATATGAACCCTTAATCCATAAAAATAACGTTTTTTACTTGCAATATATCCTCGATATTCTTCTTGCTTATAAATTTTACATCTATCAATCCTAATATTGTCACAGACTGGCACAGGGAAACTATCAATAATATATTCTTGACCTGGATTGAGCTGTTTAAATGTTTGCGCTCTGACTTGGAATAAAAGCATCCAAATTGGTTCGCCTATATTATGTAATCTCCTATTGAATCTACTTTTACTTAACAGATTTTTTAGATAATTGTGTTCCACCATAAATTGACAAGAGCGCTCGTAGCGAAGCGTGTCCGACAAAAAAATATGCAGCAACCAATCCTACCGTCATCACCTCTGCATTGTTCATTTTTACTTGTGGATCTTCTTTTATATTCAAAGCTTTTAGTAGCTCGTCGCAAAGAACAAAAATTGTTGTAATCATATCTTCCATAATCTACAGAACCAGCAATTAACTGTTATTTTAGTACATTATAACCTCTAAACAGCCAACCCGCCGCCTAGCACAATAAAAATATAATTTTGTATCTAGGGCTACAAAAACCCTCAAAATATCTGTAAAGTCTAAGTGGGTAATTCATATTTTTTTAAATAGGTCGCAACTTAGGTTAAAGTAGTAGTCTGCTAATCCCAATATAGCGACTAGCTGGCTAGGTGGTTGTTTCCGAGGATACCTGGGGGAGTTGGTGTAAATTTTCTGTCTCTCTGTAGTCTCTCTGTTGTAGTCAAGTAGCTATACGAACTTCCGAAATCGCAGACTAGGGCTGCAATACAGCGATGAAACATGATAATATGCTCCCGGCTGCCATCCGGTACTCCAAGGCAAGACGGCGTCCTTTAATCAGTCCGGGCTTTTGGGTATCGACAGCAATGCTGTTGTTGGGGGTGCTGGTTGTCTGGGAAGCATGGCAAAATCCAGATTGGATGACATCATTACTCCAAAACCTAGATTCTTCCGATGTAGAACTGGAACTGTCAGAAGATGATGAAATAGATATATCGCCCCCATCCGGACTGTCGGCGGCAGAAAGGGCGATCGCCGAGGTAGATGAATTGGAGAAGTTAATTAAAAAGTTAGATGTCAATATCACAGCCACTCCCAACAAACCGCAATCAAAAGGTCGCGCTTCATCCCGTCAGAAACCAGCTGGGGCCAGTTCATTAACATTAGATCCTCAATTCCAGGACCAATTAGTTTCTACCGATGTCGCCAGATCGGCTGATGGGACGCTTCGTTCCTGTAGACTTGGGCTAAGTTATATCAATTTTTCCCCCAGATCCTTGACCAATCCCTGCCCGATCGGGGCAGCAGGAGATCTAATCGAAGTAACCCTATTTCTGTTGATTGCTTATGCTAGACCAATTAAAACGCTTACCCTGGCGATCGCTCCTTCAGGTGGCCGCCCTGACCACTGTCATCATCGCGGTCGGTGAGGCAATATTATTCTGGGCATTCTCAGAATCCTTTATTTCTCGTAACCTTCTGAAATTGCTACTTTACGGCCCCTTCGGGATATTAATGCCTGTCGCCGCCGCGATCGGTCTGGGAGCATTGGCCGTTTACTTACTAGAACGGCAGTGCACTCAAGTGAGCATCAACAGCTCTAACTTGTGGGCTTTAGTTCCCTGCTTGCTTCTCACCCTGTGGTTAAAGTCCCTGCTACCCCTAGACTCTTTTGGTTTATTAAGTTTATCCGAATCTGTTCTCATTGGGATTATCGTCGGTATATTTTGGAAAGGAAGACCTTACTGGCGTTAGTTGTTAGTTGTTAGTTGTTGGTTGTTAGTTGAGACCACTTACAACTAACAACTACGCGGGTAATACAACCCGAATTGCATGGATGCTCCCAGTTTAGCGATCTGCTCTGGCATTTTCGTTCCGCGAGATCGCGATACATCCACAGGTGCCCAGAGTAATTGGACTCTACAAACAGCGGCACGTAATCCCTTTCCCATACCCTACTTGTTTCCAGAGGATGCGATAATCTTTATATCCATCTTTGTAGTGACCTGCCAGTTGCCCGCTGCTGAACGCCTGCGGCTGGCGCCAGCCATAAATTGTCTGTACGTCATCCACCACCAGCAGGCACCGGTGCGATCGCAAATACTCCATTACCTGGGAAAGGCGTGAGCGGGCCAAAGAGGTCATCCAAGAGTGGTTATCTGAGGTAGGACTAGAACTCAAGGCTGAAAAGACGCGGATATCCCATACACGGGACGGAATAAAACCTGGATTCGATTTCTTAGGTTTTAACGTCAGACAATATAGGACAGGGAAATTTCGCAGTGCGAAGAACTCAAAAGGGCAGGTTCTAGGATTCAAAACATTAATAAAGCCCAGTCAAAAAGCCATTAAAGAACACAAGGAGAAGTTGCGCAAACTAGTGCAAGGCCATAAATCCATAGCACAGGCTAAGTTAATAGCCAAGCTGAACCCGATTATAAGGGGATGGAGCAATTACTACAGAACGGTAGTAAGCAAGGATATATATGGAGAGATGGACACATACCTGTGGGAACTTTTATGGAAATGGGCAAGGCGTAGGCATCCGAATAAAGGACGAGGGTGGATAGCTGAGAAGTACTGGAAACCCCGTGGCATAACAAGGTGGAACTTCATTGGGAAGCTAAAGGATGGTACGGAGGTAGAGTTAATCCGACACTCTGGGACTGAAATAATCAGGCACGTGAAAGTGAAAGGTACAGCAACCCCTATGGATGGAAACCTCGTCTACTGGAGCAAGAGATTGCAAAAGAGTCCAATGATTGGGAAACGTATATTGACCCTAATGAAGAAGCAAAAGGGCAAATGCGGACACTGCCAAATGTTGTTTGTGAATGGTGATAAATGGGAGGTGGACCACGTAGTACCTCGCTCGCTAGGGGGTAAAGATGTGTATACCAACCTACAGTTACTGCATGATTACTGTCATCACAAGAAATCGGCTGCGGACGGTAGTCATGAGGGTCGCACCCGGATTCGGGACATTGAAGCTGAGGAGCCGGATGAGGCGAAAGTCTCACGTCCGGTTTTGGAGACGAGTCGGTCCGGTGACGGACTGGCTTAGTTTAATATTGTAGTCCAATATAATCTGACATTTGCTGCCAAATCTGACTCTGACATATTTAGATGGTCGATGATTGTGAAATTGCCTCTACAAGTAGTTCTGGATTTTTCTACTAAAATTGATTCCTCAGAAGAGAGTAAAAGCTCTTTGGGTTCAGTTCAAGTGGGGTGTGGTCAAAACCCGTTGGTAGGAGACGGAGTAGCCTCCACCCGTTCATAGTGAGATGCGCTCGTTGAGACAGTACGCGACCTGTAGTCATTTTCCTTTCATCGAGTTGTATTGGGAAGCTAGCGTTCCATCGTCACCCCGCGAGGAACTCTTGTCGGTCATCTGGCTATCGGTTTGGGCGCGTGCGTCAGGCTTAAGATCGATGGGAATGGATATTTCTGCTGTCTGGGAGGCAATTTTTTCCACCTTGCCCATCACTTGCATACCCTCGAGGACTGCATTCTTCACCGCTGGTTCGGTTTCCCGTGTCAGCATCAAAGCCAAACAGTCAGCGATAATACGTCGGTCTCGTTCCCACCGAGTAGTAGTAAACTCACGGGTCAGTTGTCGCACCGCTATCAGACGCCGCAGGGGGTGAATGTCAGTCAGCTGTTCGATCGACCGATCCAAGTCCGCTGTGGGGCGGGGGCCGGGGAGGGATTGCCCCAGTAGGAGGATGATAATAGCCAGAGTGCCCAATCCTTGCAGAATCGCACCAGCAGCAATCCAAGGACTATCTGAATCTATCCAGACAGCGCAGGCCATGTATGTTCCCAATGTGGCCAACCCACCGCTGCCAACTGCTACAGCCAGATGTCGGTTAGCACCAGTAAACAGCAAGCCTAAATCTGACCAGCGCTTTTGCCAGTCTCCCTGTTGCAGGAAGTAGACTAGCAACATGATGGCGATACCTACGGTGGTGGCTAACAGCAGCTGACCATTCCACCACAGCATAGCCACCACTACCGTTACCAGTCCCAGCCATTTTCCTAGCTTTTGATATCGGCGCGAACGCGCGAAAAATCGACTGCGCCATTGAGCAGCACTTTGGAATGGTGAGAACCCGATCGTCTGGTTGTAAATACGCAAAAGCTGGCGACAGTACAGACGCCACCTCGATCTTGCCTGTGCCACTTGTTTTTTACTACCCATATAGGGAATTATTTTAGACTAAAATCGAGATCCTGGGATGGCGGCGCCGCGTCGAACGAGGAACGTTTTCTGGCTCCGCATACCTGACCTGTTGAATGTCTGATTCTGGCAGCACCTGTCGGAATGGTAAAGCGATTGCGAAGAGGCCAATTGACACTTGAGAAGATCAGCCCTGGCTTAGTTTTGCCATAGTAAAATGTTCTCCAAAGTCAGAGTGCTAGCCGTGCCATGATAATTAAACAACGGATCCCTCGGTCGCTTTTTCCACCCGACAGTCGTCAGTGCCATTCATCGTAGCCTCTTGAGAACTTGTTTCATACTGAGATTCATCGGGGGCCAGCGTTAAGCTTTCCCGACCACTGGCGTTATGCGGGGTGAGGCCATGCCCCCCAGGGAACGAGGCCAGTGCCTCCGATGAGCGGGCGATCGCGCACTAGGGTGCGGTCACAAGTAGTTGATAGTCGGGTACATCTGGTGATGCATGTAATCCAGCCCGCGCAGGAAGGTTGCCCTCGCAGCGGAGGGGGCGTTGGGGCACCAGGCTGCAAACTCCGCCTGCGCGAAAAATCGCTCCGGACATTGCTTTGTCCGTGTAGCCGGGCCCCTCGTTCCCACGGCGAGGCTGAGTCCCAACGGGTTTTGACCACACCCCGCGCACTACGTATAAGCAGTAGCTAGTTTTTTCTGTAACAAAGCAGATATTGAATCTACCTCGCTATACTTTTGCTCTTGCTTCAACCAGAACGCTGGCTTATCATCAGCAGCGCCGACAAAAACAGCTAATCTACCACAGTTGGGACATTCGTAAATTTGAGGAAATTCTGGATTTGCCGGATAAAGAAGCTGATATACTTGTTCTTCAAAATGTTCAAAGGATTTTGCATCCGCATAAGCCGTTAGCAGAGCCTCAATCAGTCTTTCGCGCTCTAATTCCCAAATTAGCTTAAATCCTTGTGGGTTGGGAACCACTGATAGACTGATGCTTTCACCGCACAAACAAGTAAGTCGAGGCATGATAATTTCTCCTAACTCGATACATCAATAATGATTTTACCTTCTTTAATAATAAGAATTCTCTTGATATTATGACCGGGTGTGGCAAAAATATTATCGACCATGCTTTGGGCTTCTTCTACTTAGGAGTGACTTTGGTGACAAATAACGTCAGGTAATTTTCCCGGATTTCTCAATTAGCTTTGGAAAATTGGGCAGAATAATTGATGATAGCTGACTACCAAGGATAAACGGTACAGAGTCTTTTACTATCGCCAAAATTAATCATTATCGCCATATGCACGCTAACCTATCTCAAATTACCAAAATTGTCAAGGCAGTTTCTCATCACTTCCAGGATGAGGCAATAAACCCATTAGTTACTGGCATTACTACCGATAGCCGCAGTCTCCAGTATGGCAAATCCTCCGGCGAGTTGTTCCTGGCATTGCGGGGAGAAAAGTTTGACGGACATGAATTTGTCTCGGAGGCGATCGCCCGGGGTGCGATCGCGGCCATCACGGACAAACTCCTGCCCCTACCCGTACCGCAGTTGGTGGTAGAAGATACCCTCGTAGCTTACCAGCAAATCGCCAGTTGGTGGCGTCAGCAGTTTGACATTCCCATCATTGCGGTCACGGGTTCGGTGGGCAAAACTACCACTAAGGAATTAATTGCCGCCGTGTTAGCAACCCAGGGGAATGTGCTCAAAAGTCAAGCCAATTTTAATAACGAAATTGGCGTCCCCAAAACCATTTTAGAACTCTCTTCAGAGCATAACTTTGCTGTGCTGGAAATGGCAATGCGCGGTGTCGGCCAAATTGCCCTGTTGACGGAAATAGCCCGGCCCACTATGGGGGTAATTACTAATGTGGGAACGGCCCATATCGGTTTGCTTGGTTCCGAAGAGGCGATCGCCCGTGCCAAGTGCGAGTTGCTAGCAGAAATGCCCCCGACTGGCGTGGCAATTCTCAACCAGGACGATCGCCGACTGATGTCAACTGCGGCCACAGTTTGGCAAGGACAAACTCTTACCTACGGTTTAGAATCAGGGGACTTGCGGGGGCGATCGATCGATCCAAATACCCTAGAATTATCAGGAGTGCAGTTGCCTTTACCTTTACCCGGGCGTCACAATGCTTCTAGTTATCTGGCAGCATTAGCAGTGGCGCAGGTGCTGAACATTGACTGGACGGTATTTGCGGAAGGTTTGTCAGTGACATTACCTCAAGGACGCGCCCAGCGCCACGAGTTACCTAATGATCTTGTCATTTTAGATGAAACTTACAATGCCGGGCTAGAATCTATGAAAGCGGCCTTGCATCTGCTAGCAGAAACCCCCGGAAAGCGTCACATTGCTGTCCTGGGAACCATGAAAGAATTGGGTACCCGATCGCCCGAGTTTCACCAGCAAGTAGGGGAAACGGCCCGGAACTGCATGCTGGATGTCGTACTGGTTTTGGTGGATGACCCCCAAGCAGAGGCGATCGCCCTGGGTGCCGCAGGAATACCTACAGAAACCTTTCCCACTCACGAGTCCTTGATTAACCGATTGAAAGAGACGATCCAACCGGGCGATCGCCTCTTGTTTAAGGCGTCCCATTCCGTCAGATTAGACCGAGTTGTCAGTCAGCTAATGGCTAATCCCTAGCACTACCGGGATATTCTCATTTGTGTGAGTCAGAAGTGAATAAACCCGGTTTCTTGGCACTCTCGAATCAATTTTCAAGCAGATCTCACAGCGGACAAGGGCAAATATTTCAGTTAATCTTACCTACTTTAATTGCAGTACAGTTAAGCTATCACTATGGGAAGATTGTCCGACCAGTAGTTGTGCTATTTCCAGATAATTCTTAGAAACTCTGGAAAAGCTAATAGCACTGTTCACAATCGTTGGTAAAGTTAGACTGGGCATTTGTGTGGTCAAGAACGTGGTAATAATCGTACAAAATACGATAGTCGATAACATTACCACTGCTGGGACTAAGATCAAATCAAACCATGTAGCTTGTCCAAGAATCGCGAAAGGGCAAATATTTAGTTTTCTTTTCATTGTCAACTATTGAGGGTCAAAAAAAGTAAATGCAACAACAAATCAGACCTACCTACGGACATCGACAAACCTAGTTTTCGCGTTGACACGCGCTACCATCCGGCTAGGGTAATGTCGGCAGAATCCTGGTATCATTTATGTCAATCAATCACCTCGTGGATGCTGATTTCCACGAGCGCATGTTTACCCGCATCTTCTGGGTAAAATCGAGCCTCTGTTATCTAACGAGAGACAACAGGCTCGTCAATGGGGCTATTTTTTCCCAGCACAGTTCTTACCCCTAGGTGGGGTTGGGTAATTTATGTTTCTCTCTATGCCTACGGAGTTAGCTGACGGGCTAGGGCTGAGAGATGCCCCTCTCTGGAGTCTTTGGTTCTCCAAGACAACCAGTCCGAGATAAGCCCCTGTAGGGGGTTCCGCCGCTCAGGGAGCTGCATTTTCACTCACTCACTCACCAATTGGATGCCTCGCTGGATTAGGCACTCTGTTATCTTCATATTTTTATTCTAACTCACACTTATGAAATTTTCAAGAAACTATTCTTCCCATGAGTGAGCCAAGCCCGATCGCCGGTGGTAGCTACCGCAGACCCTGTTCTCGTAACAGTCGATCTGCCCAAGCTTTGTCGTCTTTCTTCAGTGGTGGTACGGGTTCAAGAGAGTAATCCACGGATATATCGAATCCCGCTTGCTCATACACCTGAGCTAACAAACTCTGTAAATCCACTAATGGTTCGGGATCTCTTGACCGCAAAGGCAGCAGAAACTGGGGAATCTCTTGGCGGACATTAAATCCATACAACTGAGCCCGGGGACGGTTATTTCTGCGAGCAACCAAGATGCGGTAATCTGTGCGTGGGGTTTCACCGAGAATAGGCATGGGTTTACCTCCCCGAAGTAAATCAATCTCTACTAGGTGAGTCGGACTAGCGAGCACTTGAGACCGCTTGTCTTCATACGCTTCCCGTCCTTTTCCAGCTCGTTTATTAGTGGGAGAGAGAATTTCAATTACTGTCACTACATGGGAGGTTGCCACTTCTCGAATTTCTAAATAACTTTCTCGGATTTCTTCTGGTATGGGCAGGGTTACCGTTATCGATTCAGATTTTGCTGGCAGGGTTGCAGTCGTCGATCTTATTTGGGTTGGGATCGATCTGTGGGATGTTACAGCTACATCGGGAATCCCAATTAAGACTGAATCAGAAACATCACTCAAATAGGTTCGCTTTTCGATCGCCGCCCGATATTTCGGATGCAGTGCGGGCCCGAGGGCGATCGCGATCGCGGTTATCAGGCGATGATGCACCTCCGGCCACAATTCGTGATGTTCTAAATAAGGATTCATTCCCGGGAATGGATAAGGCATTTTCCTCACCTCGCGCTTTGGTCATTTCTATTATAAGTACATGGACAAAATTAATTTCACACACTCTCTCGCGCTAGTCTCCATATCCGGAGCATGTCGCCCATGGCTATGTGCAATTATTTTTGTCTAACTACTTAACTTAAGTTGCTACCGTGAGGGAGCGTTCCTATGGATGCCACAGCCAAAGACCGATTCTCAGACAAACCTCTACTGCGCCCTACCCTAGCAGCCATTGTCTTGTTAGTGAAGATGACCTGGCCCTGGCCTTCAAAGATATGAACCCGCAAGCGCCGGTGCATATCCTGGTGATTCCTAAAGAACCCATACCCAAGCTTGCCGATGCTGGAGACCAACATCAGGCCCTGATGGGACATCTACTATTAACTGTGAAGCGCGTGGCCGAAATTGCTGGCTTAACTAATGGCTACCGGGTGGCGATCGATAATGGGGCCGACGGCGGTCAGACCGTATACCACCTGCACTTGCATATTCTGGGCGGGCGACAGATGACATGGCCTCCAGGCTAAAGATAAGCTCAGCTTATTAGAGGTATAAGTATAAATGAATTAACAGGGGTTTACAACACGCAGTCAAGTCAGTTATGCTGTATTCAGGTAGGGATAAAACCTATGACCTCGTCACAAGCCTATTGACCGAGACCGCATGCAGGATTCCATCAGTCCTGACAACTTGTCGGGCAAGCTGGTCACCGGTGGAAACATCAAAAGGAACCGGCGAAACCCAGAGATGATGAAAAGCCAAATTAGCCAAAATTGGCCTTGAGAGCCTTGTGATTTACCCCAAAATGGCATGCGGAGAAATTACCAAAAATGGCGGTCGGGAACGTAAAATCAAATCAAATAGTGTAAGATCTAGAATAGAGGAACTTCGGAAAAACAATGCCAACCGATGAAAATGAAAACAATAAACTCCATGGCGATGATTATGCAGGCCTGAAGGATCTGTATAACCAGACTGGTGGACATAGTTGGAACAACAAGACAAACTGGGATGTCAGCAGCGACACTCCCCCCGATGCTGACGTAGTGAATACCTGGCACGGAGTCACGGTGAAGGGCTCGCGAGTAACGGAAATTGACCTGAGCTACAACTCCCTCGCCGGTGCGATACCGTCCTCATTGGGCGATTTTGACAGTTTGCGAGTGCTCAAGCTGAATAATAACTCCCTCGACGGTACCATACCCGAGGAGTTAAAGAGCCTCAGCAATTTGCATACGCTCTGGCTGAGGAAAAACTCCCTGAGCGGTACCCTCCCCTCATCGTTAGGTGGGCTCGGCAGTTTGCAAGATCTATTTTTAATCAACAATTCTTTCAGCGGTACGCTCCCCTCCTCGTTGAATGCGCTCAGTAATTTGACAAAACTCCGCCTACACAACAACTCCCTGAGCGGTACGATCCCCTCCTGGTTAGAGTCTCTAACCAATTTGCAAACCCTCGGCTTGTCCGCGAACCCCCTGAGCGGCACCATTCCTTCCTGGTTGGGCACCCACACCAGTTTGCAAAACCTCTATCTGTGGCAGAACGACCTGAGCGGTACGATCCCCTCAGAACTAGGCTCGCTCACCAATTTGCAAAATATCTGGCTGAAGAATAACCACTTCCGCGGTACGATACCCGAAAGTATCGAGGCTTTGTCTTTGCCAGCAAAGAACAAACAATTGCAGAACCCCCCCTACGTGGAAACTGAAATTGAGGACGTGGTTGCTGATTACGAATTAGATGAGGATACTACTTCCAATCACAACCTCAACCTCAATATCAGCGGGAACTTCGGCGACATCAACGACAACATTACCAGGTACAGCGCTAGCGGTTTGCCAGACGGTTTAACCATTGACTCCATTACTGGGGCGATCGGTGGCACCCCTACTACTAAGCCTACTACGCCTGAACATAGCAATTTTATTGTGACGGTAACTGCATCGGATGATGCGGGAGGCTCCGTAACAGATAAATTTAATATTGGAGTATCGTTTCAGAGTTCTGGTTCTAGACTTTACCTCATCAATGCGAGTGATTATCAAGCCCTGAAGGATCTCAATAGTAGCATCGGCAACCATTGGAATTTCGAAAACATCCCCGTCTATGATCATTATGGTCTCCCCCTTGAGATAACTGTTAACAGAATGTTGGATGGGGTGACAGTTAAGAACTCGCGGGTGACGAAACTCGATCTGGAATCCAAAGGACTGAACGGTACGATCGCCTCTGAGTTAGGTGCGCTCGCCAATTTGCAAGAACTCAAGCTGGGCCGCAACTCCCTGAGCGGTACGATCCCCTCTGAATTAGGCTCGCTCGGCAATTTGACATACCTCACACTGAACCTGAACCCTCTGAGCGGTACGATCCCCTCTGAATTAGGCTCGCTCACCAGTTTGGAATATCTCTTGATGAGCACCGATTCCCTGAGCGGTACCATCCCCTCTGAATTAGGTTCGCTCAGCAGTTTGCAAGATCTCTACCTGAACACCAACTCCCTGAGCGGTACGATCCCCTCTGAATTAGGCTCGCTCGCCAATTTGCAAAATCTCAACCTGAGCACCAATTCCCTGAGCGGTACGATCCCCTCTGAATTAGGCTCCCTCAGCAGTTTGCAATATCTCGGCCTGAGCACCAATTCCCTGAGCGGTACCATCCCCTCTGAATTAGGTGCGCTCACCAGTTTGCAATATCTCTTGCTGGACCACAACTCCCTGAGCGGTACGATCCCCTCTAAGTTAATCGGCCTAAGAGACCTCAGTCTGGAAGGAAACCCTCCCTATCTGGTAACTGAGATTGACGACGTGGATGCTACTTCCGGTCAAAGCTTCAGCCTCAATGTCAGCGCGAACTTCGGCGACATCAACAACGACATTAGCAGCTACAGCGCCAATGGTTTGCCAGACGGTTTAACTATTGACTCTAGTGGGGCGATCGGTGGCACGCCTGCTACCACGCCTGAGGCTTCGGGCACTCATACGGTGACGGTAACTGCATCGGATGGGAATGGCGAGGCAGAAGATATATTTAATATTACGGTATCGTCTATCATCACGGGCACTGAAGACGCCGACACACTTTCTGGATACAGGGGCAACGATACCCTCAATGGGGAAGGGGGCAACGATACCCTCAATGGCCAAGATGGAGACGATCTCCTGAATGGGGGTAACGGAGACGATACCCTCAATGGGGGTAACGGAGACGATACTCTTTCCGGAGGCGGTGGTGCGGATATTTTTATCTTAGCCTCGGGCATGGGCGAGGATACCATCCACGACTTTGACGATGGCACGGACCTTATCAAGTTAGGAGGAGGTTTGAGTTATACTGATTTAACATTTGTCTCTCAGGGCGGTTCGACTTCCATTGAAACTGAAGTCGCGGGTTCTCGGGAAGTGTTGGCAATTTTGTCGGGAATTGATTCTGGGCTTCTTACTCAAGATGATTTTGTTTTGTAGTTACCTCACCGCTTCCGACCTATATCTCGAGCGCACCGCCCAGAAAGGGGTGTGGTCAAAAGTAGTTGATCGCCAGGTGCCAGATCCCCGGGTAACGAACCGGACGCTGCCCAGATACATGTATATAGCCCCTGCACACTCCAGGCCAATTCCGCTGCGAGGAGGGGGCCCCGCGCGTGGGCTTTGTTCATGTAGCCGGGCCCTAAAGGGCAAGGCTTCGCGCTTGGCTTCGCGCTTGGCTTCGGGCTACTCCGTCTCCTACCAACGGGTTTTGACCACACCGCCCAGAAAGTGCTCTCGTTGCGCTTTAGCATCCGCCACCGCTGAAACGGCAGTTAAATGGGCTAGCAATATGACCTGGAAAGGTATTAAACCGATTGTTAATTTGGTCACAACTACCTATGAAACTGGGGTTAAAGTCTTAGCAGATGCCTTAAAACCCTACAAAGTCTTTTGGCAACGCTCTGAAAACTTGCCCAAATGGGATATCACCATTGTCCCCTATTGATTGGTATCTTATTTTCCCGCAAGTACCTAAGTTAAGCTGTATTCAGTTCGGGAAAACAACCTGCCTAGGATATCCGGATAAAGCAGGAAATCAAGGGAGATAGTAACATCCCTACCTTTTATTGCAGGACTGGAAGCATGTAACGAGATTCTGACTTCCAGATCCCGCCTTCAGAGGGCGTTCCCAAGTTCGACAGAAAACAAGATGTTCAGACAATATGAGGTTCAAAAAAATGAAATCCATGGAAGCCTATAGTGGTGTCTTCAACTTTCAACCTTCGGTTGCCTTCCAGCTCGGCGGTAAAAGTACGTCGGTGGAGAGCAATGACATAGCCATCGACAGCAATGGTAATGTGTGGGTTACAGGAGATTTCAGGCACAGCATCGACATCGACGGAGACGGAGAAGATGATTTGACCAGTAATGGCTCAGTTGATAGCTATGTAGTCAAGTTCGACTCTGAGGGGGATTTGGTTAAGGCCTATGATTTCGGCAGTAGTGGTTGGGACTTCGGCGTTGACATAGCCACTGACAGCAATGGTAATGCGTGGGCTATAGGAACTTTCAGAGGCAGCATCGACATCGACGGAGACGGCAAGAATGATTTGACCCGTAGCAGCGGGGGTAACTATTTAGCCAAGTTCGACGAGGAGGGGGATTTGGTTAAGGCCTTAGAGATCGACGGAGATCATCATGATTTGGGCAATAGCATAGCCACTGACAGCAATGGTAATGTGTGGACTAAAGGACGTTTTGAAGGCAGCATCGACCTCAACCTCGACGGCATCAATGATTTGACCAGTAATGGCAAATCTGATAGCTATTTCGCCAAGTTCGACTCGGAGGGGGATTTGGTTAAGGCCTTCCAGATCGGCGGTAGCAGTACGGAAATTGGCTATGCTATTGCCATCGACAGCAATGATAATGTGTGGACTACAGGACGTTTCTACGGCAGCATCGACCTCAACGGAGACGGCATCAATGATTTGACCAGTAATGGCAACGTTGATAGCTATGTAGCCAAGTTCGACTCTGAGGGGAATTTGCTCAAAGCCAATAAGATCGGCGGTAAGGATGAGGACTTCGGCGTTGACATAGCCACCGACAGCAATGGTAATGCGTGGGTGTTAGGACGCTTCCAGGGCAACATCGACATCGACGGAGACGGAGAAGATGATTTGATCAATGGCTCTTATGATGACATTTTTGCCACTGATAGCTATGTAGCCAAGTTCTCGAGCAATGGTGATTTCGTTAAGGCCTTAAATATCGGTGGCTATGGCCGCAGCATAGCCACCGATAGCAATGATAATCTGTGGGTTACAGGATCTTTCGAGGACAGCATCGACATCGACGGAGACGGCAACAATGATTTGACCAGTAATGGCGGCTATTCTGATAGCTATTTCGCCAAGTTCGACGAGGAGGGGGATTTGGTTAAGGCCTATAATTTCGGCAGTAGCGATTCGGACAGGGGCCTTACCATAGCCACCGATAGCAATAGTAATGTGTGGGCTACAGGAACTTTCAGAGGCAGCATCGACATCGACGGAGACGGCAACTATGATTTGACCAGTGCCACTAAGTCGGATGATCTCTATGTAATTAAAGTTTCTGAGGCAACTAATGCCGCCCCCACGGACATCAACCTCAGCAACAACAGCATCGACGAAAACGTCGCGGACTTTGTTATCGGCACCTTCTCGACCACCGACCCCGACACAGGGGATACCTTTACCTACCAGTTGGTAGCGGGTACGGGAGATACGGATAACGCTGCCTTCACCATTGTCGGGGACCAACTGCAAATCAACAGTTCCCCAGACTTTGAAACTCAGTCCAGTTACAGCATCCGAGTTCAAACTACCGATGCCGGAGGAGAGAGTTACTCGGAGAATTTTACCATTAACGTCAACGAAGACACCACCGCTCCGGACACTCCGGACGCGAACATAACAGTAACCTCGGCTCCTGAAGATGTCCTTCAACTGAAACTCACCCCTTCAGAACCGACCAAAGCAGTAGTACCAAACACGAGCGTCAGCTTTGATGTCAACTACTCTACCGAACCTGCGGAAACTCCCACCACAGGAATAGTCTTTCACATGCATTGGGACAGTTCTCAAGTAGCATTCGATCCAGTCACTGGTCTGACCTCGCACTTTTCTTTCGGTGCACAACCTACAAGTGCAGTCTTGGACGATCCTGTCACCAATGGGGGTTTGGACGGCGACCCGAACACAGACAAATACATCCTGCAAGCTTGGATAGATGCAGAAGGAAATTGGCCCAACAATTCTAATCCTACCCTCTACACGGCCAACTTCACAGCGCTACCAGGCTTTAACGAAACGAGGATCAACTTTAGTGCCAACCCAGATCACCTACCTGCAAATAGCAACTTTGTCCCCAGTTCAATTGCATTAACCTCGCGTACTCTACCTCCTACACTGGACATTGATGGCAATGGAGTTATAGATGCGTTAACCGACGGCATTTTAGCCATACGTTATCTCTTCGAGTTGAGGGGAGAGACTTTGACTAAAGATGCTTTAGGTGAAGGTGCCACCCGCGATACTGAGGAAATTGTTGCCTACTTGGACGAAGTGGGGGACACCATGTTAGATGTAGATGGCAATGGCACGGCAGGAGGGTTAACTGATGGCATTTTATTCCTGCGCTATGCTCTCGGGTTCAAGGATCGGGCTTTGATCGAGGGTGCAGTAAGCGAAGATGCCACCCGTACTACTGAACCAGCAATTCTAGAGCACATGCAATCCTTCGACCTGATGTAAAACCTTATTCCTCTCCTTCCCGGGCGCAGCCTGGGAAGGGATGTTTAAGGCTCTGCCTCCAGTCTCTAGAAATCAATTCAGAAGTAGCCCATAAACCAGATGTTACATCAAAATGGCTCTCCTGGGTTTATGGTGTAAATTGTATACTGGGATACAATTTAGTCCAACAAAAAAGGCTGAAAGCCTCGAACTGGCGCATATATAAGTTTTACTTATCACCACAACCCAAGGAGACCCATCAAAATTTCCATGCAGATGCCAGATATCTCTTTCATTGGCTATAATAAGTAATATGTAGTGTGAAACGATCGGGTGTAAGCAAGAGTGGCTCATCAGCCACCATGTAACAGCCCAAACTGGTCTCCGCCGCCAGAGGTGAAATCTTTGTAGGTCCAAACCCTACCCTCCGAATACGACAAGAGGTTGCACCGGTCCTAACTGCTACAGAGTGACATCACTGGTGGTGGAGAGCAAGGACTTAAATGTAGGACGGCCGCGTTACTAAAAGACTCATTACTTGCTAATAATAGACAATTTTTTTCTAAATTAGAGCTGATGCGTCTGCCTTTCTCTAGATTAAGCTTTTTAGCTTTTTAGCTTGTGATTTCCACGACATCAACACAGGGGTAGTGATAAACATGTAGTGATGCCATGCCTGCCCTAGTCTGTCCCAATAGGTGTGGGGATGTGGCATTTTCAATTTTTCGGCTGGGACGCCAATGCCTGAAATATCGTTATTTGACTTGCCGTTGGATGCCACTATTGCGCTCTCCGTCTGATCGCGTAGCGTGGCGCCAGCCATGCTTTCTTGTGCTAACATCACTACTTGTGACCCACTACCAACACAGGTTTTTACTTTTCTGATTTTTCCGGCAGTTGTTTGAGTTGCGAAAGCAAAAAAAATGGCAATCAAAGGCGCTATTACTTCCAGTAGTCGCTGGTACGTGGGCTCCGATAGCTGTTGGGCCTGGTACGTGGTACAATCGTCCAATGTAATCGAAAAATAGCACTAGAGAGGCGTGGTCAGATACTAGCATGCTATCATCCAGAGATGAGCAATTTTGCTATGGATATTATGCCTCGCAGTCATACAATCAAAATACACGATAACGCGCGAAAATTACACACAGTCCGAGTACCAGAAGACCGGTATATCCTCCATAGCGCCGAAAACCAGGGAGTAGAGTTGCCCTTTTCCTGCCGGAATGGCGCTTGCACCACCTGTGCAGTCAGGGTAAGATCGGGGGAACTGTATCAGCCAGAAGCAATGGGACTTTCTCCAGAATTGAAAAAAAAAGGCTATGCTTTACTGTGCGTCAGCTATGCCCGTTCAGACCTGGAGGTAGAGACTCAAGACGAGGATGAAGTCTACGAACTCCAATTTGGCCGCTATTTCGGGAAAGGAAAAGTCAGATTCGGATTGCCACTGAATGAAGACTAATTTACCCAAGACTATCATAGGTCCGATGCTGTGCTGCTTGCTGTTGCTGGCAAGCTGTTTTGGGTCAGCAACGCCCCAAGGACAGATGGTACTCGTCAAGCAATTGGTCAGCGGTCAGACGATCGAGGTGGTAAGTGCCAGCACTCCAACATCAGACCCCAGGCGAGTGCGACTGATTGGCATCGAGGCACCGGATATGAGACAACAGCCTTGGGGTATAGAAGCAAGACGGCAACTGGCACAACTGCTCGGCGATCGATCGGTATTATTAGAGTTGGATGTGGAAAAACGCGACCAGTATCAGCGGCAACTGGGCTATATTTGGGCACGGTCCGCAGACGGCCCGAAAAACCGGGACTCGTTACTCAACGAGGAGATGGTAAAACGAGGATATGCTCTGGCAAAACCCCGATCGCCCAACACCAAGTACGACCAGCGCCTCGCCAACGCCCAAGCCTGGGCCCGAATAATGGGCGTTGGCATTTGGAACCCGGAACAACCCATGGGCATTACTCCCACAGAATTTCGCAGTCAAAATCGCTCTTCCGTGGTCAGCGGTCAGCGGTCAGTGGTCAGCGCTCAAAGTTCCAAGCCACAACTAACAACTAATGACTAATGACGACCAATTACAAATTTTCCTAGACATTGCCACAGAAGCGGCCCTAGCAGGGGGGGCAGTTCTGCAAGCCTACTGGGGGAAGTTAGCTTCGATAGAAGAAAAGGGCCGTCCTGGGGATTTGGTGACCGAAGCAGATAAAGCAGCTGAAGCCGTTATCCTGAAAGTGGTGCAGCGTCATTTTCCCCAACACGCTATCCTGGCTGAAGAATCAGGTAAGCTGGGAGAGGCCACCAGCAAATATCTTTGGGCGATCGACCCCCTGGATGGCACCACCAATTATGCCCATCAATATCCCTTTTTCTCAACATCAGTAGGATTATTGATAGATGGTTACCCCCAGGTAGGAGCGATTTTTGACCCTTTCCATCAAGAACTGTTTCGGGCCGCCAGAGGTCTGGGAGCAACTTGCAACCGCAGTCCCCTCCGGGTTTCCACCTCGAATGACTTGAGTAAGAGTCTACTGGTAACGGGCTTTGCCTACGACCGCCGCACCACCGCAGATAATAACTACGCAGAGTTTTGTCACTTCACCCATCTGACTCAGGGGGTGCGGCGCAGCGGTTCGGCATCGATCGATCTAGCTCACGTGGCCTGTGGACGCCTGGATGGATACTGGGAACGGGGACTTTCTCCCTGGGACATAGCTGCTGGTGTCGTTATAGTCTCCGAAGCAGGGGGCAAGGTAACAGCATACGACGGTAGCCCTTTACAGCTGGACTCGGGACGGATCCTGGCAAGCAACGGCCTGCTGCATGCTAGCATGAGTAGAGAGCTGTTGCAAGTGCCGCGATTGTCAAGCTATGGCTACGCCACGCTGCGCGATTGGCAAACCCAAGTAAGAGCGAAGTAAACTAGAATAATCGACGAGAAGGAAGTGGTGGGGGACCGCAGCATATGTCTTTCCTAATACAAAAAGGGCTGTTTAAGACAGATTTTACTGACTATCACGCTGTCTTAGGAGTGCCGGTGGATGCGGAGAAGAAGGAGATCCGCAAGCGATATGAAGATCGCCAAAAAACTGCACGACAGCAGCGCCATCCACAGTGAAGCGGAAAAAAAACAGGCGAATGATATTATCGAAGCCAGTTAATCCAGCATACGAAAAACTATTTCAGGAAAAGGAACGGGCAGAACATGCTATAAAGCTGCGACAGAAGGGGCAGCATGAGATGCAGCAACCACAAAAGCTCGAGCAAGTCCAGAGAGATAAAGCACGGCAACTAGCCCAAGCAAGGGAGATAGAACAGACATACAAAAAAGCCCTGGAACAGCGGCAAAGGTGCATATAAATAAGGCTATGGCAACGCCACGCTGCGCGATTGGAATAGAATCCCAAAGATGAAAAGGCATTGGTAGCTAAGAAAAAATTACAGAAAACCCTGGCCAACCCGAAAAAAGCGGCAGCGGCCAAGTCATCAGGGAAATCGGGGAAAAAAGCAGGGTCCGATCGCGCAGCGTGGCGTAGCCATTGGTGGCGGCATCACCATATTTGGGTTTAAAAATGGCGGCGGCGGTAGCAAGAAAAAATAATGGTTTATCAATCTCCCCCAGGTGCAAGAGATTTACTACCACTGGATGTAGCCCAGAAACGCTGGCTGGAACACAGCTTGGAGCAGGTGTTTCATCGCTGGGGCTATCATCAAATAATTACATCAACACTGGAACGGTTGGATACGCTGATGGCAGGTGGGGCGATCGACCGGGAAACGGTGATTCAAGTAGAGAATACAGAGGAGGAGTCGGGACTGGGACTGCGCCCGGAGTTGACGGCGTCAATAGCCCGGGCGGCGGCGACCCGCATGAGCGGTTATCCTCAGCGCCTCTACTACAATGGGAATGTGTTCCGTCGCTCTGGGCAGGGGATTCACGGAAGGCAGCAAGAGTTCTACCAAGCGGGAGTGGAACTGCTGGGTGCAGGGGGTTTGGCCGCAGATGCGGAAATAATGCTCTTGCTCTGCGATTGCTTGCATCAACTGCCTCTGGGTAAGTGGCATTTAATCTTAGGAGAGGCCCGATTAACCCGATCGCTGCTTTCGGTCTTCCCGATGCCATTACGAGAAAAGGTGCGCTGGGCGATCGCCCACCTGGATCGCACGACCTTGTGCAGCTCGGACCTATCTGCCGAACTGCGCGAGCGGGCGTTGCTGCTATTCGACTTGCGAGGACGCCCAGCTGACGTGCTGCAACGGGTGGGGAATCTGGATTTAGATTTAGCCCAACATGAGACCCTCAACAATCTTAAATCCCTGGTGGAACTGCTAGCAGACAGTCGCCAGCGTTCCCAGGCGGGAGCCTGGGAACGAGACCAAGATTTGTCTGTAATCCTCGACCTGAGTTTGATTCAAACCTTCAACTACTACACGGGCATCGTATTTGAAGTAGTCGGCGAACAAGGGGGGCGAGTGTTGGGACAAGGGGGGCGCTACGACCAGCTTTTGGGTTTATATCACCCTCAAGGAGAAACATACCCAGGTATAGGGTTCAGTCTCAACATCGAAGATTTACATCACGTTCTGCAATCAGGGGGTCAGTTACCCAAGGAAATATCCGCTAGTGACTGGTTAGTGGTGCCAGTGACAGCCCAAGCCTATGGGGCGGCTTTTGCCTACGCCCAGCAACTTAGAGAAACAAATAATGTTTGCGTAGAAGTGGAACTGGAAACTCCAAAGACGCCCGAATTAGTGCGGCAGGTAGCCCAAAACCGCCGCATCGGCCTCATTGCTTGGGTGCAAGGGGATGGCACGACGGAAATAGAACAGCTAATTGAATGTCAAAATTAGGAGATGAAATTGAGTGCCACACACGATTGTTACTAATACCTGCGAAGGCGTAGCAGATTGTGTCGATGCCTGTCCAGTCGCTTGCATTCATCCAGGTCCTGGCAAAAATGCTAAGGGTACTGACTGGTACTTCATAGATTTCCCTAAATGTATAGACTGTGGCATCTGTATAGAAGTATGCCCAGTGCAAGGGGCGATCGTCCCAGAAGAAAGACCAGAACTGCAAAAGATTACGTAGGACGGGCGTCTCGCCTGTCCTAGGCGCTACACGGCTACGAAAAATGCCCAAAGTCAAGTAAAATGCCTATAAACTAAAGTGCTGACAAGAGAGAGTGACTGGGAATGCATAAAGCTGGTCTGTATGAAGAGTGCGAATCGTTTAGCGTCAAGGTCCAAAATGGAAAATGATGCGTCAAATGACTGTGTCACAAGCCTATTAACCGAGACCGCTAGCAGGACATCATTAGTCCTGACAACTTGCAGGGCTAACCGACCACCGGTGGTAACACTGGAAAGGACCGGTGAAACCCAGAGATGATGAAGGTGCAAGTCCTTCTCCCCAGGTGCAGGGGTAAAAGCATCACCCCTACGGTAGCGATGGCATCAATCCGTAAAGCGGGGTGAAAAGGCGTCAATGACTGGTAGCCTAAACCGGTCAACGTTGAGCAAGTGGCTATGAGGAGCATAAAGCGAAGTGTTGCAGCGTCGTCAACAGAAACCAGTGGAATAAGGCTTATACACTGGGCCCAAAAGGGCAAGGATAATGGTCGTTGGCAGATTTTTCACTGACCAACAAGCACTGACAATAAACCCGACGTATGGACACCTTCTAAGGTCACAAACAATCATCGGCAGGAACGAGATAAACCAGTTGATGTACTCTCGATTAGGTCGATAGTCGAGTAGCCACCGAAGGCGCAACATCTGCAACACATTAGCAGGTCACAACTGGGAAAGATTGAGAGGAGAAGCATGCCTATCTGTAATGGATAGGATAAGCTGACGCCCTCACGGTTAACCAAAATGTGGAGGTTAGTAGAATTTCATATGTCACGGTGTACGTCCGAAAGGAAAGTATATGACTGGAATGCGGTCCCCTGGCGAAAGCTAAAAAAGAACGTATTCAAGATTCAAAAGCGTATCTACAGAGCGGCTCAACGTGGAAACAAACAGCTAGTACGCAAGCTCCAAGGATTACTCACGAGGTCATGGTCCGCAAAGATGATTGCGGTGAGACAGGTAACCCAACAGAATCAGGGAAAGAAAACGGCAGGAGTAGATGGCGTGGTTGCGCTAAAGCCCTCCGAAAGACAGCCACTGGTGAGGCAGCTAAGAATCAATGACGGAAAAAAGGTCAAACCGACCCGCAGGGTATGGATACCTAAACCCGGCAAAGATGAAAAAAGGCCATTAGGGATACCCACGATTTATGACAGAGCCCTACAAGGATTAGTCAAGATAGCATTAGAGCCCGAATGGGAAGCGGTGTTTGAGGCGAACTCCTACGGGTTCAGACCAGGTAGAGGATGCCACGATGCTATAGAAGCAATATTCAAAAGCATCAGTCAAAAACCCAAATGGGTATTGGATGCGGATATTGCAAAATGCTTCGATAAAATTGACCACAACACACTACTCGAAAAACTGAATAACTCCACACCAATACGGAAGAAAATCCGTGAATGGCTAAAGGCCGGGGTGATGGACCGGCGCGAATACCAACCAACCTATGCAGGGACACCACAGGGTGGAGTAATATCCCCTCTGCTAGCAAATATAGCACTACATGGGATGGAAACAGAGGTAAGAAAAATCGTGCCCGGAAACGTAGTAAAGCAAAAAGAACTAGGAGTAGTGAGATACGCGGACGACTTTGTAATAATGCATAAAGACCGGAAGGTCATTGATGCGGCAAAAGAGGTCATCAGCAAGTGGTTAGGCAAAATAGGATTGGAACTGAGACCCGAAAAAACACGAATAGTCCACACACTTGAGGGGGATAAGCCAGGTTTTGATTTCCTTGGAATCAACATCCGCCAATACAAGGTAGGAAAATACCGAAGTGGAAAAACCGGGAAAGGATACAAAACCCTAATAAAGCCAAACGACAAATCCATAAAGGCCCACAAAGAAAAGTTGAAGACTGTGATAGACAATCATAAGGCTGCGCCACAGGCCGCACTGATAAGCAGACTGAACCCAATAATCCGGGGATGGTGCAACTATCACAGAACGGTGGTAAGCAAGGAGGTATTCGGAGAACTGGATAACTACCTGTGGGATATAATATGGAAATGGGGCAAAAGAAGGCATCCAAATAAGGCGGACACATGGGTAGCGAAGAAATACTGGAAAGCTGAAGGCAGCCGACAGTGGAACTTCATGGATAAAACGGGGATAAAACTACTCCTACACTCCGATACGGAAGTCATACGACACGTAAAAGTGAAAGGAGCAGCCAGCCCGATGGATGGAAATCTCGTGTACTGGAGCAAAAGATTACGCAAGAGCCCCCTAGTAAGCTCGAGAGTGATTAAGCTCATGAGCAAACAAAAAGGTAAATGCGAACACTGTGGAATGCTGTTTATAGAAGGAGACAAGTGGGAAGTTGACCACATCCTGCCGAAATCATTAGGCGGTAAGGACAGGTACGATAATCTACAACTGCTCCATGATTATTGCCATCATCAGAAAACGAGAATAGATGGCAGTACTGAGAGCCGCACCCGGAAACGGGATAGGAAGGCCGAGGAGCCGGATGAGGTGAAAATCTCACGTCCGGTTTTGAAGACGAGCAGGATTGGCGACAATCTTGCTTAGTTTAATACCCCTAGAGATTTCAACGGTTGATGATATTCCCGAGGCGTTACGGGATGCTATTCCGTCTAGAGAACCCCAAAACAGGCGGGATCCCTCGACCTTGGGGATAGTAATTATTGGTAGCTTGGTGGGAGTGGTGGCGATCGCAGTTGGTTCTATTTCCTGGTTTACCTGGCAAGCTTCACAGGTACAATTACTCGAAGTTGTCCCAGAAGCAACGGAGGAGACCAAGTCATCGGTGACCAAAGCAATTATATCACCTGCGAAAACTACCACTCCAGCAACAGATGCGTTGCTAAAACATTTTCCCTATTCCGAAGCAACAGGATCGGAACTTGCCCCGATCGTAGCAGATGGCAGCTTGAAGCTGCGCAAAGCTGCGGCGGCAGAGTTTCTGGCGATGGTCGATGCGGCGCGGATGGAAGGGGTTAACCTGGTGCCAATTTCTGGTTTTCGCTCCCTCGCCGACCAGGAGTATTTATTTTTTCAGATTAAGGCACAGCGGGGACAGGTGTCAACTGAGCGATCGGAAGTTAGTGCGCCTCCTGGCTACAGCGAACATCACACGGGTTATGCTGTCGATATTGGAGATGGTAATGTCCCAGCAACTCACCTGAGTCATAACTTTGAACGTACAGCTGCTTTTAAGTGGCTTCAGGCTAATGCTGCTTATTTTAGTTTTGAGCTGTCTTTCCCACGTAATAATCCCCAAGGCGTGAGTTATGAACCTTGGCATTGGCGGTTTACGGGCGATCGGCATAGCTTAGAAACATTTTATAAGGATCGCCAAAAATAGTGTTATCAGTTGTAAGTTGTATGTTGCCAGTTGTAATTTGGATGTTGTAATTTTAAGAGCAATTAGCAATTAGCAATGAACCATGAGCAATAAAAAATGAATAAAACGGCCCTGAATTTAATTGCCATTTCTGTTTTTCTGATGACTATGTCGGTTCTGCTGGGACCTGCGATTAATTTGCCGCCAGCAGTGCCCGCGATCGCGGTTTTGACGCTGTTGGGAATTGCTACTTTGGACAGCTTCAGGTTTGAGGGGAAAGGTGGCACTCTGGTACTGGGTTTACTAGCTAATTTATCACCGGAACATCGCGATCGGGTGGTGCGGCACGAGGCGGGACATTTCCTGGTTGCTTACCTATTAGAAATTCCCATTACAGGCTATACTCTCAGTCCCTGGGAAGCTTTTCAGCAAGGAAAACCAGGTGTTGGCGGTGTCTCCTTCTCTGATGCAGAATTGGCATCACAGCTAGAGGAGGGGAAATTATCGGCCCAGTTGTTCGATCGCTATTGTGCTGTGTGGATGGCAGGGGGCGTAGGGGAAACCCTAGTATATGGTAATGCCGAAGGGGGAGCAGATGACTTACAAAAATTGAGAACCATTTGGACGGAACAGCTAGGGCGGACTTTGAAAGAATGTGCTACGAAGGAGCGATCAGCTGCTTTACAAGCCCGCACTTTAATTAAACAAAATTGGTCGGCTTACGAAGCTTTAGTTGCAGCGATGGCAGAACGTAATTCTGTTTCCTACTGTTACGATATAATTAAGCAAAATGGTTAATATGGAGAAAAGGTAAAACGATGAGTCAAATAGTTACGGCTGTATTTGATGGTCAGGTGCTACGGCCAGATACACCACTAAATATGCAACTTGGCAAGCGTTATGTTATTACGATATCTACTGAATCTGAGAGTACAGAGGATGCTTGGGATGTACTAAAGGCTTTTACTGGAACTGTTGAAGCACCACTAGATTGGTCGATCGAGCATGACCATTATTTGTATGGAACACCGATCGCGCAGCGTGGCGTAGCCATAGAATAAACTATAGCCCATGAATGGAGATCGTCTACTGCTAGATACAGTTTTTATCCAAGCTTTGTTCAACCAACGCGATCGGTATCACGATCGAGCAGTAGCATTGCTGCCGCGTACACATCTGCTGCTGAGGTATGGATAACTGATCGCGCACTGCGTAGCGGAGGGGGCCCGGAGCGTGTAGCCATAGCAGTGTTAACAGAAATTGGCAATGCTCTTAGACACGCACAGGCAGCGGTTCAGTTTATCCAACAATGTTATCAGACAGCCAATATCCGTGTTGTCAGTGTGGATACGCAGCTTTTAACCCGTGCTTTACAGCTTTAGCAGTCGTCCAGATAAAACATAGGGTCTGACTGACTGCATTTCTTTCGTTGTTATACAGGAAAATGGTTTGATAGATGCTGTGACCGCCGATCGCGTAGCGTGTGCGCAGCACATTCGCCACTTTGTTCTTGCTGGTTATCGTGCGTTGATGCTTAATAGCTAGATACAAATTAATCTGGGATCGAGAAAATGTTTTAGACTTGATAATTCAGGACAATGCTCGAAGAAAACCTGACTGACTGCCCCTACCCAGGGGCAAGAAGAGTAATGATGGGACAGCGATGTCCGCCGGGTAGTGCGATCGCGCAGTATATCCTCAACTTATCTTACAGGATCCAGACCGAATAGACCAGTACGGACTCCTATGATTATTATTACATGTTGGGGATCGAGATCCCAGGGTGACAGGTGGGCGAAGCCCACCTACATGCTTAATACTGGGGCACTGATGGATCGACTTCTTGACTCCAGGCTGTAATGCCGCCTTTGACATTAATGCCTTCTATGCCAGCGGATTTCAGAATCCCCAAGGCTTTAGCAGAACGCCCACCCATCTTACAGTGAGCAATCAACTTGTGACCGTTGAGGATTTCTTTAATCTTCTGGACACCTGCACCGCTTTCAATGTCCGGTAATGGCACTAGCTGCGAACCGGGAATCTTCGCAATTTCGTACTCGTGGGGGTTGCGAACATCCACCAGGACGAAATCATCTGCGCCACTATCCATCAATTGCTTGAGTTCAGTGACGGTCATTTCCCCGATTTCGGCTTGTTGTTTTGCTGCTTCCATATTTGCTTGGGGAATTCCACAGAATTGTTCGTAATCAATTAATTTCGAGATCGCGGGACGTTCGGGATTGGGTCGTAATTTCAGTTCCCGGAATGTCATATTCAGAGCATCATACAGCAGCAGGCGTCCGCTGAGGGTCGTACCCTTACCCGTGATGATTTTGACTGTTTCTGTTGCTTGGATGACACCAATTATCCCGGGCAAAATCCCTAAAACCCCTCCTTCTGCACAGGATGGCACCATTCCCGGCGGTGGGGGTTCGGGGTAGAGGTCGCGGTAGTTGGGACCGTCTTCGTAGTTGAAGACTGTTGCTTGACCTTCAAACCGGAAAATCGAACCATAGACGTTGGGTTTATTCAGCAGCACGCAGGCGTCATTCACCAGATAGCGGGTGGGGAAGTTATCCGTGCCATCCACTACAATGTCATAAGGTTCGAGGATTTCCAGGGCGTTTTCAGAACTGATGCGGGTATTGTACAGGTGCAACAAGCAGTTGGGATTGATTTCGTGAATCCGATTTTTGGCAGATTCAATTTTGGGTTTCCCTACCCAAGAGGTGCCATGGATCACCTGACGTTGCAGGTTGGAACTATCCACGACATCAAAATCTACAATGCCGATGCGTCCTACTCCCGCTGCTGCCAGGTATAGCAGCAGGGGCGAACCGAGTCCGCCAGTGCCAATGCACAAGACGCTGGCCGCTTTAAGCCGTTTTTGCCCTTCCAGTCCGATTTCTGGCACTATCAGATGGCGGGAGTATCGTTCGTATTCTTCTTTGGTGAGCTGGATTTCCTCCAGATTGGGATTGAGCATAGCGATAATGATGATTATTGCCCTGTGTCGAGTTTTAACTTTTAACCAGGCTTGTACTCTAGCTTGATTCTATCTTAAGGATTTTTTCCGGTTGGAATTGGAGATCGCCATCCAGACACCAGCTGCGGAGGTCTGCGGCCTCTCCTTGAAGGACTGATACTATTATATAGGAGTATTCTTCCCAGGCGATCGCCCGATCGAACTCTGATGGTACTGCCGGGTGGTCCGGGTGGGAGTGATAGACGCCAATGATGTCCAGATCGCGATCGCGTGCTTGTTTTTGGACTTTGAGTAGGGTGTCGGGGGCGATGGAGTATCGTTCGCGTCTCGTCGTACCCAGTTTCCCTGACCCAGTAATTTCACTGAAAGTCTCGGCGACGCTGTCATCCCAGCTGTTTTCCGTTGGCAAGACTTCTCTGATAGTTTTGACATCTCCGGACATTTTACCCAATAGCAAGCCACAGCATTCTGACGGATACCTACTTTCCGCGTCCCCTTGTATTGCTTGGAGATGGTGAGGTTGGACTTTGATTACCATAGGTGCGATCGATCTGTTCGTAATAATTCCCTGACTTCGCTGTCATCCCGCCCGACGCCCCCCGCGTCATAGTCGGTTGAAAACCGACTGAAAACCTTATAGAGAAAGGATTTGGTGTACGCTTTGTGGACTTGACGGCTTAGGGGACGGTTTTTACCAAAGGCGGCCTGTTGCGACAGGTGCAATATCTAAGTTTCAACCGACTAAAAACATTGTTATTTTAGCTATAATTTTACTGGATTAACGCTCTAGATGGTGGCCTCCCATAAGTTGCGAATGTCAGCTATAAAGACGCTGCACCATCTCAACAGCTTGGCGAGCAAAATTTGCTTCAACTGATACTTTTTCATGTTCGCCCGATCGCGCGGTCTGATATCTCAATTGCTCTTACCAGGATATCGTAATCTGACTGCGTGAGGAAGCCGCAAGCAAAGAATGTGAGAGCCAGTTCTGTTGGAATTTTAATTTCAAAATCTATTGAGCGATGTTCTGCTACCATCCTCATCACTGCTCTAGCTATAAACGCTGCACCACAAACAGTTGCATCAAAATCTTCTTTTTCTATTATTATCAATAGTCTCGACAAATGTTAATATCTGTCATATCTCTAACCGGATAATCATACAATGTTGGTATTTGCTCGCCATCATATACATCTTTACATTGAGTAGGTATTTGCATGTCATTCGGTATAGGAAGATCGGTTCGTAGTAAGCGCTAAAGCGCTTGCTTGGCTGTACTATTATCTTATCCCAAAACTCCTACAATTGTCAGCGTCTCCCTCAAATGGGTTACTATTGGAGCTAATTCTCTGAGATCAAGGCTAGAGACCATCTAATTAGACTTAACCAGTGAGTAATTATATCTCTGTGAAGTTGAGTTAATAAGTTAAATGTCACTTTGACTAAGCCGAAAAATTCATAGGCTATGCATGAGCAATTTTGTATCCCAAAAAACCATTGATAGAGCCATGCCGAATCTACCGGCGAGAGCTTGACCGATTTTATAGGCTCTCTGTTGCAGGCGCTTGTCTGGCAAGGGACAGTTGCGAAAATTTTGTTGCCCGAGGACTCGATCGATTGGTCAAATCATCCGTCGCCCGATCGAGATTTATGAGAATTTTACGCCCGAAGAGATGAGTGGTCGCGTTGAGGAGCTCTGAGAGTTGCTCTGACTCACTGGGGAGGTTAAAATATCGGTGGCGTTCGCTCAAGGCGATAGGCGATCGCCTGAGGACCAGCATAGTTTTCAGGCCACCCATGTTTGACCCGATCTGGGGTGTAATTAAAAGTGACACTCAATCATGAACCGGCGATGTCATCAAAACTAATTGGTAGGATCAAGCGTTAATATCGCCAGTGAATATCTGGCAATATTGACCCCCGAGATTTATATTATTGCGTTTCTCAAATTGATGTGATATAACATGGTGCGATGAAATTCAGACAGGATAAGGTTTTCAGCGATTTACCCAAATATCACACTTATTTGATAAATGCTATATATATGTTCAGAGCGCTCTCATGGCAGAAAAATGATGGTCGTCTGGTGACTGGTGAGAGTCTCAATAACTGTTAGACGGCGCCGATGAGGGGAGTCTCTTGATAATAATTGAACCAATAGGATTGCCAATCATTATTAACTCTTAATATCCTTAAAGCTAACATATCATCAGCTTTTTCAACTGTCCACCAAGAACCTGTTAATTTCAAACGGTTTTGAATTACATAACGATGTGCGCTCTCAATTTCTCCAGAGCCAATTGGTAAATCAGCATCAATAGCACTTTTGTAGTCTAAGTATTCAAGCCGGTTTTTGATGTATCGTGTACAAACTCGGACGGGAGCAAATTTATCAGCTAGATGTTCTGGTTCCATACGAGTTGATAAATTCTTTAATACTTTGAGGAGCTGATTTTTTTTGAGATCTTGCTTTTGTTGTTTCAACCATTTTTTTTGTTGCTGTTCATTTCCAGGAGCAGCGGCGGCTAAATATTCACACAGATGATAAAAATCTATTAGATAGCTAGCACGTTCTCCAAACAAGCGCCTTACCTGATTAACAATCCAACTGGCTCCATCTCCAATGGCATGAACTTTAGTATTGCTACCTATACCAGCCCGAATTGCACTATGCAGTAATTGGTTTCCTGCATCATTAACAGTACCTACTGTACCTCCAATAAGTGACTGTTTTTGGCCAGGAATTTCCACAAGTGATAGGCGAGCTTCTTTCCAACTAAGCTTTCGGTTTTTTCGGCGATCGACAATTTGAACATCATCGGTTGCTGGCGTCGTGTTCACAATTGGAATCATCGTGCCATCCATTTCTGTAATTATCTGATCTACTCCATCTCGATGGGGGATTTCGGATGCTAAATTTTGAGATAGTTTAACCGCATGTGCATGTTTTTGAGTAATCGCTTGTGCCGAACTAATCGGTACAGTTATACCGTAATGTTCTTTGAGCTTTTCAGGGATTTTTCCAAAAGATACATCGGCTCCAAAATCTGTAATTGCTCGTTGTAATGGTAAAGAATAACCTCGACAATGTATTTGGGCCGATGATGAAAACGGTCTAAATACTTTTTCCGTTTTTACGCAAATAAATGTTTGTTCTATAACTTGGATAGTTCCGAACAGGCTATACCAATATAGTTGCTTTTTTCTCTGACGGCGCATCTCAGGAGATTTCTCACAAGCTAAGGCTTTTTTTTTCTCTTGGGAATTGGCCCAATCTTGAAGAGCATCATTTCCCAGTTTTTGGAGTTCCGAGACAACTTCTAATTCCGCAAAGCTCGCTGTTTCACAATTATCATCCGGATTTTCAACAAGATCTAAAATAGATAAAACACGAGCTGATATATTGGGATGAGCCTGCAATCTTAGAGCTAATTCATAAGCGCTACTGGTTAGTTCAACCGTTTGATTATGATTCATGAATTCAGACATAGGACTTTAGCTCCATAGTAAACTTATATTGCATTTCTCAAATTGATGTGGTATATTTTCGATCGCCTAGCAAGTCATTGCGAGGGGGATGACCGCGCTCAACTTATGCTTTCATAGAGTTAACCCCCCGAAGCAATCTCACCAATCGCATATCACATTAATCTGAGAACTGCTATAATAATTATATAACATAAGGGTAAAAAAATCTCAAGGGTCAAGGCAGAATTCACCTAAGAAGTGGTTCCATCCACTGGCCATCACTGGCGGAGATCTGATACCGCCGGTCATACAGAGGTAAAACCCCCGGACCGGTTAATAATGCCTAAGTGTCACTTTTAATTACACCCCCCGATCTGGACTATCTCTTTAATGTAATCTAGCCCGCGCAGGAAGGTTGCCACGCTGCGCAAGCGAAAAACGCGAAAAAAATCGCAATGACATTAGTCGCGATGTTAGGGTCAAGTATCTACACGAACTTCCGGGATTGGTAGCGGTTGGCGATCGCAGCACAGATCTGGGAATGCACAGATCGTCAGAATGAAAGGCGTCAAGACATTTTTATCGGGACGAAGAAGAAAAAATAGGCGTAAGCGTTACCAGGCGGAGCCAGGTAACGAGGCATCAAACCCTTTCACAGAGCCACAGTGGGGTCTCCCTGGTCTCCCTCGACCCAGGCGAGCGGGTTTCAGCCATTTGATACCCTTCGACGTTTTACCCACACCCCGTAAGCTAAGAAGCCGTTTTTTGCCTGAGAAAATCTCAAAGTCCCGTTATGCAAGTTTTCCGGTAGAATCAGAAGCGAAGAGAAAAGTTATGGTACAGATAAAGTTAAGTAACGGAGGATAGACCTATTAATCCCACGCAGAAACTATCAACCCCCCCCGGAGAAGCATTGGAGGCCGATCGGTCAGTGTTGGAGATTTGGGGGAAATCCCAATTACAGGGACAGGTAAAAATCAGCGGGGCCAAAAACGCAGCCCTGGCGATCGTGGCGGGAGCATTGCTTTGTCCGGAAGATTGTCGTCTGCAGAATGTGCCATCCTTGGTGGACATAAATCGGATGAGTCAAATACTGGAAGCTTTGGGAGTAAAAATCGAACGGCAGGGGGATATTTTAGATATCAATGCCAGTCAGATTAGCTCCGATCGCGCTCCCTACGAAATAGTCAGCCAGCTGAGAGCCAGTTTCTTCTGTATAGGACCGATCCTAGCTCGCCTGGGAGTAGCCCGGGTCCCCCTACCAGGGGGCTGCGAGATCGGTGCGCGGCCAGTGGACTTCCATGTCAGGGGTTTGCAAGGGATGGGGGCGACGGTGCAAATCAATGGCGGGATGGTCCATGCCTATGCCCCTCCAGGAGGATTAAAAGGTGCCAAAATATATCTAGATTACCCTAGCGTGGGGGCGACGGAAACCTTGATGATGGCTGCTACCCTAGCAGAGGGGGAAACGACGATCGAAAATGCGGCTCAAGAGCCCGAAGTGATAGATTTGGCGGCTTTCTGCCAGTCAATGGGGGCGAAAATTCAGGGTGCGGGGACGAAAAAGATCGCCATCTCAGGTGTAGCCAAACTCCACTCGACAGATTACACAATCATTCCCGATCGGATTGAGACAGGAACATTTTTAATAGCAGGGGCAATTACCCACTCACCCATCAGTTTAGCTCCAGTGGTGCCAGAGCATATCACCCCCATAATCGCGAAACTGCAAGCTATGGGGGCAGAAACGATCGCAGTTGCTCCCAACCAGCTGCGAATCGTGCCAGCAGAAAATCACCGGGCCACGGACATTGAAACTCAGCCCTATCCAGGTTTTCCTACGGATATGCAAGCTCCATTTATGGCATTACTGAGCTTGTCTCGGGGGAGTTGCGTGATGACGGAAACGGTGTTTGAGAACAGGATGCGTCACGCAGCGGAGTTAAATCGCATGGGGGCAGATATTCGAGTGAAAGGAAATAATGCTGCGATCCGGGGAGTGCCGATGTTATCAGGAGCGCCAGTTGTAGCAACGGATTTAAGGGCTTCGGCGGCATTGGTGCTAGCAGGACTGGCCGCAGAAGGAACAACTCGGATTGAGGGGTTACATCACATGGATCGGGGTTATGAGAGGCTGGATCTGAAGCTGCAACAGTTGGGCGCTAAATTGCAGCGGGTGCCAGCAGACTCGTAGTCCAAGTTTGTAGTCCAGGTTTGTAATTGTGCTTGGTCGAACGTTGGTCTAACTCTCCTCAATTCTGACATATTCTACAATACCATTAAACCATCCTTTGGGGATGAATTAGCTGATAACCCGCTGCTTTGATCTTCTGATTCGATACCCAGGCATTATACGATCGCTTACTCCTGGCATCCCAGGTAACATTCGGTAAGCTATGCTTGGCAAATACCCTGTCCAGAAATTCTCTATTGGTCAAATGTTCGTCATCCACTAAGTTGTATATGCCTTCCAATTGCCGATCGTCGGCAAAGGCGATCGCCCCCACAATATCATCCAAATGAATCCAATTTGTTGCCTCCGTGCCCTTTCCAGGACGAGTCGTACCAGCAGCGCGACGAAATATCTTGATAATTTCCCGTCCGGGACCGTAAATTCCCCCCAGGCGGAGAATACAAACCCGCAGGTTTTCCCTTGCTGCTGACAGTAACACCTTCTCCGTATCGCAGAGAATTTGGATATTCTCGTTCTTCAGCGCAACAGGTGATGATTCATCTACCCACGCCCCATCTTTGTCCCCGTAAACCCCATAGCTTCCCGTATAAATCACTTGTCTGACCCTGGGAACTTCCCTCAGCACAGATACGAGAGTTTGGGCCGTTTCTAGGTACGCTTCTGCATACATTTGGCGATTAGCAGCACCCACCGTCACTAGGACAGTATCCTGCTTTTCTAACACCGATCGCAGCCCGATCGCATCATTTCCTTTGACAACTACCACTCCTTGGGCTACTGCTTCTAATTCTGCCACCCGATCTGGTGTCGTCGTGGTTACAGTCAGCACATATCCTAACTGATGCCAATAGCGGGCCATTTCTGTCCCTACGTAACCACACCCAATTATTGCAATGTTCTTCATTTGTGAATTGAAAATTGTGAATTGTGAATTGTGAATTGTCGGTTTTTCCCGTTAACCCGCCTCTCGTTTCCGGAGCACCCACCCATGTTGTGCGCAGGATGCGACACAACCTGGTGGGTGCTCCCGGAAACGACTGGTTCAAACCCCGCGTTACCAGGCGGTCCCCAGGTAACTCGGTATGAGTCGGTTTAAAACAGACTAAAATCATTTTTCGTTAAGCTTTCATTATCCTCTAAAATTATGGCATTATCTGCTCTATCTTACGCCTATTTTTTCTATTCTTTCTCCCTCCCACGGCGAAGCCTGGGAATGCCCGGAACGGTAGGCATCGAAAGTAGAAAGCCACATTCACGATCGGGAGAACCTTCCCGGCGTACTCTCCCAACTGCTTTTTGCTTTTCCTCTCTATTGACGACGCTAACGAAACCGTTTTGCTCATCTTATATCCGATCCTTTTTAAGATATTGGAATTAACGCGGACAAGCAGCTGCTTCCAGATTTCTCCCCTCGGAGTCCCGGAACCCCTCAGATATCCACCCTTCTTGAGGGGATGCGATCGCCACCCAGTTCCGCCCCGTTGGATCTACCCTGTTCTCGGTGCTTTTGAGTCTGACTATATCTCCTGCAAGCAAGGATCCGATAATATCAGATTCAGTGTTGGGTTGTGCCCGGATATTCAGTCCCCTACCCACACGTTCCACAAGGTCTGTAACTCGGCGACAGGATCCTGTATTCTCCCCAGGGGGCCGATTGCCTCCCACGCTGCGCGTATTATCGCAGCTTTTCAGGTCCACCGTCTGGACAAACCCGTTCGCCGGGGAACTAATCGCTATCCAACCATTCTCATTCGTCCCGGCAATGGTAACTTCTTCGTTAGTCAGTATGCTTCTAATTTTTCGTCCCGAACTGTCAGGTTTGTCGTACAGAAATATCCCCTGTTTGGCAGCCCGGCATTCCCCGATCGGGCTGCATGGTTTCAGGTTTTTTATCTGTACGAACCCCTTGATCGGAGAATCGATCGCTATCCATCCATTCATCCCCTCATCTGCCAAGGCGACCTGTTCAGACGGACCCAGACTTCTAATTCTCTGTCCCGAGGTAGCAGGGGAGTTGTACACAAATATCTCCTCTCTCGCCATCGCGCATTTTCCCGGAAATGCCTGTGCGGTATCCCCCTGGGTACGGCTCAGATGATGTCCCCCGGGTTTCGCCGTGCGGGAGGGGGACATCAAGCTCCCAGGGGATACCGCTACCCTCTGGACTTGACTCAACGCAGTCCCCTGCATGGAGGCGATCGCCACTATTGTCCAGCAAACCACAGGCTTACTCCAGTCTACGATCTTTTTCATTGCTTTCCCTTCCTCTGCTAACTCAAGTTAAGCATTATTTTTCATGTATTTTAGCTATGATACCATCCTCGTTCCCTGGCTCCCGCCTGGGAACACGCTGCGCTATCTCTACCGGGATGGTGGGCAGCTCCGGGTTCCCGGAGCGTGCCCTACACTACATGCGTAACACCCGCACTACAGAACCCGGCCCGATCGCCCGTTCTCCCACTGGCACAACCGCTAAAGCATTCGTTCCTGCTAGATTAATCAAATTACCAGAACTATGACTGCCTGTTGCCAACTCAAATTCACATTCATTCTCTGACAAATGCAATGTCCCCCACAGATAGGTTTCTCGTTTGCCACCTGCACGCAATTCATTCTGGGTCACCGCCTGGACAAACTCTGGTAAGTATCCTCGGGCCAGTCCTGACATTTTTTTTATTGCCGGTCGGACAAACCGCCAAAAACTTACCAAGGCGGACACGGGGTTTCCTGGCAAACCAAAGTATAACACAAAATGGGGTTGCTTGAATGTTGCTACTGTCAGAGGTTTGCCTGGTTTGATCGCAACAGATTTAATTTGAATTTCTGCCCCCATAGTTGATAATATTTGCTCTACATAGTCGTAATCTCCCACGGAAACTCCCCCAGATGATAGTACTATATCAACCTCGGGCAAGATCGACCCGATCGCCTCTTGAATTGCCTCCCGATCGTCTGGGACAATACCTAACATTTGGGGAATAGCACCGGCCTGCCGGACTAAAGCTGCCAAAGCATATTGATTAGAATCTACAATATGACCGGGTTGTAAAGGTTGTTCTAGCCTTACCAACTCGCTACCCGTAGATAAAATCCCTACCCGGAGACGCCTGTAAACGGGAACTTGGGTACATTGGGCCGCTGCTAGCACCGCAATTTCCGGGGCATTTAAAGCTATTCCTGGCATTAACAAGGGGTTTCCCGCCTGGTAAAAAGCACCTTGATGTCGTACAAATGCTTGCGGCGACTCTGGAGAAGAGAAGATAAACAAGCGCGTACCCTCTCGTTTCGTTTCTTCCTGCATTACCACCGTATCCGCACCATCGGGCATCATCGAACCAGTCAAAATTCTGGCTGCTTGTCCCCGGCCAATGGTACGTTGAGGCTGATATCCTGCGGGAATTTCTTCGACAACTTCTAAGACAGCAGGATGTTCGGCATTGCAACTGCTTACATCCGCAAACCGCACCGCATACCCGTCCATCGCCGAGTTATCCCAGTGGGGAAAGTCCAGGTTACTGCTTACCGGGGCAGCTAAAATGCGACCCCTGACATCAGGCGAGTTTAATACTTCTACATCCTCCTGTCCGGACAGGGGTTGCACCAAGTCTAAAATGATCGTTTCCGCTTGAAGTACTGGTAACATTTTTATAGTTCGTAATTCCCAAGATGCTGAATGAACCGGCTTATACTCGCCTTGCCAGAGTACCGCTGTGGCGTCGGAGTGCCGCCTATGGCTGCCAATCAGCGATTGGCATTGACTTTTTCCTCGCAGGGCTGCTATGCCAGCGAGAGGGCATCCACGGTCTGCGGACTTTCGTTTCCTGCGCACCCACCTATGTTATGCGCAGGATGCGACACAACAGGGTGGGTGCTCCCGGAAACGACCGTATCCCTCACGGGAGCGCAGCCATAAAATCGGGACTGGGGCCATGTGAGCTGTGATTGGCATTTACTACCTTTCTCCGGTGAATGCCTGCTGATGATTCCTGTGCTGGTAGACTGTGGTTTTGCCTATGTCGCGGGTGTAACTCAGGCAAGCTTTCCACGACCAGATCGCGGATACTATTGTAGTCGGCACCCGCCGGGGTTACTCCCTAGACCTGGACTTACTCGCCCTGAAGGGCATCGCGTCGAACGCGCAGCTTGGCGCAGCCATAGATGGGTGCAGCCAGGGCCGGGATGTGCGAAAATGAGAAATTGCGTTAAATTCTAGATCAAAAAGGGAAAATGGCAAAAAAGGGTAAGGATGTCCGTCTGGTCGTGACCCTCGAATGCACTGAGTGTCGCACTAACACTGATAAGCGATCGAAAGGAGTATCCCGGTACACCACCACCAAGAATCGCCGTAACACCACAGCCCGGTTAGAACTGAAAAAGTTCTGTACCCACTGTAACAAGCACACGGTCCACAAGGAAATCAAGTAGTATAGTCTGTACTACCCCTAGCAATTGACAATTAGCAAAGGACAACTGATATGGCAGGTTTCTATCGCAACCGCGTTTCCCCCATTTCACCAAAAGACCCGATCGACTATAAAGATGTAGATCTGTTACGGAAATATCTAACCGAACGCGGAAAAATATTGCCGCGTCGGATAACGGGTCTGACTTGTAAGCAACAAAGAGACTTGACTCAAGCAATCAAGCGTGCTAGAATTTTGGCTCTGTTGCCTTTCGTGAATAAGGAAGCGTAAATATGTGGGACAGCGAAAGCTGTCCTACGCATGAGAGAAAATCCCAAATTGGGCTAAGCTAGTGGCAAACGCTATGGCTAACTAGAATATGGCTCTGGAAAAGGGAAGGCTGATAGAATTTAGGCTGCAAGGAGACCGACGTCTGGCAGTAGCAGACCGTCCAGAGGGCAAAAAAAACTGGATCGTGGTAGATGAACGAGGTCAGGCCCATTCGCTCAAACCGCAGCAGGTAAGCTATGAGGTGGAGGGGGAGACATATAAACCGGCAGAAATAGGGGGCTTCATGGGGGAAGTGGAAACTTACATAGACCCCTCAAGTATAGAATTGGCCTGGGAGTTACTGGTGGAAGATTCCGAAGCGATCGACCCCCAAGGGATGGCACAGCTGCTATTTTCAGAGCCAAGTCCGGCCCAATGCTATGCAGCCTATTGTATGCTCTGTAGGGATAAATTGTATTTCAAACAAAAGGGCGATCGCTACGAACCCCGTCCAGTAGCGATGGTGGCGGAACTAAAACACCAGCAGGAGGTGGCCCATCAGCGCCAGCAGGAGTCCCAGGAATTTTTGGCTCGCCTGCAGCAGGCTTTAACAGGTGAGGTGGTAGAGTGGGAAAGTAGCGATCGCCCCCGTTTAGAAGCCTTAGAACAGTTGGCGGCCAAGGGCGGGGTAACAGAGGGTTTCAAACCGGCCCCGGTGGCGACGGAAACTCTGAGAGTCCTAAAACGCCCGCAAACTCCCCAAGCAGCTTTCGACCTATTGGTAGAATTAGAGCTGTGGAGTCTCCATGAAAACCTGTTTCTGCGGCGGAGTCAAATACCAACAGAGTTCTCTACAAAGGTACTGGAAGTGGTTCAATGCTATCTGAATGCCAAGCCTGCCGATCTAGACACTAATCGCTTAGACCTCACCCATCTCAAGGTGTACACCATTGATGATGAAAGCACGAAGGAAATAGATGACGGTTTGAGTTGGGAAGAGTTGTCCGATGGTCAGCAGCGACTGTGGATCCATATTGCTGACCCGACCCGATGGATGTCCCCAGGAGATGAGTTGGACTTGGAAGCGAGACGCCGGGGAACGACGATGTATCTGCCGACGGGAATGATACCCATGTTTCCCGCAGAGATGGCAACGGGCCTGATGAGTCTGGTTCAGGGGAAAATTTGCTGTGCCGTTAGCTTTGGCGTGGTCCTGGATAAGACAGGGGCCGTGCAAGATTATAGCATCCACGCTAGCCTGATTAAACCAACCTATCGCCTCACCTACGATGATGTCGATGAAATGCTGCAACTGGGGGTAAAGGCGGAACCGGAAATAGAGGCGATCGCCTCGGCGGCGCAACTGCGCAAGCAATGGCGCGACTCTCAAGGGGCAATCAATATCTCCATGCCAGAGGCGTCAATTAAAGTCAAAGATGATGAAATCACCATCGAGGTGTTAGAGGACTCGGTGTCCCGGCGCACCGTGGCCGAAATGATGATTCTGGGGGGCGAAGTAGCGGCCCGCTACGGTCAAACCCACAATCTCCCCTTACCCTTTCGGGGTCAACCGCAACCGGAGTTGCCGCCAGCAGAAGAACTGCTACTATTACCAGCAGGACCAGTCCGGGCCTCGGCCATCCGCCGCTGCATGCCGAAAAGTGAAATGAGTATCACGCCAAGTCGTCATGCCAGTTTAGGCTTGAATTGCTACACTCAGGTAACCTCCCCTATCCGCCGCTATACTGACCTGTTGACTCATTTTCAATTGAAGGCCCATTTGCGCGGAGAACCCCTGCCTTTTTCTGAAGAACAGCTGCG
Source organism: Hormoscilla sp. GUM202 (assembly GCA_005518205.2). Taxonomy (GTDB): domain Bacteria; phylum Cyanobacteriota; class Cyanobacteriia; order Cyanobacteriales; family Desertifilaceae; genus Hormoscilla. The sequence goes on from RFFC02000017.1 coordinate 88,421, forward strand.
AGAAGTGATGGTCTCTATTGGCCCGATCGCCCAGGAAGCGGTCTGGGTAGAACGCCAGACAAATCGCTACTGGGGTTTGGAATATCTGCGACGTAATCCCGATCGGGTATGGCAAGGATTAGTGCTGCGCTGGCTGCGAGAAGATGATAATCTGGCCCTAGTATTATTGGAAGAACTGGGTCTGGAGTTGGGCATGCGTTTTACTAATTCTGTCGAACCGGGCGATCGGATCGAACTGAAGGTAACTTACGCCGACCCCCGCCAAGATGTAGTCCATTTCCAACATATCCTGGAATCAACTCTTTGAGAATGGTGATTTGTTAATGGAGAATTAATGATTAACAATTTTCCATTAACAATTGTAAAAAGGAGAGGGCGATGCAATTAGAAGATTATTTTGAATTTCTCGTTTCCAAGAGCACCCACCCTGTCGTTCGCCAGCAGGCAACGACATGGGTGGGTGTCTCTGGAAACGATAGGACCCGATGACATTCGGATCGAAGGAACCCGCGTGGGGATAGAGACTGTTCTGGACGAATACCTCTATAACGGGAAATCTCCAGAGGCGATCGCGTCTATGTATTCAACCCTAAATTTGGAGTTAGTTTATGCAACAATTCTCTACTACCTGCACGATAAAGAAACTGTCAGCAGGTACCTAGATAATTGGATTGAGTACGCGAGGAAAGCACAGGAAGAGTATGATAAAAATCCGCCCCCATTTGTAAAACGGCTTCTCAAGATCAAGGCAGAACGTAATCGTCAGTTGGTGCAAAACAATGACAATTAAGTATCTGTTGGACGAAAATGTATCATCTTTGTATCGGAAACAGCTATTGCGCTATAAACCAGATTTAACTGTCTGCATGATTGGTGAAGAGAATGTGCCGCCTAAAAAAACACCAGACCCGAAATTCTTTGTTGGTGTGAAGAAAATGAATTTTTGCTTATTACCAATAACCGCAGTTCTATGCCAGTACATTTGGGGTGCATCTCACTTTTGTAATCTAGCCCCTGCGCGAGGAAGGGGCCTGGAGCGTGGGCTTTGTTCGTGTAGCCGGGCCCTTTAGGGTGAGGGCGGCGACGCATATGAGATGCACCCGATAGCCCGCGCAGGCGGGCTTCGTTCCTGTAGCGGCAGGTTTTAACCTGCTACTTTATAAAATCAGTTGAATCAAATTGCTCCGGAGTAGTTCCCGGCAAAATTGCCAACAGTTCCCCCCCTACAAAAACATCCTCTCTGGTTAATGGATTTCTTACAAAGGCCTCAGAGTGGAACTGCATGGCAGTCGAACTGCCCATCGAGACGAATTCAAACTTATAAAAATACAAATCACCTGATAACTGGATCTTGTCCGCGCCATTCTCAAAGTCGCCGATGGTCGTATGGTGGTCGAAGCGCGGGTTCCTGGTCTTCTCGTCACGGTCCACCCTCAAGTAAAAAATATCCGCACCCTCGTTTCCATAAAGCATATTGCTTCCATCTTCCCCGTTGAGGATATCGTCTCCTCTTCCGCCTATGAGGGTATCATTTTCATCTCCGCCTCTTAGGTAATCGTTTCCAGCTCCGCCATAGAGGGTATCTTCTCCAGGTCCGCTATAGAGGCGATCGTTGCCCCCGTTTCCGTAAACCAAATCGTTTCTCTTCTCCAAGGAGCTCCTGAAGTCATTGTCTTTTGCTCCCCCGTGAAATTCGGTCCCCCTCGTACCGCTCAAGTCGTATCTTTCCAGGGAGATCGCTTCCAAATTGCTGAGGGAGATTAACTCTGAGGGGAGCGTACCGCTCAGGTCGTTGCGGTCCAGGTAGAGCTCTTGCAAATTGCCGAGCGAGCCTAACTCTGAGGGGAGCGTACCGCTCAGAGAGTTCCCGTTCAGTTCGAGGTTTTGCAAATTGCCGAGCGAGCCTAACTCTGAGGGGAGCGTACCGCTCAGAGAGTCGTTGTAGGACAGGTCGAGGAATTGCAAATTGCTGAGCAAGCCTAACTCAGAGGGGATCGTACCGCTCATGCTGTTGTTGGACTCCAGAGCGAGGACTTGCAAATTGCTGAGCGAGCCTAACTCGGAGGGGATCGTACCGCTCAGAGATTCGTTGTAGGACAGGTCGAGCTCTTGCAAATTGCCGAGGGAGCCTAACTCTGAGGGGATCGTACCGCTCATGGAGAAGTTTTGGTACAGATCGAGGACTTGCAAATTGCTGAGGGAGCCTAACTCAGAGGGGAGCGTACCGCTCAGACTCATGCGGTGCAGATCGAGCTCTTGCAAATTGCTGAGGGAGCCTAACTCAGAGGGGAGCGTACCGCTCATGTAGTTCCTTCCCAGATCGAGGACTTGCAAATTGCTGAGGGAGACTAACTCTGAGGGGATCGTACCGGTCATATTGTAGATCAATCGCAGATCGAGGACTTGCAAATTGCTGAGCGAGCCTAACTCAGAGGGGACCGTACCGCTCAGCTTGGTCCTTTCCAGGTCGAGGACTTGCAAATTGCTGAGGGAGCCTAACTCAGAGGGGAGCGTACCGCTCATGTCCAAGTTCCAGGACAGGTCGAGGACTTGCAAATTGCTGAGGGAGCCTAACTCAGAGGGGATGGTACCGCTCAGGTGATTCTCGTCGTCCTGTCTCCATCTCCAGCTCGAGTCCAGGTTCTCATTGCTATGGCCGGACAGGTCGAGCTCTTGCAAATTGCCGAGCGAACCTAACTCAGAGGGGATGGTACCGTAAATGTCCTTGTTGTCGTCCAGGTTGAGGACTTGCAAATTGCTGAGGTTGCCTAACTCTGAGGGGATGGTACCGCTCAGGGAGTTCTCGAGCAGCTCGATTTTTGTCACCCGCGAGCCGACTACCGTTACCCCATGCCAGTCATTAACAACAGAAGCCTTGGGGGGAGTTTCGCTGCTGATATCCCACTTCGTCTGCCAATTCTCTCCATTCATGCTGTGATAGAGAGCCAGAAGGGCTGCATAATCATTGGCATTCAGAACTTCATCTGAGGCTACCTCATCAGGAGTCGATCGGACGTCAAT
>RFFC02000017.1:91874-124619 GCA_005518205.2 Hormoscilla sp. GUM202
GAGGGTAATGTACCGCTCAGGGAATTCTGGGCCAGGCCGAGCTGTCGCAAATTGCCGAGCTCGCTATATTCAGAGGGGACGGTACCGTGAAAGTCGTTCTTGGATAGGCCGAGGAACTGCAAGTCGCTGATGGAGACGATCCAAGAGGGGAGCGTACCGCTCAGGGAGTTGTTGTACAGGCCGAGGTCTTGCAAGTTACCGAGCGAACCTAACTCAGAGGGGATGGTACCGCTCAGGGCGTTACTTTGCAGGCGGAGTTTTTGCAAGTTGCTAAGGTCGCCTAACTCAGAAGGGAGCATGCCGCTCAGGTTGTTCCTGTTCAGCTCGATTTTCGTCACCCGACCTTCTTCTACCGTTACTCCATGCCAGTCTGAGACAACCTCAGCAGGGGGGGGAGTTTCGCTGCTGAAGTCCCAGCCTGTCTTCTTTTTCCAATTGGACCCATTCGTACTGGTATAGAGAGCCCGAAGGGCTGCATAATCATTGACATCGAGCAAGTCATTCTCCTCAGAAGTACTGGGTACTCGAGCCAGAAATGCTTCTAATTGTGACAACGTCAGTATGTCTTTTTCGTCCATCCCACGCAATTGGTTGAGATCGTTGGTCTTGCTGATTTGATGATTATTCATTTCTGAATTCCTCAAAGAAAATTTACTACTTATCAATTGTCTCAATGCTAATCCTATCTTAGGATTTTTTTACAACTAATCTGCTTAAGAAATTCTTAAGGATGCGTTACGTTGCGCTCTCAAAACCGGACCGCATCATGTCCAGAGACGCCAAGCTCTCGGACACGAACTGCTAAATAAAACCAATCCTTCACTGCCTATGGAAAACACCTAAACAAATCACACCTCAGCGGTCAAAGAGTCCAGGGAGAACCTTGCTATAATTAAACAAAGTCAGCCCCATTAATAAGCCCATCATCAATTCCCGACAAAAATGCCAAGTCTTCCTCCGAAAAATTGCCATCACTTAGAGCCTTAATGGAAGTCCCACCACGTACCTCATCATAGGCAATTTCTAAATCCCGCTTAAAATCCAAACCTTCTAGATGGATTTTGTCCGTGCTATCCTCAAAGTCCCGGATGGTATCCCCTTTCTTCTCGGTGACATCGTCATAATGCGCCATGTCCCGGGCCAAGACGAAGGTATCGTTTGAGGCACCGCCGATGAGGCTGTCAACTCCATCACCCCCGTTGAGGATGTCGTTTCTATTACCTCCGATGAGGGTATCGCCTCCACTTCCGCCATAGAGGCTGTCGTTTCTATCGCCTCCGATGAGGCTATCTTCTCCACTTCCGCCTATGAGGGTGTCGTTTCCATCGTGGCCTGTGAGGCGATCGTTGCCCCCGTGTCCGTAGATGCGATCGTTTCCATCACCCCCCCGTGAGTAATTGTCCCCTGGTCCTCCTTGGACCTCGTAACCGCCAACGATGTCGATCTTGCTTTCTTTGAAATCGCTGAGTTCGCTGAACGAGACGATCTCCGAGGGGAGCGGACCGTACAAGGAGTTGTTGTTGTGGAGGTATAAGTAACTCAAATTGGTGAGGTTACCTAATGAAGAGGGGATCGTACCGCCCAGGGAGTTGTTGTACAGTTCGAGCGTTTGCAAATTGCTGAGCTCACCTAACTCAGAGGGGATGGTACCACTCAGGTTGTTCTCGTACAGTTCGAGCGTTTGCAAATTGCTGAGCTCACCTAACTCAGAGGGGAGCGTACCGCTCAGGTTGTTCCAGTGCAGGACGAACTCTTGCAAATTGCTGAGCTCACCTAACTCCGAGGGGATCGTACCGCTCAGGTTGTTTTCCAGGACTAGCTTTTGCAAATTGCTGAGGTTGCTTAACTCAGAGGGGATCGTACCGCTGAGGCGGTTCGTTTTCAAGTCGAGGACTTGCAAATTGGTGAGGGAGCCTAACTCTGAGGGGATGGTGCCCGTCAGGTTGTTTTTCAGAACGAGCTCTTGCAAATTGCTGAGGGAGCCTAACTCCGAGGGGAGCGTGCCGTAAAGGCGATAGCTCTTGGCCAGGTTGAGGACTTGCAAATTGCTGAGGGAGCCTAACTCAGAGGGGAGTCCACCTCGAAGGCGGTTCGTTTCCAAGTCGAGGACTTGCAAATTGCTGAGCGAGCCTAACTCAGGGGGGATGGTACCGCTCAGGGAGTTGACGTTCAGTTCGAGGACTTGCAAATTGCTGAGCTCACCTAACTCGGAGGGGATCGTACCAGTCAGAGAGCTCCCCAGGCCGAGCTCTTGCAATTTGCTGAGGTCGCCGAACTCCGAGGGGATGGCACCGCGAATGCGGTTCTCGTCCAGGTTGAGGACTTGCAAATTGCTGAGGGAGCCTAACTCAGAGGGGAGCGTACCGCTCAGGGAGTAGTTGTAGGACAGGTCGAGCTCTTGCAAATTACTGAGCGAGCCTAACTCAGAGGGGAGTCCACCTCGAAGGCGGTTCTTTTCCAAGTCGAGGACTTGCAAATTGCTGAGGGAGCCTAACTCGGAGGGGATCGTACCGGTCAGAGAGTTCCCGTCCAGGCCGAGCTCTTGCAAATTGCTGAGGGAGCCTAACTCAGAGGGGAGCGTACCGCTCAGGTTGTTCCAGTGCAGGTCGAGCGCTTGCAAATTACTGAGGGAGCCTAACTCAGAGGGGAGCGTACCGCTCAAGGAGTAGTTGTAGGACAGGTCGAGCTCTTGCAAATTACTGAGCGAGCCTAACTCAGAGGGCAGCGTACCGCTCAGGGAGTAGTTCCAAGACAGGTCGAGCTCTTGCAAATTACTGAGCGAGCCTAACTCAGAGGGCAGCGTACCGCTCATGGGGTAGTTGTAGGACAGGTCGAGCTCTTGCAAATTACTGAGGGAGCCTAACTCAGAGGGGAGCGTACCGCTCATGGGGTAGTTGTAGGACAGGTCGAGCGCTTGCAAATTACTGAGGGAGCCTAACTCAGAGGGGAGCGTACCGCTCAGGGAGTGGTTGTAGGACAGGTCGAGCGCTTGCAAATTACTGAGGGAGCCTAACTCAGAGGGGAGCGTACCGCTCAAGGAGTAGTTGGAGGACAGGTCGAGCTCTTGCAAATTACTGAGCGAGCCTAACTCAGAGGGGATCGTACCGCTCAGGGAGTTGAAGGACAGGTCGATTTTCGTTACCCGTGAGCCCGCTACCGTGGTCGGGGTCGAGCTGACAATCGCTTGTCAACCCTCCCTTTCGGAACCGTGCTTGCGACTTTCATCGCACACGGCTACTGGGTAGTTGGCCCTTTGTCATAGGTAGGTTTTTTTACTAGGGATTTCTCCCCTTGACCCTTACCACTCCTCTTTTCGCCCCTTACCCGCCGATTGACGGTCAAACATACCTCTAAGGGTTCCGTGCTTTGTTAGGGGTACTCATTGCCGTGGCTTCCAACTATCACCGTCCTATGTCAGCATATCCGCAGGCATTACCCCGGGCATTGGCTTTTTAGGACATCCCTCTCCTCGTGGCTTGCGCAAAACATCTAACTTGTCCTACTTCCTACTGAGTAGGACAGCACACGAGAAGTTATTTCGTTCCTTGGTCTCATTTCTCGATGCTTTTAGGTCCCTACTATACCCCGGGAGTTATTCGAGTACGATGCTAACCAGGAGTGACGGTTAACACTAACTACCATTTCCCTTTTGGGCCAGCGTAATAGCCTTATTCCGCTGGTTCTGGATGACGAGGCTTACATAAGTTTGCTTGTTCTAACCATGAGCATCTGTCCTCGTGGCGTCACCGGTTCAGGCTACCAGCTATCCTACATTTAAGTCCTTGCGGAGCACCGAGGTGATGTTACTCCTCAGCACTAAGGACCGGTGTCACCCCCGTACCTGGGGGAGGGGAATTAAACCCCCATGAGTACCAAAGTTATCCGGCTAATGGAACCGGACCCGACTTTTACCATTGCTGATTTACGCCGGAACGAATCGCACCACTCCATGCCAGCCCTTAACAACACTAGCATCGGGGGGAGTTTCGCTGCTGAAGTTCCAGTTTTTCCAGCCTGTATTGTTCTTCCAGTTCTCCCCATTCGTACTGGTATAGAAAATCTTCAGGGCACGATAAGCAGTTGTCTCTATTTTCATTTCTTATTTACCGAATAAAAAATTATTTGTTATCCCGGGTCTTCCTGGGGGAATGCCCTGGTGCATCTCATATTTGCGTCGCCGCAGCGGAGGGGGCCCGGAGCGTGCAGGGGCTAGATTACAAAAGTGAGATGCACCCCATGAAATGTCCCAGATGTGGTTCTGAAAACATCAATAAAAATGGTCACCGACGCGGCAAACAGAATTGAATTTGTAAAGATTGTCGTCGCCAGTTTCTCGAACATTATTATCCGCGCGGTTATTCAGAAGATGTCAAGAAAAATTGTTTGACAATGTACGTTAATGGCAATGGATTTCGAGGTATTGAAAGGATAACTGGTGTCAGCCATAATACTCAAATTGATTGGGTAAAACAGGCAGCTAAAGAATTACCGTCAATCCCTGAAAACTACGATATTCCGGAGGTTGCAGAAATTGACGAGTTGCATACTTATGTCAATAAAAAAAAGAATAAAAAGTGGCTATGGACAGTCGTAAATCATTTCAAGCCAGGGATTATAACATGGGTATTAGGCGATCGTTCTGCAGAAACTTTTAAGCCTATGTGGGATATTATAAAATGTTGGCAATGCTTTTTATACGTTACTGATGGATGGCCTGTTTATCCAATGTTTATTGAATATATTGACCATATAGTCAGCAAAACCTACATGACCCGTGTTGAATGTGAAATAGGTCGATTAAGACATTATCGAGCTGGATTAAAAAGAAAAACATTATGTTACTCAAAGTCCGAAGAAATGTTGAGGCTTTCAATTAAGTTATTATTGCACTATCTACGTTATAATTCTGTACCGGTACCTATTTAAATCATCCCGTAATTGTGCAACGCCAACCCCATTTGTGCCATCAGTTAGCAGACGATCGGGTTTATCGGGTGGCGATGACCACTCATTCGGGTTTCTATCGCTACGATCTGGGCGATCGGGTGCGGGTGCGAGGATGGTTTGGGCAAACTCCCCTATTAGAATTTATCGGACGGGCAGGGTTAGTTAGCGACTTGTGTGGGGAAAAACTGACAGAAGATTTTGTCTTAACTCACCTGCCTATTCCATCCGGTTTTGCCATGTTAGCACCCTCACTTCAAGAAAAACCCCATTACGTCCTGTTTCTGGATGGGGCGGAGTATGATGAGGAAGGGGCGATCGGCCTCTCCCGACAATGCGATCGGGCCTTAGCAGAAAATCCTCAGTACCAGTATGCCCGTGAGTTGGGACAGTTGGGAGAGTTAGTGGCCCGTCGGGTAGAAAATCCCATGGCCCGTTATATTCAGCATGCCCTAGAACGGGGACAGCGGTTGGGAGATATTAAACCACCGGCGTTGCGCCCAGAAACAGATTGGGAAGAAAAGTTCATATTTTTATAATTGATTGAGAAATTAACAACTGACCGCGATCGAAGAGGTACTATGACTAAATTGCAGACAATACTCCCGACTGATACCTGGGTTGTAGCCCCATGGGATGAATATATCCAGATGATAGACGATCGCCCAAAAGCTAAGGGCTATTATCGCAACGGACGTATGAGGATAGAAACGATGCCAATTGGTCCCAACCATGCCAAATCTCATGGAATTATTATATTTGCGGTTAACCTATTCTGCACGCTCAAAAATATTCCCTTCAACGGACTGGATAACTGTAGCTACCGGAAAGCAGGAGTACGGGAGTGTCAACCAGATGTATCTTATTACATTGGAGAACGGGCCCAATTGGCACCCACAGGAACTGCTATCGCTTCCCTCGATCGAGATTTACCTCCTGATTTAGCCATTGAAATTGCCGATACAACTCTTGCTGACGATATCGGCGAGAAAAGATTGCTATATGAGGAGCTATAAGTGGCAGAATACTGGGTAGTCGATGTGCAATCATCAGATATAATTGCCTTTACCATTATCGCTAACAATGGCAGTCAGCGAATTACTCAGTCTCGGGTTTTACCAGGGTTGACTATTGCCATGTTAGCATCAGCGTTAGAACTCAGTCGCACACAAAATAAAGCCCAGGTATGTGCTTGGTTATTGGCCCAATTTCAACAATTATAATCGACAACAAAAGTCATGATTGAGAAACTTCGCCTGGAACGGTTTAAGAATTTTCAGGATGCCGAACTGATTCTCGGACCTTTTACTCTGTTAGTAGGAAGTAATGCTTCTGGTAAAAGTAATCTGCGGGAGGCGTTTCGCTTTCTGCACGGGATGGCCCGGGGCGATCGCCTGACCTCGGTCTGGCGGGGAATTCGGGGTGGTGGGCGGGAGATTGCTTTCTGCGGTGCCTCAACCTTTGCCCTTGCGGTTGATTTTACCATTAAAGACGAGCAAGCAGAAAGGAAAGCTACCTACAGGATAGAAATTGACCCGGGGATAGATGGTAAAGAGTCGCGAGTCCTCTCGGAACGGTTAACTTTCTGGGCACCAGAAGAGGCGATCTTTACCTCTACCATGCCAGTCAAAGATGACCCCGACTCTCTCGGGTTTATTGTCGAGTATGCTGGCGATCGAAGTCAACCTTATCGAGGGTCAAATAAGTATTCTCTCCTTTCTCAAGTGGTGTCTGACGTGCAGATCTCGCCCCAGTGCCGGCAAATTGCATCCAGGGCAATTTCCGCTTTAGGGATGATGAGATTTATTGATTTCCACCCAGAGGCCATGGGGATGCCTTCTGTCCCGGGACAAACGACCTTGGGAGACAAGGGAGAAAACCTCTCTTCTATATTCCAGGCAATTTGCCAAAAACCCGAAATGAAAGAGGCATTGATTCAATGGTTCCAAGCATTAACGCCGATGACGGTCACGGATTTGGAATTTCCTGTTGATGAGAGTGGTAGAATTTTGCTTACCTCCATCGAAGAGAACGGACATAAGACATCTATTGACAGCTTTTCGGATGGTACCTTGCGCTGTCTGGCAATGGTGGCCGCCCTTCTCGGTCCTCAACCTGCTAATTTCTATTTCTTTGAAGAACTGGAACTCAGCATTCATCCCACTTGCTTGCACCTCCCCATCCAATTAATTGAGCGCCAAGTTATTAAGCGCAACATCCAAGTGGTAGGAACTACCCAGTCATCCCAGTTAATCAGACTCTTAAATTGGCGTTCCTGGGAATACTCTTCCGTAACCTATCGCCTCCCCGATCGATTTGATGCCCAAATTCAACGGATTATTGACATTCCCGACGCCAAGCGCCTGATGGACAAATATAATCTAGCACGCCTGCACGAATCTGGGTGGTTGGAAAATACCATGTACTTCCTAGCAGATGAGGAGACAGAGGATTGAGGGTACTTATCATTACAGAGGATTTCCGTAACGATCAATATATACTCCAGCCGATTATTATGGCAATGATGAAGGCCGTAGGAAAACCGAAAACTCAGGTAGAAATTTGTCGAGATCCGCTGTTAGGAGGGGTTACTGAAGCCTTAAAATGGGAACGAATCGAGGAAATTATCGATGGGAATCGGGGTCAGGTCGATATTTTCTTGCTTTGTGTAGACAGAGATGGTCGGGAAGGGAGAAAAATGGCACTCGATCGGATCGAGGAACAAGCGGCTAATATTTTAGCCCCAGACGAGTTATTTTTAGCGGCAAATGCGTGGCAGGAAATAGAAGTATGGGTGTTAGCGGGTCATAATTTGCCTGCTGATTGGAATTGGCAAGCAATTCGCAATAAAGTGAATCCTAAAGAAACTTATTTTCTGCCCTTCGCCGAACAGCGAAACGCGATAAATCAGATTGGTGAAGGCAGAAAATTACTTGCTTCGGAAGCAGCGCGACGATATAATCGCCTGCGCCAACTTTGTCCTGAAATTGCCGATCTGGAAAACCGAATTCGTGCTTGGATAGAAGGAAACACGTGAGTCAATTAGCTATCAGTGGCGCCGGATTCCTTGAGATAGGCGATCGAATTATCGCCCATTTCCAGGAGTGCGGTCAACACCAGTTGATAAAGACAAGTTCGGAGGGCCCTCCCGTGGGGTGCATCTCACTTTCCCACGGGCGAAGCATTTGGACTGGATATTTGTTTATTAATGACTCATAATGTCGCTCAAATGCTTCTTGGTTGGGGTTTGAGACCTCTCGGTTGGGGTCTCAAACCTCTCGGTTGAGGTTTGAGACCTCTCGGTTGAGGTCTCAAACCTCTCGGTTGGGGTTTGAGACCTCTCGGTTGAGGTCTCAAACCTCTCGGTTGGGGTTTGAGACCTCTCGGTTGGGGTCTCAAACCTCTCGGTTGGGGTTTGAGACCTCTCGGTTGGGGTCTCAAACCTCTCGGTTGGGGTCTCAAACCTCTCGGTTGAGGTTTGAGACCGGTGTGGACCGGTGTGGTCTTGCGCCTTTTGGCAACCGTTCACCGTTTTCTGTGAAGAGTTCTCCACTAATACAACGGTCTGCATGACCACACGGGTGTAGTCAAAAGTGGTTGATAGAACGGATGGGTGCGATCCTATTGTAGGGGCGAAGCATTGCGGCAAGAAAATTTGATACCCACCTACAATTAATGTTCCGCAATGCTTCGCCCGGTCCCCACCCCGATCGCCCCCCGATCGCCCCCCGAACAGTCCCCACCAGGGTGCCTCTCGGGTGCATCTGAGATCTTGCACCATTAATGTTCCGCAATGCTTCGCCCGGTCCCCACCCCGATCGCCCCCCGAACAGTCCCCACCAGGGTGCCTCTCGGGTGCATCTGAGATCTTGCACCATTCTCGATTAGTCTCCTAGCCCGCCGTGGGTCAAACCCACGGCTAATAGCTTAAGTGGGTTAAAACCCACTGGAAGCCTTGTAGAGAAAGGGTTTAGTTGCATTCGTAGGGTGGGCGCCGCCCACCACTCGTGGGTGTGGTATTTTTTTACCAACTGGTGCAAGATCGCATCCTGTTGGGTTTCGCTAGCGAAGTGTTCTCTACCCAACCTACGCAGAGATCTTTTTGATTACTACCACTCTCGCTAGCACCCCCTGTGATAGCATTGATAGATAACAAATCCCCAATTCTCCAACTCCTCACTCCCCGGTACTAGCTAGTCATGCCTCAAAACAATAACGATATTTGGACTTTCCTTCATCGGTCTGCGATAATAGTCACGATAATCGCAGGCATCATTAGTCCGATTGTGGCGGTATTGACGTTCCTGGAAATTAAACCTTTTCAGACTCAACAGAAGACAACCCTGCCAAGTCCCGAACAAACTCCCTCCCAACCCAAGAGTGAGACCTTACCTTCAAGTCCCGAACAAACTCCCTCCCAACCCAAGAGTGAGACCTTACCTTCAAGTCCCGAACAAACTCCCTCCCAACCCAAGAGTGAGACCTTACCTTCAAGTCCCGAACAAACTCCCTCCCAACCCAAGAGTGAGACCTTACCTTCAAGTCCCGAACAAACTCCCTCCCAACCCAAGAGTGAGACCTTACCTTCAAGTCCCGAACAAACTCCCTCCCAACCCAAGAGTGAGACACCAGAACGACCAACTCAGGATTCTACTCTCACTCGACCACCCGATCGGACCGCCCCACGGGTTGACCGGAAAAAGGCGATGCTTGTCAAAGCCCTCACTGGCCATTCTTCCGACGTCTTGTCCGTGGCGATCGCGCCCGATGGCAAGACCTTAGTCAGTGGCAGTTCTGACAAAACTATCAAGATCTGGCAGGCCGGGCCCTAGCAAATGTCGGATGCCAGCGTTTGCCAGTTCGCCGCTTTTGCGATCCTATTGTAGGGGAGAAGCATTGCGGCAAGAAAATTTGATACCCACCTTGTATCCCTTGTCTACTTCATCTCGCCAATTGCGCAACGCTTTTGGATTCTATCAAAACCAACTTTAGCAATTGTCTGCAAAAGATATCTTTCACGATACAGCGCGAACTGCTTTGGAAAAAAATGGATGGATTATTACGAAAGATCCTCTCTTCTTAAATCTGACTAAACAATTTAAGATTAACATAGATCTGGGATGTGAAAAGTTACTTGCAGCTGAAAATGCCACGCAGAAAATAGCAGTAGAAGTCAAAAGCTTTGTTGGAAGATCGGCAGTTTCCGAATTTCATATGGCGGTAGGTCAATTTCTGAATCATCGTTTAGCATTAGAACTATTGGCATCAGAACGAGTGCTTTATCTAGCTGTACCTGCCGACAGATCAAGATTTCTTTACCGATGAGTTCGTACAAGCAGTTCTGCAACGATATCAAATAAAAGTGTTGGTATTTAACGTGCAAAAACAGGAGATTACATTATGGAAAGACTAGATTATCGGGAGTTGGTTCAGGATCTTATCAGTCAACACGCACGCGAACAGTCAGACGAACATGGAGAAACAGCAGAAATAGTTTTCAATACAGAACGCGATCGCTATTTATTGTTGTATGTGGGGGGTATTGCTTTAGCGGATCTGGATAATGATGGAGATTTGGATGCTTTGGTCACCCATCAATTCGCCCCCGTCTCGATCTACAGGAATGATAGCATGGCTAAATCATGGTTGGGGTTGGATTCGATCGGCAATGGTACCACTTGCAATCGAGATGCGATCGGGACTAAGGTAATTATTGACTCCCAAACGGGCCGTCAGTCACGAGAAGTTCGGGAATCAAATGGCTTTTCCGCCCAGGGCGATCGGCGTTTATTATTTGGATTTGGTCATCAAACCCAAGAGGTACAAGTACAGATATATTGGTGCGGTAATGCTACCCCTGAAGTTAAGTACCTGACGATCGCTATTATACAATAAAACAGTAATCTTTGTAGTGATCTTTGTAGTGATCTTTGTAGTGAGGACTTTAGTCCTCATCCGATCGGACGCAAAGACTGAAGTCTTTACTACGAACCCCGGACCGCTTAATCATTATGCTATTAGTCTGTTTTAACCGACTTTAGCTATTAGCCTCTGGTTTGAACCAGAGGCGGGATGACAGCGAAGTGAGGGAATTTATCACACAGAATTGTAGCAACCTTTTTGACAAATTGTACAAAGTATTTACTACGAACCCCGGAAAGACTGAAGTCTTTACTACGAACCTCACCACGAACGGCCTTTAGCTGACAGGACCATCATGACAACATCTGCACATACCGTCATAAAATCTATCTATGCAGCAATTAACTGTCGGGATGTTCCCGCCGCCATGCAGTTCGTAGATGATGAATGTATCTATCAGGATCTTAACTTTCCTCAGCCTTTTCAGGGAAAACAGGCCGTGGAACAACTTTTTACCGAATCTTGTCACAATGTCCCAGATGATTTACAATTTGTTATAGACGAGATTACTACAGGCGATCGCCTTGCAGTTGGTGTCCTCTGGCATGTTGAACTTGGTGGCATTCCCTTTCCTAACGGACGGGGAGTCAGTTTCTATCGTCTGTCTGAAGTAACCGGAAAATTAGTCTTTGCCCGGGACATAGTTGAACCCCCCATTAAACCAGGTAAAGCGGCATTCTTCATCATTCGCTTGGTGACTCCGCTGGTACGGCGACTGTTGAAGCAGTAGAGAAATAAAAATTATGGCATTGACGGGTGCATCTCACGAGGGGCGCGTTTGGGTGCCCGTTAGCGGCTTTCAAAGCTTTTGCGTCTGGGTCATCAACCACAACCACATGCATTTGTCAATCTTCAAACAGCAGTGGGCCAACCTACTCTTAAATATCGCCCTTACTCTCCCTAGGGAATATAGTGCCACCGAAATTGTCATCGCCCATAATTACAATCATCACGTTTATCACGTTTATCACGGCAACAAAAAAGACTGGATGGGACCGGAGTTTGCAGGTCGGGGCATTGGCATCCTGAGATAATACTAATAGTCAGGGTAATGTTCAGTCCCTGGGGGGAGATAATTGGTCTCGTTTGTTAGGCATTTTAGGTGAACGATTAACGATTAAACATGATTTGCTCTTGCCAAAACGGGATGATTACTCCAGATGGGGAATCATACGACCCCGGATCTGATAATATTGAATCAGTCGGTAGTTTAGATTTGGCAGTGGTAAAGTTTATCAGCAATAAGAGAATCAAGTCGGCAGGTTGGGAGACTCGAAGCCAATAGACATTGGCAAAATAGTTTACGTCGCCGGGGCCCCCCATCCGATCTGAGGATCGTTGACATGGAACGTACCATCAGGATAAGTGAGGGAAAAATAATCGGTAGGGCTTCACGAGCTTCGGAAGGCTATACTTTAATTTATGATAATACTACGCGCGGGGGCATGAGTGGCGGTCCCATCCTGAATACCGATGGGGAGATTATTGGCATTCACGGTAAGGGGGATCTCAAAGATGGGAGTAAAGAAAATTATGGCATTCCCATTGAGAAGTTTTACGAAGCCCGAGGGTCAAGCTTTGGGAAAAGACGAAGTCCGCCAAAGAGAACGGATGACGAAGATGATTCGATATTATTGGGTGGTTTAGCTATTTTGGGAGGAGGTGCGGGACTTTTGTCCCTGGGTTATCTCTTCGGTTCTCATGCCCAGGGCAAAAGAGAATATTTTGTCGAAATCTTAAGGAATAGTGGGATCTTAAAGAAAGGGATAATGCTGGAAATGGTCTCTATTCCTGGTGGCAGTTTCTTGATGGGTTCGCCGGAAAGTGAGGAAGGACGATGGGATAGAGAAAGTCGAGTTGGAACAGGTGCGGCAGGTAGCTGAACCAGAAACACCATTACAGTCCCTCTAAGCGGAACAGGAACATCTCAATTTTGCGATCTAGCCCGCGCGGGTGTGGTCAAAACCAGTTGGTAAAAAAATATCACACTCGCGAATGGTGGGCAGTGCCCACTCTACTAATGCAACGACTCTTGACCACACCCAGCCCGCGCAGGCGGGCTTTGTAAGCCTAGCCCCACCCTAAAGGGTGAGGGCGGCGGTGACCCAGCGCTGCCACCCAATTTTAAGTTAAAAATCGATTTGTCGCACTACTGTTAAAGCAGAATAGCTTACCCCCGCAGTCCCTTCTCCGGGATGTGTAGAATCTCCTACTAGCCAAACATTCTCGATCGGGGTACGATTGGCAAATCCAAAGGGACCAAAAGTTGACAGTCGCTGACCGATACCCCCCACTACCCCCAAGTCCCGGCCAGTATAACGGGCAAATGTGCGCGGTGTTGCTGCTTCCGTGAGGATAATTGTCTCTGGTGTTAAATTAAAATATTGGCCCAGACGGGCGATCGCCTCTCGAGTATACAACTGCTTCATCTCTTCATAATCGCGATCGTGCCACCAAGCCCCCGCCTCAGTAAAGGAAGAAGCGATAATAGTTGCTTTCCCGAACGGCGCCCGTCCGTCTCCGGGATGACTGACGGAAACGAACAGGGAATTATTTTCTCCAATGGGACCGTCATAGTCATAGAGAAACTGCAGATGGGGCAGACATCCTTCTGGAATGGCACTGCAATCGACCCCTAAATATAGCACAAAAGCACCCGATGGGGTAGGCAGTTTATCCACTCGCCTCTTGTACCCGGGCAATGTCTCATTTCCTAATAAGTTTACCAGGTTTTGCACCGTAACATTGGCAATCACTATGTCCGCAGGTTCTCGCCAAAATTCTCCCGTTTTCTGGTTTTTAATCCCTACCCCTGTGGCCTTTTCCCCTGACATTTCAATCCTTTCTACCGTATGGCACATTAACAGCTTACCCCCATCTCGTTCCAGGGCGCCTACTAAGCGATCGCTCAACACCTGCATACTCCCCAACAGATGATACAATCCTTGGGGTGTTTGAGATACAGCCAAGGCCGTCGCCGCATATAGCAATGCCGTTTCTTCTGCATCTACTTGGGAATAAAGCTTCAACTGCATATCCAGAAATGTTCTGAGTCGTAAACGATCGGATAACCCATAGATCCGCAAAGCATCCCCCACTGTCATGAAGGTAAAAGGCACCGTAATTAATGTATCGGGACGTACCGCTTTGAGCAATTGTCCCAGATCCCAAATATTGCGCGGCGGTAACACGGGGTCTCGGCCCTGAAACCGCCAGCAAGCCTCAAATAACCTTGCTAACAACTGCCAAAAAGGTTCGCTACCGGGAAACTGTCCCTGGCGTTCTGCTTGCCATTTTTCCCGATCGCGCCAGACATTAATAGGTGTTGTTTCCCCAGGTAAGAATACAGCACAGGCTGGGTCGCAGGGGATCCCAGGGGGGATATCTATTTCTAACTCATCGAAGATGCGTTTGTGAATGCCACCCGGTTCCAAACCCGCCACCTGGGTCGCCCCCACATCAAAAGTAAACCCCTGACGTTTGAAAGTCGAAGCACATCCCCCAGGGACGATCGCCTGGTCGAGGACCAAGACTGGGTAGCCCCGATGGGCCAAGAGGGCGGCAGCTGTCAAGCCACCAATACCAGCACCGATGACGACTATCCGGGGTTTACTGCTGTCTGTCTGCTTGTGAGGCATAAGGATATTCTTTGATTAAATTACGCTTACAATTTAGATTCCACTACCCAGGAACCTGCCAACAATAACATGTAAACTATCACCCCGGCAACAAACCAACGAAAACTGGTATTTTCTGGTGACTGCAGTTCTTCTGTGAAAATATTGAACAGCAGCATTCCCGCCAGAATTGCGATCGTAATATCTGATAATAACTCGTTAGGCGTTCCCATGCCAATATCTATGATGGCAGCAGCTACCACAACTGCTATTAACACGTAGCGTCCCCAAGATTTAAATTTACCCGACTTTTCCCCGAGAGAATTGTCACTTGATAAGATGTGTAAGCTGTGATGCATTTAAATTGCATAGGCAAAAATGGCCGTTATAGCTGAAACGCTCTCCTGTCGTGTCCAGAGACACCCACCCACCCATGTGGGTGGGTGGGTGCTCTCGGACACGAGTCGTGGGTTGCCTCGATTTTCCCCTCAGCCCCAACATGCAGTTTAGATGCGCGACAGCTTAAACCCATTGCTACCACATAGAGAATCGCAAATGGTAAACTCTCCTTAAACTGACTTGGCGTTGCATAGACGAGCAGAAAATTGTACAAACTCGCAAAAAATAGCTGAATGTAGAAAATCCAAGTTTCCTGCTGCCCGCTGCTGTATTTCCATGTAAAACGCTGCATCCCATAGAACACCAGGAACCCCATTAATGAGAGAAAGTGAATTGGTATTATCAAATTACGATCGCCTTTTTCTAATTCTGACAATAGGTGAATAAACACGTAGGCGATGGGTGCATCTCAGGCAATGAGTATATTTACTCATC
The DNA here is from genome assembly GCA_005518205.2 of Hormoscilla sp. GUM202. Lineage (GTDB taxonomy): Bacteria > Cyanobacteriota > Cyanobacteriia > Cyanobacteriales > Desertifilaceae > Hormoscilla. The sequence continues at coordinate 107,192 of RFFC02000017.1, forward strand.
GCATTGTACCCTAGGCGATCGCCATTACGCCGCTGAAAGAACCCGCCATCCGTTCGGTTTTGTAGATCAACTTGTGAATGCGATCGTACCCGAAATGAATCGCGACAAAAACATCCCTGTCGTCAGCGCCAAAAGTACCGAAATATTATATCATGTCGGCTAAGGATGGTAGCGGCAGTCTCTCGATTGAGAGTGAGAAACAAATCATAGCATATCAGTTGAAATTTCAGCATCGGAGCTATTTATATCACATTTATCGAGATGGAGTGCGCCCGGAAACTATCAATGCTTACCTGGAAGTTACTCATCCCAATGGCAAAACCTATGCTGAGGCTTTGCTGGATCTTTATGAATACAATTATCAGCGTTAAGTAACTTGTAAAGCGGATAACCTGGGGAAAGAAAAGGTGCGGATTACAATTTTGACAGTGGGGACTTGGGGAGATATAGTGCCTTTAATGGCCTTGGGACTGGGGTTACAGAAAGCAGGTCATCAGGTGCAATTGGCAACTCACGGTTTCTTTAACTCCCAAATAGTCTCTCGGGGTCTGGCCCATTACCCAATGGCAGGAAACCCTCAAGAAATTAACAGGAGTGAATTTGGACAAGTTCTGCTAGGATCGGGGGAAAATCCCCTGACTTTTATCCGTCAATACGGGCAGATCGCCCAACAGCTATTGCAGCAGTTGCTAGCAGATTCCTGGGAAGCTTGTCAAGGGACGGAGGCGATCGTCGTCGTGCCTTTTACCTTTTGGGGCTATGATATTGCCGAGAAATTAGGAGTCCCCTTTTACTTGGCAGCATTATTGCCCCTACATGCTTGTCGGGATTTTCCAATTCCGACGATGCCAGCTATGGGGGGATGGCCTTGGGAGAGTCTGTACAATCAACTCAGCTATCCTCTGATCCGCCTGTCCTTTTGGCAACTGCTTCGCGGACCAATTAATCAATGGCGACAGTCCACTTTGAATTTGCCTCCCTTGTCCCCCTGTCAGGAACCCCTGACACGTATGGAACGGGTGCCTTTTCTCTATGCCTATAGTCGGGCGATCGTCCCTCGGCCCATTGGCCGCCACAACTGCACGTGACGGGTTACTGGTTTTGGGAACGTCCTTCTGACTGGAAAGCGCCAAGGGAATTAGTAGAGTTTCTGGGGGCGGGACCGCCTCCAGTCTGCATTGGTTTTGGCAGCATGCAGAACCGCGATCCCCAGAGGATGACGGCATTGGCGCTAGCAGCTTTGGCCCAGACAGGACAGCGGGGCATCTTGCTGACGGGGTGGGGCGGACTCATTCACGGTCATTTGCCCGATACGGTGTTTCAGTTAGATTACGTTCGTGCGAAACGTTCGAGCGTAAGCCAGGTGTGTGGCCAAGCCAACAATGCATTGTGACAGCTCAATATGGTCTCATTTGCCATAGAACTGTGTAATCTTTGTGGGTCCAAACCCCACCCTCCAGATACGGGAGGTACACCGGTCCCAACTGCTGCGGAGTGACATCACCGGCGGTGGAGAGCAGGGACTTAAATGTAGGAGAGCTGACAGCCTAAGTCGGCGAATCCGCTAGGAAATTTGCTCATGGCTAACGATAAGTGAACCTGTATAAGCCTCGTCATCTAAAACCAGCGCAATAAGGCTGAAACGCTGGACCAAAAGGTAATGGTAGGTGTGGATAGCGGTGGACGTTAGCTATCCCGTATCACATTAATCCTCCCGGGGTAGTGCAGGGGCCTAAAAGCGAAATATGGATTATACGGAACGTTGTAACCTCTGTTGGGCAATCTATGGACCGGTGAAACCGTTCTCATCAGACGATTAGCCGACCAGGAGATAAGCTAGATGATAAGCGAAAGCCAACAGGGGAGGGATGCTCTAAAAAGCCAATGTCCAGGGTAATGCCTGGGATATGCCGACGTAGGGCAGTGATAATGGGAAATGACTGGAACTAGTAAAACCTGACTAATATCACGGAGGCCCACGAGAGTGAGGCTATGATTTTCTGGCCACAACCGGAATAGGGTAGAACGAACAGGTCATAAGGATGAGCGGGGGTAACCCCGATTAGCTGCCCAAGACAAGGGCCCGTTACCTAGGAGCCGGATGCGGCGAAAGCTGCAAGTCCGGTTTTGAAAGGGAGGGTTGTCCCGCGAGGGACAGCTCGACCCCATCCCCCATGATTGGTTGTTTCCCCAGGTGGCCGCAGTGGTCCATCACGGGGGTATGGGCACTACGGCGGCAGCTTTACGGGCGGGGGTGCCTGCTATTATCGTTCCCTTCTTTGCGGATCAGCCCTTTTGGGGACGGCGCTTGGCACATCTGCATCTCGCGCCCCCACCTATCCCCCAACAGCAACTGACTGCGGAACGGTTAGCTGCTGCTATTCGCACTGCTATGGGCGATCGGGATCTGCGGGGACGGGTAAGGGCGATCGGCAATCTTATTCAAGCAGAAGATGGGGTGGCGCGGGCAGTCGAGGCAATTCATCAATTCATCAATTGAAAATTGACAATTGCAAATTGAGAAGACCTATCACTTGCGCATTGCGGCGATCTAGAACCAACATTAACGAATAATTTACATCCCGCAATTATTCGCCCGATATGGCTACAATTTAGCTGACATTAGCTGATAATACTGGTTCAAGGGTACTTGGATGAGTGAAAAGTTTGCCTAATCTATCGCTAAAATAGCTCACTTCGTATCCTGGGGAAAGTTCTTTTCTCAACAGATGCCACAGCTTGATACCTTCTTGCTCAAAAGCTAACTCTGCTGCTGAGTTCTCGAAATCTGATGAGGCCGGGTCATCCTGATTTAAGATGCTATCTATGATAGCTGCCCATTTTTGCAGACGTTCAATGGTTTCTGGCCTCAGAGGAAGAGTCCTCGGATCGATATCCCCTGCCTTGCCTGAACCTACCGTCCACCGCATCCATAATCAGCCATCAGCTTAATTCTTTTTGGCATGGTAATTATTCTGAACTATGGGTAAATTATGGGGTTATTGCTGACAATATTTTCTCATAATATAAGACATTTTTTTCCCAAAAATGCTACCAATTTTGACGATGCCAGTAGTTGTTACTTGATAATTGTAGCACATATCATTTCCTCCGGTGCGCTCGCCCCACCGACAACAGGAGTTTTGCTATACTTGCGACCACAGGTTGTGGCCCGTCGGGCCAACCCATCTATTGAGTTAAATGCCCAACATGGCTGCGCCTGCTTGCTCTGAGCGATTTTTCTGAGTATTTATACTATATTTGAGCCGATAATGATTGCGGCCAAAGGCTTCCAGCAATATAAGTGCTTTAACGCTAGCCCGACACCGGCTTAACCTCAGCTATTGGGGGGTCTAACCCCCCAATTAATTCGCCCACAGTATCTTTGAACCCCCGGCGGGCTGACAACGAAGCGAAGGAATTACAGGGGGAATGCTAGCTGCTGCGCAGCAGCCCTAACGATCGCGCGCAAACTTACGGAATTTATTGGCATTGCACCTAACCACCTCGGTGGAATGGATGCTCGGGAATACATTAGTAGAATGCGACGGGGAGAATTTCCCGATCGGGAACTAGAGTTAAGAGAGTATAAAAAAGAAGCATGAATGTCGAAGAGAGTTTGGAGTCGGTGACGCGGCTGTTTTTATACAGTGCCCCAGTTATATGCTGTAGAAGCGCATCCGCGATACTCGTTGATAATGAGAGAAATATTCGATCGCATTGAAGCAGGTAGTATCGTTGCTTCGCCTATAACGCTAGCAGAGTGTTTAGTTAGTCCAATTCGTTTGGGACAGAATGAATTGTCGCGGGAGTACATAGACTTGATATTGGGACGAGAAGAGATTATCTTTGAATATGGTTTTGAAGAGAGCATAGCAATACAAGCGGCTCAATTTAGAGCAAGACAGAACCTGCAACTATTAGATGCTTTTCAGCTAGCATTAGCATTAGCGGTAAACTGCGATGCTTTGTTAAAGAATGACGCAATTTTCAGAAGAATCTCAGAAATAAAGGTGGTTATAGTAGATGACCTAGAAATCTATAATTATTGCTGCCAAATCTAAAGCTCTATCGCCCCATCTTGGATCGATTAAGCTTCTGCTGTAGAGAGTGATATACTGGCATCAATCAAACGGATAGGAGGCTGTTCCTGCAATTGCTCGACCAGATCTTTGGGATGTAACGCGGATCCTGGGGAGATACTCCCCAAATAACCAGTACCAATTCGGACCAAAAGTTCAGGGCCTCTTCAGTCACTAAATCCCCAGCCCCGGAGAATCTGACTCAGCAACAGGCGACTGTGGGCCAGGCGATCGCCCACAATCAGCTTTCCGTCCATCAACTCAATCTTTTTGGAACCGGGGGACCAGGAGGCTATATACTCGTCGATCGGGCTAACAGTCATGTCGGGAAAATGCTATCATAGCTTCATTGTAAATCCTAACAGTAAAATCGTGGAGACAACCTACACAACGGACTTTAATGAGTGGGTACAACAGACAGCCCAACTCTTGCGATCGCGTCGCTGGCAGGATCTTGACCTACAACATCTGATAGAGGAGGTTGAAGACTTGGGGAAGAGTGAACGGCGAGGAGTGGCTAGCCAATTGACTCGCCTGCTGTTACATCTGTTAAAGTGGCAATATGAACCCCAGCGTCGATCGGATAGCTGGCTGGACTCCATTACCGATGCTAGGACTCAAATAGATCTGGCGATCGAGGATAGTCCCAGTCTGAGAAGTTATCCAGAAGCGCAGCTAAAACAAAGTTATCAACGGGCCCGTCGCCAAGCCGCCAAACAAACAGAAATGCCACTAGAAGTATTCCCAGAAAACTGTCCCTATGCTCTCGATCTGGTGTTAGATGAAGATTGGTTACCAGAATCAAAGAGTTAAGATTTTCCATTCGCAATTATCAATTAGCCATTTTCGATGTAGGATAGGTGGTTAACCAAAAGATGAATTTCAAGAAAGGACATCAGAGTAAATGCTCAGTAGTGGTTTGATATGGGTGCCGGTAATAGGTGCCGTTTTGCTCGGATTCTGGCCCGGTTCCCTCAGTCCCGGGCGATCTCGTTCCATAGCGCTGTTCGTTGCCATCAGCGTCTCGATCTGGACGATCGTGCTGCTAAGTCAGTTTGATCGGACGATCCCGGAGTTGCAATTTACAGAGTCCATACCCTGGATAGAGGCCCTGGGTCTGAGCTACAGTCTGGGAGTAGATGGTCTGTCACTCCCCTTATTGGTGCTCAACGGTCTGCTGACGGCGATCGCCCTATTCTGTACGGACTCAGACATTCAACGTCCCCGGTTCTATTACGTACTCGTCCTGCTGTTGAATGCCAGCGTAGCCGGTGCATTCCTAGCCCAGGATTACCTGCTGTTTTTCCTGTTCTACGAGATAGAAATCATCCCCCTATATTTCTTGATCGCCATCTGGGGGGGCAAGCGCCGAGGCTATGCAGCAACCAAGTTTCTCATCTATACCGCAGTATCGGGAATTTCCCTGCTAGCGTCATTTTTGGGCCTCGTCTGGCTTTCTGGTGCCAACAGCTTTGCCTACAACCCGCAGATAGCGGCAGCTTTACCCCTGGGAACCCAACTGTTGCTGCTAGGGGGGATACTGGTAGCCTTTGGGATTAAAATTCCCCTGGTGCCCTTCCATACCTGGTTGCCCGATGCCCATGTAGAAGCCAGTACGCCAATTTCGGTACTGCTAGCTGGAGTATTGTTGAAGCTAGGAACTTACGGTCTGCTCAGATTTGGATTAGAAATATTTCCAGATACCTGGCAATATTTAGCTCCCTGGTTGGCTACTTGGGCCGTGATCAGCGCCCTGTACGGGGCCTTGAGCGCGATCGCCCAAACAGACATGAAAAAAATGGTCGCCTTTAGCTCCATTGCCCACATGGGTTATATACTGTTAGCCGGTGCCGCCGCCACCCCCCTCAGCTTATTATCAACAGTCCTGCAAATGATCGCCCACGGATTAATATCAGGGCTACTGTTTATCTTGGTGGGCGTAGTCTATAAGAAAACTGGTAGTCGGGATATCACAGCCCTCCAAGGACTCCTCAACCCAGAACGGGGTTTGCCCGTGACTGGCAGTTTAATGATTTTGGGCGTCATGGCCAGCTCGGGGATCCCCGGCATGGTAGGCTTTATTTCAGAATTTTTAGTGTTTCGGGGCAGTTTTCCCATATTCCCTACTCAAACCCTGCTGTGCATGGTGGGTACGGGGTTAACCGCTGTCTACTTTTTGCTGTTGGTGAACCGGGCCTTCTTCGGACGCTTGTCCCAGATGGTAGAAAACTTGCCGCCAGTGCAGTGGTCCGACCATCTCCCGGCGATCGCCCTAGCAGCGGCGATCGTCATATTAGGAATTCAGCCAAGCTGGGTAGTACATTTGAGTGAAGTGACAACCAATTCTATAGTCGCATCATTTGCGAATCTCTAACCCCGTCGCGTAGAAATCAGGGAAATGACAACAACCATTCAACCATCAAAACATACCCTGGCAGCCTATATTAACATTCTGGAAACGGGTGGAAACTTACTGCCAGATTCGCGAGATAATGTATTGGAAGTAGTGGGAATTCTGTATAGCTACGGCGTCGTGCTGGACGCCTACTCCAATAACCTTATCTACATTGCCCAAAATCAATTTTTACTGCTGTTTCCCTTCTTCAAATACTTCGACGGAGACATATCTTTCAAGAAGTTGCTGTGCCATTGGTGGCACGATCGGATTAACTACGAGTACGCCGAGTACGTGATGCGAGTAATGCTATGGCACGGCGGTGGGGCCCTGGATGAGTACCTAGATAGCCCGGAATTTACCCGAGCAGCAGCATTAGCGATAGAGGCTAAATTTAAGGGAAATTGGTTGATGCTGGGACTGCACAAGCTATTTCCGGAATTTCAGCTAGAACAGGTACGGCAGATGGTATATTATAGTGCCTTGGGTCAGTTCTGGCGGGTAATGAGCGATATATTTATATCACTGTCCGATCGCTACGATCGAGGAGAAATTAAATCTATCCCGGAAGTAGTAGAGCATATCCTGGCAGGTTTAGTGGCAGATGCTGCTAGACAAATTACCTACACAGTGACGATCGAAGGTGCCGATTATGATATCATTCCCAAAGCCGCAGGGATGACATTCCTGCCAGATGTAGCAGTCCCCTATGTGGATACGATCTTCTTCCGGGGAACGCCGTTTCTGGGGACAGTTTCTTACAACGCTCAAGCTCAACAAATTTCCCAAAATCAAGCCGAATTTGGCTATGGTGCTTTATACGCAGATCCCCTGCCGATCGGAGGTGCAGGCATTCCTCCGACATTGCTGATGCAGGATATGCGCCATTATTTGCCAGCATATCTACAGGAATTTTATCGGCGTGAGGGTCGGGGAGAAAATGACTTGCGAGTAAAGATTTGCCAGAGTTTCCAGAAATCAATGTTTTGCGTAACCACAGCAGGGATCAAAGGACTGGCACCTTATCCCCTGGATACAGAAGATCCCCAACAACAGCAAGCAAACCGAGTTTACCTGGAAAGTTGGATGGATCGCTTTATAACATCTCGCTTGCAGATCGTCAATAGCTAGCTACAAATTACATTTCAATGCCAGAATTAAGAAACCAGGTTTTGCCCTATACCTGGTTTCTGGGCAAGTGAATATGTCCATAGTTAATAGCAAGAATTAAGAAACCAGGTTTTTCTCATACCTGGTTTCTGGGCGAATATGTCCACAGCAACTGAGTAAAGATCCTGGAGAGCATAGAGTAAAGATTATTAAATGCATAGAGTTTACTCTAGAGTACTTACACAACTTGTGCCGTTATCACTACCGGTAGCGCTTGTGGCCGTGTATCTGGTGGGCCATCTCCCTACATTTGCAGTCCAACGGAATTCAGGAAGGATTTTCGATAAATAAAATGCTGATTGAGGGAAAATATAATAGAGTAATATCTATACTTAAGGCTCCTTTGAGGAGAAGGGAACTTGAAGCAGGCAACACTCCACCAGTTAGAAGTATTTGAGGCCGCAGCACGCCACGGCAGTTTCACTCGGGCTGCCGAGGAACTGTATTTAACCCAACCCACCATCTCCATGCAGGTGAAGCAGTTGACAAAAACCGTGGGTTTGCCGCTGTTCGAGCAAGTCGGTAAACGCCTGTTTCTCACAAACGCTGGTGAAGAACTGTTTGCCGCCTGCCGGGATATTTTCGACAGGTTATCCCAGTTGGAGATGGCGGTGGCGGATCTCAAAGGTCTAAAGCAGGGACAATTGCGACTAACGGTGATTACCACGGCGAAATACTTTGTGCCGCGTTTGTTAGGACCGTTTTGTCAGCGTTACCCCGGTATTGACGTGTTCTTGCAGGTAACTAACCATGACGGTCTGCGGTCCCGGATGAATGATAATTCAGACGATCTGTATATTCTCAGTCAAGTCCCGGAAAATACTGACCTAGTGAGTCACAAATTCTTGGAAAATCCCTTGGTGGTGTTGGCAGACAGAAATCATCCCCTAGCAGAGAAAAAAAATATTCCCCTAGAACTTCTGAGGGACTCATTGTTTATCATGCGAGAACCAGGATCGGGTACGCGCCGGGCAGTGGAAAAATTATTCCGCGAGCATAATGTTTCTGTCAAGGTGAGGCTGGAGTTGGGGAGTAATGAGGCGATCAAACAGGCGATCGTGGGTGGTTTGGGAATATCAGTATTATCGAAGCATACCCTAGCTTTGCAATGTGGTACTGGTAGGCTGACTATCCTGGATGTAGAAGGTTTTCCGATCGAATGTTATTGGCATGTGGTTTATCCCAGTAGCAAACATCTGTCTGTGGTGGCTAAGACTTTTCTAGAATATCTGTTAGATGAGGGAAAGCAGGTAGCAAATGAGACAGCAATTAATAAGATTACAGAATCGGAGGTGAGAAAATATTGAATTTATCTACCTGAGCCTATAGATTATGCTGCTGTGCCTTGCGATCGAATTTCGAGGTGTGACGAACATACATTCTCAAGATATCCGTAACTGGGGGTTGTAGTGGGCTAGGCATCTACATCTGCGATCGTCACCTGACGCTACCGGTACTGTCTCACAGTTCCAGCAGCGTCAGTTCTGCTAGCTTATTCGCCCAGGGCTAGACTGGTTGGTTGACGCAAGATCGGTTAAAATTGTGAAGCCATGGTTCGGTAATATTGGAACCAGGCACTCGCTCGAGAGTCCGGAAGCTAGCTAGCGGAAGAGCGATTGTAGCGTACCCGAGGTGGATGCTGACGGATGGCGGCCCGCCCGATCGACTCCTAATGACCGGGGGATGCCGTTTTCAGCTGCTCTCTGCTGCTGCGGGAGTTCCTCTGCTATCTTTTAACTATGCTTGCTGGCGATCGGGGCTCTGGGGATGATATAGAATTCATATCGCTAGTCAAATTTTGGGAAAGAACGATGACTACTTTTTCTGGACGCAAATTTGGTCAACTTTTAGCCACTACCTTGATGCTGTTGGGAATTGCTGCCTGTAATAATCAGAATGGTGGCGGACAAGAGACAGGTACTCCCAGCGCCCCCACAGATACCTCAGGAGGCACCATTACTTTCAAATGCGTACAGCAAGGGGGTACTTGGACAACTGTTGTCGAAGCTAGTGCCGGTCAAGCTCCGGTGATTAACTGGAATACGACCGAGTTTGGCCCTAGCTGGACCCCCAACCAACGCTGCCAAACTGTTTCTTCTAAGTTAAGTAAGGCTGTCTCTGATAATGGGGGTAACTTGGGTGGCTTGGATTTGACTACTGGAAAGGTCAGGGAATATACTGTTGTCTGCGTGCTGAAGTCGGGGCAACGGGGTTGTACTGAAGATAATATGGTGGTCACCTTAAATTCGCGCAATGCTCAAAATCCCAGTTCGGTACTGGGCAAAATCACCAATCTTGACCCTGCTGCCCCCCCCTCCCCGATCGCAGAATGACCTACCATTCCTCAGGTTATTCCTTTGTCTACTTTGGTCGATCGGGCTTTTGCTAAATCAACCTAATTGACAATTATCAATTGTTAATTGTGAATGGAGGATTACTTATTCATCTCCATTCGCAATTTTCTATTTTACCTTCGCAATTTTCCAGCATTTTACCACACGCATGGGTTATTTCCGCAGATTTCTTCTTCGGGAGTTGGTGTTGTTTCGGGTTGGTTGTATGAGAGGTATATTGTTAGCCCGATCGCCCCTAAAGCCATTAATCCCATTACCACGATTATGAGTTTATATGCTATTGGCGATCGGGGCTTCCTAGAAATTACTGTCCGTGGTGGAGAGGCGATCGCTTGCAGGGCTGACAAGGCTTCAGAGGCGGACGGAAAGCGATCGGGCCAATTTTCTCGCACCATTCGATCTAGAATTTTGGCTAATTCTCGGCTTACAGAAACATGATTTTTCCAGATGACATCTCCGGTTTTAATATCTGTTTGCAGTTCGTCGGGCATGATGCCTGTTAAAGCTTGGATAGCCAGCATTCCTATAGCATAAACATCACTGCCTAATTTCGGATCGCCTTTAATTTGTTCTGCGGGCATGTATCCGGTAGTACCGCTCGCAACAGTTCGCCTTTGCTGATTTTGCAATTGGGTGCCGCTGATTTCCTTGACGGCACCAAAGTCGATGATGACAATTTTATCATCTTTAGCCCGTCGCATTAAATTAGAAGGTTTGAGATCTCGGTGAATAATATTATGCTGATGGACAAAGGCCATCACTTCCAGGATCTCCTGCAAGAGTTTAATTACTTCGGTTTCCGGTAGCTGTTGACCGGGGATGAGTTCTTTAGTGAGATCCTGTCCCTCAATATATTCTTGCACGAGATAGAATTCTTGCTGTTCTTCAAAGCGATCGAACAGTCTGGGAATTTGATTGTGGTTTCCTAGCTTGTATAAAGTTTCAACCTCGGTATCGAACAAGCGTCTAGCTATTTTCAGATTCTCTGGGTCGGTATACTGGGGTTTGAGTCGCTTCACTACCAGTTCCGGGCGCGAGGGTAAATGGGTGTCCTCTGCTAGATAGGTTTCGCCAAAGGATCCTCCCCCTAATAAGGAGATGATGTGGTAGCGTTGACTGAGGGTCTTGCCGGCGATGGTTTGTCCGCTCATTGGTAAATGGTAAATTGAGAATGGTATTGTACCGCCCGCTATATGGCTAGGCGCTACCGGTATGGAAATAACGGTCGGCACCCACGGGCCCTGGCCTGGAAAAAGCAACGACTTGTCCTTGCCGATCGGGGATGCCCGGGTGTAAAATAGGAAATCATCCACCTTTTTCCAGTCACCCAATCACCTCCGGTGTAACCATGACTGCCAAACTCGGGCACTGGACTGCGAAAGTGCTAGCGATCACTATGACTCTCTCTGGCATTATAGCATGTACCCCCCAGGAAAATAAGCCAAAAGAAAGTCTACGCTATAATGGAAACTACCGATGAACAATGAAGAGGCGATTATGTCTAAGCAAAATGTAATGCATTTGAGCAGTGAAGTAGAAAGTAATGCGACTCAAATAGGGATGAAAGAGTTACTGCAAGAAATTCAAGCAACACCTAAAGAACACTGGTCAAATTTACTACAGATGGTGAGATTGTTTCGCGAGAGCGTAACGATGAAATCCGGGGAAACAGGCGAACCAGAAGCAGGAGAGATCGGGGAAACTTCCGCACAGAACGCGAAGCAGCACCAAGCACTGAGGGAATGTGAGGAATGGCAATTTCCAGCAAGATACCATAAATTACAGGACTTGCTGGCCGCAGGGGAGTGGAAAGAGGCGGATAGAGAAACGGCCCTAGTCATGCTGCAAGTGGCGGGACGGGAAGAGGAAGGTTGGTTAAGCATAGAAGCTCTAGAAAAATTTCCCTGTGAAGACCTGCACGCGATCGACAAACTATGGGTAAAATACAGTGATGGACGCTTCGGCTTTTCGGTGCAGAAGCGTATCTGGCTGGAAGAGGGAGGAAAAGTGGATTATGAAACGGAATGCCGTCTTGGCGATAGAGCCGGATGGCGTGTAAATGGAAGGTGGCAGGAATACGAGAACTTAACATTTAGCCTAGCCGCCCCCACCGGTCATCTCCCGTTGGGGATGGTATTATCGTATGATGTGAGGAGACTGTTTAGTTACGTTAACCCTACCCATTTAATGGCACTCGCACGTGGAGCCTCGCCTTCTTCTCTCGCGCGAAGACTTGTAAACTGTGGGGAAACATCCGCACAGAACGCGAAGCAGCACCAAGCACTGAGGGAATGTGAGGAATGGCAATTTCCAGCAAGATACCATAAATTACAGGACTTGCTGGCCGCAGGGGAGTGGAAAGAGGCGGATAGAGAAACGGCCCTAGTCATGCTGCAAGTGGCGGGACGGGAAGAGGAAGGTTGGTTAAGCATAGAAGCTCTAGAAAAATTTCCCTGTGAAGACCTGCACGCGATCGACAAACTATGGGTAAAATACAGTGATGGACGCTTCGGCTTTTCGGTGCAGAAGAGTATCTGGCTGGAAGAGGGAGGAAAAGTGGATAAACGAGCGGTGCAACGTCTGGGCTCGAGAGTCGGATGGTGTGAGTGGAGGGGTATGAGATTTGGGAGGGGTATGAGATTTGGTTGGGTTTCTTGCAACTTAAGATTTAGCCTAGCCGCCCCCAGAGGTCATCTCCCACGGGGAGTTTTGGGAAGTGACAGTGATATATTGGCTTCTTGGTCATGGTTTCCGGAGCGTGTTGTGGTATTTCGCGTCGCGCACAGACTTGTAAACTGTAGCATATAAGCGCCACAGCCGAAAAGAAAAAAAAGATTAAGGGAAAATTTTTACGACATTTCAGGCATTCTAGGAATCCAATACCTGGCACCGCGCCCGTCGGGGCGTAAATCCGAGAGGGTCGCCGGCGATTCGGGGGTTGAGCAGAAAAGGAAATTTTGAGATAATATTCACGCCCCGCATCCGTCGGTCAGTTATTTTCCCACCAGGGCAACATGATTTGGGACCGGTCAGCAGGATGGATAGAAGCGAATTGAGGGTTATAGCAATTGGCCAGAACGAACTTTTCGGCCACAGCACGCACGTCGGTATTGAACTCCCAATGGGCCCAAGGCAAGCACATTTGCCCGGGAGAAGATTTTTTGGGTTTCCCCTTCACCTTCAGACCTGCTAATAACCGACTTCCCCAATGATTTTTCCTTTCGAGTTTAGGTTGGGGGCGATGCTTCTGACAAAAACTACGATACTTAGCAGCGCATTCATCCAAAGTCTTGCCCAAGGACAGAAAAGCTGTGATGCCATCGTCGCCCAACCTGTCATAGACGCCATAGTTGCTGAAATCGTAAAAAAAGCCGTACTGCATGCCAGCAGCTTTAGGATTAGCATGAATATAGCGCAGAGTATTGAGTGCGCGTCGTCGATCGGTATTAGGAAAACCCGTACTGTGATAGCGCTTTTCCCAAAAATGGCCAGTGCGGTTGAGCATGCGATTGAAACACATGGCCGTATACCAGTTAAGCCAATGCATAATTTTGGGTAAATCTTCTGGCCGTGCTGGTTCCAGGAGATAATGAACGTGATTACTCATGATGCAGAGACCGTAGAGTTTGAACTGAAATTTCTGCCGAGCTTTTTCTATGGCATAAAGTAGTAGTTCCCGGCATTCGGTGCGAGTTAAGCGAAACTCGCGATTATTGCAGCGGGTAGTGATGTGGTAGGAATATTCTGGTTTGAGTTCGCGTGGGTTGCGTGGCATAGTCCATGTCAAAATTTGCAAATTAACCCGGTTTCAGGGTCTGGCGCGATTGTAGGAAATAGGGTATGGGTGTAGCCGACTCTTAGCAGCTACCGGAGGCAGAGCCTCAGACCATCGCTCCCAGGCAGAGCCTAGGAGCGAGAGATAAGACCTCGTCGAGCGTGTCCCGCTGGGAACGCACCCCAGAGGCTCTGCCGACTCTGGGCAACCACCGGAGGCAGAGCCTCAGACCATCGCTCCCAGGCAGAGCCTAGGAGCGAGGGAAGGTTTCCGGACCCTCGCAGCAGGCATCTCAAACTCCCTCGGGAGTAAGATTATCGCTTTGTTTAACTTCGTAAAGGACAATCAGATGACCGTCGTAATCGCAAAATGCTTGTTCCGTAAAGCTGAGGTTAGGCGGTGCGGTGAAGAAACTGGGTTCGATCGCCTCCAGTCCCCGATCGCGAATCTTTTGGATAGTCGAAGCAATGTCGGGGACTCGCATAACAGTAGCGGCGCGATAGGGAGGAGTTGGAGTCGGAAGTTGGATGCCCTTAAATTCCGTTAAGGCCAGCGATCGAGGTTCGTATTCGGTACTGAGGGCCGCAAATTTTAATTGCACCTCTTGAGGAAATTTGAATGCTTTATAGAGGTAAGAAGTGGGGGAAGCATCGCCAACATAATCAAGCCGAAAACCTAAAATATCTCGGTAAATTAAGAGCGATCGCTCCAGATCGGCAACCATCAAGCAGGAGCGCTTCAGGTGCAGTCCGTCTGGGGAAGTAGGAGATGGGGGTTGACTTTGTGCCATATTGCAAATAAAGTAAGATTATACAGTCAACAGATGACAGGTTGAAGTCGTGAAAACTTGGGAGTGGGTGTCCGCGAAAGTAGTTCTTTATTCAAAGTCACTTGCTGCATAGTTGTGGCCCGGAAGACAAACATGAACTAGCAACATTTCCCTGATTGAACTCACATTGATTGAGGTCGCGTGACTCTATGGCAGAGTCACGCGACTTTAACGCAGAGTCACGCGACTTTAACGCAGAGTCACGCGACTTTAACGCAGAGTCACGTAACTTTAACGCAGAGTCACGTAACTTTAACGCAGAGTCACGCGACTTTAACGCAGAGTCACGCGACTTTATATACTGGTCATGTGACTTTCACGCATATGCGTGGAGTATCTCAAGCAAGTTGAGCCAGGGAACCCCCGGCGGGCCAGTAGACAAATCATCTTGCTGAATCGACAATGTAAGTAGTCGGTTGAAACAGACTTGAGCCTCGTTACCTGGGGACCGCCCGCAGGGGTTTGAACGGCGGGCCACTAGACAAATCATGATATAAAGAAACAGATGTTCTCTCCGAATGCTTCGCCCTGCACCCAGCGAGGATCTCCCCGTACCAACTGCTTTTGACCACACCCTCAGAAAATTATCCGAGATAATACTAAATTTAGTTGATTGGGTGAAATATATCAATTCAAGAACTAAAAAACACTATTCTTACCCAATCCGGTAACAATGTCCAACAATGTCCAATAATTTACTTACAGCTACGTACCCCTGAACCAGAGAAGGGCAAGAGCCACCATCGCTAAAAACACGAGACTCGAATTGGTTTCTAGCAAAGCCACCTGCTGAATTTTAGTCGTACAGTACCAGTCTTTTTGCCAGAGAATCAGCGCAAATTTCAGCAGAGCAACCCCAAATGCCAAGGCCGACATTGGCGCGAGCCATCCCACGAGCCAAAGCAACATAACGATAACTGTGGCAATTCCATGAAAGAAAAGTCCTGGAACGATGGAGGCGTTTTTGATTTTGCGCAACTTGACGGTAAAGATAGCACTGGAAAAAAATAGAGCATCGAGTATCCAGATGGCGATCGCTCCCGTTGAAAGGGTGCCCATAGTTATAGCATAAGCCAGTAGAGCTGACAGACAAATTGCCGCAAATGTCACCAGTTCGTTGAGGAACGATTTCTGTTGGCGATGCCACACCTCCACCAGATCGAATATTAATGCAGCGATAACTCCGCCATAGATCGGCAGTAGGGACAAAACTGCGTGACTCGAATACGCAAACCAGAGCGCGATCGCCCCAGCCACTCCGCCATAAATGCTGCCCCACAGCAAAAATCGAGGTTTCCAACTTTTGCGCTGCTTAACTTGCAAGACAAGCGGATGTTCTGCCTGAAACCCAAAGAACGCGCAGATGAATGCTAAGGTTGTGGCCCAAGTCCACTGTCCGGCAGCAGCCGCCCCGGTTAGGAATGACACTATTAGCATCACATAAACCCCATGTTGTAGGGAAACCGTAGGTCGATACCACTGTTGGGATTTCGGCAAGTGAGAATTAGTCGCGATCGACATCATTAATCCCTCCTTCAAGATGTAGCTGACAAAATGAGGATAAAAGCCAGATTAGATTTTGCTTCCAAAGCATGAGGTGCATTAGCTGGCATAAAAAACAGAATATTGACAGACAGACACCCTCTCCCTGCTCCCTGCTCCCTGCTCCCTGCTTCTTCTTCGATGTGGTCTTTAAGTTAGATAAACGTAGTTTCTGGAAATAATAAGGATGCGGTCATAATAGGGAATGTGTAGATGCGGAACGGCTTCTAGCAAGATAGAGAAGTAGTAGGGCGGGCACTGCCCGCTAGAAGTGGGCGTGATATTTTTTTACCAACTGGTGCAAGACCACACCCATCGAGAAGGTCATATCTTGGTTATCGCAGGGGGCAGTTAAGATTAGGATGCAGGTTTTTGGGCGCAAAAGACAATATAGCCCAAATCGCTGCCGTAGCGGTTAAACACCTGTCGCATTGATAGGATGCGCTGGCGGAGGACGGGGCGGGTCAGCATATTCCAGCCGATCGCCAGCAGAGTGGAAAGACCTTCTTCCCGAGCAATGCAGCGGGGATTCAGCAAGTTCATTGGCCCCGTGCTATGGTGCTGCACGATAAGTCCAGCTTCTTGGCTAGCGGCGATCCAGTCGTCGCTAGACAGGGGTTTGGCGTTAACCCGAATCGTAGTGGCTAAGTCTCGATTGATGGCAGATACGTCCTTGCCAGATACTAGCAGTTCGTGACTGAGAAACAGACCTTTAGGCTTGAGGCGATCGCAAATCCCAGCGATAATTTTGGCCTTACCCGGCGGGGACTGCATGGTTAGGATAGCTTCTGCCAGGACATAATCGAACTGTTCCGCGAGATGTTCCAACTGGAAAATGTCGCCTTCGACAATCTCCACGCGATCGCTCAAACCAGCAGCGGCAACATTAGCCCTAGCACGGGCAACACTATCGGGATTTTTTTCGATTCCAACCACTCGAACGCCATAGCGTCGAGCTAGAGCAATAGCACTGTAGCCAAAACTAGCCGCTAATTCGAGTACATTTTCGCCCTGCTGGAAGTCAGCCCAAGCGAAGAGTTGCTCTGTGGCAGTGCGACCCCCTGGGCGTAGAGTTTGCTTTCCCGCTGCAGCAAGGATCTGGTGACCGGGAGCTGTCTGGAAATCGAGCTTTTTCGTCATGGCGTTCGTACCAAAAGCATCAGAGTTTAGTTTAACTCAGATCTTGCAAATCAAATAGGGATGAAAGAGTTACTGCAAGAAATTCAAGCAACACCTAAAGAACACTGGTCAAATTTACTACAGATGGTGAGATTGTTTCGC
>RFFC02000017.1:124740-156695 GCA_005518205.2 Hormoscilla sp. GUM202
CAGCAAGATACCATAAATTACAGGACTTGCTGGCCGCAGGGGAGTGGAAAGAGGCGGATAGAGAAACGGCCCTAGTCATGCAGCAAGTGGCGGGACGGGAAGAGAAAGGTTGGTTAAGCATAGAAGCTCTAGAAAAATTTCCCTGTGAAGACCTGCACGCGATCGACAAACTATGGGTAAAATACAGTGATGGACGCTTCGGCTTTTCGGTGCAGAAGCGCATCTGGCTGGAAGAGGGAGGGAAAGTGGATTATGAAACGGAACGCCGTCTGGGCGATAGAGTCGGATGGCGTGTAAAAGAATGGTGGCTGGATTACGAGAACCTAACATTGGGCCTCGCCGCCCCCACCGGTCATCTTCCGGCCTGGGCACTTCGGTATGGGTTCGAGGGGAGGAGTATTGGTGGGTATTGTGGAGGCAGGGGGTATGGGGGTGGGGTGTGGGCGGGTCAGCCGTTTTTAGGGTTGGTCTTCTCTCGCGCACAGATTTGTAAACTGTAGCATATAAGCGCCACAGCCGAATAAGAAAAAAAGATTAAGGGAAAATTTTTACGACATTTTAGGCATTCCCTTTGAGTCCAATGGTGCCGAGGAACTGATCTGTAGTATACTCAATAAGTAGGATGTGCGCCGGTAGGATGTGCGCTCAACCCAAAAGAAAGTCTACACTATAATGGAAACTAGAGATGAAAAATGAAGAGGTGATTATGCCTAAGCAAAATGTAATGCATTTGAGCAGTGAAGTAGAAAGTAATGCGACTCAAATAGGGATGAAAGAGTTACTGCAAGAAATTAAAGCAACACCTAAAGAACACTGGTCAAATTTACTACAGATGGTGAGATTGTTTCGCAAGAGCGTAACGATGAAATCTGGGGAAACAGGCGAACCAGAAGCAGGGGCGATCGGGGAAACATCCGCACAGAACGCGAAGCAGCACCAAGCACTGAGGGAATGTGAGGAATGGCAATTTCCAGCAAGATACCATAAATTACAGGACTTGCTGGCCGCAGGGGAGTGGAAAGAGGCGGATAGAGAAACGGCCCTAGTCATGCTGCAAGTGGCGGGACGGGAAGAGGAAGGTTGGTTAAGCATAGAAGCTCTAGAAAAATTTCCCTGTGAAGACCTGCACGCGATCGACAAACTATGGGTAAAATACAGTGATGGACGCTTCGGCTTTTCGGTGCAGAAGCGCATCTGGCTGGAAGAGGGAGGGAAAGTGGATTATGGAACGGAATGCCGTCTGGGCGATCGAGTCGGATGGCGTGAGGGTGATCGTTGGCTAAGGATCGAGAACCTAACATATGGCCTCGCCGCCCCCACCGGTCATCTCCCGTGCGTCCCCGTTTCGGGGTTCTGGAGGAACGAAACTTGGCGAGCGGACCACCGTACGGGTTTCAAGAGTTGGCGAGACGGGGTATTCTGGAATGGGGGTTGGGAGCTATATGTTAGTTGCGGTTTAATATTTATAGGGCGCGCACAGATTTGTAAACTGTAGCATCCTTTGCGCCACAGCCGAATAAGAAAAAAAGATTAAGGGAAAATTTTTACGACATTTTAGGCATTCCCTTCGAGTCCAATGGTGCCTCAGAACATATCTGTAGTATACTCAAGAGGTAGGATGTGCGCCCGTAGTCTGATATCTCGACCCCAAAGAAAGTCTACGCTATAATGGAAACTAGAGATGAAAAATGAAGAGGCGATTATGCCTAAGCAAAATGTAATGCATTTGAGCAGTGAAGTAGAAAGTAATGCGACTCAAATAGGGATGAAAGAGTTACTGCAAGAAATTCAAGCAACACCTAAAGAACACTGGTCAAATTTACTACAGATGGTGAGATTGTTTCGCAAGAGCGTAACGATGAAATCCGGGGAAACAGGCGAACCAGAAGCAGGAGCGATCGGGGAAACCTCGGAACTGCTAGCGAAGCAGCACCAAGCACTGAGGGAATGTGAGGAATGGCAATTTCCAGCAAGATACCATAAATTACAGGACTTGCTGGCCGCAGGGGAGTGGAAAGAGGCGGATAGAGAAACGGCCCTAGTCATGCTGCAAGTGGCGGGACGGGAAGAGGAAGGTTGGTTAAGCATAGAAGCTCTAGAAAAATTTCCCTGTGAAGACCTGCACGCGATCGACAAACTATGGGTAAAATACAGTGATGGACGCTTCGGCTTTTCGGTGCAGAAGCGCATCTGGCTGGAAGAGGGAGGGAAAGTGGATTATGGAACGGAATGCCGTCTGGGCGATCGAGTCGGATGGCGTGAGGGTGATCGTTGGCTAAGGATCGAGAACCTAACATATGGCCTCGCCGCCCCCACCGGTCATCTCCCGTGCGTCCCCGTTTCGGGGTTCTGGAGGAACGAAACTTGGCGAGCGGACCACCGTACGGGTTTCAAGAGTTGGCGAGACGGGGTATTCTGGAATGGGGGTTGGGAGCTATATGTTAGTTGCGGTTTAATATTTATAGGGCGCGCACAGATTTGTAAACTGTAGCATCCTTTGCGCCACAGCCGAATAAGAAAAAAAGATTAAGGGAAAATTTTTACGACATTTTAGGCATTCCCTTCGAGTCCAATGGTGCCTCAGAACATATCTGTAGTATACTCAAGAGGTAGGATGTGCGCCCGTAGTCTGATATCTCGACCCCAAAGAAAGTCTACGCTATAATGGAAACTAGAGATGAAAAATGAAGAGGCGATTATGCCTAAGCAAAATGTAATGCATTTGAGCAGTGAAGTAGAAAGTAATGCGACTCAAATAGGGATGAAAGAGTTACTGCAAGAAATTCAAGCAACACCTAAAGAACACTGGTCAAATTTACTACAGATGGTGAGATTGTTTCGCAAGAGCGTAACGATGAAATCCGGGGAAACAGGCGAACCAGAAGCAGGAGCGATCGGGGAAACCTCGGAACTGCTAGCGAAGCAGCACCAAGCACTGAGAGAATTAACTAGGCAATGGATAGAAGAGGGAGATGAAGAAGAACAGACAGAAACCTGGGAATATCTGCGTCAAGCACTCGATGTTGACCGTCTTGATAATCGAATAGCGTTTCCATGAGTATAATAGTTATGTTAGACACTGGATAAGGGTATCTGTAGTATACTCAAGAGGTAGCTAAAGAGCGATGGCTGGCGATCGCCTCCGGAAACCGCAGTAAATGGGATGAGTCCGGGAAAAAAACGTACTCGGGTCATAAATTATCAATGAAACTCAATGTATTTAACCAATTGATTGTCTTCTTGCAAAAACTGGAAGGACAAGAGATTAGTTACAGTTTAGCACGTCATCGCAATGAAGCGGTAATGGTGACTGTGGCCGTACCGGGGGAACGTTGGGAAATAGAATTCTTAAGCGATGGAACTGTAGAGGTAGAGAAGTTTATCAGCAATGGAGAAATTTTGGGTGAGTCAGCTCTGAGTGAGTTATTATCTGAGTATAGAGAGCCAGAATATCTTGCTGTCAGATAATTATCAAGAGGATGTGTGACATACACAAGGATATCAATGAACTCAATTATAGACCAAGCTGTTCAGTTTCTTACCACGGCATCAACAACAGCGCCCGCACCCTCAGATGTGGTTGAGGCACTGCTGGAGGCGGAGAAAACAGCTAAACAAACTAAAGCGCATTATACCTATTCCCAGTTGCTGAGCACCTGGCGATTAGGGTTTATTACAGGCACAAAAAAATCCCGCCAACGGGCAGGAGTAATCTTGGGGGCGGGACGGTTTCTGCCCAAGTTGGTTAAGATTATTCTATCCTGTTCATCAGAACCCGAACCATCAGGCGATCGGGGCAAGATAGAAAACTCCGTGGAAGTAGGACTATTTAAGATAGTGCTTACAGGTCCAGCGCAGTTTTTGCCCCAGCGAAATATCTTAGCCTTCGATTTTACGCGCATGCAACTGTATTTCTTGGGAATGAAGCTTTATCAGAGCTATATTCGCTCCGGTAAAGACCGGGAAGCACAGTTTTACCAGAAAACTGTCAAAGATCGGGCATTTTTTACCTATTTCCTAGTGGACGATCGGGCCATTGCAGCCAGAGGTCGAGGCGGCGGGTTAGCACTGTGGACGCGGGTTGGCCAGAGTTAGGAAGACCCGGTTATCAGAGGATAGAAAAGAGTGCCGTCCAGTCGATCGCCTCTGGTCTCGGTCCTTTATTTATTATCTCAAAAACCTTCCCTTCGGTTACCGAGTTGCCAATACATTCTACACAAGCTGAGGCCACATCAATGCGACTAGCTTCACCTAATAGAGTATCCCCCGTGAGTACCACCACACCCAATTTACCTCCTGTGGTCGCCTTCAGGAGCGTATTTAAGTCGTAGGAAGTGTAAGGGCCGTCGATCAGCCGTCCCGGGCGGATAATAGTATAAGGTAACCCAGAACGAGCGATCGCCTCTTCCCCTTTTTGCTTAGCATCCAGCACCCCGAAAGCATTAAGAATATTAAAAGGTGGTTTATCTTTCCGTCTTATGCCAATGGACGAGACAAAAATAAACCGCTTTAATGCTTTTGGTGCTGCCGCCAACAGGTTGCTAACACCCTCTGCATCCACCTTATCAGGACTATTAGAAGCCCGATCGCGCGTCGATTCAGGATTCAGATAAATTTTCAGCCATTCAATCGGATTTTCTCGACCCTTCTCAATTGTATCCAATTCCCACATGCTGGATGGAAAAGCCGTAGTTCCAGCACAGCAAATAATGTGAGTTATCTTCTCCACCGCAGCAGGAATAGTAGTGGGATCGCGGATGTCTCCTACGACAATTTCCACCTGGTTATCGAACATTTTTTGAGCTTTTTCCGCATTTCTTACCAGAACGCGAACCTGATAGTCTTTTTCTAGTAACTTTGCCACTGTTAGCTGTCCGACGCCCCCCGTGGCACCCGCTACTAGAACCCGATCGCCCCTTAAGTTTTCTGTTGCAGTCATCAGACCTCCTCCTGTTGTAGCACCGAAAGCTGTAAAATAGGTAGTGGGTCGCGCTTTCTACTTTAGCTTACCACATCTACCGCACGTGCTATCATTGAACTGTGACCATGACAACTAACAACTAACAACCGACAAAGTACAATTACCCATGCCTAGTTACCCCGGAATTTCCAGTGAAGTATTCAGACATCCCCTCGATCGGGAGGCAGAACGAGCATTACGCAGCGTCCCAGGATTCGATCTAATTGCCCGCAAGTTTGTAGAATTTATTTACGAACGCCCCCAGTTAGTCTTTTTCATGGGCAATAGCATTCAAGTGGGACCGCGTCAGTATGCTAGTCTTTACCAGATATATCGCGAATGTCTCCGGGATTTAGACATATATCCAGAACCAGGGTTGTTTGTCTCTCAAAATCCCCAGGTCAATGCCTATGCACTCGGACAACAGCACCCATCTGTAATTGTGAATACCGGTTTAATAGACTTACTCAGTGAAGCAGAAATTCGCGCACTGCTAGCCCACGAGTTAGGACATGTTAAGTGCGGTCATACCATCCTGATTCAAATGGGGATCTGGGCAATGGGTGCCGCCTCTATACTGGGAGAAATGACATTGGGCATTGGAACCCTCGTCAGCACAGGCCTAATATATGCCTTTTATGAATGGCAACGTAAAGCTGAGTTATCATCCGATCGGGCGGCCCTATTGGTGACCGATGACCTAGACTTAGTAATGCAAACAATGATGCAGCTTGCTGGTGGCAGTGCTAAATACGCTAGCGAAGTGAGCTTGAATGAATTTATCCGCCAATCTGAAAATTATCAAGAGTTGGATCGGGATAATCTCAATCAGGTATATAAGTTTCTCCTCTACAACGGTATGCAAGGGACCATACTAAGTCATCCCTTCCCAGTTGACCGCTTACACCATTTACAGGCGTGGTCGCAGTCTGAAGAATATCGCCAAATTCGTCAGGGAAATTATCAGCGAGATCCAGCCCAAGGAGCAGTTAACGTGGAAGCAGAAACCCCGCGTTCCCAGGCTGCGCCAGAGAACGAGGCAGACAACTTGCGCCGTCAAATCCAGGAATTGCAGCAGGAAATTGACCGGATGAGGTCTCGCCAGAATGACCGCGATACATCTGATTGATCGTCTTTTTGTACCATGCCTTTGCTAATTTTGATTGCTGAAGATGACTTAGGTACTCGTATGGCTATCCACGACCACCTGGAACAGTCTGGCTACGGTGCGATCGCCGCCGAGAATGGGAAACAAGCCCTAGAGATGGTAGCCAAATACCAACCTCACCTAATTATTACAGATATTGCCATGCCCCTCATGGATGGCTACGAATTCGTCCGACAAGTCCGCCAACAACCAGCCCTGCGCTTATTACCAGTCATCTTCTTGACCGCGCGGAATTCTACCACCGAACGCATTCGGGGGTATCAGTTGGGGTGCGACCTCTATTTGCCTAAGCCATTTGAGTTGGAAGAACTCGCAGTAGTGGTCCGCAACCTGCTAGACCGATCGCAGCTGATCGAATCAGAATGGCGATCGCGTCTGCAAGCCACAGACAAACCCACCCCGCCACCCGAGACCCCTACCAGGCAGTCAACTAGCTTGGAGATCGGTCTTACCTCACGAGAACAGGAAGTCTTGATCCTGATTACCACTGGTCTTTCTAATGCTCAAATTGGCGCCACCCTGCACCTAAGTCCCCGAACAATAGAAAAGTACGTCAGCAGCCTGCTGCGGAAAACCGCCACCAGCAATCGGGCCGAACTGGTGCATTTCGCCATGCAGCATCAGCTAGTCAAGTAGATATGGCGCGATCGCGAACGTACTGTAGAAGACCCTCACAGGCATCCATCAGTAAATCGATCACATCATTAAATCCCTCGGGCCCCCCGTAATAGGGGTCTGGGACTTCTTTTTCTGTATGCCGGGTACAGAAATCACACATCAATCGCACCTTGTCAGCATACTTTCCGCCCCGGTCCAGAGAGAGAATGTTCCGGTAGTTTTCCCTGTCCATCGCCAGAATCAGATCGAACTCCTGAAAATCTGACTGCTTAAACTGGCGGGCCCTACCCTTGAGTGTAATTCCTTGCTCTCGCGCCGCCGCTGCCATCCGCCGGTCTGGGGGACTCCCGATATGATAGCTGCTAGTGCCTGCCGAGTCGCAGATAATTGTCTCGGACAGATTAGCTTTATCTATCAGATGATTCATAATGTTCTCTGCTGAGGGCGATCGGCAGATATTGCCCAGGCAGACAAATAGTAGTTTCTCAGGCATAGTTAAATTAAAAACCAACAATTTTTAGCACCCAAATTGTACCGTGAGGGATTAACCCGATTGAAAGAAACTGAGTGCGTCCTACTGCGATTATACTAGCGATATTCTTTTGGCTTTTGTTCGACTGACCAATTACAACTGACCAATTACAACTGACCGCTTACAATCATAGCCCTATTTATTCCACCCTTCTGTGATATTTTGCATGCATTCCTGCCTTGTTTCAGTTGACTTGTTATAAGCATCAACCATAGCTGCGGTAACCAGATCTGAGACTACATCTGCCTCTTGCGACATCAACTCTGGCGCTATTGTGACTCGCTGGGGTCGTTGCTCACCATTGAAAACCACCTTCACCAGACCACCACCAGCCGAACCTTCTACCTCCAGTTCTTCCAATTCTGATTGCAGTTGCTGACCATCTTCTTGAACCTGCTGAGCTTTTTTTAAAGCTTCAGTCAACATTTTCATTACGCCCAGACCTAGGAAGATATTGCCCAGGCAGACAAATAGTCGATCGATCATAGTTAAATTAAAAGCCAACAATTTGGGGAACCCAACTTCTGTCGTGAGGGATTAACCCGATTGAAAGAAGCTGAGTGCGCCCTACACCTCGTCGTTATGATAGAGATAGTCTTTTTGCCCGCACGCAAGTAAGTAGTCGGACAAACTAGCTTTAACCCTTTATCTCTTGTCATTGCTGGCATGCTGCTACTGACTGACAGGCGAGACGCCTGTCCTACGTAACTGACTGCTTATCAAACAATCAAATTCCTGGAATATTCAACCCTTCTGTGAGATTTTCCATACGTTCCCGCATTGTTTCAGTTGACTTGTTATAGGCATCAACCATAGCAGCGGTAACCATGTCAGAGACTACATCTGCCTCTTCCGACATCAACTCCGGTGCTATTGTGACTCGCTGGGGTCGTTGATTACCATTGAGAACGACCTTTACCAGACCACCACCAGCCGAGCCTTCTATCTCCAGTTCTTCCAATTCTGCTTGGAGTTGCTGAGCATCTTCTTTAACCTGCTGAGCTTTTTTGAAAGCTTCAGTCAACTCTTTCATTTTGCCCAGACCGAAGCCAAATCCCTGTCCTTTTGACATAACTGCTTATTGATTGAGTATAATTTTGTTAATTTATAGCTTACTTTACCCACGTAAAGCGCTCTTGCCATCACAACGAGAAAATTTTCCTGCTTGATGTTTCTGCGGTGTCTCCTGGGTAGGGGCGAAGCATTCGGGCAGAATGATAACAACGGAGACGATAAACCTAGCCCCGAATGCTTCGCCCCTCCTAGGGGTCGGGAGACACCGAGGCGGGGTCGGCCACGAATATAGCCTGGGGTCATCTTGTCAACCTTTACGCCTGCAATTACTGATATCATACCTCACAAAGAATTAAAACTCTCCCATAATTTTCACTTCTGGCTCTAAACGGATAGACCAGCGTTGCTCTACTCGATCCTGAACGTAGCCGATCAGCTTAAAAATGTCACTAGCTGTGGCGGAGCCACAGTTAAGAATGAAGTTAGCATGCAGTTCGGATACTTGGGCTCCTCCTATTTTATAGCCTTTCAGGCCCGTTTGCTCGATCAACCAGCCTGCTTTATAAGGTTCCTGATTGCGAAATACACTGCCACAGCTAGGCAAGTGGTAGGGTTGGGTTGCATGCCGCTGCTTGAGATGGGCCTTAGTCGTTGCCATCACACCGACTGGATCCCCCACTGGTTGCAATTGGAATGTCGCCTCTGTAACTAGGCTCTCGCCTCCTTGTAGCACCGAAATGCGGTATCCGTAGCCCAAATCAGAGGGCCTCAGCTTTTCTGTCGTGCCCGTCTGTGATAGCACCTGAGCGCTTACCAGTATATCAGCAATACAGCTTTTGTGCGCTCCAGCATTCATCACTACCGCACCGCCGACTGTGCCCGGAATTCCCACCGCCCATTCTAGCCCTTGCCAACCCTGCCGGGCCACTTGCCGTGCTAGACGAGCGATCGGCACGCCCGCTCCTGAGATCACCTGGCTAGTCTTCTGGTCGAACTTAGTATAGCGGAGGTTGCGGGTACAGACCGCCAAACCCGGCAGACCCAGATCGCTCACTAGCAAATTCGAGCCTGCGCCTAACACCGTAATCGCCAATCCCTTTGACCTCGCCCAGGCCACCATCTGCTGGAGGTCTGACAAGCTGTGGGGATCTATGTACCACTCAGCTGGGCCTCCCACTCTATAAGAAGTTAAATTAGCCAGAGACACCTGGGTATAAATCGAACATTTGGTTCCTGGTATGTTAATTTCCGTTCGCGTAGCGGAGGGGGCCCTGCGCTTGTGCTCGCAGCGCAATCGCTTCAGAGTGGCGTCAGCCATGTACGGTAGGCTTTTACTCTTGGCGAGGGTGCCTGGGGCCTTGCAGCTCGCGCTTTCCTTAACTTCTCGGGCCACGGATGGATCGAGAGGACGATCTGAAGAGACCTCCACCCGTCTAGTGCTTTGAGATTGGGTCTCCTCTTTCAAATCAGGAGCACCTATTACATCTAATTTAACATCAATACAATTGGTGTGAGCAACACCATAATCTGCTTTTCTTTTAGCGCTCGCTCGGCCACTGGCCCCAATTACCTCAAGAGTCTGGGCACAGTGAGCTAATTTTGTCTGGGAATGTCCAAAGGCGGGGGGGTCATAGGAGATAGTCATAATCATCTGCTCTAATCAGTGAGATCAATAGCCTTAGCGAGGGTTGTTTTTATAACCACTAGCAGCAAACAGCAAGGCACTCCTATTGATGCAAAGTATCATGCCATATGACACCTTTGAGCGCAGCAGGCCGCCCTTAGCTAGCCGATAGAATGCGGGAGACCTCTGGAATTACCTGATTCGCATTCCCTGCTCCCATAAATAGGGCCATGTCCCCTGGTCGCAGGATTTGGATCAAAAACTCCGGCAGGTCCGTTAGTCTTGGCTGGTAGTGGACATGCTGGTGATACTTGGCAATTTCTGACGCCAGATTCTGACCACTGATTTTTCCCAGGTTTGGTTCGCCAGCGCTGTATATGTCAGTGATAACAACCAGATCGGCCCGCTCAAAAGATTGGGCAAATTCTGACAAAAAAGCCTGGGTACGGCTGTAGCGGTGGGGCTGGAAAATGGCAACCACTCGTCTGCGTGAGACTTGCAAGCGGGCAGCTGCTAGGGTAGCGCGGATTTCACTGGGGTGGTGGGCATAGTCATCAACTATACTAATGTCTGAACCAACTGAGTACACCTCGAAGCGGCGTTTTGCACCTACAAAACCCGATAGCGCTGCTGCAATAGTAGAAAAATCTAAGCCCAACAACCGCCCCACAGCTACCGCAGCTAGGGCGTTACTCAGGTTGTGCTTACCCAGCAGTCGCAACGACAACGGCCCTAAAATTTTGTCCCTCTCCCAAACCCTCGCCTTCATGCCATAGGCCCCATATTCCACTTCATCTACTCTGTAATCAGCATCCGCACTCACCTCCAGACTATAGCTAATCTTCGGTTGGATGTGCTCCCGTACCATTACACAATCGATGCTACCAACTAAGCTTTGACAACGCTGCGAGAATACCTGAAAAGTTTCCACCACCTGATTGAGCGTCGAGTAGTGGTCAGGATGATCTAACTCAATATTGGTAATCACCCCAACAACGGGAGAAAGCTTGACTAGGGTGCCATCAGATTCATCCGCTTCTGCCACTAGATAGGCCCCTTGCCCATAACGAGCATTTCCCGACCAGGCATCCACTTCTCCTCCTATCACAATTGTTGGATCCAGACCCACTGATAGCAGCAAGTAACCAATTAGACTGCTAGTTGTGGTTTTTCCGTGGGTTCCCGACACAGCGATGCTCTGGTAATCTTGCATCAGGGCTGCTAGTAAATCCGAGCGATGAAAAATCGGACAACCTAAATCCATTGCCGCTCGATACTCTGAGTTAGAAGAGTCGATCGCCGTTGAAAAGACCACTTGTGGCCAGTTTGTCGCCAGTCTTCCTGGAGCCAAGAAACTGCTAGTGCCCTCCTCCATGCCAACTGCTCTGTCGGAGGGGGCTACGGGGTTAGTTTGAAAGAAATCCAGGTTACTGGCGTCCTGACTGCCAAAAATATGAGCGCCCAGATCTTGCAAACGCTTAGTTATGTCTGACTCCCTCAGATCCGAGCCAGACACTGGCAGCTTACGCTTGGCCAGAACGTAAGCGAGGGCTGACATCCCAATTCCACCAATGCCGATGAAATGAAATGGCTTGCCGCTGAAAGAAACTGTATTGAGCATCATATCTCCTTAGACACCACACCACACCAACAACAGGCGATATCATATCAAGAATTGCTTGGAATCTTCTAGAGCTAGGCTGTGTCATCCGGGAGCGCTAAAAGCACTACCCGGGGGACACAGCGGGATCATTGACCGGATTACCATTAGCTTTGTGCCCCGCGATTCAGGCGGTTGCCTCTGGGCTTAATCATTCGAGTCACAGAGGAGATTGTTTTTTCATCTATACCACCCACAAAACTAAACTTTAGGACATAGGCAGTAATTTTCACTCCTATGGCTGACGCGCGATCGCAGCGCGTTCGGCCCGTGGCGGTGGCAGCAATTTTTTGATTAATATTCATTTTGAAATTGTTGATTGGAAAATTTTAATTGGAAATCGTATATGGACATGATACCATCTGGATGATACTAGCGAGCGTCAACTCGCGCCTCTAACCGCCACCGTAGCAAAAATGATGAGGATAAGAGGAAAGCCCAGCAGCGCTAAAAATTTTTTAATGTTATATGAAATAATAATCAAAGTCTGTGCTTTTTATGGTATCTTCAGATTTGAGCAGGGCAATGGCAATAGCGCCAGCACAATCTGCCTTGGGTTTAGAGCCGATAGGTGGGACCGAGAGTGCCGGCGGTTGCGGGCAACCCGATCGCATTAGACATTTATTGAGGATACAGAGGGCCAACAGTGATTAGAGTAGCGATTAACGGTTTTGGACGCATCGGACGTAACTTCATGCGATGCTGGATGGGCAGGGAGAATAGCAAACTGGAGGTTGTGGGGATCAACGACACTTCTGACCCTAAGACTAACGCCCACCTGCTGAAATACGACTCCATGCTGGGGACGTTCAATGCCGACATCAGTGCCGATGCCAACTCCCTGACTGTCAACGGCAAGACGGTGAAGTGCGTATCCGATCGCAACCCCTTGAACTTGCCCTGGGCTGAGTGGGGAGTTGATTTGATCGTTGAATCGACTGGGGTGTTTGTCACTGAAGAAGGTGCCTCTAAGCACCTGACAGCTGGGGCCAAGAAGGTATTGATTACGGCTCCCGGTAAAGGTGGCAATGTGGGCACCTTTGTCATGGGCGTTAACCACGAGCAATACAATCACAACGATTACAAGGTCGTCAGTAATGCAAGCTGTACCACTAACTGCTTGGCTCCCTTTACCAAGGTGCTGCACGACAAATTCGGCATTATCAAGGGGACGATGACCACTACCCACAGCTACACTGGCGACCAACGCCTGCTAGATGCGTCCCACCGGGATGTGCGACGGGCGCGGGCGGCGGCGCTGAATATTGTGCCGACTTCTACGGGTGCTGCTAAGGCTGTAGCGCTAGTGATTCCAGATCTGAAGGGTAAACTGAATGGTATCGCTATGCGGGTTCCTACCCCTAATGTTTCTGTGGTAGATTTGGTGGTGCAGGTGGAGAAAAAGACTTTTGCTGAAGAGGTGAATGAAGTCCTCCAAGAAGCGGCCGAAGGACCTCTCAAAGGTATTTTGGAATACAGTGACCTACCTTTGGTTTCCTGTGACTATCGCGGACATGATGCTTCTTCTATCGTGGATGCTAGTCTGACGATGGTTATGGATGGGGATATGGTCAAGGTGATCGCTTGGTATGATAATGAGTGGGGCTACAGTCAGCGGGTTGTTGATTTGGCTGAACTGGTGGCTGAAAAGTGGCCAGCTTAAGGTTTTGGAGATGCGATCGCCAATAGTTTAATCACGGAAGTGCTGAAAGCCCTGACTGAGGCTGAGAACCTCGTCGGGGCTTGTTTTGTCTGTATATACTAAACTTGGAGCCAATGAATCCTGGCAACGGGATTGAATCTCGCCGATAATGGCGGCTCCTTGGCCCAGCTGTTTGACTAACAGCTGGGCTGTTTTCGCGGGCAGACACAACAGGAGTTCAAAGTCTTCGCCGCCGTATAGGGCCCATGAGACTGCTTGCTGGGGTGAAACTAACTGGGTGAGAGCTGCTGGTAGGGGGATTTTTTCGCGCGTTATTCTGGCACTGACATGACTGGCGCGACAAATTTGGACGATCGCGTCTGCCAAACCATCGCTGCTGTCCATGCCAGCTACGCGGATCTGAGATTGGGTATCTAAAATTGCCCGCAAGGTCGGTAAAATCTCCAGTCGGGGTTTGGGGCGCTGGTGCGCATTGATGAAGAAATCTCGTTCTGCTGAAGTCAGCTGGTGCCCAAGTTCTGGATGCAGCAGTAGTTCTAGACCGGCCCGTGAGGCTCCGTGAACCCCTGTGACAACTATGGCGTCTCCTGGTTGGGCTGCATCTCGACGGATGGTAGCTTTGCTGGAGACTTGACCGCAGGCTGTGATGGCTAGGGTGATGACGGGCGATCGCACTATGTCTCCGCCGATTATATATGTATTGTATTGTTGCAGGCAGTCGGTCATGCCTTGATAGAGTCGCTCTACCCAATCGACTTCTGTGTCAGAAGCGATCCCCAGTCCGACGGTGATGCCTAGAGGTGCCGCTCCCATTGCCGCTAGGTCGGATAGGTTCGCCGCAGCGGCTCGCCATCCGGCTGCTTCCGGAGGCGTGGTGCGATCGCTAAAATGGACTCCATCTACTAACATGTCTGTGGTGACTACTAGCTGTTGTCCTGGTTCTATCTCTAGGACTGCTGCGTCATCTCCGATGATTTCTTGGGGACAGAAGCGTTGTAATCTCTCTAAGAGTCCTTGTTCGCCAATGTCTTTAATTTTCATGGATGTTTCTGGTGACTGCTACGATCATCTTACTTTTGCATTGTGACATACTCTAGATCAATGTCTATGGTCACCATAAGGGAATGATATGAGAAAATTCTGTGTTTTTTGAGAAATAGAAATTATCTGTGATAGGTTAAAAGAGAAGTTATAAACAAAGTATAGCCAATCAATCCCCAGCGATCGGGGAATATCCCCTCCAAGGGTTAAATAAAACACCCCGGGCGCTAGGATCAGTTCGGCGGCAAGCTAGGAGTTTAGATACTCGGTGCGCGAACGGCAATTAGCCACAAATCATGGAATTGTTAGAAACAGAAACTTTTGGGGATATAAAAAATCAAATACAAAATGTTTAAGAAAATAACTCTGAGAAATTACCGAACCCATAGAGATACGACCTTAGAACTTCAACCGATTACCTTATTAATTGGGAATAATAGTTCTGGAAAAAGTAATTTCTTATCTGGGATACAGCATTTTTCCTTGTTGATTAGACGGGGGAATCCTATTAAAGAAGAAGATCCAATCGTTGAAGCAAGAGATTACTTTCCTCATCGTTATCGTTTAGCTAATGACGATGAGTCCATGTCCATTGAGATTGAATGGAGCAAAAATAACCATTTTGTAAAATACTACATGGAACTTTATAAATATGTAAATTTTGCAGAAAATGTAGCTTGTCGCGAAAAAATTGAGTTGATATCAAATCAATCAGAGGTTCAAAGATTTGAAAATGGTTATCAAGCAGAAACTAATTTGCTGGAACTGCAATCACAAATTAGGACAGCAGAAAACATCAAAGAAAAAGAATTATTAAATGATTTTTTTCGCGACTTTGCCTATACTTTTAGCTATCATTTACAACCTTCTTTTTTAAAAGGTATTGTGGAAGATCCAAAGAAAAGAAAATTTGATAATGATGAAAACAGCGATGAAAATAGAATAAAAATCAGAATTCCTTCTGATTTGGGATATGAAGGTGGAAATTTGCAGAACCTTATTAAGCATGTTAAAAATAATGAAGAAAGAGTTTTTTCTCGATTTTTAACTTTAATGAGGCGTTTTGCTAGTAAAAACTTTCAGGGAATTCGTTATGATGATAAAAAGTCTCAATTGTTGTGGGAATTTGATTTAGGAAGAACTACAACCGATCGCTTAGTTGATGAGTTCTCACCGAATGTAATTTCCGATGGATTAATAAAAGCGGCTGCAATTGCTTTGCTGGTTTCGATTCAGCGTCCCCCTGCTTTGATCTTAATCGAAGAAATTGAAAATGGCATCAATCCCGGCAACATTCAGGAATTAATATACTGGCTTTGGCAAGCAACTGCCCCCAATCAACAAGATTTTACTCCCCAATTTATTTTGACTTCTCATAGTCCTTCTGTTCTCAGAGAATTTCATCAAGATTTGCATTCAGTCTATACATTTAGATTGAACAAACGCAATGAAAGTGATGTTAGGAGCTTAAGTAAAGCACTGGATATTTTAGTGGGAATTGGTACCATAGAAGAAGGAGAAATAATTGAGGATGAAAAAACTGGTGAACGCCAAGTTCAAATCCCTAAATATAAATTAGCTGAACTGTGGTATGACGGAATTATTGGTTAATGATAAATAAAAAAGGGAGTTATTGAATAATGACAGGGATTAAACGTAATATCGGGATTATTGGGGATGGTCCCACTGACAGAAAAATTTTTTTTTTGGCAAAATCGTGGAATGTATTTTAACCGAAGACACATCTAAAGAATTTATTGATTGTAATATTATAGAATTAAAAAGGCAAAATATCCACGATGCTGTGGCAAAATATTTAAAAAACCAGAACAAAAAATCGCCCCAAAATTTAGTAAAAAATGTGAGTAATATACTTTGGGGTGGATATCAGGATTGGATCGGTGAGGTAGGAGCAATTTATAATTGCGATCTTTTGATTTTAACGACTGATTCAGAAAAAGTATTACGCAGTCCAGAAGATTATTTTAGTTATGGAATTAATTTGTTTAATATTTTATCGGAAGCGGCAATTAGATTTTATGGTATAGTCTTAGCACACGGTTATCCCCAGGATCAAATTCCCCTCGTGTTGCCAATAATTACATTTCCCTCCATTGAAATTATTATCGCTCCAGCAAAGGGATTAAAGAATTACTACGGAAAAAAGCCTTTGGAATTAAAACAGATGATTTATAATATTGATAAGGATAGACCAATAATGGATGAAGAGGTAGAAGAGAATGCGATGAATTTTATTACAGTTAAAGGAATAGAAAATATATTTAACAATATTCCCGAATCCAGACAGTTTATTCAAACTTTGTCTTGTTATAGAGTATCCTGTTATTTGTAGCTGATTATCGCTATCCTCTATGGAAATGCATGACCCTATGGGAAAGAGTGGAGAGACAACCTTGCAACTGAATCAACCGCTCTTTGTGGTTGAATATGCTCAGCCCCCTCGATGGGCGCAGCCAGCGGTTGGGGGGGCTGACGAAGATGCGTTGTTTCACGCAACGAAGATTCGAGGTTTCAGCCTTTCCCCCCCCAACTTATGGATGCGCCCTGTGGTGACTGCCATAAGGAATTTATTTCTAAGCTTGCAGGGTCTAGATTTCGCGCTCAATAGGTATGGATTTATCTTGAATAGTAAGACGCACAAATTAACAATTTACTAATTAACAGCAGGATCGAATTGTTCAACTGTATCAGGATTGAGGATTTTTTGCCATTCTGCGATCTGGGTTCTAGCCGCAGAGTAAAGATTGCTGGATGGAGGAATATATGATGCGATCGCGATCGCCCCTGGGATGTCGTACCTAGACATATCCCGTGCGTTCTGGAGGAGTTCTTGACTCCAG
The DNA here is from genome assembly GCA_005518205.2 of Hormoscilla sp. GUM202. Classification (GTDB taxonomy): domain Bacteria; phylum Cyanobacteriota; class Cyanobacteriia; order Cyanobacteriales; family Desertifilaceae; genus Hormoscilla. Next base: position 141,882 of record RFFC02000017.1, read on the forward strand.
TTAGCGATATCGAGATCGGCTTCGCTGCGCAATAGGCTATTTTTAGGCACCCGATCTGCAATAGCAATTGCCCCTGCCAGAGCTTCAGGAGTAAAGATAAGAGCGAGCTGATGGGCGGACTGCAAAGAAAGTTGATTCTGCCAGTTTTCAATTTCTCGGGATGCCCGATCGTAGAGGGCCCGACCGGGTCGAATCTGTTGGGCAGTAGTAATAGCCGCCTCCAGGTCGCCGAGTGCGGCCAAATTCTGGGCGCGGTCAAGATATGGTCGATCCTCAAGGCGCTGTATCCTATCAGTCCAGGAGGCAATTTTTTCACTAGCTTCCTGATAGAGAGCGCGTCCGGGGGCGATCCGCCGCGCTTGGGCGATCGCTCTTTTCAGGGAGCGTTCCGTTGCAGCTATAGCCAACCCTTCTGCTTTTTCCAAATAGGGGAGGTCTTCAATCACCTCGATCTGATGCCGCCATTGGCGAATATTGGACTGAGCTTCCTGATAGAGGGCCCGTCCTGGATATATCATTTCCGCCGAAGCGATCGCGGCGAGAAAATAACCCACATTCCCCTTGCTAGCGAGGGTTTGAGCCCTATTTAATAAAGGACTATCTTCAATTATTTCGATCTCACGCTTCCATGTTTTAATTATGGCTTGCGCTTCGGAGTAGCGGGGATTGCTTACCGGAATCATCCCTACTTCTGCTACCGCCGCTGCCAGGTCATTTACCCGACCGCTAGCAGCTAGTTGGCGAGCCTTTTCTAGGTGGGAAACATCTTCTATTTCTCGCTGCCAACGGCCAATCAATTGCTGAGCCCTGCCGTACATCGGACGAGATATATCTATTTTTTGAGCTTGCATAATCGCCGCTTCCAGACTAGCAATATTTCCCTCTCCAGCACGGTATTTTGCCGATGCTATCTTCACAAAATCTTGAGTCTGGTCGTGCAACTTAGTCTCAGCCGGAATTTTGCGGGCGATCGCGATCGCCTCTAAGCTGTTGCCCTTTTCTAACGCCGTTTCTGCCAGACGCATCATTTGACGGCCATATTCCCAGACCGCTGTTTGGGCTTGACCATAGAGGTAACTACCTTGGCCGATCTTTGCTGCTAAAGATATCGCTACTAATAAATTATCCGGGCCCCCTGTTTCTGATAACTCGCGGGCCCGAATCAAATTTTCGCTATCGGTCCGCGTCGTCTGAATCAGCTGAGTTATTTCCGCGTACTTAGTCGTACTCCAGTAGGTATTGTCCAGATCTTGTAGCTTTATAGCTACGCCAATAGCCTGCTGCCATTGGGAGGATCGCATCAAGTCTTCTGCTTCTCGATAAATCCCTTCTGCCGACGTCCAGGTGGTTTGCCACCCTCTAATCCGGTCTTTAACTAACTTGTAGGTGGTGGTGTAGGAGGGAACTTGGCGGGCAGTGGCGATCGCCTCCGATAGTTGACCGGTATTAAACTGTCGATCGCCCAGTGCCAAGATTTCCGTTGCCCACTGGTCGATCGACTTATCGATCTGGGAGCGCAGGGGATGATCTAAAGGCAGAACCTTGACCAGGGCGATCGCCTCCAGCAGGCCAGACACTTGGCCATCCACGCTTCGGGACCCCTCCGCTGCCAACTCACCGCAATAGAGACGCAAAGAGGCCGAAGCCATCGGCCAATAGATTGACTCGCAGTGGGGCCGCTGCGGCAGGCGCCAGAGCATTTTTACGGCCACACTTGCCGCACCAGCAGGCAGGAAAAAAAGCACTACGAGCGCTAACTGCCAGAAAATCGCATAGTCCTTTTTCCGGGGATCTGGTCCATATGTGATGCTCTGGGTTGTTTGACTTAGCGACAAGGCCAAATCTTTTCGACCTAGGTTTTTAGGCTCTTTGTTCATATCTCCACTGCTCCTACATAAACAAACAATGGCTTTGGTTTTCCACCACTCCCGTTGCGGTATTTGTTATCCTAAGCTGTCGCGCATCTAAACTGCATGTCCGAGAGCACCCACCCGGTCGTGTCGCTCCCGCGCACGACATGGGTGGGTGTCTCTGGACACGACAGCGTAGCGTCAGCTCTAACGGCAATTTTGGACTATGCAATTTAAATGCATCACAGCTTACCCCTCAACTGAGAAAAAAAACCACATCGTCCATTATTATTTACAATTCTAGTGCGTCCAAGCCGGATTCTGTGCGTAAATCTCTAATCAACTGCTTGTAGTTCGGCTTCCCCCAACAACTTCAAGGCTCCCAACATCCGATTGAAAGAGCATTTGCAGTCAAACCGTAGCATCTGCACCTCTGGTAGGATGACCAGACCCAGATCTCCTCTAGCAACTGAGAGAATATCTGTGGCCAACTCAGACCCTCCCGCAGCAGGGGTGTAAAACCTGAGAGTGCCGCTATCCGGGATTCCAGAGTTGCTACCAGTTCTTCATCCGTGGCAGCTATATTCGACACTCGCTCTTCAGAGCGAGTCTGCTCAGCCCCCCGGCAGCTTGTACTCCCTGATGGTCAACAAAAACCCCCAATACTAGAGCTGAGGGAGTTTGTTCTGAGGTTATTAGGTAATGGGTGAGGTCATCGCCAATTTCCCCAGAAACCAATTCAACGGCACTGGAGTAAGGGTAGCCGTATCCTACATCTCGGACAACGTAGACATAGCCATCGGAACCGACGGCACCGCCGACATCCAGTTTGCCGTTCTCCTTGGGGGGTAATTCTACTTCCGGGTTGTGGACATAACCGCGCACCGTGCCATCTAACCCAGCATCTACAAGAATTCCGCCTAAAGGTCCATTGCCCTTGATGTTAATGTTGACTCTTGATTCTGGTCGCTTCATGCTGGAGGCTAGTAATAGTCCAGCGGTCATGGTCCGACCCAAGGCCGCAGATGCTACGTAGGACAGCAGATGCCGCTGTCTAGCTTCTTCCGTCAGGCGGGTGGCGATCGCGCCTACTGCTCTGATTCCGCCGTCGGCGGCTGTGGCGCGAATTAGCCGATCGGCCATAATTTCCTTACATTTCTTTACAATCAACCTTCTCTTTATTCTAAGGTGTTTCGGAGGTGGCTGCGGAGAGCGTGAATTAAGAAACCCGGTTTTTACGACCTACCGGGTTTCTGGACGATTGACTCTGCCATACTGGAATTGCATGTGATGAAGGTGGGAATCTCTTCTATGTTAGGAAATTTTCAGTCTAGCAATCTGCGGATCGAGATGTCAGCGTCCCAAACGGCAATTCGGGACAGTTTGAGGCGTCCGGAGAGCTTGCGTCAATGGCTTTGGCCCCAGCGGTTGTCGGACGGGTTGCCTCTGGAGCTAGAGTCAGGGTTGAGCTTTACCACCTGGATCGGTCCAGTGGCGATCGGGCATCATGTGGATCTCGCTTCCGACAACTGTCTGCGGATGATATTGTCTCAGGGAATAGACGGCTTTCACGAGTGGATGTGGGGGGAAGGCTGGGTGCAGTCTAGACTGGAGGGAATCACCCTGTTACCCTTAAATTTGGGTCAGACTCTGAGTTTGCTGCGGTTGCGGGAGTTTTTGACGACGATGAAAACTGAGTTGTAGTAAGCTATGCTGACAAATTACATCCGTGCAGCGATGAGCTCGGCGACCTACGAGTTACTGGATGATGGAACTTTCTATGGCGAAATTCCTGACTGTCCGGGAGTATGGGGCAATGCCGAAACTCTGGAAGCTTGTCGAGAGGACTTACAAGATGCTCTGGAAGGATGGATTATTTTAGGGCTACGCTTGGGTCATACTCTACCGATCGTCGATGGTATTGACCTGAACTTTAGCAAAGATGTCGCCTGATGCCCGAATTTGGACCAATTAAGTGGCGGGATCTAGTTCGCTATTTAAGAGATGCTGGCTTTTCTGGACCTTACCCCGGTAGCAAGCATCAGTACATGGTGAAAGAAGAGTTCAAGCTGACAATTCCTAACCCACATCAGGGAGACATCAGCATAAGTCTGTTAGCTAGGATTTTGCGTCAAGCTAATATCAGCAAAGATGAGTGGGCGGTGTCTCCTGCGTGCCTTGTCCCGAGGGACAAGAGCACAGCAGGAGACACCGGAAGAGCTATGATATACATTACTCTAGCGATCGGCTATCATGGGTCGATAGCTGAGTCTAACTGTTTTCTAGTCCCTACCTACTGAAGTCAGCCAGAAACCCGGTTTATGCGAGAAACCGGGTTTCTCTGTTTTCCTATCTTATATCACTATGACTCAACTATCTGACAAGCGTCAACCGCGTCGGGGCAGGATTTTCCCAGAATATACTATTGAGCCGGAAGAACTGGCCAGACGGAAAGCCGAACAAGAAGCCCGTTACCGGCGATGTCGCGCCGTTTTCGATCGCCTCCAGCCGGAATTGATAGCCGACCATTACAATTGGTTTATGATTATTGAACCCAATAGCGGTGACTATTTCATCGACCCAGAGGAAAAGGTGGCGATGGAAAAAGCTCGCCAGAAGTACCCTTCTGGTAAACTTGTAATTTTCAAGATTAATGAAACAGGAGCTTGCGGCAAAATATGATTTCAGGGAGATTTGGCGATATCGGCGACGTCTTTTTGAAATGGAATTAATTGCCGCTAATGGAGAAAGGTTTCCGGTCGTTACTGGATACTGGTTTCACTACTGGATGGCTGGCGATTAACTCCCAAGATATCGAGGCATTGGAGTGGCCTCTTATTGAATTTGAGCGAGTGATGAAAACAGCCAGAGGAGAGGAATCTTTCGATATCTATGAAGGAAAATTGCTACTGGATGGACAAGAGTTCCTAATTGAAGTGGTAGCTGGGCCAGAAATTACTGAAAATATCCTGGGTTTGCAGTGGCTGAGAACCCACCGTCTCTTAGCAGATTTCCCATCGGGAGTGCTGACCCTGGGGTAAATTCGATCGGGATTTGCTGGCCGTTCGCTTGCAAGAATTCTTCACTGTCTTAACCAATATCCGATTTGGGCCGCCCGATCGCTCTTCCCCATCTCATCTGAGCTGAAAGTATTGCTGGGACTGGCTTACAGAACTTCCAGCCCGGACTAGAGGGCTTCTGACCTTTAGATCGCTGAAAGCCTTAACAGACAATAGTTCTTCAAATAACTTCGCACTGTCTAGTAACTTACACTTTATTCTTTTACATCTTTAATATTCTCTTAAATTCCTCCAGAGTAGGTATTGGTTTTCTCCGGTGAATCATACGATGACAGTTTGAGCAAAGAACCGTAAAGTCTTGCATTGGATCTAATTTAATCTTTTCCTTACTTAAATTTGATATCGGGACAGTGTGATGTGCTTCGATAAAATCCCTACCTATTTCTCCATATCGGACTTCAAAGTTGAAACCGCAAGCTTTGCATGTGTAACCCTGCAACTGCTTCACTCTCTTAGATAAACTCTGATTTCTTTCAACTACTTTGTGTATTCTATACTTTAATTAGCCTACCTTTTCCATCTAATCTGCCGCCGTCTCCGAAGGAAACCTTGCCCACAATGTACGATCTACCGATAGCGCTGCGCTGGGGGCGCAGCCATGTGAGCATGTAGATGAACCTGGATTACCGTTTCACTTTCATCAGTTGTGCTTGCTGCGAGAAACATTTAAACCTCGTAACTGGAATAGCGATCGGGTCTTCAATGCTTGCGATCTCTATCTGTACTATGATTTCACCCATCCGCGCTGGTACAAACGTCTGGTTCGGAGTAGTAGGAGTTTCTCGGCTATATGATGGTCACGATCTGCGTTTGAGTTATGTTATTTGGCAAGAGCAAATCAGTTGTCGTAGTTGAAATATTATCGCCAGGTACAGAAGATGAAGATTTAGGTTAATCTGCTAGGCGATCGCTACGAACCTATAGCACAGGAGGGTGGCGATCGCTAGGGTTAATTCTCTGTTTATGGCCAGGTTTATATCAAGGGATAGATAGACTGTGGTTGCGGTGGATGACCCTTAAAGAAAATTTAATTCTTCTGCCTGCCAAGTAATAGAAGCGAGACAAAAAGCTGCTGCGGAACCGGAAGCAGAACGACTGAAGGCGCTACTGCGCGATCTGAGGGTCCAGATCGTAAATAATGGTGAGAAAATAAGCGATCGCTCCTTTTTTTTCACGGGCGATCGCCTCTTTCTGTTGCGGCTCTCTTTTCAATAGTGTTAACATATCATAACGGAAGATATTGGACGAGGTTGGCACAATCTTCCGGATCGGATGCTTTAGCTATCAGTTCTAAGTCGCGGACACAATCACCAATGGAAACATTCTGCTGATGGGTGTAGATAACACCCGCAAAATTTATCCCCTCAGCAAGACGCCGATTAGCTTCCGCAAGAAAATCATCGTCTTGCGAAAACATAACTCGCCCAAGTCCAGTAGCACGATCGAGTAAAATGGAGTCGGGTGTGCCAGTGCGACTATCTTCTTGAACAGTCAAAACATCCACACCCCGCTGACGCAATCCCTTTGTAATTGGTTTGGGTACTTGCTCATCCATATACAGGGCAATACTCACTTCAGATACCCCTTTTCCCGTAGTTTTTTCGCAAGAGGAGATTCTCCTGCTTCTCGGCGAAGTTTTTCGACATACTGGAATCTTCGTTCCATATCTGCATCAAGTTCTTCTTTATGATCCCAATAGTACGCCAATGCCGAATGGATTTTACTCCTGGAAACATGAGGATAGTTGGCGTGCAATTCTTCCGGACTCCAACCGTAAGCTTTCACTGATGTCACCAATTCTACTACTTTCATGGTCGTCCCAGCGATGTACGGCACCTGGCGATCGCCTAATTGGATATGTTTGTACTCAGTGCTTGCTAGTACCATTATTCTTACCTCGATCGGGCTAATTTTCATTCTCAATTTTAATCCAGAGAATAACCTGTTGTTTTTTCAATATATTCCAGCACCTTTTCATAAGCATCTTTGTTGCTGCGGGGATGGAGGACGATCTGGCTTTTGCTATCCGGCAACCAAAATGTCAGCTTTTTACTGTTTGGTTCGCATGAAAAAGCACTTATGCGGTTAATATCTACCACATATTCCTCCCGATCGTAACTAAATTTTATCCAATTTGTGCCTAAGGAGTAACCAGTTATTTTTTTGAGGTACTCCTGAACTTTATAATAGCTTTCCGGGTTGCCTTTGGGATTGATGATAATCGGAGCACCGCTATCGGGCAACCAAAACGCGATCTTGCCGTTCGGCGCACTGGAAAAGGCACCGATGCGATCGAGATCGATCGCGTAAATATCTCTGTTATCGATGATTTTGACCCAAGATGCCACAGTCCCACCGCTCATTACTTTGGCTTAGATCATACTGCCGCTGGGGAGACTGAGGTTGTGATATCTCTCACCTGCGGGGTGCCATGGGCGATCGCCGCGCTGACGAACCCTCGAAACAGGGGGTGGGGGGTACTGGGTCGAGATTGGAACTCGGGATGGAACTGGGTACCAATAAAGAAGGGATGATCGGGAAGTTCAATAATTTCCACCAGACGCCCATCCAGGGACGTGCCACTGATCCCATAACCCGTGTCTAAAAACAGATTGCGATAAGCATTATTAAATTCATACCGATGCCGGTGGCGTTCGTAAATCACCTCTTTCCCATACAGTCTAGAGGCCAGACTATTCGGCGCAATGCGACAGGGATAGAGTCCCAGTCGCATCGTACCGCCTAAATCCACCACATCCTGCTGTTCCGGTAGCAGATCGATCGCCGGATTTGCAGTGTTCGGTGCAAATTCTACGCTGTGGGCATCTTCTAGACCGGCTATATGCCGGGCCCACTCAATTACAGCACATTGCATCCCCAGGCACAATCCCAGAAACGGGATTTGGTTATTTCTCGCATATTCGATCGCCTTAATTTTGCCCTCAATCCCCCTAATCCCGAAACCTCCGGGCACTATCAAACCCTTCACATCCTCCAGATAGCTGCTGGCCCCATGGGATTCTATGTCTTCTGAGTTTACCCAACGGATGTGGATGTCGCTGTCCGAGGCGATCCCGGCATGGCGCAATGCTTCGGTCACCGACAGATAGGCGTCCGACAAGCTGACATATTTGCCCACAATCCCAATCTCTATACTTTGGGTGGGGCGATATAGCCGGTCTACCAGGGTTTGCCAGTCAGTCAGATCCGGTTTTCGGGGCTCTAATTTTAACAACTCCAGGGTTTGTGTCGCCAGTCCTTCCTTTTCCAGCATCAGCGGCACTTCATAGATACTGTTGGCATCGCAGGCCGCGATCACGCATTCCACTGACACGTCGCAGAATTCTGAGAGTTTATCTTTTAGTGCCCCTGACAACGGCCGCTCGCTGCGGCACACCAATATATCCGGTTGTATCCCGATCGACCGCAATTCTTTGACCGAATGCTGAGTCGGTTTCGTTTTCATTTCCCCCGCCGCCTTCAGCCACGGCACCAGCGTCACGTGCATATATATGACATTTTTACGCCCCACCTCCTTCCGGAACCGGCGGATCGCTTCCAAAAATGGCTCTCCCTCGATATCTCCCACCGTGCCGCCTATTTCTGTAATCAACACATCTGGATTGGCATTTTTGGCCACTCGATGAATCCGTTCCTCGATCTCATTTGTGATATGGGGAATCACCTGAACCGTCCCCCCCTGATAGTCTCCCCGCCGTTCCTTATTCAGCACCGCCTGATATATCGATCCTTGGGTGACGCTATTCAGGCGCGACATTGAGGTATCCGTGAAACGTTCGTAATGCCCCAGATCTAAATCTGTTTCCGCACCATCCTCTGTCACGAATACCTCTCCGTGCTGGAAAGGACTCATCGTACCTGGATCGACGTTAATATATGGATCCAACTTCAGGATCGATACCGAGTAGTCCCGAGACTTCAGCAGCCTTCCCAAACTTGCTGCCACTATGCCTTTACCTATGCTGGACACTACCCCGCCTGTCACGAAAACGAACTTAGTCATCTCATCTTTTACTTGCTGATTTTGCCCTGGTGCATGCGCTCCCAACTTCAGGAGGCAGAGCCTCTGAGAAACGTTGCTAGCTAGAAACTAGCAACGAGGAAACGAGGAACCTTCTTCCCATATACCTGGTTTCTCGGCTACTTGCCCTTGCTACCCAGCATAAATTCTCCCACAGATGATTCTGCATAGTAATCTGTACCCGCCGCAGTTGCGAATAAATCAGCATTGCCTGCTCCCAGTCCGCAAGGGGCCAGATCCATAGCCGTTGCCACCAGATACATCGTTTGGTATAAAACCCCGACATGCTTTAAAATTATGCTGTAGGCCATCGATTGATAATCCCACGCAACTCTTTGAAAGCGAGCAGCAAGGATAATTAACACCTGTGGCAGTTCATCTTCGCCGCTGGATCCCAGAGCATTTTTAAGGAGCGCCTCCACCTGTCGATTTCTGTCGGCAATGTGACAAAGTTGATGGTCTTGGGGACAATAATGGTAAAGACCCGAGTCAATATTATCGCAGGTATTGACTGCCAAATATAGTTCCAATTCATAACAGGCTCCCCCACCGGGATAAGGACGATTACTACATTCCATCATCGTCATGCTGGGGCGAAGTGCTCTCATTCTCGCTGAGCGATAAAGAAATTCTCCCAACTGTTTATCAGTTATGGGATTTCCCCCATAATTCCTGATTGATTTTCTCTCTTCTAATACCCAGGTAAAAGGAACATCCCCTGCTTTCAGCTTGGGGATATCGGGTTTATAGAGATCGATCGCCCGCACCGTTCCGGAAAAATCGGACATTTTCGGTTTAACAGCGGGAAGGGGCGGAATTTTGTCCAAAAAAGGATGAGTTTTGCCCGAGGGATAATCATGTCTGCCCATGCGACTGCGAGAATGAAATAGCAGATCGTGAAATTCCCATTGGGTCATGGTATCATTTTCGGTTGCGGAAGCAACATCGAGCATTTTCGCAGTCAAAAGCAGGCTGAAAAAGCTGCGGACTGTATCTGCTGAGATGCCCGGTATTTTAGTCAAAGTATTACAATCTTGAGGTTGGGCGAGTTCCCCCAGCAGGGCCGCACTGCGCCAATCAGCTAAGATAATTTTGGCCGGGAATAAAGGAGTTTCCACGATCGCCCGTCCCTTTTCGTGACGGCAATAGGCAAAGCGGGATAGAGTATACTTTTGGTCTAGTGCCACATGGGGGAACTCCAACTGCCCAGCAGTAGAGAAGGGAACTAGAGTTGCCAGGGGTAACCCATCTGCCCGCACGGTATAGCAGATGATGCCCATATTGATAAATTGCTGTAGGTAATAGTAAAACATAGGCAGGGCAGCAGCATCGGCAGTCTCTTGCACTATGTCAGCTAGCCGATCCTCCGTGGCACCACCATCCGCAAGCTGTCTCAAAGCAGCTACTAATCCCGGAGATAGCTGCCCCAAATTGAAGCTTGAGTTGGCCGATCGCATCACGACCCCATCCCCTTCTTCTATCACCGAGATATCCTTTTTGAAATCCAGCAACAAATCTGGCATTTCTTTCTTCTCTTATAATTTTTTGCTTGTCAGTTTACTACGAACCACTAACTATGTTAATTGAAAATGGGATAATTATCAATTCTCCACCGTGCCCCGTTCAGGGGCACGGTGAAACACTGAAGTGTTTACTACGAACTAGAGGCGATCGCCTTACCCCCCAAACAGCATTTATACTAATCCCATTTTATTGTTGTGATAGAGAAAAAACCTATCTTCCTGGGAGCGCTAAAAGCACATGCATAGGACACACCGCCCTCTCGTTCCCAGGTAGAACCTGGGAACGGTCTTCTGATGCTCCCGCCTCCTGAGAATCCGTGCTACCGTCAAGTCTATCATATCAAAATGGTATAAGATGCAGCCAGGAAAAGAGAAAACACCATCGTTATTTCACGTCAGACCGTAAAAACGACTCGGATTATCCCAGAGGAGCTTTTGCACAGTCTGCTGGGAAAGTCGCTCTTCAAGCCCTACAGCAGACTTCATAATCTCAGCATCGTGGTCGATATGGGGATAGTCAGAACCCAAGATCGAGTTATCCGAGCCAATGTAGTCGATCATCTCAGGGATATAAGGCTCATCGGGTTCGATGGAGACAAAGCACTGGCGACGGAAATATTCTGAAGGCTTCATCTTGACATTATCCTGCACCTCCCAGGCCAGATGTTTATACTCCGCCTCATCCAGCCGCCAGAGCCAGTAAGGCACCCAACCGCAGCCAGACTCCAGAAATGCCACCTTGAGACCGGGATGGCGTTCTAAGACTCCCCCTTCGATCAGGGCCAACAGGGCCATCATCTGTTCCATCGGATGAGAGCAGGCATGCATGGCAAAACGACTATTAAACCGGTAGCCCGTCGTCGGCAACCGGCTATGAGTGCCCTCATGAAGACCGACACCTATCCCCAGGCGTTCGCACTCCGTCCAAAATGGCTCATAGGCGGGGTCAGACAGCAGTCGTCCTTTAACCGGGTTGGGGCGCAAAAACACCGCTTTCCAGCCCCAGGAAGCGATCCGCTGCAATTCCGGCACCATTTCTGAAGGATCGTGCATATTAATCGCCCCCACACCTCGGAGCACCTGGGGGTTATAGCTGCAATAGTCTCGTAACCAGTTATTGTAGGCGCGAGTCAGGGCCCCAGCTAGTTGGGGATCCATTGAGTCGATCGCCAACAGCCAGAGTCCCACAGTCGGATACAGGAAGCAGACATCAACCCCCATGCGGGCGATCGCCTGCACGTGAGAAGAGGGATCCGTGCCAGTGGTGCCATAATTTTGATAGTCCCGGATCTTTGCTTTAATCCCTTCGGCCCAAACGGCTGAGGATATGTTGTGATAAATTATCTCGCCCTCGATTTTCATATCCTTAGTCGGAGGATCGAAAAGATTCAGGCGCATCACCTGATGGGATGAGTCAGAATACTCTATATTTTGCTCCTTATAGGGTGCGCGACTCTTAAACTCAGGCTCCAGGTACTCCTCCCACATCTCGAACGGCTCAGTTACGTGGCTATCCGCATCTATGATTTTATATTTATTCAGCATAATTCACCCTTTGTTTTGACAACGTCCATCTGGGCCATCCATCCTATCGCCCGTCCTACGCTGACAGGCGACATGAGAGTCCTAAGCTAGAAGAAAATCGGAAACGGGTTAAGTTCATTTTCCTGACGTGGGGAAGGCAACCAACCCATTTTCACTGGCACGTCATAAAGCCGTCCCGGACCGCTTCTTTTCCAAAAGATGCGCATTTCCGGTACGATCGCCTTGACCACATTCAGTCCGAGATCGGGACGTGTCTGATCGAGAACCAGAGTTTCCATCCCCAACTGTTCGGCAATTTTCACGCAATTCATGACATCATCCCGCAAATCACCAGCAGCTAGTTGGGGATAATCAGAAGACCGCTTTGCGGGACTGTTTTCATCTGGAACCAGATAAGGTTCGGAAGCCAATTTCGCCTGCTGCCACCAGTCTCTAGCCAGCTGGTCCTTGAAGTAATATTCAGTAGTACCATCTGGCTTAACTCTCTTTACCGCTGGTAGGGTCTGATTTACTTCCGTCAGTGCCCGCATAATAGCGATTTTGGGGTCGAAATGGGCACCGAAGCCGTAGAGAATATCATCTACTGGTCCATTATCCGTGCGACTGGAAATTGCTACAAAAGCCGGGATCTTCAGATCGATGGTGATATCCAGAACCCAGAGAGAGCGATCGATAGTGCGATAATACTCCTTCAGGGCCCGAAAATAGGGCTCGTCAAAACTGTCTAAATCCACCCCTGGTCGTTTCAGCCGATTATACCACCAGATGGAGACGCTATCTCGTTCTGCCAACTCCATAAAACCTTGCAGGATTGCCTCCTCTTTACTATTGCCCGCCGCACAGCCATTGGAGTCAGCCATACAATAATTTAATTCTGACATTTCATAGCCGTAATAGCAATAGGCCATGGGCAAGAACTTCCAGTCTTGATCGGTTAAAGACCAAACTGGCGTCCATTCAATTTCTCGTTCCTCATCAAAGGGTTCTGTCACCTTTTGAAAAGCACTGGGACAGCTCGCATTCCATTCGGCACGAGTTCTGTATTGCTCCTCGCTAAAATGCATGCAAGCATTGGGGTGAATTGCCCGATCGCCCATTTCCTTGTATGTGCCGCGCTGCCGGGGTTCATAGCCCTGAAATACGCCCGAATATCGTTCGATCGCCTCGCAGAGGGCGCTAGCTTTTGCTTGGGCATCACTCTTGCCTTTCCCACCACTACGACCCCGCAAATTTTCCCGCAAAAAGTATAAACTATCGAACATTGTCGCAAAGTTATGCCCCGCCGCATAAATAGGCGTCAAAGGATTTTCCTCCAACTGGGGCTTGATTTCCCTGACTGCTCCCAGTAGGGTGCTGATGTGGTGTTTGTATTTCTTCATAGTTTCTTCGGGGGAAGAAGTCCGGTGTCCGCCGTCAGCAGTGAAAACTTTCTTACGACTTTCTAGCACCACCGGTACGGGTAAGCTGTCGGATTTATATTGAGGTTCTCCACATTCAGGGCATTGAGGACGCTTAACCAGAGCGTGATCTTCCTTCTTCAGAGATATCATATCCCAGGTAACTAGAGTACCTTCTAGGGCCTGATTCTCTCCCCGCACAATCCATTTAGCAATTTCACTGGCAGCTAAATTTAGTCCCGTCTGTTGAACCGCTGGAAAGGCCGCAATTGAGGTAGGCAAAGGCCTGGAGATGTTTTTCTGTTTCTGGATGAAAGTTTCCACCGGGCGGTTAGAACCTAGACGTTGAGCTAGACATTGCCAACAACCCGTTTTTCCCGGAACAAATATGGGACCGAGCCAAATTATCGCTCCCACGGGTTTTATTAATATCCAGGGAGTTTGGGACTTTAAAGCTTGGCGGTTAAAGGCATCCAGACCATCTTGCAGGTAGTCGTCAGTCAATACTACTGCAATATCCCCCTCATCGCCCACTTGTATATTTAGGGACTCAAGTAGGGAAATCAAAGGTTCTGTTGGCACATTACCGTATGATGTCACGGCAACTTTAGTCGATCGCAAGCGCTTGGTAGCTAGCTCCGGAGTGACATCCAAAAGCGAGTAGAAAGCTGCTATTTCTGATGGCAATTCATCAGGGCTTTCCACGATATAGCCCTTCTGTTCCATCAGCATCAAAACATAGTAAACCTCAGCTGGAGATACCTGCTCTTCTAGAAGGTCTACGATCTCCTCTGGGGTCCGCTTGCCATTGAGCAAAGGAGCTATTAGCTCATAAAGGTGACCCGTGAGCACAAAATAATCTGATTCGGCTAGCAGAAACACCCCAACCGTTTCGACTATTTCGACGTAAAAACAACTCTTGAACTGCGGTCTGTTAATCATTTTTATTTACTAGCTAGTATTATTTTACATCTCAGCAGTGGACGATTAGATTAATCTTCAAAGTGCTGTCTCACTCGCTTGACAAATTGTGGTATCTGCTGACTGAGTTTTCCCAGTAATTCAGTCAGTGTTACTGGCGGTTTTTTGAGATCCTCAGATTGCTGTTCTATTATCTTAACAAGTAAGTCAGGAGAAGTATCGTAAAGCTCAGTGAGTAAAATATCTGGATGCTGAGCCTTGATTTCCCAAGGTCTCAGAGACTCTGCTGGGAAATGTTTCAGATTGAATGTGACAATAACCTTCGCTTTCGCCATTACAGCTGTAGCAACCACATGCCGATCTCCCGGATGGTTAGTCAGGATCCATCCCAGTTTTGCTTCTTGGCTGCGGGGATCCGAACGTGCTGTTACCAGCTATACTAGCCCAGAAACCCAG
>RFFC02000018.1 GCA_005518205.2 Hormoscilla sp. GUM202
ATAGAAAATTTTGAGCTAAGATGTTTATTAGCTTTTCAAAATTAGCAATAGTTTAGCAACCCAAGTACCGAAGAGCCTTCATTTTAGTCCAATCGCTTCTCTGGTAGGGTGCTTTACGGTAAAACGATATGTAATCGCTAACGTACCCTACTAGCGGGTTGTCCTAGTTTAGGGGAAAAGTGTAATCGCTGCGTGCGGATATTGCAGCATCGCACTGGCATCAACCTCAGATGTGTACTTGGAAGATGGGCGTTGGGGAAAGGGGCAAAGCGGGTGTGTGTGCAGGCGTTCGCGTTCCGGAGGGCGTTCGCGTTCCGGAGGGCGATCGGGGAAGGGGCGATCGGGAAAAAGGCGATCGGGGAAGGGGCGATCGCATCAAAAAATCAGGTAAAATAGAATACCAGTTGTAGCGGTACGGCATCGCTAGAAGTTTCGGTTTCGATGAAAATGTCAAATAAACCGTACACCGGTCCCATGCGATCGCACTTTCGTCGGGAATGCGATCGCTCATAAACAGCCGGTGTACGGCGACAGGAAAATTTGCAATCAACCGATAATTTTCTGATGCCGTACACCTACCGGTGTCTTACAGGGTGTAAGGGCTGAAAAGGGGCGATCGGGTGGGCGATCGGGGGCGTGAAGAGGCGGACGGTGTAGTAGAATAAATAAATATTTCCGGAGAGTCACCAATGACCAGATTACTAGAAGAAGCGATCGCGGCCATGTCTGGGCTACCACCAGAAGAACATTCCGGCGATCGCGATCCTAATTTTAGAAGAAATTGCATCAGAAAAGCGTTGGAGTGAAGCCTTTGCCAATTCCCAACTGCAACTCGCGCAACTAGCCGATGTTGCATTAGCAGAGTTCAAACAAGGCAAAACCAAAGCATTACAATTTTAGATTACCAATGATTTCTCAAACAACATCAAAATTTTGGAAATGTTTTGAGCGACTTCCTCCAGAGCTCCAAGAAGCAGCGCAAAAAGCATATCAGCAGTGGCAAAAAGACCCCTATTAGAATGGAACGAGGTAAACCTTCTGGTTGCAGCGAGAGATAAGGATGCCGTAAGTGAGGTATTACCAATTGCAGGTGGAACTTCATTAGCTGAACGGACTTTACCAAATGGCGATATTATTAGCGCTTGCCTTATAGGGGTTGCAGCAATTGGAGGTTGGATTTTATTTAGCAAGTCAAGACAAAAGGGAAGTAATTTTGTTACCGAGTTAGTTAAAGAAGAAGCGCAGTTAACGGGAAGAGAACCCTGCGAAATAATTGCTGAAAGATTGAGTCAAGAAAAAGCAAAACCTAAAGATGAACGCGATGGAGAACTGATTAAAGCAATGCAACAAGCAGAGAAATTTTTAAGTTGTCGGAACAAACAAAAAAGAGTTAATAGAGACTAGAGGAGTTAGCTATTATGAATACTACAGAGAAATAGGAGGTGGAAAATGGTATGGTATGCAGCACACGCAATAATGTATGTCAAATTCAAGGAGGGAGAGCAAGATAAATATCCAGTTTGGGAAAATGTGATTTTAATCAAAGGAAGTTCAGATGAAGAAGCATTTGAACGAGCGAAAAATCGGGCCAAAGAAGATGAAATAAATTCTGATGATTTTAAGTGGGAAGACCGCCCAGCAAGTTTAACATATGGGGGGATTAGAAAATTAATTACCTGCTCAGATCCAGATGAGAACCCTGATGATGGTACAGAAATTACTTATTCCCAGATAGAGGTTGATAGTGAAGAGTCTTTGTTCAGATTGATAGAAGGTGAACCCGTTGGCGTGAAATACTCCGAATAGTCATGCTGGGGCGATGGATGCTGCTGCTTCGCCACGGCTACACGCGATCTGGGAGGAGATCGGGGATGCGATCGCTCATAAACAGCCGGTGTACGGCGACAGGAAAATTTGCAATCAACCGACAATTTTTGGATGCCGTACACCTACCGGTGTCCTACAGGGTGTAAGGGCTGAAAAGGGGCGATCGGGGGGCGATCGGGTGGGCGATCGGGGAGGCGACGCATATTGTTGCAAGTTCCAATCATCAGCTATAATAAACATACAGGACTAGCTAGAGGGAAAAAAATGTATCGGGTCACAGCAGAATACGCCAAAAACAACTTTGATGAAGTCATTAACCGTGCCAGTACCGAGGCAAGGGGTATTGTCATCGTTCAGGAAAATCAAAATTTTATCTTGATTAGCCAAGAGGAGTTAGATGCTTGGATGGAAACATCTGAGTTACTCCAAGATCCTAATTTATTATCGGATATAGAATTAGCTCGCGAGCAGTATAAAAAGGGAGAAACATTGACAATGGAGCAAGTATTTGAATAAAATCATGACAGATTATCAAATTTTGTTCTCCAAGAAAGCTAAGAAAGATATAGAGGAACTGACAGGGCAACAAAAAGCAAAATTACAGGAAATTTTGCTAGTTATCGCGACTACCCCTTACGCTGGGAAGCAATTGAAAGGACAATTGACTGGTTTATATTCCTATAGACTAAAGACCGGATAGTCTATGAAATAATTGAAGATGAGAAAGTAGTTTTTGTCATCAGAGCTAGAAGCCATTATGGAGAATAAAGTTGGGGTGCGATTGCGCTGCGCGCACGCTACGCGATCGGGGGATGCGATCGGGCTTTCATAGGGATGCGATCGGCAATGAACAGCCGGGGCACGGCGACAGTAACATTTGCAATCAACCGATAATTTTCGCCCCTACCGGTGTCCGGGGGGGCGAGGGGGCGATCGGGGGTGCGATCGGGTGCGCGATCGGCGGGCGGGCATGAGGGGCACCTATAATCGTAAAGAAGAAGGTGAAAGAAATATTGAATGATTCATCTAATCCAACACCAGCATCAAAACCAGTAGGGAGAAAGGAGGCACCTCTAAAAGTAGTATCCGAAACCAATACATCGCAAATAATTGCAGGTCGCGAGTATTCGGGTCATGCTTTGGATAGAATGCAAAGAAGGGGTTTAACGCCATCAGTCGTTGAAAACACAATTGAATCAGGTACGTCGATGTCTGGCACAACAGCTTATCACGATGCCGTGAATAATGTTACTGTAATCATTAACACAAACTCCGGTCGTGTAGTAACAGTAAGCTATGGTAAAATTAGACAGTAGAGAGGAAAAATGTCAGAATACGACCAACGTCAATTACATCTGATGTCAGAGTACATCAAGGAGTTCGAGCAGGGAAAGTTGAAACTTGAGAGTTTGATAGATACTCTAGAGGCACTAATGGTATCTCTTCAGACAACGGAGGCATCGTGGAAAGATGCTTTTGAGAGTGAATGGTGGACTCTCGAACAACTGTATGCTGTAGCATTAGAACAGTCGGAAACAAATTTGCTATCGTCAAGTCGGGATGCGATCGATGAAACGATCGTCAACATGAAGCATCTCTTGGGAGAGGTACTCTCTCCAAAGGCAGCGTTAGGAGTGTAGTAAGCTGTTTCTGGCACAAGCAGGTTATTATCAAGAGAACTGGCAACAACTAGAAAGGGACTTGAGTGAACAAATTTTGCCGCTGGATGCGACACCGACTGAAAAGACCCCCCTATGGTGATAAGTATAAAATTAGAGGAACACTCTGCAAGTGATTACCATTTGGAGAATCGAGTCGGAGTCAGGAATTACGAAATTTATTACCCTGTTTCCAGATAAAGGAGGTACGAGTAATGGCATTTGAACTGTTTAAGAGGGTAACATTACAAGAGGATATCCCTAAGTATAAATTGCGTCGTGGAGATGTAGCGACAATTGTAGAACATCACCCAACATCTTCCGAAGATGGCTACAGTCTGGAAGTGTTTAATGCCATAGGAGAAACTATTGCCGTGGTTACGGTAGCCGAGTCGCAAATTCAACTTTTAACTGAAGAGTCAGGGGTTGCATGCTAGAGTTCACCGAAGAAGCGGTATAAGTGCGATCGCATCTAAAAATCAGGTAAAAGAGAATACCGGTTGTAGCGGTACGGCATCAAAGAGGTTTCGGTGACGATGAAAATCTCAAATAGGCCGTGCTTCCGTCCCATGCGATCGGGCTTTCATTCAGATGCGATTGCTCGGGAATAAACAGCCGGTGTACGGCGACAGGAAAATTTGCAATCAACCGACAAATTTCTGATGCCGTACCGGTGTCTTACAGGGTGTAAGGGCGGAAAAGGGGCGATCGGGGATGCGATCGGGCAAAAAAGTGGTACAGTAGAAATATCAGGGATAGAACGTTTGGTCAAGTCAGAGTAGTCGATGAGTTACGCAGTAACAACTATGGGAGATAAGAGCAGATGAACGAGCAGCGCATAATAATAGATCCAAAAATCCACCCAGGCAAGCCAATAATTAGGGGAACCAGAATTCCCATAACCCGCATAGTAGGTGGGTTGGCAGCAGGAATGACAAAAGAGGAAGTCTGCATGGAATATGAAGTGACCGAAGAAGATATTCTAGCAGCGCTTAGATATGCAGCGGAATTGATTGAGAAAGAAGAAATTTATCCTCTGGTAGCGGTAGGAGGATAACTGTGAGATTTTTGATTGATGAGGATCTGCCTCGTTCCACAGCTAACTTGTTAAGGCAATACTCCTATGAAGCCATTGATGTCCGGGATATTGGCTTAAGAGGAGCGCAAGACATCCAAATTGCTGAATATGCTCGTGCTGGTGGGTGGAGTATTCTCACAGGAGATTTTGACTTTGCTGACATTCGCAACTATCCTCCCGCAGAGTATGCAGGAATAGTAGTTCTAGCAATAGCGGGAAATGCATCGGCAGCGGTAATTTTGGAATTGTTATCGATGTTTCTAGAACAAGAAGAGATTGTCGAACAGATCCCAGGTAAGCTAGTAATTGTAGAACCAGGTCGCGTGCGACTGAGATCGACTAAGAAACCCGGTAACTAGAGCGCGTACCGGGTTTCTGGATCGCTTGTCAATTATCAAAAACCTATAGTGGTTCCGTCCCATGCGATCGGGCTTTCATTCAGATGCGATTGCTCGGGAATAAACAGCCGGTGTACGGCAACAGGAAAATTTGCAATCAACCGACAAATTTCTGATGCCGTACCGGTGTCTTACAGGGTGTAAGGGCGGAAAAGGGGCGATCGGGGGGCGATCGGGGGGCGATCGGCTTCATATTGGCAATTGTCGCAGTCGGTATCGAGCATTTTCTACAGTCACAAAGGCTCCCCGATCCAAATCAGCACTGCACTCTGAAATAACCGACAGCAATCTTGCAGTAACAAACTCTGGTACAGTAGTTGACAATCTAAAAATAATCACGCTGGGTAGATTTGCAGTACTTATAGCCAATAGTTCGCCAAAATCGAGGTCAAAGGTTAAAACAATTCGCTCCTCTAGTCTAGCCTTCTCCATAATTTCCGGATCCCGGAGACGATGCAACCCTTGCTCGTATAGATGGACTGCATCGTATCCTTCTTGTCTGAGTGCTTGAACTGTCAAGGGAGAAACACCCATATCTGCGAGAAACTTCATGCACTAACCCCGCTAAAAGGACTTCTTTGAGACTGTGCCAAAAATGCAGCATACTGAAGGCTAGCTTTAATATCCTCTGCTTCCAAATAGGGATAAGCCTCAAGAATTTCTGAGGTTTTCATCTCCGAAGCCACCAAACTCAGCACTAAGGATACAGTAATCCTCATGCCGCGAATGCAGGGGCGTCCGGACATGATTTGGGGGTCGGTGGTAATGCGATCGTGCCATAGGTCTTTATTTGCTATTTCCATAGTCAAAGCGCGCGTCATGATTGATTGCTGACAATTATGATTGTAACCGATTTTCTCGCGTCATGATTGATTGCTGACTCTTCGCAGTCTCTTTGCTGTAATCTGGTATCTATACGAACTTCTGGAATCATCTTCATCCCCTACATGCACCGGTTGTAGCTGCGATCGTCCGGGCGATCGGGGGTGATCGCATCAAAAAATCAGGTAAAATAGAATACCGGTTGTAGGTATACGGCATCGCTAGAAGTTTCGGGGAGGATGAAAATGTCAAATAGGCAGTACACCGAGAAAATGCGCTCGGGGGGCGGGCGTAAGGGTGGGCGATCGGGGAAGGGGGCGATCGGGCTAAATGATTTGTATGAGCAGTTCAATTAAAGCTATAATATAAAAGTCAAGTCTACCCCATGAGGAGAGAAAGTCATGACAGATGACGAAATAAAACAGCTAGTTGGGTCTAACGCACAAGCGATCCAGGCATTGAGCCGAGATATTTCTCGCCTAGTGGAGACTCAACAGGAAGCAGCAAAAGAACGGGAGGAACTCCGACAACTGATAAAGAGTACCATTCGTAGCATCGAGGCATATGCTGACAGTGCCGCAGACGAGCGACTGGAACTTCAGCAATTAATTGAGGCAAATGCGCGTGCGATTCAGGCATATGCTGACAGTTCTACGGCAGATAGAGCACAAATAAAAGAAGCAATTATGATGTTAACAAACGTACAGCAAAGGATGGCTAACATGCTGGGAAATTTAGATGAAGATCGTACCACAATTCTCAGAAAGCTGATGGCAATAGAAAGCAAGCTCGATCTGGTTTTAGAGAACCAGGAGGGCGAAAGCAATTCCTAACACCAAAAGCGCTGAAAAATTATTAATTATCAGTTATCAGTTCATATCAACCCACAATTTTCGCTCTGTCGCGCCCCTACCGGTGCAGTATCGGGGTGGGGTGGGGGTTCGGTGTCAGCGGGCGTGAGGGGAAAGGCGATCGGCCATCGGGCGATGGGAATGGGGGCGATCGGGCCGTTGTGGTTGTCGGTTACGACCAGTTGAAGAGACTTTTCCCACACTTGGTTCGTGGAAATTCCGCGCTCGTCTCCTACTGCATTCTAGACTTCTGAAATATTGGAGTACAAGTGGAAGACATCGTAGAATTTAAACCCAGGGCCATTAAAGATTTAGAGTCTCTTAGCACCGAGAACATCAGCAGAGTTTTGGCTAAAATAGAAGGGCTAAAGGACGACTTAACAGGAGACGTGAAGCGGTTAACCAACTTTACACCTGAATATAGGTTGAGAGTAGGAGACTACCGCGTATTGTTTGAAATAATAGAAGAGGATGTGGTAGTAATTTATCGCATCAAACATCGTAGCAAAGCTTATTCTTGACAAGAGGAATAGAAGATGATCTCACTACATCCAGAGTTTTTAAGCAAGAATGGTAAGAAAGAATTTGCGGTCTTGCCATACGAGGAATTCGTCCGCATAGAAGAGTTGCTTGCAGATCTCGAAGACCTTAGAGAGCTGCGAGAAGCTAAACAGTCAGAAGCTCAATTGCCAACGGTTACATTAGAAGAGGTAAAGCGGCGGTTAGGACGGTCGTAATGGCCTCCGTGGCCAAAAATCAGGTAGAATAGAATACGGGTGGTAGCGGTACGGCATCAGAAAAGTTTCGGTGGAGATGAAATAGGCAGTACACCGGTCCCATGCGATTGCGCAGCGCGCACACGGCACTCAGCGAACGGGGAGGCGATCGGGGGGCGGGCGTAAGGGTGGGTGTGAGGGGTGGGCGTGAGGGGGTACGATACTACAAACCAAAAAGTCTTTCATTAAAATGCTTCCGATGCGATCGCGAAGCAATTGCTTTTCATCGCTGATGGAATCTTTGCTATAATTAATCGGTATAGCGCCTACCGCCCCTGGATAAGGCTAAGGATTAACAAATGTAGTGAAGAGGAACCCTATGTCTGTGACCGCCAAGAGTAAAAAAACCAAAATCGAGCTGGAAATTAGCTCCGAACGCAAGGAAATGCTGGAAAAAGCAGCCGCCATGACGGAACTGAGCCTCAACGACTATGTGGTTCACTATGCCTTGGTTGCCGCTCAGGAGCATATAGCCTCCCATGGGAAAATGGTTTTAGCCGATCGCGATCGTGAAGTATTTATGGCAGCGCTAGAAAACCCGCCCGAACCCAATGAAGCATTGAAAGCCGCGATCGAAAAGCATCAGGAAAAATACGGAAACTGGTAGCTGGCAATGGAATGGACTTTTGTGGCGATCGATGGCAGCGCCAAAAGGGATAATTTTGACTGCGGGGTTACAGAGCTAAATGACTACCTGAAGAAATACGCTAGGCAAAACCATAACAAAGGAATTGCCAAAACCTTTGTAGCGCTTTCCGCTGATGAAAACCGTGAGGTGATTGGCTATTATTCGGTCAGCATGGACAAGATAGAATTTCAGTCCCTGCCCGAAGGGCACAGGAGAGGATTGGCTCGCTATCCAGTTCCAGCAATGCTGGTAGGGAAACTGGCAGTAGATCGAGGTATGCAAGGGAGAGGACTGGGAAGGGAATTGCTGATGGATTGCTTTCGCAAAGCAATTCGCCTATCATCGGAGGTGGGCATATTTGCGGTGAGAGTTGATGCTGTGAACGAGCAAGCAAAGTTATTTTATCTAAAATACGGGTTTATTCCTTTGGAGAATGGTCATGACAGATGACGAAATGAAACAGCTAGTTGCGTCCAACGCACAAGCGATCCAGGGATTGAGGCAAGAAATATCTCGCCTGGTGGAGACTCAACAGAAAGAGCGAGAAGAGGAGGCAAAACGCCGAGAAGAAGAGGAGCAAAGGCGACAGAAAGAGCGAGAAGAGGAGGCAAAGCGCCGACAGAAAGAGCGAGAAGAGGAGGCAAAAGAGCGACGAGAGCTTCGGCAACTGATAGAAGCCAACGCCCGTTCCATTCAGGCAAATGCCGACAGCGCCGCGTCCGAGATCAAGGAACTTCGACAACTGATACAGAGCAGTATTCGTAGCATGGAAGCCCATGCTGACCGTGCCGCAGACGATCGACTGGAACTGAGGCAACTAATTGAGGCCAATGCCCGTGGGCTTCAGGCATATGCTGACAGTTCGACCGCAGACAGAGCACAAATAAAAGAAGCAATTCTGATGTTAACCAACGTACAGCAAAGGATGGCTAACATGCTGGAAGCTTTAAATGAAGATCGTCCCATAATTCTCAGAAAACTGATGGCAATAGAAAGCAAGCTCGATCTAATTTTAGAGAACCAGGAGGGCGAAAGTAATTCCTAACAGAAAAACGCTCTTTGGTGCGAAAAACAGCAACTCATGCAGTTGGGGCTCTAGGGCCTCTATATTCTGAGGCCCTGCTCCTACCGGTGCCGTGAGGGGAAAGGCGATCGGGGAAGGGGCGATCGGGCGGGCGATCGGGCGGCAACAATTAAGCTTGAAGAGAATACCAGTGTAGCCAAAGGGAAGCCGAAGGACCGTACCGCTGCCGACAGCCAAAAATGTGGTACAGTAAAAATCTGGGTAATAAAATGTTTGGTTAAGTCCCAGTAGTCAAGCGAGCAGTAAGGAAGTAACTAATAATGTCAACCATCTATCGTCTGAAAGCTAGCGAACTAGACGAGCGCTTTTTAGCAGGATTAAAAGCGACCTTTGGGGATAAGGAAATAGAGATTATTGTCTCTGAAGTCAGCGAAACAGATTACTTGCTAAAATCAGAGGCTAACAAGAAGAGACTCTTGCAGGCTGTAGAGAACGTTAAAAATAGAACCAATTTGGTTGAAGTTAATTTAGAGGAACTAGAGTGAGTAGAAGAATTGTCTTTGAATCCTCTGCCTTTGCAGAATTTAATGAATGGGCCAAAAACGACAAAAAAATTTATCAAAAGATAGTCAATCTTATTAAAGATATAGACAGATCGCCCTTTGAAGGTTTAGGGAAGCCGGAACCGCTTAAATACGAACTTAGTGGTTATTGGTCAAGAAGAATCAATGATGAACATCGTCAAGTGAGTGATTCCGAAGTCATCATAATTGCTTGTAAATACCATTATACGTAATCTAGATCGTCAAGGAGTTTTTGTCATCAGAAATAGAACCAATTATGGAGAATAAAAGTAGTAATTTACCGCCTAAAACATCGCAGCAAAGCTTATTCTTGACAAGAGGAATAGAAAATGATCTCACTACGTTTTTAAGCAAGAATGGCAAGAAAGAATTTGTAGTCTTGCCATACGAGGAATTCGTCCGTATAGAAGAGTTGCTTGCCGAGAAGCTAAGCAGTCAGAAGGTCAATGGCCAACAGTTACATTAGAAGATGTAAAGCGGCGGTTAGGACGGTCGTAATGGCCTCCGTGGCCAAAAATCAGGTAGAATAGAATACCGGTTGTGTACGGCATCAAAGAGGTTTCGGTTCATAGGTGCGATTCGTTTAGTATAAACTTACTTGAC
The DNA here is from genome assembly GCA_005518205.2 of Hormoscilla sp. GUM202. Lineage (GTDB taxonomy): Bacteria > Cyanobacteriota > Cyanobacteriia > Cyanobacteriales > Desertifilaceae > Hormoscilla. The sequence goes on from RFFC02000018.1 coordinate 10,250, forward strand.
ACGGGTCAATAAATGAAAATACTAGCGGGGTTACATAAGCCCCGACAACTTACAGGTGATGGTGGTGAAAGTCCACCCCTTCAAGTGCGGAAGTGACAGCACTATCCCTACGGTAGCGATGGCATCAATCCGTAAAGCGGGAGAGAAAGGCGCAATAACTGGTAGCCTAAACCGGTCAACGCCAAGCAAGTGGCTATGAGGAGCGCAAGCGAAGGTTCACAGCGTCGTCACTAAAAACCAGTGTAATAAGGCTGACACACTGGCCCAAAAGGGATAGGATACAGGTCGTTGGCGGATCTATGACCGACCAATAAGCACTGACAACAAACCCGGCGTATAGAACCTCTCTAAAGTCACAACCAATCATCTGTAGGAACGAAGTAAACCGGTTGTTGGACTCTCTATCACCGGTCGATACGATAGAGTAGCCACCGCCGCCCAGATAGGAATGCCCCGATCGTAGATAAAGTAGCTGTGAACGGGGTATTTTAATGTAAATCCCCGATCCTTTGCTGCCTGGGGCACCGCCTGCCACAGCAGATGGGCCATACAAAAAGCATCATTAGGACTATTGGGATGGCGAAAAGCGATCAGAAAGCGAGTTCGTCCCAGATCGAACAGACGATAGAAATCTGCCAGCACCTCCACCTTCTCCATCTCGATCGAAGCACATCCCATCTTACACATCAGCCACAGGGGAGCAACCATCAGGTCGCACTCAGGACCATAGGATTGAAAGCCAAGGGAATAAACTCCAAAGCTAGTTGAACCTTAATTCTTACCGAAAACATAGTGCCGCCTTTTTCTTGTTAACTATTCATAACTTACCATCTAATTCCGAACTGCGCGTCCGCCGCTGGATATCCTCTAAAATTCTCCGATTTGTTGCTATCAAATCGGCAACCAAACCAAACATCCACAACTGGAAGCCAATCAAAATCAAGATTGCTGCCAGTATTAAAGTCGGAACTCTGGGTTTTTCATAACCAGCAAAAAAGAACAACAGCCAGCGGATGCCCAACAGCGCTCCCGCCGTAAAAGGTATCATGCCCAGGAAAGTAAAAAACCGCAAAGGTTTATACAGCATGAAAATTCTCAGGATGGTCAAAATTGACCGCTGCACGTAACCAGGGATACTTTTTACTAAACGGGAAGGACGCAAATAGCCATTTGTTCTCACAGGTACAGAAATAATTGCCATGCCCTTTTGTCCCACCTGGATAATCATTTCCAGAGTGTAAGTATACCGATTAAATACATTTAACTCCATAGCCGCTTCCCGACCGATCGCGCGAAACCCGCTAGGGGCGTCAGGAATATCCGTATTACTGGCTACCCGCACCACCCAACTACCCAGTTTTTGTAGCAGTTTCTTAATCGGAGAAAAATGTTTAATCTCGTCAACTGGTCTCGTGCCCACAACAATATCTGCCTGACACAGTAAAATAGGTGAAATCAGGTTGGGAATATCCGAAGCACAATATTGATTATCAGCATCAGTGTTAACAATAATATCTGCACCAGCCCTCAAACTAGCCTCTATTCCTGCCATGAATGCCTTCGCCAGTCCTTGATTGCCAGCCAAATTGACTATATGATCGACGCCGCATTCTTTAGCAACCTCCACAGTTCTGTCAGTGCTGCCATCATTGATAATCAGCCATTCAACCTTGTCAATCCCAGGTAGCTGGCGAGGCAGTTCTCCCAGCGTTACCGCCAGACTAGCCTCCTCATTGTAGCAGGGAATTTGAATAATTAATTTCCTCATCGTTCATTGTCAATCATTCATTATCATTCTCAATTTTCCCTTCTCAATTTCAATTACTAATTGAAATTGCCGATCGTCAATCCGTTCGGCTTCCGAGAGAGATTCGGCAATTTCCGCTAAAGTCAAAACCGCGTGACCTAGATCGCCATGAGCTTGCAGTTTGTCCTTGACCCCAGAGAAGTCAATAAACACAACAATATCCCGAACTTCTAATCCCACAGACTGGAGTTTTTCCGCGCCTTGCATGACACTATTGCCAATAATCAGAATATCATCCACCACCACCACTTTTTCTCCTAGTTCATAATGTCCCTCAATCAGCCGTTGAGTGCCGTAGGCCTTGACCTCTTTGCAGAAGAAAATCATCAGATCGTGTCCGAAAGCGCCCACCCTGGGTAAGCATCTCTGGACACGATCATTCCATTCGCAGGGCTAACCCCGTAGCCGTGGGGATCCCCGTAATGCGATCGAACTCCAGCCCTTGAAGAATTTCAGCGTAGGCTCCGACGATTTAGTAGAATACCTGGGGTACAGAGATCATTTTCCCCAGGTCGTGTAGCTAGGGTAAGATCGCTCCCGACGCAGGCATCGCATGTGCTGCGCGCCCCAGCGCAGCGGGGCAATTCGTGGGCCGTCGAAGTTCGTCATTCTGGTAAACTTCAATAATTAACTATAGTGAAATCCTCGGTATTAATCAGGCTCCGATCGATGCCAGGTAGGATGGCGGAGATTCCTTTGGCTTTAATCACGGTATCTCCTTGCAGAGAGCCGATCGTCAAGTCTTCGTAACTCAAACGGCTTTCGCTCCCTACTAGCATGATGGAGTCCGTACCATCAGCATAGTCCATGATGATATCCCGGCCATGGCCCTGCTCCAGGTTAAAAGTATCGGCGCCCGCTCCTCCGATCAAAGAGTCGTTCCCATTTCCGCCAGCGAGAAAATCGTTCCCATTTCCGCCAGCGAGAAAATCGTTCCCATTTTCCCCAATGAGAAAGTCCTTCCCCTTTGCGCCCCAGAGAAGGTCGTTCCCATCTCCGCCGTAGAGGTCGTCGTGTCCATCTCCGCCGTAGAGAGAGTCGTGTCCATCTCCGCCGTAGAGAGAGTCGTTTCCATCTCCGCCAACGAGAGAATCTTCTCCATCTCCGCCGACGAGAGAGTCGTTTCCATCTTCGCCTTTGAGGCGGTCGTGTCCATGTTCGCCGTAAAGATAGTCGTTCCCATCTTCACCGTCGAGAGAGTCGTTTCCATATCCGCCGTCGAGAGAGTCGTTTCCATATCCGCCGTCGAGAAAGTCGTTTCCATATCCGCCGTCGAGAAAGTCGTTTCCATATCCGCCGAACAGCTCGTCGTTTCCATATCCGCCGTCGAGAGAGTCGTCCCCATTTCCCCCGCCGAGAAAGTCGTTCCCAGTTCCGCCCCAGAGAAAATCGTTCTCATCTTCACCGAGGAGGTAGTCGCGTCTATCTCCGCCGATGAGAAAGTCTTGTCCATTTCCGCCGAGCAGCCGGTCTATCCCAGTTGCGCCGACGAGAGAGTCGTCCCCATCTCCGCCGACGAGATAGTCGTGTCCATTTCCACCGCGAAGGATGTCATCCCCATTTCCGCCGACGAGATAGTCATCCCCATTTCCGCCGACGAGATAGTCATCCCCATTTCCGCCGACGAGATAGTCGTCCCCATCTCCGCCGACGAGATAGTCGTCCCCATCTCCGCCGCGGGAGTACTTACCCGTAAGTTCCTGCAGAGACAGAGTAAAGCCGTAAACTCGTATCTTTGTAATTGATTTTTGAGGTACTGGTGTAATACAAGCCAGGTTATTAGCATATTTCCGACTTACTCAAACATAATAGCAGCTATTAGCAGCCTGAAAGATTTCTGGCTTTTGTGTCCCTGATTATTTGCAGGTCAGGTAATGCCGATCGCCTGCTTATTTTTGGACATTGCCTCTCGGATTTCCTCAAATCGATTTTTCGCACAGCGTTCGCAGCGGAGCATTTATCGAAGAAATTCATGACCTTGGCTCCACGTGCTCGTGATACAATCTGCGTAAGATTTTACCATTTCTCGGTCCCGTCTATCTGACAGGCTGTTGGAAGTATTTCCGATTAAAATCACCTGATGTAGTATGTTTATCGCGTATCATCCCTATGGCCGGACACAGCAAATGGGCAAATATCAAGCGTCAAAAGGAACGAGTAGACGCCCGTAAAGGCAAGACCTTTACCAAAATATCCCGCGAGATTATCGTCGCCGCCCGCAGTGGCATACTCGATCCATCTGGTAATTTTCAATTGCGCACGGCAATTGAGAAGGCCAAAGCCGCTGGCATACCCAATGAAAATATTGAACGGGCGATCGCCAAGGGTGCAGGCACCTGGGGAACAGATGGGGAAAATTTCGAGGCGATCCGTTATGAAGGTTACGGTCCTGGGGGCGTGGCCATTCTGATTGAAGCCCTCACGGATAATCGTAACCGCACCGCTGCTGACCTGAGAGCCGCATTTACCAAAAATGGCGGTAACCTGGGTGAAACTGGCTGTGTTAGTTGGATGTTTGCGCAAAAAGGTGTAGTTGTCATTACTGGCGCGATCGGGGAAGAAAAGTTACTCGAAGCCTCCCTAGAGGGTGGTGCCCAGAATTATGAGTTGAATCAAGCAGAAGATGATACATTAACGGCAGAGGTATTCACAGAAGTGGAAAATCTGCAAACCCTCAGCCTCATGTTACAAGACTATAGCTTTACAGTCAGTGAGGTAGAACTGCGCTGGATTACCAGTAATACAGTAGAAGTGAGCGATCCAGAACAGGCCCGATCGCTGCTGAAATTAATCGATGCCTTAGAAGATTTAGACGATGTCCAAAATGTCACTTCTAACTTTGACATGGCAGAGGAACTGATGTCTGGAAGTATGGCTTAAGGTGATGTACGCTTCGCCTAGTTACAGAACCGAAACAGCGGTTTGGGTCATAATAAAGACAAGTTATTCGGAAGAGCGGGTATGGCAGCGGTACAGCTAGAGATGGACAGTACAGAAGAGAACACAACTCAATTGGACTACGATATCGCTATAGTGGGGGCAGGGATAGTCGGTGCAACGCTGGCTTGTGCGCTGAAAGATTCTGGGCTGAAGATAGTATTGATCGATCTTAAATCCCAGGAAGTGGCTGCATCCAAGCAGCAAGCCTATGCCATTACCCTGCTGTCAGGGCGCATTTTATCTGGTTTGGAGCAATGGCGGGATATCTCACCCCATGTCACGACGTTTCGCCAAGTTAGTCTGTCTGATACTAACCAGAGTTTTGTCCAGTTCCGACTGGCTGATTTAGGCACGGATGCTCTCGGTTATGTAGTGTCTCATGGGGTGCTGCTGAAAACTTTACAGCAATCCCTCAATCAATCTGATAATATTAGTTGGTTATGTCCGGCGGAAGTATTAGAGGTGGACTCTCAAGCAGATGCTGTCAAGATCGCAGTCAAGAAGGCGGAAGAAAGGCTGTGGCTGCAAACGAGATTGCTGGTGGCCGCAGATGGAGGGCGATCGCCCATTCGGGCCCAAGCCGGTATAGGCACCCACGGCTGGAAATACTGGCAATCCTGTGTAGCAACGACTATTAAACCAGAAAAATGTCACGATAATATCGCTTACGAACGCTTTTGGCCCACGGGACCCATGGGAGTTCTGCCCCTGCCAGGAAACCGCTGTCAAGTGGTCTGGACAGCCCCCCATGCCGAAGCAAAAGCCTTACAAGAACTTGATGAAGCCGAATTTCTGGCATTGCTAGAACAGCGCACAGCTGGTCAGTTGGGGCGTTTAGAACTAGCTAGTCCTCGCGCGCTCTATCCAGTACAGTTGATGCAGAGCGATCGCTACGTCAAACCCCGCCTGGCCCTGATCGGCAATGCAGCCCATTGCTGTCATCCCGTAGGCGGACAAGGACTGAACATGGGCATTAGAGACGCCGCAGCCCTAGCTGAACTACTAGTCCAAGCCCACCAAACAAACTCAGATATCAGCGACATCCGCATCCTGCAAGCCTACGAAAACTGGCGCCAGCGGGAAAACATAGTCATCTTAGGTTTCACCGACCTCCTCGATCGGATCTTTTCCAACAACTGGATACCAGTAGTAGCCCTGCGTCGCCTAAGTTTATGGATGCTACGCACCTTTAGACCCTTCAGGTACTTGGCCCTACGCCTCATGACCGGTTTAGCCGGGCGCATCCCCGAACTGGCTCGCAGGTCTAGACAAGAAACGCATCGAAAATTGAAAATTGAAAATTGAGAGAAAACCCAGAATCGCTTCATCTTCAACTCGCCATTCACAACCAGCAACCTTCAACCCGCAACTCTTGTGACAGCTTACCTCATGCCTTCCGCGAAAATCCCTCCGAAAACCAAACCTCGCCCTTGGATACCACACCTGATGCTACCCTGGGCCATAACGATCGCCCTAGCCATGCCCGTCCCTGCCCGTCCCCTTTCGACCAGTCCTAGCAACCAAAGTAGCGCCATTACCCTGCGATCGGACATCCAAGAAGCAAATGCAAAGACCGGCGTAGTCACAGCTCGCGGTAACGTGCAAATCCTTTATCCCGCGCGAGAAATCAGGGCCGCAGCCGCTCAAGCGCAATATTTCAGCCGCGAACGTCGCATTGTCCTCACCGGCAACGTGTCTGTCATCCAGTCTGGCAATAGCCTCCAGGCCGAAATCGTCACCTACCTAATTGATGAAGGACGATTTATCGCCCAACCCTTGGAGAATAGCCAGGTGTTATCAATCTATATCGTGCCCGAAGCAGAAGCGACTGACAGTACAGCAATCCCAAGACTAAATTTGCCCAGTAATCAACCTTAAAGATCGAAGGTTGAATGGGAAATTGGCTATTATCCTTTGACTATTAGCAGACATGAAAATTGTACTGGAAAATATTCATAAATCCTATAGACAGCGCGTCGTGGTAAATCGCGTTAATCTTTCTGTAGCTCAAAGAGAAGTAGTAGGGCTATTGGGTCCTAATGGTGCCGGCAAAACGACAACTTTTTACATTGCTACCGGTTTAGAAAAGCCAAATCAGGGTAAAGTTTGGCTAGACGATCGCGACATCACCGCATTTCCTATACACCAGCGGGCGAAACTGGGTATTGGCTATCTGCCCCAGCAGCCTAGTATTTTTCGCTATCTCAGCGTACAGGATAATCTGCTTTTGGTACTAGAACAAACCGGAGTTCCCCGTCGTGAATGGGGTTCCCGTCTGTATCAGTTACTCCGGGAGTTTCGCCTGGAAAAGGTCGCTGCTACCCCTGGTATTCAAGTGTCTGGAGGCGAACGGCGACGCACTGAACTGGCACGAGTCCTGGCCGCTGGTCGCGCTCGACCTAAGTTTTTACTCTTGGATGAACCCTTTGCTGGAGTAGACCCGATCGCTGTTTCCGAAATTCAAGAAATTGTCCAAAAGTTGCGCGATCGGCAGATCGGCATCCTGATCACCGACCAAAACGTCCGCGAAACCCTAGCCATCACAGATAGAGCCTATATTATGCGAGAAGGAAAAATACTGGCATCTGGTAGCGCAGAGGAACTCTATGAAAACCCCTTAGTGCGACAATATTATTTAGGTGATAAATTTAAGCGATAATTAAAAATGGAGAATTGAGAACGGGAAATTGAGTGCATTCCCAAGCAGAGCCAGGGAACGAGGGAAAATTGAAGATGGGAATTAGCAATTAACAATTAGACGCGACATGACATCTAGTAGTTACAAGGACGCCACACATTTTCTCAGTGTAATTATTCTCAGAATTTCGGTTATGGACTGCTACATAACCTCTGAGTTAGTAGGGCCCTTTTTGTTTGGTGTGGGGACGTTTTCTTCCATTGGGGTGGCAATAGGATCCCTATTTGAACTGGTGCGGGAAATCACAGACTCAGGACTGCCGATCGCGATCGCCCTCAAAGTCCTACTGCTACAGATGCCCTACTTCATCTCACTAGCCCTACCCACAGCAACATTACTAGCAACCCTAATCGGTTACAGTCGCCTATCTAGCGACAGTGAATTAATCGCCCTACGCAGTTGTGGGATAAGTATCCATCGCCTAGTGCTACCCGCCCTGATCGCAAGCACGATCTTGACAGGAGTAAACTTTACCTTCAACGAACTAGTAGTACCCGCCGCCCGTTTTGAAGCCGCCATTACCCTAGAGAGAGCCCTGAAGAAAGAAAAGCCTAGCTTTCGAGAAAGTAACATATTTTATCCCGAATACGGCAAAATAAAAAGACCAGACGGCAAAAAACTCAGGATCCTCACCCGGTTATTCTATGCCGAACAATTTGACGGTCAGCAAATGAGCGGCTTGACCATCATAGACCGCTCTCACGGTCAATTAAATCAAATAATAGTATCGGAATCAGCAGCCTGGAACCCGACAGAAAACATCTGGGATTTTTTTAACGGGACAATTTATATAGTAGATCCAAAGGGTTCCTACCGCCAGATCGTCAAATTCGATCGGCAACAACTGCAACTGCCTCGGGCCCCCCTAGACTTAGCAGCAAGAAGTCGCGACTACGGAGAAATGAACATCGCCCAGTCGAGAGCCTATCTAAAGATTATTCAAACGGGCGGAAATGAAAAGAAAATCATCAAGCTGAAAATTAGAATTCAACAAAGATATGCCTTACCTTTTGCCTGTATAGCCTTTGGCTTAATAGGAGCAGCATTGGGAATACAACAGCACACTAGCAGAGGGACAGGTTTTGGGATTAGTGTCTTAGCAGTATTTATTTATTACATGTTGATGTCCATTGGCGATGCCCTAGGGTTGAGTAGCATTATCACACCCTGGATGGCAGGCTGGCTGCCAACCACTTGCGCCTTTGGGGTAGGCATATTACTATTACTTCGCCAACTCCGGGACTCCTCCGCCGCCCGCAAATAAAGCGGCGAGGTCCAGCAGCATAGACAGCGCCTCCCTGTCGTTTCCAGAGACACCCACCCATGTCGTTGCCTGCTAGCGAACGACAGGGTAAGTGCTCTTAGAAACGAATCCCTCACAGGACGCACAGCGCATAGCCAGACCCTCAGATCGCGAATAGAGACCAGAACGAAACAAAAGTTCAGCGGGAGCAGATGTAACACAAGCAAAATGCCCGTGTAGGATAAGCATCTTGCCCGTCGTTGTAGACCAGCAGTAAATAAAGCAGCTTGTGATAATATTCACAATGTTAGGAGCAGCAGAGACCAGAAAATATCCGATTATTCCGGAACGGTGCATCAGCCCCCACCATCTGGATTTAACCAACTGCCGCGTATACACAGTGAATGTCAAACGTTCAGAGATCATATCATGGAACAAATAGTCAGACCAGTACAAGCAACACCGCTGATAGCACCAGCAGGTGCGGCCGTGAGCTTTGATGTCGAATATACGACAGACCCGGCCAACTCGGAAACGTCGGGATTAGGACTGCGACTGCATTGGGACTCAACTCAGGTAACCTTCGATAGTCTGGAGAATGTTTTCCCTGATGATTTTTTGGCAGAAGGGACGCCAGAGGAGGATACAGATAACTTGGATGGCGATGAGACCACGGACAGGAGGATTATCGTTAGTTGGGTAGAATTTGCTGGCGGAACTTGGCCAAATGACCCCTCGACTCTGCCAGTGGTACTCTACAGGGCAAAATTCACGACATCACCGGATTTTGTGGACACGACAACGCTTAATTTTACGGCCTCATCAACATCACCGGGTTTCGAGTTAGTTCCCACTCCTGTAATTATCCAGGGAGGAGAAGTCTTACCTCCAGCAATAGTCACGATCGCGGCAACGGACGATGACGCTGCTGAAGAAGGTGAAGACCCAGGCACATTCACCATCACCCGTACAGGAGACACAACAGATGCTCTGACAGTAGAGTACAGCAGGGCTGGTTCTGCTGAGGCCGCAGACTATAGCCCAGAACTGACAGGCACCGCTACTATTGCAGCCGGTGACACATCGGTAGACATTACCATTACTCCCGTTGATGATGATGAAGTAGAAGGTCCGGAGACAGTACAACTGACCATAGTTGATGCAGATGACTATGACTTGGGTGCTGAAACTGTGGCAACTGTGACTATTGCCGACAATGACGCACCTCCTCCAATTGGTGGTACTCAAATAGTTACGCCAGTGCCAGAAGAGCAGGAAGTAGCAGCCAATGAAAGCGTCAGCATTGATGTCCAATATTCTACAGACCCGGCTTTCTCGGAAACGTCGGGACTGGGACTGCGACTGCATTGGGACTCAAGTAAGCTGAGTTTTGATCGTCTCGATGGGGTTTTACCCGACGATCTGATCGCAGCAGGGGATCCCCAGGAAGATACTGAAGATTTTGATTCCGATCCGGATACGGACCGTTTTGTTCTCGTTAGTTGGGCTGATATTACTGGGGGCAGTTGGCCAGATGACTCCTCGACTCTGCCAGTAACTCTGTACGCGGCCAACTTCACGACCTTATCCATGTCTGAGACGACTGACACGACAGTCAATTTCTCTGCTTCCTCGACATCACCGGACTTCGAGTTTGAGTCAGAATCAGCAACCATTACGATTATAGATGAGGGTGGCGAACCAGATCTGACAGTTAGCATCGCTGACGCGCCAGACCAAGTCACAGAAAATAATCCCCTGACTTACACCCTGACGGTGACCAATGAGGGAGATGGGGCGGCAACGGATATCGTAGTAGAGGATGCTTTGCCCTTTAGTTTCATTGCGACTGATGTAGATGGTGGTGACTTCACTGTCAGCCAAACGGGTAATGTGGTTACCTTCTCTGGTGGTAGCCTGGAGGCTGGAGAAAGCGCGGTGCTGACGATCGCGGGCATGGCTCCCACTACGGGCCCATTCCCGATCGCGGTCAATAACACGGCTGTGGTGGACCCGGACAATGCGATCGCCGAAAGCGACGAAACAAACAATCTAGTTATAGAAGACACTACGGTTACGCCAGCACCGAACCTGATTGAGATCGAGGGAACTGACGAGGATGATACTCTGGCGGGCACCATTGTTAGCGATCGCATTGATGGTCTGGCGGGGGATGATTTGCTCTTCAGCAGCGCAGGTGCTGACTTGCTAGAAGGCCGTCAGGGTGCTGATAATCTCTTTGGTGCCGAGGGTAATGACATTCTCTATGGTAATGAAGGAGATGACACTCTCTTCGGCGATGATGGCAACGATACCATCAACGGCGGACTAGGTCAAGATTTCCTCGAAGGTGGTACTGGCAGGGATGTCTTCGTACTGCCAAGTGATGCAGGAACCACTGACGTTAATCAGGCAGATATAATCTTGGCCTACCAGGTGGGTATTGATGCGATCGAACTCACAGATGGGTTAACCTTCTCAGACCTGCTTCTGGAGCAAAGACAGATTACCATAGAATTCGGAGGTCAGACTTTCACTGCAGACAGCACGGCCATCATCAATACGACGTCGAATGACATCTTAGGTATAATTTTCGAGGTGACACCCGACCTGCTAATGGACGATGGCAATTTCGTTCCTGTACAAGTCGGACTATTCTAAGGGAGTCCCTATCGTCCCTATCCTTTGACAGAAAAGGCGATCGCCTTAAAACCCGGTTTTGACAAAAAACCGGGTTTCAAGGCTTCATGACTCCTAAGTGATGATAAAATTATATGATAATGATAAAAATTCGATGCCTCTCGGGTAGTGCGATCCGATCGTCCCCCTCTGGGGGGACATCGAGCAGCGGCTTTCGCGAGGCATGGAAGAGTGGTCCGCTCAAATGAGGACAAACCTCCTTCAAGGGCCGATCGCCCCTTGGGAAGATCGCTCAAATCGATTGGTCGGGGTCGAGCCAGGAATCACTTCCCAACCCTCCCATTCAAAACCGGACTTGCAATTTTCACCGCATCCGGCTCCTAGGTAATAGGCTCTTGTCCTTGAGCAGAGAGCCGGAGTTACCCCCGTCTCCCCTTGCGACCTGATACGTTCTTCCCTATTCTGGCTGTGAGTGGCGCTGCCGACAAACCTTTAGTATCACTATTTACTAGGCCGTTTTACCAGAAAGTCATAGCCTCACAGTCGTGGGCCTCCGTGATGTAATCAGGTTTACTTGTTCCAGTCGCATCCTATTATCACTGTCCCATGTCAGCGTATCCCCGGCATTACCCTGGGCATTAGCTTCTTAGAACATCCCTCCCCTGCTGGCTTTCGCTTAACATCTAACTTATCCCCTGGTCGGTTAATCGTCTAATGAGAACAGTTTTGCCGGTCCATGGATTGCTCATCAGGGGTTATAACGTTCCATAGAATCCATTCATGCACCTTTAGACCTCTGCTATATCCCGGGGGGAATTGCGATACGGAATAATCATCTAGCAAAATTATTCGCACCCACCTTCTCCTTTTGGAGCCAGCGGTCAGCCTTATTACGCTGGTTTCAGATAACGAGACTTCAGCAGATTCACTTTCGTTAGCCATGGGCACTTTCCTAGCGGTGTCTCCGGCTTAGGCTGCCAGATAACCTACATTTTAGTCCCTGCTCTCCACCACCAGTGATGTCACTCTGTAGCAGTCGGGACCGGTGTACCTCCCGTATCCGAAGGGTGGGGTTTGGACCCACAAAGATTCCACAGTTTACTGGCTAATGAGACCAGTTTTGGCTGTCACAGGTCTTTTGGCTAATGAAACCATCATCCCTTTTTACGCCCGAACGTTTCGCACGCAAAAGTCCTGATTCCAAGAGACAAGGGGTGTGGTCAAAACCCGTTGGTAGGAGACCTCGTCGCCCTCACCCTAAAGGGCCCGGCTACATGAACAAAGCCCGCCTGCGCGGGCTATATACATGTATCTGAGATGCACCTGGCTATCAACTACTTATGACCACACCCAGAGACAAGATGAGGATATTTCTCTCTGATGAGAATTGAGAATTGCTCTGGGGACGTAATTACCGATCGCCACTCCCGGAGATGACGTAACTATCTTCAGCACCATTATAGCTGATACCATCGACGGTTTAGCTGGCAATGACCAAATTCAAGGAGATCGGGGCGACGATCTGCTCAATGGTGGGTCGGGTAACGATCTGATCTTTGGCGAAGAAGGTAACGATACTTTCAATGGTGGTGTTAGCGATGACATCCTCATCGGTGGGGAGGGAATAGATACATTTTTCTTTGCCGCCAACAATGGCGCAGACAGGATCGAAGATTTTGAGATCGCATCCGATGCGATCGCCCTAGTAGCTAAGCGTCGGTCCCCTGGTGGTCGTCCAGAATTTTGGCTCGCGCTTCAACTTTGGCAACCCCTGGTTGTTGGGAGTAGCGTTTGCAGATGCTGACTTTGACAATTTCTACGACAGCGGCGAAGGACTAGGGGGGCGTTAATGTCAACATCAGCGGTTCTAATGGTTCCTTTTCTACCAGGACTATGACTGCTGGTGGCTCTCAGCGATGCAGGTGCCGACTGGGAACTATACAAGTACATTCTCGGAAAGGTTACAACGACTTTCTCTGGTGGCGGACTGGATGGAGTTATTACTCAAGTTGTCAATATCGGGTAAGATAATACTAAACTTGACCTAATTGTTTAGGAGGCCCGCTACAAACGGTAAAGACTAAAGTCTTTACTACAAACGGCCTCTCACGCTGTCCTCTAGGTAAGACTCGCCGTGCAACCCGTTGACTTTACTACCCTAACTGCTGCTTGTGCTGAACTGCGCGATCGCATGCTGCCTGCCAGACTAGAACAAGTCTATCAGCGCGATCGGCACAATCTGGCCCTAGCATTGCGTACCCTGAGGGGCCGAAGTTGGCTAAATATCTGCTGGCATCCCCAAGCGGCACATATATGCCTCAGCCCCCACAATGACCACCGCAGGAAAATCCCCGATACATTTACCTTTAGCGACCAACTCCGACATCAACTGCATGGTCTGGCCTGGGTGGCCATTGAACCAGTCGCCCCTTGGGAAAGGGCCTTAGACCTGCAATTTGCCAAGCGTCCGGGAGAACCAGCCCTCTGGCACCTGTACGTAGAGATCATGGGCAAATACAGTAACGTAATTTTAACCAATCAGCAGAACCAGATCGTCACAGCCGCCCACCAGGTAAGCGAAGAAAAATCCAGCGTCCGTCCCATTCTCACCGGTCAGCCCTACTCACTGCCACCAGCCCTGACTAATCCTATTCCCAATTTAAGCGAATCTCCTCAACGCTGGCAAGAGCGAGTGGGATTAGTTCCCGGACAATTGTGGCGTCAACTGCTCAAATGCTATCGCGGACTAAGTCCAACCCTGGTAAAATCAATGGTCACAGCAGCTGGGTTAGAGCCAAATCAACCTACAGATACCCTCACAGATGTAGAATGGCAGCAATTGTGGAAATGCTGGCAATTCTGGTTGCAGACCCTAGAAACAGCGCAATTTCATCCGGGCTGGACAAAAGATGGATATACTCTCATGGGTTGGGGCGCAACGGCACCAGTCCCTTCTACCCATGAATTGCTCGCGCAGTACTATACCAGCCAGTTGAACCGCCAGGAATTCACCCAACTCCGCCATCAACTCCTGCGACAACTCGCGCAGCTCTTAGAAAAGCAGCGTCAAAAAGCCCTGACATTCTCGGAAAGGTTACAACAGTCGGACAACGCCGACGAGTATCGTCAACTTGCTGACTTGCTGATGGCCTATTTGCAAGAGTGGCAACCGGGAATGACATCCATATCCCTGTGCGACTTCCAAACAAACCAACCCATTACCATTCCCCTAGATCCCGAAAAGAATGCCGTCGGTAATGCGCAATCCCTTTACAAGCTTCACCAGAAGCTGAAACGGGCCCGCAGTGCCGTTGAACCATTATTCAACCAAGTGAAGGCAGAAATTGAGTATCTCGAACTGGTGAAAGCTACCCTCTGGCAACTGGATAGCTACGAGGCCAAGGAAGATTTACAAACTATAGCAGAAATTCGCGAAGAGTTAATCGATCAGGGATATTTAGATCGGGGGCCCCGCCACGCTCCGGGCTCCCTCCGCTGCCACACTGATGTTTCTGTTCCTTATCGTTTCCAGACACCCAGCGGTTTTGAACTGTTAATCGGTCGCAACAACCGGCAGAATGACCATCTGGCTTTTCGGATCGCCAATGACTATGACCTCTGGTTTCACACCCAAGAAATTCCTGGTAGTCACGTGCTCATGCGGTTACAAGCTGGTAAACTACCCGATGACGTAGATTTGCAATTTGCCGCCGACCTGGCAGGGTATTATAGTCAGGGACGCCAGAGCGATCGGGTGCCAGTGGTGTACACAGCCCCCAAGCATGTTTATAAACCCAAGGGCGCCAAACCTGGTATGGTCATCTACAAGCAAGAGACTGTCCTCTGGGGGCGGCCCCAACAGGCGATCTTCGATGCCTACCGTTCCGGAAAAATCGGGACGCCTTGCAAAAACCCCATGGCTGGCGCCACGCTGCGCGATCGGGCATCGATGACTGAACAGATATAACTGATTGATGCTTTAGTTAACATACTATAAAATATATTTATGTAAAATCCATTAACTTTATGTAAATTATGATGAAAAAAAATTAGCGTATGTTGCTACAATATTTAAGAGAAAAAAAGTTAAACATTTACCCGCCTACACCTTAAAAACACACAATTCGGGTTTCCTCTAAGGGAACTCCAAATAAATAATCCTCCTTTAGGATCCAGTAGTCTAGATGCACCAGTTGGTACAGCGATAGAAATTGGGTAATTTATTTTTTGGAAGTCCCTTAAACAACAAAACGACTATTTATCGGCTAACTTTGACCAATTCGATATCTCTGCCAGAGCTCTTGTCCAGCAGTAGCGCTACCGTTACATAAGACTTACCCAAAGCTACCCACAAGTGGACATCGAAGGCAACTTACTTCCTGCTTCGTCCTGATAGTGTCGGCACTGACCAGTCCACAGGCTAACACCACCTAACTGGCGGCTTGTTCTAAATTAAACGATGCGTTCAAGTAGAGATCGCACTCAAACCCGCAGTTGTCACATCGGAAAACCCTTTCTGATAACGGCATGGAATCTTTTTTTGTGTGACACCTAGAGCAAGTCTTCGTTGAAGGATACCATTGGTCAACCACAACTAAGATCGAGCCGTATAACTCACACTTGTACGACAACTGTCGTCTGAATTCATAGAATCCCATGTCTGCAATAGCTTTTGCTAGTTTATGATTCGCCATCATCCCTGCTCCCTGCTTCTTTTTATGCAGGTCAATTGCTGTCGTAAATTTGATTTTCTCTTCTGGATTATCCCGATTATGCTCCAGTATCTGTTTTGTTAAACCCAGTCCCCAATTCCAAGCATGACGAGCTACTCCGCAATGTTTTGCTAATAGCGTGCGTTGCTTGTTGTTCAGTTTCAATTCTGTCTTAAAGCCTAATAACATTCCGGCTCGTGATATCCTTGACTTAATGATTATGCAATAGGGAGCTTGATGCTTCCTTTTTCTCTGTTTTTATTATAGCAATCCCTACCTCAGAAAATTATCCGAGATAATACTAAATTTAGTTGATTGGGTGAAATATATCAATTCAAGAACTAAAAAACACTATTCTTACCCAATCCGGTAACAATGTCCAACAATGTCCAATAATTTACTTACAGCTACGTACCCTAAAGGGCAGCGCTACAAGAACAAAGCCCACGCGCAGGGCCCCCTCCTCGCAGCGGAAGGGGCCTGGAGCGTGCAGGGGCTAGCTTCTCTGTGGGGACGCGGCACACAGGAGATATCTCGGAGACATCGACCGGCGATTAATATTGCTGGTCTTGGTTTATTGTGCTTGACATAAGTTAGATGATGACCTATAATCACGGCTCGCCATTCCCCAATCACCCTACTGCCTGACGCTGCTGCTTGAGATAGGCAAAAACAGACTTATCGCCAATATCAGGGGGGATGGCTTGCAGGGCCTTGCGCAGGGTAAACACTACAAACCCCACCGCCCAGGTAGCCAGCAAGACTCGTTCTGCCATGACTGGTAAGATGCCAGTCAGATGTCCTAACAGCAGTATGGGTACTAAGGGAGTCAGCAACTTAGTTTCCAGGCGCGAGAAGCAAAAGGCTTCCTTAAAGTAAATTCCTGTCAAGGCGGCGAAAGTGAAGCCGATGCCAAATAAAGTGGTTGGGTGGTTGTAGACAGTCAAGGCCAAAGGTTCCCTGAAGAACAGTATGTACCCGATCGCGGCCAGGACCCCGATCGCCCAAAACATCTGTAGCGCGCGGTGCAGTACTGCCAGATAGATGTGAATGGTAAGTAAGCTGACGCCTAGGGCTAAACAAAACACTGCATAGAGGGGGGTGATGGCCTTAATAACAGCTGGGGTGCCTCCTTGCCACAGCACTAGGGTACTACCGATGGCAAAGCAGAAGGCGGCTATGTTTAAGCCGGTGCGATAGATAATCACGCCCGATCGATCGGCCTCTGTAATAGTAAAGGAGCCAAACTGACCTTGATAAATTTCTGGTTCGGATGCTTGCAACTGAGTCATAGCTTGCTAATTGAAATGTCATGAAAATTAACTTCTATTTGATCTTTCCAGTCTAGCTGAAGTTGAGATTGAGCATTACCTCCATTGACAGCAATCTCTACCCAGCCATGACTTCCTACCAAGGCGATCGCCTCTAGAGGCGGGCTGTCTGCATAAGTATTGCTACCCTTAATCACCTGGTTCTCTAATTTAATATACCACTGTTTTGCCCGAACGCAGCTGCCGGGAATATTGGTGATTAAATTGCCAAAATGGTCGATATACTGAATGCAGCCAGTGATGCTGGTTGCTGTGTGAGTACATGCAGGTAGGGGTAACTGGACTAAAGTTTCTGGGTCGATCGGGTTTCCCAGTTCAACTAGAGGGACGCCGCTAGCCAGATGGGCCCCCACAGGTGCGAAGATATCTCTACCGTGAAAGGTGCTGCTAGGTGTGGGCGTATGCCAATATTCTGGGTTGTCGAGTTCGACCGCTGCCAGCACGGGATTTTCCGCCAAAATGCCGCTGAATATTCCGTTATCGGGTCCGACTAGATAAAAGTGCGACAGGAAAAGGGCGATCGCCCTCCTGCTACTCCCCACTCCGGGATCGACAACAGCGACATGAACGGTCCCGGCGGGAAAATAGGGCAGGGCCTCACGCAAGCAGAACCTGGCCGCGAGAATGTTCTGGGGAGGAATGTTGTGGGTGATATCCACTACTTTTAAACTCGGGTTAATCCGGGCAATTAGGCCCTTCATTACCCCTACATAGATGTCACTCAAGCCAAAATCACTCAGCAAAGTTAAGAGGTGGCGATCGTCCATTAACTTATTTTCCCTTAAACAAAGGACTATTTTACAGCATGTTTATATAAGAGGCAGAAACTGGAGTTTGCGTTCCGGACAGCTGTGCCCAAGGTAGATTCACTTAAGGAAAAACCGAAAGGTTCTCATGAAATCCTTATGAGGCATCTACTGCTTTGTAAGCACCCCAGGGAAAGTAGATCCCTTTTGTTGGCTTTGATGCTCCGGAAACCACCGGTTTTATTAATTTTTGTAACCATCGCTACACAGTTTTTTCCAGAAAGGGTTATCTTAGAAGTGTGAGCCTTAATTAAATTTCGTCTAAAAAAAAGTCCACCATGAACATGAATCGTCAAACCAGGAAAAAACTAGCCCAAGTCCATCAAGACAACCTGCAAAAGAACTTACAGCACCGGCTGGAAGTCGCCAGAACCAAAGGGGATGAAAACTTAATTCGGATGCTAGAGGCGGAAGCTAACTACTTCAGCTAGAACGCTAGAGCATCGGTCAAGAAACCGGGTTTCTGTTACCAAAACGTCAATATAAGTGCTATTTTTGACGAGAAACCCGGTTTCTATCTCATCTTGACCGACTCTATAGTCCATGTCAGCTGCGGTCAATTAATTTAACCGGTGCATAGCCCACCCGATCGCTTCTCGGGTGGGCTTTTGGCGCGATCGCCCCGTCCCAGAGGCGATTCGGTTAATAACTTGTCATTGCGAAGGGGGGGAGTCCAAACCAACATTGTGAGTATCTCCGCTTATATCCCCGGACGCACGACGAAACCCGGGGGACATCATCTGAGCACTACCCAGGTTTGGCCGCGCTACTCGCACTACCCGGGGAACACAGCCCCCCCACGCTGCGCGAAAAATCGCAATGACAAATGGGGAGCATCCCAGTTTTGCCCTAAGTAATTGTACTTAGAGAAAGAGCGCCATTAAGATAAGCACAGCGTAAGCGAAGCATTTGGTTAACTGACGTTGGAAGCCATTGAGCCCCAGAGAGCTTGAGACGAGAACCAATACGCTTGACTACAGACTCTACCTCCCCAGAGCCAATGGGAATGCCCAAGAATTGATAAAGATCATAGTTAACGATACGGTGACAATGTTTGGTTAAATAAGCGCGGAAGTTCTGTACTTTTTGTCCGTGACAACTGGCTAACAACTCCAATGCTTCGTCAATAAAACCGTGCCAGAGAGATGATTTAACCTGCCTTAAACGCTTTTTATAGTCGCCAATTTTATAGATATTTTCGACTAGATCGTACCAATCAAGAACTTCACGTCTGCCATTTTCTGGTCTCAATTGAGCAATAATGTTCCAAATGCCATCATGACCATCTCCCAAACAAGTAATTATAGCTGTCAACGGCTGTTGTTTAACCCACTCCACCAGGGCGGCATTGTCCTGAAAGTAAGCCCCACAAACTTCTCCATGCAGGCTGACTGCTTTATAATCTCGCCACTCACAAGAACCCTTACCTTCAGTTCTTAAACGTACTTTGCCACCAGAAACGCTCACAGCGGTTACAGGGTGACTGCTTTGAGCTCCAGGAAATTCGCTTCTTTGCACTAATCGATGTATGCTGCTGTGTCCCACTTTTATTCCTGTTAACAGTTCCAAGTCTTTTTCCGCTTGTTGATATGATTCATTAGCACTCAATACCCAGCAACACTTGGAGATTACGGGACTGATTTGTGTGCCTTTCTTTAAGCCCAATTTTTTGGCCTGTTTGCTGTTTACAGTTACTGTTCCTACGCCGGTTTTGACTTGCCGCTTGCGTCCGGATTGAGACGGCTCCCCATCAGCCAAAAAAAATTTCCTAAAACTGGTCCAACTGTCCTGAATAAATGCTCTCGTACTGCTAACTCTCTGCTTTCAAAGTCTTTAAGAGCCTCGGGGGGCGTATCTGCATACAGGAGTTTTGATAATTCTTTGAGATGGTATTCAAGTTTTTGATTTTCTTCTGGGGTCATGTAGCCTCCTCAACCGTGGATATTTTTTCCATATTACCAGAATAAATTTTTTTCTCGCTTAGTTTGCCCAGAAGAGAGTTGTGCAACTAGTATTTTTCCAGCAACGCCTTACCCTGCAAGGACTTAGGGCCGCCATCTCCCAACCGAAGGAAATTTGCACAAATCTATAGTCCGCCAATCCTGAGTATAAATACTCATTGCAAAAGTGGGATGCTCCCGACAAATGTCCCAGCCGTCTTGCTTAACCAAAAAGTATTGCGATTACTATTGTAATTAATATAGAATTCAATTGGCAGTAAAAGGAGGAGGGGATGTCAAAGATAACAGTTATCGAACCAGAAAAGTCTTATACATTTGCGGAATACTTTAAGTTGAACTGTGAACCAGACGATCTTCTAGCTTATTTTGGCTATGGGTACGAGGCCAAATCACTAACGTTGCCGCAGTCAAATCGGGAGTTAAATCGGTTAGAGAATCTGAAACAGCAGTTAGAACAAAATTTACCATACATTAGCCTGAGTAGCGAAATGGCAAGGCGGGAGTTTTTAATTGCTCCAGTGTTGATGGAGGTAATTTATTACACGAAAGCGCGAGTGAAGGTGGGGTATTCCTTAACCGTAAGCGAACAACTGAAAGGAGAGTTAGATTATTATTTACAATCTCAAAGTCAGTTACTGGTGATTGAAGCAAAAAATGCGGATCTCCAACGGGGCTTTACTCAATTAGCCGTGGAATTAATTGCGGTTTCACAAGCACAACTAGCGAAAGGGGACATACTCTACGGTGCGGTTTCTGTTGGTAATATTTGGCAATTTGCGGTTTTGCATAGTCAGGAACAGCAGGTTGTACAAGATCTGAATTTGTATCGGGTTCCGGCAGATTTACAGGAATTATTGCCAATTATCGTTGGTATTTTGGAATTGGATTTGTAGCAGCATAAGATTTAGGTGAGTTGGTGGGCGCTTGCTCGCCCCGATCGTGGCAATATTTGTGCAACCAACCCTACTACTTACTCAATTGCACTCCGTAAGATACCCAGAATCTTGCCGACATTATTCAGAAAATACTCATTTAAGTCTATGGATATCGTTTGTTCTTCAAGTTTCAAAAATTTCCAGTTAGTTCCTGTCGTGACTGAGCCATAGATGGTTTTGATTTCACTTTCTTGGCGTTGATTAAATAACTGAGCTGCTAACATTTCGGCCATGCATTGCCCTAAGCCTGATTTAATATTATCATTTTTTGCTTCGACGAGGGTGATAACGGGTGCTTCAATTAACAACTGTTCGGGAGAACGACTAATTAGAAAGTCGCAACGTCCATTCAAGCCTCTTTCCAAGTCAACATTAAAGTCTTTGCCTGAAAATAAGCCGATCTGACCTTGTAATTGTGTCTTGAGTTCAAATAAAATGGGGGCAATGATAAATTCAGACCGGGATTTTTCTGTATCAATTGCTAGTGCTAAGGGTATATATTTTTGCAACGATTGTGCTAGAAAATCGCTGTACTCTATCTCGGGAATATCTGCAAATATCCCAAATTTATCGAAAATTGTTATGCCAAAGGTGGTTTTGATTTCCTCTATGCTAAATTGACTGTATGACATTTGACTGCCTCTCTATTATCAGGAATGGGCGATCGCCTCCTATATTGTAGCACATAAATCGCATCTCACTTTTGCTGCTGGCATATGGCATATTCGCTCCGGAGGCCAGAAACCAGCTTTTGACAAAAAACCTGGTTTCTTAATCCCAAATTGAGATGCACCCCATAAATCATTTGAAAACACCTGTCATGGTATTAATAGTTAAACTGTCTCCATCGAGGGTTTTAATCACCAGATATACACCAAATACGGACATTTCTATTCCCTGGTCTGGTAAGTCCTCACTAAATCGGATAGAACCACCTGGGTTAAACAGCAGCACTTCCTCTTCCGTCAGTACCGCTGTTACCCGATCGAACGTCAGGATTTGTACTATATAGGTTGTTAAGGGTAGTGCAACTAGGAGGCGACCGCTTTGCAGACAAATACAGGCTAACTGTTGGTCTACGCCGATCCAAACTGTATTTTGTTCGGACCATACTTGAATTATCGGCTCTAGTGAGGAACTGCTTCGATATCTCTGCCAGAGCTCTTGTCCCAGGGGACTCGTGATATCTTTTGCGTGCCGAGTCCTTCAGGACAAGAGCACAGCAAAAGATATCAAACACAGGAGATATCGCCAACTCATTCCCAATCTTTCTCCCAAGTCTAAGATAGCAAATTTGTGAGAATAGTCATGGACAATTATCTGCCTCACTCCCTCACCTGTCGTGGGTTGCCTCGATTTTACCGGAAGCCCCAACATGCAGTTTAGATGCGCGACAGCTTATCTCTCATACTTTGTCCATATCGGAATAAGAATTGGGGCGATCTGGGCTTTCTCTAATCGGTAAGCGATATCCCATTCCCCCTATACAAATTCTCCACAGGGCCAACCTTCCTCTTGCTCAATACTCAATT
Source organism: Hormoscilla sp. GUM202 (assembly GCA_005518205.2). GTDB lineage: Bacteria > Cyanobacteriota > Cyanobacteriia > Cyanobacteriales > Desertifilaceae > Hormoscilla. Next base: position 32,855 of record RFFC02000018.1, read on the forward strand.
TGCCTTTGGCACTTCCCTAGAAGTGGCGATCGGGCATAGGCAGGTGCTCTCAGACCGATCCAGATAGCATATCGATCGTCCGAAGCAGTGATCGCAACCAGTTTCTCCGATGCTGCCAATTCGCAGGCGATTTGATACCCTTTAAGCCAGTGAGAGCCGGGGAACTTGTGAGCCAACACATAGAGTTCGTCATTGTACCGCATTCCCTCACGGATGCTCCCATCCATGTAGAATTTAAACAAATTCACCACATTTTCACTCAAGACAACTGGCAGCATAGGTTTAACCGTAAACTTTTTGTTACATTTCTTATCATAATGTAACATTTGCCTTCGACAACCCAAAAAGGTGATATTGAGATTTTCCCCAGCTACAGATCTGTCTTATAGCAGAGGGATGGGGGGCATGGCCCTGCAAGGCGATCGCCCCTCCGAGGGAAAACTGTATGTAGCATCTAACCTACATTACGCACGACAAGTGTACTACATAAATAAAACACTGGTTTTTTCAACTCTTACACTATCACAAATACAGACAAATATCCGGCGCAACGTCCCTTACAATACCCAAAAGCTTATACCAACCAACAACAAAAACTTACTTGACATAAAATTCCTAAAATTTCCCTATTATTGCTCACAAGAGAGCTACTCAGAGATGAATATCCCTAAGTTCTACTCATTATTGAATGTGTATTTTTACATAATTGACTCCAGCAAATAGTACCGCTGACATGCTGGTGGAAAGAACTTCAAAAAGTGCAACCGCTCCTCATTAATATTGGAAATCTGTTTGCTCCCGCGATCGATATAGATATGAATTGACTGAAAACATTGAAATATCCAACGAAGAGTTGGTCTATCCGTCAGCCGACCTAACTGATTTTTTACTCCTGAACCTGTTCGTTTAAGTGTTTGCCTTATCTGTCGCTCTGCTACCTTATACACTAACAAAGATAAGGCCATAATTAAACCTAAAACTTCAATGCGTTTTGGCGATTTAATAAATACACTATCAGCAAAAAACATGGGCGATTTAAAAAACTTAAAACAACGCTCCACGCTGCTCGTTTTTATGGAGAGCATTTTTTCGGGATTTAGCGCTAATTCATCGAGTTGATTAGTTGCTAAAATAAAGCGTCCTGCCTGGTTTTTTTTCTCTTGCACTTGTTCGAGACATTCCCTAATAGTTGCTTGGACTTGATAGTGGCAATCAGACTCTCCACTCTCAGACTTAGTGAAAATCGATTGAGTTGTTATGTCCGTTAGTTGATGATACAATGATTTTTTTAATAGCTTATTTGCCGCTACTATAGCATCCGGGGCACAAGCAAATTCACGACAACTTAATTCTTTTAATTTATTTTTGGCAACACGTAAATCTTTGTCAATTTTATCCTGCAATTTTTTGAGGTCTGATTCCCGACGCTCCTGACTTTCAATTACTAGCCATCTTTGTTCTATATCTCCATAGTTTTGCCTTACTTCTAGGTAACGATATCCTGGCTGTTCGCAAGAAATAAAATTCTCTGTATCCGCCTCCGTGACCAACTTCTTGGCTGCTTTAATAGTAAGTGGCACTCGCGATAACCACTTGATATCACCTAAAATTTGCAGTCTTGCGTATATAATGCTGCATCGGCTACCATTAACCCTGAAAATTCAAAAGTTTTTTTGAACTCTGTTATTGCTAAAGGAATTTCTTTTTGGTCTGAGGCATTTCCATCTCCCATCTTTATCCATAAAGGAATACCTCCATCTCCTGAACAAATTAACTGCATTGTATATTGTTTCAAATCTGGTCTATGGTCTCTTGAATATCCATGAGTTATTTTTATTGGCCTAGGTTCGACTACAGATGATGTTTTGTACTCTCCATGAACATGAAATGAACTTGAATCTCTATGTGCTGTTTCCCTTTTGATTTGATATTTTTTTAATACTGATAACGCTATCTCAACTTCTCCAATTCCTATTTCATATAGCTCATCCATAACTCTTCCCAATTTATCATCATTCAAATATTCCGGTTTGACTCCAACTCCAATTAAGTGTTCTATTGCTTTTCCTTCAAAAAATCTGGAAAACAGGTATAATGGTGCTGACACTAATCCTAAGGCATTTATTATCATTGCTTTAACAACTTGACCAGAACTAATTTTCTCTGATGAGTGTTTTGGCAATCGCCGGTTAATTATCAATTCTATTCCTATGTCATCGATGATTCCGGCCACTAATCCCAGATGATCTAGATTGGTAATTTCCATCATTCTGTATCTGAACTTCAAACACGTTCCATTATAACTCAATGCCAGGGATTTTGGGGCAGATCGGGAGCATGTCTGAGTATTTATACTCAGATACCTTCTTCACTACGTACTACATTTGTGGCACAAAATGATTTTTTTCGTAATACATGATACAGCATTTATCATAAAGATGAGGTACAATAGTGAGGTCAGCAGTAGAACCCTCGAAAACCATGAAGCCCTATTCAGTTGATCTCCGCCAGAAAATTATAGAAACCTATGAAAATGAGGAGATATCACAAAGACAACTAGCCAAAAGATTCCGAGTAGCATTCAGTTTCGTTATCAAAATTCTCAAGCAGTACCGGTCCACTGGCAACTTGAAGCCGGGTATTAGCACCGGTCGTCCCCTCAAGCTCAACCAGTCCCAACAGGAAAAGCTCAAAGTTTTAGTAGAGGAAAATAATGATTGGACATTGTCAGAATATCAGTCAGAATTAGAAAAACAGACGGAGGTAAAAGTCAGCCGTTCCACAATAGACAGAATGATTAAACGGTCGGGATTGACCGTAAAAAAAAAGGCATTACATCCGACGGAAAAGAGAAGTTCTCGAGTTCAGCAGTTAAGGTTAGACTACTGGAAAGAGATAGAAGGAATTGAGCCTACTGACCTCATTTTTCTGGATGAATCGGGCTGCAACCTGGCTTTAACACGGATGTATGCCCGCTCACAATGTGGTCTGAGAGCTTATGGAAGTAAACCCAGTAAGCGAGGACAAAATGTTTCAATAGTTGGGGCAGTTAGTCTCAATGGGATAGTGAGTTCATTGAATATTTTAGGTGCTTATGATAGCTTAACATTTGAGGCATTTGTGATTCGACACTTAGTGCCAAAGCTGTGGAAAGGAGCTTGTGTTGTGATGGACAACTGTACAATTCATAAGGGAGATGTAATCCGACAAGCTATTGAAAAAGTGGGGGCGCGGTTAGTCTATCTTCCTCCTTATTCGCCAGACTTCTCTCCAATTGAAAATATTTGGTCAAAGCTGAAGAGTTATCTCAAGAAACTAGAAGCCAGAACCTATCGGGCCTTAGTAGATGGCATTCAGGAGGGCTTTGCTACCATCAACCTGCAAGATATCCACAACTGGTTCACCCACTGTTGCTACTGTACCTCACCATTTTGATAAATGCTATAGATTACAATTTGTCGTGCGGAATGTGGGATCTAAAAATACAATTAATCCGATCGTTAGACTGGGAAGCGGGGGAGTCGGTATATGACTGAGAGTTAACTCTCAAAGTAGTCTAAATCATCAATTGGAGGCTTACTGCCGTGGTTTCTGGGAATCAGCAGATTTTGGGTTATTTCATCGAGGAAGCCAAAGAACACCTGGAGACGATCGAACAAGGGCTGTCGGATCTACAGTCCACGATGAAAGACCCCGAAATCATGAACGAAATGTTTCGCGCCGCCCATTCCGTCAAAGGGGGTGCGGCAATGTTGGGCTTTGGTAGCATTCAAAAAACAGCCCACCGCTTAGAAGATGGCTTCAAGATTCTGAAAGAAAACCAGATCGAGATCGATCAAAAGCTGGAGTCCTTATTTTTCAAGTGCTTTGATACCATGCGGGACTTACTCGATCGCCTGCAAGGACCATTTGGCTTGCGAGATGAAGAAGCGAATCAAGTGATGCTGTCCGCGGAGCCAATCTTTGGCCAACTCCAGGCTTATCTAGAGAGTTTAACGGGTGGGGTTGCCGAACAGCCAATCAAAACAGATGCTGCTTCGATGTCTCTGGGGAGCTTGATGTCCCCCGGACGCACGTCGAAACCCGGGGGACATCATCTGAGCACTACCCCAGAGACATCGCCACCTAAGCCAGATTTTGTGACTCAGGTAACGGCGGTCCTCAGAGAGATGTTGCAGCTGTTTAAGCAAAAAGCTAATCCTGCTAATCGTCAACAGCTGGAACAATTATGTAGCAGTCTCCTCAATCTGGGCGAAGATACCGAAAGCTGGCAAAATATAGTACAAACGGCTCAGACTGCCATTGCTAATTATAACTGTCCCTATCTCACCCTGGCTCCCCTGGTGATTAAGGAACTCAAGCAGGCAAGCGAACAACTGAAGGCTGGCCAAGCTAGCCAAATCGCTCCTTCTAAAAACTTGCAACGCATAGCGGATAATTCTCCTTCTCAGCGAATTATCCTAGTTGTCGAACCAAAGGCAGCCGCAGAAACTCTGGTCAAGGCTTTCAACAAAAAGCAGCTATCACAATTTATGAAGGCGCTACAAACAACCGCTAAAACCTTCGAGGCCTCTCGGTCGGGAGATGTCTCCCGGTCGGGAGATGTCCTCCGGGGCGAGGCGTCTCCCGGGAGCGCTATTCGCACGTTCCCAGGCAGAGCCGTGGGAACGAGGGGGGAGACGTCTCGCTCGATGTCTGACGGGAGCGCTAATCGCACTACCCGTCAGACATCGTAATCGCACGTTCCCAGGCAGAGCCGTGGGAACGTGGGGGAGACATCGTAATCGCACTACCCGAGAGGCATCGCATTCGATATCTCTGCCAGAGCTCTTGTCCCAGGGGACATGGCTGCGCTCCCGCAAGGGATACGGCACACAGGAGACATCGCAAAGTAGTCAGTTGAAGGTGAGGGCTTGCCCCCGGACTTCTTTGCGCAAATTGCCGCGATCGTAGGCAACTTGACCGCCGACAATGGTCACAACGGGCCAACCTGTCAAGTTCCAACCTTCAAAGGGACTCCAACCACATTTGGTCAGGAGTTCCTCGCGGCGTACTGGACGATAGCTGTTCAGGTCTACCAGTACCAAGTCAGCATCATAGCCCGGGGCAATGACGCCTTTATTAGGAATCTTGTAGGCTTTCGCTGGTGCCAGTGACATCCAGTGAGAGACTTGGGCAATGCTACAACGCCCCTGCATTGCCTGAGTCAGCATCAGGGGTAAAGATGTCTCTACTCCTGGCATGCCCGAAGGAGAATTAGGATATCCTCGGGCTTTTTCCTCTAAAGTGTGGGGGGCGTGGTCTGTAGCGATAAAGTCAATTACCCCATCTAGCAAGGCTTGCCACAGGACTTGGTTGTCCTGGGGAGTGCGCAAAGGGGGATTCATTTGAGCCAAGGTGCCAAGCTGTTCGTAAGCGCTAGTATTGAGTAGTAGGTGTTGGGGCGTTACTTCTGCTGTCACCCAGCTGGGCTTATCCTGACGCAGCAATTCTGCTTCGACACCGGTAGACATATGTAGAATATGCAGGCGTCGCTGGTATTTCTTCGACAGCCCCAGGGCCTGAACAGTCGCGTTCAAGGCTGCCTGTGAGTCCTGTATTTGGGAATGAACCGCTGGGTTAGTCTCGCCCACAAATAACTGCCGGCGCTCGGATATCCGGGCTTGGTCTTCGGCATGTACAGCGATCGGCCGCCTGCCAGTAGCAAAGATTCTCTCCAGCACCTCGGACTGGTCAACCAGGAGATCGCCCTTCATGGACCCCATAAAAATTTTAATTCCTGGCGTGGGATTTGCGGAGAGCAGATCGGGGGAACAGGCTGACGTTGCTCCAATAAAAAAGCCATAATTGACTAAGCACTTCTGTTGGGCCCGTCCCAGCTTGTCATCTAGAGTGGACTGGTCTGTTGTCAGTGGGCGTGTATTGGGCATCTCCAAAAATGAAGTCACGCCCCCCTTAGCACAAGCACAGCTAGCTGTCAACAGGTCTTCTTTATGCTCTAGACCTGGTTCTCGGAAATGCACCTGGGGGTCGATCGCACCTGGCAACAATGTCAACCCCTCGGCGTCTAGAACCTCCTCAGGGACGGATCCGAGATCCGGGGCGACTTGGACAATTTCTCGATCGCGGATCCCGACATCCCCCACCAGGAAATCACCAGTGGGTAAAAGAATCCGTGCCTGACGAATCAACAAACTAAAAGGAGTAGCTGACATGGGAGAAGGTATTGCTCAAATTCATTACCGTTAATTGACTATACTTGAACTGTAAATAATTGTCAATCTTACTGATATATCCCCAAAATCGAACATGACTTCTGTGAATAAGCAAGATATGAAGGAAAAGCCGGCGAACAATAGTGAAAACCCTTGGATAGAGGGAATAAAGACGATCGCCCTGAGTGGAATTTTGGCTTTTGGGATTAGAACTTTTGTAGCGGAAGCCCGTTATATTCCTTCGGGGTCGATGTTGCCAACTCTACAGATAAACGATCGCCTGATTATCGATAAGTTAGGTTATCACTTCAGGGATCCGCAACGGGGAGATATTGTGGTATTTAAGCCGACAGATGGACTGCTTGAGGAAAATCCAAATCTGAAAGATGCTTTTATTAAGCGGGTGGTAGGTTTACCGGGAGAAAAGGTAGAGTTGCGACAGGGAAATGTCTATGTAAACGATCGCCCCCTGGCGGAAAAATATGTAGCTTCTGATTTTAACCCAGCTGCACCTGTGACGGCCTCATCGACACATCAGCGGACGCAAATAAATGTCTGCCCACCAGATAAGCGGTTCCTCTCTCAACCAGTCACTGTGCCTGCCGACTCCTATCTGGTCATGGGCGATAACCGCAATAATAGTTATGATAGCCGCTGCTGGGGGTTCGTGCCCCGCGATCGGATTATCGGCAGGGCGATCGTCCGCTTCTGGCCCTTTAATCACTTTGGTCAACTGGATGAGTCCCCGATATATCCCACTGAAAAGTAAAATACTTAGTGTTATTTTGACTTGAGAGGATAGTGCGATCGCCCCTTAACCAGAAGCGATCGCCGGAGCGTTCGTAGTAAGAGATCTATAATCCAACTATAACAACCGCAGTAGCCATATTGGACCTTGTTGAGTAATTTATCTCTAATCAGGGTTGAATAAATGTTACAATCAAGGGACTACCTATCGTTTACCGATCCACCCACCCATGTCGTTGCCTGCTGGCGAACGACAGGGTGGGTGAAGAGGAAACGACTCCCTGGTAAAATGGAAACTGTATATCTACCTCCCAAAGGGAGAAGTTTACTAGCATCCCGTCTTTTGCTGGCCTACGTGGGCTTTGCTACTATCACTTTATCCGCCTGTACAGGAGAACCGGTTATGACTTCATTAAACAAGGAAATTGTCACCCTTGATGTTGGTCCCAATTTGGTGGACTGCGTTGGCTTTATACCCCAGAAATGTATGTTGGTGCGGGAAGAGGACGAGCAGGATTTTACCTATTTATACGATGCTATTGAGGGGTTTGATTATGAATCGGGCTATAACTATAAGCTGCGCCTATGGCTGGCGCCACGCTGCGCGATCAGAAAACCCCGATCGAAAATCCTCCTGCGGATGCTTCGTCTATCCAGTGGACGTTAGTTGAACAGTTGGTCATTGCACTCCCGCTACCCCGTAGAAGCGCTAAAGCGCTTACTACAAACGGCTTATTACAAATGGACAACGCGCCCCTGTAATTTGCGCCCTAACCAAGGCGTATTAGTAGCACGAGATTTCAGAGTTAGATTCTCAACAGTCCAGGTTTGTTGAGGGTCAAATAGCATAAGTTCCGCTGGTTCTCCTGCTGATATGACAGCAGGTTTCTGCTGCAAACATAAGGCCGGATTTGTACTCATACTCCGCCATAATTGAGCAGCTGATAATTGCCCGGTTTCTACCAAACTGTGCCATAATAACGGTAATGCTAGTTCTAACCCGATCGCCCCTGGAGGTGCTTCGGCAAAAGCTACGGTTTTTTCCTCGTAGGTATAGGGACTGTGGTCGATCGCGATCGCATCGATTACCCCATCCCTGACTCCGGCAATTAAACTCTCCCGATCGACTGGGTTTCCTAAAGGCGGTTCCAAACGCAAATTCGGGTCGTAGCAATGACTAGCGATCGCCGGAGTATCCAGCAACAGATGCATCCAGGTAGTGCTAGCTGTCACGGGCAATTTGCGACTCTTAGCATCGTAGATCATTTCCACAGCCCCAGCAGTAGAAACCCGCATCACATGCACCCCCGTACCAGTATATTCCACCAATTGTAACAAAGTCGCCAGGGCAGTTGTTTCCCCAATTGCTGGAGTTCCCGGTAACCCCAAACGTAGGGAGAAAATTCCCTCTCGCATCACCCCATCTTCCGCCAAACTGCCATTATTCGGCCACAGCGCCACTGGCTTTCCTAAAGGCTGCAAGTATTCTAACAAACGTCTGAGTAGAGCCAGATTTTCCACTGGCTTACCATCAGCAAAACCTACCACTCCTGCTGCGGCTAACTCTGCCAATTGAGTCATCTGTAGTCCTTGGGTACCCAAAGTAAGAGCCCCCCAGCAATAGAGATGGACTCGTCGATATCTTCCGTGTGCTCTTGTCCTGAAGGACATGCGCTGCGCGCCCAGCGCAGCGCCATCGGCACACTCTAGATATCGCCTTTTCATCAATGCCAAAGCACCTGTGTTATCCACTGGCGGCATTGTATCTGGTAAAATGGCAATTCTGGTAAAACCCCCCGCCGCCGCCGCTTCCATCAGAGACTCTAAAGTTTCCCGCTGCTCAAACCCAGGTTCTCCAGAATGGCTGTACAGATCCACTAATCCCGGTCCCATTACCAGTCCCCGGCAATTCTTCACATTCCCCTCACTGGGGTTGTCCGCAATCATTGCGCTTAAGCGCTTAATATAACCCTCTTCTATCAGCACATCGCATACTCTATCTGTACCCGAAACTGGCTCAATTAAACGCACTTGTTGCAGCAGTAATTCACTCATTATCGCTAATTTTCAATTGTTACCCTCTCTTCCTCTCGTTCTTCTCGTTCCCAGGTTCTACCTGGGAACGGTCTTCTGAGGCGGGAGCCTCCAATCAGCGCAGGAGTGCCGAGTCAAGATTGGAATATGTTGAATAAAATGGTATTACCGTACCATTTCTAACTCAAGTTGCTACCTATAAAAATTCCACGTCCGAAACAGCCATTTTTGGCAATTGAATCCACCAAAATGCCATTTTGGGGTAAATTACAAGGCGATATGGGATGATAATGGTTGATCTTGACCTTGATTTTCTATAGGTAGCAACTTAGGTTTTCTAGCATCTGACAGTGGGCGCGGCCCACCCTACAGTGCTCCTGCTGCTGTTTGGTCGAGAATACTGCCACTAATGTGGGTAGTAATATTATGAGCTTCTAGCACGGGTTTTCCTTCCAGTCCTTTGGGGTAATCTATCACCGTAACTGCACAATTTCCCTGCTTAAATTTCCAGAAATGCTCTGGATACAAGCCAAACAATTGGCAGAGAACCGCTTTATCGATCGCATCGTGGGCAACCACTAAACCTATACTGTTAGGGGGCGCTGATTTAACGACTTCATTCCAAGCTGCCATTCCCCGTTCCCAGACCTGCTGCAAGTTTTCTCCCTCCGGCATTTGCACCGTTGCCGGAGCCGTTTTCCATTGCTCTAATTGACCGGGAAACCCTTTTTGAATTTCTGCTTCTAACTTCCCTTCCCACAAACCGTGACTTATTTCTCTGAGTCCCTCAGACAGTTGCAGCTGCAAATGCGGGTGATGCTTTCGATGCCTCCCCTCTGGGGACGCGCTAATCGCACTACCCGAGAGGCATCGGAGAATAATTTCTGCTGTTTCCTTGGGGCGTAACATGGGACTAGAAAAGGCAAAATCAATCTTCACATCTTTGAGAAACTCCCCAGCTTTCTGGGACTGTTGGCGCCCGGTTTCATTCAGCGGAATATCATTCCATCCCTGAAAGCGTTTCTCGCGATTCCATTGTGTTTCCCCGTGACGCACTAACAACAGTCGGCAACCCCGATGTCCTTCTCGCGGTTTGGGGAAACTCTCTCCCATATGAGATGTGAGATTCATCGATTCTAGCTGCACTGCTTCGCCCAAATCTCCAGCAAAATTCAGCACGCTGATGCCGCAGTTAGACTGCTGGAGCGAATGGTAGTAAGCTGGTGGAATTTCCACAGCGCTTGCCAGCAAGCAACGGTTAATGCCGTTGTGCGCCACTACCATAATTGTCTTGCCTTGATGGCGAGGCAAAACTTCCTGCCAGAATTTCTTTGCTTGCTCGTAGAGTGCTAAAACTGGATAATGTTCTCTGTTTCCCTCTGGTTCGGGTACTAGCATGTGAAATTCATCGGGACGTTCCTTCCAGCAGCGGTAGTCGGCGGCAAATTTTTCCTTTACCTCATCCCTGAGCATTTCTTCCCAGAGAGGCAGGTCGATCTCCCTCAAATTATCGAGCACACGCACTTCCGGCGATGCTTCTAAGCAGGAGGCGATAATTTGAGCCGTGCTTTTCGCCCGTTGCAGAGGACTACAGTAGATGGCATCAAAGCTGAGACTCTTCAGGGCCGCACCCACTTTGCTGGCGTCGGCACGACCTTTTTCCGTTAAGACTGAATTGTCACACCGGCCCTGAATGCGGCCCTCAATATTGTAACTGCTTTGACCGTGGCGGACTATAATAACGCGAGTAGTCAGGGTTTTATCCTCCGTATTTTGCGCGACAGCTGGATTTACATAATGCAACGCCAATTATTTTACCCTGTCTGGGGCACTTTCTCCCATATAGCAACGGTCGGGGCGATCGCTAAAACCCCAAATACTTGCCCAATATAGCTTTCGCCTGGTTGAGTAGTTCAGTTTCCAGTTGACCCAACCGTTGTACCAGTCTGACTTTATCGAAGGTCATTGGTTCGACACAGATGAGCAAGCTATCTACCGATAAACCATTTTCTGCCGCTGTGTCCGCCGGGAGCGCTACTCGCACTACCCGGCGGACACAGGATGATGGTACGACCACCACAGCAGGAGAAATTCTAGGATCGTATGGCTGCGCCACGCTGCGCGATCGGACGGGCGGGCTTGCGCAGTCACCTTGTGCGCTGGGCATTAAACACAGAAGCAGAAATTACCAGGGCTGGACGTGTTTGGCGAAATTCAGTGCCTACTGACGGTTCAAACCTGACTATCCAGATGCTTCCCGATCGTTTACCGATCCACCCACCCATGTCGTTGCCTGCTGGCGAACGACAGGGTGGGTGAAGAGGAAACGAGTCCATAATCGCTCTGTTCTGCCATTCTTCATCCCAGCCTAAATCTAGTTCATCAACCAGTCTACAAGCCTCCGCTAGGGCCTTGTCTTCCTGCTGCTGCCGCCATTGTTGAGGCGCTACGGTTGTCTACCTTTTGGTCTAGGTATGCCAGCAAGTCATCGGGCATGGAAATAGAAATATTTGTCATTTACTTTGCCATTTGCTACGATGAGTTCTACTTTGATTAGCATAGCAATAAAAATACGGCTCTGTGGCCCTAAAGCGTGCCACGATCGAACCGATCGATACTATTGACAACGGACGAATGACTATCAAGCGGTTTATTTTAGGTGCCCTGACGGTTTTTGCTCTGGCCCTAGTTGGTCTGTCTCTGTACAGCAGCTGGAGTCAGCCTCAGTTTCAAGGTCGTCTGGAACTCTACGAAACTAATCTCTTACTCCAAGCTAGCGAGTGGGAGGGTGGTTCCGACGATGGGCGTCGAGCGTCTGTACGTGAGATCCTGCTAGGGGAAGGCGTGACTGAAACGGCTTTACAACAGTATCTCAATGCCCGCGATCGGGCCCAGTCCTTACTAGACCAACTCCAGATGCAACTCCCACAGTCTGTTGATCCCAGCATCCCCGGGCAAATATCTCAGCTGCACAATGAAATCGATCGACTGGATCTGCGCCTCTGCATTTTACAGATAGCTACCGATCAAACCGAGGCCGCAATGGATACCTGGGACAATTTATCTGACTCTTCAAGGTTGGTTAATACTGCTATCCTCTTAGAGGGACTTTGGAAAGATCCTCCCCGCTTCCCCGCTGATGCTGAGATCCAAATTAACGAACAGTTGGACGGATGGTTCCGCTATCAAGCTTTATCGCGACTTTATCAATTACAGAAACGCCAGGACTTATTTGGGGCCCTGTCCGCTGCGGAACAAGAATTGGCCCAGGAAGCTTTTTTCAAGTTAGTGCTAGCTAGCGGTATTCAAACTTTAGCCGCAGTCTTGGGGACAGGATTGTTAATTTTTATTCTGGTCCAGCGGCTGCTGAAAGGTAAAGAATCCCTCTGGACTCAGAATGTCGATCTTTCCTGGTTCGCCCCTTGGGATCTAGAAACGATTTTGCAGGTACTCGTCCTCGGGTTTTTCTTTGTCGGACAAATTCTCATCCCCCTGTTCTTGCAGTTGCTGCCCATCAACGAAGCTGCTGCTGGAGCTACCACTCAGGCTTTTTATATTCTGGTAAATTATCTGCTACTCGCTTTGGGGGGCTTGTTAGTATTAGTGCTATCTGTAAAGCGATTTTTACCCTTGCCCAGCCCTTGGTTTCGTTTTGATTGGCTAGAATATCAATGGTTAGGATGGGGACTGGGTGGCTTTCTGGCTGCCATGCCTTTGGTGATTGCCGTATCTTTGATTAATCAGCAGTTCTGGCAAGGACAGGGGGGCAGTAATCCCATTCTGCCTCTCGCTTTGCAGGGTCGCGAACCCTTGGCGATCGCCATTTTCTTCCTGACTGCCTCGGTCGCTGCACCTGTCTTTGAGGAAATCATCTTCCGAGGGTTTCTCTTGCCCTCTTTAACTCGCTATTTTCCCCTTTGGGGGGCGATCGCCTTTTCGAGTCTCTTATTTTCTGTTGCGCACCTGAATCTCTCGGAAGTCCTGCCTCTGATGACTTTAGGCATGGTCCTGGGGTTCGTTTATACCCGATCGGGCAATCTCCTAGCTCCCATTTTACTCCACAGTCTCTGGAATGGCAGTACCTTATTCACTCTCTTCCTCCTCGGCAGTGGTGCCAATGGTTAAGCAATTCAAAATTCTTGCATTGGGAAAAAATTGCATAACAAGGAACTCAGCTTTTCTCGTTATGCAATTTAAATGCGCGACAGCTTAATATCGTAGGTTTGGTTAAGCTAAGCGCGAAACCCAACCTACCGTGACTTACAACTGACCACTTACAACTGACCACTCACAACTTACAATTAACCATTAACCGTCCAACTCTGGTAAGTCACCAAAGCGTTGACGATAGCGTTCAACTAACTCAGCTAATGATGCTGTTTCCCTTTGGGCAAATTCTGCTTGCAGTTGAGCTTGTTGAGCGATTTCTTCTGATGTCTGATACCGAGTACCGTTTTCGTCATACCAGCATAGCACCTCCCGCCGCAGCCCGCCTGGAGATGCGTGAGCCCTCCCTATTCCCAAGCCTATTTCCGGCATCCAGAATGGTTCTCCTATTTGCGGCACGTATTCCCCATCTACCAAGCGATATACTACAAAAGGTGTTTGTCTATCCCGTCGCCAATACTCCGGGTTGTACACCACATAGTATAGCACCCCCAGTCGGGAATATATGTTCATTTTTCTATCATATTCTCCTCCATAATTACGAGATACAATCTCCAGCACCAATGTTGGTACTACATCATTTTCTTCCCAGACTACATAGCTTGTGCGCGAACCATTGTTCTTTCTCCGTTCCACGCCTAAGCTGAGAAAGCCATCTGGCACAACTGGCACTAACGTACTCACGCCCGTCGTATGATATACGGCCATATCCACGCCCCAAAACCAGTCCTGACGTTCGGGCCAGATAAACGCCAGTAAGAATAGCAGGAAATTGGGAATAAAATTTTGCTCTTCGTTATCCACAGGGGTATCATCCGAACAAGGTAACTCCTCGCTAGTTGGTAAATCTAGCTTCTCCGATAGTTTTACCATTTCTCACTCTCCTCATCTTTGGGGATGCTAATGGTTAACCATACTTAACTTTCCCATGTCCCATTACATCAGAAATTAGTCCTTTCCACACCAATGATATCGTCATAGGCAGCAGCATACTAAAAAACTGGTAATTTCCGGAAAATTATCCCCATTTATACGCATATCCATCTCTTCTGAAGACAGGTTTTAGGTCTATTGGCTTGACTGACTTCTGGGTTTTGTCAGGTTTGGTCAACACAAAACTACCCCGACTTCTAGGAGTAATTCTACCTATCCCATGTACTTTATGCTTGGCAATATCGCCAGTTTGCCATCCCTTAATGGGCTTTAATGGATTGTGACGGATTGGATATCCGTACTTGTTAAGAGCTGCTTTTTGACGACCTCCACGCCCCTTACAAGTAATTAGTAGTGGTTGAGTAGTTGAGATTTTTAACATGGGGGTACTTTTACCCACACAAGCTGCATCTAACCAATGAGTTTTAGGTAGCCCTTGAAGAGTCCGGTTGTATTTTGTTAAACCTCCCGTGCCAGTTTCAATAGTTAATCCAGTTTCCTTAAGGCGGTTAAACAATGCCCATCGGGTAGAATTGACTGCCGCTGCATCTTTTAGGGGTGCTTTTGCTTGCGCTAGCAAGCGCTTCAAAACTTCGGGCCTCTTTTTTAAGAATTGCTCGACAGCAGAGGCTGCTTTTTTCTGGTTGCATTTATGGCAAGCGATAGCGAGATTACTAACTCTGTCAGAGCCTCCCTTACTCTTAGGATGAATATGTTCTATTTCTAACGGGACTTCTTTTGCACCGCAGTAAGCGCACTGGTGCCGCCATTTCGTTAAGAGATATTCCCTTAATTCGTATCCAAACAAGACTCCCTGCTGATACTCGACCCCTGATATCTCAGGGTTTTGCAGCTTTTGCATGTCGAACCGCACCAGCTCCATTGAGATGTCCGTTATCGGGCAATACTTCCGCAAGCGCTTGACCCAGGTCATAGTCGTTTCTACTCGATGTTGCAGGCTAGGAGTTAGCCATCCTAGGGGGCGCTTCCTGTTATTGAATCTCGCAGGACGGTAGCGAGTTTTACGATTGCGACGGTTGCGGCGAACAACACGGCGGAAGCTCAACTTTTGCCGTATTATATCTCCTCTGTGACTCAATTCTGCTGCCCAGACAACTGTACCAGTCCTCTCATTAACTAGCGCAATACCAGTCACCTTAGCTCCCGGGTCTAATTTAATCCGATAAGGTTCATTACCGGGAGTTCCAACAGTTTTTCTGAGAATAATCGTAAACGGATAAGTCCTAAACACTGCTGCCTTTCCCTGCTTCAAAAGCTTTCTCGCTCTGGCCGGATGAGTTGAACTGAGCGGTTGCTTATTGGCATCTAAAACGAAAATACAATTTTGCATTTAAGCAACTCCCAAAAAAGGGGTAAAGTTTGCCTCGGTCATGTTAAGGGAGCTTTTTACATCTAACTCACGCGGTCCTACAAAATCCATTCGTTCCGTTCCTTAAAGCTAGACGACAGAGCTACGAGCTGGCGCTCACCCGTAGGTATCATGACTCCCCTAACGTAGGTCTGATCCTGGACCTGCATCTTGCATCTCCCCAAGGGAGATAATTACCGGTATTGCCGGTAATTACCGGATTTTATGCAAGAGCTATTACACAGTAAGATAAAGGTATCGTTACCAACAGCCCTAGTCCTAGTAGCAGCAGGCCACCTAGGTTAATCAAGGCCAAAATTAAGGCCAACCCCAAAAATGAGAACCATTCCTTAGTGACGATTTTTCTACTTGTTTCCATCCCTTGCCAAAAATCCATTCTTCTGTCCAAGATAATGGGATATGTGAGCAAATAGGATATTACCAGGTAAATTCCCGGAAGGATTAGTAAAATTGTCCCCAGCAATATTAAAATAAGCGCAACTAAGTCTGCTAACACCAGGGGCACAAAATAGTTGAACCCCTTAAAGAAGTCTCCTATCACCGTTGACTGTTTTTTGACAATCTGTAATGCCGCAATGAGAAGACCTGCGCTTAGTGGTCCATAAATCACTATGAACGCCGGATACGAGATTCTTGGAACCATTTGTTCGAGGGCCATACTGACAACGAACAACAAAACAGTAAAGCCCAGAAAAAGACAGATTTTTTGCTTGAATATTTGCCAACCTTCACTGATATATTTGCCAATTTTTACTGTGTAGCCTTCGCTAATTACAGTTTGCAAGTTTTTCGGAATGTTCTCAGACATAATTATCGCTCCGCAACAAAGGATATCAGCCATCAACTCGCGCCAGTCGGAACTAGAACGGCAAGGGGCCGCTATTTCAGGATATCAGATAATTTCGCTAATCGGGCAGTAATATAACTCATATCTTACATCTATCCCTGACTCGGGTACAAAGAACCTTTCGTTTCAGGATATCATAACTCAGATATGCCGGATTGTCAACCAAAAGCCAGGATAATAAAAAAATCATAAAAAATAGATAATTTCGCAGCATTACGACTAAGATACTAAAAAAAGGTAATTTATTGCTATCCCATTCAGTTATATGCAAGTGGTTTCCCAAACAGCAGCTCACACCGCCAACCCCGCCCCACCACGAGAAACAATAACTCTGGATGTTGGGGGCATGAAATGTGCTGGTTGCGTGCAGGTAGTGGAAAAGCAGCTAACCCAATACCCAGGTGTGGTTTCCGCTTGTGTAAATCTGGTAACGGCTGTGGCAGCAGTGGAATGTGCAGCGGGTACAGTCGATCGCACGGCCCTGGCAGCGCAGTTGACAAAGGCGGGTTTTCCCACTCAGCCCCGTTCTCCCCACCAACACCGAACCCAGGATGACCAGCAACAGCGGGAATATATTCGGCAACAAATTAGAAATCTAGTAATTGCTGGCTTGCTAATCCTCCTATCGGGGATGGGTCATTTCTTTGGTCATGCCTCCGTTCTGAGTAATATCTGGTTTCACTGGGGACTGGCAACCTTGGCCTTGCTGCTGCCCGGACGTACTATATTAATAGATGGCTGGCGGGGACTCTGGCAAAATGCCCCCAATATGAATACCCTGGTGAGTTTGGGTACTCTATCTGCTTACATGGCTAGCTGCATAGCCTTGCTATTCCCCCAACTCGGTTGGGAATGCTTCTTTGATGAACCGGTGATGCTGCTGGGTTTCATTCTTCTGGGACGTACCCTGGAACAACAGGCGAAAACTCAGGCAGCAGTTTCCTTAAAATCCTTGCTAGCACTCAGACCGAAAATGGCACATCTGATTCCTAGCGAAACTGATGAGATCCAAAAATCAGTAGACATTCCCGCTTTTGATGTGAAAGTAGGTGAGTATTTGCGGGTGTTGCCAGGAGAAAACATACCCTCCGATGGGTTAGTGGTGGCGGGAGAAACTGCGGTAGATGAATCAATGCTCACGGGAGAACCGGTCCCCGTAGGAAAAAAACCGGGAGATGCAGTGGCAGCGGGAACCATGAACCAGTCGGGAGTAATTGCCATGCGGGCCACCCGTACTGGCCAGGATACTACTGTGGCTCAGATTATCGCCCTGGTAGAAGAGGCGCAAACAAGAAAGGCCCCCGTGCAGCAGTTGGCAGATAGGGTAGCTGGATACTTTGCCTATGGGGTGATGGCATTGGCAGCACTGACTTTCGGGTTCTGGTATTTTGTGGGAACTCAGATCTGGCCTCATGTCTTGATGCCAACAATGGGACATCACCTGATTCATCAAACTCCCCTGTTGTTGAGCTTAAAGCTGGCGATCGCGGTTTTGGTGGTGGCCTGTCCCTGTGCTTTAGGACTGGCCACTCCGACGGCGATCCTGGTGGGCACCGGCATGGGGGCGCAGCGGGGCATTTTAATCAAGGGCGGTGATGTGCTGGAACTTGTCCATCAGCTGGATGTGGTGGTGTTCGATAAAACTGGTACTCTCACTACTGGAAGGCCTACTGTCACAGATTCTGTACCTATTGGGACAGGCCACTTCGATGTCCCCCAGAGGAGTATGCTTTCGGTGTCCCCGGGGAGCGCCTTAAGCACGTTCCCAGGCTTCGCCGTGGGAACGAGGGGGGGGACACCGAATTCGCACTACCCCAGAGACATCGATAGACAATCTCTGTTACAAATAGCAGCAGCGGTAGAAACAGGCAGCAATCATCCTTTGGCTCAGGCTATCACTCAAGCGGCGATCGCCCAAGACTTGCCCATCCCAAGGGCCCAGGACTTTCGCACAGTACCGGGACTGGGAGTATCGGCCTGGGTGGATGGTCAATTGGTGCTTCTGGGAACTAGAGAATGGTTGACAAAGCATGAGATTGATGTTAAAAAGGAGGAAGAAATAGCCCAAGGCTGGGCAGAGTTGGGTAAAACAATAGTATATGTAGCAGTAGAGGGTAGAATAGCGGGATTGATAGCAGTAAGGGACCAACCAAGGCCAGATGCCAAAACAACAATAGAAGAGTTGCGGCAGATGGGATTAAAGGTGAAAATGCTCACAGGAGATAGACAAAAGACAGCAAACGCGATCGCCAGATCCATCGGAATAACATCGGACGAGGTAATAGCAGAAGTGCGGCCAGAAGAGAAGGCAGAGGCGATCGCCCGCTGGCAAGCAGAAGGGTTGCGGGTAGCAATGGTTGCCGACGGCATCAATGACGCCCCCGCATTGGCCTCTTCTGATGTGGGCATTGCCTTGCACAGCGGCTCGGATGTGGCCCAGGAAACAGCGGAGACGATCCTGATGCGCAATTGCCTCTGGGATGTGGTAGAAGCAATCCGCCTCGGACGTGCCACCTATAGCAAAATTCGCCAAAATCTATTTTGGGCCTTGGCCTACAACAGCTTAGGTATCCCCGTAGCTGCTGGCCTGTTACTGCCTGGGTTGGGCATCGGACTCACGCCGGCTGCGGCGGGTGCGATGATGGCTTTCAGTTCCGTCAGCGTGGTGACCAACTCCCTGCTGTTGCGTCGATGTCCTTGGGGTAGTGCTTAAGGCGCGTCCCCAGAGGGGGACATCGAAGTGGCCGCAATGGGCTGGCTGACAGATCTCGATGGGAATGCTAAAATAGCAGTATGGGAAAAACAGCCACTTTCGCGTTCGTGAGAGAGGATGTCGCCACTTTTGTTGACCTAGAACAATTCCTGAAACATCCTGACAATGGCTTCATCAACACAGCAAACTCATAAACTGATTATTGAAGACGACAAAGGGAAGCGGGAATTTACGCTGTCATCCCCTGTATACTCAATTGGCAGAGATGCCCAATGTGATATTCGCTTGGTTTCTCAGTTTGTCTCCCGCAGACATGCTACCTTGGTACGGTTTCCCCATGAAAATGGAAGCTATTACTACCGGATAGTGGATGGCAATTTGAAAGGGAAAAGCAGTGCTAATGGCATCTTGATTAACAGTCGGAAACTGGTAACTCATGACCTGCAAAATTCCGATGAGATCGTATTTGGACCGCAGGTGCGTGCCATCTATTACTTACTGGAGAAAGAATCAGTTGCTAGCAGCCCAGCGGATGAGTTCGATATCACTCTGATCAGTCCCAGCATGATGTCTGATGATAAACAGGCTGATTGCTAACATACCATTAGCACTGCTCAAAATTCTCTCATTCAAAATTCAAAATGTACAACTAACAACTGACAACTGATAACTGACAATTGACAACTGACATGCACCCAAATCTATCCCGCCACAGTTTCAATCAGCTGCAAATGGTTGTCCTCGGCGATCGCCATAGTCAGGCGATCGAACATTTGCCGACAGTGGTTGTCCAGTTTCAGGGCCAGTTCGTCGTTTTTCATGACTAAATTAAATTTCAGTTCCGTTTCGGTAGCAGTGGTGCTGTCAATCAGAAATTCTACTTCCACTAGCTTGGTAAAGGAGACTTGACCAGGGAACTCACGACCCCTGATATAGTCGGCTTTGTTGTAGACAACCTCGAAGTTACAGGACTCCAGAATCTTACTCAAAGACTGCTGGAGATGATCGGCGGGAAGCGCAACAGTGAAAGAACAAGTGTACCGAGCCATATAAAATTCAAAGACCTCGACAGTGCGACTCTTTTATGATAACTATGGCCGCACCAAGACTCAACCGGAGAAATTACCATATAATTATAAATGCAGGGAAAACTGATCGTCTTTGAGGGAACCGAAGGTAGTGGTAAGACAACTCAGATCCATCTGCTGTACCAGTGGTTGCGCTGCTGGACCGATCGCGTTGCGGTCACCAGAGAACCTGGAGGTACGCCCTTAGGAGAGAAACTGCGCCAGATTTTGCTCGCCGACTCTGACCTAGGAGGGATGACAGAACTGTTGTTATATGCAGCGGACCGATATCTACATGTTGAAGAATTCATCAAGCCTCAGTTGGCGAAGGGGACGATCGTTTTGTGCGATCGCTTCACTGATTCGACTCTAGCCTATCAGGGTTATGGTCGCGGTCTGAGTCTGAGTAAAATCGAGCAACTCAATCAAATGGCTAGCTTTGGTCTGCACAGCGATCTAACTTTGTGGTTAGATTTAGATGTGGAGGTGGGTCTTTTGAGGACGCGCCAACGGGGTAAAGCTGACCGGATGGAGCAAGCTGATTTGGAGTTTCACCGCCGAGTATATCGGGGATTTGCTCAATTGGCAAAAGAACAAGATCGCATTATCCGAGTTGATGCTAGCGGTTCCCAGTCCCAAGTCCAAGCCCATATCCAAACCATTATAACAGAATACTTAACTAAATGGCAAATTATCGAAAATTAAAAATTAAAAATTTACAAGAACAATTAGCAATGAAAAATTATGTTTTTTGAGAGAGTGATCGGGCAAGAACAGGCGGTAAAATATTTAAGGGAGGCGATCGCCCGTCAGCGCCTGGCCCCAGCTTATTTATTTGCGGGTCCCGATGGTGTGGGCAAGAGTATAGCAGTCAAGTGTTTTATCGAAGCCATGTTTTGCGATCGTGCTCCCAGTTCGGAGCATACCAAAATCCAGAAACTTGTACGAGATGGCAATCATCCTGATGTATTGTGGGTGGAACCAACCTATCAGCATCAGGGTCAACTATTGTCTGCTCGAGAAGCTGCTGCTGCGGGGTTAAAACGGAAAGCGCCTCCCCAGATTAGAATTGAGCAAGTGCGAGAAATTGCCAGTTTTATCAGCCGATCGCCTCTAAAAGCACCGCGACATGTGGTAGTAATAGAACAAGCTCCCACAATGGCAGAAGCTGCTGCTAATAGTTTACTCAAAACATTGGAAGAACCAGGAAGTGCTACCATCATTTTGCTAGCCTCGTCTGACTTATTGCCGACAATTCGATCGCGATGTGCTAGGATTCCTTTTTATCGGCTCCCTAAAGCACAAATGAGTCAAATATTGCGACAATTGGGTTATGAAGAGATCTTACAGCAAGACCAGATAATGGCAATGGCACAGGGGAGTCCTGGAGAGGCGATCGCCTGTTTTGCCCAACTCCAGGCTATACCAGCAGAACTGCTATCCCGACTGCGCCATCTTCCGGTCTCTCGTGGTGAGGTGTCTCCTGGGAGCGCTATTCGCACTACCCAGGAGACACCTCGCGCTACTCGCACTACCCACGAGACACCGCCCAATACTCTCCGGGATGCTTTAGAATTGGCAAAGGAAATTAACCAAAACCTTGACACAGAAGCTCAACTCTGGTTAGTTGATTATTTACAGCATAGCTACTGGCAACAGGACTGTCGATCGGATGTCCTGCAACAGCTAGAAACAGCTCGCAAATACCTGCTCAGTTATGCTCAACCCCGACTTGTTTGGGAAGTGACTCTGCTGGCGATGTGTTAATTGAGAACGTTCGTAGTAAGGACTTTAGTCCTTACCCGGGCCTTCGTATTAAGGACATTCCCCTGTTAGGAGATCCCGATGTCTCTGCGATGTGGGTGTGGTCATGGAGAAGTTGCAGCGGGATCCGGCGACTGGGGTATCCCATGCTCGATCAACGGGTTTTGACCACGGGATGTGCTCTGCGCAGTGCGAATAGCGCGTCCCCTCTGGGGGACATCGAAGGAGATAAGATTTTCAGCTATATAGTAGTTCTCTTTCTTAGTGTGATATGCTGTTGGGGAGATTGCTAGCCCTCCTGGCGTCGGGCCGCTGCGATGAAACGAAGTGCGCTACGCGCTACGGGGGGGTAACTCTATAAAAGCATAAGTTACTCGCTAGTCTCCCCCCCCCTCGCAATGACAAATAGGCTATTGTGCTATACCACATCAATTTGAGAAATGCTATAATATGGTCAAGATGATATCAAAAGAGTCTCAAATTTTATGTCCTACAGTCAATTCACCCTAGAAAGCCTCAAGACAACTTTCGGAATCACCATTGTCGAAACTGCGGGCATTTTTGCCAATGTTCCAGAAGTTAAGTACAGTAATTACTTGACTGAAACGCTCCGGTATAATATACCTTTGGCCTTATCTATCGCTTCTGAGAAAGCCCGCTCTGAGATGATCGTTACGCCAATTTTAATAGAAATTAGAAAGCTGTTATCGGAAGCTGTTAGCTTATTCTCCGGTAATAATTTTGAAGTAGATACAGAAAAAGGTTTGAGTGGATTTTGTGATTTTTTAATTAGCATGTCTCCCGAACAACTATTCATTGAAGCTCCCGTAGTTACGATAGTGGAAGCTAAGAATGATAAAATTGAATCAGGATTAGCACAATGTATGGCAGAAATGATTGCTGCTCAATTGTTTAATCAGGGGAAAGAGAATAACATCAAGACAGTCTATGGAGTAGTCACAACTGGCAGTGTCTGGAAGTTTATGAAACTAGAAGAACAAGTAATTACCATTGACTTGCAGGAGTATTTTATCAATCAGGTGGGGAAAATAATCGGGATTATTAAAAGTGGTATCGAAGCAAATCGTTCGTAGTAAGGACTTTAGTCCTTACCTTCCCGGCATCGAAGCAAATCGTTCGTAGTAAGGACTAAAGTCCTTACCTCGGGATAATAAACTACCGCTCTTACCGAGGGCGATCGTCAATTGTCCTGAAACCGCCCCATCCTAATAGCTGTTGTCAAAAATTAATAGGCGATCAATCGCTTTTTATCTACTTTATCTGTTACTATATTCTTGGGGTTTCGAGTAGGAAAGAAAGGGATGATATTATGGAAATGAAGCTTGATAAACGATACTGCCCAATGATAGATAAGCATTGACCAAGCAACCGTAATCTCGATATTTTGATTATCTATTATCGTTTCATCCAGACAGTATACAGTATATTTATGGAGAAAAAATCGCGCGATCGATCTATTTCTGGTCGAAAATTATATTTTTTTGCCAGCGATGTTTGCCAATTTATTCCCATTCCCTAAAGTCAAAAGACTCAACGAGGTATTATATATAATTGATTCTGCTGCGCTTAGTACGGGGGATGGCGGAAATGTGCAGATTTGAACTAGACAACTGAGAATCCAAGGTGGTGGCATAATTCAAACTGCTACTTTGGGGGAGGGGAATGCCGGTAATGTAACTATTAACTCGTCAGAATTAATTGAAGTGGACAGTGCCGTTCCTGAAGCAAATCAGCGGTTGGCAAATATAATTTCTGCTAACGCTCCTAATTCTACTGGTAATGCTGGAAATATAAGGATTACTACGGAATAATTGATTGTCAAGAATGGCGCATACATATTTAGTTCAGCTTTTAGCTCTGGTAGAGGTGGTAATATAACGGTAAATGCCTCGGAATTGATTCTCGAGAATGGCGCAAGTATATTTAGTTCAACTTTTAGCTCCGATACAACACTGCTTCAACAAACAGTCGATTATTTTTGGCCGTTCGGACTACATGGCCGTCTCTCCCCGGTAGGAAATCCTTGATTTTTTCCCACTGGTTATCGAAGAAGTGCATATCTGCGCATTTTTCTCTCTGTTTCCCTCTCTTCGGTTCATCTATTCTATCCTTTCTTTCTCTAACTGATGACACGCCCTAGCAAGCTTTGCCCGGGAAATATTCTAGACAATTTCCCCTTCAATGTCTCCGGAGAGCCCATTTTGGTATTATTTTTATTTTTTGTATTATAAAACCGGGCGATCGCCTCTCGTAAATACTACGAAGTAACTCGCATAATTCACATTTTTTGTATTATTTATGCTTTTTGTATTATAGAGCCAGGGGAGCGCCTCCATTTCATATTGCCTCGTATAGTTGAGTTCAGCCAGGGATCATCCTTTGAAATAGTCAGAGTTTTACCTTTCCAAAACCCAACTGGTGCAAGACCACACCCGTCAGCGATCGGCGATCGCTGAAAAGTGCAGCTAAGGGCAATAGCCTATCTTCTCAACTGGCGATAGTGGGGAGATGCCTTCAGAAAGCCGCCAAAAGTGGAGGAGATGCCGATTTTTCGGGAGCTAAAATGACTTCTCCCTTCCGGGAAGCGGCAAAACCTCAAAGCTTTTATCAACCAGTTTTGACCGCACCCTTGCGAGGGGGGGATATAAGTCTTGACGCCAAGGAAGTTTGGGTAGAGAGTGGAATGTATGCTCAACAGAAAACTGTCGAAGAGATAGCCTCAGAAAAAGGGGGTGCGATCGGAATCCAATATCGAGCCGCTAAAAT
Source organism: Hormoscilla sp. GUM202 (assembly GCA_005518205.2). GTDB lineage: Bacteria > Cyanobacteriota > Cyanobacteriia > Cyanobacteriales > Desertifilaceae > Hormoscilla. Next base: position 57,519 of record RFFC02000018.1, read on the forward strand.
CAGGCAATCATCGGGGCTTGACTCCTAGAGGCGGACTCGGAGATAGTCAGATAAGATAAGTAGACGTAACCAGATGCGAGATCTTCCAGTTGTAACAATGATCGCCTGGAGTCTGATAGGGACACCGGCGATCGCCCAAGTGCTGGAGCCAGTACAGCCGACGCCTCCAAGCTTACCAGAACCGGAACTGCTGCCACCACCAGAGGAGTTGCTGCAACCGCCAGCAGCACCGCCAAGCACTCGGCCAACAATCCCCCCCCTGACAGGTACAATAACTGTCTCGCGCTTTGAAGTGACCGGCAGTACAGTATTCAGGTTCGAAGAATTCGCAGAGGTAACGGAACCATTCACGAACCGACCCCTATCCTTTGCGGAACTGCTGCAAGTAAGGGATGAGATCACTAAATACTACGTAGATCGGGGATACATCACCTCAGGGGCATTCCTACCGCCCCAAACTATGCAAGAGGGAGTAGTGGAAATAGCAGTTATAGAAGGAAAAGTAGAAGAGATAGATGTGCAGGTGAAAGGGCGACTGCACCCGGGTTACGTCCGCAGTCGGGTAGAATTGGGAGCGAAAACCCCTCTACAGGTAGATAGATTAGTGCAAGCGCTGCAATTGCTGCAACTAAACCCGCTGATCGAAAATCTGTCGGCAGAGTTGGCAGCGGGAACCCGTAGCGGTACTAGCCTGTTAGAAATAGAGGTGACATCAGCACCAACATTTTCGACAGTATTGATACTGGATAACTGGCGGGTACCAAGTGTAGGAACAGATCGGCGTCAAGTGGTCCTCAGGGAGGCTTCTTTATTAGGACTGGGGGACGCCCTGACCCTCAGCTATACTAACACAGATGGTAGCAACGCCCTGGATGAAGCTAGCTACAGGATACCAATTAATGCTAGCAATGGAACTTTGGGATTATTATTCAAAAGCTCAGAGAGCGAAGTGATCTCCGAACCATTTGACCAGTTGGATATCGAGTCAGACTCCCGGGACTATGAAATTAGTTACCGCCAACCGCTGATTGAACTCCTACCAAAGAATTGGCCCTAGGGTTAATGGCTGCCAGAAGAGAGAGTGACACGCGACTACTGGACGCACCGTTCCCCCTATCTCCGGGAGCGAATGAGGATGGGGAAACTAGAGTTACCGCTATCCGCTTCTTTCAAGAATGGACGAACCGGGGACGGGAAGAAGTATTCGCAGCCCGATCGCAATTTTCGGTAGGAATAGGTGCCTTTGCAGCTACGGTTAACGAGGAACCTCCGGACAGTCGGTTCTTTTCTTGGCGGGGTCAGCTACAATATTTGCGCGTGCTGGGACGAGATGCAGCCCTATTATTAAGAGCGGACGTGCAACTGGCACCAGAAACATTACTGCCGATCGAACAGTTTGGCTTGGGGGGCTCTGGCAGCGTCCGGGGCTATCGTCAGGATGCCATACTCGCCGATAATGGCATTTTTGCCTCCGTAGAAGCCCGCCTCCCGATCGCCCGAATTTCAGAATGGGATACAGTTTTGCAGTTTACACCATTCTTTGAAATAGGTACGGGCTGGAATAGCGCTCGGGCCAACCCAGAACCAAACAATCTCTATTCCGTAGGGATGGGTTTGCGCTTGGAAGTAGCACGCAAGTTGACAGCCCGTTTTGATTGGGGTATCCCCTTGGGGAATCTCCTCCCAAATCGGAGAACTTTACAAGAAAATGGCTTATACTTCAGTATAGAATACAGACCTTTTGATTGAAAGTGGTCAGTGGTCAGTGGTCGGTGGTTAATTATAGTATTTCTTAGATTAGTGTGATATGATGTCGGAGATTGCGTCGGGGGGGGGATTGCTTCGTGCCTCGCAACGCTGCGCGACTAATAAATCATAAGTTAGTCGCTAATCTCCCCCCCCACGCTGCGCGTATTATCGCAATGACAAGTAGGCAATTTTCTATACTACATCAATTTGAGAAACGCTATAACAACTAACAACTAACAACATTAATCATCATCCAGGTCGGAGGTTCCTCTAACTTTAGTATAGGGGGATAAGTACCTAGACTGGCCTTCATAGACGCGGCGCGGCGAAGAACTGACATTAAGGGGATGAACCACATGAGCCGTGGGGTAATAACGCTGCTGTGATTGCGCAAACATAGCCAGGAGCACGACTATAATAATGATGCTACCACCAAGGCCCAGGACAAGCACAGAGGCTCCCAGCACCCAGAGGACGATCGTGCGAGAATCAGGCAAAGATGAATCCGCTGCTGTTGGCCTACCCTGCTGGGCTTGCATTTGCAGCAGCAGCTGTTGAGTTTCCATCCATTGCTTATCCAGCTGAGATTTTAGCTGTTCCACCTCAGTACCTTGCTGTTGTAGCTGAGATTTTAGCTGTTGATTTTCCGTCAGTTGCTGTTGTAATTGGCTATCGGCCTGGGGCTGTTGTGGATTAACCGATGGCGGTGGTGGCTCTTGAGTGGGGGGCAGGGTTTGATTCATAGAAGGCACATTGCTGCCAAGGCCACGGTTGGCGCAATCGAGATTATTCCCTTTATCCATAATAACAAAGGTTGCTACTGCTGCGATCGCGCATCCCGACAAGAATGCCGTAGTATCGTTCATTGCTTTTTTCCTTTTTGGCTACGACCCAATCACGTACATTTGAGATTACACCAAACCCAGTTTACCTTCTCTGTTCCCCCCTCGTTCCCACGGCGAAGCCTGGGAACGTGCCAGTAGCGCTCTCGGGGAAAACAGCGGGTCAGCTTCATTACCGCAAATTTCATGTCCAAAACCTCAATGACGAGGTCCATGACCGGAAATTTCATGGTTTTGACCTCAAGGACGGCGCCTTCCGCGTGCTCTTGTCCTGAAGGACGCGGCAACGCGACCGAGGCGCCGCGCGGTCATGCGGTCAGTCAGCGATATCTTCTGGGTAGTGCGGGTACGATGTCTCCCCCTCGTTCCCACGGCGCAGCCTGGGAACGTGCGACTAGCGCTCCCGGGGGACATCTCCCGACCGGGAGACATGGGATCCGAGAAGCTATCTCTGCTGCTGCCAGCTTTGTGGCAGACATTTTTGCTGATAACATTTTTGGTTTTCCGTCATCGGTACAAGTCCATGACGGTGCCGATCGCCATCCGGGACTGGGCTGACAGAGTCAAGGGAGATTGATGTCCGCGCTGGAGATGATCTGCTGCGGCACAGGCAATCATCGCCGCATTATCAGTACATAATGCCCGGGGTGGAAACAAGACCTGCAAATTATGACTTGCCCCAGCAGCTTGTAAATGATAGCGCAGACCACTATTAGCTGCCACTCCCCCACCCACGGCAATGGTATTCAGTCCGTAGTCTAGGGCAGCGGCGATCGCCCTTTTGGTTAGTGCTTTGGCCACAGTATGCTGAAAGCTGGCCGCTATGTCTGCAACTGGCAACTCCTCCGACTCTTGCTTTAATTGCTGCACCAACCGCAATACTGCTGTCTTTAAGCCACTAAAGCTGGAATCATAGGGATGATAGCCGCCAGTTGTCAGAGATACCTTTCCTTCGGCTAGCCGAAAGGCTTGCCCATTGCCCTCGCGGGCCAGGGAGTCGATCGCCGGACCGCCGGGATATCCCAAATCCAATAACCGCGCGACCTTATCAAAAGCTTCCCCGGCCGCATCATCCCGGGTTTGGCCAATTGTTTCATACATACCACAATCGCCCACGTAAATCAAGCTGGTGTGACCGCCAGAAACCAGCAGACACAAGAACGGTGGTGCTAACTCTGGCGTACTCAGATAGGAAGCATAGATATGTCCTTCCAGATGGTGGACTCCCAGAAACGGCTTTTGATGCACCATTGCCAGAGTTTTCGCCGCCGTTAACCCCACCAACAGGGCCCCCACCAACCCTGGCGCGCAGGTTGCTGCCACTCCATCTATACTAGACCAGTCTAGATCTGCTGCTTGCAACCCTTGGGCGATCGCCCCATTGATCCTTTCCAGGTGACGGCGCGACGCCACCTCCGGCACCACACCCCCATACTGCCGGTGAACATCGATTTGGGAAGCGACGATGCTACTTAAAACGTTACGATTGTTTACGATTGCCACCGCCGTTTCGTCACAACTGGTTTCAATTGCTAAGATAGTAGCCATTATCTGGTAATTTATGGGAATGGATTGGCTGTTGTACAAAGTTAAACTTTACTTCGATCCCGCGATCGAGTATGATTCCTTTCCATAGCACACCCTGTTGGTATTTCTTAACAAAAGGAAACAATTCCATGCGACGATTGTTTGCTCTACTATTGATCGTTAGTCTCTGGGTTGGTTGCGTCCCAGCGGCTACTGCCGATATTGCCGGTTTGGTACCGTGCAGTCAATCAGAGGAGTTTCAGGATCGGGCCGAAGATGCTCTGAATACTACCGCTGACCCAAATTCCGGGGCGGCGCGGTTCGATCGTTATGCTCAAGCTCTCTGCGGCGAAGATGGACTCCCCCACCTGATTGTGGATGGGCGTTTCTCTCATGCTGGTGATTTCCTGATTCCCAGCATTCTGTTCCTCTACATCACCGGTTGGATTGGTTGGGTCGGTCGGGCCTATCTGATGGCAATTCGCTCAGAGAAGAACCCTGAAGAAAAAGAAATCATCATTGATGTACCTTTGGCACTAAAGTGCGTGGCAACCGGTCCTATATGGCCTTTAGCAGCTTTCAAAGACATTGTCTCTGGTGAAATGTTTGCCTCTGACAACGAAATCCCCATTTCCCCCCGCTAGTCTCTGTTTGTGGTATTTTTTGGAGAATAAATCATGCAGGATTTACTCAAGTATCTTTCCCTCGCGCCAGTGATTCTGGCAGTTTGGATGACGATCACGGCTGGTATTCTGATTGAGTTTAACCGCTTTTTCCCCGACCTGCTGTTCCATCCCCTATAGGAATTAGGCATCGATGTCTCTGAGGTAGTGCGAGTAGAGATCCCCAGAGACATCGAAAGCCTTGTGGGTTTTGTTGATACTCTCTTGGTTTCGGGAGTCCAGAGGAAATACCTCAAAAAACTGTTAAGGGCTATATAATTCCCGAACACTTCTCAAATCAACATCTTTCGCCTTTGGGTAAGGTTGCCCAAAGGTGTTTTTGTATGCTTTGGGCCTAGCTTGACGGGTATAACGGACAGGCGGGACGCCCGCTACGTCTCGGACAGGCTGGACGCCCGTCCTACGCAATTCTGGTGGAGAACGGCTTCGATCTCCGCTATGGTCGTTTCTAGATCGTCGTTGATAATCTGCAGGTTAAATTCATCGGCGGCGGCAATTTCGACGATCGCCCGTTCCAAGCGTCGGGCGATCGCCCCATCGTCTTCGCTCTCACGGCGGCGCAGGCGTCTTTCTAACTCGGACATTGATGGCGGTAAAATAAAGATTCTCAGGGCTTCTGGAAAACTAGCGGCGATCTGTCTGGCCCCTTCTAGTTCTATTTCTAGCAGGACTGAGTTGCCTTGTCGGAGTAACTCCTCTACCACTCGCCGGGGAGTTCCGTAGTAGTTACCGGCATATTCAGCCCATTCCAGCAGTTCGGACGCCTCCACCTTTTGCTCAAACTCCCTGGGACTGACAAAGTAATAATGTTTCCCCTCAATTTCACGAGGACGGGGGGAACGGGTAGTCATGGAAACTGACAGAAATAGTTGTGGATGACGTTCCAGCAGCCGATACAGTAATGTTCCTTTGCCGACTCCACTCGGTCCAGTCAACACTATCAGTTTACCTGGTTGATTGTTCATGTCTGTGTTTTTAAGCCAGCTGATGCTTGGCACGTCTAATTCGATGTTAATCTTGACTGGCTGCCCTGGCGAGATATCTCGACTCGATGTCGGAGCCGCATCCCGTAGAGGAGAGGATGCCGATAGCGCTGCGCCCCCAGCGCAGCCATGTCGCCTGGGACAAGAGCTCTGGCAGAGATATCGACAATACTCAAGAATTGTGCGATCGCCCTTAATTTTTCCCATCCGGGCTGTATTCAGAATCGACATCCGCGTCCATTTTTCTTGGTCTCGGTAGGCGGCAGATACTTCTGACAGTTAACGTCAGACTGGTAGTCCGCTAATAGCAGATACTGGCGGTGTCCAAAGGTCGCTCTCCGAAGACATCATCACTCATCCCCAGAGTGCGATCGCTTACCAGAGACCCAACGGGAATGCGAGTATTGCCAATGCAAGCATCACCCCCGCATATGTTAGGGGTTTTTTTAATCCCCAACGACCCGCATGTTAAGGTTTGCGTTAAGGTCTCGATCGCGGAAACCTTTTGGGAGGGACTCAAGGCCAGCAGTTGGTTTTTGAATTCTGTCACTGTCATATTCCTCTCGCTAATCAGCATCGCTACCATTATTTTATTCTCAAATCTTACACCTTTTACTTTCCACAGCCCAGAAACCTGGTTTAGCCCAGAAACCAGGTTTTAAAGGAATTACCTGGTTTCTTGCCTCGATGTCCCACCGTTCCGGAAAAATCGGGAGCTCGATAGAGAACTGCAACAACGCCAACTCCAGGTTGTAGCCCCCATCAGAATTCAAATATACTTTGAAAGGGATTCGCGCAGCGGAGGGGGCCCGGAGCGTGCGCACAGACAGGCTACCGGTCTTACGCGAACGACTTGCGTTCCCACGGCGAAGCCTGGGAACGAGGGAGAAGAACCTGTCATATTGGCTGCTATAATAAGCGCAGTTCCTGACCGTTCGCAGCATAGCAGAGATTAGGTTCGACGCTTCCTATTCTAGCACCCAATTAAACAGCACTTGTGTAAACCCTGACTCCCCTGACTCTACCTGGGAACATAAGGGGGGCTCTCAGGGGCTACAGTCGCCAAGCCCGCCGGTGGAATTCCTAGATGCTGTAGGTCTGAAAAGCATATTTCCGCGATCGACTTGACAGATTCAAAATTAGGAGCCTATAGTAAGGGTATAATAGTAAGGATAAAAATATGGATCTATAAGAGTATAAAGGCAGTCTATTAGTCATAGACGACCTGCCATAAAATTTGCGGCTGTTAGTTAATATATTGAGTGATCAGGGGTATAAAGTCCGGGCTAATCCTAATCCTAAGTTAGCCCTCAAGGGGATTCACAAGTCTATTCCAGACTTGATTTTGCTGGACATTATGATGCCAGATATAAACGGCTATAAAGTCTGCGAACAACTGAAGGCAGATGAACGCACCAGGCAGATTCCGGTGATTTTTATCAGTGCCCTGAGGACTAAAGTACTTACTACAAACGGCTGATAAAGACTAAAGACGCATCTGAGATGCCCCCGGCTATCAACGTGAGCGCACCCAATCTAACCGGTGCCCGACTGTTGGGGTTGAAAACCTCTCCGCTGGGGTTGAAAACCTCTCCGCTGGGGTTGAAAACCTCTCCGCTGGGGTTGAAAACCTCTCCGTTGGGGTTGAAAACCTCTCCGTTGGGGTTGAAAACCTCTCCGTTGGGGTTGAAAACCTCTCCGTTGAGGTTGAAGACCTCTCCGTTGGGGTTTTCAACCTCTCCGTTGAGGTTTTCAACGGGTGTGGTCTTGCGCCCGTTGGCAACCGTTCACCGTTTTCTGTGAAGAGTTCCCCAATAAACAACTACTTTTGACCACACGCGCTTAGATGCGCCCCTTGACAACCCTGAGTGAAAGTATGACTCCGGAGGATAACTTCAAATTTATCAATGCCTATCTGTCCAACATAGAACCGGCGAGCGTCGAAAATCAGGGCTTGATTGATAAATACATTGGCAATGAGATTATGGCATTGTTTAGCGGTGAGGCGGATAATAAGGAAAATACAGGAACAGATTAGAATTGGAATTGGGATTAATACAGGGGATTTGATGCTGGGGACGATCGGGGGTATTTCCCGCATGGATAGTACAGTGATTAGCGATGCGGGAAATTTAGCCTCTTGCCTGGAAACTGTTGGTCACTCACCAGACTGGTTCGCGCTTGACAAATCCCGAGCAATGATATCAGAAAGATAGACAAAGTACGGGTGAAGGGAAAATCCAAATTGGTGACAGTATATGAAGTGTTTGATGCCGATCGGAAGTGCGATCTCTCAAGTTGACGACGCTAGATATGTTTACAGAGGCATTGTCAGTTGATAATCAGTATAATCTCAGTAAAGCGAAATCCTGATTTTCTGATTGCGTCCGCCATAACCCAGAAGATAAAGTGGCTCAATTTTATCGGCAACGTTGCTGTAAACAGTAAAAGGGTGTATGGTGAATGGTGAATGAAAATGAAAAAACAATCAATTCTCAATACTTGCTTCTCTATTGGCAATTAGCAATGAACAATTAGCAATGAACAATTAGCAATGAACAGAACAATCACAACAGCTTTAATGTGTACGGCGGTAACAGCGGCGATCGTGGTGCCAGCGATCGCCTCAAGTCCCGATGTGAACAGGACGATCGCAGAGATTACAGTCCGTATAGATGGAGACAGAAGGGGAGGCAGTGGTGTTATAGCCTACAAAAAGGGAAACCGTTACTACGTGCTGACCAACACTCATGTAGTAAACCTTCCGGAAACCTATACCATTGTCACGGAAAATGGCACCCGTTATTCTGTAGATTCAGGGGACATCCTGTATATGCCCGGAGTAGATTTAGCAGTATTGCCTTTCACTAGCAATGCCGAGTACAGAGTGGCCCAGCTAGGAGATTCCGATCGCCTGCAAGAGGGAGAAGTAATTCACGTAGCAGGATGGCCCCGATCGGGCGGTTCTTTGCGACAGCGGATCTTTATTCACACGGAAGGAAAATTAACTCAAGGGGGGGCAGCTTTAAGCTATACTAATCTGGTCAGAGCGGGAATGAGTGGCGGTCCGATATTAGACAGTCATTCAAGGTTAATAGGCATTAATCGCCTGGTCAGATTAGAGGGTGACACGGATAAAATAGTGGCATCGGGAGTAGCGATTAACAGTTTTTTGAACTGGTGGCAAACGGTCCCCCTGGGACCAGAATCGACAGTGCCCGCAAATGCTAATGTGACAGGCCCGGACTGGGGAACTGGTGGGGTAGACTTTGCTTTAGCTCAAACCATCGAAGGGAAAAATGGCTCGATAAGTTCGGTAGCTATTAGTAGTGCTAATGCCAGGCAGGGACAGTTGGTGGCTAGTGGCAATAGTGATGGGACAATATCGGTGTGGAATCTGGCGGACGGGAAATTAATCGCTACTCTGCGGGGTCATGAAAAACCAGTGAATGCTGTAGTAATTAGCCCCGATGGGAAGATGCTAGTCAGTGGCAGTGACGATAATACCATAAAAATTTGGAATATGTCCAGTTGGGAACTAGAACGCAGTCTCACGGGACATGCATTGGCAGTGTCGGCCCTGGCGATCGCCCCAGATGGTCAAACACTGGTGTCGGGCAGTTGGGACAAAACTATCAAAATATGGCATCTGACTACAGGGGAGTTGCAAGAGACGATCGCAGGACATGCAGCATTGGTGAGTGCTTTGACTATAAGTCCGGATGGACGGGTTTTAGCCAGTGGGTCTCAGGATAAAACCATCCGCCTGTGGCATCTACAAACAGCTCAACCCCTGGGCATCCTGAGAGGACATGGACTGTCCGTGTTAAGTATCGCCATAAGTACAGATGGCCAAACATTAGCCAGTGGCAGCGGGGACGGGACGATCGGGATATGGAATTTGAGCAAAGGAGAGAGAATCACTACATTGAGAGGGCATACAGATGGGGTTTGGTCTGTTAAAATCAGCCCAGATGGTCGCACGGCGATCAGTGGGAGCTGGGATAGGTCGATCAAGCTGTGGGATCTGAGCACTATGAGATTGAAAAGGACTCTGGAGGCCCATTCAGGTTATATTAATTCGGTAGCCCTGAGTGGGGATGGACTTATCCTAGTCAGTGGTGATTGGAATAGTAAAATAAATATTTGGAGAAGAAAGTAAGCAATTGAAGGCGTTGCACATTTTTACCGATGATAGCAGTCAATGGTTTCAAATTGAAAATTGAAAAGCAGTTATTTGGGATCCATCCCAGCTTTGCTTCTTGGCTGCGGGGATCTGAACGTGCTGTTGCCAGCTATACTAGCCCAGAAACCCAGTTTTTCCACAAAACCGGGTTTCTTCATGCATTCCTGAGATGCTCTCGTGGCACCGCTGACACCGGCATATACAGGCCCCCTCGAGATCGGGGTGTGGTCAAAACCCGTTGGTAGGAGCCCGAACCCTAAAGGGCCCGGCTACATGAACAAAGCCCCAGCTCCGGGCCCCCTCGAGATCGGGGTGTGGTCAAAACCCGTTGGTAGGAGCCCGAACCCTAAAGGGCCCGGCTACATGAACAAAGCCCCAGCTCCGGGCCCCCTCGAGATCGGGGTGTGGTCAAAACCCGTTGGTAGGAGCCCGAACCCTAAAGGGCCCGGCTACATGAACAAAGCCCCAGCTCCGGGCCCCCTCGAGATCGGGGTGTGGTCAAAACCCGTTGGTAGGAGCCCGAACCCTAAAGGGCCCGGCTACATGAACAAAGCCCCAGCTCCCCGGGTAACGCCCCCTCCTCGCAGCGTAGGGTTCGTTACCCGGGGAGCTGGCAGGGGCTATATACAGGTATCACCAGATGTACTGGCTATCAACTACTTATGACCACACCCAGTGCGGAGTGGTGCTTGCCTCGGGGGGAATGTTAATATTAATTTTTGTTGGAGGGCGCTCACCTTGTCGTGTCGGGACCGAGATGCGATCGGGTGGGTAGTTTCTGTGGAGGTGACTGTTAAGGAGGGGAGGTGGGGTGTGTCCGGCGGACTTCGTATCGGTGGATGGGAACGGTCCTCGCTCCGAAAATGGCCATACAGCCGGCGGGCGGTTTTCAACTCTCAAAAGATAAATCAACAGTTTGAGTCAACAAACTCTGCAATCTCTGCAACTGAGAACCGACTTGATAAAGTAGATCGCCTTTCCCCAACAGGTATGCTGCTGCTGTTTGCTTGCCACCTAAAATAATAACTGAATCTGCTTCGCTAGCGGTGCGGAGTGCCACTCGCCCTGGTAAGTTAGAACGGACGATCGGGGTAACAACTTTAGCTTCAGGGCGTTGGGTAGCAACGATCAGATGAATGCCAGCAGCACGTGCCATGGCCCCTAAGCGCTTGATGCTTTGTTCTAACTCGGTGCGACTTTCCTTTTCGGCCATGAAGTCGGCATATTCATCAAAGATACAGACTATCCGGGGCAATTGCTTGACAGATTTGAGGTTATAGGCATTAATATCAGCACAGCTTGCTGATTCAAATAGCTGATAACGGAATTCCATTTCTGCCACTAATTCTGCCATTAGTTCGATCGCCCGATCGGGGTCTTTGACCACCGGCGAATACAACCAGGGCATCCGTTCAAACTCGGGAAAAGTTACCCGCTTGGGGTCAACTAGGGCGATTTTCAGATGTGCGGGAGAGTGGCGAACTAGCAGACTGAGGAGAAGCGATCGCAAGAATTCACTTTTGCCACTTCCGGTGGTCCCACCCACCAAAAAGTGACAGGTATTTGGATCGGATAGATCTGCTTCCACGAGTTTACCATCTAAATTCACGCCAATGGCAATTCTGACAGATTCCAGTGTTTCTCCAGGTTGAATGTAATCTGAGAACTGCGCCACTTCCCGATCGGGTCTGGGCAGATCTACACTAACATATCCTGCTTGGGATTTAATTAAGGGACGGGATGCAATCCCTAACTGCACTTGTAAATCTTCGGTTCTATTCAGCAGAGAAACAACTTTCACCCCCAGATGGGGTTTCAGCTTCACTCGGATAAACGCCGGACCAACTGCAGCCCCTAGATAATCAACTCCTATATTAAATGATTCCAGGATTTTTACTAACTGTTCTCCTACGTTTGTAGTAAGCGCTTTAGCGCTTCCCTGCTGGGCGCTGCTGTTTGTAGTAAGCGCTTTAGCGCTTCCCTGCTGGGCGCTGCTGTTTGTAGTAAGCGCTTTAGCACTTCCCTGCTGGGCGCTGCTGTTTGTAGTAATAAGCGCTTTAGCGCTTCCCTGCTGGGCGCTGCTTTCTTGCCGATGGTTTGTAGTGCTTTCTCCCGGATGGTGGGCGGTGCCCACCCTACTGGCAAAAAAAGTCTGACATTTTTGTTGCTGGGGGCAAATTTCACAGAGGTGAGATTGAGTTGTCGGGGGCGGCGGATCTGGTTGTGGAGGTTTCCAGTTTAACCATTGTCGCATCTGTTGCAATTTATGAGGAATCAACTGATGCACCGTTTCTGAAAGCTGTTCCCAGGAATATTCACGTATTTTGAATTCTGGTAAAACGCAGTAAACTGCTGCATCAACTGGTACTTGTTTCTGCTGACCGATCGTATAACTATAGAGGGCAACCTGGATTAATTGAGCTGATGGATCCGCCGGTGCGTAGGTTTTGTAGTCTACCACACACAGGCGATCGCGTTCAAAATCATAGATCAAGCCATCAAAGTCTCCCACTACTTCCTGCTGGGCGCGATCGGGCAAAATCCAAGCATGAGTTAGTCTCTGTTCCGTTGCAATAAAAGTTTTGCTAATCACTTCCAAAAAATTACAATAGCGCCTATTGCTTACTAACAAATGGGCCCAGCGCTGAATCAATGCCCTTAAACCCTGCCATATTGTCGGAAGTTCCGAGGCCATCTCCGTAGCAGTCTCCATGTAGGGATAAAAAGCCAACTGGTAAAACAACTGTTGCATCCGGAAGGCTACTTCCTCTACATTAGCATCAGCAGAGGCCAACAAGACTGTAAACTCCGATCGCTGCTTTGCTAGGGCCACAAATTGCTCGCATAGCTGATGAAATATCGTACCAATACCAGCAGCGTCCGAGGGAACAAACATTGTTTTGCCACCAAACCGCTGATGTAAATAGAATAGACGCGGACATTCGATCGCGACGCTGACGTTTGTGACGCTGAATGAGGTTTCTCCAGTCTTCACAGTAGCTTGTTCGGGACGATCCTGTTTCATTAACTTTACTAAATGGCCATGTACTTGAGCCAGATATACTGGATCCATCTTAGCATATTGTAGCTGTTTTGCCGTCAAGGGTCGCTGTCCCCAATCACTTTGCTGTTCCTCTCGGTCTATATTGGAGATCTGGCAAAGTTCTGCTGCTAAGGTTTTCAGTTGCAGGTTCGATACTCCCAGGCTATCGCGTCCTATCTTTTTGGCAATCTTCAAGGTACAGGTAACATTCTGGGCCCGATTTTTATCCAGAAACCTGAGATCGTAACTAGCGTTGTGAAATAGCTTTTCTATTTGGGAATTAGCCATAATTTGGTCAACAAAATATCTGACCAAATCATTTCTATCTAATACATCTAGAATGTAAGTGCTTTCTCCCGTCAAGTCATGAGGATCTGCCAACACCTGAATCAGAGATAATCTGGGATTAGGAGTTTGCCAGTCAGCTACTTCCGTGTCTAACCAGAGAATTTTACAGGATGCCAGTTGGGTGACGCGCGATCGGATGTCTGCTGCTTGGTACAATATCATGACAATGCTTTTAGTGGGTTTTAACCCACTTTAGCTATTAGCCGTGGGTTTTAACCCACGGCGGGCTGAAAGCTATGACTCTTGAGAAACCCCAGAGATTGATTCTTGTTCGGGAGGATCCTTAGGGTTGACAATTGTCATATAATTTTCCTGACAAAGCTGCTCAATCAGTTGCTCAATTTCCGATTCATTTATCTGGGGAAACTGACTGCGAGCATTTTGCCTCAGAATCTCAGGCCCGATCGTCTGCTGGGTGCGGACTATATTCAACAAAAAATCCTTGACTTCCCGGAGTAACTTATCCCGCGTATCCTCTTCCTCATCGCCGCCATCGGAGGTGACAATACCCAAATCTTGCAACAACCGACAGTATGACACGATCCGAGAGTCCCGGAGCAGAACTTCTAACTCTTGTAGCGTCGGAGTTTTGTTAGCAACTACCAACTCCCCAGAGCAAGCAGCATTCACCAGATTATGGTAGGTTGCCAGGTAGTGCAGAGACTCCAGGTCCGGTTTGATGTGACTATGGGCAGAACCAGCGAAAATTTGCTGATAGATTTTGTTACCTTGATGGGTATATTGACCCACCCCTTCATTTCTAATCAAGTACAGGGTTTGACAGAACCTTTTCTGAATTACTTTCTGGCAAGCTTCCATCAGACGAAAAAAGCTACTCATGTTAGGATTTTCCGCCCATACTAATCCTACCCGGTTCTGCCCATCTTGGTAACTCAGGGAATAACTGGCGAATGTAGTACTGTCTGATAATAGTTTCGGCTTAATCCCGGGGATCTCCAATGCCTTGAGAGCTTCTTGCAGCATTTTTATCAGTTCCGGACCATCGTAATCGCGAATTCGGGTAATTTTTTCAGCAGTTTTGTCGAACTCCTGCTTCCAGACTAACTTAAAAGCTGCCAGGGCATCTTGCTGTACGGGAGATTTAACCAGAGTCAGCCGAGGCCGGGCCACATTGGGCGAACCAATAACTAGGTTTTCTTTGTACTGTCCGATTAGCTGACGTCCCAACACCAGCACCGATCGAGGCGTAGTTCTGCCACGGGGGTATTCTGTTTCTAGCTGTTGGCGAGTTAGGGGATAAAGGGGCGAAGCGGGTTTCGGGATCGCTTGCTGGCGTAGAGGATATAGTCTGGTGGCCCAGAGTTCTTCTGCTCGATCTAGGGATATCTCCTTCAGGTCAACCGTTTCATTAATCCTCACTCTGTCAGCAGATTGCACCATCTCACTATTCCGTTTCCAAGTATTCTTAATAATACTAACGATCGCCAGCAAGTTGTTGGGCGAGTAATTGTGAATGCTAGAGTTGACATTAAACAAAGCTTGGATATCTAGGAAGTTATCTTGCAGGCGGGGGATGTTATCCAGTTGGTCAAAGCACAGCACGATTGGGTTGGTATCAGCAGAAATTATGCCAAAATTAATCAGGATATTTTGTGCCGCATCTTCACTGTCGATCGCCTTTTTTACTCCCAAAGCTTTCAGATCGTCTGGATCTAGATCGTCTCCCCGCAACCAGTCATAGGCTGTCATCTTCAGTTTCGGATTATTCAGGTCGTACAATACCCCAAAAAACTCTTTCGCATTGTAAATTCCCAATGGATAGGTGGCTCTCAGGTCATTAATGAATTGTTTCCGCTCGCCCAGTAACCTTTTCATCAGACTACCATCGCTGAAAGCCGATAGACTTTTCATCCAGAGTACCAACTGAGAATCTTCTTGGTACTTTGGCACTTTCATCAAGCTATCAACAGTATGGCGCAGGGTATGACGCCAGATGTAGTTGCTATCTGCCCAGGGACCGATGTAGGCAAAAAATGCTTGGCTGTTAAATTCCTGTTTGAGCCGCTTTAATAGATAACTCTTGCCCGAACCGGAGTCTCCGGTCAGCATGATGGTGCGGGGGCGATGGTCTTTGGCTACCTGTTCTAGTACTGCTGCTATTGAGGCTAGTTCCCGTTCGTGAATCGAGTTAATGCTGGGGGCAAGGTCTAGTTGTTCTTGCCAAAAGTTCCCCGTGGCAAAACTGACTGGATCGAAGGGGTTTAACCCCTGTTGAATAATCTCATCAATGGATGGCATATTAATCCTACTTACCTGTTCGATACTGACTACCTGCCGATCGCCGAGGACTACCGGGCTTTGATTCTACTATAATAAAAAACAGGCGACCGCCGATATTTTGGGGAATGCCAGCGTCAATTTGTTCCTTTGTATAAGCTATGACTTCCTGCAAAGCGCTCAACTGAATCAGGTTATTTATCTCTAGGCGATAGAGCGCCCGATCGAGTTCTTCCCTGGACAGAGGCGGTTGCAACTTCTCTCGCAGATGGAAAATCGGCAGATAATTGTCCGTGCGCAGCTGCTGGTCTAAATCCCGAATCAGCTGCAAAATCTCCTCATCGCTGGGGGCGATCGCCGGTACCTCCTCGGTTGGGAGCATCTGGGTTTCCTGCTTAATAACCGATTGTCGCATAAATCGCAAGTAATCAGTCAGCATTTTCAAGCTGATGGTAGCAGTGCTGTTTGATTCAAATTCCGAAAGCAAAAATTCCTGTCCTCGTTCTGTCAGCCAGACTTCCGTGATTTTTGTCTTTACTGCTTCAATAAAGCCCCGTTCTACCAAGCTTTGGAGCACTGCCTGTCGCTCTGCTGCTTTTATGCCGGTGTCTCCAGGGTTAATTATACCTTTCGTGCAGGCTTTGAGCGCCTTCAGTTCCACGGCAGTCACCGGCAACTCAGCCGGTTCCAGTTCCAGTAGCCCCTTGCCTGGAGGCGCGATCTTCAGTTTTGCCACCTCCTCCACGCAGCCCACCAACTGGCGATCGCGCAGTTTTTTGCAGATGCTATCCCTTTCTGACGCCTTGGTGCTTTTATTCAGCTTAATCTTACTGGTGGAGGCCCGGTAGCCAGTAAACTCCAACAATTTTAACATGAACTTCAGCTCAATTGCTTCCATGCGATCGCCCTTGCCTTGTAATTAAGATAATCCATCTAGCCTGGATGACAATATCCTACAGTAACATACCACTATTGCCCAAGTCTGATTAATCATCTCGTGCAAGATTAAGCAAACAGGACAACTGCCAAAATCTCTTATTCTACCCTACCGGTAGCATCAGGCACCACCCAACAGATTACAGCTTGTTCAGTAAATAAGTGTAACGCTTTTGTGATCGACTGGGGCTACACTCAATTCAGACCAGATTCACTCATGAGCCGTTACTCTCTTGATTTTAGAAGAAAAGTCGTCACTGCTTATGAATTGGGCTTTGGCTCAATTCGGCAACTCGCAGACCAGTTTATGATTAGCCCTGCTACTGTTCATAGTTATATCAAAAGATCTCGATAAACTCAAGATATAACTCCTAAAAAACCGGGTCCAAATCGTCCTGGAAAGCGAGAACCTCATCGATATTTTATTGTTCAGATGGTAAAAAATTACCCGGATTGGACAGTGCGGCAGTATCGGGAACATCTATTAAACGAGCAAGATGTTTATGTCAGTGTAGGGGGGATGTGTGAGTTCCTCAAAAAAGAAGGCTTAACCCTTAAAAAAAAACTTACCGGTCAGAAAAAGTAGCAACGGAAGACGGTCAACAGCAGCGAGTTGATTACTGGATGAAGGTTCGAGATGTACCACATGCAAAATTGATATTTATCGACGAGACAGCTTTCTGGGTTGGGATGAGTCGCGAGATGGCCAGGTCGTGTCCGAGAGCGCCTACCCTGTCGCTCGCCTGACCTAGATGTCTAAAGCTGCGGCGTCTTCCGCGTGCTCTTGTCCTGAAGGACTCGGCACACTCCAGACACCGCGCGCTACTCGCACTGCGCACCGCACATCGCAGCGACATGGGTGGGCGTCTCTGGACACGAGAGTGAGAAAGGCCAAAAAGCCTTCTGTTTAAGACAGTTTTACAAGGGGCGAAAAATGACTTTAATCGGAGCAATGAGTATGAGAGGAGTTGTGGCTAAAAAAGCGATTCAAGGCTCCATGAAAGGTAAAGATTTTAAGGAGTTTATTGAAAAGGAACTGGTGGAGAAGCTCAATCCCGGGGATGTGGTGGTCATGGATAACCTTAATATCCATAAAATGAAAGGCATCGAAGAACTGATCGCCTCTGCGGGAGCCAGAGTAGAGTATTTACCACCATACTCACCAGACTTCAATCCTATTGAAATGTTGTGGTCAACGATTAAGTCAATTATCAGACTTTTCCCGACACGAGCAATGGAGGCGTTAGAACAGTTAATTGAACTGGCTGTGATGCTGATTGGAACAACTGCGTTTAAGAACTGGTTTACAAAATGCTGCTACTGTACTAGCTAACTGGTGAACAAGCTGTACTATCAGCGACTTTAAGAATAACACGGACTTTATCCAGTTAGAAGGAGGCTTGAGTTTTGCTGATTTAGAAATTGCCCCTCAGGGCAGTTCGACTTCCATTAAGGTCGCGGCTTCTGGGGAAGTGTTGGCAGCTTGCCGAACTTGTTCCACCGTCAGTTCCAATATCTCCGCCAATTGTTCTACAGTCAACCCCAGGGTCAGCAACCGGGGTACTAATTCCAGCAAGCCCTTTTCAATTGCTTCCTGCTTGCATTGTTTAATGCTTTTCTGTTTAAAAAATTCATCAAAACTTAAGGGAGGTTTTACATCCGTCTCTGTATAAAGCATTGCTTCTAAATCCTTCTTGACGAATAGCCTCAACTTGCATGACACCACTGTCTCAATGTATTTTAACATTTCCCAAGCGAGATCCTCATCGGCGAGTTCCCGGGAAACTCGCCCAATCAAATTCTTAGCACTGGCAAGGACTGTTTCTTCTTTTTCTATGATTAACTCCAAAATTTTCAATGCCAAAGATTCTTCGATCGATATTGCTGAAGATGGTGATGAAGCAAAAAATTCATCCAAATATCCGCTGCACTTGCGGACTAGAGAGAATACCTCATAGGCCAATTTATATTTTGTCTCTATGGTCCGCGTCGGATAGATAATAACTGCCTGCCACCGTTCGATATCCTCCCGATCGCGCAGATACCGGAACATCCAATCAAAGAAGCGATGGAACAATCGATCGTCTATGTGAAACTGGACTTCGGCAAAATAAGCCATTAGACCCTGCTCATCTTTGACCAACTCTATATTGGGTACAATTATAAACCCAAAAACATGAAAAATGTCATCCTGTAGGTTGGGTTTAGGAACAAAACCCAACTCTATAGCAAGCAGAAATGATTGGCAAACTAAAAGATATCCAGAAACCACTTCTGTGAAACCGGGTTTCTAAACTTTCACGATTGAAAATTGCTATACTATGTTCGAGCTGTATTTTGCTTATTCATCAGCAGCCCAGAAACCCAAAAAACCCGGTTTCTTAGCGGGTTTCTTAATAATTACCGATCGCCGATCGCGCTGCGCTGGGGGCGCAGCCATTCTTCAAGCAGCTTTCAGGGCAAAAATCTTCTCCAACACATCAGCGACAACTTTATCGGGTGTCGAAGCACCAGAAGTTACCCCGACGATAATCTGACCCTCTGGTAACCAATTTTCTTTCACTTCTAAATCCTCGTGCAAGGGTTTGTGTTCCAGGCGATTTCCAGGTAAAATTCGCTCCACACTGTCAACGTGATAAGACGGAATATTCCGGGCGATCGCCATTTCTTGCAGATGAGTAGTATTAGAAGAATTGAACCCACCGATAACCACCATCAAATCCAACTGTTCTTCTACCAACAGGAACATAGCATCTTGGCGTTCTTGAGTCGCATCGCAGATAGTATTAAAGCTTTGGAAATGCAGATTTAAATGTTCCGGACCGTACTTTTTCATCATTATCCGCTCGAACAGCTTGCCAATTTGCTCCGTTTCGGTCTTCAGCATGGTAGTCTGATTAGCAATGCCAACCTGCTCTAAATCCCGATCGGGGTCAAAGCCAGCCGAACAGGCGCGATGGAATTTCGCCATGAACTCTTGCTTGTCGCCACCATTAAGAATATAATCGCAGACATATTCTGCTTCTGCCATATTCAGTACGATCAAGTACTTATCTGCAAAGGAACTGGTAGCAACAGTCTCTTCATGTGTATAATTGCCGTGAATTATAGAAGTGTAAGCCTTTTTCTTGTGCTTCTCGACCGTATTCCAGACCTTCGTCACCCAGGGACAGGTAGTATCGACAATTTTGCAACCCTTATCATTCAGAAATTGCATTTCCTGGACGCTAGCACCAAAGGCGGGGAGAATCACCACATCACCCTTGTCAACCACAGAAAAGTTCTTTTTGCCTTCCGACAGAGGGATAAACCCAACTTGCATATCCCGCAGATCCTGGTTAACTGAAGGATTGTGGATAATCTCATTAGTGATCCAGATCGGTTCCGTGGGGAACTGCTGGCGAGTTTCGTAAACCATCGCCACCGCCCGTTCCACTCCCCAGCAAAAACCAAATGCCTCCGCCAGGCGGATGGTGACATCGCCGCGAGACAGGGTATAATTATTATTCCGGATTTCCTGAATCAGATTGCTTTGATAAGCGGAGTTCATCACGCCAGCAACTTCCTCTGCGTGACCAAATCCCTTACGATGATAGTTTTCTGACTGTTTCAGAGCCCGGGTAAATGCTTTAGTATCCATTGGCTATTGGCTAATAGTGCTAATTTTTATTATAGGCGATCTTCAGAGATTGCGCTTGCCCGGTTGAAGCGATGAGGGAGCCGTCACCCCCTCACCGCGCCTATTATCTTTATGGCAATTCCCCAAACTGCTCTCGATAGCGAGGCAGTTGAGACATTTCTGTCATCTGTTGAGACATTTCCAGACGTTGTTGCTCTGCCTTGGCCGTCTCTTCTGGCGTGAGATACCGATTTCCCCGATCGTCATACCAGAAAAGCCACTCTTGAGTCAATCCCCAACAAGTTCCCGTGCCGCGACCGATTCCCAAACCAATCTCCGGCATCCATACTGGTTCTCCCAACTGTAGTCGATAAGTTTTATTTACCAGCTTATACACCTCAAATGGCTGTTCGTTATGTCTGGCGAAAAACTCGGGATTGTAGATCCCATAGTACAGCACCCCCAACCGGGCATATTTGTTCATTTTTTCATGGTATTCCCCTCCATATTTTTCAGATACCACTTCCAGCACCAGGGTGGGTACAATGTCCTTCTCTTCCCAAACAAAGTAACTCTTTCTTAATCTATTGCCCTTCACCCGATCGACCCCCAAACTGAGAAAACCATCCGGGACGATCGGGACTCGGGGATTAGCCCAAGACCTTCGGAAATAAATTCCCATATCTACTCCAAAAAACCAATCCCAGCGGTTTCCCCAGAGCGAACTCAAGCTCCACCCCAATAGGTTGGGGACTAAATTTTGCAGTTCATCATCTACAGGAGTTTCGTCCGATCCTGGTAACTCGTCGCTAGTGGGCCAACGTAAAGAAGATTCTGATTTTACCATAATTTCTCTCCCAGATGAGCGGCTGCCTTGTACTCATATATGTTACCTCAAATCCACCCATGTAGGTTATCTTCCGATTGTGTCTTGTCCGGTTGAACAGGAGCGGCGAGGAAGCCGTCACCTCCTCACCGCAATATCCCTATTACATTGCCCAAACTGCTCTCGATAGCGAGCTAGCAGTTTTTCCCTTTCTGTCATATTTTGAGACATTTCTGTTATAGTTTGAGACATTTCTCTGACCTGTTGTGACATTTCTGTCACCTGTTGTGACATTTCCAGACGCTGTTGTTGCTCTGCCTTGGCCGTCTCTTCTGGAGTGAGATACCGATTTCCCTGCTCGTCATACCAAAACAGCCACTCTTGAGTCAATCCCCAACAAGTTCCCGTGCCGCGACCGATTCCCAAACCAATCTCCGGCATCCATACTGGTTCTCCCAACTGTAGTCGATAAGTTTTATTTACTAACTTATACACCTCAAATGGTTGTTCCTTATGTCTGGCGAAAAACTCCGGATTGTAAATCACATAGTACAGCACCCCCAACCGGGCATATTTGTTCATTTTTTCATGGTATTCCCCTCCATATTTTTCCGATACCACTTCCAGGACCAGCGTAGGAATAATATCCTTCTCTTCCCAAACAAAGTAACTCTTTCTTAATCTATTGCCCTTCACCCGATCGACCCCCAAGCTGAGAAAACCATCCGGGACGATCGGCACTCGGGGATTGGCCCAAGAGCTTCTGAAATAAATTCCCATATCTACTCCAAAAAACCAATCCCAGCGGTTTCCCCAGAGGGAGCCTAATATTAACCCCAATAGGTTGGGGACTAAATTTTGCAGTTCATTATCCACAGGAGTTTCGTCCGAGCCTGGTAGCTCGTCGCTAGTGGGCCAACGTAAAGAAGATTCTGATTTTACCATAATTGATCTCGGAGATGAGCGGCTGCCTTGTACTAATATATGTTACCTCAAATCCACCCATGTAGGTTATCTTCAGATTGCGCCTTGTCCGGTTGAACGGGAGCGGCGAGGAAGCCGTCACCTCCTCACCGCAATTCCTTATGACAATTCCCCAAACTGCTCTCGATAGCGAGCTAGCAGTTGAGACATTTCTGTGACCGTCTCTTCTGGCGTAAGATACCGATTTCCTTGCTCGTCATACCAAAACAGCCACTCTTGAGTCAATCCCCAACAAGTTCCCGTGCCGCGACCGATTCCCAAACCAATCTCCGGCATCCATACTGGTTCTCCCAACTGTAGTCGATAAGTTTTATTTACTAACTTATACACCTCAAATGGTTGTTCCTTATGTCTGGCGAAAAACTCCGGATTGTAAATCACATAGTACAGCACCCCCAACCGGGCATATTTGTTCATTTTTTCATGGTATTCCCCTCCATATTTTTCCGATACCACTTCCAGGACCAGCGTAGGAATAATATCCTTCTCTTCCCAAACAAAGTAACTCTTTCTTAATCTATTGCCCTTCACCCGATCGACCCCCAAGCTGAGAAAACCATCCGGGACGATCGGCACTCGGGGATTGGCCCAAGAGCTTCTGAAATAAATTCCCATATCTACTCCAAAAAACCAATCCCAGCGGTTTCCCCAGAGGGAGCCTAATATTAACCCCAATAGGTTGGGGACTAAATTTTGCAGTTCATTATCCACAGGAGTTTCGTCCGAGCCTGGTAGCTCGTCGCTAGTGGGCCAACGTAAAGAAGATTCTGATTTTACCATAATTGATCTCCTAGATTATCGTACCCTTCTAAGCCGCAACTATTCCATTATAGCTTTCTATATTCTGTCTGGCACTCTCAACCGGGAGGATCTGCTTAAATTGAGAAACCCGGTTTTGACAAAAACCGGGTTAGAGGGTTATTTCCCTTCAAATGGCTCGAGGCAGATGAAGAAGTAACAATTAGTACAATTGTTACTGGAGCCGAGTACCTGTGAAATCGCCGTGGCTACCTGCCATTTCGCCACCGCCCCCTAGAGTACCACTTTCCTTGAGGAACCCACTGTAGGCTTCCATGCCATGTTCGGCAATGTCCAAACCCTCAAATTCATGTTCGCGTCCGACGCGCATACCCACAGTTGCTTCGATCGCCTTCCAGAAGATGAAGCTTGTAATGACTGTAAAGGCTCCGATCGCCACAATGCCAATGATTTGGTTGACCAGTTGCTGGGGACCGCCGCCATAAAACAAGCCCGACTCTGTATTAAAGAGTCCCACTGCAAGGGTTCCCCAAATACCATTAACCAAGAGACAAAACGAATAGGAAGCAAATGTTTTTTTAATCTTTCACTGCCTCAATCACACTCACATCTGATGCTGTCGGAACTATAAGAGTGAGTTTGAACCCAGCCGCCTTCAATAACTCTCCATACTCAGCCTCAGTTCGCTCCCGTCCGCCGGCGCACATCACCAACATATTTATATCCATCAATTTACCTGCTGAAGGCTCGTTTCCTGGGGGAATTACCATCTCGATCGCTAACAGCCGTCCTGCTTCTCCCATAGCTTGATAACAGTTCTTGAGAATCGCGATCGCCTGCTCGTCACCCCAGTTATGAATAATATGTTTCAGCAGATAGGCATCTCCCCCCTCTGGTATAGTATTAAAGAAATCGCCTTTTGCTAGTTGCAGGCGATCGCTCACTCCTGCTGTTGAGAGCAAATCGGATGCTCTGTCGATCACATCAGGTCGATCGAACAACACCCCGGTCATAGTAGAGTAAGCTTGCAGGATAGAAGAGAGCAATCTACCATTACCACCACCGACATCAACCAACTTGCCAATGGATGAAAAATCGTAAGCCGTCAATACACCAGCACTTTCAACTCCTGAAAGGTCGGTCATGGCCCGATCGACAATTTTCCCTAGGGTCGGGTTTTGCTGCAAGAACTCGTAACTATTCATGCCATATAAGTTCTCAAAAGCATTCTGGCCAGTCTGCATGCTATACATCAAATTACCCCAGGCTTGATAAGGTTGTTCCGCCCCTAATATAATTGCATAAGCCTTTAAGGAGTTACTCACATCGCTTTGTAAATAGGTTGCTAGTGGGGTGAGCTGAAAATACTGGGGCTGAGTTTCAGCAAAAATGCCGACACTTGCTAAAGCTCGTAACAGTCGATAAATTGCATCCTTGTTGCTATTCGTTGCCGTGGCCAACGCATCGCAGTGTTGTTCTCCCTCTTTGAGCAAATCAGCTATCCCGAGTTTAGCCGCAATATAGATACATTGTGAAACCCAGTAGCCTGTAGCAGGGTTGTTGAGGGCGGAATTTGGTTCTGGTTGACTGGATCTTTTGATGAACTCATCAGTTGTCACCTCTAACTTTGCTCATTTTTTCTATCTAAACACCGGTTCCTTTTTCCTACAAGGGGACCAGGGATTAGGTTGGATTCTATTTCCCTTCTTGAGATTCACCCAATTCTTTCTACTACTTTTGCATGTCTCGCTCGATCTGTCAAGCACGGAGCGACATTTTTCCTGAAACCATTACTGGGTATGGACTTCAGCCATCGCCGCCCTCCCTACTTATTTCGGCTCCCTACCGCAATACTCTCTGCCAAAAGATGCTGGCAAAACAGCCAAAAGCATTTTGGCTGTAGCATTACCTAGTTCTTTGGGTTCCAGTTTGTGAAGCCCGCCCCCATAAGGTGGGCGGTGCCTAAAGGTGGGCGGTGCCCACCCTAGGGCCTCTCAAAGGTGCCCACCCTACTTCCCGATCGCCTCCTGCAACCCATCGATCAATCGTTGATTTTCGGTGCGCGTGCCCACTGCTGTTCTAAAATAGTATTCATCCAATCCTGGTTTACCACCGAAGTCGGCGACAAAGATATTTTTCTCTTGCAGCGCCCCTACTAAATCCTTGGAGGTGATTCCTAGGGGTTCCGTTCTCACGAACAGAAAATTCGTTGCTGAAGGATAGACGATGAAACCTAACTGTTGCAGTGCTTTTCCTAACTTGCCTCTTTCCTGCCGAATTCGATCCAGGTTTGCTTCCACGTAGGAGATTTCTTCTAAGGCCGCGATCGCGCCTACCAGGGCCAGTTTACTGACGGGGAAGAGTTGGGCGGCGCGATAGAGATAATCGACGATGACTTCGTTAGCAATAGCGTATCCCACTCTCAGCCCTGCCAAACCGAAGCTTTTCGAGAAACTGCGCAATACAATCAGATGGGGATATTTATCTACCAAGTCCGCTACTGTTTCCTGACAGATTTCATAGTAGCACTCATCTACTACTACCATGCAGTCCGCGCGATCTAGAATCTGAATAATCGTCTCCCGGGCCACCAGGTTAGCAGTAGGGTTATTGGGGTTGGCGATAAATAGCACCTTCGTTTGGGGCGTAACTTTCTGCAACAGTGCCTCCACATCCAGGCCAAAATCTGCCGTTCTCTGGACAAACACTGGACGGGCATTGATAAGTTCTGTAGAATGCCAGTAGACGAAAAAGGTCGGAACTGGCAGCAATACTTCCTCTCCGGGTTGCACGAAGGTTTTCACAATGAGTTCGATCAGGTCATCGGAACCATTGCCAATGATAATCTGTTCGGGCTTCCCTTTGGTATACTTAGCTAAGGCACCTCGCAGTTCGCCCCCCAGAATATCAGGATAGCGGTTGAGCGTCCGCGCTGCCGAGGCGATCGCCTCTATTACGTGGCGAGATGGCGGATAAGGTAACTCTCCCTTATCCAGACGAATAGCATTATCTGCTTTGGGCGGTCCCGCTACCTTGGGATTTAAAGATTTAACCTGTTGGTTAACCATATCCTTCCTTTCTTGTAACCCTAGGGCATCGGTCGATAAATCTGGTTCCTTTTCGGGCAATGCTGATGAAACTTCTTCTGTTGTCGAAACCTCCTGGGTGAGACTTCTTGACCTATGTTCTAGCCATTCTGGCAGTTCTACTATACTGTTGAGAATAGCATCACAGCCCAACTCAGCAAACTTGCGCCGCTTATTTTCTCTCGCCTCCCCGGTGGCAAAACCCGTCAGTACCCCGATCGCCATACATCCAGCGCCTTTAGCAGCAACCACATCGCTGGCAGCATCACCTATATATCCAGCATACTTGTGGTCTGACGGCTGATATTCGGAACTACACAAAGCTTCCACATTGATATAGGGATCCATTGCCTTTAGTACCACAAATGGATGGGGTTTGCCCAGCTTCACCCTTTTCCCCTTTTGCGACATTAGGGACTCAGCTGCTAACACTTCATCATAGGTGACAATGCGCTTGGGGTCAAAATATTCTAGCAGTCCCAATGCTTGCAGCGGCCCGATCGCTTCCGTCCGGGGCCTGCCGGTGGCGATCGCCAAACTATAGCGACAACACAATTCTTTGAGTGTTGCCTCAATTTTACTTAATTCTAGTACCGTTTCATCATCTAGCAGTTGATAATCTTTTTTCCCTTCATACCACTCTTGGAAATTACTATAGCATAGTTGCCATATATCTCCTTTTGGTGCCAATGTCGGGACATTCACCCCCAAACGCAGATCGATAAACTCCCCTAGATATTCTAGCACGGCATTGCCCGTTAGGGATTCTGTTTCCTGCCAAAACTTAGCAATTATCCCCTCGCTGATTTTGTAATTATACCCCCGAGCGCGCAACTTGCCACCTAACTGCTGTAAGTTTTCCCATACCGGGGCATTTTTGAGGATTTCCCGCCAACCATCTGGTTCCACCTTATTTAATTCGCTCAATATTCCCACTAAGTGCAGACAAAAGACAAAGAATGTCAGGTCCCAGTTGGAATTAATCGCGCGACTTTTCAGTTCATAAATAAAACTACTGGGGATAACCCGTTCGCCCATTTCTTGCAATACCTGGGACAAGTCAGTCTCCGAACCAAAATAGTTATTCAAGCCTAGATATTCTTGACTATAAATCAGTTCCCATACAGTCAGTATGGCCGTATTCCAATATTTTTTCTCGCTAGTAATGACGCCATCCAGGTCAAAAATCAAAATCCTGAGTCGATCTGTATTGTCCACCTTTATCCTTCCTAATATCACTTTAACGTTCGTATCCCGTTCGCATCCGGTTCGTAGTAAAGACTTTAGTCTTTCCCCGTTCGCATCCGGTTCGTAGTAAAGACTTTAGTCTTTCCCCGTTCGTAGTAAAGACTTTAGTCTTTCCGCCCCATCTTAAGGATGTTGAGGACTTTAGTCCTCACTACGAACCCAGTTCAGTATCCAGTAAACTCTTCATACTACCAGAACTGGTGCTACCCATCTCCACAGACATAGCCAAACCTAGCAGCGTTATTTCCGGGGGGAATTTTTTGACATCACTCAGGTTCATTGTCAGGAACGGACAGCAAAACAGAGCTAATTTCAAATATTCCCGCCAATTTTCCTCCAGCATACATCGAGATGAAAGTTCGCCTAACAGGGGTTTGAGCACTCGTTCTAGCTTCGATCGCAGCAGGGCCACCCGCACTGGCGAGGGGACAAAATCATGTTCTACCATCATGGTATCACCTTTTATTTCCCAGCGGATAGACAGACTCTCGGCAATTTCCCTTGGATAATACATCCAGATAGCGAAGACATTGTGAAACAGGGGCTTGACCAGGTCCAGCAAGGGCGAGTGGCGACCCGCAAATGCCGGATCGAAGTATACCATAGAACCGCGATCGACATCTATAAACAGATTACCATTATGGGCGTCACCATGTCCGACGATCGCATTCGAGACCGATTTTTCTGTGCGTAGCCGTGTTCGGGATGGTTCCAAGAGTCCGATCGCCTGCTGCACCAGTTGTCCTAGAGTATCTTGATATTGTATACCATTAATGTTCCACTGCATTGATGCCAGACTATTATAATTTATTTTCCCTCCTGGCAGGAATATATCCGTCCCTTGATAGAAGTTAGCGAAGCGCCCCCCCGTGAGTCTGTGGTAGAATAGCTGATGAATCGGCGATCGGGCATGTGCTGCTTTTTCCAAGGGTTGCAGGGTTTGCCGATAAATGTCCCACAGTTGTTCGTCAGCTTTTTCTTGTATAGATATAACCCGATCGGCATCTGTTCTGCGATCCATTTCCAGGTCGCGGATAACCTTAAACATCGAAGGAGTCTCGAAGAACTCATAAATCAATAGCTGCTTTCCCCATTCCGTGGAACTATGTATGGGTTGAATTACCGGATAACCCGCCTCGGCCAGAATCGTGGAATTGTAATATTCGTTAATAATGCTTTGGGGTTCCACATGGGTTTTGAAGAAATATTTGGTCCCATCTGCTGTAGTTATCAACCCATTCAGGGAGTTGAGGGAGACAGCTAAGGGACGTATCTGCACCGTTTCCACCTGAAAATCCAGGTTAGCGATGATAAATTCCTTCAGCAATGCGTTGGCCGCTTCTAGGTCTGCGAACTGGAGATCCTGGATCTGCTGTAACTCCTTATCTGACAATCTTTCCTCCCGATCTATTCGATCCTAATTTATATGCACGCAGTCATCCCTTCTTTCCATATCATAACCCCAAAGCTGACTCCTGTCAACCTTTTTCTCCACCTCTTTTAACTGCTAGTCTAAAATTGAGCCAATAACCAGGGGACTACCTGGGACTGGTTCCCGGCAAGATTGCGCTGTAATGCTTCTGCAAGTAAGGCCATAGAAAAACCCGGCAAAACTTGAGATTCTCTAATCCGCCTACTGCCATTATTATTAATGCTAAAGGCTGTTACCTCTGCTTGCTGACGTTCCGTTACCCAATTCGGGTATTTCTAAGTCTTCGTACAGGATCCGTTTGCGCCCTAAGTCGTCCGCCAGGGTTGTTTTTCCCAGTTCGATTTTTCGTGCAGCGTTCGCCAAATCAGGCGGCGGATAGCGATATTCGTCCCTCGGGGCACGATCGCGACTCGATCGCCTATATAATACAAATCTGGCTGCACCTCGATTTTTCGCGCAGCGATCGCCCCCGTTCTTCTATAGGTACAATTAATCAATCCCTTGAGCGGAATATTGCTGATGCTAGCGAATAACACGATCGCCACGCTAACGATCGTGTTATCGCTAGCATGGTCGTGTCCTACAGGTGCCATTTCAATTCTCAACTGTCCTAGATGATAATAGCCTTTAGCTTTTTTATACAATGGGTCTTCTATACTCTGGACGTACTCATTCCAAGTTCCTGTCACCCATTGGTCCGTTGGTATTTGAGTTTGGATCTTACTCATAGCGTTAGCCTGTTAGCGTGTTGGTTTCCAAGTTCCATGAAATCCCATCGGCACCACCCTAGGCAATTCTAGTTTGCAGACGGGTTCGTCATCCATCCTTTCACTATCGTAAACCCAAACCTCACTCCTGTCAACCCCGCCGTCATATAACTGTCAGCACCCATCCTCGATCGGTCTTCCAGGCATCCGGGACATAAATGGGTTCGGTGGGATAGCGATTTTCTCCCAAGTCCGCTACTGTCAGGTTGTCTGTCTGCAAATCTAAACGGGCGATCGCCCCAAACATTTCCTGACTAATATCCACCCCATCCCGATATACTGACAAATAAATGTAACGGTAATGAACCCCTACATCTTGGGAGGAGACGATCGGGAACTCGCCATCCCTGTCTAGCAATTGCTGGAGTTGGGTTACTTTCCCTGTTTGGGGATGAATGCGCGATCGCCACAAAGTTCCCTTTGATACTGTTTTGGTTTTACCCGTCGGCACTTCCTTAAGTTCTTGATTAGTTAAGTTGAAATCTTGATGGCGAACAAAATCCACAACTAACTCACCATCAGCATCAACATAACCATTGCTAAAATGCCATTGAAACCAAGCTTCTGTTTTACCCCGACTCACTACTGATAAAGTTGCGCGATCGAGGACTAAAATGTCAGTTCCCTGACTGGGTTTCCATTCTCCGGCATCGCAGTAACTGCTCAATCCGATCGCAATTGGTAGGAGATTAAACCGCAGTGGTGGAATTAAAAACACCAAATATTGCCCCGCCATGACAAAATCATGTATAAAGGGGATACCATCTAATGGAATCGCTGCTTTTTGGACAATCTTGCCCGCGCGATCGCTTTTATAAACATTCAGGGTTGCATTCAACCCGCCGATACTAATGCCAAAGTTAAAAATCTCCCCGGTTTGCGCGTCTACCTTAGGATGAGCAGAATAGGGTAAGTTATTTTTGAGTTGGGAAAGATCGTCTAATCCCTTAGTTTCCAAAGTTTGTAAATCTAAGGCATGGGGGTTTCCTGCTTCCCAGAGTGCCAAGAGTTTATCTGGCAAAGCTAGCACGGAAGTATTTGCCGCATTTTTGGGTAGTTTCCCCCAACTTTTCCAGATTGGTCCGGGTACGGTCATGCCATAATTGGGATAAAGAAATTTCCCCGCAGCAGTTTCCGCTTGATATGCCGCTGTCTGCACGTAGCGATAAATTCCTGTAGCCCCCGCCTCCGTGAAATGCACTGCTAAAATAGCACCATCCCCATCAAACCAATGTCCTACCCGATTTTTCGGACCGTCCGTGGACCGATCGCCTCCACGTTCCAAGCGTCCGGGACCATTACGATAGAGAGTACCGCGCAACCCTGGAGGAATTTTACCTGCCAGGATGGGTAGCTGAGTCAGAGGAAATTCTGTTGCCGGTCGTGCTAGGGCTTTTGCCCAAGCTTTGCGGGTTGATGCTTCTGTTGTCATCTTCTACTGCTGTCGGATAGTTGGATAATATGCTATTATCAAGTCAGACTGTTACCTTCGTCAAGCTATAAAGCAATATTCGTCCAATTGAGTTACGCAGCAGGACAGTAGGAATATCGATCGTCAGTTATCTGGGCAAACCCGTTACGGACAATTTCAACCTACAGCAAACTCGGTGTACTGGCGCACGTGCGGTGCATGGTATGCCAATACGATATCTTGTTTTGGCACTCCCTTGGCAACTAACCAATCTGCAATTGCATCCTCAGTTCCGTCATGTTGGACCCAAATTTTACCCTCAATGATATCAATGTGCAAGGCGCAACCATAAATGCGCGTGCTGCTATCTTTCCATCCCAAGTTTACAAGTTGGTAGCGATCGCCCTCTCGATCGAAAACCGTCTCACTTTTAATTGGATCGTTTGGGGAACGTAATTTCGCTCTTTCAAGTAATGATTCTTGAATTAATTGACGATATAAATCTAGTTTATCCATTGAACGATCTCCTGCTTTTCCGTGCTGTAGACCAGTAAAGGAATCTGGTTGCGGCGAATGACTGTTTGGATAAATGGATATTTGAAGAAGCGCTTGTGAATATCTAATGGAACGGCGAGATATAACCGTCGATCTGCTTCCTCGTCTTCCAAAGCAATGCGAGAGTTAATAAATTGACCCACTGCGGCATGAAACTCGGAAATGGTTGAAGGTGCCAGGAACGTTTTAATCTCTACTGTAGACAGCAGCTAGTGGTCTGTCAAGATGTAATTGACGGATATAACCGCTTCAATTTAATCCGAGCCTCCATGACCACCACATCCCCGGGATTGAGCTTCTCCACCAGTTCCTTTTCAATAAACTCCTTAAAATCTTTACCTTTCATGGAGCCTTGAATCGCTTTTTTAGCCACAACTCCTCTCATACTCATTGCTCCGATTAAAGTCATTTTTCGCCCCTTGTAAAACTGTCTTAAACAGAAGGCTTTTTGGCCTTTCTCACTCTCGTGTCCAGAGACGCCCACCCATGTCGCTGCGATGTGCGGTGCGCAGTGCGAGTAGCGCGCGGTGTCTGGAGTGTGCCGAGTCCTTCAGGACAAGAGCACGCGGAAGACGCCGCAGCTTTAGACATCTAGGTCAGGCGAGCGACAGGGTAGGCGCTCTCGGACACGACCTGGCCATCTCGCGACTCATCCCAACCCAGAAAGCTGTCTCGTCGATAAATATCAATTTTGCATGTGGTACATCTCGAACCTTCATCCAGTAATCAACTCGCTGCTGTTGACCGTCTTCCGTTGCTACTTTTTCTGACCGGTAAGTTTTTTTTTAAGGGTTAAGCCTTCTTTTTTGAGGAACTCACACATCCCCCCTACACTGACATAAACATCTTGCTCGTTTAATAGATGTTCCCGATACTGCCGCACTGTCCAATCCGGGTAATTTTTTACCATCTGAACAATAAAATATCGATGAGGTTCTCGCTTTCCAGGACGATTTGGACCCGGTTTTTTAGGAGTTATATCTTGAGTTTATCGAGATCTTTTGATATAACTATGAACAGTAGCAGGGCTAATCATAAACTGGTCTGCGAGTTGCCGAATTGAGCCAAAGCCCAATTCATAAGCAGTGACGACTTTTCTTCTAAAATCAAGAGAGTAACGGCTCATGAGTGAATCTGGTCTGAATTGAGTGTAGCCCCAGTCGATCACAAAAGCGTTACACTTATTTACTGAACAAGCTGTATCCCTTTCTGGCGCTTTCGTGCTTTGATTAGGCTTAATCTTACTGATGGGGGCCCGGTAGCCGGTAAACTCCAACAATTTTAACATGAACTTCAGCTCAATTGCTTCCATGGGTAAGCCTTTACCTTGTATTAAAATAATCCATCTAGCCTGGATTGCAATATCCTACAGTAACATACCACTATTGCCCAAGTCTGATTAACCATCTCGTGCAAGATTAAGCAAACAGGACAACGGCCAAATTATCTTATTATACCCTACCGGTAGCATCAGGCACCACCCAACAGATTGATTGTTGTTCTAGTGGAGCCTTGGGGTTGACAATTTTCACGATCTTTTCTTGACACAGTTGCTGAATCACTTGCTCAACTTCCGCTGATTTCACCTGCGGAAACTGACTGCAAGCATTTTCAATCAGGATATTACGCCCGATCAACTGGTTGGTGGTGACTAGATCCAACACAAAATCTTTGACTTCCTGTCCGATATCATCCCTTTGATATTCGGCATTTTGCTCATCATCGTCCCTTCTGGAGACTTGCGGTACCGGGAGAACCGCAATCCCCAATTTTTGCAACAAAGGACAGTTATGCAGAATCTGAGAGTCACGGATCAGTTTCTCTAAATATTCTAGCGTCAGAACTTTATCGGCAACTACTAACTCTCTAGAGTTAGCCTTCTTCACTAGATTATAGTAGGTTGCCAGGTACCATACCGAGTCCAGATCCGGTTCAATGTGAACATGGGGAGAACCAGTGAAGATTCGTTGATATATTTGATTCCCCTTAGTATTAGGCTTACCCACTCCTTCATTTCTAATCAAGTACAGAGATTGACTCATATTTTTCTGAATCGCTTTATCGCAGGCGCTCATGAGACTAAAAAAGCTACGCATGTTTGGATTTTCCACCCAGACTAATCCTAACCAATACTTGTCATCGGGCTGTATATAACTGAAGGAACAACTGGCAAATTTGCTCCCTGACAGCAATGTAGGCTTAATATACTTGACTCCCAAGGTTTTAAGAGCCAATTGCAACATCTTTATTAGTTCTGGACCATCGTAATGCCGAATTCGGGTAATTTTTTGGGAATTATTCTGGAATTCATGGTCCCATTCACACTGAAAATCTGCCTGTTCCCGCTGAAAATCGGCCTGGAAGTCTGGCTTTACAGTCCGTTGGCGGCGAAGAGACGTCGTTGCCTGGAAGTCTTGCTCTACAGCAGGTTTGGGGCTCCGGAGGGTCGGTTGGGTAACTTTTGGTGAAGCAATAGCTAAACTTTCTTTGTACTCTTCAATTAGCTTTTCTTTGTACTCTTCAATTAGCTTACGTCCCTCCGCCAGCACCGACCGAGGCGTAGTTATGCCACGGGGGTATTTTGCTTCCAGCCATTCCCGAGTTAAGGGATCAATGGGCGAAGAGGGTTGAGGGTTAGCTTGCTGATGTAGAGGATATAGTCTGCTGGCACAGAGTTCTTCTGCTTGATCTAGAGAGATCAGCTTCAAACAAACCTCTTCATCAATCCTAGCTCGGTCGGCAGCTTGAACTACATTGATATTGCGTTTCCATGTATCCATAATGATACTAACTATCGCCATAACGTTGCGCGAGTAATTGTGAAGGCTAGAGTTGACGTTAAACAAAGCTTGGATATCTAGGAAATCACTATTTCGCAGGCGGGGTATGTTATCGAGTTGGTCGAAACACAGCACTATTGGTCTTGGGGAAATTATGCCCAAATTTCTCATCATCTTTTGCGCCGCATCTTCACTGACAATAGCACTTCTTACTCCCAAAGACTTGAGATCCTCTTCATCTAGGTCATCTCCTAGCAACCACTCAGAGGCCGGGATGTTCAGTTCGGGATTGTTCAGATCATATAACACGCCAAAAAACTCTTGACTCTTGTAAATTCCCGAGCGATAGGTTGCTCTCATTCTATTGATGAATTGTTGCCGCGAGCCCATGTTACTCTCTGGGAAAGCTGATATATTTTTCAGCATGATGAGCAACTGAGACTCTTGTTGGTTTTCTGGCACGTGCATCAGGCTATCAACGATATAGCGCAGGGTATGACGCCAGATGTAGTCGCTATCTGCCCAGGGTGCGATGTAAGCAAAAAATGCTTTGTTGTCGAACTGCTGCTTGAGGCGTTTTAAGAAATAACTCTTGCCCACACCTGAATCTCCAGCTAGCATTACCGTGCGCGGGAGATGGTCTCTCCTTACCCAATCGAGAATTTTTGCTATTTTAGCAAGTTCCTGTTGATGAATCGATTCCACGATGGGGGTTTGGTTCTGTTCTTCTCCACAAAAGTTCCCCGTAACATATTTATCAAACGGGTTATCTGCCTGTTTAATAATCTCATCGATGGATGGCATATTGACCTCCTTATGCTTTAGTTGACTATAACAAATCTACTGCCTTCCATCAGCCCCGTGCTGCTAAACTTGGGATTACTGAGAGTCGAGCGGCTGCACGGCCGGTGTCTCCTGCGCGTTTGGGTAGTGGGTCACAAGTAGTGATGTTAGCACAAGAAAGCATGGCTGCACGCTCCGGGAACCCGGAGCTACGCAGTGCGCGATCAGACGGAGATCGCAATAGTGGCATCCAACGGCAAGTCAAATAACGATATTTCAGGCATTTCAGCTCCCAGCCGAAAAATTGAAAATGCCACATCCCCACACCTATTGGGACAGACTAGCCATCACATCACTACATGTTTATCACTACCCGCGTTTGTATGGCAGTCACCGGCAATTCAGCACGGGGTGACAGCTAGAGGGGTGACCGGTAACCGGTAAACTCCAACAAACAGTAACTTCAGCCCTGCGCAAGCGCCTGTCTCAGAACGCGCGAGAGTTCGTTGAACGAGAGTATACTTGGGAACGAGCAGGTGAGCAAGTCCTACTCTCATCCTAGGCAGAAGAAACATCAAAAATTAGCAATTAACGATGTCACAGTCTCAGTCTCGTAATAAAGGCGCGTCCTTCCTGGCAATATTACTCTTGGCCAGTAGTGCTAGCGCGATCGCGGCGGGGCTTTTGTTAGCGATCCAACTGATCGTGGATCCCGATGGAATAGTCTGGCTGCATAAAATTTTGCCTCAACAAACCAAAACCGTAGTAACTGACCGCCAAACCATGCGCACCCTGCCGGAAATCCGTAGCTTAGTCGAGCGCATGGGCATGATACCAGGAGACACCCTAGACTTAAATACTGCCGAACGGGATTTGCTGCTGCCAGTACGCAGCGTCCGCCCAAATTGTCAGACTGACTGCGAGTATATTAGCCAGCTGAGAGTCTACAGGCGCGTGGACACTCCCAAGTATTTTTCCACTGCGGGGGCTTACTATCAGCTAGTTAGCCAAATGTCGGTATCTTACTCTGATGAAGATGTTGATACTCCCCTTGATGACCGATCGGTCGATCTCCCATCTTCTGGTCAGCTGCAACTGACATCAGTAGAACTGACCTCACCACAGCCAGAAATGCAGGGTCTGGGACCGTGGATCCATCTCACGGGACGACAGAGAACCGGGGATGGGGCGATCGCCTATGGAAAGGTACTATACTACAACCCCAGGGAAACTCACCTGGTGCAGATGCTCCAGTGGGCTAGCCCTGCTGGAGAACCTGCTGTCTGGCGTAAAGTAACGGGCGATCGCACTCTGGAGTTGATTGTCAATCAAACCGTTGGTTTTGAGCCCAAATTCAAGATATACCAGATCCAGCCCCGTCAAGAGCGACTAGCACCTGTGGCGCTCGTAGAAATTGCTTTGACGCCTTTCGATTTTTCGGTCGAAAC
Source organism: Hormoscilla sp. GUM202 (assembly GCA_005518205.2). Lineage (GTDB taxonomy): Bacteria > Cyanobacteriota > Cyanobacteriia > Cyanobacteriales > Desertifilaceae > Hormoscilla. Next base: position 93,752 of record RFFC02000018.1, read on the forward strand.
CGGGAGCACCCACCCTGTTGTGTCGCATCCTGCGCACAACATAGGTGGGTGCTCCGGAAACGAAAGTCCGCGGGCCGATCTGGCCTTAAAGAACTACCAAAATGCCCTAATTCTAGCTCGCAGTGGTCTGTGGACGCCAGCTCTGGAAATGTTGCAACCTCTGACCCGATCGCCAGATTGGTCGCCAGGAGCCCAAGCCCAGTTGGAATTAATTCGCATGCACTCCCAGGTAAGTCAGTCCCAAGCTAACAAATCTTGGGCATCTCCTAGCCAGCAAGTCCTCACCCAGATTATTGACGGTCGCTGGCAGTCAGCTTTGCAGATTTTCCAGAAGACCCATAACCAACGGGAAATTGCCCGGTTGCTCAAAACAGATTCTGACAGTTTGTGGAACCGGATCAAGGCAGCCCTGCGGGTAACATCTACTCAGTCCGACGCGATCGCTTGGGGGGCCCTGATTCGCACGGCCAAAGATGGACTCTACGGCGGCAGCGCTTGGCTCGAAAAACAGCCGACTAGAGGGTCAATTAACCATCAACAAATTGAGAAATTACTTCAGCAACTCGACAATGCTCTCTGGAAATCATCCGTGCCTCATGTCAGCCGCATTGTGGCCTCAGTGGAACCAAAAGACGAGCTGAGTAAGAAAGATTGGTTGCACAATCCCCCTACCACTGCCCAGGATACTCTCAAATTAGACAGTTCTCAAGTCTGGTATCAGCTGCGGGTGGCTGGTTTTCATAACGGTCAACGCTGGCTCAGATATCCCTTTCCCGATCGGCTGGCTGATAGTTCTAGTGGTGCGAGACTTTGGCATCTGCTGGGTCTAGATTTTGACCCCCACATAAATCTAACTTTCTGGACCTCAGGGGCAACACCGAAAACTATTGAAGCTACTGTCAAAGCCGTTCGACTTGAAAAAGGCGTCTTGCGCTTATTGGCTGCTGGCCAGGCTTTACCCGATGACACCCTATTGACTGCTCCCACACCCCTAGCTTTCACGGCCAAAGCTCTGGAATGGTTGGACCCACAAGTGATTACTCTTGCCGATCTCAGCCGATCGCGCCCCCAGTTAGCGAGGGCTCTTTTACATCAGTTATGGCCCGAGTTGCAAGCAGCCGGATCCTTGACCATCGCTATGGCACCTCCTACTCTCAGTCAACTGCTTCCCTATGAAGCCTCTGCCAATGTTTTTCCCCTCGTTCTCGGCAACTCCCTCGTGCAACTGGTTGATTTGACAGGCGATCGCCAGCCTGAAATCGTCTTGACGCTCTCTGCACAAGTTTTTGCTTCTTTGAATGGAAATACTCAAACTGGTCCTCGGACTGTAATTTTCGATCGCACTGCTACTGCTATACTTTACAGTGAATTTCAGCCTTCGCAGTCAAAGACTTTGATCGCGATCGCCTAAGTCGGCGATCGTGGCACTCCTGGTCTGATCGTCGAGGTCGGTAACTCTTACCGCCTCCTACGTTGGTCTAGCGATCGCCAACGCTTTGAGTAAATTTTAATTTTTAATTGCTAATTTTTGATTGCCATTAAGGACGTCCCAATAGCTGTCGCAGCCTCACCCGCAAGGATACATAAATCGGTAACTGATAATATTCTACTATCAGCCAGCTTACAAAAGCTAAATGACTCAAAAAGCTCAATAATGTCCAGAGGGGGGGAAACCAATATCCCTTACTGCCCGTTTCGGGGGGAAATATGTGGTATCCTAGCCAAATCAAGCTGGGGGGCAACAGCACTAAGGCGATCGCCACCAGCCAAATTTCCCAGGTCATTTCTACATGCGAGCGGTATGTGGCCACCCACTTGCTACCATTCCAGCGCCAACCTAGGGGTTGGGAGCTATCTGCCAGTTGTATCCATTGCTTTTCTAGGTCTGCCGTAAAGATGTGGTGGCAAAAGTTACAAGCAAATGCCTCCATTAATGGTAAACATGATATCTCCCCTTGGCGACAAACCGGGCAACTGTACGTTCCTTTATAGCTCAAAGCTGACATCTTATTTTGCTCAACCATCCTCTGCCGATCTCCCTATCTACTTCAATTCGTCCAACCGAAACTCACTGCTATTGTCTTGCTGCTGCTGGCCATCAGAGCCTAAAAGACCCAAGATAACGAGCATGCTTGAGGTCGGAATGGGTTTGGTATCACCAGTTGCTACCTAGAGAACCTCAAAAGCCAAATTAGCCAAAATTGGCCAAAAGAAGCCTTGTGATTTACCCCAAAATAGCATTTTTGCGGAGAAATTACCAAAAATGGCTGTCGGGAACGTAAAATCAAATAATAGTGTAAGATAATATATACAATGAGCGGTTAAATCTGTCATGGCCAGGCAGCAAGCTGGGAGCAATACCCTCGCAGCTTGCGACCAATACCCTCACCCTAAAGGGCCTGGCTACATGAACAAAGCCAGGGGCTAGCCAGGGTAGTTGCAGGAAAAGTTTGCGTAGTGCTTGACAAGGGATAGGATATAGGTTTAGGAGCTCTGTTAGCGTCTCTGTTTGTTAGGGACGGGAATTAATGGAAACATCTCGATTGCTGCTGGGCCGGTGCTATTATACAGAGCTTGTATCCCTGCATACTCCTGACTTCTTCTAGGGCAAGCCAGCCACCGGTGGAAACATCAAAAGGAACCGGCGAAACCCAGAGATGATGAAAAGCCCTCACCCTAAAGGGCCTGGCTACATGAACAAAGCCAGGGGCTAGCCAGGGTAGTTGCAGGAAAAGTTTGCGTAGTGCTTGACAAGGGATAGGATATAGGTTTAGGAGCTCTGTTAGCGTCTCTGCTTGTTAGGGACGGGAATTAATGGAAACATCTCGTTTCGTTGCTCAATCTCAGTTTCTACATATGGAGGGTTTCCGAACCTGCGGAAACTCCCACCCCTACTACTGCGGAGGCAATTCTAGATCACCTGCAATCTTTCGACCTGATGTAAAAGGGTGTGGTCAAAACCCGTTGGTAGCCCTCACCCTAAAGGGCCTGGCTACATGAACAAAGCCAGGGGCTGAAGCGATCGCCTCCACGGAGGACGTGGGAACGACTCTCTCGTGGGCGGAGAAGGGGACGATCGCCTTGTTGGTGGCATCGGAGATGGGAACGATACTCTCATAGGCGGAATTGGAAACGATGACCTCCGTGGAGGAAATGGAGACGATACCCTCGACGGAGGAGAGGGCGCCGACTCTCTCAGGGGCGGAAATGGGAACGACATTCTCATAGGCGGAGAAGGAAACGATACCCTCGACGGAGGAAATGGAAACGATACTCTCACAGGCGGAATTGGAGACGACTTTCTCGTGGGCGGAAATGGAGACGATACTCTCACAGGCGGAATTGGAGACGATACCCTCGACGGAGGATATGGCGCCGATATTTTGGTCCTGAGGCCGGGCGATGGCCAGGATACCATCGTAGGCTTTGAAAAAGCCACCGACTCCATCTGGGTAGAAGGAGGGAGTTCCGCCAAAACGCAGATCGTCTTTCAGGGCGGAAATACCTTGATTAACATTGAAGGCGAAACCCTGGTCACTCTACAGGACATTGATTTGACCCTGAGTAATCTTGATGATTTCATTGAATTTAATTGAAGTTTACCAGGAACGAGGGGCCCGACTACTAGAACTTAGCCCACGCGGAGGGCCCCCTCCGCTGCGCGGGCTATACATGTAAGTAGTTAGACAAAAATAATTGCACATAGCCATGGGCGCGAGAGAGTGTGTGAAATTAATTGTTTCTATGTACTTAAATGATACAGCAAGCAGATAATGATCGATTAAAAGAGGCTTTGGGTCATTACAAAGCGGGACGTCTGAATGAAGCGAGGGCTGTTTATTTGGCGATGCTTTCCCAGCAGCCTCATCAGGTAGAGGCTATGCAGATGCTGGGAATTATTGCTTATCAGACGAAGGAATACGATCGGGCGATCAACTATTTCCAACTGGCGATCGCCCTCTGTCGCCAAGCGCTATTGGCCCATCCGGGACATAGCAAAACCGTGAATTTGTTGGGGATATGTCTCCAAAATACCGGGAAGCTAGCAGAAGCAGTATCCGTATACCGGGAGGCGATCGCTCTCAATCCCCAGGATATGAGCCTGCACAATAATTTGGGCGTAGTTTTGTGCTCCTTGGGCCATAAGGAACAAGCGCTCGCCTGCTACGAAAAGGCCATCAGCATTAACCCCAACTGTGCGGATGCTTACTATAATGCAGCCAAAATTATGGAAGAGCAAAACCGTAGAAAAGAGGCGATCGCCTATTGTAAAAAAGCCATTGCCATTAAACCAAAGGCGGAATTTTACAATCAGTTGGGTATATACTATCAAGGATGTAAGAAATTAGCAGAGGCGGCGAAGCAGTATGAACAGGCGATCGCCTTAAACCCGAACTATCCGGAAGCAATTTGCAACCTGGGGGCGATACTGCAAAAGCAGGGTAAAATAGCAGAAGCGATCGGACAATATCGCCAGGCTCTGGCAATTAAACCAGATGATCCAGGAGCTTACAATAGGATGGGGACCGCTTGGCAAGAGCAGGGTAAGTTAGCAGAGGCGATCGCATGCTACCAAAAGGCGATCGCCCTGAAACCAGACCTTGCCTCAGCCTACAGCAACCTGGGTATTGCCCTGCAAGAACAACTGAAATTACAAGAGGCGATGAGCTACTACCGCCATGCTATTGCCTTAAAGCCAGATGCAGTAAAAGCACACATGGCTCTGGGAGAGCTCTTGTTATTATTACAGGACTTGAGCCAAGGATTTGTAGAATATGAATGGTGCTGGCACGTAAAATCAGAGTTTTTCCCGGAACAATTCTTGGGAAAACCCTTTTGGGATGGTTCGCCACTGGCAGGAAAAACTATTCTCCTACATACAGAACAGGGATACGGGGACGGTATCCAGTTCGTCAGTTACGCGCCCTTAGTAGCCCAGCGGGGTGCTGGTAAAGTAATTCTGGAAACATATCCGGCTCTCAGGCGCTTGTTGACTACGGCCCCTGGGGTTCAGGAGGTGGTAGTCAAAGGCGAACCATTACCAGCCTTTGACGTGCAAGTCCCCCTAATGAGTCTCCCCCGCATCCTGAATACGACTATAGAAACTATTCCCGATCGAATACCCTATTTATACGCTGAAGAGAAGGACACCGTCAAGTACAGTGGCTTGCTACGAACGGAAGGAGAGGTAAAGGTCGGCATTGTGTGGTCTCCTAGTGATAAAGCTCCCAAGAAGCGGTTTTGTCCAGTGTCCCTGTTTCTGGAACTTTCCCAGATCCCAGGAATTTCTCTTTATAGTCTGCAAAAGGAACATACAGATATCCTGGATGGGGCACCTATACAGGATTTAAGAGAGCTGTTGCATGACTTCGCTGATACGGCTGCTGTTATCTCACAATTAGACTTAGTAATTTCTGTAGATACATCAGTTGCCCATCTAGCAGGTGCTTTAGGAAAACCTGTCTGGGTGCTGCTACCATTTTCTCCTGACTGGCGCTGGTTCCTAGATCGATCCGATAGCCCCTGGTATCCGACAATGCGGCTATTTCGTCAACAGCAACCAGGCGATTGGTCCGAACTGTTTGCGCGAGTTAAATCAGCTTTATTGTCATGGTCTGGCGAGTGGTCAGTTATGATTAGGAAGTAAAATGATACAGCAAGCAGATAATGATCGATTAAAAGAGGCTTTAGGTCACTACAAAGCCGGACGTCTGGATAAAGCGAGGGCTGTTTATTTGGCGATGCTCAAACAGCAGCCTCATCAGGTAGAAGCTATGCAGATGCTGGGAATTATTGCTTATCAGACGCCGGAATACGATCGGGCGATCAACTATTTCCAACAGGTGATATCTATAAAGCCAGATTGGCCTGAGACTTATAATAATCTGGGGGCTAGCTTCTGGGAACAGGGGAAAATAGAACAGGCGATCGCTATCGCATCCTCGGGGACTTGGGGACTGGCGGGTTTGGCGAAACTTTCCTCGCTGAAGATACCACATGCCTTCCCTCACTGACTTGGTCTCGTGCGAAAGGCCCCTCAGCGAAACTGCCGTGCGGGAAATCTTAGTCTCTCTTCTGCCTGTCTTGACTACTGTCCACAGTCAGGGTATCGTTTTTTTAATCACGTGACTTGCAGACTGATAATCGGAGATGCCCGCTCATGAGAGAAACTCTATTACTCGATCGCTATCGCATCCTCGGGGACTTGGGGACTGGCGGGTTTGGCGAAACTTTCCTCGCTGAAGATACCTACATGCCTTCCAAACGCCGCTGCGTCATTAAGCGTCTGAAATCGATTGCTGGTAGCCCTCAAATTCAACAGATGGTGCAACAACTGTTTCAACGAGAAGCCGCTATCTTGGAAAAACTGGGCCAGCTTAGTCCTCAAATTCCCGAATTATATGCCTATTTTCAGTTAGCCGACCAATTCTATCTCGTTCAGGAATGGATTGATGGCCTCACCCTCACTGACTTGGTCTCGTCTGAAGGGCCCCTCAGCGAAACTGCCGTGCGGGAAATCTTAGTCTCTCTTCTGCCTGTCTTGACTACTGTCCACAGTCAGGGTATCGTTTTTTTAATCACGTGACTTGCAGACTGATAATCGGAGATGCCCGCTCATGAGAGAAACTCTATTACTCGATCGCTATCGCATCCTCGGGGACTTGGGGACTGGCGGGTTTGGCGAAACTTTCCTCGCTGAAGATACCTACATGCCTTCCAAACGCCGCTGCGTCATTAAGCGTCTGAAATCGATTGCTGGTAGCCCTCAAATTCAACAGATGGTGCAACAACTGTTTCAACGAGAAGCCGCTATCTTGGAAAAACTGGGCCAGCTTAGTCCTCAAATTCCCGAATTATATGCCTATTTTCAGTTAGCCGACCAATTCTATCTCGTTCAGGAATGGATTGATGGCCTCACCCTCACTGACTTGGTCTCGTCTGAAGGGCCCCTCAGCGAAACTGCCGTGCGGGAAATCTTAGTCTCTCTTCTGCCTGTCTTGACTACTGTCCACAGTCAGGGTATCGTTCACAGAGATATTAAACCCGATAACATTATCCTCCGCAGGCGCGATCGCCAACCTGCTAGAGAAATGCTGGCAGCTTTGCAGGGTGCCGATGCTGCGGTTTCTAAGCTTCAGTCTACTGTCGTGATATCCCCCTCGTCGCGGAAATCTCCGATCTTGGCCGCTATGGGCATGATCGCCCTTTGGCAGACCCCATACCTGCAACCCCCACTGCCAGTTACAGACCCCAAACCCCAGTCACCTTCAGAACTCCCTCCCATCCAGCAGAATGTCGTCGCGACCATACCGCCAGTCTTGCCCCCCAGATCCGTGCAAACTCAGCGAGTCAGCTTTGAGGCGGGGGCGACGGGGGAGACTTTGCGGGGTACTGTCGCCCCCTATCAGCTGCAACGCTACTTGCTTAAATGTGGCCAAGGACAGCAGTTTACCCTCGGGGTTTGGCAAGGAAATGTCAATATAACTGTCAGAGACCCAGAAGGGCAGATTATTGGTGCGGCCATGCCGGGTCGGACCGAGTGGCAAGGTATCCTCCCCAGTACGGGAGATTACGTTGTCGAAATTTTCTCCCCCGATGGCTCAGATTACGCCGTGGAAGTTGCAGTCCTCTAGTATTTGATTCATATCTGATGGTCGGGGTCGAGCCCGGAGTCGCCTCCGAACCCTCCCTTTCAAAACCGGACTGTGCAATACGGATGTGATGCTGACCGGATAGTCCATGTTTTCTGCGAGGATCCCCAGGTGAATAGCCTTGGCGCGGATCGCATTGGCGTTATCGCAAAAGACTACACGCATAAATTTAACTCCTGCTGATTTAAAATATTTGACTAATTCAATCCCCATTTGATTTTCTCAAAATTACGCCGTGATTTCTGATTGGGTGAAGTATAAAGTATGAAGGAGCAAGTCTCATTTTTTACTTCCCGATCGAATTACATCCTTCAACCTGCATACTTCACCCAACAGCAGAATTAGCCGTTATTTGCTAGCGCGGTAGTCACCGAAAGACTTATAGCAGGCGTCCGGGTCATACAAGTGGCAGGTGTCTGTAATCTGCTTCATTAAAGACCAAGAGAACTGACGTTCCTTGATATAATCCCCCCAGTTCTCCTTCAAGCTGCGATGAGCTAAGCGCAAGTTATAGAAAGGAATCGCTGTGGAAATATGATGGGGGACATGAACGTTGATATCGTGACAGAGGTATTCTACCCAGCGGGGATAGTCGCAGTGAACACTCCCCTCAAGTTGAGCTAACGCCTCATTCCACTTGTCTGCTGTGCTAAAGGGAATTTCTGGTGATGTATGGTGGACGATCGTAAAGGTGCTCATCCAGAAGTGGTAAACTAACCAGGGCATTAACCAGAATTTTACCAAACCCCAGATACCTGTGGTGGCAATCAGAACTGGAAACCCGATCGCGCCACCAATCAACACCACCAACACCGACAGTTTAACTTGCTGCCGCTCTTTGCCTTCAAACTGAGACCAGTTAAAGTGGAGGATTCCCCAGTGGGCAATCGATCCTATCCACCAAAACCGACCCCGAATTCTCCGATAAAACCACTTCCCGACGGCGCCAAAGTTATCGTAAAATTCTGGCATAAAGGGTTCCCACGCCGTGTCCTCTCCCCCTAATTTGTTCGTGTGTGCGTGGTGTTTATTGTGCAGGATCCGCCAGCTGTGGAACGGGTAAATCAAGGGCAGAAATGCTAAATGTCCTACTAGGTCATTTACCCATTTCCGGTTGGCAAAGGACCGATGACCGCAGTCGTGACCGAGTACAAAGAAACCCGTCAGGGCTGTCCCCGTAAATATCCATAGGGGCGGCAACAGATACCAGGGCCCGATCGCCAGACCGACGTATCCCAATATCACCAGCAGCACGTTAATAATTACAGTAGTCCAGGCTTGGCGTCTGTTCTTGAGGAAAACCTCTCGCGGCAAGGTTTTAATGATGTCTTTCAACCGCAGGGAAGCCTGCTGTTCATCGGTTTGCGGCTTAACTATATATGCTGTCATTAATCGATGCTTTCTCCTTACACATCACAATCATGTTACTGGCCACCAGTTACTCAGGCCATTCCTCGTAGGTTCTGGTTGTTGCCCACAAGCTGCCCAGCAGGCTGGAAGGCTTTATTTTTTATATCACAGCAAGCAGACAACAACGCTTTTTATCCTATTCTTCGGCTACCGTTACAGTACTAGCGGGTACTTTGGCCTCCTGGGATGCCTGTCTTTGTTGTTTGAGCACTTGCAACTGCTGCCAGAGGGATTCTACTTCCGCTTGCAGATGCAGGAACTTGACTTGCTGATCTACTTGATATAATGACTTCCCCCCACGGCCAGTTAATCGGACAGTATTTTTGCAGGCCGCCACAGGTCGTTCTGCACCGGTCACTAGAGAGCGGTCGGTTGAAATTAAGGTTCTCATAGTTATTTATACTCAATTTCTACAGTTTACCAGTTTATCCTAGACCCAGACTGTCAATTTGTAACTGATGTGTCGAGACGTGGGTATGGGAGGGAGCATCCCATATTTGCAGATGTCTTATCTTTCGAGCAATTGTAGTACGCTCTAGGCGTTAAAATAACTACAAACTACAAACTACGAACTACGAACCAACCACTTCATGCAAAAGTGAGATGCGCCCGTATGGGAGGACGCTACCTGTATCCTGAATTTGACCATCCCTAGGCGATGCTAGCACAGATTAATCCGATTCTGTGCCTGTTCCACAATTGCTCGAGAACTCACATGGCGCAAAAAGTCAAGCCCTAAGCCTTGGTTCACGAAACCTTTGCACCATAAGGCTTTCAAGATTGTTTTGAATTATGTGAGTAATGGTAAGCCGCTAAGTTGGAGGGCGCCCGATCGCATCCCCCCTCGTTCCCACCGGCGACCCCTGGGAACGCAAGAGGGGGTTTGGGGGGGAGCGGCTGCGAGGTTATGAGCCGTCGATGTCCGATCGCGCAGCGTGGCGCCAGCCATGGGGTTTTTGCGTCAGATCGCTGAGTGCCGTGGCGAAGCAGCAGCAGCCTCACTGGATCGCGGGTATTGCCGCCACGAGACCGACAGGGTGGCAAACGCATTCACCAGGTGGGCTGCAAGAATTTTATCTTATTCTCGGCCTGGGTGGAAATATACCTCCAGGTCACCGAAATTCCCTCTCGACAGATCCAGTTCCGCCTGGAATCTGGCACTTTTGAGAATTTTTCTGCTGACTTGGATCTTGAAGATTATAACGATGGCACTTTGATCTCCTACTCCGTGGAAGCTACTCCCTCTTTTCCCATTTCCTTCGGTCTTTATTCAACAGGGTATTCAGTTGGAAATGCCTAAAAATATGCAGCAAATGCGGCAGGTTCTCTGCAAAAATACTTGTTAATTGTGAGGGCCATTAGCAAAACCCCGATCGCCAAAGAATGCGGGATACACGAAGGCGAAGGCGGTGGAACTGGGTATGGTTGTCCCGTCTAGTTCTTCGACGATCGCCGTTTGCAATTGGCGATCCCAGTGGACGCGAATTTGCCTACCGTTGTATGGTACTACTTTTTCCCCCAGTTTCTTAATTTCTGCATGAACCAATTGGAGACTGGTGCCGGAAAACTGGTTGTGGGGCGTCTGTTGGTCATGCTCCCACACATAAGAGATAATTTCTTTAGGGTGATGTTGCAGTTGGTCTTGATAGCGGACCGGAAATACCAGTCGCTTGTCTCGATTATAACTGCCGTAGGGATAGCCCTGGTAATCGCGGCGGTAACCAGTGTCTGTCGAGAGAATTTTGCTGTTGGGATATTTGCCTAACCAGGCGGACAGGGTGGTTTTAACTACGGGTATTCTCTCTAAACTTTGGTTGACTTTGCTTCCCACTACTCCTAAACCCCAAGGTTGGGCGTAAAGACTGTCAGAGGCTCGATCGTACATTAGCAAACAGCTTTGATAGAGTTTCCCAGAAACCCCATAGGTATTGTTCCCCCGCTTGACTGCTAGCATGGTGTCGCAGAGGGGACAGTAGGAAACGCTGACATTGACGCCGCCAATGCTGTCGTTAACTATTTCATGCCAATTCATGATACCATAGGGATAGGCTTTGGCTTCTCCGTTGACTACTACCCCGATGACTAACTCTTCGGGACCAAAAGGGGTGGTCTCCCCTGTATCGAACTTGGGGTTATCTATAGAAGGAATTCCATCTTTGGGGGGGCCGCCATTCAGAATTTGGCTTAAGTCAATGCGAGTGTTTTTCTCAGGGTCGATGTTTTGTGCTTGCAAGTCCGACAGTTCTTTATTCTGGTCGTGCAGATGCTGGGTGAGGGAAAAGTAACGCAGTTTGAAGTTGTCCCAACCTCCCGCTTGCACTACCATTGCACTTAAACCTAGGGTGGCGATCGCCCCTATCCCCAGTGCTATTTTAGCAATTTTTGGCATTTTTGTATAGAGTTATACTGCTGCTATCTTCTGATATTTTCCTTAATTATCCCTGAGTTGCATATAAAAAATACTGAGGATTTATCGCCTCTGTCAATATCTATAATATAGCAATTACCATGTCAAATTTGAGAAACAGAGTTTATGCAAGAAACCCTGTTTCTGGGCATCTTACCTGGTTAGAGGGCATCTTTTAGGGAGCGGGCTTCGCTAACTTTTTTCTTGACGAATGAAACAGTATTAATTGCGAATAGTGCTAATTGCGGGGCTAATGGACATAAATAAATCTACCTTTCTCAATTCTCAATTCTCAAACTTGCAGTGCAACCCATCTTTTAGTTCAAAAATCAAATAGGATTGCTATATTAACATGCGATAATACGCGCAGGACAGGCAGCCCTGTTCGCAATGTTTTTGAAACATTGCTGAAACTAGGGAAACTCCCGATCGCGCACCTGGGTACCAAAATATTGTACCGCCTGAGTAATAGTCTGGCGCAAATTGGCATAGGACTTAGCAAAGGGCGGCATGCGATCTGAAAGGCCCAGCAAGTCAGCGGTAACTAGGACCTGTCCGTCGCAGTGGGAACCGGCACCAATGCCAATGGTGGGAATTGGTAGTTGTTCGGTAATGGTTGGGACCGTGGGCCGATCGCAATCGCGTAGCGTGCGCGCAGCGCAATCGCGCGACGGTCACCCCAAAGTAATACCCTTTTGAAAAAACCCTGCTACAATCGGTTTGAAAGCTATTCTGTTAGTCGATCTTATACCGACTTTAGCTAGCTGACTGGCGAATTTGTTACCCGGGCGGTAGTTTGCTAATCAACGCGCTTTGATGAGAGAACGGGTTTGATATATGCTAAAATCATTGATAATCGAGAACTTTCGCGGATTCAAAACCTTTGAACTTCAGGATTTAGGGAGAGTCAACCTGTTGGTCGGGACAAATAATAGCGGCAAAACTTCAATTTTAGAAGCACTTCACATCCTCTGCTCCCGCACGGACATGAATTCAATTCAGCAGTTAATGGCTTACCGAGGAGAGTATTGGTGGACTGAGACGGACGGTAGCAAAAGCGATCGGGAATATGACATACGTCACCTTTTTCACAGACAGGATATCGAACCAGGCAGCAAATTCTCGATATTGGGAGTCCATAGCAACCATCAGGAGAAGCTAGTAGCATCAATTCATTCCAGAGAACAGTCCGAACAAGTAAACATGGATGACGATCGAGACTTGGGAGAACTAAATCTGGTTGTTAACTGGACTGGACAGAAAGTAGAAGAAGATATCAAGCTGCCTTTATCACCCGGTGCAGGTATTTCGGCAAATTATATCCAAAGGCGGCGTCAAATTGCCCGCGAGTCGGTGACGCAATTCTTAACCCCGTTTTCCTTAGAAGTAGGGGATATTATTGCCATGTTCGATCGGGTTGTATTGACCCCCAAAGAAGCGATCGCCATCCAGGCGCTTCAGGCGATCGAACCCACAATTGAGCGCATCGCTTCAGTTAGTATCGATAAATCTCGGTATAGCACTAGGCAATGGAGAGAACGGGGTGGGTTTCTGGTACGATGCTCCGATCGCAACCAACCCATACCCATCGGTAGCATGGGAGATGGAGTATGGCGGATGCTGGGACTCGTGCTCGCGATCCTATGCACCCAAGGAGGAGTGTTACTGGTTGACGAAATCGACAGTGGACTGCACTTTACTACGATGTCAGACATGTGGAGAGTCATCTGGGAAATAGCGACAAAGCTGGACGTTCAGGTTTTCGCGACTACCCATAACAGTGACTGCTGCACCAGTTTAGCTAGCATCACTGGCAATGAAAATGTCGATTGCGCTGCGCGCACACGCGATCGGCATGGCATTACAATTCAGCGAATAGAGCCAGGTAAAACAACAGCGGTAGTCTTTAATGAACGGGAAATCGCTATTGCTGCCGAACGTGGTATAGAGGTGCGTTAATCATATGGCAGGTTTGCACAAAAAGAAGCTCTTAGTAGAAGGGGACTCAGATAAGCGAGTCATACCAGTATTGATAGAAGCAAATGGCATTTCTTGGGGCGAAACCAAGTCAGAAGCTGTGGTCTACATCGAATCCTATGGTGGCGTCACCCAGCTCCTCGCTCCCGACGTAATTTCTACGGAATTGAAAGCCTCAAGACTTTCTGCTTTAGGACTAATAGTCGATGCCGACGAAGATCCAGCAAGTCGATGGCAAAGCATTCGGAATGCATGTTTGAGAAGCATTCGGGATCTTCCTGAAAATCTACCAGAAACTGGTTTGATTCATAACACCAGTTACGGCGTCAAGTTCGGGGTTTGGATTTTGCCAGATAACAAGATAAGCGGTATGCTTGAGACATTTTTGGCCTTGATGATTCCCAGTCAGGGTGAATCACTGTGGACCTACGCGCAGTCGGTAGTTCAAGAAGCTAAGCATCAAGGTGCGCCGTTCAAGCAAGAGCATACTGACAAAGCTCACATTCACACATGGCTAGCATGGCAAGATCCACCAGGACGCCAATTGCATAATGCTGTGATAGAGCGAATTATAGATCCGAATCACCCAAATGCACAGACGTTTGTTAACTGGTTTAAAGATCTCTATGACTTGTAATTGTGCAATGCTCAACTGCACGAGAAGGCGATCGCCTTTCATGTCCTGGTCGTGGGTATATAGAGGGTGTAGTAATTTTAACGCCGGAAACGCGGACCGCAGTCAAATCATTCTCCCTCTGGGACCGTGGGCCGATCGCTCAGTAACCAGAAACCGGGTTTCTTTTTCTAATCTCGGGCACCATGGATAATTATCGTAGAACCCGGTTTCTCCCTCTGGGACCGTGGGCCGATCGCGCGGCAACCAGAAACCGGGTTTCTTTACCCGATCTACCGCACCATACATAATTCTGGTAGAAACCCGGTTTGGATCTCTTGTTCTGTGGCCCGATCGCGCGGCTAGCTCAGCAAACCTCGTTTCTTTTTCCAATCTCGGGCACCATGAATAATTCTGGTAGAAACCCGGTTTCTCCCTTACCAGACCGTGACCCGATCGCCCAGTGACCAGAAACCGGGTTTCTTTTTCTCATCTCGGGCACCATGAATAATTCTGGTAGAAACCCGGTTTCTCCCGAACCGGACCCTGGCCCGATCGCGCGACCTCACCCCAAAAATAGTAACCCTCCCGATCGCCCGCTACAGGAGCGGACATCTGGGCAAGTTTTGTGCCGAGTTTGCTGGGATAAGTGGAGACCACCGCCAATAGGCGATCGGGATACGGCATACAATGAATGTCACTGACTCAAGCGGAAACCTACTATAAGAAATGATCTCCGCTTTGCGCCAGTCAGTTGAGAAGCGGCCAGTCGCAGGTCTTCAATGTGGGACTTATCCAGAGCAGTAGGGAAAGTCATAGCAGGATTCATAGCATTGACTCCTCAAATTAGACGAGAGCATACTTCATTCTAAGGCATCGGTATCTTATTTTCCAGAAATCGCCTTACCTTCTTGACCAGGGCCACCTGGAAGTAACTTGTGTATACCGAGATCCTGAATAGCAAAATCCGAGTATCACACAATCATAATTTTTTCCTCCCCACTCACCAGTTCTAATAGCTTGGTCGATCGCTGCTGTCCCCATACTAGTTGATTTCACTACCTCTATCCTAGCGTTTTTCCTGCTGTTTGATATTTCCTGAAATACCCCTGTTTCTTCTGCTCTCCTTTGATCATATACTCTTCCCTCTATTGCCTCTAAATCAGCCAATGTTTGTCCAGCTCGATTACCATGTGAAGCAATATATAAATGTTGTAGTTCTTGACCTGCGTCCCTTCGCCTATTTAGAAACTTGTTATCTCCTATCTTACTCTCAACCTTCTCAAGAAAACCTACATCTATCTTATTGCTTTTAGTCGTGCTGAAGACTATATGATTGCGTCGTTGGTGAGTTATTACTTTATTTTCTTCACCAGAACCAAAACAACCGGGATTGTGCACTAGGAGCTGATCGTCTGAAACGTAGTAGGTGTGCGCCCGTTCCACCTCAAAGTTATAAACTCGCGTACTGTCTTGGTGAGACTCTAAGTCAGTGACAGTGGCTGTTTTTCCGCCCAGTCGAACTAAGGTGTCGCCCACGCTCAGATCCTCAGCCTCGACCCAACCATTAGCAGTATAAAACTCGTGTTCCGGAGTCGTAACGATCGCCTCTTCTCCCACCGTCACAACAATCGACTCAGGCGCGATGCGAGTAAACAGATGAGATACAGGATACTCACCTTCGGAACCCGTTTCCCGATCATAGGCCAGAACCGTATCGCCAACAGCAACCTCTTCAATGGCCTTTTCGCCTTCAGCAGTCGCCACCTCGGTACCAGCCGCAAACGAAGCGCAACCACCGAGTTCCGAGTACTCCCGGCCCCCTTTACTCAGGCGCATACCTGCATCCATGCCCAAGAACAGAATATCGATTCCTAACTGAATGCCGTTCCCAACAGAAGGATCGGCGATAGTCTTGTAGGTATCGTAACCTACCATACCAGCAAAGGCTACCTGACCGACTCCGGGCATGGCAAATAAAGCCCCCATGCCGAAGCCGATGCCAAACGATTCGGCAACGTCACCGATGCTGCCTCCAGCCATGGCCGTGAAGGAAGCATTCATCGTTCCCATTACTCCTCCGGCAACAGCCATCTCTGCCGCTGCCGTGCCGATGGTTCCCAGTCCCGCTGCCGCGATCGCGCCCCCAGCAACAGCGCCTACTCCAGCTGCCGCACCGCCGAGCGCCGCACCACCTAAAACTCCTCCCCAGGTTTTGCCGGAACTCCAATCCCAACTCGCCGGGTTAAAGCTGTGGTTGACCGCTGCACCGCCCATATAAGCGCCAACTAGCGCCCCAATCCCGATTATTAATAGGGTAAAGAAAAACGTTCCAGTGGGATCGATACCGCTGAGGGGATCGCCGTTGCCGTAAACGTAAGGGCTGAAGTATTGACGCGCCGGATCCGGGGTGAGAAAGCGCCCCAAATGCCCGTCGTAGTAACGCGCCCCGAAGTAGTAGAGGTCGCTATTACTGTCGTATTCCTTACCCGTAAACTTAGCTCGGAAAACGTCTTGACCGCTGCTGGAATCGGCGATCTCGCCGTAGGGTTTGTAGTTGACTTGACTGACTTCATTAGCGCTTTGGTCTGTCACCAGAGTCGTACTGCCTAGTTGGTCGTAGTGGAAGAACAGAGTTTCTCCTGCCACGGGATAGCCCGCTCCATTCTCTCCCGGTGTCAGTTCCGCTAGTAAGGTCGGTCCGCTCAAACTGACCGAGGAGAAGGCCACCAACGCCAGGGCAAAAGAGACAGGACGATGCCCAGTTTGCAAGAACCAGCCCTTCGCCTGAGGCGCTATCCAGCGATCGGCCGTCCCTGAGCTAATCCAACCCATCCTGAGCGAGAGTCGCGCCACCATACCCCGACTTTGACCCGCCCAACTCTCGCAGGATGCCGAGCTCCAGAAGCGATACAGCCATAGCAGTAGGGCACACAATAGCCAACTGACGAGCACCATAGCAACGAGAATTCGATCCAGATGACCTGCGAAGGACAGTTGGTTGAACTTCGCCGATAAGAATTGTGCCAAACCGCCCCAAGAATGAGGATCGTAGAGTTCGGCTTCCAGGTTGGCGCTATTGCTATTAATGGCAGCTATGAGGTTGACATTGTTACCGTTTTTGGAAATCGCTGCGATTGTACCTTGAGGGCCAACGATGTATTTAGTGTGGATTTGAGAATTGTCGGCTTTACGTACCACTTCATAGAAGGGGGCAACGTAATACGTTGTCGTTCCCTCCTGGGATTCTGTTTTACTCAGGCGGTTGCCAGAGTCATCGTAGCTAAATTTGTTGACAGTTCCGGAACCTGTTTTATCCACTTGGAGCAAACGGTTTTGAGCGTCGTAGCTGTAACTCCAAGGTGCATACTGGGTTGTATTGCCGTTGGCATCGTAGGTTGCATCTGCCAACTGGTGTTTTTTATCAGTTTTGTAGCTGTAGGTCGTGTTATTGATCTTAGTGATATTTCCTGCGCGATCGGATTCGTAGTTCAAGGTCGGATAGGGATCGCCGCTTGCCCTTTTCAATCGTCCAACGATATTGTACTCAAAGTCCTGGTTGAGTTGTTTTCCAGCGTTACCGACGATCGCCCGAAGTTTATTCGCTTTATTCCAAGTGTAGTTGAATTCAAAGTACTCACGAGCTTGTTTTCTCGTCGCTATGTACGCCTTACTTGTAGTAATACGCCCGATCGCGTCGTAGGTGTAGTTCGACTCTACCTGGTTGGGATTGTAGGTAACTTTGCCAATCTCTCCCAGGGCATTGTATTCCTCGTAGGTGGCGTAATCCGTAAAGTTGCTCTCTCCTGTGTCTTTGAGAGCGACCTTGTGCAGATCTCCTCCCTCATTGTAGGTATGGCGAACAACGGCACCATCGGGATAAGTTATGGTATCGGGACGACCTGCGGCATCGTAAGTGTATTGACCGAGGTAGGTTTCTTTTCTGCCATCACCGTCGGTGTCGATTTTCACCGCTTCTTCCTTGACCTGACCGCGATTGTCGTAAGAAAATGTATAGATTGCTTCTGGCATGACGATTTTAGTCAGAGCACCTTTACCATTGTCTACATTTGGATCGTCATATTCGTAGGTGATGGTTTTTGCCAGAGATGAGTCGCTGTTATAAACCTGTTTCTTGCTTAAACGACCCAAATTATCGTACTCTAAGTTAATTTTCTGCCCCTTAGCATCAAGTTGACTGGCGAGTTTGCCGTTGTCGTTGTAGATGTATTTAGTCGTTCCCGTTTCCTTCGTCGTTTCCGACAATATTTGCCCCAGGGAGTTATAAACCATGTTGGTATCTTGTCCGAGGGGATCGGTAATGGTTGTTACTTGTCCCAGGCGATCGTAGGTGTAGGAGGCACTGCTGCCATCCGGTGCCCTTTTCTCCTTCACCCAACTGCGAGAGGTGTCTTTCACCAGGTATTCAACTAGAGCCGTTCCGCTGGCATTGTTGCGGGGGTCGGGAGAACTATAGGTTGTTTGGCGATCGTCGTGCAGCCGATTGTAGTCAATTTGTGTAACAGCACCTACTGGATCGGTAGTTTTGACGAGATATCCGTGAACGTTGTATTCATATGCCAAGAAGTTCGCTGTCTCCCCAGCATAATAGGGAAGGGACTCTCGGGCAGTTTGTCCGACGGAGTTGAATTGGACTGTGTTCCTTATAGTTTTGCCGTCATCCCCTTTAGACTCTGTTTGGTAAGTTCGTCCCAAGCCGTCGATATATTCGCGATCCCAAAGACAAGTAGTATCTGGGGTGTTATTTCCCTGACTCTCGGGATTATCAGTAATTTCCATCGTGGTAGTATAACCACCGCCAGCTAAGTCTTTGGGGTCAAAGCCTAATTTGTCAATACTATATTCACTCTGGAAACGCAAAGTACTATCACAACTGGTATTTTTATTCCAATCCGTTCGATAGTAACTCTTTACCGACATCCCGCTTGCTTCGGCTAAAAACACCGTATAGTTAAGCGTGACTAAATCATTGCTATCTGGTTTGATGCCCTGAATTTCCAAGATGCGACCAAATCCATCGATGCCGCTGTCGGCAACAGCCATTGTGGTATGACCGTTGGGATCTACCACTTGGGTTTTGATGCCGAATTTTGGTTCGTAGGTTGTGTGAACCGTTAAACTCCCACCTGCCGAGGTGGAGGGGGTAGTGCGTTGTTGGGGAAATGTATGATATTTGCTTTCGTAGGTAGTGCTGCTGGTATTACCCAAGGGATCCGTCAGGGTTGTCACGTTACCGTAAGTATCATAGCCAGTTGTGGTAGTCAGCCATTTCCCTTGGGTGTCATCCGGGCCACTTTTATCCCGCCAGTTGCCGTGACTGGTTAAATTCATTTGGCCATCGTAGCCGAATTTCTCCCAGCGCAAATCCGTGGAGGCATTCCAGTTACTGGAGTTACCACAACCTGCTGCACTGTTAACGATTTTTTGTTGGCTGGGGTAGAAACTCTTCCACCAGTCCGCTCCTGTGCCGTTGTGGTAAGCGAGACAGGTGTATACGTCGTCGTTGGGATCCGTTACATCTCCTAAGTCTGAAGTAACGGTCACGTTTTGATGGTTGCTGTCGTACTGATAGGTGCGTTTGAGGGTGTAGTTATAAGTTCCTTCCGTGTAGTGTTCGAGGGCGACAGCGGTTTTCCAGAATTTATAGATGCCGTTGCTGTCTTTGGGGGAAGATTCGTAACTGGAAGCCATTTTCCCCAACAAGTTACCTGGATGTTCCAGATCCCAGATTTCCCGAGCGTCCATCATTCCCAATAAAGGAAAGTCTGTATGATGATTGGTGATAGTTTTGGTTTGGTTTTGGTTATCAATCAGGATAGTTTTCTCAAATCCAAGCCAACCGCGATGGCGATCTACTTTTGCCCCTTCGTATTTGTGGTCGTAGATAAAGGTATTGGTGGGGTTGGTTGCCTTATCCTTAATGGTATGCTGAGAAACCACGTACATGGAATTCTGCACGGTCACGATAGAATCCGACGAGTGCAAGGTTAAAGTGTAGGCGCTGGTGGCTCCTTGATATCCATTTACTTTGAGATAATAGCGTCCTGGGTTAGTTGCGTTATAAGTTCCTTCTTCGGGGTTATTGGTGCTGTATCCTTGTTTTACTGGTTGGGAAAGATTTGACTCCTAGTAAAGGTACCAATCTAAATCCTGGTTATTATCTATTGCCACTGAAATCGTAATTTCCCGAGACGAAGGAATATCAAAGGCAAACCAGTCCTCGTCGCTGCTGGATGAGATGTTACCGCGAACCACAACATCAGTGCTACCTAAGCCATTAGCAGAGTTCGCAGTGCCATTATTTTCCGTCTCTGTTACCTCTTTGGTGTAAACCGTGCTGTCTGTTAAGGGTTTGTACTCAATTTTAGTTTGCCCGCCGAGTCCGTTGGTAATCGTCGTTAGGAGGTCAGGGATAAGGTCGGGTATATCAGATGTATTTAAATATAATCCTGCTTGTCCCGCACCAAAATTTCCTCCATCTGTGCCCGCCTGATAGATGAGGTCGGACAATCCATCTCCATTGACATCGGCTGGGATGAGATTTCTGTAGTCTCGATTGGCATCAAAACCCAAGCATTGAAGGTCGTTAAACCCACTGCCGTTGGACACATAAAGACCTACTTGACCATTTCCACAACTTCCTCCATCTGTGCCCGCCTGATAGATGAGGTCGGACAATCCATCTCCATTGACATCGGCTGGGATGAGATTTCTGTAGTCTCGATTGGCATCAAAACCCAAGCATTGAAGGTCGTTAAACCCACTGCCGTTGGACACATAAAGACCTACTTGACCATTTCCACAACTTCCTCCATCTGTGCCCGCCTGATAGATGAGGTCGGACAATCCATCTCCATTGACATCGGCTGGGATGAGATTTCTGTAGTCTCGATTGGCATCAAAACCCAAGCATTGAAGGTCGTTAAACCCACTGCCGTTGGACACATAAAGACCTACTTGACCATTTCCACAACTTCCTCCATCTGTGCCCGCCTGATAGATGAGGTCGGACAATCCATCTCCATTGACATCGGCTGGGATGAGATTTCTGTAGTCTCGATTGGCATCAAAACCCAAGCATTGAAGGTCGTTAAACCCACTGCCGTTGGACACATAAAGACCTACTTGACCATTTCCACAACTTCCTCCATCTGTGCCCGCCTGATAGATGAGGTCGGACAATCCATCTCCATTGACATCGGCTACTAATAGATTTCTGTAGTCTCGATTGGCGTCAAAACCTAACTTAATCGCAGCAAATCGAATGTCCCTTTCCTTCCATTCAAATTGCGTCTGGGGAAGGCAAACTCCAGCAGCATCGCATTCCTCAAGTTGTGTTAAGCGACTGCGCCCTGTCGCCGTGCCGTATTCGTAAGCAAGGCGATATTCTTTAACCAGGTTGTTCGCTGTTTCAATACTGTTCCCATCTCCATCCAGATCCACATAGGTTTTAATCTGTGCTAGTCGCTTAGTTGTTTCGGCTTCGGAACCCCCCACATAAGCTGTAATGTTATCGTTGCGATTTTCATACTCAAACTTCACCAAGCGCAGGGGGGTAACACCTGAGTTCCCCGTGTAGCGAACTGCCGTGGGATAATAGCCGAGAAATGCCCCGCTGATACTTCTTTTGGCTCGGCTTACATCCTCTTGATAGCTGACTTCCACAAAGTTGCCATTGCGATCGCTGATCTTATTTAAAGCCCAAACTCGCACTGCTCCATCAGAGCGCCCCCTCGCTAAAATCCGGGAATCATCAGTATTGCCAAACTCCATTTGATGCCCGTCTTTGGTCGTCACCGTAAACGAGCGCGGCCCGTTTTTCCCCGATTCTGTATGGGAAATAACTCTTACCCAAGTCTCCCTTTCCGTGCGATACTCCGTCCCATTTGCCCCGTAGTTACCGCTCACTGCCATTAATCGCTGTCCGTCAAAACAGAAGCGATCGCCGCTGTCGAAGTTCACGCCCCCTCTCGCTCCATCGGTGGCAATGGTTTTGCCGCAGCGTGCGATCGCCGACAGTCCAGCCAATTGCCAACCAACACCCAGCAGTCCGTTTCCCTGTTGGCTGTTGTAAACTAGAGATAGATTTGGCTGTACTCCGTTTATTCCTGGAGGCACTTCAATAGGAACCGTATAGGTTGCACCTCCGTTTCCGTTGACTGCAAACTCGCCAGGTATTGTCCCCACTTGGGCGCTGGGAGCTGGAGCGGCGATCGCCCACTGACTGTCCCCCAAAAACGGCCAACTGGGGAGAAAGGAGAACAGTATGAATACTACAGTTAAGGCGATCGATTTCAGACTCTTGGATGCTTTACTCATTGCTGTTTTTTTAATACGTTTTCTCAAAAATACTAGCGATCTTCCTTACTTGCCGATGGCACTCTTCTGTACCTGTCTGTACCTACCGTCCAACTCCCCTCTCCACTAGGAATCAAATCATCCCCCTTCCCCAGGAAGGAGCCAACTATCAGTCCCCTCATCTCATCCCATACCCTTCTACCTTTTTTCCATCTCCGCTGGACAGTGGGAAGTTCTTTGGAGAACTTCTTGTCTCCAGATGGTTTGGGACCGATCGACCCTAGTCGGGACAATTCGCGAGGGACTAAGGGGTTTTTGCCGGGGTTTAAGCCCCTCCCCCAAGGGTTTCAGCTTAATGGTGCTCATCTGATTCTTTGAGAACTTCCCACTCTCCATATCTCCGCTTTTTTCTCTGCTTCCCTCATCCTTCCCTACTCTAACCCTATTCTCTACCACTGTCAATGGGGGTATGCCCCCTCATTCAACAGACTTACTCCCCTATTCCCTACCTAGCTGATGGTGCTTTTTTCTCTGCTTCCCCGATCCTTCCCTACTGTAACCCTATTCTCTACCACTGTCAATGGGGGTATGCCCCCTCATTCAATAGACTTACTCACCTGTTCCCTATCTAGCTGATGAGGATAAGGGCAGCTTTTAGCTTCATTCACAATATAGCAAAGCTCATTTTTGAATGACAATCAACCTTTATCCACCTTTTTAAACTTTGAGATCCACCTATTTTTTGTCCTACTGCACCTGCTGTAACGTTTGTCAAGCCCCCTTTATCCACCTAAACACCACCTTTTTTAGCGAAAAAAATCAACCTTTTCGATCGAGGCGTTTCACCGGTAGCGCATAACTTGAGTATTGTTGCACGCTCCGGGAACCCGACCCTGCCCCCAATCCCGGATTAGCCGGTCCCCGAAGCCAAAAGCACCGGTACTCACTACATGAAATTGGCATCACTTCCACCCATCAGTTCCTACATCGATCGCGGCACTACCGACATACGATCGTCACCATCGCCGTTCTGGTCCCGGTAGTCCCGAGTGCTGAGAACACCGATGACGGGCTGTCGTCTTGCACCAACCAACCCGGGCGATCGCACGAACCTAACTAGGGAAACTCCCGATCGCGCACCTGGGTACCAAAATATTGTACCGCCTGAGTAATAGTCTGGCGCAAATTGGCATAGGACTTAGCAAAGGGCGGCATGCGATCTGAAAGGCCCAGCAAGTCAGCGGTAACTAGGACCTGTCCGTCGCAGTGGGAACCGGCACCAATGCCAATAGTAGGAATGGGTAGTTGTTCCGTAATGGTTCTGGCCAACTCACTGGGAACATGCTCTAAGATGACCGCAAAAGCACCGGCATCTGCTAGGGCGATCGCCTCTTGGAGGATTCTTTCTGCCTCTGCTGGGGTCTTTCCTTGCTGGCGATAACCCAGCAGACGCACGGATTGAGGCGTCAAGCCCACATGGCCCATCACCGGAATGCCTGCATTTACCAGACGGGCCACAGTTTCCGCCATCGCGGGATATCCCCCTTCCAACTTCACTGCCCCAGCACCGGTTTCCTTCAGCACCCTGCCAGCTGAATGGATAGCTTGTGACGGACTCTCCTGATAGCTCAAAAACGGCAGATCGCAGACAACCAATGCTTGCTTCACTCCCCGCCGCACTGCTTTAGCATGGTGCAGCATCTCTTCCAGCGTCACCGGCAGCGTCGTTTCATAACCGAGGGCCACCATCCCCAGGGAGTCTCCCACCAGAATTACATCCACACCAGATGCATCCAACAACTGGGCCAAGGCATAATCCCAGGCTGTCAGGGTGACGATCGCCCGTCCCTGCTGCTTCCATTGCCTCAATTTCGCGATTGTAACTGTCATAAGCCCAAAGTCTAGCCCCTCAGCAGAGATGTCTACGCTCCGGGAACCCTCCGCTGTTCCAGGGAAAAATCGGGATGCAGAAGATGCTTCGCCACGGCTACAGGCGCTGGGCCTCCTCCTCGCGCAGTGACGCAAAAACCCCATGGCTGGCGCCACGCTGCGCGATCAGACATCGATCGGCAATCTTATTGCTTTTCATGAAGTTTTGTCAAGCTGGTTCCCTGGGAACAGGCAGAGCCCCCCCAACTGTCGGGCAGGGTCGGGGGGGTATATGTCCATAATGCCGTGAAATATGCCCATACAGTAAAAGTTATTTTTGTCAAGAAGATTGCGAAATATAAAAAAAGGTAAACATAAGTAAGGATTATTTGCAAATCAAGAAGTTGAGACGGCGGGAGAGAGCATATTGATATATTCTGAAGAACTAGCCAAGAAAATAAGTCAAGGTAAGGGATTTCATGTCTTACAGTACAACCACAACTCAGACAAAAGCTGGGTATAAAGCCGGGGTCCAAGACTATAAATTGACCTATTACACCCCGGACTACACGCCCAAAGATACAGATATTCTGGCGGCTTTCCGCGTCACGCCTCAGCCGGGAGTTCCTCCAGAAGAAGCAGGTGCGGCGGTAGCAGCCGAGTCTTCCACCGGTACATGGACGACAGTGTGGACGGACCTGTTGACGGACCTGGACCGCTACAAAGGTCGCTGCTATGATATTGAGTCGGTTCCGGGTGAAGATAACCAGTACATCTGCTTTGTTGCCTATCCCCTGGATCTGTTTGAAGAAGGCTCGGTCACCAATATGTTAACCTCCATCGTGGGGAACGTATTTGGCTTCAAAGCCTTACGGGCCCTGCGCTTGGAAGACCTGCGCATCCCGATCGCCTATCTGAAGACTTTCCAAGGTCCGCCCCACGGGATAGTGGTAGAACGGGATAAGCTCAACAAGTACGGACGTCCGCTGCTGGGTTGTACGATTAAACCCAAGCTAGGTCTGTCGGCCAAGAACTACGGTCGCGCGGTCTATGAATGCTTGCGTGGCGGTTTGGACTTCACTAAGGACGACGAAAATATTAACTCTCAGCCCTTCATGCGCTGGCGCGATCGCTTCTCATTCGTGCAAGAGGCGATCGAGAAAGCCCAGGCGGAAACCGGTGAAATAAAAGGTCACTACCTGAACGTTACTGCCCCCACCTGTGAGGAAATGCTGGAACGGGCCGAGTACGCCAAGGAACTGGGTACCCCGATCGTCATGCACGACTACCTCACCGGTGGCTTTACGGCCAACACTACCCTGGCCAAGTGGTGCCGTCGCAACGGTCTGCTACTACATATCCACCGGGCCATGCACGCCGTGATAGACCGGCAGAAGGCCCACGGCATTCACTTCCGGGTGCTGGCCAAGTGCTTGCGGATGTCCGGTGGCGACCACCTGCACTCCGGGACTGTGGTGGGTAAGCTGGAAGGGGAAAAAGGCATCACCATGGGCTTTGTGGACTTGATGCGGGAAGACCACATCGAACGCGATCGGGAACGGGGTATTTACTTCACCCAAGACTGGGCCTCCATGCCTGGTGTCATGCCCGTAGCTTCTGGCGGTATTCACGTCTGGCACATGCCGGCACTGGTAGAAATCTTCGGCGACGATGCTTGCCTGCAATTCGGCGGCGGCACCCTGGGTCACCCCTGGGGGAACGCTCCCGGTGCTACTGCTAACCGGGTGGCTTTGGAAGCTTGCATTCAAGCTCGTAACGAAGGTCGCAACCTGTACCGCGAAGGTGGCGATGTGATCCGCGAAGCCTGCAAGTGGAGTCCGGAATTGGCAGTTGCCTGCGAACTGTGGAAGGAAATCAAGTTCGAGTTCGAGGCAATGGATACCGTCTAATAGAGTCGGAATGGTATCGGGGGCAGGCACATGGCTGCGCCACGCTGCGCGATCGGCCCGCCCTACAGCATCGGTTAAGAGACTGGGGTCACATGGATATTAAACAAGTTGCGAAAGACACGACGCGCGTGCTAGCTAGTTACTTGACCTATCAAGCAGTGCGCATTGTGGTCAGTCAGTTGCGGGAAACAAATCCAGGTCTAGCAATTTGGCTAAATGGCTTTTCGACAACTGGAAAAATTCAGGATGGAGAAGCTTACTTGGAAGAGTTACTCACGAGCAACCACCAGGAACTGGCGTTCCGGATCATGACGGTGCGGCAACATCTGGCCGAAGAGGTGACCGAGTATTTACCAGAAATGGTGCGATCGGGCATTCAACAGGCAAATATGGGACACCGCCGTCAGTATCTGGAGCGGATTACGCAACTGAATATATCCGATTTTTCGGGCCGTCCGCGGACCGATCTCAGCTCTTATCCAGAACAGGAAGCTGACCCGGATAAGGAATCGGGTTAGTTAAGATAATTAGAACGTCCTACAACAATCATCACGCAAATCATGCAAACTCTTGCCAAAGAACGTCGTTACGAAACACTTTCCTATCTGCCACCGCTGTCAGACGCGCAGATGAAAAATCAAATCCAGTACATTCTGGATCAAGGTTACATCGCTGGTGTGGAATTCAGCGAGTCGTCGGCACCAGAAATGCACTACTGGACGCTGTGGAAATTGCCCCTTTTCCATGCGAGAACTGTCAATGAAGTGATGGCAGAAATTGATGAGTGTCGTACAGAATACCGCGATTGCTTTGTCCGCGTCATGGGGTTTGACAACATCAAGCAGTGCCAGGTGCTCAGCTTTATCGTTCACAAGCCGAACAGCAACGTCAGACGGTACTAAACAACGTCAGATAGCCGATATCAAGCGTTAAGATTCGTAGGGTGGGCACCGCCCACCTTACTGCTACTAGGAATTATTAGGTTGGGGAGAGGAATATGGAAACTAACGGATAAGCAATACCTTGGAATAATTGATGAATTGCCGTTAATAAATTTGTCTAAAAAGGGGAAATTATGGCAAATAAAAATAGAAATACAGGCGGGAATCAAACAAATAAATCATTCAATTTTAATTTCTTTTCAGGTAACAAAGTTTCTTGTTTGGACTTACTCTATCTCTGGCTCTTGGTGGTGCTGCTGCAAAGCTCGCTTGGGACAATGGTATTAGAGTTGGATGGGATGATGGTCCTACGATAGTTTGGACTCCTGTGCCGCTCCCAATCCCACCCTCCGGAACAATTTCAGTAAAAAATATTAACAGAAGAATTGAAGTTGACAGACTGAGAATAGAATTTAACGGTTGCATAAAGGGTGGAACTAAAAGCATAAGTTGTCACTTCTCCGTTATGAACAATGCTGGCGATAGGAGATTTGGAGCATCAGGAAGTGGCAGCTTGATTATAGAGAAACTTCGTCACGAACACCAAGCAAGGTATGTTAAAATTGCTAATAGAGGGGATAGTATAGAACTGTATTCAAAAATAGAAACTCCCGTCACATTTGGATTCCCTGGAGTCGCTCCTGATGTAAAAAAACTTGAACTACTTGAGGTTTATATGGGAAGCGGCTCTTGGTTTAAGATTCAATACAGAAATGTACCTCTGGAATAATTTATTCTGGATGAAATTATTTCTCGAAAAAATTCTCCAACGGATGAATCTCACTTTTGACCTTAGTAGGTTGGGTTGACGTTAGGAAACCCAACAGACGCAACGCTAACAACATTACTTTGTTGGGTTTCGTGCCTCAACCCAACCTACGACTGCAATTGGTGGATTTAGCGGGCGAAATTGAGCGATCGGACTCTATTATCTGAGTAGGGTGGGCACCGCCCACCTTCCACCTGAAAGCTCAATCTTTCAATCATCAAGATTTTGAATTTGGGTAATCAACCAAGCATAGATTTGACTGCGACCCGTTGTCCGACACCGCCCCAACGCCTCTGAGAGTAAGCTAAAGGGTAAGGTCGGTAAAACTTGCGATCGCGCGATCTCTCACTCTACAAACTTCCACTTACTCATTATTCAATCGCCAATTTAAACCCCAGTGCCTCTAACAACTCAACAAAAGTATAAATTTCAGTGCCACCGCTTTGGGAGAGAATTTTCTCTAATTGCTCGTACTTTTCTTTGGCAGACTCTGAGAGAGCCTGCATGGCCGCTCGCGCATCTATTACATCTTTAAGTGCCGCCGATAGCAGTTGTGGTTCTGGGTCTTTTTCTTCCAAAATTGCCTCAATAAAACCTGCTGCGTGTTCTGGGTCTTTAAGCGATTCGATTAGTGCATCTCGCCAGCTATCGCTAGTTGGCATTTTGACTTGTATCATTGTAATCCCTCCAATATTCTATTGCTTTCCGGATATCTTGTTGTTGAGTGCTTTTATCTCCTCCACAAAGGAGAAGTACTACAGTCGAACCTATTTGTCCAAAGTAGAGTCGGTAGCCAGGACCATAGTCTATTCTGAGTTCGCAGACTCCTTCTCCCACAGAACGATAATCTCCCAAATTGCCCAAGCTGATTCGTTTCAGCCTAGACTCAATTTTCAGTATAGCCCTTCTATCTCGAAGGGAATCCAGCCATCGAGCAAAAGGAACCTCGCCCTTTGGGGTAATATAACGTCGAATCTCCCTTGGTTGAACTTCCATAATTTAATTGCGATCGCAACCATGCCGATTTTACTATAATTGCCAGTTGAAACAACTTTTTTAACGAAAAGCGATCGCTTGGCATAAGTCTACGATCGCAACAGTCCCTCCCTCGGTCGGCATGGCGACTGGGGCCAATAAAACTATTGCGACGATCGCAACAGTTTATCCCATGTGTGAGAAGTACGCTTCACCGCTGACCGCCCCTGGGGATGGCGGGTGCGATCGGGCTCTATCAGTTAATGGTATCGGGATCTATTCGGAAGCCCCTTGTCCCCCCTTGTCCCCCAAGCAGAGTGGAGTTTCTTCTTATCCGAGAAGTATTGCGATCGGGCCTTAGTCTGCTGTCCCCACGGGCAATAATCTTTCGATCCACTCGGCAACTGGCTCGAAATCTTCCCAAATTGAGCGATCGCACTCTATTTGCTCCGAGATAGCGATCGCCTCTCGATAGGGAACAAAGTGAGTAATATCAGATGCCATCAACCCCTTACCAGACTTGAGTTTATCTGATAACAGTGACAGCCAATCATCGATCCATCTCTGGGCGCGGTCTTGATATTGCTTTACGACCTCGGGTGCCGTACTCGCCGGGATAGGCGACAGTAAAAAACGCGGTTCTGGCGTCAACTTGCGTCTGGTCTTAGAAGCTAATAAGGCTTTAAATAAGGCTTCAGTGCCAATTTTATATTGGGGATTGGGAGAAAATCCGATAATGACAAGGTCTGCTAAATCAAAGAGGAGGGGACCACTTAAGGGGGTAATTCCCGTGCGAGCATCCAGCAGAATAACATCTGGCTTAAAATCCAATTCGTGACCGAGTATATCCAGTAAATCTTGCAGGGGATTAATTTCCTCTCGATACCAAGCACTCATATCGATAAAATGTAACTGGCGAGCATAGTTGGGAGTTAGCAAACCTGCCGGGAGACAATAGAGTTCGTGGTTTGATGAAATTCGCAGGATATGGCTAGTAACATCGGGACGTACTCTATTGTCTAGGGCTAACAGCAGCGATAATACCCCTTGTACCCTTCCGGCACAATCGGACTTGATTTCTGCTTCTTTACCAAAGAGGGCTGGGAGTCCGGGGGTTTCTAAGTCCATATCCACGCAAAGCACCGCGTGCCCTCGACTCGCTAATATTTGGGCCGTGTAAGCTAAGGCAGTGGAACAACCCACTCCTCCTCTCAGGGAATAGAAAGTCGCAACCAGGGGACGTTCTAATTTTTCCTCTAGGTCAGAGGGAAAAACAATATCTTCAGGAATGTTACTACTCCGGGCTAATGCTTGCGGCCACAGAGGGATCTCTTCTAAGGTAGAATCAATAGGTAGGCTTCCCGCCCACTCCCGTTCTGAGGGAGTCAGCAGGTCTACCCATTCAAAATGAATATCGGACAAACCTGCTAATGCGATCAGGTTGCGTTCGATGCGAGACTTCCTAGCAAAATCAGAAGAAACGACTGCGACGCGCCACCCCCCAAACGGATCGGGCTGCACGCGCAACTCCGCAACATCCAAATGGGCATCGCTCATGTTTTGCTCGATACGTTTTTTGATTTGGTCGTGGTTCATCAATGTCTCCTGGGTTTGCTTCTTTTTAGCTTATTCTGGATCCAGCCAGTCAGGCGTTTGGCACCAATAATTAACTCATTAACTGTGAATCCTAACCGATCTGGGAGAGAAGTTTCATATCGCAAGTCGGTATTCCATTTTACCAAGAAGAAAGTCTGGGTACCTTGCCGATCCTGGAGTTCGGAAAATTGATATCCCGACTCTTTCCACAAGGCTTTTAGGTTATGTCCTTTCTGACCGCTGGTCGGATAAGGGATTCCCCGTTTTTGCAACAGGGCTTTGAGACTACACTCAATAGCATAACCGATCACGTATACTGCACCGACTGAGTTGGGGTCCTGTGCGTGGATGGCCTCTGCATCAGCGGTGCGTTGCTCAGCAACGGCGAGCCATTCTGCGGCAGTGTTCGGACTCATACAGGAGATTCTCCAGGATAGAACATCGGGTTGAGCAAGCCCGATCGCCAACTTGTCCCATTATACCGTACCGGTACCTAAGGTGGGCAGTCTCACAGAAACCCGGTTTCTCCCTCACCGGACCGTGGGGCGATCGCTCCTGTGACCATCACCGAGAGTTTCTTTTTCAAATCTCCCGTGCCAGGCATAATTATCGTAGAACCCGGTTTCTCCCTCTGGGACCGTGGCCCGTTCGCGCAGCGTGGCGCAGCCAATCGCCCCACCACCAAAACAAACACCGCGATCGCTCTTCCTGTGAAGGTCAAGGAGTGGATGCTACCTTTCCCAATTACACCACAATCCAACTAGCACCGGTGCTACTACATGAGTTTAAACAGATCGCCCCTCCCTGATTTCGGAAAAAGGCGATCGCCCTTTTCGTTAGCTATCTGTCGGCCAGTCGATATCTGCCTCGTAGGTGACAACCAGAGCGATATTCGTGACCTGGTTCGGATCGAGGAAGCCGTTTTCATCTCGCAGGGGGTCGTCGGCAGTTTCTTTATCGATTGACAGCGACCAAGACGAATCGAAGAAATCGCTGACCTCCTCATCCAGCGACCCGCTAACGATGCCACCTTGCTCTTGCAAGTTAATAGTATCGTCAAGGGGTGTCGAGCCACCTTTTTCAATCTTGACCTTCATGGGTGAGTCAAAACCAGAAGCATCCGCACTTTCTGCCAAAACCATTTGGATGTAGATTTGCTTCACCGTATATTTCGTCAGGTTCATGGGGAACATATTCGCAAGCACCTGGAACGACAAGGTTTGCTCCTTGGCGCTGCCGCCCGGATTCATAAACTGATACCAAGCGCTGGAAAACTGCTGCGCCAAGCTAAACAATCGTTTTCCGGCAAAGGTCGTGAGAGTTTCTTTGACCGCATTGTAGATTGTCGAACCGCCTTGCAGCGCCGTGTAGCTGAGGGTGATAATGACATCGGTGATACTGTCGAAGTCGAAGCGGTTAGTGGATTTCGGCATTTCCAACCTCCAGTCGGAAATCGCCCCAGTGCCTTCAAAGGGCAAGTACCGCTCGTCTTGGAAGTTGAGGACGAACATACCGCTATCGTTGACTCCCTTGGAAATGGCGATTTGTTCGCTCACTCGCAAATCTTGCCGTAGGGTTCCCGTATTTGGCTTGTCACCGTCTCCAGTCAGCAACCACTTCACTGCCTCCGCATCTGCCTTAATTAAGACCTCATTGCTGGTTTGGGTGAGGGTTGCATTAATGTTTTGGTAGGGGCCGACCACTGCCGGAATCGAGATGGAAATGGTTTTGATTTGGCGGCAGTAATGGCTGGAGAAGTCAAAATCGAAGAGTGCTTCATCGAAGCTAAAGTTACAGCTTCCTTTGGTTTTCAAGTCATCCAATGCTTGTGGATCGAGTTGCAGCAAGGAAATCGTTTTTTCCACTTCAAAGCGGCGTTCGTTGCCTTCGATGTAGGCTTTTTCCAGTTCGTGCAAGCTGAAGAGCAACCCTTCACCCGCTAGGAGTCCTTTTTTCAAACTGTCCCAGTAACTCGCTTCGATATAGGTATCGTCTTTCGTCAGTTCGTACTGGTAGGCTGTTTGGGCTTTGAAAGCCATATCTAGGGCGATCTTGTAGGTTTGGAAGTACAAGCCAGAGAGGCGACCCACCATCCACCGATACAATTCTGGGTTGGTAAACTTGCTTTGTAAGAATTCCTCTACTTCTCGAGCTTGTTCGATACTTTGGTTGTGGGTATCGAGATCGGCCTGTGCCAGTTCGATCCGGACTTGGGCTGCGGCGATTTGGGCTTCAATTTGCTCGATATCGTGTTGAGCCAAGTTCTGCTGAAACTCCCAGTCTTCGTCGCGGCGATCGTGCTGTCCCATCGTTGCAGCTAGGGAAGCACCTTGATTGAGCATCGCCGCAGCACCGTCAGCGATCGCGGCTGTCTGATTGATCGCATTGCCAAATTGCATCCCTCCATCGGAAAATCCAAAAATATTCGGAAGTAAATAGCCAGGGATCGCAATTCCTCGGGTAACGTTGGCGACGATCTGCTCTGGGATGACTCCTTGCGCCTGTGTTTGACTCTTTTGCTCGTAGGTGGAAAGCCCCTGTTCGATCAGCTTTTGGTAATGTTGAGAACGCTCCTGCGCCGCTGCCAAACTTTTCTCCAAAGCTGCTAGGTTCTCCTGTGCTTCTTCTACCTGTTTTTCCTTCGTCTTGGTCACCAATTGCAGGATGTTAGACTCGTGGGTGGCTCGCATCGCCGCCAATTCCTCTGCGTCTTGTTTCTCCAGCACGCTCAGGAGGGTAGAACCGAGTTGGATGACGGTGGAGATCGTGCCTTTGGCGCGCTCCAGCAGATAGGAGAAGCGGTAGTGAGGGACATTGTTGCTGGAAGGCAAGATAATCGCCGAACCGCCTGCTGCTGCGGCACGCACCAATTGTTCGGGAGAAATGGGGGGTTGGAAAAGGGCCAACTGCCGCTCTACCCCTTGGAGGTTCTGGCAGTGGCGAATTTTGTAGAGTCGGTCTTCGACTCGATC
This sequence comes from Hormoscilla sp. GUM202, assembly GCA_005518205.2. Lineage (GTDB taxonomy): Bacteria > Cyanobacteriota > Cyanobacteriia > Cyanobacteriales > Desertifilaceae > Hormoscilla. Next base: position 127,162 of record RFFC02000018.1, read on the forward strand.
CCAATATTTCACAAACTCTTGGTTCTCACCAACGCAGAAATAGGAAGAAAGGGTTTCCAGATAGGTTTTCTGGAGAGCAACATCGTACTGATGGCTGAAATGATGATGTTCTAGCTCCAATAAAAACTCATTCGGGTTTTCCAATTCCCCTTTAAGTTCGGCATACGTTTTGGGTTCGGGTGCGGGAAGTTTACCCAACTTCCTCGGTTTGGGTCCGAGGATATCGTAGGCGAACATATAGAGGGTGCTGGCGCGGTTAATTGCTTCCCAGCTATCCTGGCTGAAGAAGTAATCCCCCCAGTCGAGCAGGTTCTCGATATATTTCATCACAATCGCCTTTTGGTAAGCCCCGATACGCAAGCGAGCAATGGCGTGGGGATCGAAAGGATTGCGGATCGATTCGTTAATTTGTTGGCTATTGCCCAGGATTTCTTGCAGGGTTTGCAGTCGATGCCCTCGGAAGGGCAGGAATTGCCAAGCGCGAGCCGATGGTTTCGCTTCAATGCCGACCCGATGAGCAGGGAGGGCGATATTCCAGATGCGGACTGCGGCGATTTGACCGTCGAAAAAGCGCCTGTTTTGGCCAGCACTGAACTTGCCAACAACAATTGTGGTTTGATCCGAAATTGATTGGTCTTCTTCTTTGATGCCAACTAGCTCTGCATCAACATACAGTTTCATGTAGCGGCTGTCTTTTACCGCTGCAAAGTGATGCCACTTCCCATCGGCATAGTTCTTTTTAGAATAAATATTTGTGCCTTGGTCTGCCGAAGTTCCGGGGGGAACCCGATGCAAATACCTCAAATTGCTGTTGTCTCCCAGTTGAACCAACAGGCTATGTCCGTCGGCTTGGGTCGCCGCAAAAATCGTTTGCTGCGATGCAGCGCTGCTCTTGAACCACCCCGAAACAGTATATTCACTCCCAAAATATTGCTCTTGGCCAAATTCGATAAAATTACTATCCCCATCAAACTCCAGCACCTTTCTGGCAGGAGTCGGAGGAAAATCCGTTACTGTTCGCCAGTTCGCCTCTCCATTCACAGTCCCGTTGTTACTGCCTGCCCGATCGTTGAGAGTCGTGCCAGAGCCTTCATCCATTGGCCAGTCGCCGACTAATCCTTCGTCATTTCCTTCCTCGTTCTCTGGCAGCGTGGGATCGAAAATGTAGTGATACCATTGCTGGACTTCGGCAAACTGCTGGTTGCTATTTAAGGCATTAGCTACCAAGAAGGGACCGTGAAAAAAGATTTCCCAGAAATAAGATCCGTAGGCTCCTTGATAGTCTAAATGTTCGTTAGTAGGAGCAAGAACATTGTTTTCGGGCTGGAAGCGATTGAAATCCGGTTCTGTCGTGAGTTGGGAGTCGAAGGCAAGCAGGCGATCCAAACCGCCAGCGAATAGTTTCTGACTGAGTTGCCGAATCACTTTGGTGGTCAGCCTGGTAAAGGCATAGTCGAGCTGAGAAGGCTTTTGCAGGTTAAAAGAAGAACTGAACAAGTCGAGTTCGTCGTCCTGCTCCTCGACGATGCCTAAAGTTTCATTAATTGGCTCGAACTCGCTCTGTTGAGGAATCGTTAGAAAAGCCTCATCTCCGTTATTGAGTACGAACCAACCCGGTTGGTTCTTCACCATAATGACAGCGGAGTGAATCTGAGACAGCTTACCCAAAATTTGAGTAGAAGGTTCAGTAGGTAGGTGTGTTTTTAAAGGAGTATCTCCCATATAGTTGTCGTAGAGAACGTTATCTGTTGTGATAGCGGTTAACGTGCTGTTAGTGCTTCCTCTAAAGGGAATATTGCCGTTAAATATATCTACTGCCTTACTGCGGAGGGTGGCGTTAGTTTCAGTCCAACCGCCAGCGAAAATAGCTAAACTACCGACTGTCGCTGCAGCGATATAGTAACGATCCTCACAGAGTCCCTCTGTCTCTTGTTCGATCCAGCTATTGGTGCTGGCATCATAAATATCTACCGCCTTACTGTAGGTGTTAGAGCCAGTCCAACCGCCAGCGAAAATAGCTAAGTGACCGACTGTCGCCACAGCGATATGGTAACGAGCCTCACAGAGTCCCTCTGTCTCTTGTTCGATCCAGCTATTGGTGCTGGCATCATAAATATCTACCGCTCCGCTGTAGCTTGTTACTCCATAACCGCCAGCGAAAATAGCTAAGTGACCGACTGTCGCCACAGCAATATAGTAACGAGCCTCACAGAGTTGATTTTGCTCTTGTTCGATCCAGCTATTGGTGCTGGCATCATAAATATCTACTGCTCCGCTGTAGTCTGTTACTCCAAAACCGCCAGCGAAAATAGCTAAGTGACCGACTGTCGCCACAGCAATATTGTCACGAGCCTCACAGAGTCTCCCTATCTCTTGTTCGATCCAGCTATTGGTGCTGGCATCATAAATATCTACCGCTCCGCTGTGGTTTGTTACTCCAACACCGCCAGCGAAAATAGCTAAGTGACCGACTGTCGCCACAGCAATATAGTAACGAGCCTCACAGAGTTGATTTTGCTCTTGTTCGATCCAGCTATTGGTGCTGGCATCATAAATATCTACCGCTCCGCTGCGGTTTCCTGCAAAACCGCCAGCGAAAATAGCTAAGTGACCTACTGTCGCTACAGAAATAGAAATACGAGCCTCGCAGAGTCGATTGGGCTCTCGTTCAATCCACTGGTTAGTGCTAGCATCATAAATATCTACCGCTCGGCTTTTGTGGTCTGTTGATTCCTCACCACCAGCGAAAATAGCTAAGTTGCCTACTACTGCTACAGCAATATTATCGCGAGCCTCGCAGAGTCGATCTGTCTTTTGTTCGAGCCAGCTATTCGTACTGGCGTTATAAATATCTACCGCCTTACTATAGGTACCAGGACCACGAAAACCGCCAGCAACAATGACCAAGTGGCCTACTACTGCTACAGCAACATTTTTACGAGACTCGCAGAGTTGCTCCTGACTCCAAATATTCGTGTAAGTGTTGTAGATTTCTACGGTATCGGTTATATGTGAAAGTCCTACATTATTAACAAAAATAGCTAAGTGACCTACTGCTACAGCAATCCCTTGACCCCCCTCCGAGAGTCCGTTTTCGTCTTGTTCAAACCATCCTTTTTCTCGAGTTAATAGAGTTAAATTCTTTTCCTCTTGCAGTAAGTCGCTCGTCAGGAGTTGCGATCGCCCCGAGTCGGAGAGTTGGTAATCCCCAGACCCATTTTTCTGCTTTAAACCCCCAAGCATGGTTAAAATTCTTTCTAGCTCGGAACCCGTTTCTGGCAAGGCCAAAGCATAAGCTTTCTGCCAGATAATCTCGTCTTTCTGTTCGGGATCGACCTCAATATCTTTAATGAGAGTTTGCGGCTGTATCCATTGGTAGCTGGAATTGAGGAAGGAATACTTAATCGTTGCGTAGGTAATGACAGATTTTGTGGAACTCCCGTCCTCAGCCTTTGCCTCAGTTATTTCTCTCCATTCGACCCAGAAGAGAAATAGTCGCTTGAAGGCATAAACTGGACTGATGTATTCTGAAGTAATTTGCAGATCGATCTTCTGCCAATATTCCCAGATGGGTTGTTCTGCGGTCGGGTAGAGGCAGCGGCGATAGTAATAGGTCGGCGGTTCGGTGGCGGTTTTGCCGAAGACAAAAAGGGTATCTAAGGGTTCTAGACTGCTCGGGTCATCGATCCGATAGCGGCAGCTTTCTACGATTTGCAGCTTGGCTAACTCCTCGAAGGTATCAAAGTAATTTCGGTAAGCACTCTCTACAGTTCCTTGGGTAATTTCTCCTTGCAAGAGTTCGTCTTCGAGTTGGCGGAAGCTATCGGATTTGTCTATCCTCAGATCTGGCTCGATGTAGTTTTCTGGATAAAGGAAGATTTTCCGGTTGGCCTCCCAAAGCCGATAATTCGTTAATAAATCCCACTGGGGTTGGGGGATATCCAGTTGCTTGACTCCCGTTTCCAAACCCAACTGGCAGCGTTGCAGGTACATTTGCACGGAAAGAGTGGCTTGTTTGATATAGGACGTGGAGGCACAACCCGTCATTTCCACATCGATTAGCAAGTATTCCGACAGCGATCGCCAGTTTTCAATCTGATAGTCCTTCTCCTCTTCCTGCCAGCGATGGTTGAGTTTCCAGATTAAAAACTCCGTCATCCCATCTCGCTGTCCCTCGGCGATCGCGCCATCGAGTTTTGAAGTCACCTCAGCCAAGCGATCGCCCTCGTATTTGGCTTTGACGACATGCATTGTCGAGCGTGCTGTATCCTGATAGGTATTCCAATTCTCATCCGTATCTGCTGCTAAGTCATGCAGTTGCCGTAATTTCCCGATAAAAGAGACATTCCCCCCCACAGCATCAATGGTGTCAAAACATTGCTTGAGTTCGACCAGTCCTGCCACCGAGTCTAAGACTGTCTCTTCAAACTCGAAGTTGGCAGAGACAAGGGCTTCAATTTCATCTTGTTTCCAGCCGGAAATTTCCGAAAGTTTGGCACATTTCTCTTCCTTTGAATCTAGCTCTTCGTTGGCGATCGCCTCAAAATAGCCCACTAATTCATCTTCTATATCCTGAAAAGCTCGGACTAACGTTTTGAACTCGTCAAGATTCCTGACATTGACTAGGGTCAGTTGGGATGGGTTGTCAATATTGTATTGTTCTGGATACTCGGCAATGCTGTCCAGTTCCACTCCCGTCAAGTTCAACATATTTGCCAGCAGCAAAAGCCTCGATATCGCCTTTAAGAACGTGACAATTTTTGGCCAATCCTCATGATCTTCTGTAACGGGGGTATAGAGCAGTTGCAGGTAATTCGGGGTGTTAGTCGCGATCGCTGCCCAATGGGCCAGTCCGATAAATAAATCCGTGTCAATCCCAAAATGGATGGCCAGTTGTTCGTCACCAAAATGGATGGTCGGTTGTTCGTCGAGCGCGTTTTCTTCATCATCTGGGAGTTCCAAGCCCATCGCCCAGAAAGAGTCCATCAGCGTCCAAATATTACTATCTGAAAAAGCAATCTCCACCGAGGGATATTCATTCCCATTGAGAATGTAATCCAATTCCCAAACCGTAAATTTAGCCTGTTGGAGCCACTGGGCATAGGAAATCATCTCGAAAGCATTGTCAATCGAAAGCTCCTCATGGATGGGGATATTCAAAAAGCCCGAGAAAATTTGATATTCCTGCACTTTTAAACCCAAAATTTTCAGGAGTTGCGTCGTGCGGAAAAGTTGGGATAAATTCTTAACCGTTAAGGGAACTTCATCCTCTAGCCCCCAAATTGCTTCGCGAATGTCAGTTAGATCGTTTTTGCCCAGTTTCAGCGCCGCAGCTAGCCGACTGCGACCGAATTTTTGCTCGTTATCCGTCAGGCCATCGGTTTGCCACTCGATGGCAGTATCTTGATAAAGCGGATTATTCTCATACTCGGGATGATAGGCTGACTCTCCCTTTAAAATGAGGGGATTGTTATAGATGCGATCGAACAGGTCTTCTGGGGTTTGCCCCTCGCCAACCCCGATGGTTTTCATGTCGTACCACAAACTGCACAGGACATCTAGAGGCAGCTTGGTTTTCTTTTGCAACTGTTTAATCTGGCCGATTTTTTTAATCGCTTCGCTGTCGATATCTGGTGGGTCTTCATTTGGGTTTTCACGGATGACAATTGAGTTCATTACCCAATCGAGATCGGCAAAAGACCAATCTAAGATGTTGGCAAAGCGCACGAAGCGATGAATTCGGTCTAGGGTAATATCTTGAAGGTTCTCGAGTTCCTCGCGCTCGGGATTGTCCTCATCTGGAATAATCAGCTTAACGTAATTGTCATCCAGAACTTGATTGATATAGAAACGACTGGGTAAATTGGCCTCCAGTTCTTCAGCAGAGAGATTCTGATGGAGCAAGTTCACCAACTCTTGCCGAGATAACCCTGTCTGCTGGAGAAACTTGTCCCTTTCAGCTAGATTGGTTAAGTTTTCTGTTTCGTATAGCCCATAGAGTTCTTTCAACTCCTCCTCATCCGTTTCCGATGTCGTAATCAGTTGACGACCTTCAATCGAAAGTCCGGCAAGTTCTCGACCGATCGCTTCTTCTGGCGCGTTAAAGGTTTGGTAAATAAACGCTAAATCTGCATTCAGATGTTCGAGGTAGCGGCGAATTTGCTCCAGAGGCAAATTAAATGGCAGGTTAAAGGGATATTTGGCCGTCGCAAAATGGCGATCGGCATCAGTTATATCTTGTTCTCCTTCGATCCTAGTCTTGAGAATATCGTTAACAATTTGTAGAAAGGGGACTAAATCATTCGTATTCTCGCAAGTCAGGGGGATATGAGCCAGATCGGGACGGCGGGTTCCTAGCTGAAAATCATCGGGGATCTCGCTTAAGTTTGGCTCAGTGATATATTTATCGACCAACCACATCAAATCGACAAAATAAGCTGATGGACTCAACAGAGATTGGCAGTGTTCGCATTCGTAATAGTCCAGACTGCCAAACATATCTGGATAGCTGGGAATATTGGAAAAGAATTCAACGATATCATTGTTAACGGGGTTGACCCGCAAGCTGCGAAAGTGGGGCGAGGCAACAATATTATGAATATTGGCCCACAGGTGCGCCACCCTCGCTTTAACATCTGTTGCCTTTTGATAAATTTGGCGGGCGGTTTCGGTGTCAATCTCATCCTTGACTTCTCGGATAAATTGCTTCTCGCTTTTGCCAGCAATTTGATGGGCGGAGGTATAACCTTTGTCGTGCAGCGCTTTGGCACTGTCGGCATCGGCACGCAGTCGCAAGAGGCGCTGATATTCTTTTAATCGGTTTAACGTTGTGCCGTTCCCCGAGAAGGTTTGGCTTAATTCTTCTACTGCCGAGGGATTCGTGAAATCAAAGTTGACTAGGTCGAAGTCCGGGGTTTGGGTGTAGAAGGTTGTTAGATGGTTGTCTGCGATTTTTGTAAGCATTTTTTTCTCCTGAAAATAATGGTTTGGTTGGCTTCTATGTTCGGTCGTTAAATTCTAGGTAAGAGAGGCGATCGCTAATTTACTCTTGCTCAAAACCTTCCCACATTCAAAGCTGAAACAGCATTTTTGTCGAAAAATCGAAGGTTTTGAGGTCGAATTCGGAGTGGCGATCGCAGAATAGTTTGAGTATTTCATTGTTTTTTGTTGCGGTTAAATCTGACATTGTTTACTCTTGTTTTTGGGTTTTAAGTTTGGGAGTTGGGGTGGATTTCGGTGCGTTACTATATTTTGCGATCGCCGATCTGGGCGCGATCGAGATTTCCCCAACTGATTGAGTTGACAGCATTTTTGTCGAAAAATCGAAGGTTTTGAGGTCGAATTCGGAGTAGCGATCGAAGAATGGCTTGAGTATTTCATTGTTTTTTGTTGCGGTCTACGTATGCTTCGCATTGTTTATATGACTATGATGCCATCGTAGGAATGATGCATGATAAAAGTTAGGAGTTGCTAACGCTGCGATTTTCCCCAAAACTCCAGATAGCCCCCCAGCAGACAAAAGATCGTCAACAAATGTGACACAATTGTAACAATTTTTATAACGATTACCCAAGAATTCGTTGTATGAGGTGTTTTTTCCCTTTAGTTCGTTTATTCGCTGTAATATTTTTTCTGCTTTTTGAGCCGTTATCGATTGAGTTTGAAAATTAATATTGTTTCTCTCAGAATATTTTAATTGATTGGGCTCTTTCGCTTTACCGAAAATACGTATATTTTCTTCACCTGTACTGCCTTCATCATAAATACCTACAGAAACGTATTGTTTTTGTCGATTCGTTCTATCATCACCCCATATAACTAAACCCGCATGACCAACTTCTTTCGATATCTTATTTTTTGGACTTGTTAGAATTACTGATACTTGAAGATCTTCCAAGTTTGTTATTGTATTTATATCTTCGTCTGATAGTTTTTGGTCTACTTCTTTAATATCAAGCTTTTCTTCTAAATTTTCTATATTTACTAACTCCCCTTCTTGTATTAATTCAGACAGTCTTCTAAAAGTTGTTTCGTCCGAATTTCCCTTCTCAAGGTAGGCATCATGAGATTCATATTTTTTACGATTTCCACGTTCTTTTACGGGAAGATTCTTTTTATATCTGAACATTTCCCCTAGCCTTATTCGTTTTGGGTCAACACTTTTTGACTCACTAGGTTCTTCCATTTTTCGCTTGCGGCTTGGAGCTAGACCCCCAATATCTTTGTAAATTACTGGATTCCCCCTCACAAACCCATACAGATTCAACCCATCAACAGTCCCCGCCGGATCGCAACTCATCCACCGACCCAACCAAGGTGCATAATACCGCGCACCATAATAATAAAGCCCCGTACTCGCATCCCGTTCCTTACAGGAATAGCGATACTGCTTCAACTTCACCTCAGCTAAACTCCGTCCCGCCACGAAAGACGTTCCTCCATAAGGAAAATACTCCTCATAACTGATAATTTGCCCCCCATCATCCACCTCCATAACCGCAGAACTCAGATGATTCTCTAACTTATAGCGAACTTGATTCTGACTAACCCTTGGTGGTGTCCCCTCAGTCCAACGCAACTTAGTAGCCAAACAGCAATTATCATCCATCACCCGCAGAGAACGACGTTCCTCTGTCACCGTATCGTTTTGCCGAGTTTGACGAATTTCCAACATCCCCAGATAAATCGTCTCGTCGATCTGAGTAACCGCCTCGCCATTCCCCAAACGTTCCGTCACCTTGCGGATGCGATTTCCCTCACTATCGTAAACATAATATTCCCCATCATCCGAAGCATCTTCCCTGGCGACCATCGTGACGCTAGCAATATTGTCCCGATAGTTCCAAGTAATCCCCCTCAACCCTTCTAACTGGGTCTGATTGCCATTGGCATCAAAATAATCATCTACCTCCTCGGGCGTTAGACTTCCCGATGTATTCTCAACGGCGCGGTTAGAACGATTGGAAACCACCAGTTCCCGCGTCCTCAAAGTCGCCCCGTGATGCCGGATGCGGAACAAATTTCCCCCATCGTCATAGTCATAGTGACGGGTGTAGTTTTGCACCGCCTGTCCGTTATTAAGATTCGGGAGGCTAACAAACCAATGGTCTTCAGGGTTACCCCACCGTTCGTCCTCTGCAGTGAGGGCGGGGTGTTCCCGTCCCGTCGCCTCCAGCAAACGGTATAGGGCATCGTAGGTATAGGTAGATTGGGGATCGACTTGCTGATTGTTGTTAAAGACTGTTTCCCAAGCATTATCCAGAATTTGGGTGATATTCCCCACTGGATCGTAGGTATAGTTCAAATCTTGCAGGATTTTATGTTCCCTTTGAGTCAAAATCCGCGTCAGGCGAAATGTGGTAGCTTCATACTCATAATCAGTTGTGACCCCATTGCCATAAACAATCTTGATGCGCTGTCCTTTAGGGTCGTAATCGATACTCTCTACATAAGTTGAAGTTGCCTCTTCCTGATGCTGCACCCGAATTTGATTCAACCGCCCCGATTCGTGGTAAATCGGTGCATAGATGTTATTATCTGCATCGGTTTGCGCCGTCACCCGACCGAGGGCATCGTAGGAGTATTCGGTTGGGTAGCTATTCGGTTGCAAATCATCGGATTCAATATTGTCCCAGTTCGCTTCTTCTTTGTACTCCTGCCTCAATTGCCGCTTCGTTGCCAAAGGCGAACCCAGAAGATTGTATCCATCGACCTGCAATAACCCCGCTTGGTCGTAATGCTGGTAAACTTGACCGCGCAGATTGAAGTCTTCGGCATCCTCTATACTTTCCCCATACACCAGGCGTTCTACCACTTGGTCAAGCTGAGTCGTACCATCCCCACCTCGAACTTGTATTTGTAGGGGACGCTGCAACTCATCGTATTGGGTTTTCACCTCGAAGTTACGGGAATCTCGGCTATAAATAGGATTGCCCAAAACGTTATTCAATTGCCAGTGAGTTCCCGTATCAACACTTATTGTTTTGAGGATCTCGTTGGTCAAACTATAGGTCATTTGGAAATTCTTGATTTCTGTTGCCGACAAGCGCGGATCGGCACTGGAGAGTTGATTGCCTGTAATATCCAATTCATAATAAGTTGTCAGCTTCGTCACTTCCCCATCTGTTGTGGTCTTATTGTTTTCAATCTCTCGAACCATTCTGCCCAAGTTGTCCAAGATTTGTTCTAAGGGCGTATCGTAGAAGACCGCAGCCTTTTCCAAGGCTTGACGTTCGGCTGGATCGAGGTCTGGATTCTCAATATTTTCCCGATAGTAATCCGAGTCTTTAACGGTATCGTTCTCGTCGTAGTGCAGTTCTTGCCAAGGGGTAAACTCCACCTTGGTGAAAAATCCTTTGGGCGTATCCACCCGAATTGGTCGTTGCAGGGGGTCGTAGAAGAGGGTGGGAGAAACGCCGAATTGATTTAACTCTTCGTTATCGACGTATTGATAGCCCTTAATATAATAGGGTTCGTATTCTTTAACGGGATTGCCTTTATTGTTGTAAACCTTGCGGTTAGAAGCTAGCCAGCGGTCTTCTGTGATTTCCGTGTCGATACTCCCATCGGGATTGACAACAAAGGCTTCCCCTGCTTCAACTTTCATCTTAGTTTGCACTTCCCGTCCCAACCCATCGCTGTAGGTGATGTTCCTTTGCACCCGGGCATCGGCTTCGTAATCTTCGGCGACTAAATTAACGGCATGAACGGGGATTTGGTCATTTTTCCAAGAAAAGAGGTCGTAGTGGAAATAACTCGCCGCCTGCTGTAAATACGTGCGGGGATTGGTAATAACATCCTCTGTAGAAGGCGGGTCCTGTCGCTGGTAATCTTCCAGGTTCATAAACCCGACATTCCCCTCCATTTCCCCTCCATTTCCCCTCCGGTTCCCCTCCTGGGAGGGGTTAGGGGTGGGTTCCGTCCCATAATAAGAAGTTACGATTACCATTCCCAAGGGGTCGAATAGCACTTCGGAAATGTTGTGATTGAGATCCCGCATTTTTTGCGGTTGCAAAATGTGGTAATCTATGGTAAGCACCTGGGTCTCGTTATTCAGGGCATCGGTGACTTTGACGGCCAGCAGGGTGTAGGTATCGTATTCGTAGCGGGTGGCATTGCCGAAGGGATCTGTTGTTGCTTGGGGCCAATAGAATTGGTCGGCACCGTTGTAAGCTTGTGTTGAACCTGGATTCCACCAGTAATCGTCTGCCAGGACATATTTTCCCTCAGTTTGCAGCAATTCATCCAAGTCGGTTTTATTCAAAGCCCCTTCAAAGGCCGCTTCTACCTGTTCTGGAGAAAATTCCACGATTTCGCTGCGATAGGGTAAAGCTTGGGGACTGACTTGACCGAGGGGGAAAGACTCTTCGCTTTCGGGATTCCAATAGTAGTGGCGCTGCCAGCTCAGTAGCGGGGTATCGGGACCGTCGGCAACTTCTTCTAAATGGTCTTTGACATCTGCAAAAGCGAAGTATTGCTGGCCGGCGGGTAATGAGAGGTTCTTGATTTCATAACTGCGATTGTCTTGAGGAACCCCCAGCAGATAAAAGTTCTCGGTTTTATTGATAAAACTGTCCGCCGAGTAAGTTATTTTTAAGCTGAGTTGTTCCGGCAGTCGGTCTTCCCCAGGCCGTCGTCCGTAGGCTACCGCACAAGTACCCAGAACGTTGCCATACTCATCTACTTCCAGGACAAACTCGTGACCCATGCGCGGATCGGCTGGGTTGCGTTCGTAATCATAAGTCAGACTTTCTTGAGGATGGACAAAATAGACCCCGTATTTGTTTTCCCCTTTGGGTTGGATGAGTTTAACCCTGTAGTTGGTCTGGGTGACGGTGTAGGGATTTTCTTGTTGGGAGGAGTCGTCTTTTCCGTACAGTTCTTCACGCAAGACCATTCCTTTTAAGGCTCGATGGGCTTCTCGCCAAGTTTCGCTATCGGGTTCTTGACCGTTAGCATCGAAAACGCTATCGGGAAATTGGTGCGCGTCAGAATCTCCCTGGAAATATTCTGGTTCGTACTGCTTCGAGAAGGATTCTTCTCCTTGCCATGCCCCAGTATGATACCAAGTTTTGCTCAATACGGGCGGTACATCGTAGGGTTGAGCATCACTGGATAAGGTTTCGGCGTCGAAACGTTCTACCCTACCAAATCCAAAGAATTCCCGTTCTACCCCATCGTAGTAACCGTGGTGATAGCTGTAGGAACTGACTAATTTAGTCTGGGAGATGGCATCCCAGCTTTCTACTTTTTCAATGACCTGTACGGGAAATGGCAGGTTGGTTATCCAGGGGCAACCGTTTTCCTTGTCTTCTAGATAGAATTTGGTGGAATTGCTGTAGGTAACGCGAGTTGTGGCTCCGAGATTATTGTCTATTTGGTTCAACAGGTAGGGTTTTATCCTTTGGCAAAAGTCGTAGCACCAATGACGGGGTCTGGGGGCTTCTTCGCTGAAAACCAGACAGGTGGTGCCGTTGCCGAAAATGTCGGCAAAGCTAATTTGGTCTAAGTTATTCCAGTTACTGGGCAGATAGATGGTCAGAGGGGTTTCGCTGAAGGAGTTGCCGCTTTGGTTGAACCAAATCAGGACCCGATCGCTTTTCACATACAAAATATCCGCCGTCCCCGAACCATCGATATCAGCCAAAAACAACCGGGAGACATCGAAGTCTTCCCCAAACCCGGGTGCATTCCCCAAGGTCACCTTTTTTCCAAACTTCCCGTAGCCCAAAGAGGGCCAGCATTCTACCGCACCATTTGCGATCCTGACTAAATGCTGCCTCCCCGTACCGAAGATATCTGCAAACCTCAATGCTTCCCTGCGATCGCCTTTCTTCTCCAAAGGCAGATCGTATTCCGGGTGCTGTATAATGGGTGTACCAAAACCTGCTTTCCCTTTACCCGGATAAACCTTGACCCGATCGCCTTCCAGGCGCAACAAGTCCAGCAACCCATCACCGGTAATATCCGTCAACTGATTATCCGGGTCCATAAATTCGTTCGCAAAAGCCGGAAACGTCTGAAAACCCTGCCAACTGCGATCGCCTTTGACCTCGTAATATCCCGACACATTGGGGGTAGTAAGGACTAAATCTAATTGACCGTTTCCCGTCAGATCGATTAACTGCTGGTTGTTGGTTTTCCCATAAGCGATCGGCAAAGATAGAGGTTGTTGGGGAGGGTTATATCTTACTGCATTACTTCCCTCACCGTTGGCTGCCGGTTCCCAGTACAGAGTTGTGATGCCGTCGTTGTACAATACTCCCGGAATGCCTTCCCCGTATAAATCCAGGATTTGATACTCTGAGGAAATCAAACCGGGCAAAAACCGACTGTCCTCTTCTAGGAACGGTTCAAACTCGTGTCCTTCGGGCTGGAATTGAGTATATTGAAACTCCAGAGGCGGTAAACTCTTGCTTTGATACTGACCGTTTTCATAGCGATACCCGATCGCCTCTACCCCCGTCAAAAAAGTAATATTAGGATCTTCTCGATAATGGAAGCGAGTCCCGTGAACGAGTACCGGTGTACCATCGTTCAATTCCTGAAAACTGTGAAACATTAAAATGTTACGGCACAGTCGATGGGTACGAATTTCAAACCCCGCATGATAGGTAGAGAAGGGGTCTAGTCGGTTTTTCCATTCCCCAACCGGTTCCCTATTACTTGGATCTAATATGTACTCCCCGTAGTCAAATATCACTTCAAAATGCCAGACAACGTTGCTAAGGTCATCTCCCGATCGCAACGGTCGGTCATTTCCATACTGAATCTTCTCTATATATTTATTTGCCGTTTGCGTCCGGTTCCCCTCGTAAATCTCCTGGGGAACCCCCTGGGTATTTTCTTGCTTATATGTATATACGATATAATTTCCTTTAGCATCAAAGCTTTCTTCTAGCAGCCACTCAAACACGTGATTTGCGTTTTCCGGGTCGCTAATTCTTGCTTGAGGCGTTTTCCCATATCTACTGGTAATATTATCCCTACCGGTCACCTGCCAATATGATTCTCCCGTTCCTTTCTCGATCCACTGTTCTATCTTAGCAAACAACCCTTCCGTTCTGGGGCGATAAGTAATTACTCTGTGGTCGTCCAACTCCCGATCTCCAGTAGGAATCAAATCATCCGCATTCGATAGGATAAAAGTATCAGTACTGTCATATAAGGGCAGACCCTTCGACGTTTTCCGGGAAATCTTGGGGATAGAAAGGTCAAACCCCAAACCAAAAATCCCATTTCCCGCCCCAGAACTATAACCTACCGTTAGTTGCGGTTCAAACCCACGACAGGGGGAAGTCATCACTGGGATCGACATCCCGCTAGTTCCCGTGAACTCCGAAGGTTGAAACGTTTCCCCAATTCCCTGAATAGCCCCGCCACCTTTAGGCAAGGACAGTTTTGTTGTCTCTATCTTACTACTTTCCATACTAACAACTCCACCAACTTGCGTTTAACATTTTCCCCTTCCCTTTTTCCAGTTCCCTTTTGGTCCCAAATCGCCTTCTGTGACTTTTCCTCTCACCCTTTTACCACATTCTCTCTTGTCAACCCATCGGCACTTTTCATCTTTTTACCGTTCTCCCGCTGACTCGCGAGCCTGACCGGCTATATACTTTTTCTTCTTATTCCCTTTCCCTACTCTAACCCAACCTTCAACCACTGTCAATAGCTTTTTCCCTTTTTTTCCTAAATTCTCTACTTTTTTCTCCGGCCCTCATAGCTAATTAACCTTTAATAGCCGGTCCACAGTTAGTATTACCCCCCATTAAAGTGACTGACTCGCCTGTTACCTAGCAGAGCACACCCCACTTCCCCTTCTTAACAGTCATTCCCATAGACACCCACGGGGCCCATCTCACTTTTATAATCTAGCCCCTGCACGCGGAGGGCCCCCTCCGCTCATCCTTCATATACCCCCACCCTAAAGGGTGAGGGCTTTAGGGTGAGGGCTCCTTTACACAACCC
>RFFC02000019.1:0-62446 GCA_005518205.2 Hormoscilla sp. GUM202
TCAGAGTTAGGCAACCTCAGCAATTTGCAAGTCCTCAACCTGAACGACAACTTGGACATTTACGGTACCATCCCCTCGGAGTTAGGCTCGCTCGGCAATTTGCATGCGCTCGAACTGTCCGGCTATAGCGACGAGAACGGTTTATGGAGGAACGGAGACGAGAATCACCTGAGCGGTACCATCCCCTCAGAGTTAGGCTCCCTCAGCAATTTGCAAGTCCTCAACCTGGAGCACAACGAGGACCTGAGCGGTACGCTCCCCTCGGAGTTAGGTTCGCTCGGCAATTTGCAAGTCCTCGATCTGGAGTGGAGCGACATGAGCGGTACGCTCCCCTCAGAGTTAGGCTCCCTCAGCAATTTGCAAGTCCTCGATCTGCGAGCGAGCGGCCTTCGCGGTACCATCCCCTCCGAATTAGGCTCGCTCGGCAATTTGCAAGTCCTCGACCTGGAAAAGAACTGGCGCATGAGCGGTACGATCCCCTCAGAGTTAGGCTCCCTCAGCAACTTGCAAGTCCTCGACCTCACGCGCATGAGCGGTACGCTCCCCTCAGAGTTAGGCTCCCTCAGCAATTTGCAAGTCCTCGATCTGCACTATAGCTACTCCCTGAGCGGTACCATCCCCTCAGAGTTAGGCTCGCTCGGCAATTTGCAAGATCTCTACCTGTCCAGCGACTCCCTGAGCGGTACGCTCCCCTCAGAGTTAGGCTCCCTCGGCAATTTGCAAGTCCTCTACCTGGAGAATAACCCCATGATGAGCGGTACGCTCCCCTCCGAGTTAGGCTCGCTCGGCAATTTGCAAGTCCTCGACCTGACGTCCTTGAACCTGAGCGGTACGCTCCCCTCCGAGTTAGGCTCGCTCGGCAATTTGCAAGACCTCGAACTGCAATACAACTACCTGAGCGGTACGATCCCCTCGGAGTTAGGCTCCCTCGGCAATTTGCAAGACCTCGAACTGCAATACAACTCCCTGAGCGGTACGATCCCCTCCGAGTTAGTTTCGCTCGGCAATTTGCAAGTCCTCGAGCTGCACAACAACTCCCTGAGCGGTACCGTCCCCTCCGAGTTAGTTGAGCTCGGCAGTTTGCAAGTCATCTCGATGGACCGAGCGCTGAGCAGTACGATCTCATTCGATGACCTGAACATAGAGGACAAAGAATACGCGAGCTTAGGTCCCTTCGTCGCAGCGAATGCAGACTATCTCTTCATGGGCGACTCTCGTAACGATGGTTTCATGAGCTCGGGGGGAAACGATACCCTCTATGGCGGCTCTGGGGACGATCGCCTCTATGGCGAGAAGGGAGACGATATCCTCTATGGCGGCTCTGGGGACGATCGCCTCTATGGCAGGGATGGAGACGATATCCTCTATGGCGGACCTGGTGACGATTACATAGAGGCGGGGGCGGGAAACGATAAGCTTTACGGAAACTCGGGTGCGGATACTTTTGGCGTCAGGGGTACGGATACCATCTACGACTTTGAGGATGGCATCGACAAAATCGAGCTGGACTTTTACATTGGGTCTAGGAAGGGTTTTGATAGCTTAGAAATTGTCAAGACGGGCAGTTCGACTTCCATTAAGGCTGAAGGCAAGGGGGGAATGTATGTAGATTTAACTTTGCCGGGAGTTGAGCCTGGGTCGATCTCAGAGAGTGATTTTGTGAATCGCTTTTAGTCCTGATAAGGTTGGGTAACGTTCTCCCCGAGGTGTAGTGCGGGGTGGTGCTTGCCTCGGGGGGAATGTTAATATTAATTCTTGTTGGAGGGCTTGACAAAGGATAGGATAGGTCTAGGAGTTCTGTATGCGTTCCTGTTTGTTGGGGACGGGAATTAATGGAAACTTCATTGTTTTTTGGTACTCCATACCAGTGCTCGACAACATTAGACGTGTTGGCAATTTTGTCGGGAGTCGATCCTGGGTTGATTGATAAGAATGATTTTCTTCCGACTACGCAAGTGTAACGTTCTGTAATGTTCTCCCCCTCGGGGAGAATTTTAGTGATTGATTTGTGTCGGAGGGCGCTTACCTTGTCGTGTCGGGACTGGGATGGGGTGGGTGGGTGGTTTCTGTGGAGGTGACTGTTGGGGAGGGGAGGTGGGGTGTGTCCTGATGGGCATTCCCCACCCTGCCTTGGTCAGGAAGGTAGGTAGGGCAACTCCAATCTTACCATTCATAATACTATATGTAGTCTCGTAGGTCCGATATCAGAGTGCTAAGTATGTCCAAAAATCATCATAATCGGAATCTATTCGGGACGAAAGACTAAAGTATTTACTACGAACCTGGAAAGACTAAAGTATTTACTACGAACCTGGAAAGACTAATAACTGTCAGATTTCGTTCTTTTTTGCTAAAGCATTCACAGCCGCAGCGGCGATCGCACTTCCTCCCCGTCGTCCATGGAGGGTGATAAAAGGAACTCCTCGGCTATTAGCTGCCAGTTCGGCTTTCGATTCGGCGGCACCCACAAACCCAACGGGAAAGCCTAAAATTAGGGCAGGTTTGGCGATTCCGGAATCCAGCAGTTCCAGTAAGTGAAAAAGTACCGTTGGTGCATTGCCAATTGCAACTACAGCACCATACAAATGGGATTTCCAGAATTCTATAGCTGCCGCCGATCGCGTATTTGGGACTTGTCGGGCCATTTCTGGCACTTCTGGATATTTGAGGGTGCAAATCACTTCATTATTCCCACTCAACCGATCGCGGATAATCCCATTTGCTACCATTTGAGAATCACAAAGAATTGGCGCACCCTTGGTTAATGCAGCGCGTCCCGCTGCGACTGCATCGGATGAAGCAGCTAAATCTTCTATAATCTGTCATGCCGCAGGCGTGAATCAGCCTTACTGCCACGAGGGCTAAATCTTCAGATAATCCTTCTAGTTTCGCTTCCTCTCGAATCATCGCAAAGGATTTGCGGTAAATTTCATCGCCATTGCGAATAATCAATCATGGGAGAATGGAGAATGGAGAATTGGGAATTGAGATAAAGATGCGCAAGTGGCTGTCAATTGTGGGCATCGGCGAAGATGGACTGCTGGGGGTTAACCCGGTGGGGCGATCGCTGATTGACCAAGCAGAGGTCTTAGTCGGTGGAGAACGTCACTTAGCCATGCTACCAGAAGATTCACGGGAAAAACTTTTCTGGACTTCTCCTATTGCAAATTCGGTGCAGGAAATCATCCGTCGTCGCGGGCAAGCTGTCTGCGTTCTGGCCAGTGGCGATCCGATGTGCTATGGTATTGGAGTTACCCTCACCCGCCGGATCGCGATCGCCGAAATCACGATCGTACCATCTCCCTCAACCTTCAGTCTAGCCTGTAGTCGTTTGGGTTGGTCCTTAACGGATGTGGAAACCTTGAGTTTGTGCGGTCGCGACCCGGCTTTATTGAATGGGGTACTTTATCCAGGGGCGAGATTATTACTATTGAGTGCCGACGTCCGGACCCCTGCAACAGTGGCTAAACTCTTGACTTCCAAAGGATTTGGCGATAGTAAAATGGTGGTTTTAGAACGGATGGGCGGCCCCAAGGAACGATCGATCTCCGGCATTGCTTCTTCCTGGAATGCCACGGATATAGCTGATTTGAATGCGATCGCGCTTACTTGCATCCCCTGTAATCCCTTAATCCCCGCATCTCGCGTTCCCGGACTCCCCGATACTGCTTACCACCATGACGGACAGTTGACAAAACGGGAAGTTCGTGCCATGACTCTGTCGGCCCTGGCACCCTCCCCAGGACAACTTTTATGGGATGTGGGGGCGGGTTGCGGTTCCATTGGGATTGAATGGATGCGGTGCGATCGCCGCTGTCAAGCTATGGCGATCGAACGGCATCCCACGCGCTTACAATATATAGCAGATAATGCGATCGCCCTCGGAACGCCGAATCTGAAAATCATCCCAGGATCTGCCCCAGAGGCGTTAACAGATTTACCTCAACCAGATGCTATTTTCATCGGCGGAGGATTAACTGTTCCAGGGTTATTGGAAATCTGTTGGCAGGCCCTGCCTGTGGGAGGCAGGTTGGTAGCCAATGCTGTCACGGTAGAAGGGGAACAAAAACTGTTTGAGTACCAAGGTAAATGGGGCGGTACCTTGATACGAATTGCGATCCAGCGGGCCGAACCGGTGGGGAAATTCAGGGGTTGGAAGGCAATGGCCCCGGTAACCCAGTGGGTCGTGGGGCTTGTCTCGCCTGCCCGGGGGAGAAACGTCGGGCGGGCGAGACGCCTGCCCGGGGAGGAAACGTCGGGCGGGCGTCTCGCCTGCCCGTTTTAATCATTCCTCGATCGATCCTGACATTGAACGGGCAATATTGCCCAATCATACCAGGTATCTCTGCTACCAATTCCATTGTGCCGTCGAGATGTTACACCCAACCTGTTGCTTCCACAATGGGGTACATCTCACTTTTGCGGCGGCGATCTGCACCGGTAGCTCAGAAACCAGGTTTCTCAATTTTGAATTGAGATGCTCCTGTGTACTACACCGGTAGCCCAGAAACCAAGTTTGGACAAGAAACCTGGTTTCTTAATTCTGGCATTGAGATGCGCCACCCTCGCAATGGGACGGGTTGCTGGTCGAGAGATGATTTCATCTCTCGACCAGCAATGCTTTACCTACAAAAGATTGAATGGGTGGGGGATAAAAGATTGAATGGGTGGGGGATACTGTCGAAATGAGTCCGGCTGAATGTGAGGGAAGGAGAATGGGCTGAAATTATTACTGGGTAAGGGTTTCAGCAGGTATGTGCCCCTGGTTTCGGAAAATATTGCTCCGAAGAAGTCAGGAAGGGGAGGGAAGGAGCGTCTGTCGTGTATAGTCTGTTGTCGAGAAAATGGGCTGAATTCCTTACTGGGGGGTGTGGTCAAAAGTAGTTGATAGCTGGGTGCCAGCTCCCCGGGCAACGAACCGGACGCTGCCCGATGCATGTACTCTAGCCCCTGCACGCTCTAGGCAGACACAGACATCCGAGGGGGTGGTCTAACCTACAGGGGTATCCGACAGCTGGGAGGGCCCATAAACGATCAACGGGTTTTGACCACACCCCTTACTGGGTAAAGATTTCAGCAAGTTGTCACCCCAGATAGGAAAAAAATTTTCAGCAATGGGAGAGAAAGACCGTCTGTTGTGTATGTGGTAAGCACGAAGAAACCCGTAGCCCCAAGCCAAACCCACAGTTGGGTAAAGAGTTGTTGACTTGACAATTTAATGTTTATATAGAGAAGTATAATGAGGGGTCTAGCAAGTGTGAGAGGGAAAGACTTTCGGGACAGGGCCTGGACAGAGAGTGGCCAGCCCGAGATAGTCTCTCAGTTTTGGCAGGAATGGCTGGAACATGAAAACAAGCTTTATCGCTGCTGTCTCAAGTTGATGAACTTTAACCCAACGGAGGCCGAAGATGCTCTGAGTCGGGCCCGGATCAAGGCTTGGGGAAAGGTGCAAAAGTTAGGGGAAAAAATCATCAATTTCAAAGCCTGGCTGATGGAAGTGACTCGCAACGTCTGCATTGATAGGTAGTGGGTCACAAGTAGTGATGTTAGCACAAGAAAGCTCAGACGGAGATCGCAATAGTGGCATCCAACGGCAAGTCAAATAACGATATTTCAGGCATTTCAGCTCCCAGCCGAAAAATTGAAAATGCCACATCCCCACACCTATTGGGACAGACTAGCCATCACATCACTACATGTTTATCACTACCAATCCTTTCGGTAGTGATAAATATGTAGTGATATAACATTTTATCCCTCTATTAATCCTTGCTTTTCAAAGGGATAATATAACATTTTTCATTACCATTGATAAGTTTAATTTATCAAAAATATCAGAGATAATCATGTATAATTAGTTGTCACAATGCTATATTGTTATTGGTAAAAACAATGTCTAAATTTATGAACACATCATCAGATTTATGCTTGCGACCTTCTTGTCCCCACTGTCAAAGTGAGCGAACAGTAAAAAACGGTAGTACTCATAACAAAAAGCAAAAACATAAGTGTAAAGACTGTGGCAGGCAATTTGTTGAAAACCCTACCAATAAAACGATATCATCAGAAACAAAAAAGAAAATAGATGGCCTTTTACTTGAGAGAATTTCTTTAGCTGGAATTGCACGTCAAGTTGGAGTTTCCAAAACTTTGCTCCAAGATTATGTTAATAAAAAATATGCGGAAACTCCGCGTGAGATAAAGGTTTTAGACAAGCCAAAAGGGAAAATGACTATTGAATGTGATGAAATGTGGTCTTTTGTGGAGAATAAAGAAAATAAGCAATGGATTTGGTTAGCGTTAGATACAAAAACTAGAGAAATAGTTGGAGTTTATGTGGGCGCTCGCAGTCGGGAATCGGCAAAAAAATTGTGGAAATCTTTACCTCCTGTTTATCGGCGCAGTTTTTTACACATATTTTTGGGAAGCTTATAACACAGTAATCCCCAAAAAACGTCATAAACCAGTAGGTAAAGAAACTGGAAAAACTAATCATATTGAAAGGCTAAACAACACATTAAGACAAAGAATTAGTCGTTTGGTTCGTAAAACATTATCATTCTCCAAGAAACTAGAAAATCACATCGGAGCTATTTGGTATTTTGTACATTATTACAACAAATGTTTATCGGGATAGATAATGCATCACTACATATTTATCACCACCCCAATATTTTCATCCCATTTATTCCCAACTCAACAGTCTATTTGTCTCTTTGCCTCCTGGCCCGGCGGGGGTTCAAATTTTGTCTCTTTGCCTCCTAGCCCGGCGGGGGTTCAAACCCCGCCTAATAGCTAAAGTCGGTTGAAAACCGACTACATATTTTGTCTCTTTGCCTCCTGGCCCGGCGGGGGTTCAAACCCCCGCCTAATAGCTAAAGTCGGTTGAAAACCGACTACATATTTTGTCTCTTATTCTCATGGTTCGCCTCTATTCTTATCGCGTAACTATCAATATATTAATGACCGGGTACAGATCGCAGGTTTTCCTCCAGATAGCTGCGGTCTGCCAATGCATGCATCAGAGGACCGTGAACTCCTAACTCCACTACGCTGACTCCCCCAACTGGCATGGCGATGCGATCGCGGAAGCGTCCCACATCAATTCCCAATAGGTTACATAGAATTATTCTAATAGTTGCTTTGTGGGAGACTACCAAAACATTCCCTATCTGATAATTCTCGCCGATCTCGTGAATCACTGCTTCGGAACGACGGGCGATGTCTACTCCTCTTTCCCCCCTGTCGGTGCATTCCAACCCGGATCCGTTAACCAGCGGACGTAGTCATCGTGGAAATCTCTATTTACCGTTTCTGGTAACTGACCTTCCCACTTCCCATAGGCTATCTCTTTTAAGCCATCCCGCAGTTGCATTTCCAGTCCCACTGGCTTAAAACTGCATTGCCCAATCGACTGATGCCATCACATCATCATGAGCGCTATCTTGAGACTCCCCCGTTAACTGATGTATAACGGGGGAGTCTTGGTTTACATGGGTTCTAGGGCAGTTTGTTACGATCTACCGCCAACTAAATGCCCCCTCTGGGCATTGTCAAGCTGGATTAAAACCTGTAAGCTATTGTTTGTAGGCATAGCAGGTAGGCACTGGATGAGACAAAAGCTAGTGATTTTGGGGAGTCTCGGGTTTCTGGCGATCGGGACTCTCTGGGGATGCGCGACGCCAGATAATAAAACGGTCCCCAGCGGGACGCTGCAAATTCTCGCTAACGGTGAAGACTTCGTGCGCCAGGGCTTCCTATCGAAGGATGGCTGGAACATCAGCTTCAATCATTTGTACGTCACCCTGGCCGATGTTACGGCAACTCAGAGTAACCCGGAGGTAGACGCCTCTGTCGTCCTCAATACAGTAAAGACTATGGATCTAGCAGCCGGTGACGCGAACGCCGATCCAATTCTGGTACATGAATTTACAGATGCCCCAGCGGGTCGTTACAATGCTCTCTCTTGGAAAATGGTCAAGGCTACCTCCGGACCTGCCAAAGGTTACGTGCTGGTGATGGAGGGTACAGCTATCAAGAGTAGTCAAGTTATCGAGTTTGCGATCGCCATCGACCGGGAATACGCTTATAGTTGTGGGGAGTTTGTCGGCGAACAGCGCAAAGGGATACTCTCACCAGGAGGCACCGCTGAGGTAGAAGCGACTTTCCACATCGACCACATCTTCGGTGACGGCGACGTGCCACCGGACGAGGAGATTAACATCGGAGCACTAGGCTTCGCACCCCTGGCAGCATTGGCAAATAATGGCAGGTTGGAGGTAGATATGGCGACTCTCAAGCAGAGTCTTTCACCTCAAGATTATCAGAAGCTGAAGAAAACTTTAGTTTCTCTCGGTCACGTCGGGGAAGGTCATTGTCAAGAGTCTCTAACATTAGATTAATTATAAATCCAGTATAAAGAAAGGGGGACACCCTCATTCTTTATCTTGTATGATCGACTATTGTGATTTCTCTTGAGACTCACCTAGAGCAGGAACATGAATTGTAAATTGGTAATCCCACTGATTTTTTGCTCAGTTATGGGTTGGCCGACTGAGGCGAGCGCCCATGGCGCGATCGTGGAACATAAAATTATCCAAGCAGTTGAAATTAAGGCTACCTACGACTCTGGCGAACCGATGGCAAATGCCCAAATCACAGTTTATGCTCCTGATGAACTGGCCACCCCCTGGTTGCAAGGTACTGCTGACGAACTGGGTCAGTTTATGTTTACCCCTGATGTGGTAGGATCTTGGCAGGTAAAGGTACGCCTTGCTGGTCACGGTGAGATCGTCAGTATTGCCATCGGCGATGTGGGGCAAAAGTCCCCCAAGTCAACCGTAAATCCTCTCCAGAAATTTGCGATCGCAGGTGCGGTAATCTGGGGATTTGTAGGCACGGCATTGTTTTTTTCACGGCACAATAAAAATGCACATTCCTGACGGTATTCTGCCCGCCGCTGTGGCGATCGGGGGTTATGGGATGACTGGCGGAGTGACTTGGTTCTCTCTGCGCCAGATCGATCGGGATAAAAATTCCCAAGAGAACATTCCCAAGGCGTCTCTGCTAACGGCAGCTTTTTTTGCAGCTTCATCCATTCACATTCCGGTGCCGCCCACGAGCGTCCATTTGGTGTTAAATGGACTTTTAGGGGCGGTGCTGGGTTATTATGCTTTTCCCGCGATTCTGGTAGGATTGTTTTTCCAGGCGGTCGTGTTTGGGCATGGCGGTTTATCTACCCTGGGGATAAATGCAATCTTGATGGGAGTGCCGGCATTAATTGCGGGTTACGCTTTCCAAGTCCGGGAACTGCTGGGGCCCGAAAGCAAGCTATGGACGGGAATTTTTGGTTTCCTGGCCGGTGCGATCGGGGTCGGACTGACAGCGTCAATCTTTTTCTCGCTAATTATTACCAATATTCCAGCGGATATCTACGTGCAAGCGGAAAAAACTGCTATCTATGCTTTGATGTTAGCACAGATTCCCTTGATGGCGATCGAGGGCATGTTTACGGCAATGGTAGCATTGTTTCTGGAACGAGTCAAGCCCGAAATGCTTAGAAGTTAATGAAACTGGGATTAGACTCCTACGCATACTTAAAATCGCCCATCCATCGGTGGGAACCGAGATGCAAGCTAGTTGGTTTGATGGCGTTAATTTTCGCCTTCTCCGGAGTGCAGCATCTGGGTTTACTGCCAGGGATGGCGGCCTTAGCGATCGCTCTGTACCGGGTTTCGCAGCTACCGATATCTTTCCTGCTGAGGCGACTGCGCTACCCGAGTTTTTTTCTGTTGGGGATGGTGGGACTGTTGCCATTTGTAGCGGGGGATACAGTTATTTTCAGCATGGGATCATTAGCTTTGCGGTTAGAAGGATGTCTGGCTGCGGTCTTGATGGCGACGAGGTTTTTATGCATTTTCACAGTGGCCCTAGTTATGTTGGGCACGACACCCTTTTTGACCAGTATTAAGGCGATGCAGGGGTTAGGACTGCCGTCAGTTTTAGCAGATATGATGCTGTTATCTTATCGCTATCTGGAGGAATTGGGCGATCGGCTGCGGATGATGAAGCTGGCGATGAAACTGCGGGGCTTTCAGGGTAACAAATTAAGTTATCGTAATTTGCGGGTGTTAGCGTCATTAGTTGGCACTCTGCTGGTACGCAGTTACGAACAGTCAGAAAGAGTATATCAAGCCATGCGGTTACGAGGATATGGCCAATCTCAATCTCCGGTTCCGAAGCAGTCCGTAAGTAGTTGGGATCTCGTGTTTCTCGGTGTATCTTTAGCTATTGCGGCGGCTGCGCTCGTTGTTGCGTAGGACTTGTCTCGCCTGTCCGGAGATGGCGAAGAAAGGCTGCATCTACCTGTCTTAACAACATTTCTATGCTAGATGAATTGTCTAATATTATATCAGCTTGTTGGCACTTTTTCTCTATGGGCATCTGAGCATTGATGCGGGCTTCCGCTTGCTCTACACTGAGGGCGTTACGCTGCATCAGTCTGTCAATTTGCTGTTGGCGATCGCAAGATACTACCCAAATTTCGGTCGCCAAATCAGTCATCCGAGCTTCAAATAGCAAGGGTACGACTAAGACTATGGTTTCCGAGAGTTGATGGATGGCTGCCAGAAAGCGATCGCGCACTTCTGGATGAATGATATTTTCTAACCACTGACGTTCGGAGGGGTTGCGAAAAATAATCTCTCCCAACTGGGGGCGATCGAGAGTACCATCAGGTAAGAGGATATTGCTACCGTAGCGGGCGGCAATTTTCTCCAGTACGGGGGAACCTGGTTGCACGGCATTTCTAGCATAGACATCAGCATCTAATACTGGCAGTTTGTAGACATCAGCCAGATAATTAGAGACAGTAGTTTTACCAGTGCTAATCCCGCCGGTAAGACCGATAATTCGTTTCATAGGATCTGGATCCCAATGGCTTCGAGGGCAATTAACTATCAAGCATTTTAGATTACTTATTTTATCTCTAAAGCAGCAGCGTTCAGTTTTTCCGTGCCTTTTTTCAGCTGACTTTTGTCATTATCTCTGTCCTACCTGGCCCATTGCCCATTGCCCGATCGCCTCTTTGAGCCCCTCCAAAGTATACTCCCGTGCTTCGATATCCACTCGCCTCAAAAGTTGACGGCAGGTTTGGGAGGTTTGGGGGCCGATGGAGGCAATACAAACTTTATCTAAGTATACCCCATCTGCTGCTGATATTAACTTACAGAAATTCTTCACAGTTTTGGAACTGGCAAAAGTTATTACATCTACTGCTTGTCGTTGCAGGGCGTCTAACGCTGAAGGGGATATTTTCTCGGGACAGCGGGACTCGTAAGCAGGAACCTCCACCACTTCTGCACCTTTGGCGGTTAATTCCTGCACCAATACCTGGCGTCCGCCGCTTTCTACCCGGGGAAATAGAACTTTTTTTTGTTCCTCTAACTTCTCGGGGAAATGTGCTACCAAAGCATCTGCTACAAACTCGGGGGGGATAAAGTCTGGTTGTAAACCTCGTTGCTGCAAACTCGCGGCTGTTTTTTTCCCGACTACTGCTATTTTTACCCCTGCCAAGGCCCGACTATCTTGTCCTCGTGCTTGCAGTCTCTCAAAAAAGTAATCTACCCCGTTAGCGGAAGTGAGAATTAACCAACTGAAGTCCGATAAATGTAATATAGCATTATCCAGTTCCTCCCAACTGGATGGCGGTCCGATTTCCAAAGCCGGCATTTCTATTACCCGTGCCCCCTCCTGTTGCAACATCTGCCCAAATTGACTAGACTGTCCGGCAGAACGGGTTACTAAGATCGTTTTACCTGTTAATGGTGGTACATCCATAATTTTCTGATGAAGCCAATATTCTCGCAGTTTTACCACTTCTCCAATTATCATTACCGCTGGCGAGAGAGATTCTCCCGCCGTTTCCCGGACAATGTTCTGAAGCTGTGCTGTCCAAATCTGCTGCTGGGGACTGCCGCAAGAGCGAATAATCGCGATCGGGGTTGACGGCGATCGGCCATTTGCCTGCAAATGTAGCACAATTTCCTCTAGGCTAGAGCCTCCCATTAAAATTACTAAGGTATCAATCTGGGCTAAGGTATGCCAATCTAGTATAGCGGGATTGTGACCAGTCACCACAGCAAAACAGCGACTCAAGTCCCGATCTGTGAGGGGAATGAGGGCCCAAAGAGGTGCGGCGGTAGCGGCAGAAATACCGGGAATCACCTCAAAAGCACAGCCAGCAGCTATTAAGCTCTCAATTTCCGCCCGACTGCGACCAAAAATAAAGGGATCGCCAGTTTTCAGCCGCACTACCTGTTTTCCTTGCTGACAGTATGCTACCAGCAACCGATTAATTTCCCCTTGGGGCGTACTGGGTTGACCGCCCCGTTTCCCCACATGCAGTTGCAGACAATTATTGGGGACTAACTGCAACAACTGACTATCTACGAGAGCATCATAAACTAAAACTTCGGCTTGGGCAAGTAGTTGATGGGCCCTCATGGTAAGATAGCCAACATCTCCGACTCCAGCCCCTACCAAGTATACTTTACCATTTTTATCCTTCATAATATAAAGAAGTACAGCAAAATACGGCGATGAAAGTCAAAATTCTGGTCATAATAGTCCTCCTAAACTTGATTGCCTCGTCCGACGCGATCGCGCCTTTACCAGGTAAGCAAAAAGTTACCCCTGGAAAGCCCCTGCACGCTCCGGGGCCCGGAGCGTGGGCTTCGTAACTGTAGCCCGACCCTTTAGGGTTGGGGCGGCGGGGGTGGGGACTTAGATAAACTGGATGGCTGGTGGCGACGGAGAAACATCGGCGACCCCCACAAGTATCTACTGCCAGTCATTCTCTCACGCCTGAGCTTATCAGAGCAATACGATATCGGGAGCAGATTTGGGATATTCTCCTTAGTTTAGAGCGAGACAAAAGGGATTTATACCACTTCCGCAGTATTTTCGACATTCGCATCTTCTTTGACTTCCGGGATATTATGCCCCCGGAAGTCAAAGCCTCCTACCGCAGCATGCTGGATCTCCCGGGCGTTCTGGAATGGGACGAGGGCGGTACTGAGAACCATATGTTCATGCAACGAGTTTCTGATCTGGCCTTGATGGATGGGAGTGGGTGGGCTGTTGGAGATCCTGCTACCGCTGCTACTAATGAGGCGTGGCTGCGAATGCGCTGCGCGCACGCTACGCGATCGGAACTGAATAAATGGCTGACCATTGGACAGGGTGAGTTCCATTCTTCTACTTACTATGGATACAGCATTGGCGGTTTGCTGAATCTCTACGACTTCGCCAAACCCAGGGTCAGCATTGGGCTATAGCAGTCAGAGTCAATGACTAGGGTCTGCCTCTGTCTAAAGTAGGACTCTAGTGATTTTTAATTTAAGCAGTTTAAGGCGTGAGACAATGGTTGGCGATTGTTGACTATAAGCTATATAATAGAGAAGGTAAGCAATTTTTGTCCTTAAATGCGCGACAGCTTAGTTTACTCAATGAAAAATAAAAAATAAAAAATAAAAGATAACAAATAATCGAATTGCAGTAAACCTGAGAATATTCGTCCCGGGTATCGATGACAACCACTAACGAGGCCAACAAACTAACCTACCAGGAATTATTAGCCGCAGAACTGCCCCCCAATCCACCGCCAAAATCGGCACTTTTAACTATAGATTTATTTGCTGGATGCGGCGGTATGGCACTTGGTTTTGAAGCCGCCGGGTTGAGAACTGTCGGTTATGAAATGCTGCCGGATGCCAGCGCCACATACCGTCACAACTTACAGGGAAGTTGCTACCAAGTCACTCTATCACCAAACTCTGATTTAGAAATAGAAGCCGCCGCTATTATCGGCGGACCCCCTTGCCAACCTTTTAGCGTCAGCGGCCACCAGCGGGGACTCAAAGACAGCCGCGACGGTTTCCCCATTTTTATCAGCGCCGTAGAACGCTATCAACCCCCGATCGCCATCTTTGAAAATGTCCGGGGAATGCTGTATAAAAATAAAACATATTTTGCCGAAATTGTCGCGGCCTTAAAAAATATCGGTTATCATGTAGAATGGGAAATACTCAAAGCCGCTCATTACGGTGTACCCCAGCGACGAGAGCGACTGTTTTGCATTGCCCACAAAGGCGGTTGGCAATGGCCACCAAAAACCCATTTTCACTCGACCTACACCGCCGGGGAAGCCCTCGGAGATCTAGCCTTTACTGTACCTTCTGATGCCAAATTTCTCACCCCCAGCATGGATAAATATATCCAAAAATACGAGCGTGCTTCCAAATGCGTCACCCCCAGAGACTTGCACTTGCATGCTCCCGCCAGAACCGTCACCTGTCGCAACCTCGCCGCCGCTACGGGAGATATGCTCCGCATTCGCTTGCCCGATGGCAGGAGGCGACGGTTAACTGTCAGGGAGGGAGCACGCCTGCAAAGTTTTCCCGACTGGTTTGAGTTTTGTGGTAATTTTGACAGTCAGTGCTATCAAATTGGCAATGCCGTGCCGCCTTTGTTGGCAAAAGCGATCGCTGATTCTGTTAAACAATATTTAGAGGGTAAGCCAACACCCACAGCAGCATCCCAAGAACCAATACAGCTATCTTTTGACTTCATGAAGGAGTATTAGAGTTTCATGTCTGGGCAGCAGAGATCTGACAAAACAGTACAGAAAATAGAAGAGGCAAAATCTATCCTGAAAGCGCTTGGTTTGCCGGAGCGACAGCAAAACGATAGATCGGCTCTGACATTACTTGCCCTCCTCGCTCTCAAGTCAGATAGTTTTTGGTCTCAAGCAAGTAATCCGCTCATGGGAATTACGCCTATTATGCAATTCATAAAACAAAATTATGGCAGAGAATATGCACCTAACACTCGCGAAACAATTCGTCGCCACACCGTACACCAGTTTTTAGATGCTGGTATTATTAAGATCAACCCAGATAAGCCAACAAGACCAACTAATAGTCCGGACACAGTTTATAGTGTTGACGAAAGTATCCTGAAGTTGCTGCGTATTTATGGCACAGAAGAATGGATGCCAAATTTAAAAACATATTTATCATCTATAGAGACACTGAAAAAAAGGTATGCGCGTGAACGGGAAATGAAACGAATTCCTGTCACGCTGGCTTCAGGGAAAACAATATCTTTGTCTCCTGGCGGGCAAAACAAACTGATAAAGCTTATTATTGAAGATTTTTGTGAGCTGTTCACTCCGGGCGGAAAGGTGATATATATAGGTGATGCCGATAATAAGTGGCAACTATGTAATCAAGAGTACCTTAAAAATATAGGAGTTAACTTTGATGCATACGGGAAAATGCCGGATGTTGTAGTTCATTATCTAAAACGTAATTGGTTGGTTTTAATTGAAGCGGTAACAAGTCATGGTCCTGTAGATGCAAAGCGCCGAAATGAACTGGAAGCAGTATTTACAAATTCAACTGCTGGCCTTGTATTCGTGACGGCTTTCCTGACCCGTAGTGACATGGCAAAATATATCCATCAAATCTCTTGGGAAACAGAAGTATGGGTAGCAGAGGAACCGACTCACATGATTCACTTTAATGGAGAACGATTTCTCGGTCCTTATTAAGCTTTCGTTCAAATGAATAATGAAGCAGATGTGGTGTGTGCTAGAAGCACAATTCGGACTGTCCATCTATCAAGTTATGTCATAACTTGCGCAAGAATGCCAGTCGCCCCTACAGGGTATCCGACAGACACCCTCTCCCTGCTCCCTGCTCCCTGCTCCCTGCTTCTTCTGGGAGGGCCTATAAACGATCAACGGGTTTTGACCACACCCAAAGGCGCGCGATCGCCGCTCATATCGGATAATAGAAACCAGCACGTCCACCCTAAACACCCTTTCAAGCCATGACTTTAATCCAACCAAAGCGCAAACCCCGCCGAGGCAGACTTTTCCCAGAATACATCATCCCTCCAGAAGTACGTTTTTGACCACACCCGGTTTATCGTCCTCCCACCCCTGAGAGGAGAGGAATCTGGTCAGGTTTATCGTCCTCCCACCCCTGGGAGGAGAGGAATCTGGTCAGGTTTATCGTCAACCTAGCCCAGGGGGAGAGGAATCTGATCAGGTTTATCGTCCTCCCACCCCTGGGAGGAGAGGAATCTGGTCAGGTTTATCGTCAACCTAGCCTAGGGGGAGAGGAATCTGGTCAGGTTTATCGTCAACCTAGCCTAGGGGGAGAGGAATCTGGTCAGGTTTATCGTCCTCCCACCCCTGGGAGGAGAGGAATCTGGTCAGGTTTATCGTCCTCCCACCCCTGGGGGGAGAGGAATCTGGTCAGGTTTATCGTCAACCTAGCCTAGGGGGAGAGGAATCTGGTCAGGTTTATCGTCTTCCCACCCCTGGGGGGAGAGGAATCTGGTCAGGTTTATCGTCCTCCCACCCCTGAGTGTGGTCAAAACCCGTCGATCGTTTATGGACCCCCCATCTGTCTGTTCCCCCTGTAGGGGCGACTGGCATTCTTCCGCAAATTATGACATAAATCAACAGATATGCTCTCCTCAGGCAACTCGCACCCCGCGAGGATCTCCCCGTACCAACTGTTTTTGACCACACCCGTCAGCAGGGGGAACCGGCTGAGGTGGCTAGGGAATTTCTGCACAGATTTTGACTATAAGCTATATAATAGAGCAGGTTGTTTACCCAATTGGCTACAAGAGGAGACATCGCCCGCAGGTTCTGCCTCAGGGAGTGGCCCTGTAGAAGGCGCAGCTAAGGAGGTTATATGAAACAGTTTCGTCGCTTAATGACCCTGTCTTTACTGGCTTTACTCACGGCTATTATAGTAGTAGCCTGTCATGGTGATGGTAAGAGTAATGCTGACCTGACTATTAAAGTGGGTTCCAAAGATTTCACAGAACAGTTTATTTTGGGTCAAATGTATGCTATAATATTAGAAGAACAGGGATTTAAGGTGGAACGGAAGCTGAATTTAGGTAGTACGCCAGTATTACAAGCGGGTTTGAAGAGTGGAGAAATAGATTTGTATCCAGAGTACACGGGAACAGCATTGGTAGCTGTACTCAAACGGCCTCCGAGTAGCGACGGGAAGCAGGTGTTCGATAGGGTTGCTAAAGCCTACAAGGAAAAATATAACTTGGTTTGGCTGGAACCGGCACCGATGAATAACACGACGGCTTTGGCGATGACTAAGAAAGATGCGGAAAAATTGGGCATTAAAAATATCTCAGATATGATTGCTAAGGCAGATAAATTGATCCTCCTCGGACCACCAGCTTTCAAGACGCGAGAAGATGCTTTGCCCGGGCTAAAGCGAGTATATGGTGATTTTGAATTGAAGGAATTTAAGCCGATCGACTCTGGTTTGCGATATAAAGGACTAATGAATGGTGAAGGAAATGTGGTGGTGGCTTTTGGGACGGATGGAGAAATTAGTGCTTTTAATCTGGTTGTGCTAGAAGATGATAAAAAGTTGTTCCCGATCTATCAAGTGGCCCCGGTGGTGCGTCAGGAGACGCTGGAGAAATATCCGAGTATTCGCGACGCCCTCAATGCGATCGCCCCTCTGTTGACGGATGAAGTCATGCAGCGCCTCAACTATGAGGTGAGTGGTAAGCAGCGGGAACCGGCTGATGTGGCTAGGGAATTTCTGATGCAAGCAGGAATGTTAACTAACAACTAACAAAGGAGGTTACATGAAACAAGTTCGTCGCTTAATTGTCCTATCTTTGCTGGCTTTACTCACGGCGATCGTCGTCGTAGCATGTAATGGTGGTAATGGCAGTACTGACCGCAGGATCAAAGTAGCTTCAAAACAGTTCACAGAACAGTATATTTTGGGAGAAATGTATGCTATAATGTTAGAAGATCGGGGATTCAAGGTGGAACGGAAGCTGAGCTTAGGTAGTACGCCAGTAATACAAGCGGGTTTAGAAAACGGTGAAATAGATTTGTATCCAGAGTATACTGGGACAGCATTGACAACTGTACTCAAACTGCCTCCTAGTAGCAATTCCCAGCAGGTGTTCGATAAAGTTGCCAAAGGTTACAAGGAAAAATATAACTTGGTTTGGCTTTCCCCAGCCCCGATGAATAACACTTGGGCTTTGGCGATGACCGGTGAAGATGCGGAAAAATTGGGGATTAAGAAAATATCCGATCTGGTTGACTTAGCTAGTGAGTTGGTGCTGATCGGAACATCAACGTTTGAAGCGCGAGAAGATGGTTTGCCTGGACTCAAGCAAGTATATGGGAATTTGGAATTTAAGCAAATTAAGGTTGTCGATCCAGGTTTAAGATATAAAGGACTGCTAGATGGCCAAGGAGATGTGGTGGTAGCTTTTGGGACGGATGGGGAGATTAGTGCTTTTAATCTGGTTGTGCTAGAAGATGATAAAAAGTTTTTCCCGGTCTATCAAGTTGCCCCGGTGGTGCGCCAGGAGACATTGGACAAATATCCAGGTATTCGCGATGCTCTTAATTCTATCTTCCCTCTGTTGACGGATGAAGTCATGCAGCGCCTCAACTATGAAGTGAGCGGTAAGCAGGGCGAACCGGCTGATGTGGCGAGGGAATTTCTGATTCAACAAGGACTCATAAACAATTAACAATTAGCAATTTAACAATGACTATCCGTTTCGATCGCGTATCCCTAACCTTCCCCGGTGCAACCCGTCGGGCGGTGGATGATTGCAGTTGTGAGATAGCAGCAGGGGACCTGGTAGTGATTTTAGGACCTTCGGGCTGTGGGAAAACGACGCTGCTGAAGATGGTCAACCGTTTATATGAACCGACATCTGGGAGCATTTATCTGCACGAGACTGCTATCCGTGAGATGGAGGTGACTAAGCTACGACGTAAAATTGGCTACGTGATTCAGCAGTCTGGTTTGTTTCCCCACATGACAGTTGCTCAGAATATCGCTGTCGTACCTAAGTTGCTGGAGTGGCCTCGGGCTAAATATCAGTCTCGCATTGATGAGTTGCTGAAGCTGATAGAATTGCCTCCTGAAGAATATCGTAACCGCTATCCGGGACAACTCTCTGGGGGACAACAGCAACGGGTGGGGTTGGCCAGAGCTTTAGCTGGCGACCCTGATGTGCTGTTGATGGATGAACCTTTTGGGGCGATCGATGCTATCACCCGGGAGACTCTCCAAGATGAAATCCTCTACCTCCAGCAGCAACTGCATAAAACTATTTTGTTTGTCTCCCACGATGTGGAGGAGGCTTTGCGGCTGGCTGATAAAATCCTGATTCTCGATCGAGGTAAAATTGTACAGTACGATACGCCTTTTAAGATCCTGACTCAGCCTGCTAATCAGTTCGTCCATGACCTCGTCGGGGCGGATGATATGGTCCGTCAGCTGAGTCTATTACGGGTGGAAACTGCTATGACTGACCTGAAACTAACTGACTGGCCAGGACCAGGTGATATATCTAAGGATAATCCGACGATCGCCCGCGACGATAATCTCCGTCAGGCTTTATCTCTGATGCTGGGGACTGGTGCTAGTTCGCTGACGGTACGAGATGGCGATCGCCCTGTTGGTGTCTTAACTCTCGATTATATTCGTAATTCTGTAGCAGCTCAACACAAGGAATAACCTGGTTGTGAATTGCGTATACGAAGTGCGCGTAGCGCTATTGCGACGAAGCAAATGTAGATTTGGTTGAGGTACGAACCCCAATAAGCTAGTTCCGTTGGGGGCGTTGCACATTTTGGGGATGATGCCTATGTTTGCACCAGCAAAACGCTACTGAAAGTGGCTTATAGTCTACGTTTAAGACTTATGCAAAGAGACCCATCATCCCGTGATTGTGCAACGTTGGGTAACGCTTACCTTAACCAAACCTACGGTATTAAGGTAAATAATGCGAAGAATATTATTATGTCAATTGACGATTAACAATTAACCATTGACAAATTACCGTGAGCTATATAATTAAGAATCCTGGAGTTGTTGGGAGTCTCCTGCTGGAACATCTGCTATTAATTGGCACGACCCTGGCGATCGCCGTCTCGATCGCTTTACCTATAGGATTGCTAGTCACGCGCTACCGCTGGTTGAAAGTACCAGCGCTCGGGTTGCTGGGGGTCTTATACACCATCCCGAGTCTAGCACTAATTATTCTCCTAGTGCCAATTTTTGGGTTAAATCCGGCCTCAGTGATTGCTGGTATGGTTATCTATGCCCAAGTGATTCTGGTACGGAATCTGGTAGTAGGACTAGAATCGATTCCTGCTACAATTAGCGCAGCAGCGCGGGGCATGGGGATGAATCCTTGGCAGCGGTGGTGGTGGGTGCAGGTGCCACTGATATTGCCGATTTTTATCGCCGGGTTGCGGATCGCAGCAATTGTCGGTATTGCTATTGCTACTGTTGGAGCAAAGTTTGGTGCGGGAGGACTGGGTGTTCTCCTGTTTGATGGCATTGCTCAAAATCGTAATGATAAAATTTTAGCTGGAGCGATCGCCGTTTCTCTCCTGGCTTTTGCTATTAATGGCGGCTTGTTGGCACTAGAATGGTTAGCTAATCCCAGCAGGCGGGTTAGCAAGACTTAGAATTGAGAATTGAGAAAAGTAGATTTATTTATTCATGTCCATTCGCCTCGTTCCCTGGGGACCGCCAGGGAACGCAATTTTCCATTACAGTCTTAGCGTTCCTTAAGTCACGGGGGGTTGTAAGAATCGTTGTAAAGCACTGAGACTGACTTCAGCAGTCAGTGCGAGGATGGCGACAGGAATGGCACCCACAAGTAGAACGGAATTATCATAGAGGGCAAAGCCCAGAACGATCGAGGATCCTAATCCGCCAGCACCGATAAAAGCAGCTAGAGTGGCACTGGCAATGACTTCCACGGTAGCTGTTTTAATCCCAGCTACGATCGCGGGCAGGGCTAAGGGTATTTCAATCTGGCGCAGCACTTGTGCCGGTAGCATTCCCATGCCATAGGCGGCTTCAACAATGGCGGGATCGATCGTGCGGAAGGCGACATCCGTGCTAATCAAAATGGGTGGCATGGCTAAAATAGTCAGGGCGATCGCCGCTGATTGGAAGCTAAGTCCAAAATAGGGGATAGCTAGGAACAAAATTGCCAGACTGGGAATTACTCGCAGGGAGTTGAAAGTATTAATAACAATAGTCGAGACAGTGGCCGATCGCGAAGAAAGCCATCCCAAGGGTAAACCCACAACTAAGCTAATAGCCAGTGGCACTGCTACCAGTAGCAGATGTTCCTGTAGCGCTTTCACCAGATCCTCTGGATTATTAGCCGCATATTCATAAGCTTGCAGGAAAATATTCATTTTATTGTCAGTTGTTGTTGTCAGTTGTTAGTTGTTAGTTGCTAAGCTGTCTCCTCCTCTGCTTCTCCGCCTCTCCTCTCCCTCTCCCTGCTTCATAACAAATCCTCATAGTTATATCATGTTTTTCTCAGAATCGCTTGTTAAACTGAAAGAGTGAAAGCAAGAAAAGTCGATCTGAAATACTGATATTATGAAATTTCCCAGTATTTGGCACCCAAAAATCTCTCAACTCTGGGTAGGGCGCAGCCAGGGCCGCTCCACCCTAATTGTACGCCAGAAGTTGGCAGGGCCGCTCGACCCAAATTCGCTACAGTTTCGCCTGACTGTAGGTATTGCTGCGGTTTCGGCGGTGGGACTGGGCAGCCTTTCCCTTTATACTAGCATGAAAATGCATCAGCAGCTAATTTACACTCACAAGCAGAATATCCAATATGTTGCCGATCGCTTTCCCCGGGATGTGGAAACATATAGCCAACAGTTACCGCTAGAGATAGGATTACAACATGCAATTGATGAGAGTAACACAAAGAATCTATTTCTGTGGGTAAAAACTGCGGATGGCAACATTCTCACAAAATCAGCGATATTGGCAGTTGACCGTCAGGAATATACGGATTTAATATCTATTGATAATCAACAGATGGCCCCCCGAGTATATGCCATCAATGACAAATATATGGCAATTTGTAGCGGTACATTGGTGGTACAGGGTAGAAAGCTAGGTCACTTATATGTCGCTCAGGACATTACCTCAGATCGCCTGAGGCTAAATTCAATGGTGGGTAGTTTGTTGATTGCTACAATATTGGCGATCGCCCTAATTACTGTGGCCATTGCCCTGTACGTCAGGCGATCGCTCGAACCGCTGCGACAGATATCTCAGCATGCAGGGGCCATTTCCGCTGCTGATTTAGGTAAGGCACGGGTACAGCTAGACTGCGCTCCCAGCGAGGTGAGAGAATTAGCCCGTACCCTGGACATCATGTTATATCGCCTGTCTGAATCTTGGGAACAACAGCGACAATTTGTCAGCAATGTCTCCCACGAGTTGCGCACGCCCTTGACTATTGTGGCAGGATATGTTCAAAGTACCCTCAGACGGGGTGCTAATTTAACAGAACCTCAGCGAGAAGCCTTGGCAACGGCGGCGGGAGAGGCCGATCGGACCATCCAATTATTGCAGGATTTACTCGACTTAGCCAGGGCAGATAGCGGTCACATCCACTTTCAGCTAGAGGTAGTCATGCTGAATGATTTATTGTCAGAAGTAGTGGGGATGGCACGACAATATAGTAATCGTCAAATTATCCTGTCCGCAGACAAAGGATCTCACGAGGTAGTAGCAGATTGCAATCGTCTCAAACAGGTGCTGCTGAATCTGATTGACAATGCGGTAAAATATTCCGATCCGGACAAATCGGTGACGGTTAAGTTAGATCGCCAGGGTTCCCAGGCATCAATTGCCGTCTGCGACACTGGATGTGGCATACCCCTGCCAGACCAAACCCGCATCTTTGAGAGATTTTATCGGGTAGATGAAACCAGGGCCCGGGCAACTGGCGGGACCGGTTTGGGTTTGTCGATCGTCAAAACCCTAGTGGAAGGAATGGGTGGTCGCGTCACGGTGCTATCCAAGTTAGGTAAAGGGAGCACCTTTACAGTCTGGTTACCCGCACAGTCAGCCCCATAATCAGCACAGGAGTGATAATTCAAACAATTGCTGTGTGGCGTTGCACATTTTGGGGATGATGCCCTTTTTTGCACATAACTGAACTGGCTTGTAGTCTAGGTTTAAGACTTTTGCAACTATGCCCATCATCCCGTAATTGTGCAACGCCAAAATTAATTTCACACACTCTCTCGCGCTCGTCTCCATATCCGGAGCATGTCGGGCTATGTGCAATTATTTTTGTCTAACTACTTACATGTATATAGCCCGCCTGCGCGGGCTAAGTTCTAGTAGTCGGGCCCCTCGTTCCTGGTAAACTTCAATTAAATTCAATGAAATCATCAGGATTAATCAGGGTCGAATCAATGCCCAGTAGGGTGGCCAGGGTTTCGTCTCCAATCTTAATCAAGGTATTTCGGCCCTGAGAGACGAAATTCAACTTGTCGGAACCCAAACCTACTGTTAGCCCGATTAAGTCGATGCCATCAGCAAAATCTTGGATGATATCCCCGCCATCCTCGCCATCGCCCAGCGTCAGGACAAAAGTATCGGCGCCCTCTCCTCCGTGGAGAGTATCGTTTCCGATGCCACCAACGAGGAAATCGTTCCCATTTCCGCCTATGAGATAGTCGGCGCCCTCTCCTCCGTCGAGGGTATCGTTCCCAGATCCTCCGAAGAGGCGATCGTTCCCATTTTCGCCCATGAGAGAGTCGTTCCCAGATACTCCGTAGAGGCGATCGTCTCCATCTCCGCCCATGAGAGAGTCGTTCCCATCTCTGCCCATGAGAGAGTCGGCGCTCTCTCCTCCGTCGAGGGTATCGTTCCCAGATCCTCCGTCGAGGGTATCGTTCCCATTTCCGCCAACGAGGCGATCGTTCCCATTTTCGCCCATGAGAGAGTCGGCACCCTCTCCTCCGTCGAGGCGATCGTTTCCGATGCCGCCACTGAGGTTATCGTTCCCATTTTCGCCCATGAGATAGTCGGCACCCTCTCCTCCGTCGAGGGTATCGTTTCGATTTCCGCCACGGAGGCCATCGTCTCCATTTTCGCCCATGAGATAGTCGGCGCCCTCTCCTCCGTGGAGGCGATCGTTTCCATCTCCGCCACTGAGGTTATCGTCTCCATCTCCGCCTATGAGATAGTCGGCGCTCTCTCCTCCGTCGAGGGTATCGTCTCCATTTCCGCCACTGAGGACATCGTTCCCATTTTCGCCCATGAGAGAGTCGTTCCCAGATACTCCGTAGAGGCGATCGTCTCCATCTCCGCCCATGAGAGAGTCGTTCCCATCTCTGCCCATGAGAGAGTCGGCGCTCTCTCCTCCGTCGAGGGTATCGTTCCCAGATCCTCCGTCGAGGGTATCGTTCCCATTTCCGCCAACGAGGCGATCGTTCCCATTTTCGCCCATGAGAGAGTCGGCACCCTCTCCTCCGTCGAGGCGATCGTTTCCGATGCCGCCACTGAGGTTATCGTTCCCATTTTCGCCCATGAGATAGTCGGCACCCTCTCCTCCGTCGAGGGTATCGTTTCGATTTCCGCCACGGAGGCCATCGTCTCCATTTTCGCCCATGAGATAGTCGGCGCCCTCTCCTCCGTGGAGGCGATCGTTTCCATCTCCGCCACTGAGGTTATCGTCTCCATCTCCGCCTATGAGATAGTCGGCGCTCTCTCCTCCGTCGAGGGTATCGTCTCCATTTCCGCCACTGAGGACATCGTTCCCATTTTCGCCCATGAGAGAGTCGTTCCCAGATACTCCGTAGAGGCGATCGTCTCCATCTCCGCCCATGAGAGAGTCGTTCCCATCTCTGCCCATGAGAGAGTCGGCGCTCTCTCCTCCGTCGAGGGTATCGTTCCCAGATCCTCCGTCGAGGGTATCGTTTCCATTTTCGCCACTGAGGCGATCGTCTCCATTTTCGCCCATGAGAGAGTCGGCACCCTCTCCTCCGTCGAGGCGATCGTTTCCGATGCCGCCACTGAGGTTATCGTTCCCATTTTCGCCCATGAGATAGTCGGCACCCTCTCCTCCGTCGAGGGTATCGTTTCGATTTCCGCCACGGAGGCCATCGTCTCCATTTTCGCCCATGAGATAGTCGGCGCCCTCTCCTCCGTGGAGGCGATCGTTTCCATCTCCGCCACTGAGGTTATCGTCTCCATCTCCGCCTATGAGATAGTCGGCGCTCTCTCCTCCGTCGAGGGTATCGTCTCCATTTCCGCCACTGAGGACATCGTTCCCATTTTCGCCCATGAGAGAGTCGTTCCCAGATACTCCGTAGAGGCGATCGTCTCCATCTCCGCCCATGAGAGAGTCGTTCCCATCTCTGCCCATGAGAGAGTCGGCGCTCTCTCCTCCGTCGAGGGTATCGTTCCCAGATCCTCCGTCGAGGGTATCGTTTCCATCTCCGCCACTGAGGGTATCGTACCCATTTTCGCCCATGAGAGAGTCGTTCCCAGATCCTCCGTAGAGGAGATCGTACCCATATCCTCCGTCGAGGGTATCGTTTCCATCTCTGCCACTGAGGGTATCGTCTCCGTCTCCGCCTATGAGATAGTCGTTCCCAGATCCTCCGAAGAGGCGATCGTTTCCTTGGCCACCAACGAGGGGGTCGTCCCCTTTGTTCGCCTCTTCGGTGATAGTTGCTGTTACTTGCTGGACGCCATCTTCTGTACCGTTAGTGACGCTGTCAATGTCAACTATAATGGTTTCGTCAGCTTCAACTATGGCATCGTCATTTCCTGTCAGGGTAATACTTCCCGTTGTATTGCCCGCAGTTATTGTAATAGAACTGTCGGATGCCGTGTAGTCAGTGCCGCTACCTGTTGCAGTACCTGAAAAGGCCAAGTTAACAGTTACATCTTCCGTTGACTCGTTGGACAGAGTTGCAGTTACCGTTGCCACACCGCCATTTTCTGCCAAGGGACTGTCAGACAAACTTAAACTAACAGTGGGTTGGGAGTCGTTATCATTGATATTGAGAGTAGTTGTACTCTGCGTTCCAATCTTGGCATTGCTGACTGTTGTCACGCTAAAATCAATGGTTTCCGCTGTTGGTTCGTAAATGGTATCTTCAAAAATAGGAACTTCAACAGTTTTGCTCTTTTCACCAGCACTAAAAACAACTTTCAGTGGGAAGGAACTATTATTGTAATCTCTTCCACCTGTTGCAGTTCCACCTGTAATACTAACTTGTACTTCCGAAGTACCTGTGGTGTTGCTGCGAGTAAGAGTAACAACGTTTGTGGTGCCATCGCCTTCGCCGACAGAATAGGTAGCTTGGGAAAATTCTATAGTGGGAGGAATTACAGCCGCAACAGCCGCATTCGCATCAATCAAACCATAGCCGCTATCGTCATCGTAGCCGGGAGCTCCCATATCAATGGCAGTTTTCTCCATAGCGGAATAAATTTCGCTGGGAGTCAAGCTACCCGAACCGCCAGCAGCTTCTAGCATCAAGGCTGCTACTGCTGCTGCATGGGGCGCTGCTGCTGAAGTCCCGAAGAAGTTCGGGAAGCTATCTGTATCGTTAGGAATATCGTCGCCAAAGAAGGTGGTATTTGTCCCGTCTGGAGCCACAATATCAACATTCTGGCGGCTTTCTGGTTTAGCCAAACGGTTACCTGCTGTATCGAACAGAATGTCTATACCACCTGCGGAGGAAAATGAGTTTAATCTAGGTGGGTTGACACCAAATGCTGGTGTATTGAAATAAGCTGCGGCTCCGACAGAGGAAGCCCCAGCCGCGTTAGCATGACCGAAGCTGGTTGGGCTAGCAGTATTGTACTCGTTAATGGTGATGCCCCTGAATTCCACGTACTTCATTAGTCCGGGGTTGGGACCGCTAGCCTTGCCAATGACAATACTGAAGGACTCTGTTCCAAGGGAACCATCGTTTTCATATTTAAAGAGTTCAACTGGATCTCCACCTATATTGGATTTGATACTCCTAGCAACGATATTGTTTCCATTAGTCAAGAAGATGTCAAGATCGCTAGCCGAACCGCGACCATCGTTAAAGGAGTTAAATGGCTGATCCCACTGGAATGAAAAAGTAGCTGTAGTTCCAGTAGGCACTGTAATCGCTTGGCGAGGATCTGTTCCAGCACCAGGGTTGAAGTCATGCCACTCATAGGTTTTCCCGAACAAAGGTTGGGTGATGCCGCTAGGATTAAAAGCACTCTCATAGCTTCGACGAGCGCTGTTTCCAGCGGAGGAAAAGTAGGCGACGCCATTAGCAACGACTTCATCCACCGCTTGTGCGACCCGCCCATCTTGGAACATCGGTTCTTCAGGGTAGAGTACGTCATCTACAATTATATCTGCACCCGCAGCAGCCAAAGCGCGGATACCTTTAGCAAAATCCTTTTCCCTCTCTACGCCTCTAGCTGTGTGGAAAACCAAGTCAGCACCAGGCGCAATGTCGTGGATCAGTTGCAACATGGCACGCCCTTCATCAGTATCGATACTGGGCTTAGTACCATCTTTCAGGACCTTAATTCCTGCTGGTAAGTCGCCGCTAGCAATATCGTCTGATGCGTTGTTCCTGGCAGTAAGTGAAGTATTGTAACTATCTGAGAGTACGCCTATGGTAATGCCAGTGCCATCAACGCCAAATTTTTTCCGTGCCTCATCGGATTTCATGGCTTTGTTAGCTTGGCTTGTGGTTAACCCGACTTTGGTTGTTGGTTGATTCATAAGACGACTCGGTACTTGGTTTACAATTTACTATAGCATGTTCTCGTCAGGCAGATCCTCAAATGCCTTCCCAGGTAGAGCCCGGGAAGGAGAGGAATAAGGTTTTACAGGCTGAAAGATTGCAGGTGCTCATTAATTGCCGAAGCAGTAGTACGGGTGGCATCTGGACTTACTGCACCCGAGATCAAAGCCTGATCTTGAAACCCGAGAGCATGGCGCATGAATAAAATGCCATCAGTTAACGCTCCCGCAGTGCCATTGCCATCTACATCTAACATCATGTCCCCCACTTCATCCAAGTAGGTAACAATTTCCTCGGTATTGCGAGTGGCACCTTCACCTACAACACCTTCAGTCAAAGTTTCTCCCCTGAACCCGAAGAGATAACGTATGGCCACAAGGCCGTCAGTTAACGCATCTATAACTCCATTGCCATCAATGTCCAGTGTAGGTGATGGTGGTGGAGTATGCAAGGTTAATGCAATTGAACTGGGGGCAAAGTTGCTATTTGCAGGCAGGTTGTCTGGGTTGGCACTAAAGTTGATCTGCGTCTCTTCAAAGCCTGGTAACGCTGTGAAGTTGGCCTTGTAAAGGGTAAGATTAGAATTGTTGGGCCATTTTCCTTCTTCATCTATCCAAGCTTGCAGGATGTATTTGTCTGTGTTGGGGTCGCCATCCAAACCCCCATTGGCGATCGGATCGTCTAAGACTTCACTTATAGGTTGCGCGCCCAAAGAGAAGCGCTCGGTCAAACCAGTGACTGGATCGAATGCTACTTGAGAACTGTCCCAATGCATGCCAAAGGCTATTCCTGTGGTGGGAGTTTCCGCAGGTTCAGTAGAGTAGTTGACATCAAAGCTGATGTTCGTGTTTGGTTCTACTGCTTCGGTCAGTTCAGAAGGAGTGATTTTCAGTTGAATGACTTCTGACTGAGCAGAGGGTATGTCCTCCTCCGGAGTGTCCGGAGCGGTGGGTAACCAGATTATTGGCCTGTAAGTAGCTTCAGCAGATTTCAAGTTCTCCAGCTTCGCTAGTTCGCCGATCTTGCTTATCGGTATCGACCCATAAACTAGGCGACCATGGGCGCTCCCATCTAGCCCCAAGGCTTTGAACTCCGCTAACAATGCCTCCCCATCACCATCTTCTGCCCACGCTCGAATGTCCACATTATCGCCATAAACCTCAAGTATGCCGGCGTTTGCGAACGTGGGTGATTGTTCGGTTCCTTGAATAACGGCGTCTACGCCGTCTGCGCCAACTGCATAGATCCAAGCTAGTTCTTCGCCAACTTTGTCAATCAACTGTGAAATCTGACTATCCGTCAAATTAGTCAGATGCTCTGCAAAATCAAAGATAAATCCTTCTTTAATTTCAATTACTTGATCCATAAGGCTCCTCCATTTTGGCTAATTTTGCTTTTCATCATTTCTGGGGTCGCCGGTTCCTTTTGGTGTTTCCACCGGTGGCTGGCCTGCCCTGCCCTATAAGTTGTCAGGATGGAATTCTGGCTTGTGAATCGGTCAATAGGCTTGTGACTCGGGTCATTTGACCTCGTTTGGTCCATTTATCTGGCTCTTCGGTACTTGGGTTGCTAAACTATTGCTAATTTTGAAAAGCTAATAAACATCTTAGCTCAAAATTTTCTATGTTACGAAAACAAAATCCGCACCGTTTAACTAACTTAATTTTTTGGTTAATACCTTCAACAATGCCATTAGTTGTTTTTTGCTCAAAATCTGCTGTTATCTCCACTAACCAGCGACGGATTGTTCCTTGACTTTTGGGAAATAATTCTGCTGATTGTTTCAACCATTCTGCTAAATTCAATAAGCCATCAAACCAATTTATGCTCTCTTCAAATACTTTCCTAAAATTTTCTTTTAATTCATGCATCTTTTGCAGCTTCGGGAATTCTTTATTGACTTCTTCTAATTGGCTTTTTTGAGCTTCATTTAAATCATCGGAATTAGCAAGAAGGACATATTTACTGTGATGAAGCACCTTGAGTTTTGCAGTTTTTTTCTTCTTATCATCCATGTTATTAACTTCTTTTTTTGTTTGCTTACGACCATTGTCTAATTCTTCTTGAACCTGGTTCATTACATGAAATCTATCAGCTACTACCTCGGCGTGAGGCATTAATTTTTCTACCAAAGTTTTATAGGGACGCCATAAATCAATGCTAACCTCTTCTATGCCTGATAACACGTCTATTCCCCAAGATAGCAACACTTTTTCAATGGCTTCTTGGGTTCGATCGGGGACTAAAGCTAGAAGTTGACTATTGTCCAAATCTACTAATACCGCACAATAATTACCTTGTCCT
The DNA here is from genome assembly GCA_005518205.2 of Hormoscilla sp. GUM202. Taxonomy (GTDB): domain Bacteria; phylum Cyanobacteriota; class Cyanobacteriia; order Cyanobacteriales; family Desertifilaceae; genus Hormoscilla. The sequence goes on from RFFC02000019.1 coordinate 29,999, forward strand.
TTTATCAGGCTAATTTCATCAATCCCCAATCGTTTTAAGTCTTGAGGTTTTTGACCTACCAAACTTTTTTTTAAATCTTTTAACATAGTTTCAATTTCTGACTCACTTACCCCGGTTCTTTCGGCAACACTTTTAATATTACTATGTTTTACCTGATTCAATATATCGTCGGCAAGTCTTTTAGTATAGTTGCGTTTTGGTTCACAAAAATCCAAAGGCTCACTAAAAATTTTTAAACAATTTTCACATTTCATTTTTCGTTTATTTACCTGTAAATAAACATTTTGACCATTCATAGGCAAGTCTTTAATTAGATGTGAATAATAGGAGTGAATTTTCTGACTCATTTGACCGCAATGAGGGCAGGCTACTTCTGAAGTTAAACTCGCTACGGAGAGGATTTTTCCTAGAGATGTATCTTGTACGAAATGAGTAACTTTAACATCTGGGATGTTCAGAAAATCTGTTAGTAGTTTGAGTTGTCCTTTTGAAGCCATGATAATTTTACCTCAGTTTTCACTTTGTCCTCAATTTCAGTAAAGCATTAAAAATGCCAGAAGTCAAGTACAGCAATATGTTTACTCTTCAAGTATAACAATTTTAGTTTAATTTGACGAGTATTTATTTGATAGTTTAGCAACTCAGGTACCGAAGAGCCATTTATCTTAATCTTACACTATTTTATTTGATTTTACGTCCCCGACAACCATTTTTGGTAAATTTAGGGGAACCAAAAAGGCTGAAAGCTTTGATTTTGCGTACTAGCTAGTATAAGTAACTTTTATCATCAAAGCCCAGAAATATCATGTATTCTCATCGATCCATTCACCCAGGCGCAGGCGCAGCAGGCAGATCCTCAAACATGCCTTCCCAGGCTGATCCCGGGATGCACGGGATGCGCTGTTAATGCTGCCTTAACCTGGGCAAACACACTCGGCCAGTCTCCCGGTTTTGCTTGACGAAATAGCCGCATTGTCGGATACCAGGGGCTATCGGATCGATCTAGGAACCAGCGCCAGTCAGGAGAAAATGGTAGCAGCACCCAGACAGGTTTTCCTAAAGCACCTGCTAAATGGGCAACTGATGTATCTACAGAAATTACTAAGTCTAATTGTGAGATAACAGCAGCCGTATCAGCGAAGTCATTCAAGTGCGTACTTAAATCCTGTATAGGTGTCCCATCCAGGATATCTGTATGTTCCTTTTGCAAACTATAAAGAGAAATCCCTGGGATCTGGGAAAGTTCCAGAAATAGGGACACTGGACAAGACCGCTTGCGAGCTGTAGGACGTGTAGGATCACTAGCCCACATAATGCCGACCTTTACGATGCCATCGGGATGTCGTGCCGTTCGTAGTGCTCCACTGTACTTGACGGCGCCTTCCGCGTGCTTCTCTTCAGCGTACAAATAGGGTATTCGAGCCGGAATAGTTTCTATAGTCGTACCCAGGATGCGGGGAAGATTCATCAGGGGGACTTGCACGTCAAAGGCTGGTAATGGTTCGCCTTTGACTACCACCTCCTGAACGCCAGAGACCTTAGTTAACAAGCGCCTGAGAGCCGGATATGTTTCCAGAATTACTTTACCAGCACCCCGCTGGGCTACTAGGGGCGCATAACGAATGAACTGGATAACGTCCCCGTATCCCCAACGTTCCGTCTGTAAAAGAATAGTTTTTCCTGCCAGTGGCGAACCATCCCAAAGGGGTTTTCCCAAGCGTTCTAGCCTTCCTGGCGTCGGGCCGCTGCGCGAACCGAGGGTCTGTGGTTCCATGCGCCAGCGCCATTCACCTTCTATACATCCTTGCTGAAAGTCCTGCAATAATAACAAGCACTCTCCCAGATTTACGTGGAACGTTATTCCATCTGGCTTTAAGGCAATAGCATGGCGGTAATAGCCGATCGCCTCTTGTAATTTCAGTTGTTCTTGCAGGACAGCACCCAGGTTGTTGTAGGCCTCGGCAAGGTCTGGTTTCAGGGCGATCGCCTTTTGGTGGCATGCGATCGCCTCTGCTAACTTACCCTGCTTTCCCCAAGCGGTCCCCATCCTATTGTAAGCTTCTGGATCATCTGGTTTAATTGCCAGAGCCTGGCGATATTGTCCGATCGCCTCTGCTATTTTACCTTGCTTTTGCAGTATCACCCCCAGGTCGCAAATTGCGTCCAGATAGTTCGGCTTTAAGGCGATCGCCTGTTCATACTGCCTCGCCGCCTCTGCTAATTTCTCACATCGTAGATAGCATTTACCCAACTGATTGTAAAATTTCGCCTCTGGTTTAATGGCAATGGCTTTTTCATAATAGGCGATCGCCTCTTCTCTGCGGTTTTGCTCTTCCATAATTTTGGCTGCATTATAGTAAGCATCCGCACATTTGGGGTCAATGCCCCGAGTCTGTTCCTTTTCGTAGCAGGCGATCTCCTGTTGGTAATGAGCGAGCGCCTCTTGATAACGCTTTTCCTTCTTCAGCATCGCCGCCAATTTTTCAGGGGTCGCGCCACTCTGGTGAGACGATCCCCCTCGCTGGTCAGTCTCGTTCGCGTAGCGTGCGCGTAGCTCGATCGCCTCTAATCTTTTTCCCTGTTTTTCCAGGGCCCAAGCCAGGTTATTATAAGCATCAGGATAATCAGGCTTCACTGCGATCGCCTGTTTGTAGGCAGCGATCGCCTGTTCTATTTTCCCCTGTTCCCAGAAGCTAGCCCCCAGATTATTATAAGTTTCAGGCCAATCTGGCTTTATGGAGATCACCTGTTGGAAATAGCCGATCGCCCGATCGTATTCCTTCGTCTGATAAGCAATAATTCCCAGCATTTGCATAGCTTCTACTAATTCTGGCTGCTGGGAAAGCATCGCCAAATAAACAGCCCTCGCTTTATCCAGACGTCCGGCTTTGTAGTGACCCAAAGCCTCTTTTAATCGATCATTATCTGCTTGCTGTATCATTTTACAATAGTGCGGACAGTTTTTATACCCCAGAACCACGATATAGCAAGGGTTACGGCATACTGGCATCATTTTTTTCAAGGTCAGCCCCAGGGCTAACTTGTAAAAAATGGCGAGATCTCCCAAAGGCTGACGCTGTAAGCCTTACAGCGTCGTTCCCCAAAGTGTCCGGAGTATTGATTTTAAGTACATGGAAAAAATTTATTTCACACACTCTCTCGCGCTCGTCTCCATATCCGGAGCATGTCGGGCTATGTGCAATTATTTTTGTCTAACTACTTACATGTATATAGCCTATTCTCAACCCCGATCGATGGAAATTACCGGACTTTTTGGTTGTTGCTCTCACAACTCACCCGCTCCAGGCGATCCGGGAGCTAGTTCGTGGCCAACTTTGTCAATCAACAGTGAAATCTGACTATCCGTCAAATTCGTCTCCGCTGCCAGATACCCTGGCAAATCAAAGATAGATCCTTCATCAAATTCAATTCCTTGATTCATAAGGCTCCTCGGCCAATTTTGGCTAATTTTGCTTTTCATCATCTCTGGGGGTCGCCGGTTCCTTTTGATGTTTCCACCGGTGGCTGGCTTGCCCTATAAGTTGTCAGGACTGATGGAATCCTGCATGCGGTCTCGGTCAATAGGCTTGTGACTCGGGTTATTTGACCTTGTTTGGTCCATTTATCTTATCAAACACTATTATTTGATTTTACCTTCCCGACAGCCATTTTTGGTAATTTCTCCGCAAAAATGCCATTTTGGGGTAAATCACAAGGCTTCTTTTGGCCAATTTTGGCTAATTTGGCTTTTGAGGTTCTCTAGGTAGCAACTGGTGATACCAAACCCATTCCGACCTCAAGCATGCTCGTTATCTTGGGGTCTTTTAGGCTCTGATGGCCAGCAATCAAGATATTTTAGTGCGACCCGTTTAGCGTAAAGAGCCAGAATGGACCTCTGCTTGACATGGCGATATTCCTATGAAAAGATTGTGCCATAGGGTATAATCAGTAGAACAGGATCGGACCAAATATTCTGTCTCCAGAATATCGCGCTCAGGAGGCAGATCCTCTAGAGCATCGTTCCCAGGAGTCCCTGGTGGGAACGAGAGGGAGAACTCTCAAAGCCCCCCTTATTAAGGGGGGTTTGGGGGGATCTCCAGCAAGCGATCGATCGATAGTCTTCATATTCCCTGATGCCATGACATCACATATCCTAGTGGTAGAAGATGAAGCCAAACTGGCAAAATTTATCGAGTTAGAACTGGGCTACGAAGGCTATCAAGTCACCGTCGCCCAGGACGGCTTAACTGGACTGACAGCAGTGCGGGAAGCTAAACCTGATTTAGTCATTCTCGACTGGATGCTGCCGGGGATCGGCGGTGTGGAGATCTGCCGCCGCCTGCGCAGTACTGGCAATCAAGTGCCCGTGATTATCTTAACTGCTAAAGATGAAGTGCTCGATCGGGTGACGGGATTAGACGCCGGTGCCGATGACTACGTAGTCAAACCCTTCAGCATTGAAGAGTTGCTGGCCAGAGTCCGCGCCCACCTCCGCCGCACCCAAGAAGCAGACCCGCAAATGTGGGAATATGAAGATTTGAAATTAGATAGGCGATCGCGGGAAGTGTATCGGAGCAAAAGATTAATCGAACTGACAGCGAAAGAATTCGATCTGCTAGAATATCTGATCGCCCATCCCCGGCAGGTTCTCACCCGCGCTCAAATCTTGGAAAAGGTCTGGAGTTACGACTTCATGGGAGATTCTAATATAATTGAAGTATACATCCGCTATCTGCGCCTGAAACTAGAAGCCAACCAAGAAAAGCGCCTAATCCAAACTGTGCGAGGTGTGGGCTATGTGCTACGCTAAAGGGTGCTTTGGATCCCCCCTCGCAGTGGTCAAAACCCGTTGAGCTTGCATGGGCTCTCCCAGTCGCTCTGTGCAACTACTTTTGACCTCCCCCTACACCCACGCTGCGCGAAAAATCGCAATGACACAAACCTCCGCCATTTATTGCAAGTCTATTCCTTTCAAAGTATAACTCAAGTCCCCATCATTATAGCCTACCATCTCAAATGTTATCCTTAGAAACCCTGACTGTAGAGATTAATGGTTTACCAGCTGCTCTGTCAGGCACTAAATTGGTGCAAATGTCGGATTTTCATTACGATGGCGATCGGTTGCCAACAAAACTGCTGGCAAGGGCGATCGGGCTTGCCAATGAAGCCGAACCTGACCTAGTATTATTAACAGGAGACTTCGTGACCTATGAACCAGACCCCATTCATGAACTGGTCAAGCATCTGAAGCACTTGCAAAGTCGTGCCGGGATCTATGCTGTCTTAGGCAACCATGACATGTATTATCCAGAAACCAAACCAGAAGTGATTGCAGCTTTAACGAAAATTGGTATCAAAGTCTTGTGGAACGAAATGGCTTATCCTTTAGGATCTGAATTAGCCCTAGTAGGAATGCCCGACTTTTGGTCTCGGGAATTTAACCCGGCTTTGGTGATGGACAAGTTAGCTACCGAACTGCCCCGCATTGTCCTATCTCATCAGCCAGATAGCGCCCAAGTACTGCGAAAATGGCGAGTAGATCTGCAATTATCAGGACATACTCACGGAGGTCAGATATGGCTTCCAAAAATTGGTCCTTTGCCTGCATGGTTGGATACCATGCGTCGGATTATTCCTAAACCTTTACATCCTTTTGTACCATATTTGAAACGAGGCTGTCATCGGGTAGTTAAGCATTGGGAATGGGCACAAGGGTTTCATCAGGTGGGAGAAAATTATCTCTATGTTAATCGAGGTTTAGGGACTTACTGGCCTGGTCGGTTGTTTTGTCCTCCTGAGGTGACGGTAATTACTCTAGTTCAGAGGCATTAGATGCGAAGAATCTTGGTCGGCGACTCCTTCAACTCAAGACATTATGTACATACGAACGGAACCCTTAAGGGTAGAAACCCTGACTGTAGAGATTTCTGGTTTGCCAACTGCCCTCCAAGGCACTAAACTGGTGCAAATGTCTGATTTTCATTACGGTCCCCATCAGTTGCCAACAAAACTGCTAGAAAGGGCGATCGCAATCTGCAATGAAGCCGAACCAGACCTAGTATTGTTAACAGGAGACTTCGTGACCTATGCACCGGATCCCATTCACGAACCGGTGAAGTATTTCCAGCAGTTGCAAAGTCGTGCCGGGATCTATGCTGTCTTAGGGAACCATGACATGTATTATCCCGAAAGCAAACCAGAAGTGATGGCAGCTTTAACGGAAATTGGCATCAAAGTCTTGTGGAACGAAGTGGCTTATCCTTTAGGATCCCAATTAGCCCTAGTAGGAATGCCGGACTTTTGGTCTCGGGAATTTAACCCGGCCCCCGTGATGGATCGGATAGCTACCGATATTCCCAGGATAGTGCTATCTCATCAGCCAGATAGCGCCCAAGTCCTGCGAGAATGGCGAGTAGATCTGCAACTATCAGGACATATTCACGGAGGTCAGATCTGCCTTCCGAAAATTGGTCCTTTGCTACTATGGGTGAATCTCCTTCTTAAGAACGTTTTCAAATCCATCTATTCTGTGTTTCCATGGCTAATTAAGCATTGGGAATGGGCAGAAGGGTTTCATCAGGTGGGGTCAAACTATCTCTATGTTAATCGAGGTTTAGGGACTTACTGGCCTGGTCGGTTGTTTTGTCCTCCTGATGTGACGGTAATTACTCTAGTTCAGAGGCATTAAAAATGCGAATTTGCTTTGTTGGCGACTCTTTTGTTAATGGCACTGGCGACCCAGAATATCTGGGTTGGACGGGCATAATTTGTGCTGTGACCAGATCCTGGGGTTATGATATTACTTATTATAACTTAGGCATCCGCCGAGAAACAAGTGCTGATATTCTCGCCCGTTGGGGCAGGCATGGGAGGTAGATCGCCGCTTAACTCCGGAAGTTGAGGGTAAAATAGTATTTTCCTTTGGTGTTAATGATACCACGAACGCTGCGCGAAAAATCGAGGAGGCGGGGTCAACTCGCGTTAAACTTGCAGATTCGATTTTTCGCGCAGCGTTCGCGAATACCCGGGAGATAATGCTGGCAGGTAAGGCCCGATCGCCTATTTTGATGGTGGGCCCACCACCGATTTTTCGCGCAGCGTTCGCGGACCGGGAACAAAATCTGAGAATATCGCATTTATCAGGGGAAATATCTTCAGTCTGTCAGCAGCTAGAAGTACCCTATATGGATGCGATCGCGCCTCTGGAAGCTACCGTTCCGGAAAAATCGGCTATTTGGATGGAGGAAGCATCGGCCAATGACGGGGCTCATCCGGGGGCCGCCAGTTATAAAGAGTTAGCGAAATTAGTGCAAAATTGGCAAGGGTGGTTATCTTGGTTCAAATAAGCTATAATGTTTGATATCCTATATTACATGCACGATGATGCTGCGATTGTACGACTTTGGAGATTCAGGAAATTGCTACAAGATCCGTCTGTTACTGACTCAACTGGCCATTCCTTTTGAACCCATAGAAGTTGATATACTCAAGGGGGAAAGTCGGACGCCAGAGTTTTTGCAGAAAAATACTAATGGTCGCGTCCCAGTGTTGGAAACTGAGTCCGGGGAATTCCTTTCCGAGTCAAATGCGATAATGTTTTACCTGAGTGAAGGGACCGAGTTCTTTCCAACCGATCGCTGGGAACGGGCGAAGGTGATGCAATGGTTATGTTTTGAACAGTATAGCCACGAACCCTATATCGCCACGACGAGATTCTGGATTAAAGAATTGGGGAAGGCAGAGGAATATGCGGAGGCGATCGCCCAAAAGCGGGAACCGGGTTATGCAGCGTTGGGGGTGATGGAAAAGCACTTAACCCAGCACAGCTTTTTTGTCGGGGAACGCTACACGATCGCGGACATTGGTTTATTTGCGTACACCCATGTCGCGGATGAAGGAGGTTTTGACTTAACGAGATTTCCAGCGATCCTGAGTTGGATAGAAAGAGTGAAGGCCCAACCTCGCTACATAGGTTTGTAGTAAGCCATGCAGCAGTTGCGATCTGCCAAACCGATCGCGCAGCGTGGCGCAGCCATAGCCGGTGGTGATAAATATGTAGTGATGCATTATCTATCCCGATAAACATTTGTTGTAATAATGTACAAAATACCAAATAGCTCCGATGTGATTTTCTAGTTTCTTGGAGAATGATAATGTTTTACGAACCAAACGACTAATTCTTTGTCTTAATGTGTTGTTTAGCCTTTCAATATGATTAGTTTTTCCAGTTTCTTTACCTACTGGTTTATGACGTTTTTTGGGGATTACTGTGTTATAAGCTTCCCAAAAATATGTGTAAAAAACTGCGCCGATAAACAGGAGGTAAAGATTTCCACAATTTTTTTGCCGATTCCCGACTGCGAGCGCCCACATAAACTCCAACTATTTCTCTAGTTTTTGTATCTAACGCTAACCAAATCCATTGCTTATTTTCTTTATTCTCCACAAAAGACCACATTTCATCACATTCAATAGTCATTTTCCCTTTTGGCTTGTCTAAAACCTTTATCTCACGCGGAGTTTCCGCAGATTTTTTATTAACATAATCTTGGAGCAAAGTTTTTGAAACTCCAACTTGACGTGCAATTCCAGCTAAAGAAATTCTCTCAAGTAAAAGGCCATCTATTTTCTTTTTTGTTTCTGATGATATCGTTTTATTGGTAGGGTTTTCAACAAATTGCCTGCCACAGTCTTTACACTTATGTTTTTGCTTTTTGTTATGAGTACTACCGTTTTTTACTGTTCGCTCACTTTGACAGTGGGGACAAGAAGGTCGCAAGCATAAATCTGATGATGTGTTCATAAATTTAGACATTGTTTTTACCAATAACAATATAGCATTGTGACAACTAATTATACATGATTATCTCTGATATTTTTGATAAATTAAACTTATCAATGGTAATGAAAAATGTTATATTATCCCTTTGAAAAGCAAGGATTAATAGAGGGATAAAATGTTATATCACTACATATTTATCACTACCCCATAGCCAAAAGTCAGGTGGAGATTGCTACTCTTTAGTATATTATTACCGATCGCAGGCACGATCGCCCTCCCGATGAAGAAGGGCGGATCCTGTGCGAAACAGTAGGGTTGTTCATTAGCTTGCAGTCAGACCGCATCGTCATGGAAGACGCCCAAACAGGCGATCGCCTGCAAACTTCCTTGGAACTAGAGGCAACTAATGCCTTAGCACAGCAGCAGATAGCAGAGATGGCAGCAAACGCCGCTGAATACAAGGAACGCTTTGGCGATTTATCATAATAGCCCGGTAGCCAAGACCTAGCCCTCTAACCCGGTTTTTTGTCAAAACAGAGTTTCTTAATTCAGTAGTTGGGCGGCGAATTCTAAAGCTTCTGCTGCTGTCGAGACCTTTCCCTCAACCTGGGCGATCTGAATTTCTGTCAGTAACTTGCCAATTTGTCTTCCCCTGGGTAAATTGAGTGCTGACATCAAATCTGTTCCCGTCACGAGGGCCGTAGGATGAGCAGCAGGATCTTGCGGATCTAGATAGCGATCGATCGTTGGGGCGATCGCCTCTTTCTCCACGCCACTGGCCACCGCCAGTACGCAAGCAGCAGGAAACGCCTCGCCGACTTCCCGAAAGAAGAAATATTGTTCTCGCAAAGACATTGGGCCTGCTTGCAGTTGGGGTAAACTCTTCAGGGCCGCAAGGGTTGCCCGCAATTCCACACGAGAGTATTTTAAGTGTAATAACTCGGCTTCAGCTTTCTGAGGATCGGGGTTTAACAGACTCGCCAATTTAGCAATACTCAACCAAGAAGTTTTTTGCGTCTCCAACAGGGATGCTTGCAGTTTTATTCCTAGGTCTGGCCAACATTCTGCCAACTTGACATTGGCCCGATCGACTGCTGCGACTCTTGCCAACCCCGCTGCTGTAGCACTCGGAAACCAAGGGGCGAGTAAACTATTTTCAAAAGCAGCTTGCAAGAAGATCGTGCCACAAGCATTATCCAGCATAAACTCCACCTCGACTCGTACCCGTTCCGCTGCTACCCTTGACAAATGGGGCGCGAGTTCCCCAATAGTAGAACTCGTTTCCGGTTCGATGACAAAACCCAACTGGGCAGCTTGACGGTATGCTCGTAATAATCGTAAAGGGTCATCTTGAAGGTTTTGGCGCGATACCATCCGGATAATTCCTGCTTCCAAGTCCGCACAACCTCCCAGGGGATCTACCAGTTCCCCCCTTTGCAGATGGTAGGCGATCGCATTTATAGTAAAGTCTCGGCGTCCCAAGTCAGCGGCCAGGGTTTCCCCCTCCTGCTGGGCAAAGTCAATTGTTAGGCGTGAGAACACCACCCTAGCAATTTGCCTGTCCGCATCCAGGACCACAAACCCAGCAAGATAGTGACTGGCGATCTGTTTGGCCGTTTCCACAGCATCAGCGGGCATGACAAAATCCAGATCCAGGTACTCCCGCCGTCTTGACAGCAAGGCATCCCGCACCGCACCGCCTACCAGATAAGCATCAGCGGGCAACCACTCTAGGCTAAAGGGCCAGGTTTCCGGAGATAGGGCATTCAGAGTCCGTTCGCGCAGCGACTGCGCAGCAGTATCGAGCATAGCCATAAAACTACTACAAATGGACCATTACGGTTGCTAGTCAGTGAGCAAAATTACCTGACAGTTGAGCATCCAGTCGTTTCCAGAGATGCCCACCCTGACATGGGTGGGCACTCATGGCTGCGCCACGCTGCGCGATCGGAAACGAGTGCCTCAAGCGAGAACAAAATTACCTCAACCGAGACCAAAATCACCGGTCCCATCCCAATTGACCGTCAAGTGTAGCCCCACTGGGGGTGAGTGAGGTGGGTCGGGCGCAGCCGGGGTTGTGGGGTGGTGTCTCCTGGGAGCACTATTCGTACTACCCAGGAGACACCACGCGATCATTTAGAAAAAAGGAATACTCCCCGATTTTTCGGTCGAAACCGGGAGCACCCACCCGGTTGTGTCGCATCCTGCGCACAACATAGGTGGGTGCTCCGGAAACGAAAGTCCGCGGACCGATCGCCCCAAGTTTAAGCTAGATTAACAGAAAGCCTGTAATGGAAGCCATGGGAAAATGTGTATTTGCGTGAACTGCCATTATGTCGATCGTTGCACCACCTATCATGCGGTGGAAACACAACACCAGCAGCCGCACCTAACTGAGGCCCCAGATTTTGAAGCCACTGAACCCTCCATCAACGTGAATATCCGCCAAAGGGAAGATATTATTGAGATGGAATGGGACGTTGTCGGTTGTCTCAGCTTTAAGCAGGAGACTGGTAAATGGGCGCGGTTGCGTCCCGGAGAACTAATTCCTACCTAAAGGCGCATGAGTTATTGTTTTAATCCCGCTTGCCAGAACCCCGACAGAGGCTACCATCATCACAGCGATCGAACCAGCCCGGGCAGGCTTGGGGAGTAGCTTTTTGCTAAATGAGCCTACCATGACCTTTGCAGTAGCTGCACCAATTACCAATCGCGCACTGCGTAGCGGAGGGGGCCCGGAGCGTGCAGCCATAACTTGGGAATGCGTTAACACCCTCAAATTTCATACAGGTCGAATTAATTCAGTGGCGATATCGGGACTCAAGGTCAGATGCTAGTCAGTAGTAGCGATAAAAGAATCATCGTATCGAACCTGAAGACGGTCGCCATCCATCCAGTCGTGTCCAGAGCCTTTCGTTTCCTCTTCGCGTCCGGAGACACCCACCCATGTCGTGCGCGGTCCCGACACGACAGGGTGGGTGCTCCTGGACGCGACCCCCCCATGTCGTGCGCGGTCCCGACACGACAGGGTGGGCGCTCATGGCTGCGCCACGCTGCGCGATCGGACACGAATGGCTGCGCCACGCTGCGCGGACGGCAAATTTTAATCAGTGGCAATTTAGACAAAACCATTACGATCCGCAACTTAGCGACAGCAGCCATGTCCAGCACCTTATTTGGAAAATTCTCCTCAAACTGTAGCCATAATGGTTATGTTTACTGGGTAGGATTTAGTCCTCAAGATGATATTTTGGCCAGCAGTAGTGCGGACAAGAGTATTCGGCTTTGGAATTGGCAAAAAGGGAAATTAATTAAAACTCTTCTGGGACATGAGGATAAGGTTTGCCAGAAGCATTTAGCCCCGATGGCCAAACTATTGCTAGTGGTAGCGCCGATAAAAGTATTAAAATCTGGAACGTGAGAACCGGGATGCTACAAAGGGAACTGAAGGGACATACAGAATCAGCAAATGCAGTGGCAAACAGTTCCGGTCCGGGCAATCAAACTCTGGTGAGTGGCAGCAAAGACAAAACCATCAAAATCTGGAATATGATAACTGGTAAACGGATTAACAGTCTGACAGGGCATTCAATATTATCAGTAGCGATTAGCCCAGATAGGAAAAATTGCGCTAGTGGCAGTAAAGATGATACCATAAAAATATGGAATCTAAGCAGTGGGGAATTGTGCCAGACCCTTTCTGGCCATGCAGATGCAGTAAAATCAGTGGCATTTAGTCTAGACGGGAGATCGCTAGTCAGCCCAAGCCTGGGACGGAACCCTCAAAATTTGGCGATATAATTGAATGGAGAATGGAGAATAGAGAATGGCCATCTTATTGAAATTGAGCAATATGTGGATCTAGCATCACAAGTCAAGCACTTACCGCAGCAGTTATTCTGACTGTCTGATGATGCCCAAGCCGATGTGGTGTACATTAACCAATCATCTCTGTATGGTTGACATTACTATCTCAAAAAACGGCATCCCTATCAGACTTACAGATGAAAGATGGGGGCATATTATAAACAAGCATCCTGACTTAGCAAATCGTCAGTTAGAACTGCTGCAAGCTATTACGGAACCAAACCGGATTCTTGAAGGCAGCGAACAAGAACTATTAGCTATTAGTGAGTTCACCCCCGGGAAATGGCTGGTTGTTGCCTATCGAGAATTTGAAGATGATGGATTTATCATCACTGCTTATTTGACCCGCAAAATTCGTTCTTTGAACAGAAGGAGACAATTATGGCCGTAGTCAGTATTGATATACAGCAATATTTACAACTAGCAAAAGTAACGAACAAATTACCGAAGCGGGATTTCTGGACTGCTTACGACTCAGAAGCAGATGTGTTTTACATCAGTTTTCACGAACCAGCGTTACCAGCTGATGATAGCGAACTCACCGATGATGATGTCATTATCCGCTACGATAGGCGCGAAGAGATTATTGGCATCACCATTCTCCACGCTAGTAAACGATAATCAACCTAATATATCTTGCCGTGACATCTGATCGCCACTTATACGGTTTAGCCCTCCATACTAGCAGCCCTCAACTAGGTTTAGCCTTAGCCAACTTTTCCTCTGATAGCCGCTATCAAACCTGGGACTTGGGGCGGGAACTGTCCGCCCAGCTACACCTGCTACTAGCTGAATTTATCGGACCTCAAACTTGGACAGACTTAGCCTTTATCGCTGTAGCAACCGGTCCAGGCAGCTTCACTGGCACCCGCATGGGCGTCGTAACCGCCCGGACCTTGGCACAGCAGCTGGATATTGCCCTCTTCCCAGTCTCCTCTCTGGCCGCGATCGCCCGATCGCACAGAGAAGCTGCTGAAGTTACTATTGCCATACAAATGCCAGCCCAGCGGGGTCAGCTATTCACCGCCATCTACGAAGTCAATGCCCAAGAAGTTACCCCGCTTTTACCAGATCGGGTACGCGCTCCCGAGATCTGGCAACAAACCCTCGACCATTGGGAGACACCCTACCAACTTATTGTTGCCCCAGCAGATCATGGTGCTTCCGTGTTTAGTGTCTTAGAACTTGCTCATCTCGACTGGCAACTTGGAATTCGTCCTAGTTGGCAAGACGCCCTGCCCTTCTATGGACAGCATCCTGTGAAAACAGACCCAGCTACATAAGTGTCAGCCAATTTACTAATAATTTCCATGAATCCCAAACCCAAGTCTTCATACCGTCGCTTTACCAGTACAGGAGTGAGTCCTAACCCTGTAAACTCCTCGGATCCAATGCATCCCGCAATCCATCCCCTAATAAATTAAACGCCAACACCGTCAAGATAATCAACACTGCTGGCGGCCATATTAACCAAGGCTGCAATACCAAAATTGAAGCATTGCTAGCAGAGGAGAGCAAATTCCCCCAAGAAGGATCGGGTTGCTGAATTCCCAGGCCAATCAGACTCAACACCGATTCTGCCACAATAAAGCTGGGAATCGATAGCGTCGCCGAGATGATCGCATAAGTCGCCGTTTGGGGCAAGACATGACGGACAATAATATAGAACGGATTGGCCCCCATCACCTTTGCCGCTTGGACAAATTCCCGCTCCTTAATCGATAGTACCTGTCCGCGAATCACCCGTGCCAACCCGGCCCAGCTGATAAAGGAAGTGATTGCTACAATCATCAGAAACCTTTGGGTACTTGTCAACCCTGGGGGCAGCACGGCAGCCAGGGCCACCAACAGATATATGCCTGGAATGGTCATTAGTACTTCCACCATCCGCATCAAAACTGCGTCCGCCCAGCCGCCAAAATAGCCAGATATGCCTCCGATCAACATTCCCAAGGGAAAGGAAATTGCAATTCCCACCAAACCGATACTGAGGCTAATTTGACCGCCATAGACTATGCGACTGAACTGGTCTCGTGCTTGCTCGTCGGTGCCCAGAATATTCAGCTTTCCTTCACCCTTAGCGCCGAATAGGTGAATGTCTGTCGGGAACACCCCAAACAGTTTATAGGGGTCTCCCTTGACAAACAAACCCAAAGGTGAGGGTTGAGTGCGGTCTACGATGAGAGCCCGATCGCCCGTCTCCAGGTCCACCGGTCCCTGGGTCGTGGGATAGACATGAGGGCCGATCAACTCTCCTGTTCGATCTTGCCAGTAAATCCTCGTTGGCGGTAATAGCGCTCCATCCTGCTGTCCCACATAGGGGTCATAAGGGGCGACGAAGCCTGCTGCCATCACAGTTATATAGAAAACCAGCAGCAGCGAGGCTCCCGAGCGGGCCAAAGGATTATTTTTCAGTTTCTTCCACCAGTCCACAGTCTACTCCTATCGCGCACTGCGTAGCTCCGGGGTCCCGGAGCGTGCCAGCCATAGCCGCAGCTTCAGCCAGTCTCAGCTTGTCCGAGTTCTCAGCTACCTGTTCGTGTTCCACCACAAACACATTACAGTAGAGATTAGCCACAATTTGTTTCCCCTCCTGAGTCAGGGACAGGTAATGGAGAGCATCTTTCACGTAGGGATAAACCCCATTCCAGTAGAACTTGGAATAGTTTTTCCACCGCACAAAGGGACCAGACCGACGGCTGACAGTGTCAACCAACACGGGATCCTAGATATACTTCCGATCTGGCCCGTTTCTTCAAACTCGTAGAACAAAGACGTAATCTTATTCAAGTATCGGGGGTCAGACAGCTGACCGATCAAATCCGCAACCCGCACTAGACCCGGATAGTAGACAGTATCTTGATGGTCTTCTGCCTTGGGCACCGGGAAGCGAGTCAATTCTATATTGTGCTTAATCACCTCAGCATCAATTAGCTTGTGACCGCCAATCGCGCAGCGTGGCGCAGCCATACCGCTCATCTATGAACAATTTGGCCCTGTCCACATGGTAAGGAGTTAAGCTAGCATCAGAAGCACCTGGGGGCAAAGAAACCATTGCCCCGTCTTTGCCTGTGGCATATAATCCATTGCCATCTTGGCGACATACCCCTTTCACATAGCCAATATCATGGCAGACCAGAGAGATGACATAGTGCAACCAGTCTTCACAGGATACACCACCCTCGCGGATATGCTTGCCTCGTAAAATCTCTTGCCCTACTAAGCCCACTAAGATGGCTATGCGACATTGTGATAGAGGGCGTCGCTGTTGGCGATGTTTTCCAGGGCCATACTCCCCGCCCAGCCGTTCGCGCAGCGTGGCGCCAGCCATTGATGTCTGCGTAGTCAGCTTTCCACCCCCCGTAGGTACGGCTGTAGCCTTCCCGGATATTTTTGACAAAGTTGTTGATTAGGATTTTGGTGGCGTTAAACATCTTTATTTACTCGCTTTTACGCTGTTGCCTTCTCCAGAGCTTTTTGGCGTGATTCTTATTTTTATTAGTATATACATTTCTGAGTCAATTGTGCTCGATCTATCCTCTTAACTAATTATACTTTTAATCCGTGATTATACATAAGGTTTCCGTTGACGCGCTCATAAAGCTGTAACTATGACTGGGTAAGGGTTTTGGCGTTTTGAAAGCCCGCCCTTGTGCAAGGTTTTGCTGCTCTCCGGGACCCAAAATCGAAGCATTTGGTGGGGGGTTACTGGTTGGATCCTCCTGGTAGACCGACGGTGTAAGTAAGTAGTTGTGCAAAATCCGGATTGATATTTCTGCGAGGGGGGCGCTCGCGCCGAAAATTTATGGCGCGAGCGCCCTATTACATAAGGATTTCAGGAAATTCAATTCTCGGAAATTGACAGTTAAAAAAAATATCAATCCGGATGCAAGCCTATGTACTTAGTAATTAGTAAGTTAGTAAGCTGTGTGGCGTCTAGATTCGCCCTGTAGCCTTTTTCAGCAAGCCATAAGTATCTATGCTTATTGCAAAAATGGGATGCTCCCGGTTTCCATGGCTATAGTGAAATATTTACGGCTGCATCTGGGATTTGCTTGCTCGAACAATCGAAAATTGAAAATTGCTAATTGAGAATGGCTAATTGAAAATGGCATGGCTGCGCCACGCTGCGCGAATGGCTGGCGCCACGCTGCGCGAACGGACATTAGTCATTTGCAATTAACCTCGTACTATTGGCAAATACAAATGCCTGTATTGAGACGATTCCTATGAGATCGCCCAGAATCTAGTCAAGATTGTTTGAGTTGCATCATAATAAAAAAAGAATTATTAAGTTTTATAAACAAAGGCAGCCAAGCATCGTTGGCTGGATAGCAAGAGGGAGACAGCAGTGACAGGACAAGCATACTCAGAAGCTCCAACAGCCGTCACGCCACGGTCGGAACAGGGCGAGACTTGGGAAAATGTAGATCTAGACAAGGACCAGAAAACCGCCAGCAGCGGCAAGGGGATAGGGAAAATAGCGCTCGGGTTGGCAATTGGTCTGGCAATTGGTATATTTGCTGGCAGGACTCCTCCTCAAACCAATCCCGGATCGCGCAGCGTGGCGCCAGCCATGAGTTCGGCAGCGCAGCCAGCGGCTATAACAACAGCACCCAGCCAAACGGTTACCTCTGCACCGGTAGAGACAGGGACGATCGCCCGCACCATCAGCGCCACAGGCACAGTGGCGGCTTATGACTTGCTGCCACTGTTACCCCAGGCCAATGGCTTGCAGATCGAACGAGTCTTGGTGGATGAAGGGGATGTGGTGGTGGCGGGACAAGTGATGGCGGTTCTGGATGATGATGTATTGCAGGCCCAACAAAGCCAAGCGATCGCCGCTTTGGAGTCGGCAAAGGCTAATTTACTAGAAAGACAAGCTGCTGTCACCCAAGCAGAAGCGGCTGTGGCCCAAGCTCTATCGGCTCTAGCTGAGGAGGAAGCGGAAAAGGAACAGGAGATCGCGTCTTTGGCCCAAGCGCGCGTAGATGGAGCCCAAGCGGACAGAGAACTGGCAAGATATGAAAAGTTGGCAACTGATGGGGCCATTAGTTTGCAAGAGTTAGAAATTCGCCGCACCACAGCTAGCAGTGCTGCTGAGGCCGTGCGAGTTGCTCGGGCCAATATCAGCAGCGCCCAAGCAAAAATTCAAAGTGCTCAAGCTAACGTCAGCAGCGCCAAAGCCCGACTCGGAAGTGCCAAAGCAGCGGTAAGTAGTGCGGAGGCTAACGTGCGCAGCGCCCAGGCTTCCGTGCAACAGTTGCGAACTCAGCTGGCACAAACAGAAGTAAGCGCTCCGGCGGGTGGCATTGTAGCCGAAAGAATTGCCCGGCGGGGAGATGTCACTAATGGCAGTCAAAAACTGTTTTCGATCATTGCTGATAATGCTTTGGAACTTCAGGTGCAGATACCAGAAACTCAGCTATCGAGGGTGCAGGTAGGAGTGCCCGTAGAAATTACTTCCGATGCGGATGCGCGGATATCTCTTCCAAGCGGTATTGTCCGCAGTATTGCTCCTCTGGTTGATGCTACAACTCGTCAAGCAACGCTGAAAATCGATTTGCCCTCCGATCCGTTACTGCGGCCAGGGATGTTTTTACGAGCGGCCATTACTTCCCAAACTGTTGAGGGTTTGACCGTTCCCTATGAGGCGGTGCAGTGGCAAGTTGATGGAGAGGCGATCGTCTATCTGTTGGATGGCGATAATGTTGCTCGGTCCCAACAGGTAGAAGTAGGTAATAGCATCGGCGGGGCAGGCCAGGGGAGTAGAATTGAAATTAAGCAGGGTCTGAAAAAGGGCGATCGGGTGATTGTGGCTGGTGCAGGTTTTGTCAAAGATGGCGAACGGGTAAAAGTCGTCCCGGAAGCCTCTGTCAATCAAAGCAAAGAACTCTAGGAGCGGCTAGTAGTTATCAGCGAGTAGTTACCAGTGCTTTTGCATTGGGTGGAGATGTCCTTAATAATTGGTTAATTGTTCGCGATCGCGCAAAACGAACAATTAACCAATTAGCAATTAGCAATTAGCAATAGCCATGTCATTTAATATATCATCCTGGTCAATTCGCAAACCAATTCCCACATTGGTGCTGTTCATGATTTTAGCAATTGTGGGATTTATGTCATTTCTGATGTTGGAAATTGATGAAAATCCTAATATCGATATTCCGATCGTTTCCGTGACGGTAACTCAGCAAGGTGCGGGCCCCGTGGAACTGGAAACACAGGTGACGAAAAAAGTAGAAGATGCGGTTGCGAGTTTGGGGAATATTGATGAACTCATATCTACTGTTAAAGATGGTGTTTCCACAACGAGGATCGATTTTATTCTGGGAACGGATAGCGATCGGGCGACGAATGACGTGCGCAATGCGATCGCGCAAATTCGCCAAGAGTTACCCTCAGACATAGAAGAACCGGTAGTCAAACGGGTAGAATTTATCGGGGGTTCGATTATGAGTTACGTGGTAAGTTCTCCCCAAAGGTCGGTTGAAGAATTAAGTGATTTAGTCGATAGAAAAATCAGCCGTTACCTGCTCAGGGTTCCAGGAGTATCCCAAATTAATCGCATCGGTGGGGTCGATCGAGAAATTCGGGTAGACCTTAACCCCCAACGCCTGGAAGCTTTGGGAATAACTGCTACAGAAGTCAACGATCAGATCCGTGCGTTTAATATTAACTTGCCAGGAGGGCGATCGGAACTATCGGGGACGGAAAAAAGTATTCGCATTCTGGGAAGTGCAAAAACTGTAGAAGCTTTGCGTAACTATCGAATTGTGCTTCCGAGGGGGGGGGATGTAGTCCTGAGCAGTCTGGGAGAAGTAACAGATGGCTCCGCTGAACCCCGTCAAAGAGCGCGTTTCACGATTAAAGATGACGCAAAAGTCCAACAAGAAACAATCGTCGGTTTCTCGGTGCTGCGCAGTACTGGCAGCACTCTGGTAACTGTAGAAGAAGGGGTGCGTGCAGCGGTAAAGGAATTAGCAAAAACTTTACCAGCAGACATCTCTATGAATTTGATTTTTACCCGCGGTGACCAGATCAGGGAATCATATCAGGCTTCGATCGATGCTTTGATAATTGGGTCGATCTTGACAGTAATTACGGTAGGATTATTTTTGCGAGATTGGCGAGCCACTTTGATAACGGGCTTGGCCTTACCCCTGTCCATCGTCCCAACCTTTATGGTGATGAGAATGCTGGGTTACACTCTCAATAGCATGACCCTACTTGCTTTAGCTCTGGCAATGGGAAACTTGGTGGATGATGCTATTTGCATGATTGAGAATATCGCTCAACATCTGGCGAGGGGGAAGAAGCCTTTTCAGGCGGCCCTGGATGCGTCGGCGGAAATTGGTTTGGCTGTATTGGCAACGACAGCGACAATTGTGGCAGTGTTTGTTCCCGTGGCATTTATGGGCGGTATCCCGGGTCAATTCTTTCAACCCTTTGGACTGACTGTGGCTATATCGACGATGTTTTCGACTCTCGTAGCTACGACGATGACGCCAATGTTAGCAGCCTATTTGCTCAAAGGCAAGGTAGAATCTTTACAGATAAAAAATGACAAGCAGGGTAAGAGACAACCCTATCTCAGTTTGTTGAGTTGGGCCCTACGGCATCGGATCCCTACTCTGCTATTAGCTGTTGCTTTCTTTATCGGTAGTTTGCAATTGGTGCCTCTGATTCCCAAGGGGTTGTTTAGCGTTTACGATCGGGGTTTGAGTACAGTATCGATAGAATTGCCTCCGGGGACTACTCTGAACAATACAGATCGGGTGATGCAACAGACGACTTCTCTGTTACAGCAGCACCCGATAGTAGAAAATATACTGGGGATTGCTGGAGGAGAAAAGATAAATGAGGCGATCGTCTATATCAACCTGACACCCTGGGAAGAACGAGAAATATCCCAGAAGCAGTTCGAACAGCAGATGCGACCGGGGTTTGGTGAAATTCCGGGGGCGCGGATCGCTTTTCAGGCCCAGGGTGCTGCAGGGGCGGATAAGGACTTGCAGATCGTGCTCAAAAGTGAAAATCCCCAGCTGCTTCGCCAGACAGCTGATGCTTTAGAACGCTACATGCGCTCGATTTCTGGTTTAGTGGAGGTAAGTTCTAGTGCTTCTTTGGTAAAGCCGGAAATCTTGATTGCACCAGACCCCGCCCGGGCGGCAGATCTGGGGGTTTCCGTGCAGGAGATCGCCCGTACTGCTTCTCTGGCTACCATTGGGGATAATGATTCTTCTCTGGCGAAATTCGATCTGTCCGATCGACAAATTCCCATTCGCGTCCAGCTAGCAGAACGCTTTCGCAATGACCTGGAAACCTTAAAAAATATTCGGGTTCCCAGTCAAAATGGTGGAGTAGTCCCATTGCTAGCCGTAGCTGATGTCAGTCTTGGCAGCGGACCAGTGGAAATCGAAAGGTTCGATCGGGCCCGTCAGGTATCGATGGAAGGAAACTTGCAAGGCATTTCTCTGGGACAAGCTTTAGACAAGGTGAATGCATGGCTGGAGAAAAATCTCCTCTCAGAAGTTGAGCAACAACCCTCTGGGGATGCTAAAATAATGAGGGATATTTTCACTCGCTTTGGTTCAGCCCTGGGACTGGGAGTGCTGTCAATTTATGCTATCCTGGTCTTACTGTACAATAACTTTATCTATCCCTTTACCATTATGGTGGCCTTGCCCCTATCCTTGGGCGGGGCGTTGCTGGCCCTGATGATTACCCAGAAGGAGTTGGGGCTGATCGCGGTGATCGGAATCGTGCTGTTGATGGGATTGGTGACGAAAAACGCGATCTTGCTAGTAGACTGTTCCTTAGCGAATATGAAGGAAGGTCTGCGCCAGCGCCAGGCAATTAAAGATGCTGGAGTCTCTCGCCTGCGACCAATTCTGATGACCACCTTTTCCACGATCGCTGGCATGACCCCGATCGCCCTGGAACTAGGGGCCGGCGGTCAGATGCGTAGTCCCATGGCGATCGCGGTTATTGGCGGCATCGCGACATCCACCATGTTGACCCTGGTGGTGGTGCCCACCTTATTCACCTACGTGGATAGTTTTCAGCGCTGGTTGCTCGGGTTGCTCAGAGGTGGGAACCGCAAGCGTCCCGTGCTAAAATCAGAATCTGGAGCAAATAATAGGTTGACAGTGGGAAAATAGTTGTATAGAATAGGTAGAGTGTCTTGGTAGTAAGCTGCTCCTTGCTAAAATCGGAATCTGAGGCAAATCGGTTGACAGTGGGGAAATAGTTGTATAGAATAGGTAGAGTGCCTTGGTTGAAGACACACTTTACGGCTTACTACCAACAATGCGGGCGTAATTCAGTGGTAGAATGTCAGCTTCCCAAGCTGAACGTCGTCGGTTCGAGTCCGATCGTCCGCTTACGAAAGTACGGCAGCATGTCGGTTGTAGGTACTTGGATGATTCCTCAATATCCTGCTCCCAGGAGTATTTGGCGAAATCTGATGAGCGTTTGAATAGTATTTGCCGCGAGCGGTTATCCCCAATTGGGGTCGGGGCTAGAATTCTACCTCATGACCAATCAGTCCTGAATCGATCTTCGACAAGGTGGCCAGGGTTTCCCCGTTCAATTTAATCTTCGTGTTCCTGCCTTTCTGGACGATCTCCAGTCCCAACCCTTCGTCCCAACCCTTCGCCCCAACCCTTCGCCCCAACCCTTCGCCCCAACCCTTTAGGGTTGGGCTACAATTCCAAAGCCCGCCTGCGCGGGCTGAGGGTGGCCGGGTATCGGTCTGAGGGAAATGGTAGCCCGCGCAGGCGAGCTTTGTACCTGTAGCGATACCATTGATGGTATCGGTGGCCGGATGGGGGAAAACTTCCCTCAATCGCAGGGCTCACGCCTCTTTGGAAGGAACTGAGCTATCCCAAACCACCGGTACTCACTCGCATTTTAGAGAAGCTTCAGGTATCCACAAATCCTAGCGTGCAGCCGTGCAAATTTTTCCCAAACGCTTTTCGTCTATTCTGCAAGAAAAGACTGTGTCATCAAATAGCCCAGTTGACAAAATGAGCAGTAGCTTTCGGAAGGAGAGCTTGAGTTATAAGAGTTTCCATCTCTTTCTCCTATTATCACCCGATCTGGTCTACCTTTGTTCTTGACGCATCTGGGCCAGTTTTAGAGCCCTGCTTTTATCTTATTTCCAGTCGGGCGATCGCCGGACGGATGCATCTTCGCACACGCTTCGCTGTTCTCTTCGATCTGTGCTCTATTTACCTATACTTGCTATTCGTCACAATTATGCATTAATCACAGTTTTTTATTAGGGGTTGCACAATTACGGGATGATAAGGGCTGCTAATGGCTAATACTCAAAGGTGAATCTCGATAGTCATTTTCTTGTCATGATATAGATGGATTTACTCTTTTCAATTAGCCAAAGTGCCAAAGTGCAATTTGCAACTATTGGCTGCTATCATCCCAAAAATGTGCAACGCATTTTATTATTTGTTACCAACCTTTATATAGAGTTATAACGGAGATCGGCGTTACTTGCGCTGGCGCCCTTTCCGCCTGCTGGGGGATTGACGCTTTTTTCGTCCCGAAGCATGCAATTGTTTGATCTTCGACTTTTTATACTTTTTATAGGTTGAGACAGTATAATCGCTGATAATATGGCTGAGGGCACCCAGTTCTAAACCCAGGAGAAAGGCGCTTGCTTGCCACCGGTAGCTCCAGAGCGCACCGTTCCGGAAAAATCGGCCCAGCTGGGACAGGAAGCGGGGTAAACTGGAAAGGCGATCCGTTCCGGAAAAATCGGAGAATAAGCGCACCAGCGCTAAACCGAGAATTACTACCAGAGACAACCAGCAAGCGAGATAAACTACTCTGAGGGTGGTGCCGATAATGGGGCCGTGTGAGAAAATAGACCGGTGCTTTATGGTCTTCTGGTATGGCACCCAGATCCACTTGAACCATCCCCACCGGCGAAAGGGACGCGATCGCAGATCCAAATCAGGACTCAACATCAGGCCACTGAAGAAATATCCCGCCGCTACTAATAAGGCTAACTCGCTATTACCCCCCGTCAGCAGAAAAACTAGACCTGTAACTGCGGGCAATGTCCAAAGGGTAATGCGATCGTGGGTGTGGCCAGCGGGCATCAGAAAAAATTTTTGATCGAACTCTTGACATTCTGGATTTTATCAGGTTATGATAGGTAAAGTTGAGTTGGGCGGTTAGCTCAGCGGTAGAGCGCTTGCCTTACAAGCAAGATGTCACTGGTTCAAATCCAGTACCGCCCATTATTTGGTCACATGTAGGACTTGTCCCGCCTGGGAGCGCTCGCTGACGAACAGGGGTGAAGCGCATGTAGGACTTGTCCCGCCTGGGAGCGCTCGCTGGCGAACAGGGGTCAGAAGCTGAATAAAAATATTTAGGCATATCTTGGCAATTCTCCCGGAATCCCCATATAATTGGATGTAAGTAGTCAGACAAAATTAATTACATAGTTTACCCCAAATTCCTTGATGATTTTTTCTAGGTCGGCAACTAAAGTTTTCCAGCAAGAATAAGCATCGATTTCAAGCCATTCGTATTTAATAAACCGCCACAAAATTTCAATTAAATTCAAATGAGGGGAATAAGTGGGCAGGAGAAAGAGTGAAATATTACGTTCTTGCCATTCTTCAATCTGATCTTGAATAGCATCACTGGTATGAACAGATGCTTGGTCTGCAACAATTACTGTTGGTTTTTCCATTTTGGAAAAAACGCATCAATACAAGCGATAACTACATCGGCATTAATACTTTGAGTAGATACATAAGCTTCTAGCTGATTGTGCCGACTCATTATTCCTAATACATTTAATCGGCGGCTACTCCGACTATGAACTTCTATATATTCTCCAATATTTTGCCATCCATAAGGAACAGAAGGTATTAAGGAAAAACCACTTTCATCTAAATAAAACAAGTTGATTTCCCCCAAATCATCTAACCGTTTCAGCTCTTCCAGAGTGGCTTTTTTTTCCTCATACTCTTGAACCGGCGGGCTTTTCGCTGTCCCTCATTCGATGCCAACTCATACCCATTGATTTTATAATTCTTTGAACAGTTTTAACACTTGTTTCAATTCCCCATTCTTCTTTGATTTTAGCCACAACTTTTTTCAATTGTCTTGGGTCTTCTTCAGTCCAGAATTTAATTTGTTCTTTTTGTTCAATACTAAAGGTTTGCTTGCGACCTCTTCCCGACTTGTCATCTAGTCCTACCATTCCCTCTGAATCCCAATTATTTATCCAATTGTAGATGGTTCTGTAACTAACATCAAAAGTTTCCATAAGTTCTTTAACTTTTTTCTGTCCTTGATTGATTAAAAGTAAACAATGTGCTCTTTGACGAACTTGATGGACTTTGACGATAAATCAGATTGTGCGGAATGTTCGAGCGTAAGCAAAGATAGCGTGGTTTCAATGACCCGCTAAACTCGTGACAGCTCAAACTGGTGAGATTAGCCAGGGAACTGTGGAATTATTGTGGGTCCTAACCCCATCCTCCAGATACGGGAGGTACACCGGTCCCAACTGCCTCGGAGTGTTATCGCCGGGGGTGGAAAGCAGGGACTTAAATGAAGGCTATCTGGCAGCCTAAGCCGGAAACGCCACTAGGAAAGGTGCTCATGGTTAACGATAAGTGAAGTTGTACAAGCCTCGTGATCATCAACCAGCGGAATAAGGCTTTTACGCTGGGCCAAAAGGCAATGGTAGGTGTAGATATCCTTGGTCTGTGGATATCTCGTATTACTACAATCCTCCCGGGGTATTGCAACGACCTAAAAGCATCGTATTGATTCCACGGAACGTTATAACCTCAGTGATGCTATCTGCCTCCGGTAGATAAGTTAGATAATAAGCGCAAGCCCACTGGGGAGGGATGTCCTAAAAAGCCAACGCTTGGGGTAATGCCTAGGATATGCCGACATAGGACGGTGATAGTAGAATGCGATTGGAACTGTAGTCTGATGAACTAAAAGCCCGCCGATAGCTGGTTACTGGTAAAACTACTTCTAAAAGAGCGAGCAGAGAGAAATCTCTCGGTTGGTAGGCAATCCACTCGCCACCACGGAATCACACAAGGCTGACGGTAGAGGATTAGTCTCCTGTTGTACGCCACAGGATAAAGATGAAGAACAAGTCGCAAGGGGACAAGGGGGTAACCCCGACAAATCCCTACCCATGACAACGGGTCTATTACCCAGGAGCCGTGTGCGGTGAAAGTCGCAAGCACGGTTTTGAAAGGGAGGGTTGGGAAGCGATTCCCAGCTCGACCCCGACCAAGTAATTTTGCAGAAAGGTCATTTATTTCACGCAATAAAATCATTCTGAATTCCGCCGTTATTAGTCATTTGATGTCAGATATGACGCGACAGTCATACAAGAGACGACTGTGAAAACAGATTCCCCGTTAGTAGTAGCCACGAAAATCTGCTACATCTACGAGTAGCTATATCTAGTATAACAAGTTTTGCAGACTTTGTGCAATTAATTTTGTCCAACTACTTATCCTAGATCAGAATCAGAAACAGCGGTATGGAGGACATTCAGTCGGTGACGATCAGCATTGGTGATGCTGCCAAAGAATTAGGAGTCTCGGTAGACACGATTAGGAGGTGGTCAGACCAAGGAAAGATTAGGTGTGAACGCGCTCCAAGTGGACATAGACGCTTCTATCTGGCAGACCTCAAACGGATCCAGCCACGTGACTTAAAGCAGTCAGAAGACCGCGCAACCATTAATTACGCGAGAGTTTCAAGCCATGACCAAAAGAATGATTTGACTAGACAGATTCAAGCCCTAGAGGCTTTTAGCAGTGCTAATGGTTGGCAATTTGAAACCATTCAAGATTTAGGTAGTGGCTTGAACTATAACAAGAAAGGACTCAATCGGCTACTCAACAGAATACTTAAAGGTGATGTCGGCAGGTTAGTGCTAACTCATAAGGATAGGTTACTACGCTTTGGTTCTGAGCTAGTATTTGCTATTTGTGAACAAATGGAAACTGAAGTTGTAATTATCAATAAATATCCTGAATAATTAAGCTTTGAGCAAGAATTAGCTCAAGACATGATTGAGCTGGTGACAGTGTTTTCAGTACGCTTGTACGGTGCTAGAATTCGTAAGAATAAGAAGTTAATTGATGGAATCTCTAGCGTTATCGACGAGGTGAAGTAGATGGCAACTCTCACGTATGTGAAGGGATTACCGACTCCAGCAGAAGAATTGAATAGTTTAGGTCTAACCGAATTTGAGATGTTCCTGACTGCTTACAGCTCGGTATTCCATAAAGCAGCGTGTGAGACAGCTAATTATTTGCTATCCGGTCAATCGTTTAACAAATCCAGTTGTCACACCCATTTACAAACAACTTACGGCATTTCAAAACGTCACGCCAACGGTGTTATAAGCTATGCCAAAGGAGCGGTAGACGCATCGAAAGAGCATCGCCAGCTTCATATCAAGACATTAGAAGGTAAGTTAAAATCTGCCAATTATTGGATGACTAAGGCAGAAAATCAGTTGGCAGATTCTCGAAAATTTTATGCTAAAAAGAATTGGCGAAACTCCAAGACAGGCTGTAGGTTTCCGTTATGCTGTTCTGTTAAATTTCGTAGTACGAACTGGAAAAACTTACGCTTTCAAATTCACAACAAAAAGCGTCGATGACACAAGTTAGTAGAACAAATAAAGCATCTGAAGGCTGCACAAATCAAAACAGTCATTCCTAGAAATAAAGCATTTATTGTTGGTTCTAAGGATGAAAAATTTGGCAACCAAGTCTGCCAGTGGGATGGATGTTTACTTAAATTCCGCGTACCTGCTTGCTTGGAGTCAAGATTTGGTAAGTTTGTACAGACCAGGTTAGGCAATTTTGACCGCAACATCAACAGGCTGCCCAAAGATGGCGCTAAGACATGGCATTTCTACCGTAAAAATGGCAAATGGAATGCAGCAGTACAATTCACTCCAGCGCCAGTTAAGCGGATCTCCAGGCACTCCGCTTATGGCTGTATCGGAATTGACAATTTACCTGGCTCAATTGGCTGGGCGTATGTTGACCATGATGGTAATCTCAAAGCTCATGGACAAATTCCACTACAAATGGGACTACCGTCAGGCAAGCAAGACGCTCAAATAGTCGATGCGTGCTTGCAACTGGCGGCATTAGCGGATAAGTTCGCCTGTCCTGTTGTCTGCGAAAAGCTGGATTTTTCTACTAAGAAAGAACGACTCAAAGAACGTGGTAAGAAGTATGCTCGAATGCTTTCAGGTTGGGCATATAGCCAATTTTTCTTTCGACTAGAAAGTATTCTAAGCAACCGAGGTATTTACCTGATGAAGGTAAACCCGGCCTACACCAGCGTTATAGGGTTGGTAAAGTATGCCCGCCAGTATGGTTTGGCTAGCGATGAAGCTGCCGCGATGGCTATTGCTCGACGTGGCATGAATTTATCAGAAAATATTCCAGGCTCCATAACCGCCTATCTATCCGTGAAGGATGGAAAGCACGTATGGGTGTGACTCCTTTAGCGTAAAATGAATTGAAACATGTCAATAATAAACAATACCGGGGCATCATCAGCCCTGAGAACTTGCCAGCGATGGTGGTGAAAGTCCACCCCCCCGGGTGCTGGGGTGACAGCACTATCCCTACGGTAGCGATGGCATCAATCCGTAAAGCGGGATAGAAAGGCGCTCTGACTGGTAGCTCAAGCCGGTTACCGTCAAGCAAAGTGACTATGGTTAGCATTACGCAAAGGACTGACGGATCGTCAGCTTTAACCGGTGAAATAGAGCTGATACACCGGCCCAAAAGGGAGAGGATAAAGACGCTGGCGTTGTCATACACGACCAGCAGCACTGTCAAGAAACCCGGTCCATGGGTCCGACCTAAGGTCACGACCAATCGCGCGCAGGAACGAAGTAAACCGATTGTGTACTCTCCACCACAGGTCGATACGGTGGAGTAGCCACCACAGGCGCAACATCTGCTCTCCGGAAGGCAGGTCACAAACGGGAGAGATTGAGTGGAGAAGCAAACGACTGGCTGTAATGGTCAGGATAGAGCTGACGCCCTCACGATTTTCGTAAAAGTGGAAAACAAGTAGCAGTTAATATGTCACGGAACATCGCTAGAAATAGACGAGTGTATGACTGGAATGTAGTGCCCTGGCGGAAGCTAGAGAAGGCTACGTTTAAGCTGCAAAAGCGAATCTACAGAGCGGCAATTGAAGGCAACAAGCGCAAAGCTCGCAGACTCCAGGGACTGTTAACACGGTCCTGGTCAGCCAAGATGATTGCGGTCAGGCAGGTGACCCAGCAGAATAAGGGGAAAAAGACGGCAGGGATAGATGGTGCCACGGCACTAAGACCCACGCTGCGACAACCTCTAGTAAAGCAGCTAATACTGGACAGAAAGGTTAAGGCTAGTCCAACTCGTAGAGTGTGGATACCAAAGCCTTCCAGGACGGAAAAGAGACCATTGGGAATACCTACCATCTACGACCGAGCATTACAAGGGTTGGTGAAGATGGCGTTAGAACCCGAATGGGAAGCGACATTTGAACCTAACTCTTATGGATTCAGACCAGGACGGGGAGGCCACGACGCAACAGAAGCGATATTCCGCAGCATTAGCCGGAAATCCAAATGGATACTGGATGCGGATATAGCCAAGTTCTTTGACGGAATTAACCACGAGGCCCTTCTCAAGAAACTGAATAACTCCAGCCCCATACGTAGGCAGATACGGGCCTGGCTTAAGGCCGGGGTAATGGACAAAGGCGTTTACCAGAACACCAACACCGGCACACCTCAAGGTGGCGTGATATCTCCACTGCTAGCCAACATCGCCCTACATGGGTTAGAAGAGGCAGTAATGGAGCTAATACCAACCAAGAAGAAAAAAGAGGGACTAACGGTAGTCAGATACGCGGATGATTTTGTGGTCATTCATGAAGACATAGAAGTGATAAAACGAGCCAAAAGGGTCGTGGAGCAAAAGCTGTCAACATTAGGGATTGAACTCAAAAAAGAAAAGACCAGAATAACGCACACACTCGAAGGAGAAGAACCAGGATTCGATTTTCTGGGTTTCAACATCCGACAATATGAGATAAGTAAGTACCACAGCGGAAAGACTGGCAAAGGATTCAAAACTCTAATAAAGCCAAGCACAAAAGCCATCAAAGAGCATAAGAAAAAGATTGCGACAACAATCAAGAGCCACAGAGCAGCCCCCCCCGCCGCACTAATAGCCAAACTAAACCCCATCATTAGGGGATGGTCTAACTACTACAGAACGGTGGTAAGTAAGGAGACATACAACAGTATGGACGCCTACCTATGGGAAACTCTATGGCAATGGGCAAAGAGGAGGCACACCCAGAAAAGTCACCAATGGATAATCAAGAAATACTGGGGAACCAAAGGACTCAACAATTGGGTCTTCAAAGGTAAAACCAAGAATGGCGAGGAAATTAGCCTAACAAAACACTCCGAAACCGAGATAGTCAGACACGTAAAGGTGAAAGGGACGGCTAGTCCATTCAACGGTGACACAGTCTACTGGAGTAAGAGGCTAAGGAAAAGCTCGGACGTATCCAGGCGAGTACTAAAGCTATTAGATAGGCAAGAAGGAAAATGCGCACGGTGTGGACTGGTCTTCAGAAGTGGAGACCAGTGGGAAGTGGACCACGTCCTACCGAAATCATTAGGCGGTAAGGATTGGTACACTAACCTACAATTATTACACGATTATTGCCACGATGCCAAGTCGGCCGAGGACGGCAGCAATGGCAAACGCAGCGTCAGGCTAAACCTGGATGGCGAAATCGAGGAGCCGGATGAGGTGAAAGTCTCACGTCCGGTTTTGAAGACGAGTCGGAGGGGTGACCCTCTGGCTTAGTTTAATAGCCGGTGGAGAAAACTGAATAACTATTGTAAGAAGTCTGGCATTAAGCGACACAGCTTCTATGCTATCTCTAACTGGGAATCTTTGGTCAAGCGATGGTTGGAGCAATCTGCCCAAAGCAAGCGAAAGCGCTAAAGGTGATTTTCTTGGAACATATACCGCTAAGTTCCCTCTACATAGATTTGGGGGCTATTGCCCAGATATGCAGAGGTTTTTACCAGCGGTTACTATACCCGGGGGGCTCGGGACTGCTACGATGTCAAGGTATATCTGGCCCCGCCGGAATCTCTGCGTACTGAGTGGAAAGTTAAGCGGGATACTCGTAAGCGGGGCTATAGTAATGAACAAGCGGGAACCAGACTCGGAACAGTTTATCCGTCCTCAGCGCCAGTGGTCCGATATTGTGGTCTCTTTCTACCCTCCCAGCGATAACTCCCAAGCAAGTGATTTACTCCTGAATGTACGTCTGGTACTCCGCCCGACTATCCCTCACCCGGACTGGACTCCCGTTCTCGACCCCGATAAAGGTCATCTTAGTTCTGCTATCCGCCTGGAACTGGACAGGGATATGGGTAAACCGGTGGATGTGCTGGAAATTGATGGTCATGCTACCAAGGAACAGGTGAGGAACTGGAACGGATCCTCTGTAACGAGGTTCCTTACCTGGGAAAATTCTGTAGTTTGCAAGGTAATGGAGATATTGGTAAGCTGACGGGTACAACTGGGGAGATTCTCCAAAGTTACCCTCTGGCTCTCACTCAGCTACTGATTACCTATCACACGATCGAGGCTGCTAATATATCATTAATTGAGATTTTTTGGCCAGTTGAGATGACCTATAGCCTGAGAATTGCTGATATCCCCCCTTCGGAACGGCCCCGAGAACGCTTACTGGAGTTGGGAGCGAAAAATATGGCGACGGCTGAATTACTTGCTATCCTTCTGGGTACGGGTCAGGGTAAGGGCAAACTCTCGGCTGTGGGTTTGGGACAATATATATTACAACAGTTGGGGCAAGGTCAGCGCGACCCCCTGGAAGCGATCCGGGATATTAGTCCCCAAGAGTTGATTAAAATTCCTGGTGTGGGACCGGCAAAGGCTACGACGATCCTGGCGGCTGTGGAGTTGGGTAAGCGGGCTTTTCTGTCTCGTCCGGCGGAACGGACTGTTATTGATAGTCCGGCGGCGGCGGCGGCGGCCCTCAGTCATGAGTTGATGTGGCAAAGTACCGAACGTTTTGCTGTGGTGCTGCTGGATGTGAAAAATCGCTTGCTCGGTACTAAGGTGATTACTATCGGGACGGCCACTCAGACTTTGGCCCATCCCCGGGATATCTTCCGGGAGGTGCTGCGCCAAGGGGCTACTAGAGCGATTATCGCTCACAATCATCCCACTGGTAGCGTTGAACCGAGTCAGGAGGATCTGGTACTGACTCGCCAGCTGTTGAAAGGGGCCAGGTATTTGGATATTCCTCTGCTAGACCATATTATTCTGGGTAATGGCGACCATCTGAGTATCCGGGAAACTACTTCTCTCTGGGATGAATTATCTCAAGATGATTGAGATTTTTTTCTTTTCCTTGGCTAATGTGATTTTTGTGTTAGAGTAGATTTCATCAGGGCGATTAGCACAGTGGTAGCGCACTTCCTTCACACGGAAGGGGTCACTGGTTCAAATCCAGTATCGCCCATTCTCTAGTTCTTGGTTCTCGGGCACAGGGCTACGTGTCCTACGCGATCGCAGCGTCAGTACCGGGTGCATCTCATATTTGCGTCGCTCCCCTCACCCTAAAGGGTCCGGCTACACGAACAAAGCCCCAGCTCCCCGGGTAACGCCCCCTCCGCTGCGCAGGGGCTAGATTAC
>RFFC02000019.1:62566-139148 GCA_005518205.2 Hormoscilla sp. GUM202
GAACAAAGCCCCAGCTCCCCGGGTAACGCCCCCTCCGCTGCGCAGGGGCTAGATTACATGCATTGAGATGCACCTGTCAGTACCACCGGTTCCCAGGCAGAGCCGTGGGAACGAGGGGTGGGGCCAGGATGTTTTAGTTAGAAATGGACGGGAGAATTGGATCGCAAGTAGGTGGATGCCAGCCACCGCGAATCCATAAACGACGCGCACGTTGAATAGAACCATCATCATGGCGATCGTCATTCATGTCTGGACGCTCGACAGTGGCACGTCCGATGGGGGTAATACCCAGAATTTTTTGTCCATCAGCAGACCAAATAAAATGATCGGACCAGTTATGGATTCTAGGATTGAAGAGAGGAGCAGTCCCTTGAGTTTGAGGATCGAAGCCATCGATAAAATTATAACGGCGACCATTACAGCGATCGCAGGCAAGAGCAAGATTATTTTCGGTGTCGGTTCCCCCCAGGGATCGAGTTCGTGAGGTGGTCAAGAGTAAAAAGCGATGCACTGGCTTCTTCAGAGGAGTGACAATACTCGCACAAAAAGTTAGCACGCTCACGGACCCTTTTACGACTGGCGATGCTAATGGTCATGACTCGGCAATGATGCGGGCATTCATCAGGGTGAAAGATCGATTCGGTAATGCCAGCAAGTTCTGCTGTTTCCGTGGGTGTCAGCAGGTTGGCTTTTTGGCGATCGATCAGGATCTCTAAGCGGTTTTGAAGTTCATCGGTGAATTTGAAAAGATTGAGTCCTCGGATTTTTTGCAGCTTGACACCGCATTCAATCCAGTAAGATGGTTGCACCATTGTTTGGGAAATCATGGCCATTACTCCTAAGGAAGGATTCCTACTGCAACCATTATACCTAAAATTTGTATTGCACGGGGGATGATGGTCAGTTGGAGGGGGTGCATCTCATATTTGCTTAGCCGCCCTCACCCTAAAGGGCCCGGCTACACGAACAAAGCCCCAGCTCCCCGGGTAACGCCCCCTCCGCTGCGCAGGGGCTAGATTACATGCATTGAGATGCACCCGTTGGAGGTTGTCAGTAAATTAAGGATGACGAGCATGACTAAAACTCAACATGATATTGTCAGACAAGGATATCAAGCTTTACTCGATTCTTTAGCAGTTGTTGATACAATTCGGTTTATTCAAGCCCCGGTCAGGGAGATTATACCCAAGAACGCTATGAATGGCTAGACCGAACTCCATTAGACGAGATTTGGCTCTCGATGAAACACCGTCCAGAATGTGATATAAATCAATACGATGAAATTATTGAATAGTTGCGGTTCGTAGTAAACACTAAAGTGTTTGCTGGCCCGATCGCACTTAACACATAAAGGCAAGATTTAATTCCTACCAAAACGCTGGTAATTGGGGACTGTTTGCTGGCTAAACTGGCGATCGCTCTCTGGGGCCTTGAATTAAATTTCTGGGCCTTCTTTGAGCTTTTTTAACTATGTTTGCAGAAATATTACAAAATGTTAAGTTTGATAAAGAGTAGGGTGCTAGGGCTCGATTGGGGATATGATTGTTTATATTGACATATCTGCGGGTAGGTTTGCGGGAAACACTAAAGTGTTTACTACGAACGGGAAACACTAAAGTGTTTACTACGAACGGTTTGCTCCGAACCGAATTCCGAATTCATGAATTGGATGTTTTTGGTTTCGATGCCGATCTCTCGATTATCATTGTGGGTAGTACCGGTGATGAGCAGGCTTACCACCGTTGGGTTGAGGCACGAAACCCAACCTACAGATGATGCTGAGATGGTGTTGAAACTATTACCAAGCGGTGAGATTGCTAGCCCTCCTGCGTCGGGCCGCTGCGCTAACGGGGTATCTTTACGGGGCTCATTAACATGTCGATTTAGACTCCCCACGCTGCGCGAAAAATCGCAATGACAAATTATAGTTTTTGGAGTATGTGTCCCCACTTCCAAAAAATTGCACAAATGTAGAGGACGCACTATATGCTCTAATCTTTATTATAGTGATTTAATCAGACATGATATTAGATATGTGGAGAAGCGTTTATGTGGCAACCGATCGCAGATTTACCATTGGACTGGCAGAATTTGGCAAGTTCTGAATTGCCACCTTTGGTAACTGTCTGGAACGAACAGGCCGACCGTCTGCGACAATCTGGTGAGTTTCAAGTTTTTCAGGAGAAACTACACAGGGAAATAGCGATTGAAACGGGGATAATTGAGCGTTTGTATAGTATAGACCGTGGCATTACTCGTTTGTTAATTGAACAGGGTATTAATGAGGCGTTAATTCCCCATGGCGCCACCGATCGCCCGATCGAGCAAGTTATTTCTCTAATTAAAGATCAAGAAGCGGCCATTGAGGGACTGTTCGATTTTGTCGGCGGACAGAGAACCCTATCAAATTCTTATATCAAGCAGTTACATCAACTGCTTACCCAGAGTCAAGAGACTACAGAAGCTTTAGATACTCTTACGGGAAATAGATTTCGTGTTTCTTTGATAACTGGTGACTGGAAGCGTCAACTCAATAATCTTTTGCGACCAGATGGTACTGTTCGCGAATACTGTCCTCCCGAACAGGTGGCATCGGAAATGGATAGATCGATCGCACTACATCACGAACATCGGAACCAAAATGTTCCTCCGGAAATTGAATCAGCTTGGTTGCATCATCGATTTACACAAATTCACCCTTTTCAGGATGGTAATGGTCGCGTTGCTCGTTGTTTGGCTAGTTTAGTCTTCATCCAAGCTAGTTGGTTTCCTTTGGTCCTCACCCGGGACGATCGGGCGGTCTATATAGCAGCTTTAGAAGAGGCGGATCGGGGGAATTTGTCGGACTTAATTAAGCTTTTTGCCAAGAGCCAAAAGCAAGTTTTTCTGAGAAGTCTCGGTTTGTCAGAGCAGGTTCTCTCGGAGGCCCGACGCACTCAAGTGATTATTTCCTCTATTGCTGAGAAATTGAAACGGAATCAGTCAGCATCTATTCAAGAGCGATGCAACCAGGCTGAAAGTTTCGCCTTAATTTTATTCGATATGGCTTCCATGCGTTTACAAGAGGTTGCTGATGAGATCGAGCTATCTGTCCGAAATTTTGTCAGTGCAGCAGAGGTTTTGACGATTTCTGCTCAGA
This sequence comes from Hormoscilla sp. GUM202, assembly GCA_005518205.2. Lineage (GTDB taxonomy): Bacteria > Cyanobacteriota > Cyanobacteriia > Cyanobacteriales > Desertifilaceae > Hormoscilla. The sequence goes on from RFFC02000019.1 coordinate 65,706, forward strand.
GGGGCGATCCGCGATCGTCTTACCATCGCTACCAAGTTGTAGAGACTGCCAAACAGTTGAGTTACTTTGCTAATCTTCGGAACTACCACTCTTGGATACAGTTAGTTATTAATGTAGAAACTTCTATAACGCTTTTGCTGTCCTTCCACGTTCTCGGACGTGAATACCGAGGTATACTTGCATGTACTGCATGTGCTTATCATCGGGATGACTCTGAGGAGGGAGAAAGCAATATTAGTGATATCCAATCTCTAACGGACTCTCCGTTCCAGTTTTCTTATGCAGATGCAGAAGGGAATTTAAGAGCGCGTTTCCAGCAGTGGTTAGAAGATGTAATTTTGACTGGGTTAGAATATTGGAACAAAAGTATTTGACCGACATGAGAACCCCATGAGTGGCTAGAACACCGGTCAAGTACGGAAAATGCGATCGGGCTTTCATCCGGACGCGATTGCGCTGCGCGCACCGGGCTACTGGTCCTACGCGATCGGGAATAAACAGTCGGGGCACGGCGACAGGAAAATTTGCAATCAACCGACAATTTTCGCTCTGCCGTACCGCTACCGGTGTCCGGAGGCGCGATCTCTGTTCCGGTGCGAGGGGGCGCGAGGGTAGGGGGCGATCGCATATTGTTGCAAGTTCCAATCATCAGCTATAATAAACATTCAGGAGTAGCTAGAGGGAAAAAAATGTATCGGGTCACAGCAGAATACGCCAAAAACAACTTCGATGAAGTAATTAACCGTGCCAGTACCGAAGCAAGTGGTATTGTCATCGTTCGGGAAAATCAAAGTTTCATCTTGATTAGCCAAGAGGAGTTAGATGCTTGGATGGAAACATCTGAGTTACTCGAAGATCCTAATTTATTATCGGACATATCTTCAGCTCGCGCCGAGTATAAAAAGGGAGAAGCGTTAACGATGGAGCAAGTGTTTGAATCTTGAATTTTGAATTATCATGACAGATTATCAAATTTTGTTTTCCAAGAAAGCTAAGAAAGATCTAGAGCAACTGACAGCGCAACAAAAAGCAAAATTACAGGAAATTTTGCTACAATTTATCGCGACTAACCCTTACGCTGGGAAGCAATTGAAAGGACAATTGACTGGTTTTTATTCCTATAGACTAACCCGTAAAGACCGGATAGTCTATGAAATCATTGAAGATGATAAAGTAGTTTTTGTCATCAGAGCTAGAAGCCATTATGGAGAATAAAGTTGGGGTGCGATCGGGCATGAGGGTGGCAAAAAATAAAATAGAATAGAATACCGGTTGTATGTGTACGGTATACCAGAGGTTTCGGTGGAGATGAAAATGTCAAATAGGCCGTACACCGGGAAAATGCGATCGGGGAGGCGATCGGGGAGGCGATCGGGGGCGGGCGATCGGGAATAAACAGCCGGGGCACGGCGACAGTAACATTTGCAATAAACCGACAATTTTCTGATGCCGTGCCCCTACCGGTGTCTTACAGGGTGATTAAGGCTCAAAAGGGGCGATCGGGGAGGGCGAGGCTAATTGTTACAAGCCCCGATAGAGGGCAACATTTGCAGTTCTTTGTTAGTATAATAATTGTTATAATGTCTGCAAGTATCCCTGGGAGCTTATTATAGGTATATGCACAAACTAACAGTAGAACTGCCGGATCCAGTATATCAAGAACTGGCGAGAATAGCCCAATTGACGCCGCAACGACCCGAAGCACTGGCAGCACAAAGCATCAGTAGCAATTTGCCCCCTTCTGTAGACAACGCGCCCCTGGAAATCCAAAAAGAATTACTTCAGATGCAGAGGCAATCAATTGAAGAACTGCTGCGTATAGCTAACAGCAAAGTCTCAGAACTCAAATACCAACGCCATGTAGAATTGCTAGAAAAGAACCAAGCAGGTTCAATTACAGCAGAAGAACGCCTGGAACTGAGAGAGTTGGGATTAGCAGCCCGGGAGGCTAATGCTGAGCAAAACTTATGCTTGGGCAGTTTTGCGTTGGCGCGGCCTCTCTTTTTTGGCCCTATTTTTAAGTATAAATACTTAGGGTAGGAATGGGACGATCTCTGTTCCGGTGCGAGGGGGCGATCGGGGAGGGGGCGATCCGGGAGGCGATCGGGCGATCGGGCAGCAGGAAAACTGTTTGATAATGAAATAAGGAGTCTGAGTAAAGAACTATGCCAAAAACTGAGATAGCTACAAGTGCGGTAGGCGAGTTAGAATGGAACGAGGTAAACCTTCTGGTTGCAGCGAGAGATAAAGATGCCGTAGGTGAGGTATTACCAATTGCAGGTGGTGCTTCATTAACCGATCGGACTTTACCAAATGGCGATTATTAGCGCTTGCCTTATAGGTGTTGCAGCAATTGGAAGTTTTATTTTCTTTAGTAAATCTAGACAGAAGGGAAGTAATTTTGTTACAGAGTCAGTTAAAGAAGAAGCGCAGTTAACTGGAAGAGAACCATGTGAAATAATTGCTGAACGATTGAGTCAAGAAAAAGCCAAACCGAAAGATGAACGCGATCGAGAACTGATTAAAGCAATGCAACAAGCAGATAAATTTTTAGGCTGTCGGAACAAACGAGAGACTCAAGTAGTTAGCTATTATGAATAGCTACAGGAGGTGGAACATGGTATGGTAAGTAGTTAGACAAAAATAATTGCACATTGCCATGGGCGACATGCTCCGGATATGGAGACTAGCGCGAGAGAGAGTGTGAAATTAATTTTGTCCATGTACTTATGCAGCACACGCAATAATATGTCAAATTCAAGGAGGGAGAGCAAGATAAATATCCAGTTTGGGAAAATGTAATTTTAATCAAAGGAAGCTCAGATGAAGAAGCATTTGAACGAGCAGAAAATCGGGCGAAAGAAGATGAAATAAATTCTGATGATTTTAAGTGGGAAGACCGCCCAGCAAGTTTAGCATATGGGGGGATTAGAAAACTAATTACCTGCTCAGATCCAGAAGAGATACCCGATGATGGTACAGAAATTACTTATTCCCAGATAGAGGTTGATAGCGAAGAGTCTTTGTTCAGATTGATAGAAGGTGAACCCGTTGTATACTCCGAATAGCCATGCTGGCGCGATAGGTCCGCGGACGGCCCGAAAAATCGGGGAGGCGATCGGGCGTGAAGGAAGCGATTGCGCTGCGCGCACGCGCTTCGCTACGCGATGATGAAAATGTCAAATAGGCCGTACACCGGTCCTATGCTATCGGGGGCGGGCGATCGGGTGCAGTCATAAGTAGTTGATAACCCGAAGCCAGCTCCCCGGGTAACGCCCCCTCCGCTGTAAAGAACTATGCCAAAAACTGAGATAGCTACAAGTGCGGTAGGCGAGTTAGAATGGAACGAGGTAAACCTTCTGGTTGCAGCGATAGATAAAGATGCCGTAGGTGAGGTATTACCAATTGCAGGTGGTGCTTCATTAACCGATCAGACTTTACCAAATGGCGATTATTAGCGCTTGCCTTATAGGTGTTGCAGCAATTGGAAGTTTTATTTTGGGAACGGGTGAAGGCTACTCCGTCTCCTACCAACGGGTTTTGAACACACCCGTTGAGACTCTGCCTCCTGGGCTCGACTAATGAGCACATAGGAGTCCCAGAAATCACAAGCTCACAAGAGGCAGAGCCTCAGATTGCTCGAGAAATGCTACAGAGTAAATAGGAGGTGGAACATGGTATGGTATGCAGCACGCGCAATAATGTATGTCAAATTCAAGGAGGGAGAGCAAGATAAATATCCAGTTTGGGAAAATGTAATTTTAATCAAAGGAAGCTCAAATGAAGAAGCACTTGTAAATAATCCACCTCTTGGGAAAGATTAGCACGGAAAAAGAAAGCCGCTTGAGCAATATCGATCATTTCATGCCTTCAATCCTAACAGACTCCATTTTGGGTACAACCAAGTTTCTTGTCATTTTAGCCTCCTATATACGGTTAATAGCATCATTAGCAAATGCAGTGGGATTTATGAGAATCAGATCTCCCCGATACCTTTCGATCGTGCGCTCGTCGCAAGTAATAAAATAATCAACCCCCAACTTTTCCGCAGATGCTAAATGTAGGGAGTCCCTTAATATTCATTGTTGCCTCTATCTCCTCAGCCCTAGCTAAAATTCCTTCATTCAATATTTGAAAGTCAGTAGCCTTTTCTAGCACCATCTCTATAAAGAGTCTGTAGAAGCCCTTATCCAGACAGCGGAGGACGAAAGCACCAAGGAAATGATGCTGGAGTTTTACAAGAATCGGAAGATGAGCAAAGCGGAAACGCTGCAAAAGGCGAAGCTTGCCCAGATTTACAAGTACCAGCATCATTCCTCTTGGTCCCCGTTTATTCCGATCGTTCGATGGCAGCTAAGGAATTGCTAAATTTTCTCTCTTCGCTGTCAGCCAGATCTGTTATAATTTACAGGTTAGAATTGAGTTCTAATGGATGGAAAAAGTAACAATGAAATCAGTTGATATTTTTGCAGGTGCAGGAGGCTTAACATTAGGAATTTATAGAGCTGGTTTTCAGCATCAACTTGCAGTTGAATGGAACGATCGAGCTTGCCAAACCTTACTTCAAAATAAGCACGATCTGTTTGGAGAACAGATGGCAGTCGCCAGGTGCGATGTCGCGCTGTTTGACTTTTCATCAATAACTGATGACATTGCTCTGTTAGCTGGAGGACCACCCTGTCAGCCATTTTCTAATGGCGGTCTTCATCGCAGTTTCCAGGATAAAAGAGATATGTTTCCCCAATTTATCCGCGCCGTGCGTTCATTAAAACCGCAAGCTTTCTTAGTAGAAAATGTTAAAGGTTTGCTACGCAAATCCTTTGCTGAATATTTTCAGTACCTCATCTGGCAACTGACTTATCCAGAAATCCCTATTCGCCCTTCAGAACACTGGAACGAACATGCCTTACGCCTGAAGCAGTATGACAGAAAAGGTTTGCAAGACGGTCTTTTCTATAATGTCACCTTCCGCCTGCTAAACGCTGCTGACTACGGAGTACCCCAGAGGCGCGATCGGGTTTTTATTATTGGGATCCGTTCCGATCTGAAGCAAGAATGGTCATTTCCTCAGCCAACCCATTCCCAAGAAGCGCTATTGTATTCACAGTGGGTAACGAGAGAATACTGGGAACAGTTCTCGCTCTCGCCTCCCGAAATACCGCCTAAAGTCTCCCAGCAGCGAAAATTACAGTCTAGATTATTCCCGCCCGATCGCGTAGCGGCTGCGCAGCAGCATCGCCAGCGATGGTTGACAGTCCGCGACGCTATTGACAACTTACCAGACCCCAGGCAAGAGGAAGCTAAAGATATCGGAAATCATAATTTCATTCCCGGTGCGAGACAGTATCCCGGTCATACAGGCAGTCCCCTGGACGAACCAGCTAAAACCTTGAAAGCAGGGGTTCACGGAGTACCAGGGGGAGAAAACATGATGCGATTAACTGATGGCACTGTCCGGTATTTTACAGTGCGGGAGGCAGCGAGACTGCAAACATTTCCCGACTCCTATCGGTTTCCAGTTGCTTGGACGGAGGCAATGCATCAGTTAGGAAATGCCGTTCCAGTTACCTTATCTGAGATACTGGCTAAACGCATTAAAATAACTTTAAGCTATGCTAGAGATATTTCAAGTCCCGAAGACCCTCGCTGACGATCTACTGGAATTTTCCGATCGACAAGATTGCTACTCTCTAACGGAAATGGAGGATTTAAAGACAGAACTCAGTCAATATGTGGGAGTTTATGCTCTTTACTATCGCGGTGCTAATCCACTTTACGCTTGTATCAGCAGAGCGAACTCCGATCGCTGCTGTTTGCCCATCTATATCGGTAAGGCAATAGCCAGTGGTCGCAGAACAGGACGTACTCAAGGCAGAACATCTAATCTCTATAATAGACTGAAGGAACACAAAAGGTCAATTGAAAAAGGCGATGGTCTTTCAGTCAGCGAGTTTGAGTTTAAGGTGGTAGCGATGGAAGTTGATTTAGTGTCTTGGGGAGAGGGGGTGATGATTCGCCATTTCCAACCCGTGTGGAATCAAATTATCGATGGGTTTGGTAATCACGACCCGGGTCGGGGAAGATACCAGCAGAAACGTTCAGTTTGGGATTTACTGCATCCCGGTCGCGAGTGGGCCCAGAAGCTAACTAATTTCGACCCTTTGGATTATACTGCTATTCTCGATCGGGTTGAAGCTCTTTGCCTTGATAGCAGTCAAAGAGTCGGATGTCCAACCTAGATCGAGTTGGCATAATATTTATTTCTGTCATGCTGCACTAGATTATGATGGCGAGAGAGTGCATTGATGATGCCAGGAATAAAGCCCGCCGGCGCGGGCTTTATTCCTTTAGCCCCACCCTAAAGGGTGAGGGTTCCGATGAGGGCATGGTAGTGGTAACTACATTCAAATCAGCCGCCTGACGACTAAACAACTTAAAGTAGAGAGCAACCCAGAATTCTTTAATCGGAAATGCTACCAAGGTCAAAGGATTGATGGTGACAATGATATTGCGCAAATCTGCTTTAGCAGATTTGACAATTTGCTTTGCTACCCAGTCAGGTGACATTACCCCAATAGGATTCAGGTTACTCTTAAATGGTCCTAAAATTAGTTTACGCACTACACAGGGTGCATCTAAACGCCGCAAGGTGACTAAGTCCCCGATCGCCCGTTTAGTCAGTTCATAGAGGGGACTGAAAGCGGGACCCACTTCTGCTTCGGAGGTATTGACCCAAACTTCTTTACGTGCTATATCTTGGTTACTGCGGACCGTGGTGAAGAACAGTTCCATCAGTCGCCAACTGGAAAAAGTATTGACTTCGTAGGAGAGGCCGATCGCCTCTTTAGTCCTCTGTCCGCGGACATTAATCCCGTGATTGAGAATCAGAATATCTACCTTTTCTAACACCGAAGCCAAATCAGATTCTTGACCAATTTGCCAAGTTATGGTATCCACAGTAAAACTGTCACCATCTACAGTTAAAGTAACGGGCTGATTTTGGGAAGAGAGGGCGATAACTTTAGCATCCGCTTGGTGCAGATGCAGGAGAAGCGATCGGCCCATAGTTCCGGAAGCGCCCGTAACAGCAATAGTTTTGCCTTTGAGGGAAAGTGCTGTACCCATAAGTCGATCTACGAAAGTAAAAACACCGCAAAAGTAAGCATTTTGGTTGTCAAAGTGATGCCGCCAGTGGTAAGGTCGATTTACCAACCAACGGGAAGGTGGGGAGAGAAAAGGTCCCGATCGATGAGTGCCATCCGTGATTTCATCCGCCCGAGGGAACCCAGTCCCACGGGCGATCGCGCCCATCACGAAGCTCAAACTATAGACCGAACCCGCGATCGCGGCCAGATGCTGTCCGGGAGTACAAATATAGGCTAAACACCATAATAGCAGACCAAAGAGCAGCATCACCAAAGATTCTGGCAGATCGTGGAACCAGTTAGCTTGTCGATAGATGATATCACTAACAGGAGTTAGATCCGGACGGAAGACGCGATGATGCCAAACATGCAACCGATAGAGGGGTTGCCAAGAATGGGAGAGGACGTGGTACAGATCTCGGACCAGTTCTACCCAGAGAACCGAACCGAGTCCCCACGCCCCTGTGACTATCCAAGCAGTTACCATACTAAATCCTACGTCCCTTCAGTTATCCCGCCGGGGGTTCAAACCCCCGCGTCATAGCTCAAGTCGGTTAAAACCGACTAATACAATTATGCTAAACTAATTGTAGCCAACCTTTACAAAATTGTATAATCAACCAGGTTTTTGGCAAAACCTGTTTTCTGGGCTACTGGCAATGTCCATAGCTAACATTTCGATGAGGGCGATCGCCTCTCATTCCCGAATCCCAGACAACCCAGATCGCTTTCATGCTATCATAGGAGCGGGTAACTCAACAGAGGTAAAGATGACAACTACTATTGACATTGGGACAATGATTGTCTCTACTCCCGGAACCTGTGGAGGGCGTCCGAGAATTGCCGGAACCAGGATGTCCGTCCAAAACATCGCCATAGACTATAAGGCAGGGATGAGTCCAAAAGAAATTGTCTCCGAATTTCCACAATTGACCCGGTAGCACAGGTTTATGCAGCCTTAGCTTACTATCATGCTAACAAAGATCGGATCGAAGCGGATATAGCAGAATATTACGCTGAGTGCGCTCGTTTGGAAGCTGAATGGAAAGCGGGGAAACTGTAATGAGCCAGATTTGTTTATATTTTGATGAAGATGCTGGCAACCGTTCATTGATAGAAGCCTTACAAAACTCTGCTGTAGATGCGATGACGACTCAGGATGCAAACAGACTTCGGTCTGATGACGAAGAGCAGTTAATCTGGGCAACTGCTCGCGTCATCTATAGCTTCAATATGGGAGATTTTTGTCGTCTGCACAAAATGTATCTGGAACAAGGGAGAGAACATGCAGGCATTATTCTAGCATCAAAGCAGAGTTACTCCATAGGACAACAATTGCGGGGACTTCTAAGATTGATGGCCGATCGTTCAGCAGAGGACATGAGAAATCAACTTGTGTTTCTCAGTGCTTACATTAGAGATGAGTAAACCTAGATTGTATGGTGCCTTACTACTTTTATTCTGAGAAAGGCGATCGCCCTTGAATTAATCCCTCAAAATTACCTCGCCAGTACGCGAACTCTGTCCCAAAGCGGAACTAATTGCTTCTGGGCGCGATCGCCCCAAACCTCTTCTCGCGACTTACCCTTTCAGCGCTGTCATCATCTGGGCAAATGAAATCCGTTCTGGTTCCGGTTTTAGTGCCGCTGACAGGGTGAGATGACCAGAAGCGATCGCCATACACATCCGCAGTAAATAAAGTTCATACAGCATGTCGTCTGTAGGAAAGTCCTGGCGGGCGATTTCAGACAATAACGCCAACTGTTCCGGACTAAGTTTCGCTTCTTCAGCGACATTCTCATAGTCAAAATAACGCATTTCTACCTCCTCTAGATTTCTGGGGGTGCTATAATCTCAATCGTTCGCAAACTAAGGGAAACATTCACCTCATTTACTTTTGCCTTGCGACGTAAGTTGACTAAGTGCTTGAAATTCCAAGCTAGCACAAAATCATGGTTGTTCAACACCGCAGCCGCAATATGAGCAGCATCATTGAACATTGTTCCGGTGAAAACTCCCGCCTCAATATATTTATTCGCCAAAGCGATTATCTCCGGCGTAATCGGGTAGATGGTGACGCCCTCCAGTAAATTGAGCAATTTCTGCCGTAGCTCCAGATCGCTTGTCCGACTGAGCTCTTGGCGAGCTAATTCAGAAGTGGCTACATCAAATTCAGATAGACGAGACCAAAACTCATGGGTTTGTGTTTGACGCTCCTTGACATTATCATCGTAATAAGCACTGAATACCGATGTATCCAGATAAACTTTTAGTTTCATTTCACCTTAACTCCAGTTTTAAAATAGGGCATTAGCAATTGGAGGGTCGTTTCCAGAGATGCCCACCCCTAGGGTGGGCACTCTCGGAAACGATAGGATTGATTTTAATATTTGTGACCCTTTTTTTGCCACTACCCTACTTACCAGGCGATCTGTAAGGATATTCCTCCAGTGCGATCGCACCTTTTTCTATAATCATAAAACTCCGATATTTCATGCTATCATATTATCAGGTAAATAAACCGAGGTAAAGATGACAACTACCATCAACATTGGGACAATGATTGTCTCTACTCCCGGAACCTGTGGGTCGTTTCCAGAGATGCCCACCCTAGGGGTGGGCAATCTCGGAAACGAAATGAGAATTGCCGGAACCAGAATGTCTGTCCCTACATTGATCGTAGACTATAGGGCGGGGATGAGTCCAGAAAAAATCGTCGAGGAATTTCCACATTTGACTTTAGCACAGGTTTATGCAGCTTTGGCTTATTATCATGCTAACAAAGATCGGATCGAAGCGGATATAGTAAAATATTACTCAGAGTGCGATCGCTTGTCATCTGAATGGAAAGCGGGGAAACTGTAATGAGCCAGATATTTGATCGTGATAGATTAGATGACAGGTAGCAATGTTAAATCAATATGAAATCGCGCCACCCGATCGCCTCTCTTCCCGATCTACCCAACTTCCTAATACTGACAGGCTTCACTGCCGGACTAGAACTCACTGGTCACCGGTCATAAGTGACCGCTCGCCGGTCAATGGTCACTGTTTCCAGCGAGTTTGGCTGGGTTGAGTACCGCTCATCAGTGGAGTACAATTATGCATAGTATCGTTCCCTGTGATGGGCCTAGGCCGCTCGATCGCGATAAGTTGCGATTGAAAATAAACTTATGGTAAAGTAGATATATCTGCTAACTTCCCCGATCTCAAAAAATAAACTTATGGTAAAGTAGATATATCTGCTAACTTCCCCGATCTCATAGCTGAGTAGGATGTCCCATCAAAGCCGCTACCTTCGCTCGAAACGCCTCAGATCCGCCCTATGGTATGCCGCCGACGGCAAATGCCAACTTTGCGGGTGCGACCTGCCTCCAGACTGGCACGCAGACCACATCGAACGGTGGGCAGAAACTCACAGAACCAATGTCCACGAAATGCAAGCTTTATGTCCTAAATGTCATCAGGAAAAAACAGCTGAGGAAAACAAGCACATGAAGAGTGAAAACTACAAACAACACAAACAACTCGATCTATTTGAATCGCCCACAGAGCCTATTAAACTGAGAAGGCACCAAAAGGAGTTTCTGGAAATATGCAAACTCTTAAAGGGAGGTGAGCCGATCGGGAAAATTATCATGCTGGTTACTCCCGGAGGCGGTAAGAGTTTAATTCCCGTCATTGCTGCTGCACAACTGATTCCGCGGGCCTCTGGGGGTGGCTTCCACGGGACTATTGCCGATGCCATATGTTGGGTGGTTCCCAGACTAAATTTGCAAGCTCAAGCGGAACGGAACTTTGAAGATTCGTATTTCAAAGAACAGCTCGATCATCAGCACAGAATTCGGGCAAATAATAATGAACCTAACCCATGTAAAGGAACTTCTGGCTATGTAGCCACCTACCACGCAATTTTTTCCAATCCTGACCTTCATGCTCAAGAGCTACAGCGTAAGCGTTATATTTTAGTGCTGGATGAGTTCCATCATGTTGAGGAAGGTAGCCCGTGGCATCAAGCATTACAACCATTAGTTGATAGCGCGGTTTTGGTAGTTCTAGTCACTGGCACTCATAAGCGGGGAGATGGCAAACCAATTGCCTTTATGCCCTATAAATAAATTAATGGCGATCGCCTGACTCCCGATCTGTCTAATAGTCAAGATGCAAGGGTCATTCGTTACACGCGAGAGGATGCCCTTAGAGAGGAGGCGATCGTTCCCCTTCATTTTGAACTTCAAGATGGGGAGGCTGAGTGGGTAGATAAAGAAGGACAGGTTTGTGCAGCAGAAAGTATTGCCGAGGCTGGAGGAGATACAAACGCAGCAATTTGGACAGCTCTCAATACCGAATATGCTTATAATCTTTTGACAAAGTCAGTCGAACATTGGCAAAAACATAAAGCCATCAACCCACGTTCTAAACTCCTGGTAATTGCACCATCAATTACTAAAGCTAAGGAATATATACAGTGGCTTAAGGACTTAGGAATAAAAGCATTAAAAGCGACGAGCGATGAATCAAAAGAAGCTCAAACAGCCATTGAAAAATTCAAGAAACACCGCGTTCATGGAAATACAAAGACAAGGGATGCCGTTGATGTCTTGGTAACGGTACAAATGGCTTATGAAGGGCTTGATGTTCCTGCCATCACTCATATTGCCTGTTTGACTCGCATAAGAAGTGAACCTTGGCTCGAACAAGCCTGGGCAAGAGCAGCTAGAGTTGATAAAGAAGCCGGACAACTGAAAACTGAGGGAATCATTTTTGTTCCCGATGACGAATTAGCTCAGAACTGTATCGAAAAGATACTTGCAGAACAAGAGCCAATTCTCAAGGAAAGAGAACAAAAGCCGCGAGAAACCGGTCAAGGTAATGATCGCCAAGATGAGGATCCAGATCGGCCAAGAGATAATGCTATTCTCCCACTAACATCTGACTTGACAAGAGCGAGAGCCTTGGATTTAAGTAGTGGAGAAAGAGTTGACTATCTTGAAACGGAAGAAATCCAATGGGCTATGCAAGAAAGTGATATTTCGGGAATTAGCACCATGAAAATGAAACAGTTTTATGATTTGTTGAACAGTCGGAAAACCGGAGAAGAAAACTACGATCGAGGGTTGGGAGGAAAAGAAACTTTGACTCCCCGAGAAGAAGAGAAGAGAATGCGGGATGGGATCGAAAAATATGTTCGGAGCTATGAATGGAAAAATAACCGAGAACATGGAACCTTAAACTCCGAGATTGTGATAAACTTTAAAAAGTCCAGAAAAAGTATGACACTAGAGGAATTGAGGAAGGTGTCGGCATGGCTACAAAACAACTATCCAATGGGAGATTGAAAGGGTACATAGAAACTTTAGGAAATGCTGGAAACTTCTATGCACCTTCTGGAACGCGCCCTTGGGCAATTGCTGTCAGGTCAGAGCTGCAATCACTTTGGCATGATGCCAAGTTTAATGCTCAACAGTTAAAATCATGGCGCGACTTAATGAAGCAGCACGCAGGCTATCGCCAACTTGTTAACAAGGACGGAAAAGCATTTAGCAGTTATGAAGAATTCTGCCAGGCTAAACCGCCCTTTGGATTAGGTTGCGCTCCGTCAGATATCGATCAAATCATTCAGGAACTGGAATTAGTTGATGCCAAGACGTTTGAGGTAGAGGATACCCGGGCTGCGCCCGACCCACCGAAGCCAAGTGCTGGCCCAGATCTAACGGGCGAAGGTCCTAGTCGAGAGGGATCTTTGCAGAGGTTTTCTAAGCTAGTTCAATCTTGTCCAGAAAATCAGCCTATTAATGCCGCCAAGATTGGGGCACACTTGAAAATCTCAATCAGAACAGCACATACCTGGAGGAAACGGTGGCTGGATCTGGGATGGATTGAACCATTACCGAGTAAAAAACGCGGCTATTACCAGATCGCGGCTCGGGGACGGAAAGTGGTAAAAGATTGGTTAGAAAAAGCGCAATCTGCTACAATAAATGGTGAATTATGGCTATCCATACCTCGCCACAACCCCAAGAAAGCAGGAGAGCAGCTGATTAAATCTTTTGACTCCGAGCAACTAAGAGAACTTCACAAGCTAATTGGAGAATCACTAAAGCAGGAGTCGAAAAGCTAGACGGATTGCTGAGGGTAAGAACATGTCTGTGGTAATTGCATTAGGGCGATCGCCCCAGACATAACCCAGTCCATCAGCAGTGGTACAATTTTTTATAGACGTGGTATACTAACTATACCGATCGCGATCGTCCTAGGTAAGGCAAAAAGAAACATGGTCATATCTACATCATCTTCTGCAGCAACAGGGTCAACCAATGGGCAGCAGTTCAAAATAACTCCGGATCGAGAAGCACAGCTAGACTGGCTGCGCAAGGAGATCGGGGCTGCCAACATAGAAGAAGTAATTGGACGCTCCATCAATGTCATGGTAGCTCTCAAGCGCCAGATGGCTCCAGGAGCTCAACTATTTCTGCACAGTCCGTCCGGACAAATGCGCGTGCTGATCCCAGAACTTGAACCCATACCAACTGAACAGTGGCAGTATCTAGTAGAGCGCCAGCACCCTTGGCGACGGCAACTCTACATCAAAGGGCAGAAACTGCGAGCATTTACGGTCTGGCAGGATATGCTCGTCAACGACATGACTCCAGAAGAGGCAGCCGATAATTGGGATCTTCCCCTAGCAGCTATTCACGAAGTCATTCGTTATTGCGAGAGTCACCAAGAACTCCTGAAAATGGAAGCCGATGAAGAGCGTTACCGACTAGAAGAACAAGGAGTTTCCCTTGAGCCTAAGACTATTAATTGATGAGGACTCCCAGGCAAAGCGCCTCGTTGAGTTGCTGCGGGATGCTGGCCACGATGTCATCACGGCAAGGGAAGCGGATCTGATGGCCAAGCCAGACTCGTTGGTTCTCGACTATGCCAGACAGTCCGGACGCCTGGTACTAACTAAAAACTCCAATGACTTTAACATCCTCCACAGGGCAGACCCAAATCATCCGGGCATCCTGGTTGTCTACTAGTATCTTGACCGCTCAAAGAATATGAGCTATGAAACTATCGTTAAATGTATCGCCAATATGGAGGCATCTGGATATAACTTAACCAATCAATTTGTTTCCCTGAACTCCGGCAGTCAGTGTCAACCAACACGGGATCCTAGATATACTTCCGCAATTGCAATGGGAGAGATCGCCCCCTAATTTAATCCATAAAAATCGGCTCTGGTTCCAGTTTTAGCGCCGCTGACAGGGTGAGATGACCATCCCCCGATGGCCATACAGATCCAGGGAAACATTCACCTCATTTATTTTGGGATAGCCATGTAAATACGGCCTTGGGTATTGGCAGAATGTTTTTAGTCTGTTTTCAACCGACTTTAGCTATGACGCGGGGTAAGCGAACCCCCTGCGGTGTAACGGGGCCCCAAAAGGCAGTTACCGCAGAAAAACCCCGATGACGATCTTCCATTGGGCGACATTCAATCATAAAATAAGATCTCGATAGTTAGGAAATGTCCCCAGCTAGTGAAGCTATTCGTTTACCACACTCCAGAACAGACACCGACAGACAGCGTACCCGATTGCGCGATCGCAGTCGATGTCCTCCGCGCCACGACCACAATGGCAACGGCCTTGGACGCCGGTGCAGAAGCAGTCCAAGTCTTCAGTGACATTGACCTGCTGATGCAAGTCAGTGCCGAATGGCCCCCTGAAAAGCGACTCCGGGCTGGCGAACGGGGCGGGGCCAAGGTGGAAGACTGCGACTTAGGTAACTCGCCTCTGGACTGCACTCCCGCAGTGGTCCAAGGACGCCGCTTGTTCATCAGCACTACCAACGGTACCCGTGCCTTACAGCGGATCCAAAAGGCGAAAGTAGTGTTAACTGCCGCCTTAATTAATCGTCAGGCATTGGTACAATATCTCATGACTCATCAGCCAGAAACAGTCTGGATTGTCGGATCCGGTTGGCAAGGCAGCTACTCCCTGGAAGATACAGTCTGTGCTGGCGCGATCGCCCAAAACCTGCTCGGGGCGAAGCATTCGGGGCTAGGTTTATTGTCTCCGTTGTCGTCATCCTGCCCGAATGCTTCGCCCCTACCCTGGTCTGCGCCTATATCCGAGGTTAACGATGAAGTCCATGCCGCGATCGCCCTTTACCGCCAGTGGCAAGAGCAATTATTAGAGCTGATGCAACAAGCCAGTCACGGCAAACGCCTCATCGGTCTCAACTGCTACGAAGACCTGAAATATTGCGCCCAACTCGACATTCTCAACGTATTACCCATCCAACGAGAACCCGGAGTTTTAGTCAAACACCAATAAGATGAAAGCAATAGTCATGACCGCCCCTGGCGGTCCTGAAGTTCTCCAACTTCAGGACATCCCAGACCCAGAAATTTCCCAGGACCGAGAAATCTTAGTCCGACTCAAAGCCGCAGGGGTCAACCCCATTGACACCAAACTGCGAACCAGAGGCACCTTATATCCCGATGCTGCTGGACCCGCAGTCCTGGGATGCGACGGTGCTGGTATCGTTGAAGCCGTGGGTGCAGCCGTACAAAATTACCGAGTCGGCGACGAAGTCTATTTCTGTAATGCTGGTCTGGGCGCACAGACTGGCAACTACGCCCAATTTGCCGTAGTAGACGAACGTTTTGTGGCCAAAAAACCAGCATCTCTCAATTTTGCCCAAGCAGCAGCAGCACCCTTAGTCTTAATTACCGCCTGGGAATCACTGTACGATCGGGGGCGTCTGCAAGCAGGGCAAACCGCCTTAATTCACGCTGGTGCCGGTGGAGTCGGTCACGTAGCCGTGCAGTTGGCTAAATTACAAGGTGCTGAAGTTTATACCACAGTTGGTTCGGAAGCAAAAGCCGAATTTGTCCGGCGGCTGGGTGCTGACAAAGCCATACTTTACAAACAGACAGACTTCGTGTCCGCTGTTCTAGATTTGACTTCAGGAGAAGGAGTAGATCTCGCCTTCGACACCGTAGGAGGAGAAACCTTCGTCAAAACCTTCCCAGGGGTGAAAATTTATGGCGATTTGGTCACAATTCTTTCTCCAGATCCAGCTACAAATTGGAAAATAGCCAGAAACCGCAACCTGAGAATTAGTCTAGAACTGATGCTGACGCCAATGGTAGAAGGATTAGTGGAAGCGCAGCAAGACCAAGCAAAGATTCTACAACAATCTGCCCGTCTTATAGACGAAGGTCAGTTGCAGATTCAGCTATGTGAAACTTTCCCCCTAGCAGAAGCAGCAGCAGCCCATCGCTTGCTAGGATCGGGAACGATGACAGGTGGTAAAATTGCCTTACTAATTGATTGAGGGGGTCTTATAGGTTAATAAATCAGTGATGGCAGACATCTTGGTAACAACTTATCTGGAAATGCGCGATCGCACTTCATTCCGGCCAGCTTATCTCCATGATAGCAGCTCAATTAACATCATGTTAATGGGCATACCCGATGTCTGCTTTTATCGTTTTTTGTACAGAACTGTTGGGGAAAAATGGTGTTGGCGGGACAGACTGAAACTATCCGATCGGGAGATGGAAGCAATCTTAGCAGAACCAGGAACCAGCGTTCATGTATTATATGTTCGGGGTACGCCAGCAGGGTACATCGAACTGTCCCAGGGAAAACAATCAACTGAAATTGCCTATTTTGGTCTCCGTTCTAGCTATATGGGCAAAGGACTAGGCAAGCATCTCCTCAGTTATGGTGTTGACTATGGCTGGGATCGGGGTGCTAAACGCTTGTGGGTACATACCTGTAGCCTAGATGGTCCTTATGCTCTGAATAATTATCTCAAGCGCGGCTTTAAAATCTATAATTCTTACGAAGAACCCATGCCCAATCGCGCAGCGTGGCGCCAGCCATAGCTTATCTATAATCACAACTAACCACTCACAACTAACCATTATCTAACAGACTGACGAGAGTGCATAATTTTTGATTAGATATAGGTAATATAAGATAAAGAATGGCACATATCTTGGTTACGACTTATCTGGAAACCCCCGATCGCAATCGCACTTCCCACTTGCCTTTTGTTTTTTCCCAAATTATATCCATATTCAAAAAAACATTATTATCTGTACTTTTTTGTATTATCCAACCGGGCGTTCGCCTTTATTTGTACTAAAAAGTAGCGCACGTAATTCAACATTGCGCGTCTTACGGCGCCTTCCGCGTGAAGGGAAGTCCTGAAGGACGCGGCAACGCTCCAGGCACCTGTCGTTTCCAGAGACACCCACCCATGTCGTTGCCAGATGGCGAACGACAGGGTGGGTGAAGAGGAAACGACCCCCAGGTTTCTGCTATTCAAGCTCAAAATCGGAAAAGTATTATTATAACTCAAGTTGCGACCTATTTTAAAAAATCTGGATTACCCACTTAGACTTCACGGACATTAATAGGATTTTTGTAGTCTGCGATACAGAAAACAAGTTGTTTTTGTGCTGCGAGGCCAGTTCTCTGTTTATGGGTTATAATGTATTCAAATAATAGTTATTGCACGTTTGAGGTAGATTATGGAAGATATGATCGTAACAATTTTTGTTCTTTGTGACGATCTACTAAAAGCTTTAAATATTAAAGAAGATCCACAAGTCAAAATGAATAATGCAGAAGTGATCACAGTGGGATTGGTTGCTGCATATTTTTTTGTCGGACACCACGATCGTTCTCGGAAATTTTTGTCAGAACATAACTATATCAAAAATCTGTTAAGTAAAAGTAGATTCAACCGTCGATTACATAACATTGATGAATCAATTTGGATGTTTTTATTCCAAGTCATGTCTCAAACATTTAAGGAACTAAATTGGGGTCAAGAATATATTCTTGATAGTTTCCCTGTGCCAGTCTGTGACAAGATCAGGATTAGCAAGTGTAAGATTTATAGTGGAGAAGAATATCGTGGATATATTGCCAGTAAAAAACGTTATTTTTATGGATTGAGAGTGCATATGTTAATAACCGAAAGTAGAAAACCAGTAGAATTTTATCTAGCCCCTGGTAGTTATAATGATGCTAACGTTCTCCAATCTTTTTGCTTCGAGCTACCATCAGGTTCGATGGTTTATGGAGACAAGGCTTATAACAATTAGAGGATTTTTTAACAGATTCACTAAATATCATGTTAAAACCTTTACGCAAGAAGAATTCAAAACGAAAAGAATCTTCCTGCTTTGAATATGTACAGAAAGTAACAAGAAAACAAGTTGAAACCTGTTTTAGTCAGATAACTAATTTGTTTCCCAAGTCAATTCATGCTGTTACATCCAAAGGATTTGAACTGAAAACTATTCTCTTTATTATAGCTTTTTGTATTCAATTTTTTTAGGTAGCAACTTGAGTTATTATACAATATTTATCAGCATTACTCAGGCGATCGCCAGTGCCTTTGAATTAAGAAACCAGGTTTCTCCTATACGCAGTGCCGCACCGGGGCACTCGCGTGCTAACATCCGGGCTTTTTCGTAACCTACGCGCGCGATCGCGACGCCGGAATGCGCTAGAAACCTGGTTTCTGGGCTACCGGAGAATCACGAAATTTTTGATTAAATAAGCGATCGCTCACAACTGACCGCTCACAACTGACCGCTAACTAACCCTTAAACAGACGATTAAAAGGAAAGGCCGGTTTTTCGGGAATTAATTGCGGCTCTGACTGCACTTTCAGCTGCTGCATTCTATCTCGTAACTCACCTACAGTAATCCAAACCCGCCGATATCTAAAGACGATTTCATCATGCTGGCGATCCTTCCATCCATCCTTCGCGCAATCACAGATCGTATCCCCCAGTTCTGCACGCTTCATTCTTAATTCATCAGCTTTTTCCCAAAACTCCTCAAAACCTGCCTGGGCTACAGGTGGTATAAACCAAAAGAAATGTGCTTTTTCCCTGGGCATCCCCAGCAAGTCTTGACCATGCATCCACTTGGAATTAACAGTCTCTTGCTCAACAGATACACCTGTATCCCACAACAGGTTTTGGCATACCCTAGACAAACCAGACCGTTCCACCTCCTGTCTGACCGAAGACCGCCAACTATCTAGTTGAGCGCGATAAAGGAAATTCTCCTTAGTATCTTCGAGCAAACCAACCTTCTGGGCAAATAACCAATCCCGGTTCATGCCCTCGCACAGCACAACTTTTGGTCCTATTCTCAAGTCTGGGGCAGCCACTACCCGAGTTTGTCTGCGCCATAGCAATAAAAATTCGCTATCCCGTACTACCCTAATTTTCTGTCCCTGCTCCAATTCTACTAGATAGTGATACTCTAAATCTTTCAATATCCAGTTAATCCCCTCAGTATCGGCATGGAGGCCCGTTAAGCTATTGAAACTTTCCTCGATCCTTGATATATTCAGAGTTTTATCCTCTGTGGAGTTTGCTGTACTCACAACCTGCACCGATGTCGGCTGCTCGCTATAGCCATAACGGATCAGATGGTCTTTTCCCGTTAACTCCAGCCAAGTTTTACGATGCCACGATCGCGCATCAACCTCCAAATTACTCCACCACCGATCTGCATCATCCGCTAGAGCTGACCATAGCAGCACCTCTACTTTGTGAAAAAAAGATCTTTGTAACAAGTCCCGGTGAAAAGCCTTGGGTTGACCCAACACAATCAGCTTTTCTCCCCCTAAATCTTTAATCTGGCCGATCGGTAAAATTTGCGGCATCAATTCGGGAGAGCGACTTACCATTAGAAACTCCTCTAAAGCCTGGGCCCGTTCGGCATTTTCGATCGCCACCACAGTTTCTGGTTCAGTCCTAGCAATTACTTCCAGGAAAGGATTCTCATTCAGGGTCACCAGCATTTTTGCCAGAGTCTGGAGCATTTCCTGTAAGCGCATTGCTTGAGGTGACTCCCCCGCCGCATTTTCTAAACGCGCCAACTCCCTTGAAAGCAACCGCTGCCATAGCAATTCAAAAGGCAATACTGGAGCCGCCAGACCCCGCCAGATTTCCCATCCTGCTTCCCACACAGTCTGACATTGCGGCTGTCCCGCCAACTCCAGCAGCAACTCCGATGAGGATTGAAATAGCTCGGCAATTTTTACTTGGCAGCTAAAAGTTCTAATTGTTACCTGCGCCTCATGCAAACATTTACGTTTTTTTTCTAATCGCAAAAAGCTTTCTTCTATCGGATGATGTCTGTTCCTATTTTTATCAAATAAATGACCATCATCCGGATAAGAGCGTAAAGTAAAGAAGTCGAGCGGCCACAGTAGCACATTCTCCGTATTTTGCGCCCCAATTTGATTGTCTTCAATATCTTTCATTACCCAAGGTGGCACAATCCCCACCAAAGGAATATTTTTTTCTCTACAAACTCTCGCTAAAGCAAAAGCTTCTTCTCCGTAGCTAGAGTTTCTTGGATACGTTTTCCCTGAAGGATCGTCCAGGACCACCAGAGAGCAGTTATGAAACCGCTGCAATAATTCTACTCCTTCCACCAGCGTTCTAACCACGATCGCCTTAAGTTTATTTCCCGATAAGGGTTCATTTATTTTCTCGGCTGGACAGCCAACTATTTTTTCCTTAAAATTAATCCTGCTTTGCCAAGGATCTATGAAATTAAATGCTTTAGCAGTTCTCAAGCTATCGATTTTACTATCCGACTCCGTTCCGATCCAGAGCACAAATGCTTTTGCTGATATGCGATCGGCAATTTGAGCGCTATAGGCAACTACCATCGTCCCTACAGAAACAGGACTAACTGGCAAACTAATAAACAGCTGATTGTGTTTATTAATCGACAAGGTCGTTAAATAAACTAAATCTTTTTCTACCCTGTGGACTTTGATTGAATGCTTCGTCATCTTCAAGCATCCCAGGATCGGATCTAATACATGCTGCGTCCATCTTAAATCAAAAGTATTTCTGAATATTTCTCCCCATGACCGTCTGTCTGACCAATAATTTTGGACCCTTTTTTTCTTGAAGGATCTGGAGAAAGTTTCTCTTAATGTCTTTTCTACTAACATTCAACCTGACTTTTTGGTAAACTCCTGACTTCATACATACCCAAACCCAGCCCGGAACAGCTAAGCCGATCTTGCCCCAAGCGCTGTCGCAACGGGCGATCGCTCCCAGGCCACATCAACTGTCGCCAACCGGGGCACAACTCGTGTCCCTTTACAAATCCCATTATTCCGTGATAAAATAACAATAGCACAAAATTTATGAACTGGCAACAACAAGTTCACAAATAGCCGCCAGCCCTCTAGGGGGCTAGCGGCTAAGGTCCGAGGTCGGTATGAGAGTAACCGGAGCATTGGCCCAAACGGTCAGCCAGTCAAAAGCAAAACCCAGCCCACCCCATCTCCGGCTCTGTTAATGCCATGGACAGTATCGGGACTGGTGCCAGCGAGTTCCAATTGGCCAACTGGAAAATTCAAAATTCTTACATTGACTGCTGACTGCGGACCACCTACCTCTAATACAATTGACTACTGACTGCTGACCACCGACAACTAACCACTGACAATTCACCATTCAATTAGAACCATTCGGTCGGCCCGGAAGGGTAATGCCCTCAACCGCTTGACGGTACTGTTCCACCGATGCACTGAAATCAATCGGCAGCACCGCCACTACATTTTCATGGGGGCGAGGAATAATCACCCAAGTTTCCAGAGTAGCACCAAAAGCCTTAGAAACTGCCTCAATTCCCGCATCCATCGCCGTCTTCACCTCGGAGACATCTCCCCTAATCATCACCGTAAATCGCGCACTCCCAGCTCTAATATAACCTACCAGGGTCACCCGACCTGCTTTCACCATCGCGTCCGCCGCTGCGAGAACACCGGGAAAGCCCTTTGTTTCCAGTGCTCCAACCGCTTGTTGTGCCATTGTCAATCTCCTCTAAATTCCGTGTTTTTGAGCGGTGAAAAAAGTATAGCTAATTGCTATATTCTTACTGTTAAGTAGGGTAACTTTTTATCTAAACGGTTCGCTCGCTTCCGTGTAGTCGATGGGCAGAACCGCCACCACATTTTCCGGCGGGTTGGGAACGATGTAATGCATGAGTATTGTCGCGCCGTAGGTGTTTTTAGCTGCTTGGACACCCGCATCCACAGCTACTTTCACCTCAGAAACTTGCCCTCGAATCGCCACCACGAACTGACTGCTTTCCGCCCTGTCAAAATAGACCAGGGTGACCCGCGCTGCTTTGACCATCGCGTCAGCAGCAGCTAGCACACCTGGAAAACCGAGAGTTTGAATTACTCCCACTGCAACTGGCATCGGAGTTTACCTCAAATAAATCTTCCTTATTCTACTGCCAACAGCTCCACCTAATTCAAAATTCTGACTCTTCGGTACAAAGCAATGGTATTTTGGCACCAAATTAATGCACTCCAGCCTTGGCAAGGCTTACATAATGAAGGTAATTTGAGTTAATCAATTCGTCAAAGCCTTACATAGCAAGGGTTTAGGTGGTTTTTAAGCATTATTATAGCCTCCCAAGTACCGAAGACCCAAAATTCTTTCTTCAAAATTAAAAATTCAGAATTGACTACTGACCACTGACCGCCGACCACCGATCGCTGACTAGCAGTTCTAAATGCTCCCCACCTCAAGCGAAGCTTCCAGAGTTTTGAGTAATTCAGTATTCACCCCAGACTCGCGGGTCAGAGCAATTTTGCCAGTACGGGCGATTTCCCGAATGCCGAACTTTTGCAGCATCTGGACGAGCGCCACCATTTTACCAGGGTCGCCCACCACCTCCAGTGTTAGGGACTCCTCCGCCACATCTACCACACGAGCGCGAAAAATCTGGGCTAATTCTAGAATTTCTGAGCGAGTGCTGCTGGTGGCATTCACCTTCATCAGCATTAATTCCCGCTCCACACAGGGACTTTCCGTGATATCCTGGACCTTAAGCACATTAATTTGCTTGTACAGTTGCTTAATCAACTGCTCAATTATCCGGTCATCTCCGGGCACCACCATGGTAATCCGGGAGACTCCCTGCTGCTCGGCATGGCCCACTGCTAGACTCTCAATATTAAAACCGCGACGGGCGAATAGACCGGCAATCCTAGTGAGAACCCCCGCAACATCCTCCACTAGCACAGATATAGTATGTTTCATAAGTTAGTTGTCAGTTGTCAGTTGCGTACTGTCCGCTTCGGGCGATCGGTAGTTTAACTTGGATGGGGTCGAGCTAGGGATTACTCCCTAACCCTCCCTTTCGGAACCTGAAGAGCGATTTTCACCGCACACGGCTACTGGTTGGTAAGTCCTTTACATGGATAGACTATGATTGGATTACTCCTTTCTGCCTCGTTACATGAAATTTGGCCCCTTCAGGTTGTCATTGGGTGACTAATTATAATGCCTAACCTCGGGCGGTTCGTGCGGGAAAAACTGCCAAACCCATTGCTACACTCTTTACTAACGTGGTCCCTAGTAGTAGTCGGGAACGCTCATTTTTACCTCGTTAGGGCTTTAGTCCATTACAAGCACCTCTTTGGATTTCTCCAAGGGCTCCTTATCGTATCTAGGGTTACTTTCTCCTGTAACTTCTTATCATATCCGCCCCACGTCTGCATATCCTGGAAATTACCCCAGGCATTGGCTTCTTGGGACATCCCTTCCCTAGTGGCTTACGCTTATCATCTAACTTGTCTTCCCGATGAAAACACCAGGTTGACGGGTGCATCCCAGTTTC
Source organism: Hormoscilla sp. GUM202 (assembly GCA_005518205.2). Lineage (GTDB taxonomy): Bacteria > Cyanobacteriota > Cyanobacteriia > Cyanobacteriales > Desertifilaceae > Hormoscilla. The sequence goes on from RFFC02000019.1 coordinate 89,554, forward strand.
GCAATGAGTAGAAATGCTTAGTCGAACGGGTTCCGAGATGGTGTTAAGCTGAGACAGTCGGTAAACGCTCCCTCTAAAACTATGAATCCTGAAAATTTAGCTCAAATTAAAACCTATGCTTTGGGAATAGCCGCCTTGTTGTATGAGGAGGCCCAAGGGACTGTTCCAGAGCAATTGAAAACACTCTCAGGACTCGAAGCTACAGTCCGTGGGCAGTTGCTTCAATACGTCAGTCCAGAGATTGCCCTTTTTTTATCGAAAGCACCAGTGGCACCACCGCAGGGCGAACCCGAATTTTAAACAGCATTTTGGGCGAGCTCCTCATCACGGAGAAGCAAGCGACTTATTTTGATGTGAGAGCCTATAGCCAGTGGAGTCCCTATCTGGAAAAATGTTGCTTGTTACTGAGTGCGAACTCTTCTTATGAGCACGCCTCGGAAGATCTTAAGCAGCTCACGGGGATGAGCGTTTCCCGGGGAACTCAGCAACGACTGGTGCAACGTTATGAGTTTGAATTACTGACAGTTAAAGAAGCCGTTTCCTCAACGAGCGCTCAAGAACCGAAACTGCCCCTTCAGGAGTTTGAGTTGCCCACAGCTAAAGAAGCCGTTTCCTCAACGGGCCCTCAAGGACCGAAACTGCCCCCTCAGGAGTTTGAGTTGCCGACGGCTAAAAAAGCTGTTTCCGAAATCAGCCCTCAAGAACCGAAAGTGCTCGCCCATGAGTTGAAGTTGCCGACTGTCAAGGAAGTTGTTGAGGAAATGAGCATTGATGGGGGGAAAGTACGCTTACGGACCCCGCAAGGGAGACCCTGTGAGTGGCGCGATTACAAGGGCGTTAATCTACATGACCTCGGGGTAGCGGCCTTCTTTCGGGACAATGCAGGACTGGTCAAATGGGTCAACCAGCAGCCCTTGGCGAATCCACTTGTGAGTATCGGAGACGGTCATGATGGCGTTTGGAATTTGTTTGCCGAGATTGGCCCAACCATCTTCCGTCTGGAAATCCTCGATTGGTATCACTTGATGGAAAACCTCGAGAAAGTCGGTGGGTCCAGCTCTAGACTGGCACGAGTGAAAGCTCTCCTATGGTCAGGCAAGGTAGATGCAGCCCTCAAAGAATTTGACGACTGGGAGCATCCACGGGTTGATAACTTCAGGGCCTATGTTACTAAGCATCGTCACCGCATTGTGAACTATGGCTATTACCAAGCCGAGGGAATTTCAATCGGTTCGGGAGAGGTGGAATCAACGATTAAGCAGGTTGCGGCACGGGTGAAGCTCTCAGGAGCGCAGTGGAAAGCTGCCAATGTTCCCCAAGTTCTGCGGCATCTCGCAGCGTAGGGGGCCCGGAGCGTGCTTATCTCAATGGAGTATTCTCAAGGTGAGTCAATCTTGACATTCTCATCATCTCGTGGTCTGTCAAGATAAAATTGACGAATTTTACGGAGATAACCGCTTCCGAGCCTTCCCTTCTCTTATCCGTCATCATTTCCTTGACAGACCAAGGGTCTATTAGTGACAGTTTAACAATGAAGTATTTTTGCTCATTGCCAAATTGGGATGCACCCAGGTTGACAGCACACTGGAGATTATTTCGTTCCTTAGTAGTCATCTTGATGCTTTTAGACCCCTACAATACCCCGGGAGTTCTTCGAGTACGTTGTTAGCCATCAGCAAGGGCTAACACTAACTACCATTTCCCTTTTGGGCCAGCGGTTAAGCCTTATTACGCTGGTTAGAGTTTACGAGGCTTGAATAGGTTCGCTTATTCTAGTCATGAGCATCTTCCCTAGTGGCGCCACCGGCGATGGCTGCCAGTTGGCCTACATTTAAGTCCTTGCTCTGCACCACAGTGATGTCACTCTGTAGCACTAAGGACCGGAGTCATCCTCGTACTTGGATGGGAGGATTTGGACCTCCATGATTACCAAAGTTTACTGGCTAATGGAACCAGGTGGGTTTTCACTCGGTTAGGAGCTTATACCCAAACGAATCGCACTGTCTAGTAGACCTTAATCAACGTCAGTTCGACAGTTGTCAGTTGTCAGTTGTCAGTTGTCAGTTGTCAGTTGTCAGCCACCTAACTAACCCGCGACCCATGGGCTCTAGTCGCGAAAAAGCAAAAATATCCATATCCCGAGCCAGTCTCCCGAGCGTTCTCTAGAAGATTTAAAAAACAGCCATCGGTAGAGCCGGTAAGCCTTTTGGCATTAAGTCGAGGGATGGTTTTTTAGGTAAATAGGTGTAAGCTGTTAATCCAGCTAACATATTAACCAAAAAATTCCACACACTTCTGTGGCGAGAATGTTCGATTTGAAAGATGTTCTTTAGTTGGTCATTAACTGTTTCAATTAAAGCTCTTTTACGCAATAATATTTTGTCTATTAACTTAATTAATTTTTGTTTCATATTTTTCGTCTGGTAATCAGTTGTAAACCTTGCGCGTATAATTTTTCAAAGAATTCTTGGGAAATATATCCGCGCTCGCCAAACAGTTTACCTATCAAATCTTTAGTCAAGTCAGGAACCGGTTTACGATCGTCAACATTGCCAGGTGTGAGCTTGAATGCGAGTAGTTCTCCTTGGTCATTAATAATTAAATGCAACTTGAAACCGTAGTGCCATCCCATAGAATTTTTACCCCAACCCACTAAACCCTTAAAGACTTTATGAGACTTGGAACGGCAAGGATGACAGACTTCAATTGGAGTCGAATCTACGAAACTAATGCCAGTAATTTGGCCACGTCTCGTCCGTATAAAACAGCACAATAACATTAATGACCAAGGCATTAATTCTACGAAACGACTGTAGCTGACTAAATTTGGAAAAGCTTTACGCCAGTGGGGGATTACTTGTAGAGTATAAAACTCCTTAAATGTTCTAAAGCCAGAACCGTGAAACGCAATTGCAATGGTCATGATTTCACTCAAACTCATTCTTGAACGGCAGATTTTTTCACCGGCGATCGCCGTCAACTGAGGTTGCTGCTGCCAGTAGTATTCAAAGTTTTGATAAAAATCATCCACGTCGCAAAAAATTTGAGTAATATCAAGACGACTTTTAATTTCCATAACACCAAACCTCGTGAGAACTATCTTTATTATAGGTTTGGTGCTTTCTTTTTGGGCAAAACAATCACGCTCGATCGCCCGACTCTGGTCATCCGAGACCGGCAGGCAGGCGGCACAAGTCCAAGAACTCAAACCAAAAATTCTGCTTGGCCACTACGTTGGCACCTGCTGTTTTCAACAATCGCTGCTAGTTGCATATAATTCTCATTAGTATTTGATTATTGATAATAAAGTTCCTAGCTGGATATTCCAGAAGTTAGGACTGGCAAGACTTACAGCGTTTAAAGTCCGTCGAACTCACGTTAATCAGTAAAAAAAGGATAAAGGCGTTCGAGTTTGATTCTAGCATCAGCGGTAGTGAACTGCCAGGAGATGGTTTTACCTGTGGCGTTTCGCGCTTGTTTCCAGGCCGCCAGTTGGGATTGAAGAGTAGGAAGATCGGGGATACGGCGGTCGAGGCATTGGCGTGTAAGTGCGGCGAGTTCAATTTCGGCTATATTGAGCCAGGAACCGTGTTTGGGCGTATGATGGATTTCCAGGCGATTCAAAAGCCGTCTCGCTTCGGATGGGGGAAAGGTTTTGTAAAGGGCCGCAGGCTTGTGGGTATTGAGGTTATCACAGATGAGAATAACTTTTTGTGCCGTTGGGTAGTCCACATCAAGTAGATGTTTGATCTGCTGAGCCCAATCGGTCATTGTACGATGTTCATGGGCTTCGACTGTACGCTTCCCTGACAGAGGTTCGCAGAACATGAAGATGCTCGCGGTGCCGTTGCGCTCGTATTCATAGTCATAGCGTGTGGGTTTTCCCGGCTCAGGCGGCAGTGGGATGCGCGTTTCTTTTACCAGTTGCTCTGGCTGTTCATCCATGCAGACAACGGGTACCTTGGCATCATAGGGACGCTGATAAATCTCCAGGACATCTTCCATCGCCGCTACAAAGTCAGCGTCTTGCTCTGGCGGGATAACCCAGCATTCACGTAAATGAGGCTTGAGTTCGTTTTTTTTAACACCTCATGAATTGTGTTGGCGGTGCAGTGCGGCACGATCTGAAGCTCGACAACGCGATCAGCTAATAATTGTCATGTCCAGCGGACTCGACCTTCCGGTGGTGTGCTGCATGCCAGCGCTATCAACCGTGCTTCGGCTTCGCCATCAAAAAGTCGAGGTGTGGGAGGTGCAGAACGCTTCTTTCTTTCCAGCGCTGCTGCAAAGCCCTTTTCTACAAACCTTTTGCGCACTTCAGACACCGTATTCTTATTGCAATGTAGCATAGACGCAATCGCCTCGACAGACTTGCATTGGAGGTTTACATCTCGCAGCGGAGGGGTCCCGGAGCGTGCAGCAATATTTGCGCATGTCGTATCTTGAACGCACCGCCCTGGCCTTTCTTAACAATATTTTCCAGTTCCTGCCGCTCCGAAGGTTCCAGTCGCACGATATATCTTTGCCGGTGCGATTTGTTCCGGTATAAACTGAAACACAGTGAAAGCCGGGTCGGTTCCATAAGCCGACAACTTTGGTATCATGAGGGTCCAAACCCCTCCCTCCAAGTACAGGAGTGACTCCGGTCCTTAGTGCTGCGAAGTGACATCATCGTGGTGCGGAGCAAGGACTTAAGTGTAGGCCATCTGGTAGCTCAAACCGGAAACGCCGCTAGGGAAATGCTCATGGCTAGAAAAAGCGAACCTACTTAAACCTCGTTAATACAGACCAGCGAAAGAGCTGATACGCTGGCCCAAAAGGGATAGGAAGCAAGGTATCAACTGTCGGCAATAGTTGATAATGTACTCCATAAAGCTCCCGGGGGAGTGTAGGGGCCTAAAAGCATAAATAATGATACCAAGGAACAAAGTAATCTCCAGTGTGCTATCCACCTGGTATGTCCATCGGATGGATAAGTTAGATGATAAGCGCAAAGCCACTGGGGAAGGGATGTCCTAAGAAGCCAATGCCTAGGGTAACGCCTATGGATATGCAGACGTGGGACGGTGATGATAAGTACATGGACAAAATTAATTTCACACACTCTCTCGCGCTAGTCTCCATATCCGGAGCATGTCGCCCATGGCTATGTGCAATTATTTTTGTCTAACTACTTAGGAAACAATCGGGGACAAGTAATTCTGATTAATATTACGGTGACCAGCTCCCAAGGGAGGTTAGGTTATAACTTCCTGGCAAAACACATCCAGGATAGGGATAAACGAACAGATTGTAAGGCAAACCAGGAGCAATCCTGACAAGCTGCCCAAGGAAAGGGCCTATCACCCAGTAGCCGGATGCATTGAAAGGTGCAAGTCCGGTTCCGAAAGGGAGGGTTGGGAAGTGATTCCTAGCTCGACCCCGACCTTCCATTGACCTACCCAATCTTGCAAGTTGTTCTTCGGGTCTCCTGGGTTTTGGGTGATAAGTAAATCTTATCGCCACGCCAAATTAAGGGTTTCAGCCTTTTTTACGGGGTAAAATGTATTGTGGTATACATTTTACCGGCTCGACCCCGGAGAGCCTGTTGTTCACGAATAAATGGTCGTATTTCCTCTTTTTAGCAATTATGCCAGACTAGCCCTCTATTATATAAACTACTCCCCCACATCAAACAGATTTTCATCTCTGACCACTCATCAGCAGATGCTACTATTTGAATACCGGTCCTCTATCCAACTCCGGAAGACAGGCAGGTGGGAAAGACAGAGTTGGTAGTGGGTCACAAGTAGTGATGTTAGCACAAGAAAGCTCAGACGGAGATCGCAATAGTGGCATCCAACGGCAAGTCAAATAACGATATTTCAGGCATTTCAGCTCCCAGCCGAAAAATTGAAAATGCCACATCCCCACACCTATTGGGACAGACTAGCCATCACATCACTACATGTTTATCACTACCACAGAGTTGAAAAATAGACGTTAAGATATTCAACATATACAGATAACGCGGTAAAATGAAGGTCCTAACTATCCGAGGCCGTAGGCCCGGTGGTCGGAGTTGAAGTAAAACTAGAGTAGGAGTCGAAAGGACTATGGGTTGGTTAAAAAGAATGTTTGGCCTAGAAAAACCCTCCGAAACTGACGAAGAAGCGGTAGCAGCAACCCAAGAGGCCGCAGTAGCAGCCCAAGAGGCCGCAGGAGTAGATGAGATCCCTCCAGAGCGAGTAGGGTTGTACGGAGAATACGATCAGAGTGGCTTGGCTAAGCGGGTGGTTCTAGCGTTCGATGAAGACGATGAACTGGATGATTCCGAACGCCTGTGGGTGGCTCAGACCAGCAGCAAGGTAGTGTTGAAAGGAGAAGTTTCCAGCCAAGACATTCTTGACAAAATGGTGGATGTAGCGATGGGAGTGGATGGAGCCACAGAGGTGGACACAGAGCAAGTCACTGTCCTAGGCTAGCAAGCCCTCGATGGGAATATAGATAGGTAGATATACTCAAGAAACTGCTGTGGGCCAGTAGGTCCTTGATGAAAATATTGGCAATTATGATGCTAGCAGCGAGAAAGTTGACACTCTCAGGATGCGGATATGCTAGAAATAAAGAGAAGGAGCAGCCGGTGTCTCGTGGGTAGTGCGAGTACGATGTCCCCGGGATAGTGCGGTTACGATGTCTCGGGAGAGCTTGATGTTCCCCTCCCGCACGGCGAAAACCCGAGGGACATCATAATCGCACTACTCCCGAGACATCGAGCGACCCGGGGACATCGAGCGACCACGAGACACCGCTGGGCTAGGGTTGATGTCTGCGGACAGTAAAGCCGGTGCAGAGCAAAGCAAAAAAATACCTGACTCCAAAAGAAAAATTAACTTCGCGCATTGTAGCGCTATTAGAAGTTTCACCTTTAACGCTTGTGATAGAGAAAAGAAAAAATCGCGATCTCCCCCAAATCAACGAACGGATTAGATTTCCCAAGATTAGGGTCATAGATACTGATGGGGGCCAATTAGGGGTGATGACCCCGAGGGAAGCATTGCAGATGGCGGAGCAAAAGGAGTTGGATCTGGTCCTAGTCAGTGACAAGGCAGATCCGCCAGTTTGCAGGATAATTGACTACGGCAAATATAAGTTTGAACAAGAGAAAAAAGCCAGGGAAGCAAAGAAAAAACAGCACCAGGCTGGTGTAAAGGAAGTGAAAATGCGTTACAAGATAGACGAACATGACTATCAGGTGCGCGTAAATAGCGCCCAGCGCTTTCTAAAAGCAGGAGATAAGGTAAAAGCAACGATAACCTTCAGAGGTCGGGAAATACAGCATAGTAACCTGGCAGAAGAATTGCTCAAGCGGATGGCAAAGGACTTGAAAGAAGTGGCAGAGGTGCAACAGGAACCGAAAAAAGAAGGTCGGAATATGATGATGATGCTTTCTCCAAAAAAATAACAGGGCTGTGTCCCCGGGTGCTGTGTCTTCCGGGGCGAAGTATCTCCTGGGATCTCGATGTCCCCGGGGAGCGCTAGCCGCACATGCATAAGGGACATCGTAGGAACGCTACCCAGGAGATAAGCTGTGATGCATTTAAATTGCATATTCCAAAATGGGGCAGGCAGGGTGGCGATCGCCGCTTAGGGGTCGAGGATCCCAAGATTTTATCGGCAGCTCGAATATGCAGTTTAGATGCGCGACATCTGATCTCGCGCTACTCGCACGTTCCCAGGCAGATACGTGGGAACGAGGGGGGGACACAGATGGATAATTGTTGATTGTTAAGTGTTAAGTGTCCAGGAAAATAAAGCAATTAGCAATTAGCAATTAACAATTAGCGAGTAGTGTAACTTGACAGTCATAATTAAAGATTTGACAATCGGTGTCAAGTTACAGGAGAAGGAGATTATGGAAATAAAGCATCAGGGTTCGGGATTGAGCAAATCAGCTAGGGGATTATTGCAGCTACTAAATCTCCGACCAGAGGAAAGTGGGCGGACGTTGCTGATGCTGGCGTTCTACACAGCAACCTGTGTAGGACTGACTTGGTCGGAAGCAAGTACGGCAGCATTGTTCCTGGATAGGTATGGAGCAGAATCATTGCCCTGGATATATTGCCAGTGCGGTGATGGGTTCTCTATTGGGTGTGTTGTACTCATGGCTGGAAAAATGGTTGCCCCTGCGGCGGCTAATAGTAGCGATCGCCCTGTTGATGGTAATCCCGTTATTCGGGCTGCGTTTCGGGTTAGATATAATATACGTGGCCGGCTTAACGGTATTTCAGCTGCGGCTGTGGGTAGAAGCATGTCACGTGCTGAACGAAATGAATACGTCAATCACGGCAAATCAACTGTTCAATATCAGGGAAATTAAGCGCACCTACCCGCTGGTAAGCAGCGGGATACTGATGGCAGATGTGATAAGTGGTTTCTCGCTGCCGCTACTCCTAGTAGTATTTAAGCTAAACAACGTAGTTTTAGTGTCGAGCGTGATGATATCCCTGGGAGCAGGGATGTTGTTTTATATCACTATCAGCTACCAGCAATTCTTTCCTGACTCACCGCAGGGGTCCAGGTCAGATGAAAATCAAGAATTTACGACTCGTGTCCGAGAGCGCGTCTCTGGACACGACGGTCCGATCGGACAGTATGTTATACCATTAATTTTATTATTCGTATTCGCCCAAGCAATATTACAGGTAGTAGAGTTTCAGTTCTTGGGACAACTAGAAATCAAGTTGAGCAGCGAACAAATAGCAGGCTTTTTAGGACTGTTCAGCGGGATATTGGGAATAGCACAGCTCGCAGTACAATGGTTCATATCATCAAGGGCGATCGAGAAGTTGGGGGTATTCGTGGCAGCATCGCTGCTACCAGGTTCGATCGGGCTGGGCGGGATAATATTCATGGGAGGCATAGTAGACCTGTACTGGGGCGCGATCGCGATGGAATTCATCGACGATCTGTTGAAGGGGTTCCTGGGGATCGCTGGGTTCTTGTCTGGTGGGGGACAAATCGTTCTTGCTAAATGTCTAATTGCTGTCTCTTCGCTATAGTCTAGTATCTCTTTAAACTTCCGCGATTGGGCTCAAGTAGAACGGGGAGTACAAGACAAAATATTTCTACTAGAGGCAGTAATCCTAGCTTTGGGGTGGTTAGTGGCGATCGGGGCCCTGCGATCGGGATACGTGAAATTGTTAGTAACGAGTGCCGAGAAAGGACAGCTGGGAGTATCGGATGTAGACTTACGGGCCCTGAAACGGAAAGTAGCGGAAATTTTGCAGCAGCCAGGAGCAGATGAAGATAAAAGTTCCTGTATAGAATTGCTCAGTCAGCTGGACCCGGAAAATCTGAATGAGGTGCTGGTACCTTTGCTGCCTTCGATGTCACCAGCATTGCAGCGTCAGAGTCTGGAAGTGCTGCTAGAGCATCCCAAGGAGGCGGACTTAAATAAAGTGCGGATGCTGACGAGTCAAGCGCTGCAACCGGAAGTGTTGGCGGTAGCCCTGCGCTACATATGGCTGACGGAACCAGAGCCAGATATTCGGCAACTGCGACCGTACTTGCAGCCAGAAGTAGACCCGATCGTGCGAGCGACAGCAGCAGCGTTAATGCTGCGCCGTGGATCCCCTCGTCAGAAAGCAGAGGCAACCAATAATCTGCGACTCCTGGTAACTTCGCCCCAAGAGCGGGAAAGAGTGATGGGTTGTCGGGCCTTGGGAGAAGCGGTATATATGCAGGCCCTGCGGCTTTATATTCCCAATCTATTGGCGGATGAATCTTTGCGGGTGCGCTGCGCTTTGTTAGAGGCGATCGCGGCAACCCATTTAGAGGAATATTATCCTTCTCTGTTGCGGGGCCTGACTTACCAATCCACCAGGGAAGCGGCCTTACGTTCCCTGGTGCGTTTAGAAAATGAAGCGATACCATTACTGCTGGAATTAGCCCTGGACATCCACAAGCCGGATCTGGTGCGGCAGTATGCCTGGACTGGGATTGGTAGGATCGATACGCCCGAAGCTTTGCAGGTATTAGCGAATAATCTGATGACCTCTTGGGGCACGACACGCAGCAATATTGGACGCATATTGCTGAAAATGCCCTCAGACCGGGGCATTGAGGGAGTTTTAGAGCAGGTGGGTCGAGCGGGCATAGAACTGTTAATTGACCAGGAATTGATGTTTTTGGGGCAGATATATGGGGCGATGGTGGACATGACAGAGGAGTTGGTGCAGGGTCGAGAAGCGGATTTATTGCGTCGGGCTCTGAAGGATTTGCAAGGAGATGCGATCGACTGGTGTTTCTTGCTGATGAAGTTTCTGTACCCCATCAACAGCGTACAAGCAGCTGCGTTTAATTTGCAGTCCGCTTCCATGATGAATAGGGCGCGGGGGTTGGAAATATTGGACAATACCCTGGATATCAAGAGCAAAAACGCGATGCTGACGGTGCTCGCGGAGTATAGCGACCAGGAAAAGCTGGAGGGTCTGAGCACACTAGTATACTATCAACCCCAAGGTCCGAGCGATCGGCTGCGCCATCTGTTAGAATTACGTCATTTCTTGCCTGATTGGCCTTTGGCTTGCTGTTTTCATTGCGCCAGGATGGCCCGATGGAGCTTGACAGCCGAGCAGACCTTGACCTGTTTGCGTCATCCCACGGGTTTTGTGCGGGAAGCGGTGTTGGCCTATCTAAAAGTTGCTAGCCCTCGCTCGCTGGTGGACTTGTTGCCAATGATGAAAAATGACCTCAATCGCCTGGTGCGTACCCAAGTTTCATCGATGATGCAGGAGTTGGGTGTTGCTGGAGTTCCTGACCAAAGCAATAGTGCCAGTCCTTCTAGTTTTCCCAATTCCCCTGGGATCGCAGGATTGGAGCTGATTTGAGCAGAATGTTGTAGCGCCCTCTTACCCTAGGCGATACAATGTAACTTATGCGCTAACCGCTTAGATGGGTTTCTTTGACCATTTAAGAGGGAAATATAATGATTATCAGATAAAAGTATAGGTACATGCTTACCAGTGTTGACCGCCTTCTGTTCGTCCGGGGAGTGCTCATCTTTAAGGAGTTGCGGGATGATTTTCTCGTGCGCGTCGCTTCGATTATGGATGAGCTGTCTTTTCCGGCGAAGCATAGTATTTTTACACAAGGGCAGGAAGGGCGCTCTCTCTATATTGTGGTAAAAGGTAGAGTACGGGTGCATATAGGAGATCGGGATGTGACGCAACTATCTGAGGGAGCGACTTTTGGTGAGATGTCCCTGTTTGACGCTGAACCCCGTTCGGCTTCGGTGACCACTATTGAACCCAGCGAATGTCTGATGCTAACTCAGCAGCAACTTTATGACGCGATCGAGGAGACCCCAGGAATTGCCATAAATATCATTCGCATGCTGTCTCGTCGGACCCGGGAGTTAAATCAAAAGATTAATGCTCTTGAAGATAAGATTCACCGCCGGTAATTTAATTAGTGAATTATCAATTGCCAATTGCCAATTATCAATTGCGAATTGCTATTCACAATTGGAATTGCTATATCAATCATGCCATATCCATAACTCCCATCACCTTAAACCCAGATCGCGCAACAACTTCTCTGCCCAAACTGCATCCGTTTCTGATAAAGCTGGCACTGGGTCTTGACTGTAATCGAGGATATCATCGTAATATCCTTGGTCATATATATCGTCAATAACAGTCTTTAAATTCAGCACAGGTTCGCTATATTCTGGGCGTAAAGGTAGAGGAAAAGCCGGAATTGCTTCTCGAAGATTAAAAGCATATAAATCAGCTAATGGCCGTCTGTCGCAGCGACAGACTAAAATTAGATAATCACTTTTTATTCCATCCGGCGAAATTGCCATCCTTTGCCCTTTCCGGAGTAAATAAATCTCTACCAGATGAGTTGAACTATCTAAAATTGTTTCCCGTTTGTATTCATATTGTTCGCGCCCTTTTCCCGCTTTTTTATTTACAGGAGAGAGAAGTTCGATGGCTGCGATTACTTCTTCCGTGCCGATACTTTTTACTTCTAAGTAACCTTGCTTAATAGTTTCTGAAATCGGAACATTCACCGTTATCGGTTGTGTTAACACCGGAGGCGCAGCAACTGCCACATCAGTCTGAATGTTTGAAGTAGGTGTGTTTGCTCTCTGGTAATTTTGAACCACCAGATCGTCAGGAATACCAATTAATGTTGATGACTCTCTAGTAGTTTCATACATTCGCGATTCCGGAAGTATACAGAGATTGTCGATCTTCCGGGAAGATCGAGTCAAGTGCGATCACCAGTCCTCCCTCCCGCTCCAACCAGATATTTTGATGATTTCTACCTTGCGCCAAAAGTCGGTATCTTCAAAATAAGGATTCATTCCTGGAAATGGTGAAGGCATAGTTTTCTCTCCTTTTCCTCTATTATAGCATTATCGATGAAGTTGAGCCAATAGTCAACCTCCTTGATACTTCAGACTCCCGAGAGCTTGTGGGAACGGTCAGCGGTATCAGTGATGAATTTCCAGATCGAGGACGTAGCGACCTAACTGCAACTTATCCGACCATAACTCGTATTCTAACCGCAGATGTTCGGGTATGGGTTTGCCAGTCAGAGTCAGCGATCGGGTAAAATTACGCAGATTAATCTGACCGATACCATTTAAAGCACGCTCCGGGAACCCTCCGCTGCTCGTGCAACCAATATCGCGATCGACCATACATCCGGTTTTGCCACAGGTGGCGATAGCTAAAATTGCTATTGCCTTGTACGGTCATAATCACCCGGTAGGGAGAAATATCCAGCCATAACATTTGGGATGTATCCTCGCTATTCCCCCCCTCGTTCCCATGGCTCTGCCTGGGAACGTGCGAGCAGCGCTCCTCTTAAACACCCAAAGCAACTGCTGGTTGCCCCTTGGCAGGGGTGCTCGCGGGCACCGTAGGGAAGTTCAACAGCAGGTGGAAGCGAGAAAGCTCCTTTTGATAAAGGGTATGTGGAGGGTGCTGAGGTATCAACGGCAGACCTGACAGGCAGGTCAAGAGAAATTAGGGAAAGACTTACAGGAAAACGCTGATGGGTAAACATATTCGATTATTACCTTTGCACTAAACACAAAAAAGTCAACGGAATGCTCTGGTCGCGGTAGAATCATCCTAGGTCATACCACCTCAGTCTAGCTTTATGAAAGCCCCGATCGTCACCCTGAACAGTAATGTTGATGCTCAAGATTTAATCATCGCCAGACCGGCGGCGGGGCTATCCCTGCAAGGTCGCATCCAGGTTCCTGGAGATAAGTCGATTTCTCATCGGGCCTTGATGTTGGGCAGCATCGCCCGAGGAGAAACTAGGATAAGTGGCTTGCTTTTAGGAGAAGACCCCCGCAGCACGGCCAACTGTTTTCGGGCCTTGGGTGCTGAAATTTCCCCTCTGAATACAGAAAAAGTGCAAGTAGTAGGCATCGGTTTAGGAGAATGCAGTGAACCGACTGATGTCTTGGACTGCGGTAACTCTGGCACCACGATGCGTCTGATGTTGGGCATTTTGGCATCTCATCCGGGTCGCTTTTTTACGGTGACGGGGGATAAGTCCTTGCGCGCGCGCCCCATGTCCAGGGTGGTGCAGCCCCTCGGACAAATGGGCGCGCAAGTCTGGGGACGCAAACAGGCAAGTCTGGCACCCCTGGCAATTCAAGGCACCCAACTACAGCCGATTCATTATCACTCGCCCGTAGCCTCCGCTCAAGTTAAATCCTGCATTCTGCTAGCTGGTTTAATGACAGCAGGAGAAACCACTGTCACCGAACCAGCACTCTCTCGGGACCACAGCGAACGGATGCTGCAAGCTTTTGGCGCCTCGGTCAGCATCGACCCAGAAACTAACAGTGTGACAGTAACTGGTCCAGCCCAGCTGCAAGGACAATCGGTGATAGTACCAGGAGATATCAGTTCTGCGGCCTTCTGGTTAGTCGCAGGGGCGTGCGTCCCAGGTTCGGAACTGATAATTGAAAATGTAGGCGTTAATCCCACTCGCACGGGAGTGCTAGAAGCTTTGGAGATGATGGGTGCAGACATCACCCAAGAAAATCAGCGGGTAGTTGCTGGCGAACCCGTAGCCGATTTGCGCGTGAAGTCCGGACCTCTTCAGGGTTGGGAGATCGCTGGGCCCATAATTCCGCGCTTGATTGATGAGATTCCCATTTTGGCAGTAGCAGCTGTGTTTGCCGAAGGGAAAACCATCATCAAAGATGCTGCCGAGTTGCGAGTCAAAGAGAGCGATCGCATTGCCGTCATGGCCAGACAGCTGAACCGCCTGGGGGCAAGAGTTACAGAATTACCCGATGGTCTAGAAATCATCGGCGGCACCCCCTTAACTGGCACCGATGTCCAATCTGAATCGGATCACCGAATTGCTATGAGTCTGGCCATTGCTGCCCTGAACGCCACTGGCACTACCACCATCAGTGGTGCCTCTGCTGCTGCCATCTCCTACCCAGATTTCACAGCTACCCTACAACAGGTGTTATGTATTTAAGGGATGTCTTGATGCTCTGCCTACCTGCTAGCCTATGGGATGAATATTGAGTATAATTATCAATAGTTCTGATTTTTCCGGAACGGTGGAGCAGCGTTGGAGGTGGGTTGTCGAGGCAACTAGCCACCGGCAGCACCGATGAAGCGCAGTTAAAGAATCATACAAAATATGGATAAATTAGAAACCCGGTTCAATCTCGAAGGGCAGTTTCTGGGATTTGGACTTAAAGATGGTTACAAAATCAAATACTTGCGGTTGGCCACCGCAGAGGGAGAAGACTCGATCAAAATGGACAAAAGGTTACGTGCAGCACTCTACGGTCATTCTTTCACCCCAGGGGACTGGATCCAGGTTTCTGGCGAGCAAAAATTTCAGCCCAAAACTGGTCAATTTAAGCTCAAGGCCGACCAAGTATTGGCAGGATCCGCCCCTCCAGGCCCCAGGACTGCCCCCACCCCAGTCAAGGCCAAACATGGCAAAGCCCGGGTTTTAGTCTGTCAAAAATCCGATTGTGGCAAACGTGGCAGCTTGAAAGTCTGTCAAGCCCTAGAGTCGGCCCTATGTGCCAGCGGTCTTGCTGACCGGGTGGAGATCCAGAAAACTGGTTGCCTGAAAAACTGCTCTTCTGGTCCCAACCTTGTGGTTATGCCCGATAAAACCCGCTATAGTCGCATTCGCCCTCGCGAAATCCCCGCATTAATTGAAAAACATTTTTCACCCCGCACGGGCGAGCCCAAAACTAAAACGTCCCAACCTGCCTCTATACTGCGAAGGGTCAGGAACTGAGCTTTTTTGGGCCGTTTTGATTTGTCTAAGCGAGGGGGGGGACAATTGAGAGATACTTGTGATCGCGTAGCGTAGCGTGTAGCGTAGCGAGGCGTGTGCGCGCAGCGCAATCTTTGAGATGCTCCCCCCCCCCGAGAAGCATACAAGAGGCACGTTCGGTAGGAGATTGCTTCGGGGGGGCTGGCCGCGTGAGTTTCGGTAATCTCGGCCCTTAGCCCCCCGAGCCATCTTGACTATACAATCCAAAATGGCCCCAAGTCAAGTCCTAGCCCGCAGGACAGCCGATCGCTCCCTAGGGCATAAACAAGTAACCGGTGACAAACAAACTAAATTTCCGATCGCTATGTCTTATACGTCAATAAATTGATAAAATCTAATATATAAATTTGAAAGGTAGTATTGCAGGTATGGATATGCAAGCGCTCAGAGAGCGTGCGGAGCTTACTCGCACTGAATTAGCATATAAGTTAGGAGTAAGCGAAACTAGCGTGCGCAACTGGGAAAGGGGCCGGACTAAACCGACGATGACACCGCAAAAATACTTAGAGGCATTGAATTTATTCCAATGTACGCCAGAAGAATTAGCAGCAGCAAGCGAAAAGTCGATTGGTCCCGATCGACAGTCTTCTGGCAAAAAGCCCATCCAGCAAGATGAGTGGGTGGCCATAATTGTGGCATTCTTATCTATTGGCACCATCTTCGCTTGGTCTCTGACGCGCACCTCTCGAGGAGGCATACTCTGGCCGGACGTCTTAACGGATCCTCGATATCTCTGGGGTAGTGCGAATAGCGCGTACCCCTCTGGAGGATATCGAATGTCTCCTTTTGTGCGATTAGCGCTCTTAGGAGATACCTCGCCCCCGAGACATCGAGCGACCAGGATACCGCTTGCCCTGGGGAACACAGACGTAAACCTGTAAAATCGGGGTATTGCAGTAGCGTAGGTAATGTAGATGAGTAATTCTTCTGGTCCCGATCGACAGTCTTCTGGCAAAAAGCCCATCCAGCAAGATGAGTGGGTGGCCATAATTGTGGCATTCTTATCTATTGGCACCATCTTCGCTTGGTCTCTGACGCACACAGATCGAGGAGGCATACGCTGGCCAGACGGCTCAACGGATCCTCGAAATCTCTGGGGTAGTGCGAATAGCGCGTCCTCCTCTGGGGGATATCTAATGTCCCCATCAGCCTCTCTCCCAGTTCCCTCCCCAGTAGACTCTCTGGTAACTCAGCCGGATGTAGGAGAGGAGACTCCAACTCCTGAAGACTCTGGGGCAACGGCTAAGACACCTGCTGATGAGAAACTAGCATCATCAGTTTCCCCAGTTACAAAGACACCAGTACCGAGTCAAACCTCAGCAGAAATTGGCTTACCGCTAACCAAACAGCCCAAAACACTGGCACCGACTGATTCAACAACTGAGTCGCCGGAAACACCGGCACCGACTGATTCAAATCGCGATCGAGGGGTGAAATTCAAGGATGTTCCAGATGACTTTTGGGCATTTCCTTTTATTACAGCTTTAGTTGAGCGTGACCTTTTTGATAGGGCGGCAGATACTGATATTTTTCAACCTAATGCACCGATGACCCGCGCTGAATATGCCGTCGCCCTGCCAAAAGCCTTTAAACAAAATCAGACTCAGAATCAGTTGAATTTTCAGGATGTTCCAGGGGATGACCCCGCAGGTGAGCCCATTAAGAGAAGCACCGAAACTGGATTTTTAAGAGGCTATCCTGGACAAATATTCCGACCCAACCAACCCATGCCGCGAGTGCAGGTGATTGTCTCCCTAGCCAATGGATTAGGATTGAAGGCCCCGTCTAATCCCAATCAAATCCTCCAGCGCTACCAGGATGCCGATCGCCTACCGGCATATTCGGTCTCGGCGGTGGCAGCTGCAACCAAAGCTGGTCTTGTGGTTAACTATCCTAATCCCTCACGGCTTAATCCCAACCAAGTCGCTACTCGGGCTGATGTTGCTAGCTTGATTCATCGAGCCTTGGTTATTCAAGGAAAGGTGCCAGCAATTCCCTCTGAGTATATTGTTCAACCTGATTGATATTGTCAGACAGCCCAGCGGTGTCTGGAGCATGCCGAGTCCTGAAGGACTCGGCATGCTCCAGACGCCGACCGTTGGGATCTTCGGTAGGCTGACTGACTTGACTTGGGCGGTCCCGTGGCCCTCAAGCCACGCAACTTAGTCTTTTGGTTCTCTTCCACCCGTCACTTGATCTCCTAGGGCCTTGATATCCTCTATCAACTCCTTGCGAGTAGAGGCACGGGCTAAATAGCGCCAAATAAACCAACCTGAGTACCCGAGCCCGATTACTTCAAAAAGCGGTGATAGCAGGGGAATATCATTAATAGCATTGATCGCTGCTAGGATTACCTTAACTGCAACAAATGCCACCACAATCAGAACCAGCGTGGTTATTGGTCCCTGGTATTTAGCAAAAAAATCGCCCAAGTAATCTAACTTACCCAAGTACTCTAGCGCTTGCTGCCCATATTCCTTCCACGGCTGTTTGGCCCAGCCTACCGACTTGGGTTTACTGATTGAACCGGATGGTTCATCCACAAAATCGATCGAGGTTTTCACATCGGGTTCGGCGGGGGGAGTTGTCGCCTCGGGCTCTTTAACTGGTCGATCTTTAGGTTCTGGATCTGCCATATTGTTATCTCACTCAATTACAATCTGTTTCTGGGGTGAATGGCGATGACGCCCCGGTGTCTCCTGGGTAGTGCGACTAGGGGTCGGGACACCCGCTACTCAAACCATTCGCTAAATCAAAAACATACTTAACAGTAAAACAGAGCTGGATTATTTGCAAGCCTGGCTAATTACCATCAATTTTATGTTACAATAGCAACTTATCTCGACTTCCAAGGGCGGTGTCTCCTGGGTAGTGCGACTAGGGGTCGGGAAACACCGGAAGAATAGACAAGGGTAGTGGTCAATATGCAGTGATTTGACTACAGTCTGCCCAGGGTTTCAGGCGCTAAAATCACTACTTGTACAATCGCGGAAGTACGGTCCGCGGACGGCCCGAAAAATCGGACAGATACTAGACTACAACAGAGAGACTGCGGAAAGACAAAAAAATGGAAGTCATGACTGGCTGCTGCTACTGGCTGCTGCTACTAGATTTGGCACTGACAATCCGTTGAGCCGTGACTTGATTTGGGCATGAACGGCCCTGCTCAAAGTCGGTGATGTTTGCGATCGTCGTCTCGGCAATCTTAGTCATGGCAGTTTCCGTGAAAAACGCCTGATGTCCGGTGATGAGCACATTGGGAAATGTCAGCAGCCGCCCAAATATATCGTCTTGAATTACGGTATCGGATAAATCCTCAAAAAATAAATCCTCTTCTTGCTCGTAGACATCTAAACCAAGATAGCCTATTTGACGGGATTTTAAGCCCTCAATCACCGCTTCAGTGTCAATCAATCCCCCGCGACTGGTGTTGATCAGCATTACCCCAGGTTTCATCTGGGTGATGGCTGACTTGTCGATCATATGGTACGTGGCAGGAACTAGAGGACAATGTAAAGTAATGATGTCCGAGGCCGGCAGTAGTGAGGGCAGGGAGACGTACTTAACACCTAGAGCTTCGCAATTGGGGTTATGTGCTACATCATAGGCTAGCAGCTGGCAGCCGAATCCTGTCAGAATTTGCGCCATGACCTCCCCAATTTTACCCGTCCCGACGATCCCGACTGTAGACCCGTGCAAATCAAACCCCAACAAACCATTGATGGAAAAATTCCCTTCCCGCACTCGTGCATGGGCGCGGTGAATTTTACGGTTCAGAGTCATGATTAGCCCGATCGCGTGTTCGGCAACGGCATAGGGCGAATAAGCGGGGACGCGCACCACTGTCATCCCTAACTTGGCGGCGGCCTTCATGTCTACGTTGTTAAACCCAGCACAGCGCAAGGCAATCAGGCGGACGCCGGAGTCAGCTAATTTCTTTAAGGTCGTCTCATTGAGATTGTCGTTGACGAAGACGCAAACAGCTGCAAACCCTGATGCTAGCACAGTTGTTTCCGGCCCCATACGTGCTTCAAAAAATACCAGTTCATGTCCCTGGGATAAGCTTGCTGCCTCTAAAAATCGCCGATCGTAGGGTTTGGTGCTGAATACAGCCACCTGCATAAGTTTAACCTCCGCAAGTTTTGGCACTAGGGTGGGCGCGACCGACTTTTTTATTGTTCAATTTGGCGATCGACTGGTATCGACTGGTGCTGCTTGTGCTGGAGTCTGCATTCTCTGTAACTGCTGCCTGCGAAACACTGTTGCTGCGTCATTGATTTGTTGGCGCTGTTGATCCCTGAACTGATTCATGTTCATACCATTATTCAACCGCGCCCGGTGGATCAGATCGTAGATACTACTGGCATTGCTCGAACCGGAGAAGGGGTCGGAACTGCCATCGGTGGTGCGTAAGTCCTCTAAAGGATCGATCTTAGTAGCTTGCGCTAGCCCCGGCATGGGCAATAATAGGGATGCTGTTGACAGTCCAGCCAGCAGACTCAGAGCCAAACGGGCGTAAGGTTTCATTGATGTTGGTGCTCTCATTTTTTATCCTCTGGAACAGTAAGGTGAGCTTCAAGACAAGGTCCGACGCAGCAGGGGTTGAATGCCTAGTAGGGCTACGCCATCGAACAAGAGCAGAACTAATAGCGCTCCACCAAAGGTTACATCACCCCAAGGTGCTGACATGACAATGTTACTCAATCCCCAGTCAGCGTGCAGATATAGATAACGAATGGGTTCGATCGCGTAACTCAGGGGATTGAGAGTGACAACTACTTGTAACCAGTTGGGCATGAAGGATAGGGGGGCCAGGGCTGTGCTTGCGAACAACAGGGGCAAATTCGTAACAAAAATCACGGCTATCAGTTCTATGTGACCCGGTAACGCAAAGGCTAGCCCCAAGCTTAGGCCTGTTACGCCCAATACTAATAATAGAACAATCAGGGCGATCGTCCCTAGACCTACTACATCTGGCAGGCCAGCACCCAGGAAAGCTCCCGCCGTGACAATTACTGCGGCTTGGAGCAAACTCAGGGTAACGATATATATTGCCGATGCCAGGACAATGGAGAACCGGGAAGCTAACGGCGCTACCAGTAACCGGTTCAGGAAGCCAAATTCCCGATCGAACATTACTGGCAATCCGGCATTCAGAGCACCGGCGAAGGCGGTAAACACGATCACGCCAGCACCCAGAAACTGTTCGTAACTGACGATTTCTCCAAATAAGCCTTTGGGAGCATTTTGAAACAAGGCGCCGAACAAAATTAACCACATCAAAGGTTGAATAATGCCAGCGATCAGGGTTGAGGGACGACGTTGCAACTGGATAAACAGGCGCTTGGTTAAAGCGAGGGTTTCTTGAGTTACTTCGCCGAAGCTGAACCCTGCCTTGACATTTTTTGCAGCTGCTGCGGACTGGATCTTTAAGTCTGGTTTTTTAGGGGTAACAGTGCTACTCATCTTGGAATTTGGGATGTTATATACTTTGAATTGTTTCTGCGGCAGGCGGGTAGGTTTTATCGCATATTCTGCTTTTTTTCTTTCTTCAGATCGCGGGTGCCTGCTGCTGCCAGTTCCGCATCGTTAATGGTTTGTCCTGTGGCAGCGAGGTAAACATCATCTAAACTGGGGCGAGATTGGGCAATGCCAAAGGTGGGTAAACCAGCATCCTGCAATGCTTTCTGTACAGTCATCAAGGCGTCACTTTGCGGAGTTACCACTAAGTTCAGGGAGTTGCCTTGAGCCGTATTAACGATCGCCGACTGTACCATTGGTAGAGTAGAGAGCATCTGTTTGGCTTTTTCTGCTTCTTCGGCAGGGGAAAATTCTCGGATGCGCAGGGTGATGCGATCGCCTCCCACGCGGTCTTTCAATTGGGAGGGCGTCCCGGAGGCTATTACCACACCTTTATCTACGATCGCCACGCGGTCAGCTAAAGCGTCAACTTCTTCTAGATAATGGCTAGTAATCAACACGGTTGTCCCATCCGATCGCAGTTGACGCAAGAAATTCCATACCGCCATCCGGCTTTCGATATCCAGTCCCACTGTCGGTTCATCTAAAACCAGGACATCTGGTTGATGCAGTAGTCCTGCTGCTAAATCTAAGCGTTTCCGCAAACCGCCCGAGTAGGTGCCCGTCTTTTTATTGGCATATTCTTGCATACCTAGCAAGTTGAGGGCATTATTAATCCGTTCTGGGATAATTTTGCGGGGCAGATGGTAAAGTGCTGCTTGTAATTCTAGCAGTTCTCGTCCTGTGAGCACCTTATCCAGAGCCACTTCCTGAGCTACATAGCCCAGGAGTTGTCTCGCGGCTTTGGGGTTGTCGAGAACCGAGATGCCTGATACTTCAATCTTGCCACTGTCGGGGGTACTTAAGGTACAAAGACAGCGCAAAGTTGTGGTTTTCCCTGCCCCATTGGGACCGAGGAGCCCAAATATCTCTCCCGGTTCTACTTTGAGGGTAACGTCTTTGACTGCTGTCACGCTGCCGTAACGCTTTTGCAGATTTTCGATTAAAACAGCTGGATCCATTGGTCTGGTTTCCTTTGGGGATGCTACATAAATCTTAACATACTTTTTCTCTATATTTAGGCTGTTGCCCCTTTATTTTATATTTGACATAATTTGACTATTTTAATTATTTGGTGTGGGCGATCGCCCCAATAATAACACAGATATCTGGGAATTGGTCAAGGTTCTACGAACGGTGACGAACGGTGATGAATACTATTCTTTTACAACTTCTAGTAACCATTCTTTGATCTGGCTTCTTTCTTCTGAAGATGCTCCCGAAATATTCAACAGCTTCGGAAGCAGCGATCGCCGACGATCGAAATTTCTCTTAATTCCCGGATATTTTGGTAATTGGCGATCCACAGCTAGAATGGTTTCTGGCAAGATTCTGACTCGATCGCATATTTCTTGACTGAGGGTCACTCCAGTAGTATGCCATGCAACACAGTGACTCAGACAAGAGAGCAAGCATATAGTTTCTCTAGGATCTGTTCTGCGATCGTCTAGCTTATTTAGAACCAGTTTAGCAGCTTGCTCAACATCTGTTTGTTTAGCTTGCCATATTTCTGGTTGACCTGGACTTATTAGCCTTGCTAAAGCCCATGCTGCTTTGACTCGTTGTCCTAAATGTTGACCATTTGCCATCGCATCATATAGAAAATTCAAGGTTGTTTGAGAAGGCTGTCCGCATTTTCCCAGAGAATTAATAAATGATTCGGATCTTTTTTTATGTTTATCGGAATTAAATGCTTTGATTATCTCCAAATCAAAACCATGCCAAAAAAGTTTTCCGGGAGTTTGTGCAATGCTTTCATATAAAGCATGTTTTAAGTTATTATTTATTAATAAGTCACTCGAAAGCTTACTTTTAATCCACTGCTGAAACTTTTTTTCCAAATTATTCGCGTCTGTCGAGTAAATTGACTGAAAAATTGTGCTTAAAGCCATCACGGCTAGTAAAGCTTTAGTCTCGCTCAACGAATTAACCATACCACTCATCTCTAGCCATCTGAGCAGTTCGCCGATAATAGAAAGACGGTTTTTGGCTATAGCCGTTGTTTTTTCAAGTTCCCGGCGCTTTTGATGTGCCGGTCCATTATTCCAATGCTTATTGAAGCTGTTTGCAAGTGCTTCCCACTGATTAAAATTTACTCGGATTCTTTCAGTAATGGGCTTCCCTTTTCTGAGTCGGGGAATAGAGGGAATAGATAATTTGTTAATCGCCTGAGGCGAAACAATAGATGGATGCTTATCTAAACCTCCAGGAGATGCCACATCTAGTTTAAATCGCGCCTCACTACCTTCTTTGGGGGTGAGTGTCAGCAAAAGCCGTTCGTCAAAAGTGTATTCTACTTCAAGGTTGAGAGTACAATTGGGTGGTAAGTTGGCGGCATTAATCTCCTCAATGGCAACTTGACGTAGCCTTTGCAGTGTAGTATTATGGTTGGGCTTCGTTCCCATTCCCACCCAAACTTTAAAGCTCAAATAGCCACTGCTCGTATCGGGTAACTTTAATCCCGATAATACAGTTCTGTAGGGGTATTTTTGCCCTTGGGCTACCAGCAAACGTAGGGATCTTTTACCTTCGAGTACCTCAAGATAAATGTTGGTCGGATTTACCCTTTGAGTTGATTTGAGGGCCCCTGCTGCATAAAGCGCTGCTCCCCTGGCTACTGCCCGATCGGGGTTATGACCATCTATAATCGGAACATCTCCAAATAAGCTTTGCAGGCGATCGCGCACCGGTGGGAAGTAAGTCATGCCACCATTTAAGAGCACTGCATCAATTTTCGGGATTTCACCGCTGCTTTGCTTGGCCTTGAGGATAACTTCCAGCACCGGCACGATTAAGGTGTTAAGTAGATTCGTAAATGCAGGTTCATCGAAAGCCCTTTGCGGCTCCAAGGCCGTTCCAGAGGCCAACGTTAGACCTTCACAGAGTAGAGGTGAGAGAATTTCTGCCATCTGAGATTTACTGATGTAGTATCTGATGGGAAATTGTCCTTCTAAGAATGTTGCTTGAAAGGGGTGCTTGAAATTCTCCTTATCCCCGGTACTATCATATTCAGCGCCCCACGCCTTCTTAAACTTTTCAGAAAAAATTGGCAGTTCGTAGGCCAATTTTTGACCATCGGCTTCAGAGAGATTTTTACATGCAGACCAATTATCTAATATATAATTTGCAATTAGCCGATCTATAGTATCTCCTCCTACCCGGGTACGGGAGCCAATTGCTAAATCATCAATGATAAAAAAGCTAGCCGATGGCTCCCACAGTACATTGTGCAGCGTGACATCTAAGGTGCCGCCACCCAAGTCATAGACCAGGATATTAGATGGCTGCATCACATCGAACAAAGGTGTCAGTTCGCCCTTCTGCACGCGATGCAAGTAATCATATAAAGCAGCTTGAGGTTCTGGGAGCAATACAACTTCCTCCTCTTGCCATCCCGCCAGCACTGCTGCTTTGCGAGTCGCTTCAATGGCATCTGATTCATAGGAAGCAGGATGGGTTATCACTGCACCCTGCACTGAACCATACTTCCCGATGAGCTTATCTCGACAGAAAGCTAGTACCTTAGCAGCCGCTTCTTCAGGAAAAACTTTTCCTGAAGTTAGATCGTAAGCAAACTGCTTGCCATCGATCGAGCGGCCCATGTCATGTTTCCAGGCCAGAATAGTCTGGTCGCGAAAAGCATAAGCCTGAGTTTTAACATATCCTCCTACCTCTGCTTCAGCTTGTCCATGGAAGCGGACCGCAGAAGGAATGATATCATTAGTAACTAAACTCCCCTGTTCGTCTCTAATCGAAACCGCAACTGCTGCCGCAGTCCATTGCTTCGTCATCAGATTGACATTCGCCAAAGCCATGACTGTATTCGTAGTTCCCAAGTCAATACCTACATAGGTAGGTCGCATGACTTCTTTGAGAGGTTCTACATAATCAGCCGCCTCCCGCAATCTATTGCCGATCCGATCGCCAATAACTAGGGTTTCGATTCCTTTGCGTTTTAACCTGCCAAACAAACTGGCATAACCGTTGTCATTACTGACAACAGCAATCATGGAAATCTGATAATCGGCATTACCAGTAATTTCCTCAGCCCGTGCCTCAATAATTCGATCGACCTCTTGAGGCACGGGGGTGAGTCCAGGAGTCAACTCAAAGCCATAGCCAAACTCGCGAAAAGCTCCACCATAAGCGGTAAGTACCGACGGCGTATTAGAGAAAGCCCGGCGAACTACAAGTTGTCCATGTTTCTCATGATGAGTTTGACAAATTCTTTCTATATCAGCCAGTTTCGGCTTGATATTATCCAAATCAAGTAAGACAGCAATACTCATAATTTTCCGCCATTCTAGTTTCAGCTTATTCCGTAACTTCCTTCACCCGAGCCGGCGTAATGACTTCTTCACCCACACGCCATCCCGGATGAATACAACGTACTATCTTTTTATCTTCTGAGTTAGCAAAAGCGGAGCCCTCAATATACTCATATACGGATAACTGCTCGCTCTGCAATTCAAAAACTTGGTCCTCCTGGGCTGGATATCGTGTCACATTAAGTGAATTTAATGCTTGCAACAAATTTTCTAAAGCGATCAGAATGCTGAGGGAGTCGCTGGGAGACAAAGATAACTCCGAGTTTGACTCTGACATTTTATTTAACCGTTGGTACAGGATCGTAATTTGATCCAAAACTGGTTGAGACTGTTTCTGAAGAGTTGTGACCAATTGACAAACCGCTGACTGGAGTGCTTGAGAACGAATTTCTGACAGCTCTTTTTGCAATTTTTCATTTTCCTGCTGCAAAAGTTGCACTTGATTTGTGAGGTTAGCTTCAGTCTCTCCTAACTCCCGAACTAAATTCTGAGCGGCTTCCTCCTTAATTGCCGTCGGCGTGATGTTAAATTCTTTTTGCAGTTGCCATCCGAATCCCTTCATAAAGGGAGAAGCTCCCCATTTTAATAATGCTTGATATCCTGCCGATGAGTTAAACATCTCCCGGTCATTTGGCTCCAGAACGGAGGGGAGTTCTGACAAAAACATATATGTTTTCTCTCGCGACTTTTTGAAATAGTCTATTACCTCACCCAACTCACTCAGCTTGGTTAAATCCCGGTTTTCCGAATCTGCCAACGCATATTCTGCTAGTTCCACAAACTGACTCAGTTTTGCTTGCATTTGCTCTCTAACTTCCTGGGGAGACTCGCTATACTTGCTTGACAGGTGAAAACAGAAATTTTCTGCCGCCTCGTACTCAACTGAATCAAATTTTCGGTTAAGTATTTCCTTCCAGCTATCCCCTTCTTTCACAACTATTACACATTTATGGTGAATAGGAGCAATAGCTTCCTGTCTTTCTTTATCTCTCTGGCTTTTCGGCACAAATTCCCTGTAGGAATAATTGATAAAATTCACTAATCTTCCCCAATGAGATGATGCTAACTCCCCCTTCAATAGTTCCAGTTGCCGGTTGGCTTTCGTCTCTCCTAAATCCCTAACTTTCTTGATAATTATATCCTTATTTACTTCCTTCTTTTCCTGCTTAACTTCCTTCCGCGCGATGCCCAAGCTCTCTTCCAGTTGCCATCCGAATCCCTTCAAAAAGGGAGAAGCTCCCCACTTTAATAATGCTTGATATCCTGCGGATGAGTTAAGCATCTCTCGGTCCTTTTGCTCCAGAACGGAGGGGAGTTCTGACAAAAAGTAATATGTTCTTTCTTGCGACTTTTTGAAATAGTCTATTACCTCACCCAACTCACTCAGCTTGTTCAAATTCCGGTTTTCCGAATCTGCCAAAGCATATTCTGCTAGTTCCACAAACTGACTCAGATTTGCTTGCAGTTGCTGTCTAACTTCCTGGGGGGAATCACTATACTTTCTTGATAGGTGAAAAAAGAAATTTTCTGCCGCATTGTGCTCAAATTTATCAAATTCACTGGTAAGTATTTCCTCCCAATCCTCATCACTTGATTTGAACAATTTTACGCATTTCGCGTGAATAGGACCAATAGCTTCCTGTCTTTCTTGATTTTTATAATTTTTCGGAACCCATTCGCTGTAGGAGTCATTGACAAACATCACTAATCTTCCCCAAGGAGATGCTGCCAACTCTTCTGGTGAAAATGGCGAAGGTTGAGCTGGTTTGTTTTTCTCTGGACGCGCCAATGCTTTATTTTCTGATGTTTTTTTCGGTTTGGGTTTTTCTGTCTTCATTGCTAATTGCTAATGGCTAATTGCTTATACGAAGTGCGCGACGCAGTCGCGCTATTGCTAATTGCTTTTTTTCGATGGCGATGGGCAAGGTCTGGGTTCATCATAGCAGTATGATAATACAGTATGACTTTTCCTGTCAATCGTCCAACCACAATCCCTACTCCCGATCGCCTTCCTTATCTGACTATGATAATACAGGAGAGATAGCCCTGTCAAGAGCCCCATCCCTATTCCTCTCAGGATGGGAAAAGGATCTTCCCTGAATTATACCATACTGCGGGAAGTATAGCCCCCTCGTTCCCACGGCTCTGCCTGGGAACGGGTGGAACTGGCGAGGCCGCCTTGGGGCGATCGCCCTGGGCGATCTTACCACCTACAAACTTGGGATAGCGCTCATCAGAGTCTGGATATTTTCAGCACAGGTGCTAACCAAGTAATGGGTAACTGGCAAACTATCAATCACCATGGCAGTGCAAAGTAGCATCATGTACAGGATAGAGTATTTGAACAGGGATTTGGCCAAGGGTTTATCGGATGGATTCTGTAATAGCTGCCAGGCTTTTTTGAGAAAAATAGCGCCCAACAAGAGAGCGATCGCGCCATAAACCAAGCCAGAGGCACCCAAGGGATAAATCAGCAACAGGGAAACTGGCACGACTAGCAGGGAGTAAACCCAGATTTGCCAAGTAGTAGACTCTTCACCCTCAACTACAGGTAGCATGGGAACGCCTACCTTAGCATAATCATCCTTAATCATCAGCGCCAAAGCCCAGAAATGAGGAGGCGTCCACAGGAAGATTAGGGTAAATAGCAGCCAAGGCGTCCAACCCAAATTACCGGTAACAGCGGCCCAACCTACTAAGGGCGGAATGGCACCAGCTGCACCGCCAATCACAATATTTTGGGTACTATGACGTTTCAGCAAATGGGTGTAGACCAACATATAGAAGACTATACCAGACATGGCTAGTAAAGCCGCTAGCAGGTTGGCAAAAACAGTTAACAGAGTAAAAGAGAGAAGTCCTAGAATAATTGCAAAGATGAGGGCATTGCGCGGCTGTACTGTCCCGGAAGGCAAAGGACGCTTGCGAGTGCGTTCCATTGCATAGTCAATGTCGAGGTCGTAAATACAGTTAAGGGTTTGAGCAGATGCAGCTGCTAGGGTTCCCCCAGTCAGCGTCACCAACAGTAATATGGGGTCTACCCTGCCGTCCGAGGCGATCCACATACTAGCAGCTGTGGTAATCAGTAGCAGCGGAATAATCCGAGGCTTGGTCAGCTGGTAATAGCTGCGAATTACTTCCAGAAAGTTCTGAGTGCGAGGGGATATATTAACCCCAATTAATTCTTGCATGGATTCCTTTGTTGAAAAACTTCTATTCTGGTAGCAGTGGCTAGTGTCTTTCTTAGACTGCTGATTGGCGATCGGGGGCGATCGCGCACTGGGGAGCCCTATCTCTTATTCCCACCACAGTAAAGGCTACCAATGTCCCCAGCAATGCAGCACCAATGGCTTGATGAGCAACTGTCAGGGGTTCTACTTGCAGATGTAACCAGAAGGTAGCAACTCCCAAAATTATCTGCAAAACTAACAAGCAACCTGCTCCGCAAGCTAGACGCCTCAGCAGCGGATGTAATGCAGCCGTCCGTAAAGCTAGAATCACTAGGATCCCAGTTGCTAGGGTAGGCGGGACGACGCCAGCAATGTGGCTATGCATCACTGCACATAGCTGGCTATATCCAAAACATTGATGCAATGCCCACTGAGAGGCAACCAGTCCGCCTAATATACTTTGCAGATAAACCAGAATTGCCCCAGTTAAGCCGATCCAAGTTAATTTCCCAGCTGCACCTGTACCTTGATAAGGTTCTAGCGCCATGCCGATCGCTACTAGGCTGGTGAAAAATAACAGAGCACATCCCAGATGGGCGGCGACGATCTCAAACCTCAGCAGTTCGGTAACGGTAAGTCCTCCTAAAACTGCCTGGATGATGACTAACAGTAGTGCGCCAGTAGAGGCCCAGGGGAGCCAGTTGGGTAGTTGCTGGCGATACCACCAGCTTAATCCCACTAGGCCGATCGCCATCAATCCAATCAACCCCGCATCTAACCGGTGAAACCACTCCAGAAATACCCGAAGATTCATTTCCTGCACCGGTACTAGCTTGCCGTAGCACAAGGGCCAATCTGGACAGGCCAGACCTGCATTCATTACCCGCGTGGCACTCCCGATCGCCATCAGCAGCAGTGTCGCGATCGCCATTTTCCAGGTTAGGCCACGGATACGCTCTTTAATTTCCTCTGCCGAAGTCAAATTTTGAGGCAGTATTGACTGATACATACCACGTTTTAGCTAAATTTTCAATCTCTCTCAAGTACTAATGAGCTAGGGCTCACATCCTCTTTACTTTAATCAGGCTGTCCCTAGAAGCCAAAAGGCTTTGTAATTTCTTCCGATTTTGACGAATTGTTAAGTTATATTTCGTTTAAT
The DNA here is from genome assembly GCA_005518205.2 of Hormoscilla sp. GUM202. Taxonomy (GTDB): domain Bacteria; phylum Cyanobacteriota; class Cyanobacteriia; order Cyanobacteriales; family Desertifilaceae; genus Hormoscilla. The sequence goes on from RFFC02000019.1 coordinate 119,124, forward strand.
TATCATAAATTTAATAAAATTAACAGGGGAGAGGGGGTGAAAGGGAGAGGGGGTAACTAACTACTGCCGACCGTTGGGGGTTTTTAGCCCTCACGCCGCGATCGCAGAGGCCGGGCGGTCCTTCCACAGAGCGATTGGCAGATTTTACGGTCCCGTGCATCTGGTAATAGGGTGGCTTATTCTCCTAGTTGCAGCCAGCCTCTACGAATAGCGTATAGTAGCCGGTCAATAGCCGAGTAATCTTCTTCACTAAGCGCATCCTGAAGGAGTATCGATCTCAGTTGTTGCCGGTGATTTATAGTCACTTTTCCTGAACGACAAACCTGAAAGACCAGTTCTGCAATTGTGAAACTTGGTGGAAATGCTTGATATTGGATCATGGGATAATACTCCGGCTTTTCTTAAAAAGTTTTTCACGGCGTCAATATTTATTAATATAGGTTAATAAATGTGATTTTGAGACCGCCGAATTAGATTTTAATCTTTTAAACGCTATATAATTCCTATTTAAGAGTAATGTTTATTTGGGGCCATCAGTGTGATAATAAATTTGTCAGATTGTGATGATTGTCACTGACATTGTTCGGATAAATTATTTATAGTAAATTATGAATATTTAATTAAGAATAAATACTCAGGACAGTTTTGGGTGTAGGTAGCTGTAAGGCTTGTAGCGTAAGGATGAGCTCGATAGATCCATACCCATGCAAGCTAGCCCTGGGGCGTAGGAGCGAAAAAAATGATGGCAGGAGGCCGCAACCCTTGCCCTGTGGTAGTTATGGAATATAAAAACTGTCGGGAGTATTGTCAGAATGGGAATTAGCAATTGGTCAGCCAGCCAGAACTGCATCACTATATGGGCAACCTTTGTGCAATGGCTCGGAAATTATTTGGACAACATCGGCGTTGCAGAATTACGGGATGATAGGGGTTGTTGATGCTAGATTTTTTCTGTCATAAATACCTATATATTACGATATATAGCGAATGTCGGCATTAATGTGGTACAGCACAATCGCGCCATTAGTCATTGCGAGGGGGCGAGGGGGGGAGTAAGCAATTCAAAATTCAAAATTCAGCAATTCTCTATTGGGAAAGTCCCTGAGAACAAGGATATCGGCGGATCGGCCTATGCAATTTAAATGCGCGACAGCTTAAGCGCGAGTAACTTATGCTTTCATAGAGTTAGCCCCCCGGAACGCGCAGCGGCCCGACGCAGTCGGGCTAGCAATCTCCGATCTCTTATCAGACAAAGGATGAGAAAGTGCTATATATATATTATCTTAACCATAAGCAACAAGCAATAAGCAATAATTTACCAACCATCATCCCGAAAATCGGCAACAGCAAAAAATCAAGATTGTCCAGAGGATGGATGAGAGAAAATGGAGTGATAAGCTGTCGCCCATTTAAATTGCATATGCCGATTGGCTGAGATCCTTGTCTATAGTAAAAAATATTTATTTGGAATTGTTAATTTTGAATTTGTTAAGCAACTAATCCACGACTTTGAGTAATCCACTTTGCAAGCCGTCCAGCACCAGATTAATGAGAGTATGCTCTCGCTCGTTGAGATCGGCTCCCGATCGCAGGGGCGAGGTCAGTAATTGCCGATCGAGGCTAGAAATGCAGTGACGGGCAAATATCTGAGCAACAATTTGCTCGATAGTCAGCTGACAGAGGATTACTTCAGGTGTCATCGTGCTTGGTTAAACTCGATGTTTTTAGTATCGGCTCGGGCTTGCGATCGTGCTGTGATTAAATTTTGGCATGAAGGTGAATTCACGCTTGTGAAGAGGTGCTGCGAGCCGCAAATTATCTGTGACTCTCACAAAGCTAGTTGGGTGATGCAGATCCCACTGGCTTTAATGGAGCATCAGGGACACGGGTGTTTCGAGGCCATGGGCCTGCATGAGTTGCCGATCGGCCATCACTTCCTGGGGGGGGCCATCGGCGACCATCTGGCCTTGGTTGAGTAAAAGGACGCGATCGCACAGTTCCAGAATCAGTTCTAAATCGTGGGAGGAAATGACCAGGGTTTCCTGGGAGTCTTGCAAGAAGTCGATCAGGCGACGCCGGGCCCGCAGATCCAGGTTGGCGCTGGGTTCGTCGTAAATTACCAACTGGGGGTGCATCGCTAAGACAGAGGCGATCGCGACCATCCGCTTTTCTCCTCCAGACAAGTGGTGAGGTACTCGCGCAGCTAGTTCTAAAACACCTGTCAGGGAGAGGGCTGCTTGTACGCGATCATCTACTTCCGCCGGTGACAAGCCAAGATTTTCGGGACCAAATGCGACATCATCCCGGACTGATGCGGAAAATAACTGATCGTTGGGATTCTGAAATACTAGGCCGACTTCGGGACGAAACTCCCCAGCTACCACTGGCTTGTCCCAGAGTACAATTTCACCAGCGGTTGGCTGCAAGACACCGCAAATCAATAAAAAGAAGGTGGTTTTACCAGCACCATTGGGACCAATCAGTCCGACCCGTTCTCCTGGCTGTATTGTCAGACTCAGATTCTGTAAAACATGCCGCTTGTCTGGGTAGGAGAAGCAGAGGTTGCAGACTGCGATCGCGGGTTTAACTTTCCTCATGGGATAGCTTGGATAGGTTTTTCATTCTTGACTTTAAAATAACCGCGCAGCGTTGCGAGTAACGAAGCAATCTCGAACTTAAAAGGCCATCGGGTTTTCTTAGTTCCCGATGGCTTTTAAGTAAAAAGTAAAACGATATTTACTTGACTTTTTAATTAGCAGCTATAATTAGCTACAAGGGAAATACATATTGTTCACAAGTTAGCTAGTACAATAACAGCATTTAGTAAACCAGTTTTTAAACGTATTTGTTCCAATCAGCATTAGAGCAAGTTCAATTAACTTTTCTAGCGCCTCCATTGCTCGTGTTGGGAACATTCTGACCAGTGACTTAACCGTTGACCACAACATCTCAATAGGATTGAAGTCTGGTGAGTAGGGTGATAAATATTCTACTCTTGCTCCCGTAGCGACTATCAGTTCTTCGATACCTTTCATTTTATGGATATTAAGGTTATCCATAACTACCACATCCCCGGGATTCAGCTTCTCCACCAGGTCATGTTCAACAAAATCCTTAAAATCCTTACCTTTCATAGAGCCTTTAATTGCTTTTTTCGCCACAACCCTTTCAATACTTATTGCTCCGATTAACGTCATTTTCCTGCCCTTATAAAATGGTCTTAAATAGAATGCCTTTTTACCTTTTTCACTCTCGTGTCCAGAGACGCCCACCGGCGCTCTCGGACACGACCTGGCCATTTCGCGACTCATCCCTATCCAGAAAGCTGCCTCATCAATAAATATCAATTTTCCCTGTGGGACATCTCGAACCCGCTCTCGGTAATCAACTCGCTGCTGTTGAACTGCTGGAGTTGCTACTTTTTCTGCCCGGTAAGTTTTTTTTTAAGAGTTAAGCCTTCTTTTTTTAGGAACTCACACATCCCCCCTACACTGACATAAACATCCTGCTCATTTAACAGATGTTCCCTCAGCCTACCGGACAATCTGGGTAATCTTTTACCATCTTCACGATCAAGTCTCGATAGGCTTCTAGCTTGCCCGGACGTTTGGGGCCGGGTTTTTTAGGGGTTAGATCTTGCGTTTCTCGATATTGTTTTATATAACTATGAACAGTAGCAGGACTGAGCATAAACTGCTCGGCAAGTTGCCTCCTCGAGCCTTTGCCCAATTTATAAGCAGTGACGACTTTTTGTCTAAGGTCCAGAGAGTAACGTCCCATAGCTGAATAAGGTCTGCATTGAGTATAGCTCTAGTTTAGCACAAAAATGTTCTACTTGTTTCCTGAACAAGCTGTAACTTGGACTGTATCGCCAGGCTTGAGAGTGCATTCCCAGGCAGAGCCTGGGAACGAGGCTCGCAGCGGGCGGGCCACCAAGTGCCTCGAAAATACACGCCTTGATAGGGACCGACGATGGTCTCAGACACTTTTGCTTCTCCAACGTTTCGGCATCTCTACTGGCATCTTCTAGGAATTCCTTTACCTGGTAGATAACTGACAGAAAAATTTTCAGCATCATATAAATGTCTCCTGTTTGAGTTACTTGGTGTTAGTGCGATCGGGTACTGCAAGCATCAGCATTACAGTCATCTATCAGCAGAAGGCAGTCCGGATAGCTACCATACTTTTTACTGGATAAGTTAGGATTAGCTAAAATGGACTGGTTCTACGAGCAGGGTGATGTTGCTCATATCGATAACTTGGACTGTATCGCCGGGCTTGAGAGTGACAAATTGCTCGCAGCGGGCGGGCCACCAAGTGCCTCGAAAATACACGCGCCCTTCTCGATCGGGACCGACGATGGTCTCAGATACTGTGGCTTCTCCTGTGAAGCCAGACAGTGGGGTTTCGGTATCAGGACTGGGATCTTCTAGGAAGTCCTTTACCTGGTATAAAATTGATATAAATTTTTTCAGCATCATGAATGTCTCCTGTTTGAGTTACTTAGTGTTAGTGCGATCGGGTTGGGAGATTTTTTACTCCTGATGGCGGATTGGGTAACAAATAAATCGTGTTTATACCGAAAGCCATAGTAATTACCTAAGTTGCTACCTATAGAAAATCAAGGTCAAGATCAACCAAAATCATCCCATCGCCTTGTAATTTACCCCAAAATGGCATTTTGGTGGATTCAATTGCCAAAAATGGCTGTTTCGGACGTGGAAATTTTTATAGGTAGCAACTTGAGTTAGTAATTTTGACTAAGTAGTAATCCGGACTATATATCTGCTAGAGGGGCAGCGATGCTGCTGCGCAGCCGCTACGCGATCGGGGTATCGTCACGGTGCCGGTGGGAGAGGAGAGGACTGCAAGCATCAGCATTACAGTCATCTATCAGTAGAAGGCAGTCCGGAAGCTACTAGCTACCACTCGGGAAAACCATATCTATCTGATAAGCAGGTAGGCGCAAATAAACTAGCCTATGTTAAGAAATGTAAAGTAGCTGAATCTCATTCTGGGAGAGGCTTTCAGCAAACTTAACAAAAGTTAACTGTGTTTAATTATGCACACTTACTTACAACAAGTCTAGTAAGATAAGTTCCAGGGTTGGCAGGTGTGGAGACAATTATGCAACTGTCCTCTGGGCTGGGCGAAGATGGACGCTATATCCAGGCGCATCCCGACGCAAGCTTAGCTTAAGCTACCACACAGGCGCAGGGCCCCCTACGTTACGCGGTGGAACCCGTTCCCAGGGAGACCCCCGTCGCCGGGGTGGGGCGACGAGCAACCTTGCCCGCCTGCGCGGGCTTAGGGAGTTCCAAAAAATAAATTCCCCAACTTATATCGCTGTACCAACTGGTGCATCTTGACTACTGGATAATTTTGTCCGATTATTTACCCTTGAGTTCCCTTAATTCTCTCGTTCCCTGCCTTCGTCAGGGAACCGCCCATTCATAGGCTCTGCGGACACGCTACGCTGGAACTAGCAATGAGGGAAAATATGATGCTCATCAAACCCCGATACGAGGCGGATGACATTATTTGAGATCTGCCCTATAATAAAATAAGATAGAGCAATTTAGATATGATGAATGACAACAGCCCAGAAGATTTTATCCAAACTATGCGACAAGCATTGTCGATCGGGGATTTCCTCAAGGCACGGCAGCTTTCAATTCAGGCGCTCGAGCATTTTCCCGATCGGGAAGATATCCAGAACTGTGTTAATATTCTGAAACCAGCTCGAGCAACTTCCGTGAAAAGACCAATTGACAAAGGTTTACAAAAGAGTCGAGAGTGGGTAAGGCAGCAACGCCGTAACCGTAACTATCTAAATCAATGGGTAGCAGTCCGGGATGGGGAATTATTGGCTACGGGCAGTTCCATTGATGAATTAGTTGAGCAGATTGGCGATCTAAATGATGTATTTGTGACGGTGATTTATTAATGGCTCTACTACTTTTGCCGGACGGTGAAACCTTTGCTACAGGCGCAATTCGTTATGATTATGCTCCTGCAACTCCCAGTGAAACGACCAATCGGATTATTTTACTTGTGAAAATCGAAGGTATCAAAACTGAAGCTGTCCTTGATACAGGCGCACCTTATCCCATAATCGCACCTAGAATTGCTAGACAGGCCCGATTGGACCGCGTTACTCCCCTGGAAAGATTAACCATGCTGATTAGAGGGATGCGACTAGAGGGGAGTGTGATTCGTCTGACTATAACTTTGCCCCATGACGAGGGCGAAGATTTGGATGTAGATGCTACGGCGTTTATTCCTGATGTCGAGGAATACTGGGGAAATTTTCCCTCGTTTATCGGTCAAATTGGTTTTCTCGAAAGAATTTGCTACGCGGTTAATCCATCTACCGATACCTTTTATTTTGGTCCGCTGACTTGAGAGGTGAAAAATTAACCATTACCATAGGAGACAATGGTTATAGTTGTTTTAAATAAGAATGAAAACAGCACTAAATAGCACAATAATCCCGGATAACTTCATCCAAAGATGTGCCTACAGGTGCATACATTCTGGCTCTCTTTAAGGCACTAAAATCATGCTCAATATCATTGAGGTCGGGAGAGTATTTTGGCAAAAATAATACTTTATGACCTGCTGACTCTACTAAATCTCTAATCACGTTCTTTCTATGAATAGGTGCATTGTCCATGATTAATATTGAAATAATTTTTAATTCGGGTAATAAATATTTTACTAACCAACCTTCAAATCCATCAGCATTTAGACTACCTCTAAATAACATTGGCGCAATTAAATCTTTTTCTTTTTTTCTTCGTCCTGCTACTAAATTTTCTCTGGTTCCCCGTTTCCCTTGTTTTTCTCCATACACTTTTTTACCTTTTTTCGACCATCCATAAATACAAGACTGAATATCCTCAAACCCTGACTCATCAATGAATACAAGACTTTCACTTCCATACATTTTGATAAGGCAAAATTCTATAATACTTTATTCTTTCTTCTCTGTTTCTTTCTCGATACCGGAGTTCTTTTTTTTTTCGGGTAATTTGTATTTTGTTGAGTGCATACCAGATAGCAGTCGGGTGGACTCCAAATTTTTTAGCTCTCTCTATCAATTTGGCATCAGGATTTTCTTGGACATCTTTTTCTAATGCTTTCCAATCCAGTTTTCTCTGACGTCGTTCCACCTTGGTTGGCTCTAGGTTTTGACGATTTAACCATCTGTATATAGTGGCTCGTCCTATTCCAAAAATTTTCGCTGCCTTCGTAATGGAGCCACCATTCTCTAGATAAGTTATAACTTTTTGCCTTAAGTCTAGACTGTACGACATTGTTATCAATCCTTAAAAATATCCTCTTTTTATTTTAGCTTACTTCTGTCTCGTTTTTAATTAAAATAACAATATCTCTCGTTCCCTGCCAGAGTCAGGGAACAGAAGAGGCTCTGCTTCCGCCGGAACTAGCAATGAGGGGAAATATGATGCTCTTCAAACCCCGATCGGGACGATAATAAGATAAGATATAATTTACGAGAGATATAATTCACAAATCAAACAGTACCGATGACAGTCAAAGAATTAGAAACACAGCTACTTGGCTTGGGTGCATCTCAGTTTTGCTTCTCGATCAATTGAAAATTGAAAATTGAAAATTGCTCCATTTTCTCGGGTGCATCCCAATTTGGCAATGAGCCAAAATACTTCATTGTTAAACTGTCACTAATAGACCCTTGGTCTGTCAAGGAAATGATGACGGATAAGAGAAGGGAAGGCTCGGACCAATTTGGCAATGAGCCAAAATACTTCATTGTTAAACTGTCACTAATAGACTCTTGGTATGTCAAGGAAATGATGACGGATAAGAGAAGGGAAGGCTCGGAAGCGGTTATCTCCGTAAAATTCGTCAATTTTATCTTGACAGACCACGAGATGATGAGAATGTCAAGATTGACTCACCTTGAGAATACTCCATTGAGATAAGCACGCTCCGGGCCCCCTACGCTGCGAGATGCCGCAGAACTTGGGGAACATTGGCAGCTTTCCACTGCGCTCCTGAGAGCTTCACCCGTGCCGCAACCTGCTTAATCGTTGATTCCACCTCTCCCGAACCGATTGAAATTCCCTCGGCTTGGTAATAGCCATAGTTCACAATGCGGTGACGATGCTTAGTAACATAGGCCCTGAAGTTATCAACCCGTGGATGCTCCCAGTCGTCAAATTCTTTGAGGGCTGCATCTACCTTGCCTGACCATAGGAGAGCTTTCACTCGTGCCAGTCTAGAGCTGGACCCACCGACTTGCTCGAGGTTTTCCATCAAGTGATACCAATCGAGGATTTCCAGACGGAAGATGGTTGGGCCAATCTCGGCAAACAAATTCCAAACGCCATCATGACCGTCTCCGATACTCACAAGTGGATTCGCCAAGGGCTGCTGGTTGACCCATTTGACCAGTCCTGCATTGTCCCGAAAGAAGGCCGCTACCCCGAGGTCATGTAGATTAACGCCCTTGTAATCGCGCCACTCACAGGGTCTCCCTTGCGGGGTCCGTAAGCGTACTTTCCCCCCATCAATGCTCATTTCCTCAACAACTTCCTTGACAGTCGGCAACTTCAACTCATGGGCGAGCACTTTCGGTTCTTGAGGGCTGATTTCGGAAACAGCTTTTTTAGCCGTCGGCAACTCAAACTCCTGAGGGGGCAGTTTCGGTCCTTGAGGGCCCGTTGAGGAAACGGCTTCTTTAGCTGTGGGCAACTCAAACTCCTGAAGGGGCAGTTTCGGTTCTTGAGCGCTCGTTGAGGAAACGGCTTCTTTAACTGTCAGTAATTCAAACTCATAACGTTGCACCAGTCGTTGCTGAGTTCCCCGGGAAACGCTCATCCCCGTGAGCTGCTTAAGATCTTCCGAGGCGTGCTCATAAGAAGAGTTCGCACTCAGTAACAAGCAACATTTTTCCAGATAGGGACTCCACTGGCTATAGGCTCTCACATCAAAATAAGTCGCTTGCTTCTCCGTGATGAGGAGCTGGCCCAAAATGCTGTTTAAGATTCGGGTTCGCCCTGCGGTGGTGCCACTGGTGCTTTCGATAAAAAAAGGGCAATCTCTGGACTGACGTATTGAAGCAACTGCCCACGGACTGTAGCTTCGAGTCCTGAGAGTGTTTTCAATTGCTCTGGAACAGTCCCTTGGGCCTCCTCATACAACAAGGCGGCTATTCCCAAAGCATAGGTTTTAATTTGAGCTAAATTTTCAGGATTCATAGTTTTAGAGGGAGCGTTTACCGACTGTCTCAGCTTAACACCATCTCGGAACCCGTTCGACTAAGCATTTCTACTCATTGCGAAACTGGGATGCACCCCATTTTCTCTTCTCTATTCGCAATTATCACATTAACATTCGCAATTACCCCTACAAAAGTGAGATGCTCCCATTGAGAATTGAGCTATTTTCCATTCGCAATTCGCAATTAGCAGTATTTAATGCCAAAAAGCAAAAGTGAGATGCTCCCCTCTCGGAGACTATCCATCGGTGCTTCTTAGATTTGGCAATAGTCCGGACAGTTTTGGCTGTACGTAGCTGCAAGCCTTGCAGCGTCAGCCTTTCACGATAGTGAATTTTAGGCAAGTTAGCCCTGGGGCAGACATTGAAAAAATAAGGCGCGAAGGGCTGCAACCTTTGTGTTGTGGTCGATACGAGGGTCTAAAAACTGTCCGGAGTATTGAAAGAGCTAATCAGCCACTTTAGATAGCAGAACTGGTTCCTTCTTCTCGGGAGCCAGTACCTTCACTGCGCCGTTTTCATCCACATCAACGACAACAGTATCTCCATCTTTAATGCGACCGGAAAGAATTTCCTCGGCCAAGCTATCTTCCAACAAGCGCATAATTGCTCGCCGCAGAGGTCGGGCCCCGTAGGCCGGGTTGTAGCCCTCTTCCACCAGGCGTTCTTTGAACTTCTCCGTCACTTCCAGAGTAATACCCTGTTCTGTAAGACGTCCAAAGACTTCATTGAGCAGGATCGCGGCTATTTCCTTCACCTCTTCCTTGGACAACTGACGGAAGACGATAATCTCGTCCAGGCGGTTGAGGAACTCTGGCCGGAAATACTGCTTGAGTTCTTCATTCACCAGAGAACGAATGCGGTTGTACTGAGCATCGGCTGTATTTTCCTCAAACTCAAAGCCCAAACCGCCACCACCTTTTTCAATCACCTTCGACCCAATGTTGGAGGTCATAATCAGTAAGGTGTTCTTAAAGTCCACCGTGCGCCCCTTAGCATCCGTCAGCCGGCCATCCTCCAGGATTTGCAGCAGCATATTGAACACATCTGGGTGGGCTTTTTCGATTTCATCGAACAGCACCACCGTGTAGGGGCGACGGCGCACTGCTTCCGTCAGCTGACCGCCTTCGTTGTAACCCACGTACCCTGGGGGAGAACCGATCAGCTTGGATACCGTGTGACGTTCCATGTACTCCGACATGTCTAGACGAATCATCGCCTCTTCCGAACCGAAGAAATAGGCCGCCAGAGCTTTAGTCAGTTCTGTTTTACCCACACCGGTAGGACCGGAGAAGATAAAGCTGGCGATCGGGCGATTGGGGTTTTTCAATCCCACCCGGGCGCGACGAATAGCGCGAGAGACCGCCTTAACTGCATCGTCCTGACCGATCAGGCGCTGGTGGAGAGTATCCTCCATGTGCAGTAGCTTTTCGGATTCCGACTCCGTCAGCTTTTTCACCGGTACTCCCGTCCAAGATGCCACAATATGGGCGATATCCTCCTCAGTTACCATCGGAGAGTCTGAGTCGGAATTATTCTCCTGTTCCGTCTTTTTCGCCGACGCGATCGCCTTAATCTCGCTTTTTATTTCCATTTCCCGATCGCGCAGTTCTCCTGCCCTGTCAAAATCCTGAGAGCGGACTGCATCGTCCTTTTGCTTTAGCACCTGACGCAGTTCCTTGTCAAGTTCTTTTGCTGCTGGGGGCAATTGAGAATTTATCAGTCGGACCCGGGAACCTGCTTCATCGATCAAATCTATTGCCTTATCTGGCAAATAGCGGTCTGAGATATAGCGGTCTGACAGTTTTGCTGCCGCTTCCAGGGCCGCATCTAATATTTTCAGCTTGTGATGCTGCTCGTAGCGTTCCCGCAGACCGTGTAAAATCTCAATCGTTTCTTCCACAGAAGGTTCTCCCACCATCACCGGTTGGAACCTGCGTTCTAGAGCTGCATCCCGTTCAATATGCTTGCGGTACTCGTCCAGGGTTGTCGCGCCGATACATTGCAGTTCCCCCCGGGCCAAAGCCGGTTTGAGAATATTCGCCGCATCGATCGCCCCTTCTGCCGCCCCCGCACCGATCAGGGTATGGACTTCATCTATCACCAGGATGATATTGCCTGCCGAGCGAATTTCATCCATAATTTTTTTCAGGCGTTCTTCAAACTCGCCTCGATACTTCGTCCCTGCCACCAGCAAGCCAATATCGAGAGTCACCACCCGCTTTTCTTCCAGGATATCGGGGATCTCATTTTCGGCAATGCGTTGGGCCAGACCTTCCGCGATCGCCGTTTTCCCCACCCCTGGTTCGCCAATCAGCACCGGGTTATTCTTAGTCCGGCGTCCCAGGATTTGGATCACCCGTTCAATTTCCTGCTGGCGACCGACAACCGGGTCCAGCTTACCCTCACCTGCCATTTGAGTCAGGTTAGAGCCGAATTCATCGAGAGTTGGCGTTTTCGTGCGACCGCCGCCACCACCCGCCGTCACCTCAGCCGTTTCGCCCAGCATGCGAATCACTTGAGTCCGCGCCTTAGACAGGTCAACTCCCAGGTTTTCCAGCACCCTGGCCGCCACACCTTCCCCTTCCCGGATCAGACCCAGAAGCAAATGTTCCGTGCCAATGTAGTTATGACCCAGTTGGCGGGCTTCTTCCAGGGATAATTCCAGTACCCGCTTCGCTCTGGGGGTAAAAGGAATTTCCACAGCGACAAAACCCGAGCCTCTACCAATGATTTTTTCTACCTCAATTCTGGCGTCCTTGAGGTTGACGCCCATAGATTTTAGTACCTTGGCAGCGACGCCGGTTCCTTCGCCGAGCAGACCCAAGAGGATCTGCTCTGTACCTACGAAGTTGTGACCCAGGCGGCGTGCTTCCTCCTGAGCCAGCATGATTACCTTAATAGCTTTTTCTGTGAACCGTTCAAACATGGCGTCTTTCCATCGGCTATTTTTTTTCTGAGTCGGTCGTTGGCAATATGCATTCTTTGGGTCCAGGCAGTCCATAGGCTGCTTCCCATTAAGATGATATTAGCATAGGTTAATGAAAGCATTGTTGTAGGGCTTCCCAAAGTTGATGGGGGGATTCCCGCCTGAGGTGGTGTCTGTTTTTGACAAAAATCCCCTGCATTGGACATCTACTAGTAGCCGGCGGATCGTCCGACCGACCGCATTAAGCAATTCAAAATTCAAAATTCTCTCATTCAAAATGGGGAAAGTCATTGATAGCAAGGGTTTCAGCCTTTGGATCCAGGCAATTTCAATGGGCGACAGCTTATCGGGCTTGAGGTCAAAACCATGAATTATCAGCCAGTGGATCCTCTCGGGTCTGGCTTCTGTATACAGGTAACCGGGAGCTTGTGATTATGTCGGCGCCGTCTGATTAGCTTACCCCCGCCCCCTCACTACCGAAAAGTGGGGCTATACAAACTCTACCGGTTAAGTCCCATCAACCTCACCACCCATCTAAGCAATTGCGCTCATTCTTTTATTCAGCAATTCTATATTGGGAAAGCCTCTTAGAGCAAAGGTTTCAGCTCTTGGGCCGTAGCAATGTAAATGCGCGACAGCTTATGGGTGGATACTCTCAGGTCTGGCTTCTGGGTACAAGTGGCTCAAAGCTCGTGATTCAGGGGGGTTTTCGCCATCCGCCACCCAGATCTAAAATCAAGCTTATTTGCTCACTTTGTTAGCTTTTCCTTTTGTCCCACAAGGCAACGCTAACTATCAATTCCCCCCAGCGTCGCCGCCCGAACCCTAAAGGGCCGCTTCTCGACGTGCCGAACAATTAGCGCAATACTTACAGACTCTGGGAATAGATCCCGATACCATTAACTGATAGAGCGCGATCGCACCTGGCGCTCTATCAGTTGTCAGCGGTCAGTCCACCGGTCGTGTCCAGAGACGCCCACCCTGTGGGCGCTCTCGGACACGAGTTGGCGCTTGCACGGGCGATCGCCCTCTTGGTGCCAGACCGCAAATTCCGTGCTAAGATCGGAGCGTTGATGTGAGGGAACAAATATGGTAGATTCCACAGTTGATGTCAATCCAAAGACTTTGACCTTTGCCGAATACCTAGAGTATACCGGAAAACCGGGTGTAATGTACGAACTCTATCGCGGTCAATTGATCGAAATGCCAACACCGACAGGTTTACACAAATTAATTTGTAAATTTTTATTCCAAGAGTTTCTGCGCTACTTGGTATCGGAAAACTTCAACTTAGTAGCGATAGACTTGACGGGAGTGAGAACGGAAAAAAATACATCTCGGATACCAGATGTAGTCGTTCTTCTCAAAAGTATTTGGAAAAATGTTTGCGCTCGCAAACAAGCAGCAGTGCTGGACTTTGAGGAAAAACCCCTCTTAGTAGTAGAGGTGACAAGTCAAAATTGGCGCGATGACTACGGAACCAAACGAGATGAATACTCACGAATATTCCCGAGTATTGGATCGTAGACCCCGAGCGGTCCCGGGTGCGGTTGTGTAGTAAAATTTCCGGAGAAGAAAGTTACCCAGAGCGGGATTTTTTGCCGGGAGATGAGGTCAAGAGCGCGCAATTTCCGGGATTAATATTACCGGTAGATCGAATACTAGACCCGCCGGATGTAGACTATTTGGTCCGAGAAGAACTCAGACTGCGACAAGAACTAGAAGAACTCAAAGGGCAACTAAATGCAGAACGTCAACGTGCTGAGGCAGAAGAGCGCACGTCTGAGGCAGAGCGCACGTCTGAGGCCGCAGAGCGCACGTCTGAGGCAGAACGTCAACGTGCCGAACAATTAGCGCAATACTTATAGGCTCTCGGAATAGATCCCGATACCATTAACTGATATATCCCGATCGCACCCCCGATCTCCAGGTCAGCGGTGAAGCGAACTTCTCACACTTGCGATCGACCTGGAGCGATCGTCGCAATAGTTTTATTGGCCCAGTCGCCATGGCTCCGGAGCGAAGGACTGTTGCGATCGCCGACTTATGCCAAGCGATCGCTTTTCTTTAAAAAAATTGTTTCAACTGGAAAGTATAGTAAAATCATCATGGTTGCGATCGCAATTAAATTATGGAAGTTCAACCAAGGGAGATTCGATGTTTCCTTTGTGGAGGAGATAAAAGCAATCAACAACAATATCAGTCAAGCAATAAAATACTGGAGGGATGACAGACTTGAAAGTGCCTACTAGCGATCGCTACCGCGACTTCCAAATTGAGTGTCTCAAAAACCCAGAACACGCAGCGGCTTATATTGAGGCAATCTTAGAAGAGGAAGACCCGGAACCACAACTGTTACGCAATGCATTGAGAAAAGTTATTGAAGCTCGTTTTCCCTCGAAACTTCTGTCGGAAAATGATGAATTACTGCATCAGCGACTGGATGCAATGTTGACAAAAAGCGGTTGTGCGGAAATTTATGCTTTGGTCGAATTTTTGGATGCAGTGGATTTGAAGTTAACTATTCCTTTGAAGGCTAATAGGATGAAAAATAATAGAGTGCCGACAAGCGATCGCTGGCGAGATGCACTAATCGAATCCCTTAAAGACCAAATATTTCATAAGATTAGCATAATCAATTTGAGTTCGTCGAGCAGTTACTTCTACGTGCCTCCAAGCAGTTAACGGTTCAAAAAACATGAATAAATTACTAACTCCTTCTCGCTGATATTCATAATCAAAGCGTTCCGGTTGTCCGGGTTCAGCAGGAATGGGCCTTCTCGTTTCTGAAATTAGCTGTTTGCAACATTCATCAAAACAAACCAGGGGATAATCTGGATCATAAGCACGAGTATAGAGGTCTAAAACTTCTGCCATCTGGCAAACAAATTCGGCACTTTCTTGAGGAGGAATTACCCAACATTCCTGCAACCAAGGTTTAAGTTCGTTTTTTTTTAATACCTGTCGTACTGTTTCATGAGAAAGGCTTTCTACATATCCTCAAACTACCATTTGGTCGGCGAGGAGTCGTAAAGTCCAACGACTATACCCAGTCGGCGCTTGGCTGCAAGCTAATGCTATTAAATGAGCTGAGGCTTCCCCATCAATACGCCGTAACTGAGATGAGGGGTTCCGACGGGGGGTTAATGCTTTTTCTAAACCCTCTTCTACAAACCTTTGTCTTACTCTTTCAATGGTTCTAGTACTAATGTTTAAAGCTTTGCTAATTTCACTATCTGTCCATCCTCCATCGGTTTGATTAATATCTGCCTTGAGTATGATGCGAGCATGATTAATTTTCTTGGCCGCCGCTTTTCCTGTTGTGGTTAGCTTTTCTAGACTTTGGCGTTCTTCTTCCGTTAGGGAGACTATATATCGTTTGGCTGGCATGGTTTGGAACTCTTTTTTCTCTTTCCTTCTCTTATCCGTCATCATTGCCTTGACAGACCACTATTATATTGTCAGTGTAAGCAGTTGCGGGCTGTAACAGCATTTCCCGATCGCTCCTAATATTTACAGTGGTGATCGCACGACTGCTGCTACAGAGCTTGTGTACGTAATAGTTGGCTCAACAAAATGGCGGGTGGGCTAAATGCTTGCTTGTAGTATCGTGTCACATTGTAGTGACAGTTATCAATAACCAGCTGGTGCTTTCGCAATAAGCGCTCGCTCGACCAATGGCAGAGTCCCATTACAGTCCCATTACAGTCCCATTCTATTTCACCCATTAGGTTGTCAGTGTAGGCAATTGCGGACTGTAACTATCTGGCGATCTCGCTTTGAGAGGGCTAATCGAACGCTGATCGCCAGTGGATCGGCGTTACTCATATAATCATGGATCTGGAGCTTACAAAATTTAAAAGGGCGCACCAAAACAGTGCGTAATTTACTATAAAATAAACATTGCAAGTAGAGGTTAAGATGGTACAGACCAAAACTTCTCCACAAATCCAAACCCATAGGATCGAGTTACCAGCAGCGCTCGCGCTGTACATCACCCAGGACCAGTTTGCAGCCCTAGCAGCAGCAAACCGGGACATGAGATTGGAAAGAACCGCACGAGGAGAATTAATTGTGAACCCACCAACTGGCTGGGAAACCGGAGAACGAAACTTCAGTCTTATTGGACAATTCTATCGCTGGTTTGAAGAAAACGAAAATTTGGGTAAAGCTTTTGACTCTTCAACAGGTTTCATTTTACCCAATGGTGCAAATCGGGCTCCCGATGTATCTTGGGTGAGTCGAGAACGTTGGGATGCACTTACTCCAGAACAAAAGGGAACTTTTGCCAATATTTGCCCTGATTTTGTTGTCGAGTTACGGTCTAGCTCAGATCGAGTTCAGTCATTGCAAACTAAGATGAGTGAGTACATCGAAAATGGTACGAGATTGGGCTGGTTAATCGATCCGCAACAAGGACAGGTGGAAATTTATCGACCGGGTTTGGCAGTAGAAGTATTATCCAATCCTACGGAATTGTCCGGCGAGGACGTATTACCTGGTTTTCGATTAAATTTACGTCGGATGTGGGGTTGAAATGCGCCCTACGCCCGTCTCCCCAGCGAGATGGTAAAAGAAACCCAGTTTCTGACCTCTGTGCGATCGCTTTGGAATTGGGCACCAGAAATTGGGTGTTTCTGCGCCCGATCTGGTCTGGTCTGGATACCGAGATCCCGAGTTCGGCATTACGTTGGTAGCCAGTTCAAGCTGAGATCGCTGAGCCCTTAAAGATTACAGTGGCGATCGCACTTGATTTTCTACTGTATTAATATAGGTTCAATAGTTGCAAAATATTACACCGGCGATCGGGATTTTGTAAGTAAAATTTACTATCGTCAGATTTCGTCAGGCTTTTTTGGTGAATTTTGAATTGTCAATATATCAAGTCACAACTTGATTCTACAATAATATAGAGGCCCAGGCGTCGGGCAGATTTCGTCAGATTTCATCAGATTTCGGCAGAGAATGAGATTGAATGAGATTGAGTGAGATTGAAAGAAATTGAATGGTGATCGCATTCCGTCTATTGTTAATGCCGATGCGTAGATTCCCGTATCGGCAGTCAGCCCCTGGGGGCTCCGATGGCAACTGCTAGCTAGCCCCAGGGGCTAGCTATTTCTGACTATTTTTCCACAGTTGTAAATCTTGTAAGCTTTGTATAGCAAGCGTTATAGCGATTTTAGTTTAATTAGCTTTTTCTATATTTGGGTAACAAACTAATAAAAAAAACATTGAGGAATAGATAAGACGCTAATAGAAAACTCTGGGAGTGAAAAAAGAAAGCATGTAGCCAGAGCTGTGAGCATGGGGCGATCGGGCTACTCTGCTAATACAGTTTCGGGGATCGCTAGGTGCAGTTGCAACCTGAGAAAAAGTTTTCTTTGCATGACGGCTTTTGAGAGAACGGCGCGATCGCACCTGGCGCTCTATCAGTTGTCAGCGGTCAGTCCACCGGTGGGCGCTTGCACGGGCGATCGCCCTATTGGTGCCAGACTGCAAATTCCGTGCTAAGATCGGAGCGTTGATGTGAGGGAACAAATATGGTAGGTTCCACGGTTGATGTTAATATGTCCCAAAAGACCCTGAGTTTTGCCGAATACCTAGAGTATACCGGAAAACCGGGTGTGCTGTACGAACTCTATCGCGGTCAATTGATCGAAATGCCAACACCGACAGGTTTACACAAATTAATTTGTAAATTTTTATTCCAAGAGTTTCTGCGCTACTTGGTATCGGAAAACTTCAACTTAGTAGCGATAGACTTGACGGGAGTGAGAACGGAAAAAAATACATCTCGGATACCAGATGTAGTCGTTCTTCTCAAAAGTATTTGGAAAAATGTTTGCGCTCGCAAACAAGCAGCAGTGCTGGACTTTGAGGAAAAACCCCTCTTAGTAGTAGAAGTGACTGCTCAAAATTGGCGTGATGACTACTCAACCAAACTTGCTGAATACTCGCGCCTGGATATTCCGGAGTATTGGATCGTAGACCCCGAGCGGTCCCGGGTGCGGTTGTGTAGTAAAATTTCCGGAGAAGAAAGTTACGCGGAGCGGGATTTTTTGCCAGGAGATGAAGTCAATAGCGCGCAATTTCCGGAATTAATATTACCGGTAGATCGAATACTAGACCCGCCGGATGTAGACTATTTGGTCCGAGAAGAACTCAGACTGCGACAAGAACTAGAAGAACTCAAAGGGCAACTAAATGCAGAACGTCAACGTGCTGAGGCAGAAGAGCGCACGTCTGAGGCAGAGCGCACGTCTGAGGCCGCAGAGCGCACGTCTGAGGCAGAACGTCAACGTGCCGAACAATTAGCGCAATACTTACAGGCTCTCGGAATAGATCCCGATACCATTAACTGATATATCCCGATCGCACCCCCGATCGCACCCCCGATCTCCAGGGGCGGTCAGCGGTGAAGCGAACTTCTCACACTTGCGATCGACCCGGAGCGATCGTCGCAATAGTTTTATTGGCCCAGTCGCCATGGCTCCGGAGCGAGGGACTGTTGCGATCGTAGACTTATGCCAAGCGATCGCTTTTCGTTAAAAAAATTGTTTCAACTGGAAAGTATAGTAAAATCATCATGGTTGCGATCGCAATTAAATTATGGAAGTTCAACCAAGGGAGATTCGATGTTTCCTTTGTGGAGGAGATAAAAGCAATCAACAACAATATCAGTCAAGCAATAAAATACTGGAGGGATGACAGACTTGAAAGTGCCTACTAGCGATCGCTACCGCGACTTCCAAATTGAGTGTCTCAAAAACCCAGAACACGCAGCGGCTTATATTGAGGCAATCTTAGAAGAGGAAGACCCGGAACCACAACTGTTACGCAATGCATTGAGAAAAGTTATTGAAGCTCGTTTTCCCTCGAAACTTCTGTCGGAAAATGATGAATTACTGCATCAGCGACTGGATGCAATGTTGACAAAAAGCGGTTGTGGGGAAATTTATGCTTTGGTTGAATTTTTGAATGCAGTGGATTTGAAGTTAACTATTCCTTTGAAGGCTAATAGGATGAAAAATAACAGAGTGCCGACAAGCGATCGCTGGCGAGATGCATTAATCGAATCCCTTAAAGACCGAGAACACAGGTTTTATCGAGGCAATATTGTCGGAAAAAGACCCAGAACCACAACTGCTATCGGCGGCACTTAAAGATGTAATAGATGCGCGATCGGCCATGCAAGCTCTCTCGGAGTCGGCAAAAGAAAAGTACGAGCAATTAGAGAAAATTCTCTCCCAAAGCGGTGGCGCCGAAATCTATACTTTTGTTGAATTGTTAGAGGCACTGGGGTTTAAATTGGCGATCGAGTAGGGAAAAGGATAAGTAGGTAGGCAAAATTATTTGCGTATTTACCAATGGGCTTTTCTTTTGCCTCCTGCCTCTTGCCTCGCCATCACCGGTGGTGCTCGGGTCACAAGAATTAACAAGAATTGATAGACAGTTGCCCTCGCCTGGGATTATAATCATAACTAGGGAAGACGAATTGCGATTATCAGATATGGGCGCATCCAAGCTTTGGGGGAGTACCAACAGGATCCAACCGGGGATTCCCCTGTTCCCCTGTTCCCCTGTCCCCTGTTCCCCTGTTCCCCTGTTCCCCTTCCCCTGTTAAGAGTTCCCTGTTCCCTGTTCCCTTCCCCCAACCTATGGATACGCCCATCAGATATTCTTTTTGTTATCGTTATTGTCGCGATCGCTTTTTATCCGTCCGGTGGCTTGTTAAACTCTTACCCAAACTCGGATGCGATCGCCCGCAGTTGTTAGAAGCTTTGTTGTGGTGCGCTCTTAGTCTGGTTGCTGGGTTCGATACTAACTGCTTT
>RFFC02000020.1 GCA_005518205.2 Hormoscilla sp. GUM202
TTTACCAGGTAAAAGGTGTTCGATCCGTTCCCACTGGTCGTCTCGCAAGCCATAGCGTCTCATATCATGCCCTCTTGATTGTTATTGCTGGATAAGGACTCCATACCGTATCCATCTACTTCTGTCAAGCAATTTGATTGATGACACACCCTACCCTTTATGCGATGAAAACTTTTTTGGTGACCAAGGCTGAAAAGCTTTCTGGGTAATGGTTTGAGCGGATAAATAAGATATTTTTATCGGCTAAATAAAATATTTTTATCGGCTAGATCGGATATTTTTATCGCGGTTCCCGACACGACATGGGTGAATGTCTGACCCGGGCGGGGGGACGAGACGATCCGGGCGGGGAGACGAGACGATCGGGGAGGCGACTGCGAGTCACGATCTCCCGGGTGTGGTCGTAAGTAGTTGATAGCCAGTACATCTGGTGATACCTGTATATAGCCCCTGGCTTTGTTCATGTAGCCGGGCCCTTTAGGGTTCGGGCTCCTACCAACGGGTTTTGACCCCTGCCAGCTCCCCGGGTAACGAACCCTATTTTTCCGTTGTGTATTGCTGATAGGGCAAACAAAAACAAATCCCATTTTGCGGTTAAATTTATCCTGACTGACAACAAGCGCAGGGCGAGTCCCCATCTGCTCATGTCCTGCCTGGGGGTCAAAGTTAAGGCGAATAAAGTCACCTCGTTGGGGAATAGTTTACCACACTTCTTCTCCTTCTGGCTTGCCCCAATATATTTCTTCCCCGCCATCTTCGATCTCACCTGCTAGTAATTCATCCAAGGAGTATTCTGGAGAATGAGACCTTGGATATAGCACCAGTTTGCTATTTTCTACCCTGCAAATCATTGTATCATTTACCTTCAGTCCCAAGCGATCTGAAATATGTTTGGGAATGCGGAGTGCTAATGAGTTGCCCCACTTGTCAATTTGCGTCTGGTTTTCCATGACTGACTTGCTCCCACGAGATATCCAATGGATATTTTAGCACGATACCATTTTGTCAAAAGATTGCTACCCTTTGACTCCCTGTAATTTTCTGGCTTCGCTGACAGCGAAGTGGAGTAAGGTGGGCAATACCCTAGTCATTAGCCCTTACCCTTCTTCTTAGCTTTTTGCTTGGCTTTTTGCTTGGCGCGTTTGGCCGCATCTTTAGCAGCTTTTTGGGCCGCGATCGCCTCTAACCTGGCTTTTTCTTTTTCTTCGGCAAGTTTGTCCAGATAATATTGGTAGTCTCCCAGATAAACATGGAATTCCCCATCTCTGATTTCCACAATTTTATTTGCCACCTGGGAGATAAAATAGCGATCGTGGGAAACAAAGATTGCCGTCCCATCATAATGCTGAAGTGCCTCTTCGAGCATTTCCTTAGCAGGAATATCCAGGTGATTAGTAGGTTCGTCCAAAATCAGGAGATTTACTGGTTGCAAGAGCATTTTGGCCAAGGCGAGACGGGCTTTTTCCCCGCCACTCAGGGCTTTCACCTGCTTAAAGACCGTGTCGCCGCTAAACAGAAAACTTCCCAAGAGAGTACGGATCTGTTCGTTTTTCCAGTCAGGAACTTCGTCGTGAATGGTCTCTATCACGGTTTTGTCCAAGTCCAAAGCTTCCGCCTGATTTTGTTCAAAATAGCCCGGGAGAACGTTATGATCCCCTAATGCGATCGTCCCTTCAGTAGGTGCTTCCATACCCATAATCAGGCGCAGCAGGGTAGACTTACCACAACCGTTGGGACCGAGGAAGGCGATGCGATCGCCCCTTTCGATGAGCAAATTAGCCCCTAAGAACAGGATCTGGTCGTCATAAGCATGGACCAAATCTTTAATGGCGACAACTTCCCGTCCGCTGCTGGGTGCAGGGGGAAAGCGGAAGTGGAGAGTTTTCAGTGTAGCGGTGGGGGCTTCAATGCGTTCGACCTTTTCTAAGAGTTTCTCGCGACTTTTCGCTTGGGTACTGCGGGTAGCGCTAGCCCGGAACCGTTCGATGAAGACCTGCTGCTTCTCTAACTCCTGCTGCTGGCGATCGAAGGCGGTCTGCTGGGCCGCTTGCATTTGGGCCTTTTGGGCCAGGTAGGCCGAGTAGTTCCCCAAGTAGGTAGTGGAGACCCCCCGTTCGGTCTCCACTATTTGCAGACAGAGGCGATCGAGGAAAGCCCGATCGTGAGATACAATCACCATGGGGATAGTCAGCCCCTTCAGGTAAGTCTCCAGCCATTCGATGGTTTCCAGGTCCAAGTGGTTAGTCGGTTCGTCCAGCAGTAACAGGTCCGGAGATTGTAGTAAGATCTGGCCCAGTTGGATCCGCATTTGCCAGCCACCGCTAAAGGAACTGACCAGGCGATCGCCATCAGCAGAGGAGAACCCCATCTCCGGTAACATTTTTTCGATCTGGGCCTCCAAAGCGTAGCCATCCAAGGCTTCAAAGCGACGCTGGAGTTTATCTAACTGGCCAATTAACCTTTCTAACTCGGCGGGAGTAGTAGTTTCCATCTGTTGCTGGACATGGGCCAGAGACTGATGTACCTGGTTAGCTTCCGAGAATACAGTCCAGAACTCTTCCCGGAGGGTATAGTCGGGGTCAACATCAAACTCTTGGGTCAGGTAAGCTATATGGAGAGCCGCAGGTCTAATCAATTCACCGGCAGTCGGTTCGATTTCACCTGTAATAATCTTCAGCTGAGTGGACTTACCGCAGCCGTTGACCCCTACCAATCCTACCCGATCGCCTGGTTTCACTGCCCAGTTAATATCCTTGAGGACAACGCCAGTAGGGTAAATTTTGCTGATATGTTCTAATCGTAGCATCTATCATCTCCAAGGCCAGTGCAGTTGGTAGCAATAAGTTGCTCCTAAGGAGCGGGTAAATTACCTGTATTGTCGCGATTATAATAAAGCTTAATTATAAACCGTCCCCGAGGGCAACTGATGACCAATAGGTCTGTCCTGCCACTAGACAGACCTGATTTTATCTTGCCTCAGGTCTGTCGGTCAAGCAAATTATGTGAAATTATGTGAATCTATCGGGAATGGACCGATAGTAATCTGAAGTATTTAATGTGGAGAAAATTACGATCGATCGAGGATTACCGGTGATGAAAACATCAACCCAAACAACTCCTGAAGCACTGCAAAATTATAGTGGCAGGAGCACAAACAAGATCGAGATTTGTGTATATTTGAAAGAAGATCCGGAGAGCATTTCAATCGCCAAGATTACAGAATTTCGTGCCGGCGATGGGAGAATTTATCGAGATAGAAAATAATCTCTACAGAGTTTTTTTAGTGTGCCATCAACCCCAAAACCCTAGCTATGAAGCTTCTATAGCAGTTGTAAAAACAACCTGGACTGATTGTGAGAGCTTAATTAAAAGTCACGAAAAAAACTGTACAAAGATAAGTAGCTAGCAAAGATTATCCCCGGAATAAAATAATTAAGAAACCAGAGGGGTGCATCCCATATTTGCGCCCGAACCCTAAAGGGCCCGGCTACAGGAACAAAGCCCGCCTGCGCGGGCTACATTATAAAAGTGAGATGCACCCAACCATAGTTTTGGGAAACCCTGGTTTCTGGGCTACTGGTGAAGCCGAATGGTGATTAAGCTAATAATTCATCAACTACTACAGAAAAACCTTCGAGAACAGTTTGAGTGCTGGCGACATCGCCACAGCTCAACAAAACCTGTCGCTGTTGAGTGACGATCAAAACCCACTGACTTTCCGGAAACACTAACCAGATTTCCTGACAACCGGACTGTAAATATTCTCTGACTTTAC
This sequence comes from Hormoscilla sp. GUM202, assembly GCA_005518205.2. Taxonomy (GTDB): domain Bacteria; phylum Cyanobacteriota; class Cyanobacteriia; order Cyanobacteriales; family Desertifilaceae; genus Hormoscilla. The sequence continues at coordinate 3,776 of RFFC02000020.1, forward strand.
CAAATACTGCTTCGGTAGTATCAGTGGGAGAGACGATCTCAGCAATTAAGGGGAAACTCTGGGGTAGCATGGTAAAATCGCCAAATTGCTCCACCAGTTCTGGAGTCAAGTAGGAAACATCAGGACGACGGCCTTGTGAAAAGGTGCGACAAGGAGTTTCAGTATAAACTTCTCCTTCCTGACCGCTGGAATGCTTATAATCGATCCAGTAAGCAGCTAATCTAGCTTGAATGCGACCGTGCTTTGCTGTCATTCCGTTTTTCTCCACTAATATCCCATCTATCCATTCCATGCGATCGGGGGGATCGAGCATATAGTCTTCTAGGGAGAAGACATTTGATTCTTTGCAGACAACTGTCGCAGCTACCATAACTTAGATTGCTCCTTTATAGTGTAAAATGTCATCGGTTACTGACTGACTAATTGAGCCATGCGCTTTAACACTCTTAAAACAGTATACAAATCATTCCGGCTATCGATCGAGAACAGATCCGACTGAGCATACTTGGGCGTGTTTTGTTTGGTCAGTTTCAGGAATCTATACTCACCGCCATTCGTGACAAACCCCAGAACAGGGGAAGGCTGAGGATTACTCAGCATATAAGCCAGTGCTTGCGGGATCGCTGCTTCCAGGGAGTATTGTGTCCTTTTCGTCTCAATCACAGTTACCCAAAACTCAGGCTTAAAAATCAGGATATCAATGCGTCCCTTGATAATTGTTTCCTCATCAAACGATGAAATATTGATTTCCTTCTCAGCCGTAATATCGAAGGGCGGGCGGTAAAAACCTGCTAGCCTCAACAGTGGTGACAGCACCACCATTTTTACAATTACTTCCAGCATAATCGACTCAGACAAGTAGAGATAATCACCCTTTACCTCATCGATAAGTTGCTTTTCTAAATCGGTGAGTTCGGGCAAATCATCTTGCCACTCGGAAGAACTGCTCAGCTTCAGTGCGTTCCAGGTCAAATTTATCCCTTAATTGACGCCGGGTAATATTCTGCTGCAATTGTTGCCACCATGACTTCATCTCCCTTGGAGATATTTCCATGTTATCATAACGATAAGACCGATCGACCAGCATTTTGTAGTAAACCATGCTCGCCCAGATTAAAGATTTAGCCGCGAACCTCGCCCCTCGACTGATTGAAATTCGTCGCCACATCCACGCCCACCCAGAATTAAGCGGTCAAGAATATCAAACTGCTGCCTATGTTGCCGGGGTGCTTTCTTCCTTGGGACTCCATGTCCGAGAAGATGTCGGAAAAACTGGCGTCGTCGCCGAACTAGATGGTGAAGGTAAGGACGGACGCCTGCTAGCAATTAGAACGGATATGGACGCCTTACCCATTGTGGAACGCACCCATCTTGCTTATGCTTCTCACCAGACCGGGGTCATGCATGCCTGCGGTCACGATGTCCATACTACGGTAGGATTAGGCACGGCAATGGTGCTTTCCCAACTGGGGATAAAATTACCGGGTACTGTCCGCTTGCTGTTCCAACCCGCTGAGGAAATTGGTCAAGGTGCTAGCTGGATGGTGCAAGATAAAGCAATGGAAAACGTGAGTGCAATTCTGGGGGTGCATGTTTTTCCCTCCATCCAGGCAGGGTCAATAGGTGTTCGCTACGGGGCCTTAACCGCCGCCGCTGACGATGTAGAACTGACGATTATCGGCGAATCCGGTCATGCTGCCCGTCCCCACGAAGCTGTAGATGCTATCTGGATTGCCGCTCAGGTGATTACTACTTTACAGCAAGCCATCAGTCGCACCACCAATTCCTTGCGTCCCCTAGTGCTGACATTCGGTCAAATTAGCGGCGGACGGGCACCTAATGCGATCGCCGACCAAGTGCGCTTAGTCGGCACCGCCCGATCGCTCGATCCGGAAACCAGCGCCAATTTACCAGCATGGATCGAGAAAATTGTCAAAGGTATCTGCGACAGTTACGGGGCCCGCTATGAATTAAATTATCGGCGGAAACTGCCATCGGTGCAAAATGACCCAGGATTAACACAGTTGGTAGAAACCTGCGCCAGAGAAGCTTGGGGAAACTCCAGGGTACAAGTTTTACCCGAACCCTCCCTCGGGGCCGAAGATTTTTCCATGTATCTAGAACATGCACCCGGCACCATGTTTCGCCTCGGCGTGGGACAGTCCGAAAAACCTAATTATCCCCTGCATCATCCCCAATTTGTCGTTGATGAATCGGCGATCGTCATTGGCGTCGTCACCCTGGCCTACGCCGCCTACAAATATTGGTCTTCCTTTTGAATAGCCTAGGGGCGCATCCAAGCTTTGGGGGAGTAGCAACAGGATCCCTGTTCCCCTGTTCCCTCTGTTCCCCCATTCCCCCCCTGTTCCCTCTGTTCCTTCTGTTCCCTCTGTTCCCTGTTCCCTGTTAAGAGTTCCCTTCCCCCAACCTATGGATACGCCCTAGCCTAGTGGTTTTTCCCATATACCTGGTTTCTATTCTGTCGTGCATTTAAATTGCATAGGCCGATCTTCTGAAAACCTTGCCCGATGATGGGTTTCCCAATTTTGAATTCTGAATGAGAGAATTTTTAATTGTTAGTGGTCCCGCGAGCAGGTGATATCTTCTCCAGGTAATTACCCACAACCCGCGAAAACCAGACTCTCACCATCTCAAGCGTCAGCGAAAGCTAGCAACCGGTTGGGTTTCGCGACCCAACCTACAGTTGATGAAATTTTATGGATGGGTATTCAATCAGATTCGATCGGATTCTGTAGAAGAGCAAAAATACTTACTACAACTTATACATAACTTCAACCTGAAGTCAAACCCGATCGTCAATATCCACAGTACAGCATAATAAATAAGCAGTCTAGCTAGGGTTTGCTGAAAAAAGCCCCCAAAGCGAATGAGCGGAGTCACACAGCTTGAAAAAAGGTAGGTTCGCCGCCAATGTTCCCAAATTTACCAGACGATAACTGGCGCAAATGCAAGGGTTTATGAAGTCTCCAGCTGTCATAACCTTGCACTTGTAAGGGGCACAAAATCGCGCTCAACCACGATCGTGCAAGGCTTCTATCTCTATTCAGCAAGCTCTAGCTAGAGCATTTCGTCCACCTTTTGACATATGTTGCCCGTAAATCAGTCCCGTGAGGGATTACAAATTATATGATCTCAAACAAAAAACAACAAATGGTATGGCTTTTGTCAGTCAGGTCTTCGCCGCTTGTTCACAGTTTTGCTAAGTACCAGAATGAAAAAATTTTTACGTATTATATGCAATTATACTGAAGCCATTCTAGCCCCAACTTTGATAGAATGAAAATATCAGGGATGGCATCTATGGCTATATACTAGATAGAAATAAAAGCAATTTGATGTTGAAAAATTTTGTTAACTAATCGCAGCATTTCAAACCGGAAGTGCTAGAAGGAGATGAAAAACATGACTTTACCTCTCACAAAAATAGCCCCAAGCATTGGTACTCTCAACAGTTTATTTGCTTCCAGTCGGTTTAGCGATCGCAGCTTAGAGCAGGTGATGGGGGAACGGGAGTTGTCACCACTGCTGTGCCGTAATAAAATGGAGTTGTTAGAGGGTCTGCGCGGCGAGACAATAGAGGTATTGCTGCTGGATGTGGCGCTACTAGACAAGCAGACTCAGCAATTTTGCTGGCGGACGCAAAACTTGTACCCGGGTCTGAAAATTATCCTGGTGGGGCGCGATCGGCAGGAATTAGCAAGCCACAACTGGGTATATGAATTTCCAGATATTTCTACCCTAGGCTTATCATCTAAGTCAAAATCATCAGTTTCGACAAGTATAGCCGCCATGTCCCCCGATCCCAACCCAAGAAATTCTGTATCTGCTTCTAACCAGTATTCGGGGAGTTCTTACATGGACGTGATTTTAGGAGCGGCGATTTTTGACTTAAACGGTTTGCCCAGAGAGTATTTGATCACTAACGAAGTCAAAAACATGAACTGGGTACAGACGATTTTTCAGGCTTTGGGATTGCGATCGCTGCTGATGTCGTCCCTGCGACTGGAGGGATTTCGCCACGTCACCATTTACAGTAAAGACCACTGCGCTCTAGTTGTCAAGCAGAAGACACAATACACGGCCCTATTGATTAATCAGACTCAGTCTACACCGGTTACAAAGGCTTTCATTGAATGGGCCCAGAACTTTCAGCCCGAACAACTCAAACTCAATCCTCTGTTTCACGTTACCTAAAGTTCATGTCACCTAAAGCCCCGCCGCCGGCTATGGGGCAGGGGGTACAACTTGGCCCTAGTTTTCTTCCCGACCTTCCAGACCAGAAGATTCCGGAGTTGAGTTGTACAGGGCGTCCAATTTGGAGCGAGCATCTTCTACTGTCATCGATCGCATCACCAGCAGGGGTTCGTCGATCACGTTACCCGCTTCATCCAAAAATTCTGGATGAGGGACGGCTTGACGGCCAGACCCAGCGAGGGACTGATAAGTGTTTTTACCGATGTTTTGCCTTTGGGGCGGATAATTGCGGGTAGAGTCTATACCCAGGGTTAACAGGTTGCCGATTAAATTCCGCAGTGCGATCAAAGCCAGGGTAGTAAAGGCAAGAATATAAAGCAGGTGTAACATACGACTTTCCTCCAGACCAGATGGTTATATAGCTTTTTAAAGCCTTGTAACAAAGTGAATCCTATTTTCCCAGTCTTGGGCCAACTGGGAGCGTTGGTGTTTTGGTGCTGATTGCTGCTGATGCTAACCCCTCGCTACCAGCCACCGGCGGAAAATAGGGCCGCACCGGCAATAACAGTTCTACTGGTGACAAATTTGAGTTAAGCATAAGGCGATCGCAATTAACTGACTTATTTAATAATCTTAACATAAGTTACGTTTCGTTACAATATGAAACCTTCTGTTTCATATTCTCGGTCTCGGGCCGTCCCGGACAACATCGGTAAGATAGAGGCTATGAACGGTAGAACTCTAATGTCAGCGATCGGTTTACAGTTATCATTTTCCAGTGCCAAAACATCAGTGCGAGATGGGGCAGGGTGGTAATTAACTTTCGCTATGCTACATTAGGGTGACGCCCGAACCGACGATATCAAGAAAGAAAGCTGCATGGTTAAGCAAGAGATACCTGGAACGGAATTAGAGGAAGTGCAACCGGCCAAAATTCAACTGCCGCGCACTAGCGAGTCGGAGTCGTTGAAAAAAATCCGTCACACGACTTCTCACGTCATGGCCATGGCGGTGCAAAAGCTGTTTCCTAAGGCCCAGGTGACGATCGGTCCCTGGATCGAGAATGGTTTTTACTATGACTTCGATCATCCAGAACCCTTCACGGAAAAGGACTTGAAGGCGATCAAGAAGAAGATGATCGAGATCGTCAAGCGGAAATTGCCGGTGATTCGGGAAGAGGTCAGCCGGGAAGAAGCCCAGCGTCGGATCGCCGAAATTAATGAGCCTTATAAGCTAGAAATCTTAGCAGGATTAGAAGATCCGATCACTATCTACCACCTGGGAGACCAGTGGTGGGATTTATGTGCTGGTCCTCATCTGGAAAATACGAGGGAGATCGACCCGAAAGCGATTGATTTGGAAAGCGTGGCCGGTGCTTACTGGCGAGGGGATGCCACCAAGGCGCAACTGCAACGGATTTACGGCACGGCCTGGGAGGCACCGGAACAGCTAACGGAGTACAAGCGCCGCAAGGAAGAAGCCCTCAAGCGGGATCACCGCAAGCTGGGTAAGGAATTGGGTTTATTTCTGTTTTCCGATCGGGTGGGACCGGGTTTGCCTTTGTGGACGCCCAAAGGAACTGTGGTTAGGAGTCTGCTAGAAGATTTTCTCAAGCAAGAACAAATCAAACGGGGTTATCAGCAGGTAGTAACGCCCCATATCGGTAGAGTCGATTTGTTCAAGACTTCCGGACATTGGCAGAAATATAAAGAAGATTTGTTTCCGATGATGGGAGAGTCGGAAGATGAGGGCTTCGTCCTGAAGGCGATGAATTGTCCTTTCCACATCCAAATCTATCAGAACGAGTTGCGATCGTACCGGGAGTTGCCCATGCGTCTGGCGGAGTTTGGCACTGTCTACCGCTACGAACAATCAGGAGAATTGGGGGGTTTAACGCGGGTGCGAGGCTTTACCCAGGATGATTCTCACCTGTTCGTGACCCCCGCACAACTGGATGAGGAATTCTTGAATGTGGTAGATTTAACCTTGTCGGTGTTCAAAACTTTGCGCTTGAGCAATTTTAGAGCCAGACTGAGTTTCCGCGATCCGAATTTGGATAAATATATCGGTTCCGATGAGGCTTGGGAAAAAGCCCAAAACGCCATTCGTCGGGCGGTGGAAACCTTGGGGATGGAACATTTTGAGGGCATTGGAGAAGCGGCGTTTTACGGTCCCAAGTTGGATTTTATCTTCCGGGATGCCCTGGAACGTGAGTGGCAGTTGGGTACGGTGCAGGTGGATTATAATTTGCCCGATCGCTTTGATTTGCAGTACGTGGCGGAGGACGGTTCTCGCCAACGGCCAGTCATGATTCACCGGGCTCCTTTTGGCTCCCTGGAACGCTTAATTGGCATTTTAATTGAGGAGTATGCAGGAGATTTTCCCCTGTGGTTAGCACCGGTACAAGTGCGGTTTTTGCCCGTGAGTGACGCGCAGTTGGACTTCGCTAAAGAGGTGGCAGATAAAATGCGTTCCTTTGCCATGCGCGTGGAGGTGGATACTACGGGAGATCGCCTGCCGAAGATGATTCGCAATGCTGAGAAACAGAAAATTCCCGTGATGGCGATCGTGGGTGCGAAGGAACTGGAAGATAATACTCTGAGTATTAGAACTCGCGCTGCGGGGGTTCCTTCTCAAGATTTAGGCGCTATCCCCGTGGCCGAGGTTATCGACAGGTTGAAAGAGGCGATCTCCAACCATGAGAACTTCTAAAACTATCTACATCCCGATCATCTGAAACCCGATTGCGCTGCGCGCGCGCCGTAGGGGAACCTTTACATCCCGATCGCGCTGCTACTGCGCAGCTGGGGACTGTGGGAAACCTCTACATCCCGATCATCTGAAACCCGATGGCGCTGCGCGCGCGCCGTAGGGGAACCTTTACATCCCGATCGCGCTGCTGCTGCGCAGCTGGGGGCAGTGGGGGCAAACCTATCTAGCGGAAGATACTGTGGAAAACCTCTACATCCCGATCATCTGAAACTCGATGGCGCTGCGCGCGCGCCGTAGGAGAACCTTTACATCCCGATCGCGCTGCTGCTGCGCAGCTTATATCCGAGTCGTATCCGAGAACGGGCGACACCACTCTCGGACACGACTAAAAGTAAGTACGTGGACAAAATTAATTTCACACACTCTCTCGCGCTAGTCTCCATATCCGGAGCATGTCGCCCATGGCTATGTGCAATTATTTTTGTCTAACTACTTAATCATCATCTGGGGGCAGTGGGGGCAGCGGCGGACATAAATCCTTATCGATCTTGGACTTCAAATGCTGAGGATATCCTTCTGGGTAAGAAATATCAGGCGAATCTTCTGCCATTTGTCTGATAACCCCCAAAGCAGCTAAACAATCTGAGAAAGCTCTATGACCACCATTCAGCGGCTGCCATCTATAATTCCCCCAATACTCACTCCAATCGCTTACCCATTGCGAATACCATTCCATAATACAGTCTCCCATCTTTTTCAATCTAATAAGCTCTAGTCCGTATAAATGACAACAGTATTCAATAATACTTGAATTAAACTAAGCCATTCCGTCACCGGACCGACTCGTCTTCAGAACCGGACGTGAGACTTTCACCTCATCCGGCTCCTCAGTTTCGCCATCTTTGTCATAGATACGGCTTCTTCTGCTACCATCTCTGGCAGACTTGTGGTCGTGGCAATGATCGTGTAGTAACTGAAGGTTGGTGTACCAGTCCTTACCACCACGTATGGTAGGCATGATGTGGTCCACTTCCCATCGGTCATTATCTTTGAACGTCAGGCGATATCGTCCCACTCCAGCCCGATGGCTTCGCTCGGGCGGCAACCAGTGAAGAAGCAAAACCGCACGTAATTATAAAAGTGGCTTTCCTGGAATGCTTGGATGATGGCGTCGCGTTCGGCAGCGGTAAATGCATTGATAGGAGTTTTGGCTTTTTTGAAGGCTTTGCGTACTTTTTCCGTGAATCCCTCAAATGGGGATTTGTCTAATGCAACTAGATTCCGCTCGATCGCCCAATTAAAACAAGCGTTCAACTGCATCATCAATTGGCGAGCGATATCGGGGGACCATCTGGATATTGCCCAATCGTATATCTGGTAAGCCTGGTCGGAAGTCAACTCTGCTGTTACATCGAAAAACGGAGATCGCCTCAGCCGCTTCAGAGTTCCCTAGTAGCTGATTGTCCAGGTACTTGGTTTCACCAGATCTTGACGAGAGGTTATGTATTTTTCGTATAGCTTTGCTAGTGAGACTGGTATAACTTTGTCGTCATCAGGGTGAGAGCGAAGTTTCTCCCTCAGTCCGGACCCCTACTTTCCCTTTGTACCGGTGGTTGCGTTTTTGAGAAGATGTTTTCTTTGTCATGGGAGTTTGAGTATGATTTGAGTATGAGATGTTCCTAAGTCTCACATCTAAATATCTTAGATTCATTGTCTCGCAAGGGTTTCGGGAAAATACTTCAAGGTTTTGCCATAAATTCCTCCTGGGGAGTCCTGGGGAGTGGGGAGTGGGCGCATCCAATATGAGCGGGGAGTACCAAAAATAAGGCATCACAGATGGCCCCACCAAGCAGGTTATGGAAAGCATTGCCCTAACCCCTAACCCCGCCCCTTGTCCCCCTTGTCTTCACCAGTCCCCCTTGTCTTCCTTTTCCTCCTCCCCCAACCTCACCGATACGCCCAATGACAACCAAAGTCGGAATTTTCAGGGGAACGAGAGCTTTGTGTAGAACGCGCTCGCTTGGCGTTCAAATATCTCGCGGCAATTACTCTCGTTGTATCCAACCACGACAGCCCCTATAGTTGTGCCAATTTCAGGATACATTTCTTCACTCATCTCTCCCGAATCTAAAAAGTCAGGAATTTTAATCAGCCCCTTGACTAAAGATTCGCCAATATCGACAAAAACGCCAAAAGGCGCATGAAACTCTACCTTACCCTGAACGAACCCACCTATTTCGTACTTGGATTTAATTTGCTGCCAACTTTTCCTATCCATTTTATAATTAATGGTTGTTCTATCAGGTATGATGGTGGGCGGTGCCCACCCTACCAGCTATCCATTTTATAATTAATGGTTGCTCTATCAGGTATGAGGGTGGGCGCCGCCCACCCTATAGGCTTATGCTGCATCTGCCAACATCATATCAGAAGTCAACAATTCTACAGCCGCCTGATATTGCTGGTCAGCTTCCGTCCCCAGTTGGTCGAGAGTAATTTGGTTCAGAGGCACTATTTTATCTGGCTGGATTCCCAATTTGTTAATATCAGTGCGATCGGGAGTCTCATACTTGGCAATAGTCACTACCAAACCAGAACCATCCGACAAGTCAAACAAAGACTGGATCAAACCTTTGCCAAAGGTTTTCTCTCCCACCAGCAGGGCCCGATGGTTATCATGTAAAGCACCAGCCAGAATTTCACTAGCACTAGCAGTGCCTTGATTCACCAACACCACCAAAGGATCGTCAGTCAATGCCGAACCCGTCGCATCGAAGCTATCCAACATTCCTTGGCGATTCACTGCATAGACGATCGTACCATCATCCAGCCAGAGACGAGCAATCTCAATCCCTGCGGTCAACAAACCACCGGGGTTATTCCGCAAGTCCAAAATGTAAGCCCCAGCACCCTCTTCCTCCAAGCGATCGATCGCATCGGATACCTCTTGGGTGGCATTGGCGTTGAATTGGGATAGGCGAATATACCCGATATTCAAGCTATTTCCCTGCCCTTCTACTACCCGCAATTGGGCAGTTACAGGGTTCAGAGTAATCCGATCGCGCACCAGTTCGACATCGAATATTGCCTCCCCCTCACGTTCTACTGTCAGTGTCACCAGAGTACCCGCCGGTCCCCGCATCCGGTTAGCCGCCTCTTCTAAGGTCATGGACGAGGTTAACACCCCATCAATCTTCAGGATCAGATCGAGTGGTTGCAGCCCCGCTGCGGATGCTGGCGAACCCGCGATCGGGGCGATCGCCGTTAACACCCCCGTTTCCCCATCCATTGCTATCTGTAACCCCACCCCTGTCAGCTCTCCAGAAGTGCTAATCTCTAAGCTTTTATACTCATGAGGTGGCAAAAATCGGGTATAAGGGTCACCTAAACTATCGAGCATTTTGTCGATCGCCTCATAAGTCTGCTCTCTTGTGGCCAGAGATGACTTCTTCGTTCCCTGACGGACTAGCCACCAGTTCTGGCTATTGAAGCTATCATCCAGATAGGCGCGATTGACAAGGCGCCAGACTTCATTGAACAGCTTCTGGTTATCCGTCAGAGCCTCAGCAGCAGGCGAACAGGAGGTCAGGGCGATCGCCAGTGGCAGCAGAAATGAAAATCCCATCCAGACAAGTCGCTTATACATAATCTCCCCTTAAGCTTTCGTCTATGTTACAGTTTGAAAAGTGTTCGATAAATATTTAGGACCCTTGGCTTCATGTTTACCAAGCAGGTAACAGAATCAAAAATATACAACTGGTTTCAAGAACGCCTGGAAATCGAGGCGATCTCCGAAGATATCACTAGCAAGTATGTCCCACCCCACGTCAACATCTTCTACTGCCTGGGGGGGATAACCCTGATGTGCTTCTTAATCCAGTTTGCCACTGGATTCGCCATGACCTTCTATTACAAGCCAACGGTAGCCGAAGCCTTCACCTCAGTGCAATACCTGATGAATGAGGTGAGCTTCGGCTGGCTGATCCGTTCCGTCCACCGTTGGTCTGCCAGCATGATGGTGCTGATGATGATCCTGCATATCTTCCGGGTGTACCTCACCGGTGGTTTCAAAAAGCCCCGGGAACTGACCTGGGTAACGGGGGTAGTACTAGCCGTGATCACCGTTTCCTTTGGTGTAACGGGCTACTCTCTACCTTGGGATCAGGTGGGATACTGGGCTGTGAAGATTGTCAGCGGCGTGCCAGAAGCGATTCCAGTAGTGGGATCGATGATCGTGGAACTGATGCGCGGTGGTACCGCCGTCGGTCAAGGGACCTTGACCCGTTTCTACAGTCTCCACACCTTCGTTCTGCCCTGGATGATCGCTGTCTTCATGCTGTTGCACTTCTTAATGATTCGCAAGCAGGGCATCTCTGGTCCGTTGTAATCATATTGGTGACTGGTGAGGTGAAAACTCGCCAACAATAGAAAAGGAGAACAAAAACTATGGCAACAGAAAAAAAGCCAGATCTGAGCGATCCGAAGCTACGGGTAAAATTGGCACAAGGCATGGGTCATAACTACTACGGTGAACCCGCTTGGCCGAATGACCTGTTGTACGTCTTCCCGGTGGTGATGCTGGGAACCCTCACCTGTATCGTGGCCCTGGCAGTGTTAGACCCGGCAATGATCGGCGAACCAGCAGACCCCTTTGCGACGCCTCTGGAAATTCTGCCAGAGTGGTACTTCTATCCAGTGTTCCAAATTCTGCGGACTGTTCCCAATAAACTCCTGGGAGTCTTGATGATGACTTCAGTACCTCTGGGTCTGATCCTGGTTCCGTTTATCGAGAACGTCAACAAGTTCCAAAATCCCTTCCGGCGTCCGGTGGCAACGACTGTGTTTTTGATTGGCACCCTCGTTACCCTCTGGTTGGGTATTGGCGCTACTTTCCCGATCGATGAATCCTTTACTCTCGGTCTGTTCTAAAAAAACTGACTTGACGCCTGCTGTTTGGTGCGGATGTAGGTCTGCTCAACATAAGCAGGCGTCATTAGGCGTTGCACAATTACGGGATGATGGGCATAGTTGCAGAAGTCTTAAACCTAGACTACAAGCCAGTTTCAGTTATGTGCAAAAAAGGGCATCATCCCCAAAATGTGCAACGCCCGTCATTATATTGGGGATTGATGGTCGCCATGAATTCGATTACCTCTTGGCCGTCGATTGGTCGAGAGAAAAGGTATCCCTGTCCGTATTCGCAGTCGAGCGATCGCAGGATATCCCGCTGCTGTGGTGTCTCTATCCCTTCGGCAATCACATCCAATCCCAGAGAGTGAGCGAGGGTAATAATAGCTTTGGCTATATCAAAGTCTTTGCCATGCCCCTCAATGTTGTCAACAAACGAACGGTCAAGCTTCAGAGTATCGATCGGCAGACGTTGCAGATAGGAAAAAGAAGAATAGCCAGTGCCAAAGTCATCCATAGACAACTGTATCTGTCTTTGTTTAAATTGCTCCAGCAAGGCGATCGCAGCGGCACTATTCTGCATCAGAATGCTTTCGGTAATCTCTAGCTTCAAATAGGACCCACTCAAAGAGAGCCTCCGCAGCAACTCGTCAAGGAACTGTAGTAAAAGGGAATGCCATAGCTGCATGCCAGAGAGATTGACACTGACTCGGAAATGGTCGGGCAAGCGATCGCGCCAGATACTCAACTGTCGGCAAGCTTCTGACAAGACCCATTCACCCAGAGGAATAATCAGTCCCGTTTCTTCTGCCAGGGGAATAAACTCAGTCGGGGAAACCAGTCCCCTGGTGGGATGCTGCCACCTCACCAGGACTTCAAAACCCACAATCTCGTCAGTTTTCAGCGAGACAATGGGCTGATAATTGAGATGTAACTGTTGCAATTTAATGGCCCGTTGCAGGTCCGCTTCCAAATGTAGACGATAGATCGCCTTTGCCTGCATACTTAGATCGAATATAACTGTGCTAGCAGAGGAGGGCATCTTCCCATAATGCATGGCCGTGTCAGCGGCCCGCAGAAATTCTTCCGGTTGGTGATAACCGATATTGCTGAAAACAATTCCAATACTGGTAGTCGATGACATCACAGTCCCGTTGAAGTTAAAAGGCAATTCCAGGGCCATATGGATATCGGAAGCTTTTTGGACAGCCTGCTGTTCCTGGATATCCTTCAGCAAGATGGCGAATTCATTTTCCCCTACATGAGCTATGATATCTTTGGGCCCCACACAGGTCTTTAACCGACTAGCCACCTCCACCAATAAGCGATCGGCTTGTTCGTGACCAAAGCTGTATTTAAACCTCCTGTAGCGGTCTAGGTCCAGAAATAAAACTGCGAATAGACAACCCTGCTGTGAGTCTTCGAGACATTGGCGAATCTCTTCTAGCATCTGATAACGATTGGGCAGATCTGTCAGTCGATCGTAAGCAGCCTGGTATTGTAGTTGTGCCATCGCCTGTTGCAGTTGCTGCTGTTGTGCCTTCATTTGCTCCACCAACTTCAGGGTTTTTTTGATAGTAATTTCTAAATCCTGAAAGTCGATCGGCTTGAGCAGGAAGTCAAAAGCACCAAAGTTCATCGCTGTCCTAATATTTTGGAGCTCCCCATAACCTGACACCACCACCGTCTTGATATTCGGATCGATTTTGAGGACTTTTTCTAATAAGGTGAGACCATCCATTTCTGGCATGTTGATATCAGTCAAGATCATATCGATCTGCGGTTCCGTTTCCAATTTTCGCAGTGCCTCTACCCCAGTATGAACAAATAACAACTCGAACTCTTTAGCTTTGATATTTTTTCGGAATCGCTGTTTGATTAAACGTTCTAACTCTAACTCGTCATCCACGACGAGGATTTTTGCTGGTTTCATAGCCTTTTTCCTACTGCATTTAGATTCTCGTTCTTAAGTATAAGCCCCATTGGTAGGTAAAGTGAGAATAAATTCTGTCATTTCTCCCAATGGATTCGTCATAGTCAGTAGCTATTTTGACATTGAAGCTCTGAGACCCGTCGGCTGTGATAAGTTAATTGCACAGCTTGAGCTAATAAAGCATTCAGGTCAGTCAGTTGGTGTTTCCCGCTGTCAGTCCGTGCTGCATCATACTCTGAATAATCATGTTTGCTCTTTGGCTGTGCCGTTCTATCGTCACTGAATTCTCGCGAAGTTCTGTTAAAATTTATTTAAGGTAATCAACCGTTTCTGCCGATATTGGCTGTGATTGATTGTAAATTTTCGCTACTGATTCGGACGTTAACTCGACATAACCTTCGGCATAGTTCAAGACATTGTTGAGGGAATTTCTCAGTTCGTGATACCCAGCGGTTAAAGCAGAAAAATTATTGGTGATGTCATCGACAATTAAAATCACTTTCTTCACTCTCTGTCATTGGCTTATTACACTCGTTCTGAGTTTTTGAGAGATTATCTCGGGCCATCATACCAGGGAGCGATCGGTTCCCTATTATCGGTCTGTATCGTTAGCAATATCCTACATATAATACAGAAGTGATATAGAAGGTTCGATAGAATAGTCGGGGAAAGGAGAGCATGCCCTCCCGGTGCAAGTACTCCGATGGGAGTAGAGAAAATCTGTATATCCGTTTCAAGAGTAGCCAAGTCCCTTAGAGAATGGATGTGATATCAGATACAAATTGAGAATTTATTGGTCCTTGAGAGCAGGGAGTTCTTTGTGGGAGTGGCATGGCTACGGTTGCCGACAATGTCGGTAGATCGCAAACTAGGGAATTAGTCAAGCAGAGGAGATAAGATCCAGGGGGACGATCGAGGGTAGAGATTGCGCTGCGCGCACGCTACGCGATCGGATAGAATGCAGGAATCAAAGGCAAAGTGGAAGTAGCTATAGCGGTAGGAGATCGGGAGATAAAGAATGACGAAAACAGCGCTGATCGCGGGAATAACAGGTCAAGATGGCTATTATCTGAGCGAATTGCTGTTGTCGAAAGGCTACCGGGTACTGGGGTTGGTGCCACCGGAACGACAAAGTAGCGTGGTAAAGCTAGGTGCCCTGGCGAACCAGGTAGAGATTTATGCGGTAGACTTGACTGACAGTGAGGCCCTAAAAGAGGTGGTCGAACAGCGACATCCTGATGAAATTTACAATCTGGCCGCGCCCAGTTTCGTGCCGGACTCGTGGAATGACCCCTTGGGAACGCTAGACTTAGTAACGGGTACTGCTACCAGGCTATTGGCTACAGTGCGGGAGGTGGGTCTGGAAACCCGCTTCTATCAAGCTAGCAGTTCGGAGATGTTTGGCCAAGTGGACCGATCGCCCCAGGACGAGAATACCCCCTTTCGCCCGAAGAACCCCTATGCAGCGGCGAAGTTACACGCCCACTGGACGATGGTGCATCACCGACAGCGCTATGGTTTGTTTGCTTGTAGTGGCATTTTGTACAATCATGAATCCCCCAGGAGATCTCCTAGCTTCGTGACTCGCAAGGTGTCAATGGCGGCGGCGTCAATTAAGTTAGGGTTAAGCGAGGTACTGGAAATGGGCAACCTGGATGCGAAACGAGACTGGGGCTATGCTAGCGATCATGTGGAAGCGATGTGGCGGATGCTGCAAGCCGATGTTCCAGAAGAATACGTGATTGGGACAGGGAAACTGCATACCGTGCGAGAATTGGTAGCGGCAGCTTTTGATTGCGTGGGACTGGACTGGCAGCGCTATGTGGTGGTTAACCCGAAATTCCTGCGTGCGGACGAACATTTTCAATTGGTGGCGGACCCTCTGAAAGCTAAACGGCAACTGGGTTGGGAACCGCAAGTCAGCTTTGAGCAGTTGGTAGAAAAAATGGTGTTGCATGACTTGGAATGCTTGCAAACAAACTTACAGAATTGTTAATTGAAAATTGTCAATTGTGAATGGGGATGGGGTAATAGCAATAGCAAAAATGAAAGATATATTCGTTTTTATCGAAGTTTTTGCAGCGGAAGGTGGCATTCAATCCTACGTCAAGGACATTCTCAGGGCTTATATTTCTTTAGTATCCCAAAGCGGTCTGACTGCTGAAGTGCCGATCTTACGGGATCCAGAAGGGTGCCCAAATCCTTTTGAGGGCAATGGATGTATGGGCTTTCATTACTGCAAAACCGATCCGCGCTGGCTGAGTTGCATTCGGCTGGCGATCGCCTTACTAGAGCGTCGGTCCATTAATAATACTTGACAAATTTCAACTACTGTGTATGTCCGAAAAATAAGTATATTCTCGTAAAAATATCTGGCCTTCACTCCCTCTGGACATCATGATTTTATCCAAAATCTGTTCTACTGAACGGGCGAGCGGGCATATACACATTTCTTTTTTTTTGTCAATCCCCTCTACTGGACCGACGCTCTAGGAAGTATACTGTGGGAACGTCCCCAGCGGGTTTTCTGCGGTCATATCAACCTAGCACCCTTGGTAGCATTTTTATGTAAGCCTCTAGGAATTCCCTATATCGTTTTGACTTACGGTAAGGAGGTTTGGGAACCCCTGACTCCCAGATACCAAAGGGCGTTAAAGGATGCAGCCTCTGTGTGGACTATTAGTCGTTATAGCCGCGATCGGGCAAGTAAAGCGAATGGTCTTAACCCCTCAGTATTCCAATTTTTACCCTGCGCTGTGGATGGGGATGCATTTACCCCTGGTCCTAAATCCCAGGCTTTGGTAGAAAAGTATAATCTGGCAGGATCTCGGGTGTTAATGACTGTGGCGCGGCTGTGGTCGGGTGATATCTACAAGGGGGTGGATGTTACGATTCGTGCTTTACCAAAAGTAGCACGAGTATTTCCCGAAGTCAAGTATTTAGCAATCGGACGGGGGGACGATCGACCTCGGTTAGAAAAATTGGCCCGGGATTTGGGGGTAGTAGCAGATTGCTTTACCTTTCAAGATGATGCGGCTGTCGATCGTCCGGAACCGACGGCTTCGATCGCCGTCACTGTTGCCTCGCCCAGGGGCAGTCCCTCTGCTGCCAAGTCTTTTCGCAATTCGTCGCTAACGTTCCCGGCATCGAGGTCTCCAGCATGCTTGTCCGCATCCAGTTTCAGGCGAGCCGGCGCATCTCATTCCCGAGCCGTACCCGAGAAAGGAGTAAAGCTCCATTTAGCCGCAGCCGGATTTCAGCCGTCGGGGTGCTGCGATCGCTCCAGCGCAGGCCGAGGCGGTGCTGGATTTCTTTTCCTTTGGCGCTGACTGCGATCGCATAGCGCGTTGCTGCCGGAGCCCCTTTATACAGAATCCAGTTTTCCTGCCCTGCTGTATGAACAAGAGCAGGCTCCGCAGTCGTCCAGCGCGTCGGATCGTCGCTTTCCCAGTTTGAGTTTCTACAGTTGCTCCAGTTGCAACTGTAGAGATTCAAACTGCGATCTGGTGCTGCGGGATTGAAGATTCCGATCGCTTTCCGGACTTCCCTCCAAGTTATCGTCTCTTTCGTTCCAGGGCGAGTAGGCTTGGAGGGAGTTCGCAATAGTGGCGTCCGGCGGCAAGTCAAATTACATCCCGGTTGAAGGGTTCCCCAAGGAAAGCTCGGTAATCAAGGCGTTTTCTATGAATCCTTTTATCTGAAGTTCTTGCCCTGTTGCAAACCTGTACGTGGTAGTTGTACCTCCATTGGCCTGGATGTAGGCTTCCCCAATTTGTTGTGTCCCTAATGAAAACATTGCCTTGTAAGGGACATCTTTCGCGTAAGTGGTATCGTGTGGGAGAGCAATCACTTCTGGCTCTTCGGTACTTGGGTTGCTAAACTATTGCTAATTTTGAAAAGCTAATAAACATCTTAGCTCAAAATTTTCTATGTTACGAAAACAAAATCCGCACCGTTTAACTAACTTAATTTTTTGGTTAATACCTTCAACAATGCCATTAGTTGTTTTTTGCTCAAAATCTGCTGTTATCTCCACTAACCAGCGACGGATTGTTCCTTGACTTTTGGGAAATAATTCTGCTGATTGTTTCAACCATTCTGCTAAATTCAATAAGCCATCAAACCAATTTATGCTCTCTTCAAATACTTTCCTAAAATTTTCTTTTAATTCATGCATCTTTTGCAGCTTCGGGAATTCTTTATTGACTTCTTCTAATTGGCTTTTTTGAGCTTCATTTAAATCATCGGAATTAGCAAGAAGGACATATTTACTGTGATGAAGCACCTTGAGTTTTGCAGTTTTTTTCTTCTTATCATCCATGTTATTAACTTCTTTTTTTGTTTGCTTACGACCATTGTCTAATTCTTCTTGAACCTGGTTCATTACATGAAATCTATCAGCTACTACCTCGGCGTGAGGCATTAATTTTTCTACCAAAGTTTTATAGGGACGCCATAAATCAATGCTAACCTCTTCTATGCCTGATAACACGTCTATTCCCCAAGATAGCAACACTTTTTCAATGGCTTCTTGGGTTCGATCGGGGACTAAAGCTAGAAGTTGACTATTGTCCAAATCTACTAATACCGCACAATAATTACCTTGTCCTTTTATCAGGCTAATTTCATCAATCCCCAATCGTTTTAAGTCTTGAGGTTTTTGACCTACCAAACTTTTTTTTAAATCTTTTAACATAGTTTCAATTTCTGACTCACTTACCCCGGTTCTTTCGGCAACACTTTTAATATTACTATGTTTTACCTGATTCAATATATCGTCGGCAAGTCTTTTAGTATAGTTGCGTTTTGGTTCACAAAAATCCAAAGGCTCACTAAAAATTTTTAAACAATTTTCACATTTCATTTTTCGTTTATTTACCTGTAAATAAACATTTTGACCATTCATAGGCAAGTCTTTAATTAGATGTGAATAATAGGAGTGAATTTTCTGACTCATTTGACCGCAATGAGGGCAGGCTACTTCTGAAGTTAAACTCGCTACGGAGAGGATTTTTCCTAGAGATGTATCTTGTACGAAATGAGTAACTTTAACATCTGGGATGTTCAGAAAATCTGTTAGTAGTTTGAGTTGTCCTTTTGAAGCCATGATAATTTTACCTCAGTTTTCACTTTGTCCTCAATTTCAGTAAAGCATTAAAAATGCCAGAAGTCAAGTACAGCAATATGTTTACTCTTCAAGTATAACAATTTTAGTTTAATTTGACGAGTATTTATTTGATAGTTTAGCAACTCAGGTACCGAAGAGCCTCACTTCTATTTCAAAACGATTTACATCTATGCCTGGGATGTATATCAGATCGTAGTTTTCCGGCTCAGTACTAAAGAAGCTCTCTATCGAAATTGTGAAGTCCTGAATCGTTGTAAAGTCGCCTTGATTGGCAGTAAGGCCAAAGATGTCTCGACCGCTACCGCCGATCAGCACGTCCCGACCTCCTCGACCGAGCAGACAGTCATTCCCATCCCCGCCGTAAAGGTAGTCACGATTCTTTTCTTCGGGTTGAGGTATTACGGGCACCGCTGGTTGAAACGATCGCGTGATGTTACGTTCGTCGATAATGTCGTCCCCCTCACCGCCAAAGATGGTATCGTTGCCGCCAAAACCGTGAATCGTGTCATTTCCGTCAAGGGCATAGATGACCTCTTTTGAGTGACTTCCGATAATTTTGTCATCCTCGTCGGTTCCGCGTAAGGAGGGAATCTCGTGCAAGGAAGAGTGAATCCAAGCTGACAATTCGTCGGTAAGTTCGACGTCCTTTAAGGTTACAGAGAAAGAGTGCTTTGGATTGCTCTCCGTCGTGCCGACAAACTCAACAGTTACATCAGTATCTACTTGCTTAAGTGACGTCTGGCTCAACCGACCCTCACTCACGGACCTTGGAGCAAAAGAGGGTAGCTTAATTTGGTCTTTGTAGATCTGGAAGTTTTCGATGAAGTCGTTGCCAAGGTCGGACAGGATGAACGTGTCGTATCCGGTTCCACCGTCAATCGTGTCATTGCCATTTCCAAAGATGAGGTAATCGTTCCCACTGCCGCCGGTGATGCTATCGTTGCCCAGCCCAATGCCTCCATGGATAGTGTCGTCCCCATCATCTCCGCTGAGAGTGTCTTTTCCATAACCCCCATTCAGGAGGTCGTTCCCTGCTTTTCCTGCCACGCGATCGTGACCGCCCTCAGCATAAAGGGTGTCGCTCCCATCACTTCCCGAGATGTGGCTGCTCGAGTCTCCAAAACGGTTGCCTTTCTTTCTGTCGATATTCCTGGGGTCTATTTCGCTCAAGACCTGAGAACTCCAGTACAATGGCCAATTACCCTGTGCTGCTTTGTACATTTTTTGTTCCTTCCTTTTATCTTCATATCTCAATCAATATACTTCAAATATAAATTAAAAAATCCTTTTTTAAGTACGGTTAGCCGTACTTAAATGTACGGCTAACCGTACTTAAATGTACGGCTAACCGTACTTAAATGTACGGCTAACCGTACATTTAAGTATAAATCACCAGTACGGTAGTGGGTCACAAGTAGTGATGGAGAGTGCTCTGGTACCGGTGGATGGACCACAATACTTGTAGGTAAGCCATCCTCCAAGAATCAACCAGGACGGGATTTCAAGCCTTTCGCAAGTAAAGGAGCAGCTTGCAACAGAGTTTGAGTGTAAGGGTGCTGAGGGTTGGTAAAAATATCGTGAGTGGAACCGAGTTCGACAATCTTACCTTGGTTCATCACGGCAATGCGATCGCACAGAAACCTGGCCACCCAGAGGTCGTGAGTAATAAACAGATAAGTGAGGTCAAAATACCGTTTTAGTTCTAACATCAAATCTAGCACTTGGGACTGCACGCTGGCATCTAGCATGCTGACGGGTTCGTCGCAGATCAGCAGTTGCGGACGGGTAATTAAAGCCCGGGCGATCGCGACTCGTTGCTGCTGTCCCCCAGACAACTCACCGGGATATCTATGATAATAATCAGCAGTTGGAGTTAACCAGACTCTTTCTAACATGGATATTACTCGTGCTTTGGCCTCAGCAGGGGTAGCCAACTTGTGGATAAACAGTGGGTCTGCTATACTTTGTCCCACGGTCATCAAGGGATTTAGACAAGCATGGGGGTCTTGAAATACCATTTGCATTTGTCTGCGCCACCCCTGCAGTCTGCGAGGTGAAGCTTTCGTTAAATTTTCTCCTTGAAACTCTACTTTGCCACCTGTGGGGCGAACAAGCTGTAAAATGCTGCGAGAAAGGGTACTTTTGCCGCAACCAGATTCTCCGACTAATCCCAGAATCTCCCCAGGATATAATTCTAAGCTGACTCCATCCACTGCTTTAATTACAGGAGTGTTTTTTCTAAACAACTGTTCGACAAAATTGCCCTCCAAGGTATAATGCTGCTTTAAGTCTGTAACCCGCAGTAGGGGAGAATTTTCAGTTTTAACTTCTGTTTTGACTTCTGAGAGTCTGGGGTAGTGCGAGTTCGGTGTTCCCCCTTTTGTGCGACTAGCGTGCTGCGTCTCCCCTTTTGTGCGAATATGATGTCCCCCGGGTTTCGCCGTGCGGGAGGGGGACATCAAGCTCCCAGGAGACGCAGCACCGGGGAACACCGAAAGCTCCTCAGAGATATCGAAGACGGCTTGAATGTGGAGTGCAGCTGCCAAGAGCGATCGGGTATAGTCATGTTGGGGATGTTGCAGCACTTGTTGCGTAGTTCCCATTTCCACCATCTGACCGCCATACATGACCGCAATGCGATCGCAATATTCTCCGATCATAGCCAGATCGTGGGAAATCAACAGCAGGGCCAGGGTCCGTTCTTGACAGAGGCGGGTCAGTTCCTGGAGAATTTGTGCCGCTACCGTCACGTCCAAGCTAGTAGTGGGTTCGTCGGCGACAATTATTTTTGGGTTCAGCACCAATGCTAGGGCGATCGCCACCCGCTGTCGCATGCCACCGCTAAACTCGTGAGGATACTGTCCCCAGCGATCGGCAGGAATATTTACCGCTGACAAAGTAGAAATTGCTCTTTCCTTTGCTTGACGGCGGGAAAGTTGGGGTTCGTGCGATCGCAGAGTTTCCAGACAATGGTCCCCGATCGTCATCAAGGGATCCAGACGAGTCATGGGGTCTTGAAAAACCAGGGCCACAGCTTCTCCGCGAAAGCGGCGCAACTGTGTGGGAGAAAGATCGAATACCGACTCCCCCGCAAAAGTTACCCGTCCTTCCAGGCGAGAACCAGTGGGTAAAAGTCGCATCACCGCACGTCCCAGAGTAGACTTACCACAACCCGATTCTCCCACCAAACCCAATTTTTCTCCAGGTTTGAGAGTAAAAGAGACATCATCCACCGCCCAACTAGGTGTTTGGTGAAGTTGGGGATAAGCGACTCGCAGATTTTCCACAGAAAGCAGGACTTCAATCATTATTTGTCAGTTTTTTGCGTAGGGCGGGCGTCTCGCCTGCCCGGGGAAGAAACGTAGGGCGGGCGTCTCGCCTGCCCGGGGAAGAAACGTAGGGCGGGCGTCTCGCCTGCCCGGGGAAGAAACGTAGGGCGGGCGTCTCGCCTGCCCGGGGAAGAAACGTAGGGCGGGCGTCTCGCCTGCCCGGGGAAGAAACGTAGGGCGGGCGTCTCGCCTGCCCGGGGAAGAAACGTAGGGCGGGCGTCTCGCCTGCCCGTCTCCGGTTTAATGCCCATAATATACGCCCTGTGCAACTTTTCGGTGTCCACGACATAAGGGCAGTTTTGAGAACAATATTTTCAGCAAAAGAGCGAGAACCCCTTGTCCTTCCGTAGAAAGTTGTACATCGCGTATAATAATCTGTCGTGCATTTAAATTGCATAGGCCGAAACGCTGAAACCCTTGTTCTCAATGGCTTTCCCAATTTTTAATTTTTAATTTTTAATTGCTTATAAATTTCAGTAACTATCGGTATCGAGGTGCCCGGTTGGGTTTCGTGCGGAAACCCAACCTACTAAACTAAATTAACAATTGCTCAATTCATTACCCAAAATACTTGCCAGTAAAGCCTTTTGGGCGTGCAACCGATTTTCTGCCTGGTCCCATATTCGTGACTGAGAACCTTCCATCACCTCATCAGTAATTTCTTCTCCCCGATGGGCCGGTAAACAATGGAGCACGATCGCCTCTGGATCCGCTTTCGCTAACAGTTCTTTATTCACCTGATAAGACTGAAAAACTGGCAGGCGATCGCCTGCAGAAGCTTCCTGTCCCATACTCGCCCAAACATCAGTATAAACCACCTGACTGCCCGTTACTGCTGCCACTGGGTCTGTAGTTATCATCACTTCCGTGCGTCCGGCCGCCATTTGACGGGCCTGGGCCACAATTTCACCATTCGGCTCAAACTTCGGCGGCGTCGCCACTCTTACATTCATCCCCGCCAGTACACAACCTAACAGTAATGAGTGCGCCACATTATTTCCATCTCCCACATAAGTTAAAGTCCTACCTTCCAGATTGCCAAAGCATTCTTCGATCGTCAATAAATCAGCCAATATCTGACAAGGATGCTCTCTATCTGTCAGCGCATTAATCACTGGAATCTTAGCATATTCAGCAAAAGTTTCTAAATCTTGCTGCTCAAAAGTTCTAATTGCCAAAACATCTAGATATCGGTCTAAAACCCTTGCTGTATCGATCGGCGATTCTCCCCGACTAACTTGGGTTACATTAGGAAGCAGGTCAATTACCTGACCTCCTAATTGATACATTGCCACAGTCAAACTCACCCGAGTCCGGGTAGAAGCTTTAGAAAATAACAGTCCCAGCACCTTATTGCAGCGCCATTGTACCTCACCCTTTTTCAGTTTCGCCGCCAGTTCTAACAGTGAGTTCAATTCCCTAGCACTTAGGTCTGCCAAACTCAATAAATCTCGTCCTTTTAATGATTCCATTTTCAATTCTCAATTTTCAATTCTCTATTCTCAACTCTTCACCTTTCCCTCTTTCAAATATGTTCCCCCTGCTACCAACATAATAATTATCAAACCACCAATTCCGATCGGACTGGGAACCCAGAATATCGCTTCAATATGATTTAGTTTACCCTGTTCCAGTGTCCAGATTAGCTGATTTCCCGATCGCCTCACCAGGGTGTCATCGCCAATTTTTTTTGCTCCCCAAGGAGTAGCCAGGCTAAATTTCAGATCCAAAAACTTATCCGGACTCAGCAATACCTTGTCATTAGCTGAGACAACAGCAAGCGATCGCAAATCCAAATCCAGCTGCAAGTGATTGCGGATCGCCAAGATAAAATTATTCTGGGCCACCGCCATATTTGAAGAAAGTAAAGATAAATCCCCCTCATCATTCTTCGAGTTAGCCAGCTGTTCGTAGGGATTAAAAAACTTATTAAACTTAACCGCCAACTCCGCCCCATTATTAAAAGGAATAATCACCGAAAGGGTCTGGTCAGAAAGCATCTCCGTTTTTCCTGACATCTCGCGCACCCGTTCGTCAATGCTATCTAACCATGTTTGCAGCGTCGCACGACTAAAAATATTCAGCTGGTCTTGCAGCTGAATCTGCTGCCGTATTTCCCCATGGGTCTGACTATTCATCTGGACCCCAATGTCATATTCCACGCAGCCTGTCAGCATTGTCAACAGTAAAATATACACCGGGACCAGAAAACGTATAACTGACTTTTGCCTGTGCACGATCATGACCTTTTCCCTTCCTGCTAACTTAGCCAAATTAAACCGCCGATTGTCAGACTTGCTAAAATCAGAGCTACCCAGATAAATCGATTATCTTCGGTATTTACCTGAGTTAAATCTACTTCTTCTGCCAGTTCAACCCGCCCCTGGGACATGCCGCTTTTAGCAACACCAGCACCCCGCCGATATTTTACCTCACTTTCCGACATAGAGCCTAAATCCGGGATTTTGCTCATCCATGCTTCCGGTCTCTTTAGCTGGGGTGCTTCCAGAATATAGAGTAAGCGCTTACCTTCTTTGCGGGCTTCCAGACTGGGATGAGATTGCAGCTGCTGACAAACCGCCCGCGCCTCTGCTTGCTTACTGGCAGCCTCATAGGCGATCGCCAGCCACAGAAGCACATCTCCTCCCAGTTGAGAATTGGGATTAACTAGGCCACTCGCTTTTTCCAAATACTCAACTGAGGCGCTGTACTGACCGCGCTCAAAGGCATTTTTGCCCGCCTCGTAGTTATCCTTGACAATCTCTAAACTTTCTGTCTTCACCCTACGCTTCTCCCGGACGGGCGGATCGCCCGTCCTACACGGCCCCCCTCGTTCCCAGGAAGAGCCTGGGAACGAGGGGGGCCTATTAACTCATGAATTCCGAGGCAACGATCATCGAGCCGATCCCAGAGTCAGTAAAGATTTCCAGCAACAGAGCGTGGGGCATGCGACCATCGATAATGTGAGCAGCCCGCACACCTTGAGCCAGACTCCGCACGCAGCAATTCACCTTAGGAATCATCCCACCAGCCACCACCCCTTTTTCTATCAGACTTCGCGCCTGTTGAATGTCTAATTTATAGATTAGGGTTGATGGGTCTTTATAGTCCTGCAAAATTCCAGCAGTATCCGTCAGCAAAATCAGCTTTTCCGCCCCCAGGGCCGCCGCTAACTCCCCGGCCACCGTATCAGCATTGATATTATAAGCCTGTCCCGTTTCATCTGCTGCCACACTTGAGACCACGGGAATATAGCCGCTGTTGACTAGGGACTGCAATATTTCGGTATCCACGCTGCTGACTTCCCCGACAAAACCGATGCCTTCATCACCTTGCGATCGCGCAGCGTGCTCGCAGAGCATGCGAGCGCAGATCAAATTACCATCTTTACCGCACAGCCCGATCGCCTTTCCCCCAGCCGTATTAATCAGAGAGACAATTTCTTTATTCACCCGCCCCACCAGGACCATTTCCACAACTTCCATCGTGTCCGCATCCGTCACCCGCAGACCATTCTTAAATTGTGGTTCAATGCCTAGTTTCCCCAGCCAGGTATTAATTTCCGGACCGCCACCATGCACCAACACCGGACGCACGCCAACGCAGGACAAAAATACAATATCCCGCATCACCTTATCTTTGAGAGTGCTATCTTTCATCGCCGCACCCCCGTACTTGACCACCACAGTCCGACCCGCAAACTGTTGCATATAGGGCAGCGCTTCACTCAGCACTCGCACCCGCGCACTAACTTCAAGCTGCAAATCTTCATTTTCTTTAAGCATATGTCTAATGGGTATTATTTACTCACACAAATAAATTGTTAATTTAGTTAAATTCCCGATTCTTTACTTCTGGTTTGATAATAGTCGGAATTTCCTCTAGCACGCGCCTTGCTACTCCTTCAGGGGTTTCTTCTCCTGTCATAGTAATGTGTAAATCCGCTTGACTGTATAGGAGTTGCCGGTCGGACAGGAGCGATCGCAGTTTTTCCAAGGGGTCTACTTCTTGTAACAGAGGGCGGGTCGTATCTCCTTGCAAACGCTTATATAATTGTTCTACCGGTAAATCTAGCCATATAACGATGCCGTGGTGCAGGTAACTCCAATTTTTCTGCCGCAATACTATCCCTCCACCCGTAGCCACCACTGATTGCAGATAGGCTGACAGCGAGCCCAACACCTGACTTTCTATCTCCCGAAATCCTGCTTCTCCTTCCGTTTCGAATATTTCCCCGATCGCTTTTCCTTTGACTCGTTCAATCAGCACATCCGTATCAAAAAAACGATATTCCAGTTCCTTTGCCAATAATTCCCCCACCGTCGTTTTCCCTGCACCCATCATCCCGATTATATAAATACTAATTCCTCTTAAATTGTTCATTGCTCATCTTTTTTCTGTTGAAAACAAATCATCTCATTAAGTTTCATCTTCATCTAATCCCCAATCTTCATCATTTTCCCCTGCGTCACTCTCCTCGCGAACCGGAGGAATTATCACCCGATAATTCGCTTCGTAGACATCCTCAATTTTCCCCGAATTCCCCTTATCCTGGGAGCCATAGGAGTAGAATGAATCTTGAGTTTCCTCCTGACCTGCTTTGGCCTTATCGCCCTCGTTCCCACGGCTCTGCCTGGGAACGTGCTCCGTGCTTGCGGACGTTACAGCATCATCCCAATCCTCAGATATCTTGTTTTCCTGTTCCCAATCATCATTATTCGATGCTGCTGAAGAGGGGGTGCGATTTTTCGCGCAGCGTTCGCCTTTAGTCGGGACTGCCGCTTTTGGGGTCCGATCGCCTATGGTATCAAAACCGTCCCGTTGCTGGTGGGCATTGTACGTGGTTTTACTACGTCGAATAAAATCCGTTTCGCTAGCTTTTGATTTCTGGGGAGGCCAAGAACCCGCAGGATAAGCAGACCCTCCCTCGATGTCTCCGGAGTAGTGCGAATAGCGCTCTCCGGAGACATCGAAGTAGCGTGGGCGCTCTCCGTGACCCCGCACATTGCGTGCCTCTAGATAACTGTACCACCTCAACAAGGCCGCGATCGACAACCCAGTCATCACTCCAGCAGCCAGGCCCAGCAATATCCAGACAGCCAGGGGCAAGGGAGGAGTTGGCATTCCTAAAAACACCAGGGACAAAGAAGGCGACCAGTTTTGCAAAGCAAACAGAGTCAGCCCTCCGCCAATGACTAGCAGTAAAACAAGGCTAATGGCAGGCATAACTTATATCTGTACCTTCACTCTTCCCAGCGGTTAATCGGCACACAATCAATATCCAGTTGGTCCAAAGCACGAGCCACCACAAAATCTACCAGATCCTCGATCGTCTGCGGCTTGTGGTACCAAGCAGGAATTGCTGGAACAATTTTAACACCTGCTTGAGCCAAAGCCGTCAGATTGCGCAAGTGAATCAGACTCAAGGGAGTCTCCCGGGGGACGATCGCCAATTTCCGACCTTCTTTGATCTGGACATCAGCGGCCCTTTCTAGCAGATCGGAACTCAAGCCTGCTGCCAATTTTGCCACCGTACCCATACTGCAAGGGATGATAATCATCCCCCGGGTGCGGAAGGAACCACTGGCAACATTGGCACCAATATCTTGCCAGGGGTGACAGCGCAGTTTCCCGGCAGTTTCTACCCCAGCTTGCAGCCGCCAGAACTCCGACTGCTGTACTGGCTCCGCTGGCATGCGGATATTTTGCTCTGCCTGCCAGACCATATAAACTGCCTTCGAGGCAACTAGGTCAATAGTGTAATCTGCCCAGAGCAAAAATTTGAGCGCCCGCACCGCATAGATTAAACCCGATGACCCCGATACTCCCATAACCAGAGTCTGTCTCACTTGATTTTCCATTTTTCCTTTGGCCTTGTCCTCCCCTATTGAAAGGGGAGCATGTCCAGCCTCTCAGACAAAATCACCTACCGACGGGGATGGCGCTAACAGCTAACAACTGACTGGCAGGCGATCCGCCCGCCCAATGAAGATACATGCTCCCCCTAATCTTCATATTCATCGGGTTCAAGGTCGGAGGGGTCATCCTCCCATTCCGTGCCAACGCTACCCCCGCTAACAGCAATCAGGTCAATTTGCTGGCGGTAATAGTCAACGCTTTTCACCTGCGCCTCCACCCGTGAGCCCAGTCGGTATTGATTGCGGTTTTTGCGACCCACCAGCATTTGCTGTCGGGAGCGATATTCATACCAGTCATCTTTCAGGGAGCTTACATGTACCAGTCCTTCTACCAATACATCTTCCAGCTCCACAAAGAAACCGTAGGACTGGACTCCAGTAATCACCCCACTAAATATCTCTCCTGTATGTGCCTTCATAAATTCCGCTTTTTGCAGTCCTTCCAAGTCCTCTTGGGCTTCTTGGGCGATCCTTTCTTTCTCACTCAAGTGAGCGGAAATTGAGGTAAAGTGATCCTCGAAGTCCTGAAGGATGTCTGGGGGGAGAACCTTCCAGTTAATTTTGTTGTGGCAACTGCTGTGACGCAGGTTAACACTTTCTTTAGCACGACTGGTACGGCGATCGCGTCCCTGTTCAAACAGCGCATGCAATATCCGGTGAACCAGCAGATCGCAGTAACGCTGTAGAGGAGAGGTAAAATGGGTGTAAGCCTCGTCCAGGGCCAGTCCAAAGTGAGGTTTAGGGGTAGTGCTGTAAGCACCTGGCTTCAAGGTAGACATCAAGATATTAGTGAGTACCTTCTGGGCCGATGACTGGGCAAACACCCCGGTGAAAGCTTTATAATCCGCCGGCGTCACCACATCTTCTTCTGCCAGTTCCAGTTCAATCCCCAAATTACCCGCCAACTTAATTAACTCCTGCACCTCTTCCATATGAGGGGTCGGATGTACGCGGTAAATTAACGGCAAAGATAGGGCCTGCAAATGGGTTGCCACCACCTGGTTTGCCAGAATCATCAACTCCGTTACGATCGATCTCTCTGGCAGTTGGGGCGAGACTACCAAAGCCCCCAAGGTGCCCTCATCATCGTAGTGAAATTTTTTGTCTGGCAAATTCAAATCAAAGGAACCCCTCTTCAGGCGCTGTTCTCTCAATCCCTGAGTCAATAGCAACAGTTCGGACAAAGTTTCAGCTACCTTTCTCGGAAATGATTTGGTCTCTTTATTAATAATTTCTCTTACCTGCTGATAAGACAGTTGGTAATTAACTCGCACGATTGTCCGTTGAAACTCAAACTCAATCAACTGCCCTTCACTGTCGAGGGTCAAGAATACAGAGACAGCTAATCTATCTGCTTCTGGCACCAAGCAGCATTGAGCAGCCACCCATGCGGGTAGCATCGGCAGCACCTTTTCGCCTAAATAGACCGAGGCCCCTCGCTTTGAAGCTTCCTGGTCGATATAATCATCTGGTAGGACATACTCAGCCACATCGGCAATATGAACCCCCACGCGCCAATATCCCGCTTCAGTTCGATCCAGGCTGATCGCGTCATCTAAGGTCTCAGGGCGACTGTCCTTCGAGGCGCCTGGTTTGATGGTAATTGTCAGCAGCTGGCGCAAATCCCGCCGTTTTTCCTCCGATCCCAGCGGGGACATCTCCTGATTTTTCCGGAACGGTGCCGCAGCAGCTAAGACCTCAGGGGGAAAATCTTTGGGCAAGTTATGTTTGCAGCGGACGATTTCCGTATCAGCCGCTTCTTCAGCATTGCTACCCAGGACTTGGGTAACTCTGCCTATGGGAGGATGCTGACCGAGAGGATAGCGGAGGATTTCCACATGTACCAGATGATCCACCGCTTCTTCCAGGTTTTGAGCCTCCTGTGATTTAATGTCCAGTTCAAACAGCAGCCGGTCATCCAGAGGCACGGCTTTGTAATCCCCGTTCGCACGCTTCACCCTTCCTAGTACCGAAGTAATTGCTCGGTCTATAATCAGCTGTACTTCTCCTTCTGGAGAGCGTCTGCGACTGCCTTCTTTGAGGATCTTCACCAATACCCGATCGCCGTTCCATGCCGTCGAGAGATTGCTTTCTCGGATATAGATATCCTCAGTATCTTCAGCATCTTGGATAGCAAAGCAAAAACCCTTGCTCGAACAGCGGAGTTTGCCTTCAACGAAGGATTGCTTGTCATAGACCCTTTTATATCTGCCACGGTCTTTGACTAAAATCCCAATTCTTTCTAGGGCGTCTAAGACAATTTGGAGTTTGCGCAGACTTCCATTTTCCGTAGCACCCAGTTTTTTCTCCAAAACCTTAGGCGCTACCAATTTTTCATCTTCAAAATTCGCTAGCAGTGTTGCGATTGAAAATTCCATGTAGCGATGATTCCTCTCCTTGAACAATTGTCAATCCCATACGCTTCGCTACTTGACAGGGGTGAGACGATAGTATCTCACCCTGTGTCAAGTGATATCGCCAGTTCGTCACGTCTCCAGGCATCATGGCCACTTCCGTAGATTGTGTGTCACCATCTTTTGAAAGTCGATGAGATGATACACTGCGGGGCAACCGATGTCCAGCATGGCACTTTGCTGTTTTTCCCACCTAGTACAGTTGGTATCGATGTCAATTCACACCTAGAGGGAACAGGACAACCAAGAGGTCAATAGCGCTGACCTGTGACAATGTAAGCCACTCGTTGTCCAATATTAGTAGCATGGTCTGCCATGCGTTCCAAGTGACGGATGACTAACACCAGTAGCATAGTCGGTTCCACCACCCCCTGAAGATCCTTTTGATTGGCCAGTTCGTTATAGATGATCAGGTAGTCTGAATCTACCCGATCGTCTTTCACCTTAACTTCTAGACCCGCCTGGGCATCCAGGTCCGACAGGGCCCTTAAACTCATTGCCAGCATAGCTTGAGTTCTGTCTAACATCACCTGAATTTTTCCCATGCACTTATGAGGCGGATAAGCAAACAGTTTCACCGCGATTTCGCCTAAATCCTTAGCATAATCACCTATGCGCTCCAGGTCTCGTACTAGCTGCATCAGAGCACTGATTAACCGCAAGTCTTGGGTCACCGGTGCCTGGAGTGCCATCGTGCTGACGCAGTTTAGTTCAATTTGTCGGTAAAATCGATCGATCTGTTTATCTTGCACCGCGATCTCTTTGGCCGCTGCCAAATCCCGATCGCATATAGCTTTACGGGCCAGCCAGCAAGACTTTTCTACCAGGGATCCCATGCGTAATACGTCCCCCTGTAAGCTTCGCAGCTGGCGAGCCAAGCTAGTTCTGGTAATTACTCTTGGACCTGGAACAGGAGCATCCATTAGCTTTAACTCCGACTCTGAGATCGCGCAGGCGGGTTTGCAGCCTTGTAGCCATGTGCGTGTAGATACCAACCCAGATTTATACCACCCCGGGCTAGGCCCGACCCAGTATAGCGACTAGCCTGTCCTCTAGTTTTCCCACTTCTTCATCGGCCACTATCGTCCGGGCTAAGTATATCTTTATATAATAACTCATCTCTCCTGCTCTTTGTCAAGTTATCAGTTGTCAGTTGTCAGTTGTTAGTTATCACTGGTGGGCCTGGTCCTGGTCACTGGGTCGTGTCCAGAGACGCCCACCCATGTCGCTGCCAGGCAGGCGAGCGACAGGGTGGGCGCTCACGGTCCGCGGACGGCCCGAAAAATCGGACACGATCGGCACCATCCCAGTCCAGAGGCGATCTCGTCTGCTGGCAAAATATGCATCCTACTTATCTGGACATGCTCCGTCTGACTCCTGTTCTCCTATCACCATTACAACCGGTTGTCATCAGCCATAATGTTAAGTTTTGTAACAAACCCCTTCCAGTTTTGCCCAATTTGACCGAAAGTGGTGAGAAACTACCATTATTTTCAGGAGTTTGATAACCATGAGTCTATCGGATGTTCAAGTCTACACAGCTCTAGCAATTGCATTGTTTCCGTTGGTATTGATGTACCGGCTAGGAACGGAACTTTACAAGTAGGGTTGGTTGGTCGCCAAGAACTGAGGACTTACACAGCTATGGCCCAGCCGTTTCCGATTTTTCGGGCCGTCCGCGGACCGTGAGTGCCCACCCATGTGGTGCGCAGGAGCTTTCGTTTCCAGAGACACTCACCCATGTCGTTGCCGAGTAGGCGAACGACAGGATGAGTGCTCTTGGAAACGAACGACAGGGTGGGCATCTCTGGAAACGGCCAGAGGGTACTGGCAGGGTTTGTTGGGACTTGCTGCGTAAGGACTGGGGCTGTATGGCTTGCTGGTGCAGAAAAAACAGCCCCCCTTGGCGAACCAGCTCCCCGGGTAACGCCCCCTCCGCAAAGTCAGTGGTCAGTAGTCAGTGGCTAGTTGTATTAGAGGTAGGCGATCGGTGGTCAGCAGCCAAGGAACAACGAGCAACTAACAACTAACAACCCACAACTAACAACTGACAACGCAGTTCTGTTGTAGATTGTATAGGAGCAGGACTCTCATTAGCGACATCTGCTTGGGACTGTAATCGGTGTAATGTCGGCGATTTATAAGTTTGATCTGTAAATATGATGCCATCAGAGCAACATCGACAAGAAAAACCGCTCTTGCTGTCACGTCGCCAACAGCGTCTCCTGGGAACGCGGAGAGGAGAGCAGCCGTGGGAACGAGGGGGGGGGCACAACCCCGCAGCACCGGGGGAAACAGGAGGCCAGGGTATGTTGCGGGCTGAAAAAGCAAGGGCCCTGGAAGTAACAGTTAGGCTAACGGTGAATTTGGTACTGGCGGCGGCAGCAACTTCGGGGCTGATGCGCTTATTGCCCTTATATCAGTCTGTACAGGAAAAGTCCGGAGTTATCCAAACAGAGGTGAGGCGTACAGAAGAACGTGTAAACCGCTGGCAAAGGGATTTTAACCGGGCTTTCGATCCAGGGCAGGCGAAAACGGTGATGCAGGAGGAAAGTCACAGAGTTGCTCCCCAACGCCGTCCGATCGTTCTGATAGAGGAAAATAAGTAGTGTTCTAAGCTAATAGGGGTCGTCCCAAGTAGTTTAACCAGGCTTCTACCCGGCGAAGCTGACGGGCTACCGTTCCGGATAAATCGGGGCTGTTAGCAGGGGGGTGGAGTTCTCTGAACTTGGCCAGGGAACTCTCATAGTCTGCGATCGCGCAATTCCAGTCACCCATTTGATGATAAGTGCGACCGCGCTCGGCGTAAATCTGAGCTGAAAAGCGTCCCATCCTCAAGGCGAAGTCCAGGTTATCGAGGGAGAGGTCGTACAGGCGGAGATGACGGTAGGTAATGCCCCGGTTGATCCAGGCGCGACTATTGAAAGGATTGAGGTCAATGGCTTGGTCATAGTCACTTAGAGCCATATCTAGCTGTTTGTGAGCAGCGTAGTAATTAGCTCGGTTATTGTAAGCCTCAGATAGCTGGGGATCGAGTTGTAGGGCTTTGGTATAATCGGCGAGGGCTTTTTGGTGTTGACCGCTCTTAAAATAGAAGAGGCCGCGATTGTTATAGTTGATGGCATTGTGGGGGTGGGCGATCGGGGTAATATTTGCGGGTTTTGTGCCCGCAGAAGAGTTAGTAGACCATTACCGCTTAGCCGATGCCTACATAATGCCATCCCAGGAAGGATTTGGTATCGTATATCTAGAGGCAATGGCTTGCGGGGTGCCGGTGCTAGCAGGAGATGCTGATGGTTCGGCTGACCCCTTGCAGGATGGACGCCTGGGCTGGCAGGTGCCTCACCGAGACCCGGAAGCGATGGCGGCGGCTTGTATCGAAATCCTGAAAGGAGGGGATATAAAATGCGATGGGGAGTGGTTGCGACAAGAGGCGATCGGGGCCTTTGGGAAATGGGCTAAATGCTTGCTTGTAGTATTGTGTCACATTGTAGTGGCAGTTCTCAATAACCAGCGGTTTGTTTCGCAATAAGCGCTCCCATAGATAAGTTTAGGCGCGAGCGCACGCAGTTGATCTATGGATTAGAGCGCGATCGCAGAGCGTGGAGATTTGGCCGTTAACTATATTTAGTTAGGAGAGAGTAGCCGGTTACAATAAGATATCCAGCCGGCGATCGCGCTTTGAGAGGGCTAAATCTCACCGCGATCGAGACTGGACTGTTTTTCACCGGTGCAATATAGATATTACACGATTTCAAAAGACCACTGTCCATTTCACCCCAGAGGTTTCGGTTGAAGGCTTCATTATTGGGGCACTAATTGTCAGGAAAAAACTCTACGCCATCGAGAACAACAGGATAGTTACTACCTGAATTTGATGTGGCAGCAAAAAATGCAAAAAAATCGTAATTATCACCTAAATTGTTGTAAGTTTTTGCATTGTCGCAAGCAATGCAAATATCTCCATATGAAACATTTGCTGGATTTGATGGAAAAAATTTCATCAATTTAGTGAATGGAGTTTTTCTCCAATCACCATAAATTTCATAGTAATTGTTATTTTCTGTCAAAGCCCATTCCCATGTGGTGCTGTCGCTATTGGTGTTATAAAAATAACAAGCGATGTTAGATGTACCAGCCGAAGCTGGCTGTGCGAACATGAATAAAAAAGATATTAAGGCTAAAAACGCAAACATTCTTTTAATCCACATTACAATAACTCTCCTTTTTGAAGTAATGATTTTGGGCTCTTCGGTACTTGGTTTGCTAAACTATTGCTAATCTTGAAAAGCTAATAAACATCTTAGCTCAAAATTGTCTATGTTACGAAAACCAAATCCGCACCGTTTAACTAACTTAATTTTTTGGTTAATTCCTTCGACGATACCATTAGTTGTTCTTTGCTCAAAATATGCTGTTATCTCCACTAACCAGCGACGGATTGTCCCTTGACTTTTTGGAAACAAATCTGCTGATTTTTTCAACCATTCTGCTAAATCCAATAAACCATCAAACCAATTTATGTCATTCTCAAATATTTCTCTAAGTTGCTCTTTTAATCCATGCATTTTTTGCAGCTTAGGAAATTCTTTATTGATTTCTTCTAATTTCCTTTTTTGAGCTTCCGTTAAATTATCTGAATTAGCAAGAAGGACATATTTCCCGTGTGTAATTGCTTGAATTTTTGCAGTTTTTTTCTCCGAGTCTTTCATGTTATTGACTTCTTTTTTTGCTTGCTTACGACTATTGTCTAATTCTTCTTGAACCTGGTGCATTACATGAAATCTATCAGCGACAACCGACCCATTAGGCATTAATTTTTCTACCAAACTTTTATAAGGACGCCATAAATCAATACTTACCTCTTCTATGCCTGATAACACGTCTATTCCCCAAGACATCAACACTTTTTTAATGGCTGATTGGGTGCGATCGGGGACTAAAGCTAGAAGTTGACTATTGTCCAAATCTACTAATACTGCACAATAATTACCTTGCCCTTTTCTCAGACTAATTTCATCAATGCCCAATCTTTTTAAATCTTGAGGTTTTTGACCTACCAAACTTTTTCTTAAATCCTTTAACATAGTTTCAATTTCTGATTCACTTACCCCGGTTCTTTCAGCAACACTTTTAATATTACTATGTTTGACCTGACTCAATATATCGTCGGCAAGTCTTTTAGTATAGTTGCGTTTTGGTTCACAAAACTCCAAAGGCTCACTAAAAGTTGTCAAACATTTTTCACATTTCATTTGTCGTTTATTGACCTGTAAATAAACATTTTGACCATGCATAGGCAAGTCTTTAATGAGATGTGAATAATTGTGGTGAAGTTTATGACTCTTTTGACCGCAGTGAGGGCAAGTTACTTCAGAATTTAAACTAGATATGGAGAGGATTATTCCTAGAGATGGATCCTGTTTGAAATGAGTAACTTTAACATCCGGGATATTCAGAAAATCTGTGAGTAGTTTTAGTTGTGCATTGGAAGCCATAATAAATTTTACCTCACTAAACAATGCTGTACGTAATTTAATTAAAGCATAAAAACTGCTACAAGTCAAGCCCCGCAATAGTTTTACTATTATTTAGTAACAATTTTAGCTCAATGCAAACGAGTGTTTATCTGATAGTTTAGCAACTCAAGTACCGAAGAGCCTGATTTTGCGAATGAATTTTAAAGCTCATCATGAGTAATCGAGTCTGTTATGCCCATTATTTTTTGCAAAAAATCTGCTCGGTCGCCTGTATTGTCTATAATATCTCCTAACAACCCTCCTTTTACTTTTCTAACTAAATCTTTGTATATTGTTGTTTTGCGGTTTGCTTCAAATATATCGCCATTAACAAACGAGTGGCCTTTTTCCTCCTCATTGTACATATCAAAATCTACATTTAGATAATCAAAATTTAAGGGAGAGTTTTCATCCAAACACCTTGGAGAAACAACTTCCATTGTCACGTTATCTCCACCATCGCGAGCAATCACTGTAGCTGCATGGAACGCTCCGGGATCTTCCCCAATTATTGTGGGATCGAACCCTACATAAGTGTGTCCTACATACATACGACTAGATAAAGGTTCTCCAGGATTTGATTGGCACGTAGGAGCAAATTCATCTGGATTTTTTAATCCTTTATACGTTGAATTAATTTCACTTGCTGTTATAGTGCTTATGTTTGGAATACGAAGTTCAGCCGCTATAATTTGAGCTGTTTTAATACAATCATCAGGTAAAGCAACAGGAATATCACTACCTCCGTCAGGATTTGGTCCAACTACTCTATGAGGTACATAGATTTGATTGTTAATTATTACATTATTTTGGTTGTTATCTGCCTCTAATCGCCAATTGCCAATATTAGGAGGAGTCGCCCCTTCTCGTATATATAAATTACTGCGAATTATTCTCGTTTCTGAATCGCTCAAATTTGATTTAAAAACGGTTACATATTTGTTGTTATTGGAAACTTTGTAGCTTACATTGTCAATTGTACCAGTAACGCTATAAGCAAATGCAGCAGCAGAACAACTTAGAAAAAAGCCAGAAGTTAATGCAATAACTACTGCAGTACAAACGAACTGCTTAACTATTTTGTTGATTACTTTCATTGTACTTTTTTGATTGATAAAACAAGGGCTATGTCAGCTAAAGTTGGTAACTTGTACTCTTTTCACAAGATAGCAAAGCGGATTCCCGAATAACAATCAACCTTTATCCACCTTTTTGCAAAAAAAATCAACCTATTTTTTGCCTACCTGCACAAAATGGCAATTTGTCAATCCCCCCTCGAATCAACCTATTTTGTTCTACTTGCACAAAATGGTAATTTGTCAATCCCCCAAAATCAACCTATTTGGACATCGAAAATCAACCTTTTTAGCATAAGATTCGCCGGTTGGGGGCGCAAGATCATCCTTAGATGACAAGGCTCCTGGTTTTATTCAGTCTATTTACTTGGAGAGCCTTTTGAGCAACCGGTAGCAAGGCTGCCGCCGCCGCTTCCGGTCTTGACTCAGCTCTAATCGGAATGACTTCAGCTCTGATGAAGTCTTTTTTTTGAATGTGGAGAATTTAATTTGCTTTAGGCCATCGCGAGAACTGACGGAACTGT
This sequence comes from Hormoscilla sp. GUM202, assembly GCA_005518205.2. Lineage (GTDB taxonomy): Bacteria > Cyanobacteriota > Cyanobacteriia > Cyanobacteriales > Desertifilaceae > Hormoscilla. Next base: position 41,452 of record RFFC02000020.1, read on the forward strand.
TGTGATCGCCCGGGTCACCACCCAAAGCTTGAAAGGCTTGTTTCGCGGTCATCCACTCGGGAAATTCGGGCATGGCTGACTGTGGCGGTGATTCTTGTTGTGCCGGTGTAGAGACGGTTAATGGCTGGGATTGCTCAGGACGATCGCTCTGGTCTTCAGTAGCTGTCGGGTGGCGATCGTAATCGGGCAGCGGCTCGGAGGCTGGCGTGGCAGACTGTGATTCTTGCTGCGCCGGTGTAGAGGCAGTTGTCGGGTGGGATTGTTCGGGGCGATCGCGATCGGGTATCTGCTCGGAAGCCGATGTGGCAGACTGTGGTGATTCTTGTTGTGCCGGTGTAGAGGCTGTTGCATCCAGCGATTGCTCGCGCTCGCGATCGCTCTCAGCAGTAGATAGTTCTGGATCTGGGGGACTGACTGTTGTGGCCATTTCAGGATCTGAAGGTTTGGGAGGGGCGGCGGCTTCCTCTCTAGCTAGGACTTTTTTAGCTCTGCCACCTCCTGATGCAACTCAGCAATTCCCAAAGATGAGAGTTGTTGCTGTACCACTTCCTCAATAACTACTCTGTCACACACTGTAATTAACTGGCGATCGTCAACACTGTCATACGCTGTAGTTGAAGAGTCAGAACTGTCATACGTTGCATCTTGAGGTTTGGCTGAAGCTGTTGTCTGGTCAGGTTTTGCGGGGTTGTCATATGAAATCTAGAATCATCTGAGAGCGGTTGGGAGCTGCGCCATGTTTCCTAGGGGGATAGTAACGGCGGGCGATCGCATCAACCTGTTCCAGCAGTTCTTGAGGAATCCGAATTGATATAGGTTTAGATTCAGTCATGTCATACACTGTTATACACTACACTACACTACACTACGCTACGCTACAGTTACTTGCTAGAAAATACGATTGGATTATCCGGATGACCAGAACAAACTCTAGAACTTTTGCGAGGTAACGATTTCAGCATCGAGCGAAGGGCTTGTTCTGGTGATGCGCATCACCAGAACAGAATCGCCAGAACTCTTGTACAGCAAGAAATTCAGGCTATTGTTCTGGTGATGCGATATCCTTGTCGGGCGATCGCAAGCAGAGGAATTTGCCAGCATCGATGCTGGACTCTGGATCGAGACTAAGGTTTCTGGATAATGAGGCTGTTCTGGTGATGTGGATGACCAGAACATAACTGCCACAACTCTGGCAGGGCAATAGTTTCAGCTACTTTGTTCTGGTGATGCGGATGACCAGAACAATCTCCCGCCAGAGTCGCGATCGCAGGTAAGTTCCGTTATATTGTCATACACTGTTATACACTACACTACACTACACTACGCTACCAGTATTATCTCAACTCCCGCCAGAGGCGATCGCAGATCCTCCAAAGCCCTCACGCCCACTTCTCCTACAACCCGCAGCCATTGATCCGAAAAATCCTGGATGATGTTTTCTGGATGTTCCAATAGTGACTGTCGCAACTTTTTGTAATGCAACTCTTCCGAGGGCGTTAATTCGAGTACGATGTTCACGCCGCCACCTCCAGAAGATTAAGGCTGCGACGGATTTGCTCAATTTCGTTCTCAGCAGACAAAATGGTCTGCCGCAATTTCTCCATACGCTGGTGTAACACGGTAATCGCGCACCCTTTCCCCAGCAATCCGCTGATACACAACTGCTGGTGAAAGCGCTGCACGATATCCCGGTCATGAGCATCAGGCTCATAACCGGGTATGGCTGCTTGGATAGCAAGCAACCGGCTAACATATTCGGCATTCTCAAAACTCACCAGATCCGGGACTGCAACGATTCCCAAATCCACAAACCCTTGCAAAAAGCCATGGGTATGCTCGTTTATGGCCTTTGCGGTCACCAGTCTGCTAGAAGCACATTTTCCGGATCTAGTAGACACCCGCTTTACTTCCCGGATGGAACGAACTCTAGATGACATCTCTACCGGAGAAGTGGACTGGCTTCCTTATCTGCGAGAATTTTATTGCGGGGAAACCGGTCTGTCCAATCAGGTAAAAGAACAGGAAAGCCAAATTGACTCAAAACTTGCTCGGACCGTGGAACTGGTTGGCTTAGAGGCCAAGGTCTGCATTGGCAGATTTGGCCCTTACATCGAAGTTGATAATGGCTCTGGGGTGCTCAAAGCTTCCATTCCCAAAGACCTGACCCCAGATCGGCTCGACTCCGAACAAGTAGAAGCGCTGCTGAAGCAGAAAGCCTCTGAACCAGAGGAACTGGGTCAGCACCCTGAAACTGGTGATACTATATATCTCCTGAATGGCAACTATGGCCTTCACCAAGCGATTAGCAGAACTGCTCGATTTTTCGCGCAGGACACGCAGCCCTGTTCGCGACGAATCTAGCTAGGATAGAAATAATTGAAGATGCATGTACCCCAAAGGAGAAGATCGTGAACCGAGACGGCTTCAAGAATATTCAATTCAATCTTTCTGGCCTTGGCTTTTGGGTTGCTGTCTTTGGGGTGTTTTGGTTACTCAGTGCCGTTGGTCTGGGCTGGTTGGTCAATTCATTCTTGATTTTAATCGCCTTGGTTTCCATTTCCCCAGTGATTTTGTTTCTGGGGGCCCGCTGGTGGCTGAAACGCAACCTGATATCGGATGGGTGCCCCGTTTGCGGCCATGAATTCATGGCGTTGAATCGGACTCAGTGCCAGTGCCCTAACTGTGGGGAACCTCTCCTGGTGGAAAAAGGTAGTTTTAGTCGCCTGACCCCTAGCGGCACAATAGATGTGGATGCTGTTGATGTCTCAGTTAAACAGCTTGAGGATTCGTAGTCCGGGCGGATCCCTGTCCCTCCGGACGGGCGGATCGCCTGTCCGGAGGTCCGGAGGTTGTCAGTTGTCAAATGCCAAGTCTGTCTCTACTTCTAAATAAAGTTCGATCGCCTCTTGAATACGTTCCATAAGTTTATCTAAAGACTTCGCTTGTGTATGACACCCAGGAAGACTTGGCACAGAAGCAACTAAATAGCCCTGAGAATCCTTCTCGATGATGACGTTAAATTCTCTGTTCATCCTGACACTTGCTCCTTGCTGACTTCATTTTATTGGGAAGAGATGGACAGGGTATAGTCTTGAGGGCCGGACGCCCGATCGCCTATATAAATAGAGTATGTCCCCTGGGACCAATATCCCGGCACTTCTATCTTACCCCCAGAGAAACCGTCCGCCATCAGGCAGGGGATGCTATTGGGTCCGTCAATCTTGAGGATTGGTTGACCGACTGCACTTTGGAGAATAAAACGCATTGAACTAATGTCTTGCGTGAGCTGGACGACGATATTAGGCTCTGAAGCAAGGTTAGCACAGTTGTTACTGCTCGATCCTATAGATGTCCCTCTAGTAAGTTCTAGTGGATCTGGTTGAAAATTGGGCACGACTGGCACGACTTTTGGGTTCCCATGGGCGGCAGTAACGAACATCATTGCCGCTATTGTGGTTAAAATTATCCCAGGACGTATCTTCAGCATGAGTTTATTCCTCTTACTTGTCTAACGCACCCTGTTTGAGGTATCTTCTATATTCTCAGATGGATTCTCTATCGGTTTGTTTCCTTGTTGGGTGCGTTAGTGCCAATGTTGCTTAACTGATTAGAGGTTCTAATGCCTGGGCGATCGCCTGTCGCTGTTCTGGATCGTAACCCCAGCGTGACAAAAATTCTTGGTAACTGCCATTGCCTGTGGTGGCGCTGGCATATAACTGCTGCGATCGCTCTTGCACCTCGGGCAACTGTAATAGTTTAATTATCTTGGCACTGCGCGATCGCACTCTTTGGGAACTGGCGGCCATTTTCTCGTCTTGATTCCGTTGATGAGTAATGCTCATTGCTGTTGACATGGCGATATTTTTTACCATTAAATCGGATATTCTTTCCGTATTATAACGTAAAGCATCAATTACGGCAGGAGTCGGATTATCTGCAAAAGGTCGCTCGTCTGTTAAATAAGTTACAAAAAAGCCGCGAGCACCAGGGAGAGTGCTGACTAGAGATGCGATCGCATCTTGGAGTTCTGCTTCTGATAAATTACCCCGTTCTAGCTGGGCAAGTAAAGTCTGGGTGAGGGCGATCGCGTCCTGAAAGGTCACGTTGTCGGGGATGGTCAAGGTAGAATCAGACATTGTCGTTTAAGCTATATCTGGTATATTCCTATTATAATCATGGCAATCGAATCTTCTTACCAACAGTCTGGCAAACCGAAAGATCGCAAGGGGAAGAAAGATAAAGAAAAACTGCCAAGCAATGACGAGTCACAGTTATTACAGCCCGAAGCCCAGGTGTCCGAGACGGAAAAGCAGGAAGAAAAGCTGCGCCCCCATCAACTAGCTGACTATATTGGGCAAACTGAACTGAAGGATATTCTCAATATTGCCATGCAAGCAGCTAAAGCGAGAAAGGAAAGTCTGGATCACCTGCTGCTTTACGGTCCGCCGGGTTTGGGCAAAACTACCATGTCTTTGATTATTGCCTCGGAAATGGGCGTGAATTGCAAAATTACGGCGGCACCCGCTTTGGAACGTCCCCGGGATATTGTGGGTTTGCTGGTGAGTTTGCAACCTGGTGACGTGCTGTTTGTTGATGAAATTCATCGCCTTTCCCGGGTAACTGAAGAACTGCTTTACCCCGCTATGGAGGATTTTCGCTTGCAAATTACTATTGGTAAGGGGAAATCTGCGAAAATTCGCAGCATTCCCCTGAAACCTTTTACTCTGGTGGGGGCGACGACTCGCGTTGGTTCCCTGACTTCTCCTTTGCGCGATCGCTTCGGTTTGCTGCACCGACTGCGGTTCTACGATCTGGATGAACTGACTCAGATTGTACTGAGAACTGCTAATATTTTGCAAGCTGGGATTACCCCCGAGGGGGCTACGGAAATTGCCCGTCGCGCCCGGGGTACTCCCCGCATTGCTAACCGCCTTTTGAGACGAGTGCGAGATTATGTCCAAGTTAAAGCTAGTTTACCTATTACTCAGGAACTGGCTGCTGAGGCTTTAGAAATGTACAATGTTGACTCTTGCGGTCTCGACTGGACGGACCGACTGATTCTGACGACGATGATTGAAAATTTTCATGGCGGACCCGTGGGTTTAGAAACTTTATCTGCGGCCATAGGAGAAGATGCCCATAATATTGAGGAGGTTTACGAACCTTATCTGTTGCAGATTGGCTTCTTGCAGCGCACTCACCGAGGACGTGTGGCAACTGCCGCTGCTTGGGGACATTTGGGTTACGATCGTCCAAATCAATTACCGTTATTCACCATTAATTATTCGCAATGAAACGTTTACTGCTGACAATTTTCACGATTTTTCTGGTCTGGGGATTGACCGGGCAAGTTACTTTTGCTCAGTCTAGCATCTGGAAATCCCAATTTATCCAACTCAATGAACTCAATCAAAAAGCTTTTGGCGCGATCGCCTCCTCCGATTTTGCCCGGGCCGAGCTATATTTGACCCAGATGCTGGAAATAGCTCCGGATAACCCAGCTATTTTGAGTAACCGTGGGAATATCCGCCTGAGCCAGAATAAGTTAGATGAGGCTTTGGCTGATTATAATCGGGCTGTGGAATTGGCACCCTATGTTCCTGACCCTTATCTGAATCGCGGTATCGCTTGGGAAGCTTTGGGTATGTGGCAAAAGGCGATCGCGGATTACGATCGGGTGCTGGAACTGGACCCTAATGATGCTGAGGCATATAATAACCGGGGTAATGCGAAAGGCGGATTGGGTGATTGGCCCGGCGCAGTGGCAGATTTCCAAAAAGCTTTTGATTTAGCTCCTAATTATGCCTTTGCCCGGGCCAATTATGCCCTAGCATTGTATCAAGCAGGAAACCCGGAAGAGGCGACGGGCACTATACGGAACTTAGTGAAAAAATATCCGCAATTTGCCGATATGCGGGCAGCCTTAACAGCGGTACTTTGGGCAGAAGGTAAAGCAGGTGACGCTGAAAGTAACTGGGTGGCAGTTGTGGGCCTCGATGGGCGCTATCAAGATATAGATTGGGTGCGCAATTTTCGGCGCTGGCCTCCTTTAATGGTGGATGCCCTGGAACAGTTCCTCAATTAGTTATAACTGATATCTCTTTTCTCGTTCCGTGGCTCTGCCACGGGACGGGTATGGGAGGCTCTGCCTCCAGAACCACAGGAGGCAGAGCCTCCCGATCGCGTTCCCAGGTAGAACCTGGGAACGAGTGAATAGAGCTCAATTTCAGCAGTAGTATAAGGCCGATCGGGTGAGACGGCTGCTATAATAGTTAAAATAAACAGCCGATTACGCAAGAAAGTTTTAACAGGACCAGATGTATCATGAAGGACCAATCATTTATCGCCATCTTGGCAGCAGCAGCACTAGCAATTGCTAGCAGCAGTTGCAGTAAGGAATATCCTACCCCAACTGAAATACCACCGCCCTCAGCTTCAGGGTGGAAATTTATCTGTCGTGAGGGTAAGAAGAACGGTAAGCTTTTACCACCCACTACTTACGCTTGGCGCCCAGAGGGAAAAAAGGCTCTGGTTCGCTGGGAAAAAGATGTTTTTGAAGCTATGGGCTACCCTGCGAAGACGCGGTGCGAGCAAGTATCGCCTCGCTTTCAAGAAGCCTACGATAATGAGACACTCAATTACATGACTAATGGCAGTTGGAAAGGTAAGAATGGCAAGGAACAACCTGTAATATGTGCGGCGAGTGTGGAGGGTGGAGATTGCGAGACCCTGCTATTCACCCTGCGGCATAAAGATGATTCTAAGCAAATTCTCGATCAGCTTAACGAGGTTATTCAAGGTAGTAGTAGTAAGCCCGTCGGGCATGATTCAGGAGTTTCCGACCAAATCTATATCAAGGTGGATCTGGAGGAGTTTCTCCGCAATGCTCCAGATGAATAGTAGAATAAATAATAAGCACTAAAGTGCTTACTACGAACCCTTAGTTCCTCGTTCCGTGGCTCAGCCACGGAATGCTACCTTTGAGGCTCTGCCTCAAGTGTCTAGAATAAAGGAGGCGGAGCCTCGCGCGTGCGTTCCCAGGCGGAGCCAGGGAACGAGAGGCGATCGCCTCACACTGTACTAGATGTTAGTTCCTCGTTCCGTGGCTCAGCCACGGAATGCTACCTTTGAGGCTCTGCCTCAAGTGTCTAGAATAAAGGAGGCGGAGCCTCGCGCGTGCGTTCCCAGGCGGAGCCAGGGAACGAGAGGCGATCGCCTCACACTGTACTAGATGTTGATAAGAGGTAAAAGATAACTACGATGGTAGCATACCCAGACAGATTACCAGAGATGACTCCCCAGGAGTACCTGGAATGGGAAGAACAACAACCCATCAAGCATGAATATGTCAATGGCTACGTTTATGCTATGGCGGGCGGAACTATTCCCCACAATATAATTGCCGTCAACCTGACGAATGCGCTGAAAAATCACCTGAAAGGCAAAGGGTGTTTAGTTTTATCGGCAGATGCTAAACTAGGCATTTCTGAACAAGGTCCATTTCACTACCCGGATGTGATGGTAACATGCGACCTTCGAGACAAAATGGCAATTAAAATGGTAAGATACCCTTCCCTGATTGTGGAAGTTCTTTCCCCCAGTACGGAAGGTTACGATCGGGGATATAAATTCACCCATTACCGCCGCATCAGCACTCTCAAAGAATATGTACTGATTAGTGCTGATCGCCTGAGCGTGGAATGCTATAGACTAAACGATCGGGGTAAATGGGAACTGACTCATTATTTTATTGAGGAAAGTACGCCAGCAGGAACGGAACTGGAAATTCACCTGACTAGCGTTAATTTTAGCTGTCCGATTTCTCTATTATACGAAGATGTAGTATTATAGAAGAATGCTGATAGCCGATCGTCAATAACTGTAGGGCATCGCCCACCAGCGCCAGTCATAAGGTAAAATAACTGAAAAAAAGGAACATAACAAATGACGAGCAAACTTGACCAGATAGAACAGATTCTCGCACAAACGGATCTTCAGCAGCAGACACATGCAGAGAAGATCGCTAGCTTCGAGGCGTTCCTCGATCGCTTTGCAGAAGCAACGGAACGGCGTCTCGCAGCGAACGATCGCTTTGCAGCAGAAACGGACAAGCGACTCGCTGCCCTCGAAAGCTTTACCGAAAAAATGGCTATGCAGCAGCAGGCACATGAGCAGGCACATGCAGAGGCGATCGCCCGCATAGATGCTCGCCTCGATCGCTTTGCAGAAGAAACGGAACGGCGTCTGGCTGCAAACGATCGCGTTGCGGCAGAAACGGAACGGCGTGTCGCTGACCTCGAAATTGCGCTCAAAAACTTTACCGAACAAACGGACAGGCGACTCGCTGGCCTGGAAACCTCTATGGATAATTTATCCCGCCAGGTCGATAATACCGCTCGTACTGTCGATGCTGTAGGTCTAACTCTCGAAAATTCGATTCGCCAGGCCGATCGGGATCGAGCGCAGATAAATCGTATCTGGGAATATCTGATGCGCCAAACTCCTAATGGTGATTCCCCAACTTCTTGAAATTATTTGTGCCGAGGACATCGCCCTACAGCGCCAGTCATAAGGTAAAATAACGGAAAAAAAGGAACATAACAAATGACGAGCAAACTTGACCAGATAGAACAGATTCTCGCACAAACGGCTCTGATGCAGCAAGCACATGCAGAGGCGATCGCCCGCATAGATACTCGCCTCGATCGCTTTGCAGCAGAAACGGAACGGCGTCTCGCTGCGAACGAGCGCGTCGCAGAAGAAACGGAACGGCGACTCGCAGCGGTTGAAAGCTTTACCGAACAAATGACCGAACAAATGGCTATTCAGCAGCAGGCACATGCAGAGGCGATCGCCCGCATAGATGCTCGCCTCGATCGCTTTGCAGAAGAAACGGACCGGCGAATATCTGCCCTCGAAATGGCTCTCAAAAACTTTACCGAAGAAACGGACAGGCGACTCGCTGGCCTGGAAACCTCTATGGATAATTTATCCCGCCAGGTCGATAATACCGCTCGTACTGTCGATGCTGTAGGTCTAACTCTCGAAAATTCGATTCGCCAGGCCGATCGGGATCGAGCGCAGATAAATCGTATCTGGGAATATCTGATGCGCCAAACTCCTAATGGTGATTCCCCAACTTCTTGAAATTATTTGTGCCGAGGGCATCGCCCACCAGCGCCAGTCACTTGGCATTTAATTGGACATGATAGTGCGATTCGTTCCCAGGGGAATCCATAGCCTGGGGGGAAAACGTCCGGGATCACCCGGGAAAATTCCTAACTGACCTTTAGATGTGGGTGTAAGTCCCATCCTGTAGGAGACGCAGTGACTCCCGACCTGGCCACACTGACTAGACCTGGAATTCTAGAGGGTGAAGCTGGCAACAGGCCGTAATCATGAACCAAAGCAGATAGGTACTCTGGCGGTAATGGGGGGACAGCAAGGGTAAACAGATCCTCAAAAAGCGTCTTATCCATAGGTGGCAATCTGGATTAAAAAATGCCAACCTCGGCTACGTTAAAACTCACGGCATTTTTATTGTGATAGCCGTCATCTCTGAGTAGTAGCCAGGCGAAGTGGATCGCCCTAAACTGTCATAACAATCTTAGGGTCGGAACGAAGAAAAACGTTGTTCTGGGTCTGCGGATAGGTCGAAACCGCAGTAGGCTGGACGGGGAGCGGAAATCCCAGCAGCGGATAGGACGGAGCGTAATTGCTCCGAGGTAATCAGAACTTACAAGATGGCGTAGAGTATGATTAGGCACGCGAATAAAAACCGTAGTGAATCCTGGAGTGGGTTGCCATGGAAGAAATTCCGACGCAATTTATTTCGCCTACAATGTCGAGTATGGAAAGCTATTAGAGCAGGCGACAAGGCACGAGCGAATAGCTTGCAAAAATTAATTCTGAAATCCCGGAGTGCAAGATACATGGCCATCCGTCAGGTAACTCAGCTCAATGCCGGAAAGAAAACGGCGGGGGTTGATGGCATGAAATGCCTGAATTTTTCACAAAGGTTAGAGCTAGAGAAGCTGCTAAAAGATCGAGCCCGTGCTTGGTCTCACAGCCGTCTACGGTCAATTCCAATCCCTAAAAAGGACGGGACGACTAGAATTCTCAAAATACCAACAATGAAGGACAGGGCATGGCAATGTTTGATCAAATACGTCATCGAACCCGCCCACGAGGCACTATTTCATGAGAGAAGCTATGGGTTTAGACCCGGACGCTCAACACATGATTGTCAACAGAATCTCTACTTAGCTCTGAGGTCATTTTGCCACGGAAAAGATAAGAGAATCCTGGAATTGGACATCGAGAAGTGCTTCGATCGCATAGACCACAACCACCTAATGAAGCAGACTATTGCCCCACAATGCGTGAAGCTAGGGTTATGGAAATGCCTAAAGGCGGGAGTTAACCCGGAGTTTCCATCACAGGGAACCCCACAGGGAGGCGTGGTCAGTCCGGTACTGGCAAATATTGCTTTAGATGGAATCGAGAACATCCACTACTCGGTGAGATATGCTGATGATATGGTGTTCATACTTAAGCCAGGAGACGATGCTGATGTTATCCTGCAACAGGTCAAGGAATTCTTAGCACTCAGAGGGCTGAATATAAAAGCGAGCAAAACGAAGCTAGTGGCCTCGACAGATGGGTTTGATTTTCTCGGTTGGCACTTCGCAGAAAAATGGGAAGTTTAGATGCGTCCCTTCAGAGGACAACTATAATGCTTTTCGACGGAAGGTTAAGCACATTGTCAACAACTCTAATTATGGTGCGGTCGTTAAGGCGCAAAAGCTATCAAGTCTAGTACGAGGGTGGAGAAATTACCACCGGTACTGCCGACTAAGTGGGAGTAAATTATCCCTGTATTTCCTGACTCACAGAGCCTGGAAAGTGTTTGCAAAGGAACGAAAACTCAACCGGTATCAGGTAGACGATTTAATCGACAAAGCATTTCCATGCGTTCCCTACGGCGAACACAAGCACGTCAAAGTCAAGGGTGACAAATCGCCTTTTGATGGAGACATAACCTACTGGAGTAAGAGAAACTCCAAATATTACGACGGTCCCCTAGCAGCAGCGTTAAGACGACAGCAACATACATGTGGACATTGCGGTTTGAAATTAACAGGAGGTGAAATAGTACAGCTCCATCACATTGATGGAAATCACGACAATTGGAAACGGAATAACTTGACAGCAGTCCACAAGTCGTGTCATAATTATATCCACATGAGCAGGTCACTTGACTAGGTTATCGGGAGCTGGATGCGGGGAAACTCGCACGTCCAGATCTAAGAGGGAGGTCCGGGGTGTAATAGCCCCGATCGACCCTACCTAATGCTACAATCAGGAAACAATCTCGAACTAGAGGCGGGATCCCGGGAACGAGATGAAAGCCCGCGCAGGCGGGCTTTGTCCATGTAGCGATGCCCTTTAGGGTATCGCGGCCCGGTATCGCGGCCCGGTATCGCGGCCCGGTATCGCGGCCCGGTATCGCGGCCCGGTATCGCGGCCCGGTATCGCGGCCCCAGCAAAAGATGGAGGTGACAAAAGATGAATCGCTATGGACTAATTCTAATCGCATCTATATTACTACTACCCGGCTGTATCTCTTCGGAAGATGCCCCACAACCCAACCTGCTTGAGCAACTGTCTACCTCTACGCCACTCTCTCGGGAACGTCTCCGCCAAGTCGCAACTGCTATTACTGTTCAGGTGCATGCTAATGACAATTCTGGTTCTGGCGTCCTGATTAGAAAAGATGGGCAGCAGTATACTGTTATCACTAACGATCACGTCCTCATCCCTGGTAAACCCTATAGCATCGTTACTCCTGATGGCAAAACCCATGCCGCGACTTTGATGGCTAAATATAATAACCGTTCTGATGGCGGCTACAACCTGGACTTGGCCCTGTTGCAGTTTGAAGCTGCGGATGACTATGAAGTGGCATCTATTGCTAATTCTCCTTTGGTTGGCGAACAGCCTGTTTTTGCTTCTGGGTTCCCTTATGATGCCGATGGGTTGCAGTTTACTGAGGGCAAGATCCCTTCTTGGGCCATGTCCTTGGGCAAACAAGCTTTGCAAGACGGTTACCAAATTGGCTACTCGAATGAGATTCGACAGGGTATGAGTGGCGGTCCCATTCTGAATGGTAGTGGTGAGTTGATTGGCATTAATGGTTTGAGCGCTTATCCGATTTTGCAGACGGCCTACGTGTTTGAGAATGGCGAGTCTCCGACTGACGCACTGCTGGCAGACCTCAACCGCGTCAGTTGGGGGATACCCATTGGGAGGTTGCTTGAGGTTGAACCGAGTTTTGGGGAGACTGCGCCCTATGCAACTTTCGATCCTGCTTCTCTGACTGGGGTGGCGGCAAAAGTAAATAAGATCGCTCAAGAGATTACGGTGAGAATAGATCAATCACGGGGGAATGGTTCGGGAATAATTATCGCCCAGCGGGGAAACAGTTACTATGTCCTGACTGCTCAACATGTAGTGAAAAATGAAGAGAAATATCAGGTGGTCACTCATGATGGTAAGCGATACCCGGTGGACTATAGCACGGTACAGACACTGGGGGTGGACTTGGCAGTGTTGCAGTTCCAGAGTCAGGAAAGTTATCCCTTGGCAACCCTGGCAAATTATGACCAAGGAAATTACGATTGGGTTTTCCTCTCAGGGTGGCCGGGGTTGAAACTAGGAGAGAGCAGAAGACCTTATCCGCTGTTTACCGCTGGATTTGTTTTCAGTAAGGAATGGGGGGCTATTAGGGCGAAAGACTCTAGCTCTTTAACGGAAACAAATGGTTATGAGCTAGTTTATACTAATCCTACTCTAGGCGGAATGAGTGGTGGACCCGTGTTAGACTCTCGCGGACGGGTGATTGGCATTCACGCGGCAGCCGAGGGAGAAGAAGTATCTAATGTTCAGTTGGGTTTTAGTTTGGGAGTGCCTGTCAGGACGTTTTTGAGCTTGGCAAGCAGGGCGCAGATATCATCTCAGTGGTTAAGGGTAGAGGAGTCAGTACCACTGCCACTGAATAGAGCAGAAAAAACTGCTATTCGGGAGGCTTTATTTGCTGCAAAGAAACCGCCAAAGGGTGCGAAAGCAAATGATTGGGTGAATTATGGCAATCAATTGTGGCGGTTGTTTGAATACGAGGATGCGGTTGCGGCTTTTGATGAAGCTATTAAACTGAATCCCTATTTCGAGGAAGCTTGGTATGCACGGGGTTTGGCGCTCATAGTACAGAGAGAAAATCAAGCATCTCTGGCATCTTTTGATAAAGCGACGGAAATTAATCCCAGCTTCTATCAGGCTTGGCGTCAACGAGGAGAAGCGCTTTACTTCTTGAAGCAATATCCAGAGGCACTGGCATCCGTTGATAAGGCGATCGCGATCGAGCCCAAAGATTCTATACTTTATTTTTTGCAAGGTGAGATACTAATTCAATTAGAGCTATACGCAGAAGCAGTGGAGGCTTACAGTCAAGTAATCAAGATCAAACCCTATCCATTTGCCTACTTCCAGCGGGGGTATGCACGCGGTAAATTGGGAGACTATAAAGGGGCGATCGCAGATTACAGTCAAGCGCTAAAAATTATCCCAGACGATGCTAAAGCCTACGGCAATAGGGGTATATCACGCCATAAATTGGGAGACTATAAAGGAGCGATCGCAGATTATAATAGGGCGATCAAAATAAACCCAAACGATGCCAATGCCTACTACAGCCGGGGGGTTGCCCGCGATGAATTGAGAGACCATAAAGGAGCGATCGCAGATTACAATATTGCGATAAAAATTAACCCAGACGATGCTGAAACATACTACAAACGGGGTAATGCTAGCTATAAATTGGGGGAGTATCAAGAGGCGATCGCAGATTTCAATAGGGCGATAAAAATTAAGCCAGACTATGCGGAAGTATACGTCAACCGGGGGACTGCACGCAGGGAATTGGGAGACAAGCAAGGGGCGATCGCTGATTTTTCTAAAGCTATTGAAATTAATTCCGATCCCTTAGCATATGCCAAGCGGGGACTTTTATATGAGGAACTAGGAGATAAACAAAAAGCGATCGAGGATATGCAGAAAGCAGTACAAATATCCTGCGCACAAGGTAGTTCTGAGTGCCAAGCTTTCCAGAAAATTCTCAGATATTTTCAGCAGTAGATAGCCGTAGGTCACAATCTTTCCTGGCGTCAAGCAGTAAAAATTTGGTTTGAATAGTACAGCCCCGTGCTCAAAAAGAGCCGGGCTAGCAAATATCATCAAACCCAACCCCAAGCAGACGATCGAGGCGATCGCAGCAGTTCGACGAAGCTACCGCAAGTCGATCGATTGACAGTTCCTCGCCAACAAGTTGTAATTCAGCTTAGATGAGTAGCTAACAAGCAGATAGTTAGCCATATGTTAATTGCGCGTGCGGGCCAGGGCGAAGCATTCCGGTAGTCAATCTTTCGATTATATATGTAAGGTATCTGCCGGAATGCTTCGCCCCTACAAATATTTGGTAAAATGGATATTAAATTTCCAAATGTTACCCAAGCATTCACAGTGTAGGGGCGAAGCATTGGCGCGAAAAGGTTGGTAATTTTTCTAGTAAATTATATTCGCCAATGCTTCGCCCTGACTGGTTAGCGCCATGTAAATTATATCATGCCGTGCCCCGGCCCGACGCGATCGCCTCATACATGCGATCGATCATAAACCGTCACGCCCCATACATCTGATCGACCATAAACCACCGGGGCACGGCGTCACATAAATTGTCGGCTGAAGCAGTTAATTTTCTGATGCCGTGCCCCTACCATATCCGTTTCTTTCATATATGCGATCGGTTCATACAACGTCATGCCCAATACATGCGATCGGCCCATAAACCGTCACACCCTGTAGGGGCACGGCATCAGCTAATTGTCGGGAAAATCAGTCAATTTTATTGCACGCTGACGCTGTGCCCCGGCCCCGTGCTAAAATATAGCAGGGCTACCAAATATAATAAGACCACAAGAAGATGAGCGAGGTAATTGCCGGAGATGGATTTACAGTCAAAACAAACAAGTTTGAATTTTTCTTTGGACGAGTCACGTCTAATCCCAAGAATGAGAGGCGTTCATTCGATAACTTAAATGGGTTGCGTCAATTGGGAATAGAGGAAGAAGCAGATGGTAGAGAACGCTTGATGGAAATCTTTCGATCGGGGTTAAAAGGTCCGCAAGTTGGAATCAAGGGAGACCGTTATGGTACAACCATTGTCAGAAAAGTAGAAATCATTTACCAGGAGGTGCGAGGAGCAATTGAAGTCAGTTACTTGTACCGCAATAACGATCTAGAGTCAACCCCAGAAGTAACCACATTAATTACCAAGATATACCAGGAGTAAAGATGAATATTCAACCCATCAGTCAAGCAGAATTCAAGCAGCTAGAAGGGGCGCGGCGGGTTATCGTTCACGACCACCCGAGACAATTTGCTTTGTTAGATTTAGGTCAAAGCATAGGGCCTTACGGACTCAGTTGGAGAAGTAGCGCCATTATTCAACCAGTGACTACTATTGACAAAGATGGAGCCCATCTTTGGGTGGGAGTCGATCAAAGGTTAGCAGCAATAGACCTGCAAGATGGTCATATTACACTATCCCTGTCTCTGCTAACTCCCCTGTTTGACATTATCGCTTTAGATGACTGCACCCTTGTCTTGACTGAACTGGATCTGTTACTATTTAATAACTCAGATTGTTCGATTCGTTGTCTGGAGGGTTTGCCAGAAATTGCCGCCGATATCACAGTCAAGGACGATGATTTGCTGATTCGCTTGCTGGACGATCGGCATTTAGTCTTAAATCTTCAGACCTTACAATTGAAAGAGCCAATTCTAGTATAATATTCTCAATCTTGCCCGAAGGATTACACGCGCGCGATCGCCTTTTCCGCTAAGATTAAGAAACCGGGTTTCTGGAGATAATTGTCCCTAGGGGCTCCAGATTTAGTAAAATAAACCCGGTTTCTGGTCCACGGGCGATCTGTTCATATGCGCTTCATACATGCGATCGCCCCATAAACCGTCACGCCCAATACATGCGATCGGTCATCAACCACCGGGGCACGGCGTCACATAAATTGTCGGCTGAAGCAGTTAATTTTCTGATGCCGTGCCCCTACCCGATACCTTCGTTCCATACATGCGATCGCCCCACACAACGTCATGCCAAATACATGCGATCGGTCCATACACCGTCTGTAGGGGCACGGCATCAGCTAATTGTCGGGAAAAGCCGTCAATTTTATAACGCCGTGCCCCGGCCCGACGCGATCGGCAAATACATGCGATCACACCCTGAGAGTGGCGATCGGGATTTAAAAAATAATGTTTGTAGTCGGTTTTCAACCGACTTTAGCTATTAGCCGGGGGTTTGAACCCCCGGCGGGCTTTAGCTATTAGCCAGGGGTTTGCAACCCCCGGCGGGCTATCGGAAAAGCGGGAAAGCGGGAAAGCGAGAAAGATCAAGCGAGGTCAAAAAGCAGAAATTCCGCCTTTTCCTTACCCACAAGTTGCAGAGATTCTGCGGCACTCACCGCCGCACCGTCCCCAGCTTCTAGCAACTCATCATCCAGCATCATCTTACCCCGGGCCACCTGCACCCACACATGGCGATCGGGTTTTCCCTGATAGACAATTTCCCGACCAGCTTCCAGCAGAGAAGCGTAGATATTCGCATCTTGATGAATAGTAATCGAACCATCCCGTCCATCGCTGGAAACAATCAGTCGCAACTGATTTAGTTTTGACTCAATGGGAAAAAACTTCTGTTCGTACCTAGGAGATAGTCCTATTTTATTTGGCTGCACCCAAATTTGCAGAAAATGCACCAACTCCCTGTCAGAATGGTTATACTCGCTGTGAGTAATGCCCGTACCAGCACTCATGATCTGGGCGTCACCCGGCTCAATTACCGAACCATTGCCCATGCTATCCTTGTGTTCTAGGGCACCTTCTAGCACATAAGAGATTATCTCCATGTCCCTGTGGGGGTGCGTTCCAAATCCATTTCCCCCTTGGACTCGGTCCTCGTTGATCACCCGCAAATCCCGAAATCCCATATAATTGCGATCGTAATAGTTTGCGAAGGAGAATGTATGGTATGATTTCAGCCAACCGTGATTGGCCTGTCCTCTTTCTGTCCCTTTGCGGATGGCTAGATGCTTCTGATTCAGGGTTGCGTTACTCATCTGATTTCACCTGCTGCGATACTTCTTACTATACTTTGAAAGGGAGCGACTTGCGCGAAAGAGACATTGTTGGTGTCATTGCGAGGGGGGATCTCAAAGCAGTAACTCTAGTCAGCA
The DNA here is from genome assembly GCA_005518205.2 of Hormoscilla sp. GUM202. Taxonomy (GTDB): domain Bacteria; phylum Cyanobacteriota; class Cyanobacteriia; order Cyanobacteriales; family Desertifilaceae; genus Hormoscilla. The sequence continues at coordinate 58,821 of RFFC02000020.1, forward strand.
CAGGAGTCTGACCCCCCGAAGCAATCTCCGCTGGTCCTGCGGGGTAGGAGATTGCTTCGGGGGCGGTTACTCTTAACTTACAAGGATCTCTCAATTATGCTCCCCCCTCGCAATGACATATGGCCCTAAGAACCAAGGGACCCTTCGCAGTATATCTCAAGCGTAAATCAGGTACAGTACAACTGTAAAGAAGGCACTTAAAAGTGGGATACTAACCCAAAGGTGACTATGGAAACTCAAAGGCAACCTCATTCTCGCCTCACCTGTGCGGTGGAAACTACTATCCGCGTCATTGGCGGACGCTGGAAAGTCTTGATCCTGCGAGAACTGTTCGACGGCGTTAAGCGCTTTGGCCAACTGCATCGGGCCCTGACTGGCATTACCCAGAAAATGCTCACCCAGCAGTTGCGCGAACTCGAACAAGATGCTATTATCCATCGAGAAGTCTATCCGCAAGTGCCCCCCAAGGTGGAATATTCCCTGACTCCCTTGGGCAAAACCCTCGAACCCATTATCTATGCTATGCATGATTGGGGCGTTCAATATTTGGAGAGCAAAAATGACTGAGGAAGTTTTTACTATCGGTCACTCTAATCATAGCCTGGATGCTTTCCTGGCTTTGCTACAGCAACATCGCATTACTGCCTTGGCCGACGTGCGATCGCATCCTTACAGCCGCCATTTATCCCATTTTAACAAGTCTCCCTTAACAGCATCTCTGAAGCAGGCCGACATTAGTTATGTTTTCCTCGGTCGAGAGTTAGGGGCCAGACCTGCCAACCCCGACTGTTATTTAGATGGTAAAGCTTTATACGATCGCATCGCCGCCACCCCCGACTTTGGCCGAGGAATTCAGCGCCTGATCAAGGGGGTGCAAAATTATAGAATCGCCCTCATGTGTGCCGAGAAAGACCCCATGACCTGCCATCGGGCCATTCTGGTTTGCCAGCATCTACGAGAATATGACTTGGACATCAATCATATCCTGAAAGATGGCCAATTAGAAACCCATCAGCAGCTGGAAACTCGGTTGTTAGCAGCCCACAGTTTAGATGATGCTACCGTCAATAAACCCCAGCAACTGTCCCTCTTTGAACAGCCCCAAAAAGACGATCGTTCCCGCGCAGATAGGCTCAAATTAGCTTACCATCAACAGGGCGATCGCATAGCCTACGTGGAGAAAACCCATGACTGATGCCATTAACCTATACACCATTGGTTTTACCAAGAAGACAGCCAGAGAATTCTTTGAAAGCTTGAGCAAGTCTGGGGTAAAACGAGTAATCGACACCAGACTGAATAACGTTTCCCAACTAGCAGGATTTGCCAAGCGCAAAGACCTCGAGTATTTCCTCAAAACTATCTGTCAAATAGATTACCAGCACGCGATCGACTTAGCCCCCACCAAAGAAATGCTCGATGATTATAAAAAAAAGGGAGGTGATTGGGAAACCTACGAGCAAAGATTTTTGGAGTTAATGTCCTCACGGCAAATAGAAGATAAAATCTCTCCAGAGATAGTAGAAAATAGCTGTTTGCTGTGCAGCGAAGCCCAACCCCATCACTGTCATCGCCGCTTAGTAGCAGAATACTTGCACAAAAAATGGGGGAATGTTAACATATGTCATCTTTAACCAGGATAATCTGTTTGGCTAATTCCTGGAAACGGGGAGAAAGATGCATTGCCGGCATCAATCCCCGGACCCGCAAATGGGTGCGGCCAACTTCCAATTTACCAGACGGTCGCGTACCCAAGGAAATGCGCCAGATAAACAGGAGAGAACCAGCATTATTAGACCTGCTGGAAATACCCCTGGCCGCAACAGGAGAAGACTTTGGTTTTGAAAGTGAAAATCAAGACATCTTGCCCGGAAAATGGCGGAAAATATCCCAGGTGACTCCCCAAGAAGCGAGTCAATATTGCAGTAAGAACCCAGATATTCTCCACAATGACCGTCGCTATGTTACCGTGGATTGGTTGCAGTCCTTACCAGGAGAACAGAGAAGCACTCTCCAACTGGTGAAAGCGGTAAGATTCTCAGCCAGGGCTAAAGGTCAGCGATTTGCAGGGAGTGAGAAATGGGAAGGTGACTTGGTGACAGATAAAGGGAAAAGACTCACCGCAACCATTACCGACCCGATATTTACCAGACGTTTGGAGTTGGGCTATCGTCCAGAACAGCCCTGCTTAGTGACCGTTAGTCTGAGTATGCCCTGGCGACCCGATAATTGGGAAGGAGGCGACCCCTGCTGGAAGTCGATCGCTGCCGTGATGGAATTACCAGAGCAGGATCTAAGGGGCCATACCGTTCCGGAAAAATCGGATCGGGCAGATGCCGATTTGGATGACCTACCCTTTTAATGTAGTTGCCATGTCGATCGCCTCGTGCGTCATGCCCCATTCCGTCTCCCGATCGTAATACCTTAATCGGTTGTGCGCAGTAATTTCGTCTGAGAAATCTGCCCGAAATCCAGACAGATAAAGGGTTTAAGCCAATTTTACACGAACAACAAGTCTGAGGCCATCCCGGGTAGCGGAGGGGTTCTGGGGGGTAGATCCTAAAAAATTTATGTATTTGTGGGCGTAAGGCAGAGAGCGTAATAGATTGTTGAGAGCATATAAACCTAGAGCACTCTTGTCCTTAGGAGGAGAGTCTGCAAAAACATTACTTTTTAGGAGGTGAGAGCGTGGGAACTGTTAAAGTAGGCATCAATGGATTTGGTCGCATCGGTAGATTAGTATTTCGCGCGGCCCTGGAACGGCCAGAAATCGAGTTCGCGGGTATTAACGACCTGGTGCCACCAGAGGGAATTGCCTATTTGCTCGAGTATGACTCAACCCACGGTCGCTTTCAGGGTACAGTGGAGGCAAAAGACCAGGCGATCGTTGTCAACGGTAAGGAAATCCCCTGCCTGTCGGTCAGGAACCCAGAGGAACTGCCTTGGACCAAATACGGTGTCGAGTATGTCGTCGAGTCTACAGGTCTATTCACAGATTATGAAAAGGCTTCAGGGCACCTGAAGGCGGGGGCCAAGCGGGTGGCGATCTCGGCGCCGACCAAGGAAAAAGACCCGGAGAAAGTGCCTACCCTGTTGATGGGCGTCAATCACGATAAATATGACCCCAGCAAGCATACCATTGTTTCTAACGCAAGCTGCACTACTAACTGCCTGGCGCCCATTGCCAAAGTCATAAATGACAATTTTGGGCTAGCGGAAGGTTTGATGACCACGGTACATGCCATGACGGCCACCCAACCAACGGTGGACGGACCGAGTAAGAAGGACTTGCGGGCCGGACGCAGTGCGGCTCAGAATATTATCCCCGCTTCTACAGGTGCGGCGAAAGCCGTAACTCTGGTATTGCCGGAACTGAAAGGCAAGCTGACGGGTATGGCTTTCCGGGTGCCAACTGCTGATGTATCGGTGGTGGATCTGACCTTCCGGACGGAAAAGGCAACTAGCTACCAGGACATTTGTGGGGCAATGAAAGCAGCTGCCTCCGGAGACATGAAAGGTATTCTGGGTTATACCGAAGATCCGGTGGCCTCTTCGGACTTCATTGGCGACTCCCATTCCAGTATTTTTGATGCGGGAGCTGGAATTGAGTTAAACTCTAATTTCTTCAAGGTCGTCAGTTGGTACGATAATGAATGGGGCTATTCTAACCGTATGGTTGACTTGATTCTGTCAATGGCTGCTAAAGGCTAGACATACCAAAAACCCTAATACCCTCGTTCCCAGTCTCAGGCTGGGAACGGCTAATAGAGGCAGAGCCTCGAGTTTCGCCTGTACCATCGTCGCGCGATCGCTATTCCCAGTCTCGCATCGATAGCCATGTTACCATACTTGAATTGGGGTGTGGTCAAAACCCGTCGATCGTTTCTGGGCCCTCCCAGCTGTCGGATACCCCTGTAGGGGCGAAGCCTGAGGGCAAAAAATTAGGACATAAACGACAGATATCCTCTCCGAATGCAACGCCAAGCACCCCGCAAGGATCTCCCTGTACCAACTGTTTTTGACCACACCCCACCCCTAGGAGACTAATCGAGAATGGTGCAAGATCTTAAATGCACCCGAGATGCACCCTGGTGGGGACTGTGAGGGGGGCGTGAGGGTGGGGACCGGGCGAAGCATTGCGGAACCTTAATTGTAGGTGGGTATCAAATTTTCTTGCCGCGATGCTTCGCCCCTACAATAGGATCGCACCCATCCGTTCTATCAACCACTTTTGACCACACCCCTTGAATTGGCATGGATGCGCTGATTGGAGGCTCCCGCCTCCAGATAATCGTTGCCAGGTAATTTTAAGTGAGAGGAGGGTTGGGTTTCGTACCCAACCTACAGGATAGGGATATTTTTTATGTATAATAGAGCGCAGTTATGGTCTATTTCTTTGTGCTGTTTGGGTCTGGCGATCGCACTGGCAGTATTAATCCAGGACTCGCCCCTGCTACCGTCGGTGCAGCCAGCGCCCGAGATCAGAGGAATCTGGTTAACTAATGTTAGCAGTGGCGTGCTATTTTCCCCTTGGGGCATTAACCGGGCGATCGAGCAACTCTCCCAACTCAATTTTAACACAGTATATCCTGTAGTTTGGAATCGAGGTCATACATTTTATCCCAGTAAGGTCGCCAAACAAGTTACGGGGAGGTATCAGGAACCTCTACTGAGTTGGGCCAGACCGGGAGGGGATACCTTAGGCGAGATAATTAAACTGGGACACGATCGGAAATTGAGAGTCATTCCCTGGTTTGAGTATGGTTTCATGGCACCGAGTGATTCCCAACTGGTGCGGCGTCACCCACATTGGCTGACTGCCAGCCAAGATGGGATGAAGATACATAACAAGTTTAACCTGGAGTGGCTCAATCCTCTCCACCCGGAAGTGCAGAAATTGATGCTGGATCTGATTCTGGAAGTGGTGACTAAGTATGATGTAGATGGCATTCAAATAGATGACCATTTTGGTATGCCCTCGGAGTATGGTTATGATGATTTTACTATTAAGCTTTATCAACAGGAACATGGGGGTAAAAGTCCTCCTGAAGATTATCACAATCCGGAGTGGATGTATTGGCGAGCTAACAAGATTACTGATTTTATGCAAAAGCTGTTCGATACTGTCAAGGAGATGAAACCAGACAGTCTGGTTTCTTTATCTCCTAACTCCCAGGAGTTTGCCTATAGAAATTATCTCCAAGACTGGCAGACTTGGGTACGACGGGGTTTAATAGATGAGTTAGTCTTGAGGTATATCGAGGAAAATTGCCCGATTTTCGAGGGGAGTTGTCACAACCAGCGGTAAAGGTAGCTCGCCGCAAAATTCCTGTAGCCGTGGGAATTACCAGTGGGACTTTGAAGACTCCTGTGGCAATGGCGCAGATCGCCTCCCAGGTGCAGGAAGTGCGCGATCGGGGGTTGGATGGAGTATCATTCTTTTACTGGGAGAGTTTGTGGGGTTATATCGCTCCGGAATCCCCCCGCGAACGGCGCAGGGCTTTCCAGGAACTTTTCTCCTCTAAAACTACTCTACCTCAGAGTTCCAATGCTGGAATTAAGAAACCAGGTATATGGGAAAAACCTGGTTTCTGGGCTACTGGGGATTATTGATATCCTCAAGAGGCAGAGCCTCTTGAATAGCGTTACCAGGCGGGAGCCTGGTAACGAGGGTAAAATTAGGAATTGCGGTGAAGATTGCATCAGGTTTATGGTTACAGTGGGTATTGGCGACGGTTGGCGGTTTTGGGCTGAGTTTGCTGTTGATTGAAATCGGCGAACGACCGGATATGGGAGTTTGGTCCGGTGCGATCGGGGGAGGGGCGATCGGGTTAGGGCAATGGTTTGTGCTCAGAAAGAGAATAACCCAAGCTTGGTGGTGGATCTTGGCGAGTATTGTCAGCTGGGGATTAATAGGAGCTAGCGATCTTGGGGCCTTGGGGTGGGTGGCACCGCGAACTATGCAAATTCCTTTGAGATTAATATTTGGGTTTAAGGACGGGGTGCAGATCGGATGTTGGCTGGGAGCGCTACAATGGTTGGTAATCAGTCGGAAAGTGCCTCGGGCTTGGTTGTGGACATTGGTAAGTACAGTAAGTTGGGCCATAGGACTGGCGATCGGGTGGGGTGTAGGGGGAATGTTGCGCCTGGCGACGAACTTTTTTCTGGGAGATGTACTGGGTTTGGCTATAGCATGGTTGGTGGTCGGCGGACTGACGGGAGTCGCCCTAGTTTCCTTGCTGCGGAGTTCGACTTACTGAGGGTTGGCGCGAAAAAAATTTACTCCGATTTTGGTCTAAAATTATCAATGACAGCAAGAAGCAGCTTCCGGTAGCAGATGGTCACATCTAGATGAATATGAGCGAAGATACGTCCAAGAGATCGTCATAGCCTATGATGAAATCATGCAAGTAACAGATGACGTCCCTAGAATTGCCAGTCGCTATCGATTGAGTGTGGACAACGTTCAACGTGCTAAAGACTATGCCTTTGGTAGCGGAGTATCCGAACATGAGTTTGTTCCCGATATCAATATGGCACAAGCCTGGAAGAGAATAGCATCAGGAGAGGAGACTGACATTGACGAAATTTTCTTAAGGCATGAAATTTTTGAATCAGACCTGGTAGTTAATCAGGGAATGAATCAAAGAGATGCACATGAACTGGCTCAAGCGCGATATCCTTGGTCGATACTTCTCAAACAACAAGAGAATCAATGAATAAATTATCTGCCGAAAAATTCCTGCAAGCGTTAGAAATTTGTAAATCTTTGGATACGGTACAACGAAAACCCTCAAATCTTCCCTGCGAGGCGATCGAGCTTTTCTGTGACTTAGGCAAAGAACCTGCAAATTTACTGCATTTGTGCCAACAGCATGCCGCCCAGATAGAACCGGCACTGGAAGCGATCGCCAATTACGCTGCCAGTGTGGACAATTGGAAACACGGGGATTGCCCGCTGGGAGTAAAAGACCATTGCAACATCTTGCACTTTTTCCTGAATGTTCATACCCAGAATTTCAAGTTCTTTAGGGGGCAAAATTTTACTCCGGAAGTGATTTGCTCCTTTCTTCATGATTGGAAAGGTATATACCTCACGGTATTGCTGGAATATCCACCGCCCGCCCTCACCCTGAAGGGTGGGGCTACGGATACAAAGCCCGCCTGCGCGGACTAAGGGGTATAATGAAATTGTCGTAACTATCATTTTGAATGCCAAGCTTACTTCGGCTAGGACCGTACCGTTTCTTTTGCTATGCCGGCGATCGGGAAGAGCCACCTCATATTCATGTTGAGCGTGATGACAAAGAGGCCAAGTTCTGGCTCAGTCCAGTCCGCTTGCAAGACAACAAAGGATTTTCTGCTAAAGAATAAATCGCAAATCAGTTACTGGAGGGCTGGTATGACTTCTTCAATAATGATTGACACACTGAAAATTACCCAAGTACAGCAAGTGGTAATTACAGATGATTTGTTAACAGTAAATCTGTCGGACGGTCGAATCATTTCCGTACCATTAGCATGGTATCCTCGGCTCTTGCATGGCTCGCAGGACGAACGCAATAATTGGCGATTAACAGGTAGTAAAGAGGGAATACACTGGCCTGACTTGGATGAAGATATTAGTATCAAGAATATCATTCTCGGTCACCCGTCAGGAGAAAGTCAGAAGTCGCTCAAACGTTGGTTAGAATTGAGAACTGGAACCTTTACCGATCGCCCGCCGGGAGCGCCGGGAGTTTAACCCCGCACCATTGGAGATTGGCTTCATGGCCCGCCGTGGGTTAAAACCCACGGCTAAGAGCTGAAGTGGGTTAAAACCCACTGGAAGCCTTGTCTAGAAAGCGTTTTACCCTCGTTCCTAGGCTCCGCCTGGGAACGAGTTATAGAGGCTCTGCCTCTAGTTGCAAATGGTGCAAGATGTGAGTTAAAACCGACTAATAAATAATGTTTGAAGTAATTGTAGCATTGTTTTTCCAAAATCGTATAAGAAACCCTGTTTCTCGGAGAAACAGGGTTTCTGGGTGATAATTACTGTTGCAGATGGGCTAACAACCAACAACCAAGCACCAACTTGCATTTGATTCATCCTGCGACTGCGCCGCAATACTTCCTCTAGCAATGAAACAGTTAATCCTGGCAAGACAAGGGAATCTGTAATGCGCTGACTGCTTTGATTTTTGATGGTGAAAGCGATGACTTGCACGTGGTCCACGTCTACGATCCAGTATTCATCAACTGCCATTGCTTCATATAGTTTGCCCTCGTGTCATCCGCTAGAGATGTTTTGGCAACTTCAATGACTAAGTTGGGGGTAGGATAGATGTCCAGGTCTACGATCGATGTTCCCCAAGAAATTGCATCTCATTGTTTTTTCCTCCTTGACTGCTTAGGTATTTGGGTTATCCTCTTTGTTGCGTCGGTCCCGCAGCATCTCCCATGTCCGCTGATTTTCTGTTTGCATGCCGTGAATCTCTGATTGTTGTTGCATAATAATCCCGAGGATTTCTTGCCGTTCTTCAGCGGCTGCTCGCCGTTCTTCAGCGGCTGCTCGCCGTTCTTCAGCGGCTGCTCGCCGTTCTTCAGCGGCTTCGGCCATAGCATCAGCTATAGCTTGAATTACACGAGCGTTACTATTGATTATATCTGCTGCTTTTCGCCGTTCTTCAGCGGCTGCTCGCCGTTCTTCAGCGGCTTCGGCCATAGCATCAGCTATAGCTTGAATGGCACGAGCGTTACCATTGGCTATTTTGGTTGTCTCTTCTAGTTTTTGGGTCAAACCTTGCACATCGGTGGCTATGCCGCTCACTAGGTCTGCCAGACGGTCTAATTTCTCATCGTTCCAACGTGAAGTCGTCATTGTTGCTTTTCCTCTAGAAGCTGCTTTTTCTATACTTGATTATATCATTACGAGTGCTCCGATTATCGGAGCGAGTTAAAGACCGCCGACACCGCCCCAAACGGTGGCTATAAAGGAGAGGGGAGCAGGGAGCAGGGAGAGGGGAGCGGGAAGCGGGAAACTCGCTCGATGATATCCCAAATTGTAACACCCAATAGGTTTACAATAGGTTTACAATAGCTTATTGTAAGCCTACAATAGTTTATTGTAAGCTGCAATAGCTTATTGTAAGCTACGATAGCTTATTGTAAGCTTGCAAAACTTTATTATAGCCTGCGATAGCTTATTGTAAGCCTGCGATAGCTTATTGTAAGCCTGTCAATGGTTCGTTGTAAGCCAGCAATAGTTTATTGTAAGCCAGCAATAGTTTATTGTAGGCCAACAATGGCTTATTGGTCCTAGCTGTTGAAATAGCTAATGACAAGGGCAGAGCCTGGGAACGAGACGACGAATGCCGAAAAAACCGTAAAACGGAGACTCGCGAAGCTTGACTCCATTAAATAAACTTTGGGAGGTAGCGACAATTGTACAGCAGTCATTTTGTTGCAGAAAAGCCCGGAATTGCTTTTGCCCCTGTTCCCCCAACCCGTCAAATACATCGTTTAAGTTTTCGACCAGCAGTAGGAGGGTACGATTTCCAATTACATTTAGTAGCAATGCTTCCGCATCTCTCTGGGCAGTTTCGGGTGAGGAGTACAGCAATTCTCTGGGCTCAGTCAACTGCATATCCTGATATTCTTGTTGTAAAGATCGCAAAATGCTCAATAATAAGTCGAGGTATGAGGTAAGCCCCATTCTTCCTCCCGCAACCAGGCAATGAGGAGGCGTTCTCTTAAATCTTCTCGCCTGCGGACGCGGTGATAAATTAGGGAGACCAGGTGCGTTTTGCCAATGCCGCGCGGTCCGATCGGTAGGGTGTAATGCTTCGCTGGCGTGATGGCGCTTTCGCGGATCGATTCGACCAGGTACTCTGCTAGCTGATGGCGCTGGACAAAGATGCTTTCCAACGCTTCGTGAGTCATCGAACGAGGAGTGAAGCGGGAGAGAAAATTTGATTTCATACTGTTAACTCGAATGTCACTGAAATAATGTGTCATTGCGAGGGGGGTTCGGAGCGGTTAACTTGTGCTGTATGAGTTAACCCCCCCGGGGTGTGGTCAAAAACAGTTGGTAGGAGGTCTCGCCGCCCGAACCCGTTCCCAGGCGGGAGCCAGGGAACGAGGGGTCCAGCTACATGAACAAAGCCCACGCTCCGGGCCCCCTCCGCTGCGCAGGGGCTATATACATGTATCACCAGATGCACCCGGCTATCAACTACTTATGACCACACCCCCCCCGTAGCGCAGCGGCAGATTGCTAGCGCTCCTGCGTCGCGCCGCTGCGCTAACGTGCCTCGCAACAAGCTCCGGAGGGCTAGCAATCTCCACGGGGTAGGAGATTGCTTCGAGGGGTCTAGCAGTGGAGATCCCCAGAAAGTCTGTTTGGGTTCCCCCACGCTGCGCGAAAAATCGCAATGATAGCAGGAAGTCAGTTCTACCCTACCCTTGGTAGAAAGTTAAACCGGTATTGCCATAAACCTTCTGGCGACAAATTTCTAAGGTCTCATTTCCGGCAAAGGGCGATCGCTCCGAATTATGTTCGACTGCCATCTCGCCGCTGGGTGCTAAGACCTGGTAATGGCCGATCGCCTCCAAGACTGGTTGATATAGATCGCTTTCATAAGGGGGATCGAAATAGATGCGATCGAACTGTTGTCCGGCCAGTTTTTCCAACTGCTGGAGGACATCTCCCCGCAATACTTGAAATAGTTCTGGATCGGATGCCACCATTTGCCAATTTTGGCGGATAATACTGCAAGCGCGAGAGGACTTTTCAATTCCCACCACCCAGGCGGCCCCCCGACACAAAGCTTCGGCACCCATTGAACCGTTCCCAGCACATAAATCTAACCACCTACAACCAGCTATTTTACCCTGCCAGATATTAAATAATGCCTCCCGCACCCGTCCTGTTGTCGGTCGGGTTGCTTGTCCGGGTAAGGTTTTTAATTGGCGGTTGCCATATATTCTCACGCTCATATCTTACGGTAGTAGGTAATGTATAATCGTAAGGCGGGCATTGCCCACCCTACTTACCATTAAGCAGCAATCTTGCTTGGCAATTGACTTATGAAGTTAGAAAGCATTTGCAACCCAATGGTAGAGGACTTTTCCGGGTGAAACTGCACTGCCATCAGGTTGTCACGGGCGATCGCGGCAGTTACGGTTTGACTGCCGTGGGTAATAGTTGCGGCGCGGACCTTGGGGTGAACTGGGTCTACATAATAGGAATGCACGAAATAAACCCAAGGGTTAGCAGGGAGATTTTGCCAGAGAAGAACATCTGGTTGAGTAAGTTCTAGCTGGTTCCAGCCCATATGCGGTATAGTGATGTTTGGTTCCGAGCGAAATCGGCGCACTTTACCCGGTATAATGCCTAAACCCGGTTCTTTCCCTTCTTCGCTGCTGTCAAACAAGATTTGCAAACCCATACAGATGCCTAAGAACGGTTTCCCACTGGCGATCGCCTCCTTGATGGGATCCTCTAACCCGCGCGATCGCAAGTGTTGGACTGTGGGGTCAAAGGATCCCACTCCTGGCAATAGCACCGCATCTGCCAGTTTGATTTCTCTGGCGGAATCAGTTATTTTCGGGTTGGTACCTGCCTTCTCCAGTCCTTTACAGACGGAGTGCAGATTTCCCATATCGTAGTCTACCACGGCGATAAATGACATGGCTCGATTTCCTTGTATGCTAACTCTCTGTATTATATAATATTTTCATCCTTAACCCCATATCCCCATGACCCGCAAAATCCTGCTCAGCTCCTTTGACACCTGGTTGCCCCATCACAAATCTAATGCTTCTGACGATCTCTCGATCGAAGTTGCTAAACTAGACGATATCCCCTATGAGTTGAACCTGTTACGGCAGTTGCCAGTGGATATTCGAGCAGCAAGCGATCGGGTGCTGGCCCAGATCGACCAGTTGCAACCGGATGCGATCGTCTGTTGCGGGATGGCCGAGGGTCGCACGCAACTCAGCGTGGAATCAAACGCTAAGAGAGAGACGGTGCTGAAAACGCCAATTAATCTAGATAAATTGTTAGCAGGTTTAGATGACGTGCAAATCAGTCACGATGCCGGGAGGTTTGTCTGCGAAGGACTTTATTACTCCGTCTTGCAGGCGATCGCCGAAAATAATATATCCAGCAATTGTCTTTTTGTCCACGTTCCTCTCCTGACTCCCGATAATTCAGTGCAAATGCAGTCCGAGTTATTACAAATTATTCAAAGAATGGGAACCATGCGATCGGACCGTTCGTAGGCCCGATCGCGCCACGGGATAAGATATGGTAGGGTAGCGGGGGTGGCGCGAGGTTCCCAATGGCAAGGGAAAATAGTAGATGGCGATGGTCAAAGTTATTTAACCATTCCGGAACCAGGCCAAGCATTTGCCTATGGGATTAGTACCCTGTTAGCTGGTACTCTGGGGACGAAGCAAATTCAAAGTGCGCCCATGTTGGCCCGTTACCAGGATACAGCATATCAAGCCCATGGGAATTATGGAGTCCAATACAGTCTCTATTTGCCAGTTTATAATCCCAGGAAGGAAGAACAACCGCTGACAATCGCCTTCCATTCTCCCATAAAAGAAGACCAACTGACAAAAGGAGGATTGAGATTTTCAGCAGGTCGAGGGGTTGCCTTTCGGGGAACCATCTGCCTACAGTATGATGATGACGGAGGTATTCCCCAAACTCGGTACCTGCATCTGGTGCAGCGCCGGGGCGGGGGAACCTTTGGTAAAATTGTCAATGGCAGGGGGAGAAAGACGCTTAGTGCAACTCGACTTCCTCTATCCGCCAGATGCGCACCACCCCAGGCGATAACTATTCCCTAGGCGCGAAGCGCCTGGGAAACACTTTAGTGTTTACTACGAACCAGGAGGGAAAATGAACCAAGACGAAGAAGACAAGACAATTTACAATGTTGTTGTCAATCATGAAGAGCAGTATTCCATATGGCCAGCAGATAAGGAAAATGGGCTCTTCGGTACTTGAGTTGCTAAACTATCAGATAAACACTCGTTTGCATTGAGCTAAAATTGTTACTAAATAATAGTAAAACTATTGCGGGGCTTGACTTGTAGCAGTTTTTATGCTTTAATTAAATTACGTACAGCATTGTTTAGTGAGGTAAAATTTATTATGGCTTCCAATGCACAACTAAAACTACTCACAGATTTTCTGAATATCCCGGATGTTAAAGTTACTCATTTCAAACAGGATCCATCTCTAGGAATAATCCTCTCCATATCTAGTTTAAATTCTGAAGTAACTTGCCCTCACTGCGGTCAAAAGAGTCATAAACTTCACCACAATTATTCACATCTCATTAAAGACTTGCCTATGCATGGTCAAAATGTTTATTTACAGGTCAATAAACGACAAATGAAATGTGAAAAATGTTTGACAACTTTTAGTGAGCCTTTGGAGTTTTGTGAACCAAAACGCAACTATACTAAAAGACTTGCCGACGATATATTGAGTCAGGTCAAACATAGTAATATTAAAAGTGTTGCTGAAAGAACCGGGGTAAGTGAATCAGAAATTGAAACTATGTTAAAGGATTTAAGAAAAAGTTTGGTAGGTCAAAAACCTCAAGATTTAAAAAGATTGGGCATTGATGAAATTAGTCTGAGAAAAGGGCAAGGTAATTATTGTGCAGTATTAGTAGATTTGGACAATAGTCAACTTCTAGCTTTAGTCCCCGATCGCACCCAATCAGCCATTAAAAAAGTGTTGATGTCTTGGGGAATAGACGTGTTATCAGGCATAGAAGAGGTAAGTATTGATTTATGGCGTCCTTATAAAAGTTTGGTAGAAAAATTAATGCCTAATGGGTCGGTTGTCGCTGATAGATTTCATGTAATGCACCAGGTTCAAGAAGAATTAGACAATAGTCGTAAGCAAGCAAAAAAAGAAGTCAATAACATGAAAGACTCGGAGAAAAAAACTGCAAAAATTCAAGCAATTACACACGGGAAATATGTCCTTCTTGCTAATTCAGATAATTTAACGGAAGCTCAAAAAAGGAAATTAGAAGAAATCAATAAAGAATTTCCTAAGCTGCAAAAAATGCATGGATTAAAAGAGCAACTTAGAGAAATATTTGAGAATGACATAAATTGGTTTGATGGTTTATTGGATTTAGCAGAATGGTTGAAAAAATCAGCAGATTTGTTTCCAAAAAGTCAAGGGACAATCCGTCGCTGGTTAGTGGAGATAACAGCATATTTTGAGCAAAGAACAACTAATGGTATCGTCGAAGGAATTAACCAAAAAATTAAGTTAGTTAAACGGTGCGGATTTGGTTTTCGTAACATAGACAATTTTGAGCTAAGATGTTTATTAGCTTTTCAAGATTAGCAATAGTTTAGCAAACCAAGTACCGAAGAGCCGGAAAATGCTCTAGGCTGGCGTTCGGTTGGCAAAAGTGGTACAAAAGCAGAATGCTTGAGCTACATTAAGAAAGTGTGGACTGACATGCGACCCCTCAGCCTCCGGAAGCAGATGGAGCAAGCGGCAGCTAGCAAGAACGAATAGATACCCCGCAACGCGATATCCTTGCGCTTTTGGCGGCGGTTAAATATGTCATTGCGATTTTTCGCGCAGCGTGGGGGGTTTTTGCGAGATTCTCGATCCTCTATCCCCCCTCGCAATGACAATTTTTTTCTGGTCAAAAAAGCGCAGTTCCTGACCGTTGGGAGTATAGCACGCGGCAAAGGGGCGATCGCTCGCCAAATTCCCAAACAAAACTATAAAATGACTAGCCAGACTCCGACATCCAAAACTTTAACAGCCTTTGTCTTGGCCGATCGCCACTTAATGGCGGGAAAGTCGGCAGCTGCATAAACTCTGTATCGCCAGATACTCAAGCAGTTGCCAAATCATCCCCATGCATTCTATCGTCTGGGCATCATCGCCGACACGGCCTGGCGTCAGGAACTCCCCGATCGCGTAGCGTGCGCGCAGCGCATTCTGCATGCTATATTATCGGGCTTGCTGTTCGAGTTGTACCCAAGAGGCCCAAAAGGCTCTGCGTCAGTTGAAATATCTGTCAACATGATAATAAAATAGGATCTCGAAACTTGACTATTTGATAATTTACTGGTATGATTAGAGGAGTGGAAACCCATTCCCGCTGCATGCCGATGTCCAAGTATAGCTGATTAATTGCATGATGACAAGCAGGCCAAGCAAAAACCCCTGGATTAAATACCTCAAGCCTAATCCCAAGGCCCAGCTGCGGCTGTTCTGCTTCCCCTACGCTGGTGGCAGTGCGGGGGCGTTCCGTTCCTGGCCGGATAGTCTACCACCGACCGTGGAGGTTTGTGCTGTGGAACTTCCCGGACGGGGAACTCGGATCAAGGACGCGCCTTTCACCAGGATGGAACCCCTGGTAGAGGCGATCGCCCTTGCCTTGCTGCCAGAGTTGGACAAACCCTTTGCGGCGTTGCACATTTTGGGGATGATGCCCTTTTTTGCACATAACTGAAACTGGCTTGTAGTCTAGGTTTAAGACTTCTGCAACTATGCCCATCATCCCGTAATTGTGCAACGCCCCCTTTGCTTTCTTCGGTCATAGCATGGGCGCACTGGTGAGCTTTGAATTGGCCCGTCTACTGCGGCGTTCCCAGGCGGGAGCCAGGGAACGAGGCGATCGCCAGCTGTCGCACCTGTCGATCTCCGGTCGCAGCGCCCCGCAAATTCCCGATCCAGAACCGCCCATCCACGCCCTACCAGAAGCTGAATTTGTAGAAAAACTGCGTCGTTACAACGGTACTCCCTCAGAGGTGTTAGCAAATCCCGAACTGATGCAACTGTTTCTCCCCATTTTGCGGGCAGACTTTGAGCTGATTGAAACCTATGTTTACAAAAATGAGCCTGCTTTTGATTTTCCCATCATTGCTTTTGGTGGCTTGTCAGATTTCGAGGCCAGTCGTGAGGATCTGTCAGCTTGGGCTAATCATACCACTGCTGCTTTCGATCTGCGAATGCTTCCAGGCGATCATTTCTTTCTCCACTCAAATGAAGCACTTTTACTTCAGTCCATAACTCGACAGCTACAACAGGTTTCGATCTTAAACAGTTTCTGCTAAAGCCTTATGGGCGAGTTTGGTGATATAGACTGTCACGGCAACTGTGGCGATCGAACCAATAATATTGATCGCCCACTTCAGGGCTTCTGCTTGGGGACTGAGAGTAACCTCTGTCCCGATCTTGGCGATATCGCCCACTAAAGCACCCAGATAAACATACATCACTGTTCCTGGAATCATGCCAACGGTCCCCAAGATATAGTCTTTTAAGGAAAGCTGCATGACGCCAAAGGCATAATTCAACAGGTTGAATGGCAATATGGGACAAAGGCGCGTTAAAAATACTATCTTAAATCCTGACCTGGTAATTGCTAGATCGATCGCCTTCAACTGAGGGTGCGCCTCCAGCTGCTTGCACGCCCAACTGCGAGATAAATATCGTCCGATCGAGAATGCAACTATCGCACCCGAGGTAGCGGCGATCGAGACGTAGATCGAGCCCCAAATTACCCCAAATATGACACCACCTCCTAGGGTGAGCAGCGCTCCTGGTATGAATAGTACAGTAGCCAGGTTATAAATAATAATAAAAGCTACTGGTCCAATAGGACCAAGACTGTCTATCCAGGCTAAGGCCCTCCTTAATAGTTCTTGCACCTGGAACTCTTTCGCTACAATAATTACTATCGCCACTAAGATAGCAGTTAGGCAATAACTCACAATTAGTCTGATTTTGCGACTCGATCGCCCTTTTTTCCGTTGATTGAACATCTCTCACTTGCTCTTTACTTGTTATTTTCTTTTCGATTATACAATCAACCTGTGAGGCGAGAGTGAGTTAATTATGAGTTGTAGCTGAGATTGTTATCCTGGCTGAAATTGGGATAATAACCAAGCAATAACTTGGCTTTGATTCATCTGACGAGTCCGTTGCAAAGCAGACTGGAGTAAATTTATTGCCAAGCCTGGCAACATCTGAGACTCGGTAATTCGCTGGCTGCCATTGTTCTGGATGGCAAAAGCAATAACTTGCACGTTCTGCACGTCAACGAGCCAGTATTCTTTACCCTTAAATCTTCATACAACAGTCGCTTTTCTCCCTTGTCGTCAGGCAAGGATGTGTTGGCAACTTCAATTACTAAATCTGGCGGGGAATAGATGTCTAGATCGATGATGGAAGTTCCCCAAGGAACAATATCGGCATTCTCACCAATATAGTAAGATGCATCAGGTTGAGCTTCTGGGTGCATCCCAGATTTGCAAAGAAGAAGGAGGGGCGAAGCAGATGGCGCAAATTATGACATAAGTTTACAGATAGACAGTCCGAATTGTGCTTCGCCCTTGCGAAAGTGGGATGCACCCGAGCTTCCGCGACGCTGTCGCGCTAAAAACCTGGTTTCTTGATTCATTTCTTAATTCAAGCAGATCGAGCTCCCTTACTGTCGGCCTCCGAATTTCCAGTCGTTCCCACCTGGTAACTGACTCAGATATTCATTAATTATATCAGGTAATTCCTGTGCTTCATGTTCGTAGATGAGATCCAACAACTCCTTTGCTGTTTCCAGAATATCTGGTGTCTTTACCAATTCCTGCAATTGAAAGGGACTGTAGGCACCGTCGCACAGTTCCACACTCGCTGTCGAAACCGCCCTTTTCATCGACTCTGCTAATGGGGTTTCCCAACTATCTTGCTTAATATAGTAAGCTTTTTTATTCTCCTGGAGATTCAAATCCTGAATTTCCATCAGTGAATCTCTAATAGACGCGGCCCATGAATTAGTCATGCGTTGCTCTATTTGGTTTTTAACCAGATGAATCAGCATCCTGATTAAAAATGATTTAATGTTCCGCAAAATTGATTTTCTACTCATTCCTTCCAGTTCATCCACAATGGCCAAAGCATCTTGATAGCGCCCTTGCAGGATACTGATTCTTAAATCTACTAGCTCTTGACTCATTGATTTGCTCCCAGTGCTTCTCACTTTTGCTATGCTACCACCCTCTCACCCTTTAGGGTGGGGCTAGACAAACAAAGCCCGCCTGCGCGGGCTAGATTACTTGCATCGAGATGCTCCCCTTTAGCGCTTACTACGAACTATATCTTATCACTCTCAACATTGGTTTGACAACCCCGGTAAGCGCTTTAGCGCTTACTACGAACTACATGATAAAGAAAAGCTAAAGAAAAACTACCCTACAGCCTTGCTTCTGGAATAATGGAACCAAGATAAGTCGGAATGTAGGCTTCCAAACCCGGTGTGTCATTGCGAGGGTGGATATAAAAGCGGTAACTCTGGTATGCGATCGCGATCGCCCCCCCTCGCAATGACATATTGGCGGTGAAGTTCAACCGGTGAAATCGTCAGATATGATCTTTTCTTTACCAACGGGTTTTGACCACACCCGGTAAGTTAAGAGTTACCGGGTTTCTAAACATGCATGTCAATCTCGCCTGATGCTTTCGGGAACTCCCAGGGGCGAGAGATTCCCGATCGCCCTTAAATTCTGGCAGCGGATCAGTTCGATAAAATTCAAACTCGGTCGTCCTTCTATTTTAGCAACAGACTCGATCGCGCCCAAGAGATGTCTGGCCGCTTCAGTTTCATTGTAACCCCGGCGTCCGGCCACGCGAATGGCCATTTCATCTGCTTCTAATTGGGATTGACTGCGGCGGTTCATCCGCCAAACTTGACTGGATGCGATCGCGGTCAGTCCCCCAGCGACGACTATGCCCACGGCATCAGCTTGCAGGAGTTCGATCGCAGTGCCCGCAACTCCCAGGGCCACCAAACCTTGATAAATATCCGGTTTCAGGTAAACTACATTACCAAGCCAGCTAACAGTGCGCAACAGCAACAAATCTCGTTGGGGTCGTGACATTTGCTGCCACAGATCGAAATTAATGTAAATAGGTCGAGATCGATGCCAAGGTAGGGGAAATTTGCAATCAATTACCAATGGTTGTTCCGGTTTGCTGACAATTTTGCTCATCATTCTACCGGAGGCAGGCATCAGGTCTAACAGGTGGCTAATTTCTCGATCGGGATTCATATTAGTTGTTGTTTGTTACTTGTATAACCGTTCTCTCGTCCACCGAAGGCTCTGCCTCCGGTGGGTCTTCCGTATTCGCTGCTAAAACATAGATGGAGAAATATGGAAAAAATCTGCTAACTCTTGGGTTATATTGTCCGCGAGTTGGCGATCGCCATTCAACAGTTCCCAAACTGTAGATTCATTGCCGAAAAACTGTTATGATTTTTCAAACCATTCGCCATTTTTCCAGTTCTCCTTAATAAAATGTTATTAGTCGGTTTTAACCGACTTTAGCTATTAGGGGTTTTAACGGCGGGATGACAGCGAAGTTGTGAATTTTAATTAACATAACATACCAAGCTGATTTTGTCAATACGGATAGGAAAAGCGATCGCGGACTTGACAAGGATAGCTATGGGATGCTACGATATAAAAATGACAACTTGGAGCAATAAAATGTCCCAACCAATAAGTTACAGCATTTCTGTTTAAGATCGAGATATTGTTGTGAGGTTTAATCGAGAGGCGATCGATATGGATGCCTTGACTAGATTTTTGGATAATTGGAAGTTAGATGCGATCTGAAAGCAAATTGACAGCAAGTGGCCGCACTTGTTGAAGAAAGAAACCAGGATGTTTGGAAGGAGATTGAGCATAAATAATTAGTAGAATAAATCTGGATGAGTTAATTCGGATTATTTCGGCAAGGAAGAGGACTAAATATGAGCAAGGAATCTATTTCGAGCAAATCTCAAACTGATTGGCAACGTATTGATAAAATGGACGATCGGGATATAGATTTATCCGAAGGTCCAGAAGTGACGGCCCAAATGTTCGATCGGCGGTCAGACTGTCAGCAAAAAAAAGCAGAATGGTTTGAGTCTAAAGGGGAGACACGGGGCAAGTTTTGAGTATAATATAAGTACAGATTTGGTACTGACTATGGAAGAGTTACTGGAACTCAAAGACCTACTGATAAAAGGTGATATCAAAGGGGCCCTGGCGATCGCAGAAGAACTAGAAGAGATGAGTCGTGACGATAAAATTACCGCCATTGGCAGTTATGCCGTGATTCTGCTGTTACATTTGATTAAGCAGCAAGTTGAAAATCGCACAACTCGTTCTTGGGATTTGTCCATCAGAAACTCAGCCAGGGCTATTCAGAGAAAGAATAAGCGTCGCAAGGCAGGAGGCTATTACTTGAAACCAGAAGAGTTGCGCTTAACTCTAGAAGAAGTTTACGAAGATGCCCTAGATAAGGCTTCTCTGGAGGTGGCGTCAGGTCGCTACGATGCCGATGACTTGGCAGAGATGGTAAACATTGAAGTTGTGATGAGTCAAGCAATGGCTTTGATTTCGCCGACATAATAATACCCGATCGCTCTTTTTTCATGGCATGGCAGTTACAAATGATTGCCTTGCTACAAAATCGTCAAATATGTTTCTGTTGGACTGATGGGCAATGGTTTCAAGGTTTGATTTTGCCAGTCTATTTCTAAACCCAACAATTTCCCCCAAGGGCGAGTTCAAAACATCCAGCAAGGTAGAAATTTTTCCCACTAATGGCGCTAATTGTTGGACATTAGGACCTTCTTCTTGCAGCGTATTGGCCAATTCCAAGACAGCCTCAGCTGCTTCCGTGCCCTCGGTGATGGTTTCGGCGGAGAACAAGTCTCGAATGTCCGTGTTTAAGAATTTCCAGAGTCGCGATGCCATACTCTTCTCACTCTTTTCTTGATGATACCCAAATTTTAGCATAAATTTTATAACTGTGTCAACTCTGTGATATAATTTACCTAAACTGATATCTTGCATCTGTCCCGTTACCCCGTCTGCAAGCCGCCAAGTGTGTCTTACTACGAAGGTAACTATGAAACATCTCGCGAACAGTCCCGATATGGCCCACATCTCAAAACTCAGGAATCTGTCGATCGCGCTTCCGGAGAAAATCCCATACCTGAAGATGCTAGTATTATTTGGTTCGAGAGCCAGGGGCGATACCCATGGCAAAAGTGATTGGGACTTTGCCGCAGTTTACGACGATCTAATTCGTTATCTTCAGATTAAAGATAATGGTTTTCGTTGGTTTGAAGTGCCGCATTTGCTGGGGGAAGCTTTTGCACTCAATCCCGATATGATTGATGTCGTCGATCTCAATAAATGTTCGTTACTGATAGCCCATTACGTCGCACGTGATAGTATCCTCTTATATGAAAAAGAAGTAGGTCTATTTGATGCTTTTCGGTCAAGGGCATTAAAGAGTGATGCCGAACTGAAAGCCATTCGCAAGGCCCTTGAAGAACAGGTTGAAAAAAATTTACAAAAGTGGGGTGTATGACTGAAATAGAAGCCAAAATTGTTCTGAATAAGCTAGTTTTTTTGGATAAATATCTCAACAAACTAGCTGAATTTGAGTCTGTAACTCTGTCAGACTATCTAAGCAATCAAAATCAGCAATTAGTTATAGAAAGACTGTTACAGCTAACTATTCAAGTGGCGCTAGATATCAATAGATATTTACTCAAGCAACTTCAAATAGAACAGCCAGAGAGTAATTTTGCAACATTTATAGAGGTTGGCAACTGCGGAATTATTACACCGGAGTTAGCAGAGGTATTAGCACCTTCGGGAAGTACACGCAATCGACTGGTTCATCTTTACGAAGAAATCGATCCAGTGCAAGTACATACCGCTATCTCGATAGCGTTGCAATATTATCCAATTTATCAAAGACAGGTGAAAACTTACTTATCTTCCTTATAAGAATTGAAGTTACTACCTAAAATTAGCCCAAATAGGTAGCAACTTAGTTATCACAGAGGTTGAAGACTGTCAGCAAGGGTAGCAACAGCAGTATCAACCCGATCGCGCCCTGTTTGAGTTGCCGAAATCAACAGCATGAGTATATCCTGTTGTGGCTGACTGACCAAAATCATCCCATTCATTGGCTGAGTATTGCCCCCCATAGTTAAACTACCAGTCCAAGGAACTTGCACCCTTCCCGGCCCCAAAGGTCGAAACCGATCGGGGATAAATCCCTCCCCTCGTCGGAAAGTATCGATCGCGATCTGTGCCAGAGTAGCAGCAGTCAAAAGTCTGCCACTGCTGCGCGATCGCACCAGGACAGTATAGGCCAAATTTCCATCAGGGGATGAAAATAAAGGAGAAACACCAGCAGAACTGACATTATATCCCTCCAGAATGCCCACCTGAAACCGTCCGGCAGGGTCTTGATAAGTTCCCCCCAGAGATAAAGATGCAGTCGGCGTTGTGGCCAATGCTGCTGGGAGTATTCTGTTATCGCAAAAGGTTTCCGACTCAAAGCAGGTGGAGGTAGTTGTCTGGGAAAATGGGGACCAGATAATCAAAACCAGGGTGGTTAGCAACATCAAACCAACTAGCCAAAAGCGATTACGTTTCATATTTACCTACCTAAAATAGCAGCAGAGTCACCGAAATAAAATACCCCAGCAATACAACCAGTCATCAAGGTAGCTAAGGTAGCGGCCCAGAGGGCTTTCCAGGCGACGGAACTAATGTCTTGTCGGCGTTGAGGCACCAAACTGGTCAAACCGCCGACAAAGATCCCCAAGGATCCGACATGGGCAAAACCGCAGAGAACGTAGCTGACTATTAACAAGGCCCGATCGCTCAAAGCGCCCCCTGCGGCAAGTTGATTGAGGGCAATAAACGAGGGGATTTCAGTTTGGAGTACCCGTTTTCCGATCAGGACCGAACATTGCCAGAGTTCGGAGAGATCTAGGGAGACACCAGTGAGGAAAGTCAAGGGAAAGAACAAGACTCCAAAGATATTATCTAAAGTTACCACGGCAAAGACTGGTCCGATCGCGGGCCAGGTAGCGAGAAAGGCAAAAAAGGAATTCAGCAGGGCTACTAAACCCAGAATAGCGATCAGGACGGCGGCGATTCCCACTGCCATTTTGACGCCGTCCCAACTCCCCATAATTAGACTATCCATGTAACTGGGTTTGCGGATCTTGGGGTCTTCTTCCTCTTTGGGCACCCCGTCCAAGGTTTTCGGCACCTCCGTCTCTGGTACGATAATTTTAGCGATCGCGAAGCAGGCGGGAATAGTCAGGATAGAAGCAGACATCAAATGACCGACTATACCAGGAAAGGTAGGTCGCAGCAGACTGGCATAGAGTCCCAGGATAGTGGAAGCAATGGAACCAAAGCAGCATGTTAAGATGGCGCAGAGTTCGCTGCGAGTCATATCCAATAGAAACGGCTTGACTGCGATCGCCGATTCTATGCCCACAAAAATATTAACAGCACCGGAGAGGGACTCGGCACCGCTGAGATTCATCACCTGGCGAAATAGCTTGGCAAAGACCCGGACAATCGGTTGAATCGCATTCATCCGGTACAGCAATGCTACTATAGCTGAAAAGAACACCACTTGGGGTAGGGCCCGAAAGGCAAAGATATATCCTAAGTTGAGGTTATCGGGACCCAGGCGATCGCCCGGTACTGGCGCGTAAGGCGAAGTAATAGTCCTGGCGATCCAGCGGGCCGCCGGTCCCGGTCCAGGATCCGATGCCGGATCGGGGACAAATCCAGAACCGAAGATAAATCTGGCCCCGGCCTCAGAAGCATCAATGAGAGGATTGAGGATATCATTCAATAGTACAATGAATTGGCGGGTTCCGGGCACCTGGAATAGCAATAGCCCGATCGCCAGTTGCAGGCCAATGCCAGCAAAGATCGTCTTCCAGGGGATAATGCGGCGATTCTCAGAACCCAGCCAAGCCACCAGACATAAGCCAAAAATGCCTATAAACGAAATCAAGTTTAATGTCAAGTTCATATCTTGTACCTCCAACCAGACGGTGGCGGCCACCAATGAGAAGATTAAACAGCCAGCAATAAAAATCGCAATCAGATCGGAATCCTGAGAACAGAATAATTATGGAAGCATTCGATGTCAACTCGCCAGAATGGACTAAATCAGCAACTCACGCCCTGCAGTTCTGCTGTCCCAGGTGTGGATCTAGTTCTATGGAAGCCCAGCGCGTCTGGCTAAATCGGCGATCGCCTGTCTACACAGAAGGACATCGCCGCAAGTTCCAGGAATTTTACCACTGTCAGTGCGGCTGTGCTTGGTGGGCCTGGAGCGATCAGCGCCCCCCTTCCGATTTATATAAAGGCGATCGCCCGCCCTTGGACAACTAAGATTGAGTACAATAGATTGTATTCCCAGTTAAAATTCAATGTTCTTGCATTAGTTGCCTGGGCTATAGTTGGAGGACATTTATTGGGGAAAATTAAGTAAAAAGATGACGATCGTATCCTTGTTAAAATCAAGCTGTACTCATTGCTGTTAATTTTACCAGGGTTACTGTCGATCGCCTCCTGTCAGACAGGATCGCAGCCTGTGGTTTCGGCCCGGACAGCAGCACCGGAATGGAGTTTTGATAATATGCCATTTGCTTGGCAGGAAGTCCCCCGATATCGCCCCAACCGGGGAAAATAACCTTTACCCTCAGTAGAGATGGTAAAGTATCCCTGGCTGTTATGAAAAAGAAAGTGGGAAAATGCTGCGGGAACTGCTACGGGGTAATGAGTACAAAGCTGGAACCCATAGCATCAGTTGGGATGGACTCGATCGCCTGGGTAAACCAGTGCAACCGGGAACCTATGAATGGAAGCTGCTCTTTACAGAAGGATTTCCCGCCGAGTTGATCGTGCGCTTGGGCTACGGTCTGGACGGACTTGAATTAATTTGTGCCATTTCTAGTGACCAGGGTCTCCCTGGTCACTTCCGGTGGAGGCTCTGCCTCCTGGCCTAATAGACCACCCTTGTTCCTCACTCACGAGAGTCATGACTTTGCTCATTCACAGGAGGCAGAGCCAATGATTGACCATTCCCAGGGAGACCCTGGGAACGAGGGTAAAACGGATCTGATATTACCCCATATCCTATTCTAAACTCCGTTCCCAACTTGCCAAAACTGCTGGAGAAATTCGTTTGGCGCGATCGCGAATTAAAATCTGCACCATCGCTTTAACTTCTGCGACAGTTTTATGCTCAGTCTGCACCATCTCTGTCAATAACCGTAACATTCGAGTGTAGGTAATACCGTATTTCTCACAAGTTTCAATAACTAACCCGTCATCGCTAGCACATAATAATAAACGATGGCGGGCAAGGGCGAGGGTAGAGCGATCGGCTTCGCTGAGTAAAGGCGCTTTAGTGCCAAACTCCAGAAAACTGATAAACATTTCCTCACTGTCAAGAGTTAGGGGCATCAGATGTTCGCTGGCTGCTTGGCGTGTAGGCAGTTCGAGATTGTCCGAGTCCAAAACCTCTTGGGCGACATACAGAGGACTGTAATTTTGTTTTAACCACTCCCACTCCTTCAGCCAGCGAAAGTCGATAATGGCGGTGGCGTCGAGAATAGTTCCATTAAGAGATTGCATAGACCTCTGCTTCTTGACAACGTATTCGCAGTTCTTCCACCGTGAGGTTGAGTAGTTCTGCCGCTTTCAGTTCGGAAATGTTTCCTTTATCAAAGGCTTGCCATATCAACTGTCGATAGCGTTGATTTTCGGGAAAGTCTTTTGCTTTCAGTGCTGGCGGTAACTCCATTGAATTTTTCAGGGGCGAACCATGCCGTTTTTTGTAAATAGCGCGAATTTTCTTAATTTCTTGTTGATAGTCGATCGCTCCCATTTCTGCCAGACGATTTAAGATGACCTGGTAACTGACGCGAAAGTGCTGCTTGAGTTGAAGAATATTGCGCTCGTACTGATAGACGCGATCTAATTCAGCTTGGGGCACCAGCAGATGACCGGCAAAGTAATCTGCCACTTTCTCCCTGGCTTTTTCTGCTTCTTTACTTCCCTTTTCCATGAGGTGACCTCCATACTCGTCTCGATGAAATATCAGATGTCCGAGTTCGTGGGCGAGGGTAAAAAACTGCCGTTCGATAGTAATTTCGTGGGTGTTGACGAGAACAAACGCACCGCGACCAAAGCTGCAAGCACTAATTCCAAAAAAACGGCTAATCTCGATAGGTTGGCGCAAAACTTTTAATCCGAGTTTTTCCACCCCCTGAAATAGGTTAGGAACGGCAACATCGCCCAATCCCAAACTACCGCGAAACCGAGTAGCCGTAGCTTGAATTAATTTTTCCTTGCCTTCGAGGCGATCGCAGGAGAGAGTTTCTGGGGCAAAAGGAGAAACTCCAACTGCGGCTTCTATAGCGTTGTAAGTTCCTAGCATGCGCCGAACTCGGGCGGTAAATTGAGGGGTTTCTTTAAAACTGGCATGGGCGCGAAAACGAAAATCATGCAGTTCCCCAAAGCTTTGGGAACGCAGCAAATTATCCAAGGTTACGTCCAACGCACGAGCAAGATTATACAGATTTTTACTATCTGGTAGCGTTTTTGCTTCTTCATAATTTTTGATACTTTCGACAGTGACCCCAACCTTCTCGGCTAAGGCTTTCTGGGATAAGCCTAAACCTTTGCGGTAGCGGGTCAAGTTCCCACCGATTGTCTCCTTCATGGCTGTGGCCCTCCGTTTCGGGATGGACTTTATTTGTCTGAATTAATTTTTGATTCTACTTCTATGATAATCTAAAAAAGTAAAAAAATACAAGCTCTCTGGACTGCTGGGACTGGGAGAGGGGTTAATCAACACTTTGATTCCCTTTTCCCCTCAGCCCCAAGGTCAACCCCCAACCGAAAGGATGGGCCCGACTACGGCTTTATATCCCGACTAGCTAGAATTGCTGTTATCCGCGATCGGCTTTTTAATCAGGTTGATTTGGTATTTGGGTTCTCCTGCTTGTTCCGAGTTGCCAAGGATATCCTGCTTCTCGGCCTTCAGGCGATCGAAATAATCTTCCACATCTGCCCCCACTTGGTTATAGAGGAAGTAAATGCCGAACAGATTGGGAAAAATTATCGCCAGGTACATAGCATCGCCGAATTTCAGCACCGGATCGGGAGCCGCGATCGCCCCGAAGAAAATCCCCACCAAGCATAATAGCTTAAACACAATCGTACTCCTTTCACCAATTGGACCGAGCAGGTATTCCCAGCACATCTCACCGTAGTAAACGTAAGAAATCAGGGTCGAAAAGGCAAAGAATAAAACCGAGAGGGCCAAGAGATAAGGAAACCAGTTGCTCGCTTCGCCAAAGGCCGCAGAGGCGAGTTGCGTACCGCCCAGACCAGCATAGTCCGGATTATTATAGGCCCCAGTCACGATTACTACCAAACCAGTCAGGTTGCAGATGATTACCGTGGTAATCAAAGGTTCGATCTGGGCGATCAGACCTTCCCGCACGGGTTCAGAAGTTTTAGCAGTAGCATGAACGATCGAGGGCATTCCCGACCCAGCTCCATTAGAAAAGGCAGAACGCCTAAATCCCTGCACCAGCATCCCCAAGAATCCACCCTCCACTGCCTGGGGGGAAAAAGCTTGCGAGATAATCGTGCCGAGTGCCCCGGGAATAGCATCTAAATGGGTCAGCAGCACCCAAAGGGATGCAAAAATGTAGGTTGCACACATTACTGGCACAATAGCACCCGCCACCAAGGCGATACTTTGGATGCCACCAATTATTACCACTCCCACTAACAAAGCCAGAATTACACCACCTATCCACCCCTTATCTGCCAACACTGGCATGACAGCGGTAACTGCTGCTAGGGACTGGTTAGAAATTAGAATAGAAAGGCTAACTAACACCGCACAAACGCTCAGAAATGAGTAGATTATGCTTAACACCCGACCCAACTGTTTGCGTCCTATACTAGCTAAACCTGCTGGCAAATAATACATTGGCCCGCCTCTGACCGTCCCGTCATTGTTGACTATTCGGTATTTTACGGATAGGACGCATTCGGTAAATTGAGTGGTCATGCTTAAAAGACCGCCAAGTGTCATCCAAAACAAAGCACCCGGACCCCCGAGGCCGATCGCAATTATCGGATTAATGATGCTACTTATGCCGATCGTTCCTGATAGGCCCACTGCCATGGCTTGAAAATGGGATATTTCTCCGTCCGCACTTGGTTCAGAGTATTTTCCTCGGAGGATATCGATCGTATGCTTCAACCCCCGGAAATTGAGCAATTTCATCCGCCAGGTGAACAACAGTCCTGCGGAGAGCAGCAACAGCACGATTAGGGGCATACCCCCAATGCTAAAGAATACTACATTGTTGATTTCTTCTAAAACTTGGGCAACAATCCTCTCTATAGTCTCTTGTAAACCCTTGTCATCGCCGATTATCGCCTCTGGATACATGGTATTATAAAAATTTTACCTAGCTGATTTACTTACATAACCCTCTCATAATAACACATTGTTATCCCTCTGCTGCTTCTACTATCAACTTTGTTTCCAAATTTACAAAACTGCTTAATTAGTTTGGCGCGATCGCGAAGCACCATCACTTTAACTTATAACAGCTATTACTTCTGCTTCTTGACGACGCCAATTATTGCACCGTGAGTTAGAGTATTTCTGGTGCTTTCACAAAATTTTCCTTTATCAATTTAAACCATTGTACTCAAATACTTTCCCAAACGCGATGTACAACTTATTGACTGAGAAGTTTCTCAAACGGCAAAGGATCGTGACTATGACGATTTAACCAAATACAAACAGTGTGGGCCTTTTGCGGTTAAAACGATTACTTAGATGCCAGGTATCCCTACCCCAAACCTTATTAAACCGCTCTGTCAGCTGTCCAATTACAGTTTCAATCTCCGCAGGATCGGGGTTTGCTGCCATCAAACCCCTACCCCCGATCTCCTAGCTGTGCAAACCGCACCTTGCGTAACCATTGGGTCACTCAATCTTCTCTTCCTCGCGATTAATGCCCTCATCTGCACCTGATTTTCGGATCCTACTTAGATTAACAAGCGTTACACCACACAAGACTATCCCACCGCCAAGTAAGGAGAATGGTGTGGGGACTTCGTGTAACCACAACCAAGCAATAAACGTCGCGACTACAGGAATCAAAGCTAAATAACTGCCTGCTTGTGAAGCTGGAATTTTAGACAATACATAAGACCATGCAAGGTAAGCAATAATACCTGGAAATAAACCCAGATAAACGATTGCTAAAGTTGAAGTCAAGGGTGCATGAGCAACTGAAAACACGGCGCGAGGTGCCAAGAAGAATAAACAGATTGCTCCTACCCAAATTGCATAGCTTATAAATTGAATTACAGTGTATTTCTGTAGGAGTGGTTTTTGTAGCACTGAATACAAGCTGGTTGAGAGGGTCGAAATGAAAACAAATAATATTCCTATCGATAGGTAAACAATATCTCCTTTAGTGAAAGACATAATACCAACACCCAAAATACACAATCCAAGACCAATCCAACCGACCATTTTAAGTCCTTCGTTGAAGAAGAATACTGCCAATAGTGCGATAAAGCCTGCTTGCGTCGAGTTAATAAAGCTTGAAAGACCGGCTGAAACAGTCAGCTCACCTGTATTGAGCATGAAATTGTAAATTGCAATACCGATAAAACCACAAAAGGAAATTAGTGGCACATCTTCTAGTTTAGGCATTGGCATTCGGCTGATTAGGGCATACACAAGCAGAACCATAGATGCAACGAGGTATCGTAGAAAACCAACTGCAGCAGGTGTATATCCAGAGAGGGAAACCCGAATGGCCGGAAATGCCGATCCCCAGAAAATAAGTGTTATTAAAATAGCACCAATAACCAGTGCCTTAGAGCGATTTTCCTGACTAATCTCAATAGACATAGCTAAACATTTTTATACTTAATGTGAGCAAAAAAGCAACCACCTAACTATAGCAGATTATCCGAGGGCGAGCGTTGCGATCACCCTCGGAGTTCTTCAAACATTGGCTGAAACCCTAATTCTTCCGTTCTGAACTAGCAAAAATTCTCGAACTACTGAATTTCAGCCTCCCAATATGGAGGCGGTGAAGATAATCTTCTAGGTCTACAGCGACTTGGTTGGAGAGGAAGAAAATACCTAACAGGTTGGGTAAAACCGAGACGAGAAAAAAAGCATCGCCGAATTCAATCACTGCCTGGGAAGAAGCTACCGACCCTAAAAGTATGCAACCCAAGAATAATACCTGAAAAACTATCTCGCTGCGATCGCCCAACAGATAGGACCAGCAAACATGACCGTAGTAATATTGAGAAATGATGGTAGAAAAGGCAAAGAAAAAAATCACGACTGCCAAGAGGTAAGGAAACCAGGAGATCGCTTCTCCGAAGGCAGCGGAGGCGAGTTGGGTACCGCTGAAGTCAGCAAATTCTGGATTATTGTAGGCCCCGGTAACGATTACCACCAAGGCGGTCAGGTTGCAGATGATGACGGTGTCAATAAAAGGTTCCAGGATGGTGACAATGCCTTCGCGAACGGGTTCGTCAGTTCTGGCAACGGCATGGGCGATCGCCGCAGTCCCAGTTCCGGCCTCATTAGAAAAAGCCGATCGCCGCAGTCCCTGGATCAAGGCCCCGGCAAAACCCCCGCCGACTGCATGGAAAGAAAAAGCTGATTTGAAGATCGTGGCGATCGCCTCAGGAATAGCGGTAAAATGGATCGCCAGGACCCACAGGGATGCTAAGATATAGATGCCGCACATCAGAGGCGCAATTACACCTGCAACTCTGGCGAGGCGTTGGAGACCACCAATAATCACTAATCCGACCAAACCCGCTACGATCGCCCCATATATCCAGTTATAATCTGCTAATGATGGTACTATTGCCGTCACTGCCGCCAGGGACTGATTCGACTGTAGAATGGCAACGGCAACTAAGATCCCGAAAATGCCCATCAACGAGTAGATCGCAGCTAAAATCTTGCCCAGCGACTTTTGTCCCACTTCTGCTAATCCTGCTGACAGATAATACATCGGACCCCCCACGATCGTGCCATCTGGCTTGACGATCCGATATTTGTGACCCAGAGTACATTCGACAAATTTCGTGCTCATCCCCAATAGACCCCCCACGGTGAGCCAAAAACAAGCCCCCGGACCCCCCAGGGCGATCGCTACAGCAGCGCTAGCGACATTACCAATGCCCACCGTTGCTGACAAGGCGATCGCCAGGGCTTGAAAGTGAGATACTTCCCCTTCTTCTTTGAAGTCATCGTATTTACCTCGGACCACATCGATAGCGTGCTTAAAGGCCCGGACATTAACAAATTTCATCTGCAAGGTAAAGAAGACCCCAGCAAATAGCAGCAAAATGATGATCAGGGGCATGCCGCCGATGCTAAAAAATATAGCATCATTTGCGACTTTTAAAACTTGAGAAACCCAAGAATTAATACTATCTAACAAACTGTTAATCTTTCCCGCCGCCAAGGCAGTGATGGGCAAAAACTCTAATATCATATTGTTCAACTCGATTAGTCCGATCGTCGCAGGACCAACACCGGGCAATGGGCAAGTCTTACCACCCGTTCCGCCACTGACCCCAAGAGAAATCGACTGATACCCGTGCGTCCGTGGGATGGGATAACAATCAGATTAATGTCGTTTGTATTGGCGTAGTCAATGATTTTCTCACTAGGGTTTCCCACCAGGACGCTAAAATGAACTCCCTGATATTCTGGTGCTTGGCATCGCTGATAAAATGCCTGTTCTACATGCTGTTTGCGCGTCTCATTATTCACCGTTTGCCAGATCACCCCGGGTTCCCCTTGATGGAGAGGATGCAACACATGCAGGATGTACAAATGAGAGGCATCTCTTACAAATGCTCTGGTTTCCGCCACCGCATTAAAGGATGCTTCCGAGAAATCGATCGGGACAAGCACCCTGTCTAAGGTAAACAAACTCATATTGCTAATTGTGAATTGCTAATTGCCAACTGCTCTCCATTCTCAATTTTCCATTCTCAATTCTCCAGACTTCAGGCGACGCATATAGTCTTTGAGGTCTGCTAGTACCTTACCAGATAGGAAGTAGGCACCCAACAAATTGGGAAATGCCATCGCCAGTAGCATAGCATCGCTGAAGTTTATGACCGTCGTTGGTTTAGTTACCGAGCCAATGAAGATAGCGATAGAGAATAATACCTTGTAGACCATCAAGCTGCCAGCACCAAATAGATATTCCCAGCAACGTTCGCCATAGTAACTCCAGGAAATCATCGTGGAGAAGGCAAACAAGAAGACAGCGATCGCCAGCAGGATGGGAAACCATGCTATTACTGTCCCAAAAGCAGCGGCAGTCAGTTCTGCACCTTTTTGGCCTGCCCTCAGGGCCTCGAATTCTATATTATTGTAGGCACCTGTAATCACAATTACCAAGGCGGTCATGTTGCAGACAACTACGGTATCGATAAAGGGTTCTAGTAGGGCGACAATGCCTTCCCGAACGGGTTCGGAAGTCTTGGCCGCAGAATGGGCGATCGCCGCAGAACCGATGCCTGCCTCATTGGAGAAAGCCGATCGCCTGAATCCCTGGACGATCGTACCAATCATACCACCTTCTACTGCCTGGGGCACAAATGCCTCCGAGATAATGGTGCCGATCGCCCCGGGAATGGCGGTAAAATTCATCAGCAGAATAAACATGGACATTAAAATATACAATCCACACATGGCAGGAACGATCGCACCCGCTACTTGAGCAATGCGTCTGATGCCGCCAATAATTACCAGTCCCACTAAAGTCATGAGAATCAAGCCATACAGCCAGTTAGGCAAGAAAGGTAATACCGTCTGTACTGCGCCGTAGGACTGGTTCGCCTGAAACATATTCGCGCCACCAAATGCCCCACCCAGGCAAAAGACTGAGAACAGAATCGCTAAAACCTTGCCCAGGGTCCTCTGTCCGATTTGCTCTAGGCCTCTTGACAGATAATACATCGGTCCCCCCGCGATCGTCCCGTCTGACTTAACAATCCGATATTTCTGTCCCAGGGTACATTCTACAAATTTACTGGTCATTCCCAACAGACCCCCCAGGCTCATCCAGAATATCGCACCCGGTCCGCCCACACTCACCGCGATCGCCACTCCGGCAATGTTCCCCAGTCCTACCGTAGCTGAGAGTGCTGTCGCTAGGGCTTGAAAATGGGATACTTCTCCTGCCTCTTCTGGGCCATCGTATTTCCCCATCACCACATCTATAGCATGTCTAAACCCCCTCAGATTGATAAAATTCATCCCGATCGTGAAGAATACCCCACCGCCGATCAGCCACAGCACGATCAGGGGGAAACCTCCGATGCTAAAGAATAGCACGCTGAATATGGCAGCCACTATTTGGGAAAATATTGCATCAATGCTGGCCATGAAACTCTGATCCGCCGCCCGATCTTCAGCAATGGCCACCGCCGGGACGGACAAAAAAAGTAGGACGTACAGCCAAGCTCTGCGTCTCATGAAACTCCTTGATTAATTTGCCATGTTCCTCAAATTAGGATATCCTGGGTCGATCGTGTCAATTGTATCCGAGAATACAGTTTTTGCCTGAAAGCCTTTTTTTTGCCTATATATAGCA
Source organism: Hormoscilla sp. GUM202 (assembly GCA_005518205.2). Taxonomy (GTDB): domain Bacteria; phylum Cyanobacteriota; class Cyanobacteriia; order Cyanobacteriales; family Desertifilaceae; genus Hormoscilla. Next base: position 92,399 of record RFFC02000020.1, read on the forward strand.
GTTCTCAGATTAGTGTGATATGCTGTCGGAGATGGATGCATCTCACTTCTAGCCCCTGCCAGCTCCCCGGGTAACGAACCGGACGCTGCGAGGAGGGGGCTTTGTTCCTGTAGCCGGACCCCTCGTTCCCACGGCTCTGCCTGGGAACGGGTTCGGGCGGCTGTATCACATCAATTTGAGAAACGCTATATAAGTTTTACTTATCACCTCAAAGCCAGGAGAGCCTCAAATTACTATATCACATTACCATGACAATTTTTTTCCATATCCTTGCTGCTGCTGCCGACTTGACGAGCGATCGCCCCTGGATCCTGGGGGTGAATGGGAATAACGATCGCGAAGGAAGCGCCTTTTCCCGGTTCGGAACTTACCTCAATTTTTCCCTGATGCTTTTCGATAATCTGATAGGCGATCGCCAGTCCCATTACCGTTCCCTTTCCTACCTCTTTGGTCGTAAAAAACGGCTCTAATTTGATCTAATCTCTTCTGTAATTCCCGGACCATTATCGCTAATTCTTACCATTACCTGGCGATCGCCCTTTTTCTCTGTCCGAATGTCAATCTGCGGATTTTTTATATTTGATGACTCTAACATCGATCGCATTTTCAAGAATATTCAGAAATACTTGATTCATTTGGGCTGGGTAACAATAGACTAGCTAGTGGCAAATTTCCATAATCCTTGTTAACTGCAATTCTTTGCTGCATCCGGTTATTAAGAATCAACAAAGTATTATCCATACCTTCATTAAGATCCGCTGCTTTCATCTCGGACTCGTCCGTGATAAATTTCGCAAAGAAAGAACGATTTTATTTATCCGATCGGCTCCCCTTTTCATCGAATTTAGTACTTGCGGCAAATCTTCTACTATATTCTATCTCGCTTTCGGCAATTTCCTCTTGAATTACCTGGGTTGGTTCGGAGTACTCCTGCTGATAAAGCGCCAGTAAATTCAGCAATTCTTCAGTATATTCTCTAGCATATTCTATGTTACCATAGATAAAGCTGACGGGGTTATTAATCTCATGGACTATCCCAGCCACCAGTTGCCCCAAACTGGACATTTTTTCGGTTTGAATTAGTTGGCTTTGAGTTTCTTTCAGTGACCGCAATGCTTGCTTCAGTTCCTGAGTGCGTTCGGAGACTCGCTGCTCTAAATGCTCGCGACTTCGCTCTAATTCATCGGTATATTCTCCTACCCATTGAATCAACTGATTGAGGGCGATCGCTAAGGAACCTACTTCATCTTGTGTGGTCACAGTTGCCCGGAGTTGTATCTGCGCAGTCCGGAATGCTTCCTAGACTTCTAGATCGGCAATGTAAAAACTACCATAGGTTTGAACTCGATCCTTTGAGTGCAATTCTCGATCAAGTTCGGTTTGGTACGTCAGCAATTCTCCCATAAATTTCCCACAGCCAATCTTGCATTTTCTTTACCCCTGACTCGCTTAATGGTTCTGCTAAGGGGATCCACCAGGCTTGTCCGCAATTTCGATAAGCGTTTATCCAATTCCACAGATGGTGAATTTGTACTCCCGAGTTGCATTTTTCATTTCTGAAATCGAGTAAACCCGTGTAACTTGAGACTTCTGCAAGCGCGATGCGACCCTCGTGGGTAGTACAATCATTATCTGTATCCATAACAATGGCGATCTGGCTGTACCGGTTAGCCGCGAACCCTCTAATCAGCATGGCACCAATGCCTTTACCAGAGAAAGCGAACGCATCTTCACTTTCCCTAGCTTAATTTGCCGCGTCTTCACTCCGGTTATACTCAAAGGCGACATCGAACCCTGAGATCGCCCACTGTTCCGGAAAAATCGGAAAGGCGATCTGATTAAAATCATACCACAGATCGATTTACCACCAGTGCTTTTTTAACATATGCTTTATCTTTCACTAGAAAATGTGGCTGGGTGCAACTGGCGGCATCGATAAATACCAGGAAAAAGACGCTCTCAGGCCAGGTATAAGATATGATCGTCTCTTGCCTGTATCTTTTTACTCCCGAGAGGCCCTACCCATGGAACATTCCCAGCGTCGGACAAAAATTGTCGCCACCATTGGTCCTGCAACCAGTTCTCCAGAGGTATTGCGGAACCTGATTGAAGCTGGTGCCACAACCCTGCGGTTAAATTTCTCCCATGGCACCCATGAAGACCATCAGCGCAGCATTCGCTTAATTCGGCAACTGTCCTTTGATCTAAATCAGCCTGTGGGCATTTTACAAGACCTGCAAGGTCCGAAAATTCGCTTGGGACGGTTCGAGTCGGGCTCGATCGTCCTATCGAGAGGCGATCGGTTCATTCTGACCAGCGATCGCGTCCCCGGCACCCAAGAGATAAGTTCAGTCACCTACGAACCCCTAGCAGATGAAGTCCCCGCCGGAGCCACCATTCTCCTAGATGATGGTAAACTAGAAATGCTCGTAGAGAAAGTAGACCGTCAGGCTCGCCAACTGCATTGCCAGGTGGTAGTCGGCGGCAAGCTTTCCAATAACAAAGGGGTCAACTTCCCCGGCGTCTACCTGTCAATCAAAGCTCTAACTGAAAAAGACCGCAAAGACTTGTTGTTTGGCTTAGATCAAGGGGTAGATTGGGTAGCGCTCTCTTTTGTCCGCAACCCCCAAGACGTGCTGGAAATCAAAGAAATCATCGCCAATGCTGGCAAGCAAGTGCCAGTAATTGTCAAGATAGAAAAGCACGAAGCGATCGAGCAGATAGAGGCCATTCTGAGCTTATCTGATGGGGTGATGGTAGCGAGAGGAGACTTAGGAGTGGAACTGCCAGCTGAGGACGTTCCCATTCTGCAAAAGCGACTGATTGTCACCGCCAATCAACTGGGAATCCCCGTGATTACGGCAACCCAGATGCTAGACAGTATGGTAAACTCCCCTCGACCCACCAGAGCGGAAGTTTCTGATGTGGCCAATGCCATTCTGGATGGCACAGACGCCGTCATGCTCTCCAATGAAACAGCCATCGGCAAGTACCCAGTAGAAGCCGTGGCGACCATGGTACGCATTGCGGTCAGAATTGAACGAGAAAGCAATACTTGCCACGCTCAAGCAGATACGAAGCGGTCTATTCCCAACGCCATCTCTCAAGGGGTGAGCCAGATTGCCGCGCAGCTGGAGGCCTCTGCGATTATGACCTTGACCAAGACAGGTGGTATGGCCAGAAATGTCTCCAAGTTCCGACCCCAGACGTCAATTCTGGCCGTGACACCCCATGTAGAAGTGGCACGACGCTTGCAGGTAGTCTGGGGCGTCAAACCCCTACTGGTATTGGATTTGCCCTCTACAAGTCAAACCTTCAAAGCAGCTATAAATGTGGCTCAGGAGAAGCATTTGCTCCAGGAAGGAGATTTGGTGGTAATGACAGCAGGGGCGCTCCAAGGCGTCCCCGGATCGACCAATTTGATTAAAGTTGAAGTAGTGACCGCAGTTCTCGCTCAGGGGACTGGCATGGGTCAGGGTTTAGTCAGCGGTAGGGCCCGGGTAGCTCACAACGGCATGGACGTGACGCATTTCCTCCCCGGAGAAATTTTGGTGGCCAAATCTACCAGTGCTGATTTTATTGATGCGATCCGCAAAGCCTCTGGAATAGTGACTGAGGATGCCAGTCTAACTTCTCACGCCGCCGTGATCGGCATGCGGTTGGGAGTGCCGGTGATGGTGGGGGTTCCCCGAGCCACGGATATCATTCGAGATGGGGCGATCGTGACTTTGGATATGCAACGGGGTTTTGTCTATTCCGGTTCGATCTCCTCGGTGTAGACCTGTTCAGTTTGTAGTAAGCGCTTGGGTTTGTAGTAAGCGCTTGGGTTTGTAGTAAGCGCTTGGGTTTGTAGTAAGCGCTTTAGCGCTTGGGTTTGTAGTAAGCGCTTTAGCGCTTGGGTTTGGAACACATAAACTGAATGCTGATGTTACAATCAAAGTGATAAGGGTGTGGTCATGCATTAGTTGATATCCTTCTGAATTGGAACTTGCGCTTCTTGGAGTTGTTGATGTCCGGAGCGAGGGGAGGAAACCTTCCGCAGTAACTGTGGTATGCTTTTCTATCAGACCCCCCGTAGCGCTACGGGGGAGGTTACTTCCTCTCGCACAAGCATCTCTCAATAGGCCCCCCTCGCAATGACATAAGGAAGGTTACTATGAAGTTTTGAAAGGGATGCGATCGAAAGTAGTTATAGAGTAGAAAATCAATGCTTATCAACCGGTGAGATAGTCATGACTTTACCTTTCTTTTACCAACTGGTTTTGCTCGCACCCAAGTGATAAGTATATTTATAACATTTGTAACCGAAAATAATGGCAAGTAACTCTACAAGTAAAAAAAATGTTATAAAGTATGTATCGACGAAAGTGTTTGATGGCTTTTCAACTTGCTTTCGACAATGGAAAGCGTCGGGAACCCACTGCAAATACTTACATGGTTACGGTGTATCTTTCAAAGTCTGGTTTGAAGGAGAGTTAGATGAATGTAACTGGGTATGGGAATTTGGGGGAATGAAAAGAGCGAAGTGTAAGATAGACGGGATGAATCCTAAAGAATGGATGGATTACATGTTCGATCATACAGTAATAGTTGCAGAAGACGATCCACAGCTTGACGAGTTTTACAAGTTAGAAAGTCTAGGTTTGATCCAGCTGAGAGTTGTGCTGGCAGTGGGAGCCGAGAAATTTGCCGAGTTGGTCTTCCAAAAGCTGGATGAGTTCGTGCAAGCAGAAACAAAAGGAAGAGTTAGAGTAAAACGTGTCGAGTTTAGAGAACATGCTAAAAATACAGCTTTTGTAGAAGTAATGTCATAAAATGTTAGTTGTGAATTGTGAGTTGTAAGTTGTTCAGTCCAACACAGTATTCCGTTGGTCGCGAATGAACGGAGCCACTTCTGAGATTATAGCGCGGTTGAGAGGAGTACAGTCAATTATCATTGTCTAGACAAATACCATCGCCCTCTAACACCGGAACAACACCCTCGCAACAGCATCATATAGATAAAATATTCCTTAAGAAATGCGCGCTCGCCCCTAGTATAACCAATATTTTTGCTAAGATAATAAGTAAAATTAAGGGGATAATTATAGAGTCAGAAAAAAATTGGAGGTCGGAAAATGCAGTAGTTAGTGCGCGATGACGATTGCGCTGCGCGCACCGGGCTACCGGTCCTACGCGAACGGGCAGCTATAATGGGAGTAAAAGTATGGAGTGAGCAGAAGCCTGTGGATACTCGGGATAAAATAATCAGAGAACTGGATGTCAGATGTGGAAAAACAGTCAAAGAAGTATCAGAGCCGCGTTCCCACGGCTCCGCCTGGGAACGAGTATGATTGGGAACAAGCGGCGAACGTGGCGATCTCCGACAGCAAGGGAATTATCAGTTATGTCAAGGATAAATTTTGCGAACTATAAAAAACAGCTGCAACCCACAACTGACAACCCACAACTGACAACCTATGAGAATATTGATAGCTGGGTGATAGCCCTGGTTAAATATTGATGACCCAATCAGCCTCGATCGCTATATACCATAAAGATGGATTTGATTCAGACCTTTAACACAGCGCACCCGATCGTTGGTGTGGTACATTTACAGCCTCTACCCACGTCGGCCCGGTGGTCCTTCGACCTGAAAGCAGTTATAGCTAGGGCAGAGCAAGAGGCGGCAGCATTAGCGTCAGGTGGGGTAGACGCAATCATCCTAGAGAACTTTTTTGATGCGCCTTTTACCAAAGACAGAGTGGATCCGGCGGTAGTGAGCGCTATGACTATGATAGTGATGCGACTGATGAACTTGGTGAGTCTGCCAATTGGCATCAACATGCTGCGCAATGATGCTCGCAGCGCCATGGCGATCGCCTCCTGTGTAAATGCGGAGTTCATCCGCGTCAACGTCCTCACTGGCGTCATGGCAACGGACCAAGGCTTAATTGAGGGGCAAGCCCATCAACTGCTGCGCTACCGGCGAGAATTAGGCAGCTACGTGAAAATTCTCGCTGATGTATTAGTCAAGCATGGTCGTCCCTTGGGTACGCCGAACTTGACCGCAGCGGTACAAGAAACGATCGAGCGGGGTTTAGCAGATGGGGTGATTATCTCCGGCCAGACAACCGGTAGCCCTCCAAGTCAGTCAGACTTGCAAGTAGCATATGCAGCGGCAAAAGGCACCCCGGTGTTCGTCGGCAGTGGGGCGAACTGGGAAAATATTTCTACCCTGATGGCAGCAGCAGACGGGGTGATAGTTTCTAGTTCCCTGAAGCGGCACGGTCAAATAGACCAACCGATCGATCCCATCCGAGTCAGTCAGTTTGTGGAAGCCGCGCGGCAGAGTCAAACTGCTGAACCCTAGAAAAGATCGATCGTTCATGCCAGTGGCTGACTACTATTAAGGTAAGGAGAAGAGATGACAGAAATTTTACCAGCTGATAATCAAGCAGCCGTAAGCAAGGCAGTGGAGTTACTGAAAAATGGCGATGTGGTCGTATTCCCAACCGATACGATTTATGGGATTGGAGCTAGCATAGCTCGGGAATCGGGCGTTAAAAAGATTTTTGAGGTTAAATCCCGATCGCCCCAGAAACCGCTCATAATTTATGTAGCTAGTTTTGAACAACTGCAATTTGTGACCCAAGAAATTCCCGAAAGTACGCTTTCGGAACTCAGAAAAATTTGGCCGGGGGCCATGTCTGGCATCTTCGGCAAGACTGAAATTGTCCCATCATTTGTGACATCAGGTCAGAATACTGTAGCAGTCCGAATACCCAACCATCAGCTTTGTTTGGAATTGGTGCGTCGGGTTGGCGATCCCCTGGCCGTAACCAGTGCTAACATCTCAGGGATGGAGACTCAGAAAACAGCCCCTGAAGTTGCCGCACAATTGGGAGAGCGAGTTCCACTGGTTCTGGATGGAGGGCCAAACCCCGAACAACAACCTTCTACCCTTGTTGACTTTACAGGGTCAACGGCTCGGCTATTGCGCGAAGGTGCCTGGTCCTTCTCGAAACTCCGCCAAGCCATTCCCGATTTGCAACCTATCCCCGAAAGCTGAGATTCTTCTCAAGAAGTCGTCGCCAGCTATGGAAATAGTCGCAGTCTACCGAACAGTAGCGCAAATGGCGGCGCTGATTTTGCCTCCCGATTGCAGTGCGCCCGTGCAGGATACGATGGTTATCAAATATCACCAGGTCTCCTGATTGCATACCTTGTTTCAGGCAGTATCTTAAATCGGTAATCAGCTGCATTAGCTTTCTGTATGCGGCATAAAATGGCTCGATAATCTCCTCTGGCAAGTCCAAGGGAGCGGGAAATAGATTGCTAATCCGAACTTCCTTCAAATTACCACCACTATCTAAGCCAAAAACCGGGCTGCTAAACTGCATATCAATGCGATCGCTGTAATGTTTTCGGAAAGGAACTTCGTAACGACAGAGTAGATCGAACGCCTCCGAATCCTCCTGACGTAGTACCTCTGCTATTTTAAAGCCATCCACAAAGGTAGACTGACCGCTGCCATCGTCATTTGCCATTATACAATGGAAGAAAATCATTCCCGGCGGTCCATATTGATAGGCATCATCCGTGTGGGGTATGAGGTCAAGTTGGGAGTTGGCAACACTTTTCTGGCTTGACTCTGGGTCTACAACAATCTCGAACATACGTCCGTAATTAGTCTCTAATAAGGGACCAAATGACTGGGCGAATCCTTCGAGTTCGACCGTTTGAGGAGGTACGTTTCGCACAAAACAAATCCCATAATTTCTCAGATGTTCTAGCAGTTGCAACCGACCCGCATCTCCACCGAGTACTTGTTCATAGGCAATCTGCGGCAGGCTAGTTACAATCTTGCTATTCCAAAGAATGGGTCGATGCTGGCGACGATCTCTCTCGGTCGCAGAATAGCAGTGCTGTCGCAACCACCGAGCATCATAAACGCTGTTATGGTTGTCGGGTGACCATGAGATTTTAACTGTGTTGTCACTATCTACATGAACTAACAGTGGTTCTATGTCTAAGGGAACATCAACGATCCGAAAACGCTTTTCTCCATGTCTGGGGTTCCCGCACAGAGTGCAATAACAGTTATCCCTTAGCCAAATATAGTGAAAGGTACTCCGATGACCGTCGCCCCAATAGACGAACAGCTTGCTGTTGTCTTGTTGGACTTTCGATAGCTTGTATATCCCTTGGGAAAGGTCCATCGCCAATTTACCATGACTCATCGCTTTCTCCTTCCTACTGCAAGTCCATCATCCGAGTAAAACTTTTATCCCCACCATAGGTCGCACAAGCCTGTCGTAATACCTCAGACAGACGCTCTGAAAATTCTAAAGATGTTTTAAATGTTTGATTGAGTTCATCAATCAAACAGGCATCCTTGTGAGCTAAGTTCAAGGTAAAAGCCGGTCCTGGATTCCCTTCTAAAATAGAAGGAAGCAATTTTTCTGCCACCCAGCTACTCCCCGAACCCGCTTGAATCATCTTTGTCAGTTGCTGCGGGTCAATTCCTGCTTCTCTGCCCAAGGACAGTACCTCGCCCAGGGCTTTGGTATTAATGAAGCACAGATAATTGATCGACAACTTGGAAAGGATGGCATGGGAAAGTGGCCCCACATGATAAATTTGGGAACCAATGGCTTCCAATATCCCTTTAATTTTGTCAAAGGTCTCTCGATCGCCGCCAACAAACATGGATAGAGTACCAGTTTCAGCCCCCTTTGCCCCCCCTGAAACAGGCGCAGCAATAGAGGAGATGTCTCGTTCTCCAGCAAGGGTCGATATCTTTTCCATGATTTCTATTGAATTGGTTCCCGTATCGAGCCAAATCGCTCCCGATCTTGCGCGAGCAATAACTCCAGCATCTCCCAACATCACAGATTCCAGTTGCTTTGGTCCTGGCAGACTGGTCATAATGACATCAGCATCCTCTGTCACCTCCGGGATAGAATTGCGCCAAACAGCTCCAGCTGCTATTAAGGCTTCTGCTTTTTCTGGTTGGATATCGTACACCGAAACGTCAAACCCTCGAGCGAGCAGATTAGCAACCATCCCGCTGCCCATATTACCAAGACCAATAAATCCAATCCGCATGGTCACTCTCCTATTTCATGTCTTGATGGGCCTATTAACCAACGTAGGCTGCATCAGCAATTTTCAAAGCATCGTCAATTATAGCAAAGCCTTCTTCAAGCTGCTCTTCATTGATGCAAAGTGGGGGGGACATAAACACCCAGTTCCAGCGCACGAGACCGTGCAGACCAAGCTCCCGAAGACGCGCGGCTACTTTCCCCATAACCTCCATTTGGTGCGGTTTGGCATTCCAGGGAGCCAAGGGTTCCCGTGTTTCTCGATTCTTCACGCATTCTATGACTCCATAAAGTCCTAAACTGCGGACATCTCCCACCGATGGATGTTTGGCCTTCATTTCCTCTAGCTTTTCTGCCATCCGTATCCCCATAATCCGGCTATTTTCCACCAGATTTTCTTCTTCATAAACTTCCATTATCGCCAGGGCAACAGCGCAACCGATGGGATGACCGCTAAAGGTAAGCCCGCAAACAAAGGGGTTGGTTTCAAAATAATCGGCGATTTGCTGTCGTACTATCACCGCACCCATAGGAATATACCCGCAGGTGAGTCCCTTAGCCATCGCCATAATATCGGGAACCACTCCATAATGCTCGATCGCAAACATTTTCCCCGTGCGACCAAAGCCTGCTATAACTTCGTCGCAAATGAGCAAGATGCCGTGCTGGTCGGCATATTCCCGCAGGGCTTGCCAGTAACCATCGGGGGGAATAATAACGCCGTTGAAACCAGTAATAGTTTCCATCAGGATCGCCGCCACGTTTGAGGGCCCCTCAAACTCAATGGTTTGAATCACGTGATCGATGTAAACTTGGGGATTTCCTTCCGGTGCGTAGCCAAAAGGGCAACGGTAGGCATAGGGGTCGTGAACCCGAACTATCCCGCTAATAGTAGGTTCGTGAGCTAAGCGTCTGGGGTCTCCTCCCGCGATCGCGGCACCGAGGGTAGCGCCATGATAGCTGCGATATCGGGTAACTATTTTATGCCGTCCCGTATACATACGGGCTATTTTAATGGCATTTTCAATCGCTTCAGCCCCACTCAGGGTAAAGAAAACCTTGCTCAGATCCCCTGGTGTAATTTCAGCTAACTTAGCCGCTGTTGCCGCACGAATTTCTGTGGCCGTACCCGGATGGGCGAACGCGAGTCGATCGGCTTGGTCTTTTATGGCTGCGATCGCCTTGGGGTGACTGTGGCCAATATTCATATTGACATACTGGCTGGAAAAATCCAGGTACTTTTTGCCGTCTTTATCCCAGAAGTAAACCCCCTCAGCACGATCCATAACGATGGGATTTTGGATGTTTTTCTGAGGTACCCAGGAAAAAAAGACGTGGTCGCGATGAGTTTTGACAATTTCTTCAGCGTTCATTACAGTATTTCTAAGCAATTTCTGATACTTGATGGTTGGTTATAGCGTTTCTCAAATTGATGTGGTACAGCATAATCCTTTATTTGTCATTGCGAGGGGGGGGAGACTAGCGAGTAACTTATGCTTTTATAGAGTTACCCCCCCGAAGCAATCTCCTACAACATATCACACTAATCTGAGAACTGCTATATCATTTTTACCGAAGTTTGGCAATAGTCCTGTTCTTGATTACTACTCTGGTTTCCAGGCACGAAGAATACTCGAGAACGGAAAATCAACGGATCCATCCCAGTTTTGCTTCTTGGCTGCGGGGATCTGAACGTGCTGTTACCAGCTATACTAGCCCAGAAACCCAGTTTTTCCACAAAACCGGGTTTCTTCATGCATTCTTGAGATGCTCTCGTGGCACCTTATTGATGGCGATCGCCACCTGCTAGCACCGGCGTATACAGGCTCCTTCCCTGGGAGGTTATGACTCGCAGTTGTCACCTGCTGGCACCGGCGTACTGAACGATGCTCTCGCAGTCTGTGAGGCGATCGCCCTAATGCGATCGCGCTTCTTTCGGTGTGAGCGCTTTAAAGTCTGAAAAGCTTTTTGGGGAAGGGAACAGGGAACAGGGAACAGGGAACAGGGGGAAGGGAACAGGGGAACAGGGAACAGGGGGAGACAAAGTCTGAAAAGCTTTTTGGGGAAGGGTTTGAGCCGATAAAATTTTTTTGAAAAAAACCGAAAAAAGTAGGCTGTGGTTGAAATGCTGGATTTATCGCTGGCGCTCGCACTGAGGGAAAATCCAAAAAAAGCGCTCACACCGAAAGAAGCGCGATCGCATGGTTTCCTTGTCAAATGCCATCTGACAACCGGTCCCGAAAATACTGCCGATACAACTGGCAGCTAGCCGTCACTTGATTGTGCTCCTTCCGGACCAGTCCCAAACAAATGAGCCCAAATGCCTGTTGAGGCTCTAATAAGTAGTCAGACAAAATTAATTACATATTTTTCTCCAAAATTTTTTATGATTGTTTCAACGGAATCAACTAAGTTTTTCCAGCAAGAATAAGCATCGATTTCAATCCATTCGTATTTAATAAACCGCCACAAGATTTCAATCAAATTCAAATGAGGTGAATAAGTGGGGAGATGGAATATAGTAATATTGCGTTCTTTCCATTCTTCAATCTTATCTTGAATAGCATCACTAGTATGGACAGATGCTTGGTCTACTACAATTACTGTTTGCTTTTCCATTCTCGTGGGAAAAAATGCATCGATACAAGCTATGACTACATCTGAATTAATATTTTGAGTAGATACATACGCTTCTAAATGATTGTGGCGATTCATTATTCCTAATACATTTAATCTGCGGCTACTCCGACTAGGTACTTCTATATATTCCCCAATATTTTGCCATCCATAAGGGACACAAGGGATTAAATAAAACCCACTTTCATCTAAATAATACAAATTAATTTCCCCCAAATTGTCTAACAGTTTCAGTTGTTCAAGTTGTGCTTTTTTTTCCTCATACTCTTGAGCTGGGGGGCTGACAGCTACCCCTTTACGCATCCGATGCCAACTCATATTCATTGTTTTCAATATTCTCTGAACAGTTTTAACACTTGTTTCAATTCCCCATTCTTCTTTGGGTAGTGGGTCACAAGTAGTGATGTTAGCACAAGAAAGCTCAGACGGAGATCGCAATAGTGGCATCCAACGGCAAGTCAAATAACGATATTTCAGGCATTTCAGCTCCCAGCCGAAAAATTGAAAATGCCACATCCCCACACCTATTGGGACAGACTAGCCATCACATCACTACATGTTTATCACTACCGCAATGGAAAGCCGTCAATGTTCCCCAGGTTCTGCTGCATCGCTGCGCTTATCTTAATGGAGTATTCTCAAGGTGACAGTTGCGCAATGAAGTATTTTTACTCATTGCCAAACTGGGATGCACCCTCCCAATAGGTGTGGGGATGTGGCATTTTCAATTTTTCGGCTGGGACGTCAATGCCTGAAATATCGTTATTTGACTTGCCGTTGGATGCCACTATTGCGATCTCCGTCTGAGCTTTCTTGTGCTAACATCACTACTTGTGACCCACTACCCAAAGAAGAATGGGGAATTGAAACAAGTGTTAAAACTGTTCAGAGAATATTGAAAACAATGAATATGAGTTGGCATCGGATGCGTAAAGGGGTAGCTGTCAGCCCCCCAGCTCAAGAGTATGAGGAAAAAAAAGCACAACTTGAACAACTGAAACTGTTAGACAATTTGGGGGAAATTAATTTGTATTATTTAGATGAAAGTGGGTTTTATTTAATCCCTTGTGTCCCTTATGGATGGCAAAATATTGGGGAATATATAGAAGTACCTAGTCGGAGTAGCCGCAGATTAAATGTATTAGGAATAATGAATCGCCACAATCATTTAGAAGCGTATGTATCTACTCAAAATATTAATTCAGATGTAGTCATAGCTTGTATCGATGCATTTTTTCCCACGAGAATGGAAAAGCAAACAGTAATTGTAGTAGACCAAGCATCTGTCCATACTAGTGATGCTATTCAAGATAAGATTGAAGAATGGAAAGAACGCAATATTACTATATTCCATCTCCCCACTTATTCACCTCATTTGAATTTGATTGAAATCTTGTGGCGGTTTATTAAATACGAATGGATTGAAATCGATGCTTATTCTTGCTGGAAAAACTTAGTTGATTCCGTTGAAACAATCATAAAAAATTTTGGAGAAAAATATGTAATTAATTTTGTCTGACTACTTATTAGAGCCTCAACAGGCATTTGGGCTCATTTGTTTGGGACTGGTCCGGAAGGAGCACAATCAAGTGACGGCTAGCTGCCAGTTGTATCGGCAGTATTTTCGGGACCGGTTGTCAGATGGCATTTGACAAGGAAACCATGCGATCGCGCTTCTTTCGGTGTGAGCGCTTTTTTTGGATTTTCCCTCAGTGCGAGCGCCAGCGATAAATCCAGCATTTCAACCACAGCCTACTTTTTTCGGTTTTTTTCAAAAAAATTTTATCGGCTCAAACCCTTCCCCAAAAAGCTTTTCAGACTTTGTCTCCCCCTGTTCCCTGTTCCCCTGTTCCCTTCCCCCTGTTCCCTGTTCCCTGTTCCCTGTTCCCTTCCCCAAAAAGCTTTTCAGACTTTGTCTCCCCCTGTTCCCTGTTCCCTGTTCCCTGTTCCCTTCCCCCTGTTCCCTGTTCCCTGTTCCCTGGCAAAGAACGGTAAATGCCATTTACCTTCCTCTTTCCTTTTATTTCTAGGGAAAGCGCTGGATATTTGTTGGCAACTGCACGCACTTGCCACCCCTTCTCATCGCCGAGACGCAATGATTCCACCGTCGTATTGTCCTCTTCGTTTCCCGGACAAAAAGGACAATTTCGAGCGTAGGGTGGCAGCGCGATCGCCTCTTTTTCTCTAGCAAACTGATCCGGTCTTTTTGCCCTCTCTGTAGCGACGATCACCCATTCTCTGGTAATCACATTTTGTCTTAGCTCAGCCATTCTTTCTACCAAACTATTCTCAATAGATTACCCGATCGACTACAAGTTTCAGCCGATATGTAAAATTCACTATCACACAAATCTTAATATTATCCTTATTAATTCCCTTACTACCCTTATCTGCGGAGGATTGTGGAGCGATCGCATGCTAGCGACTCATTATCTTTTTTCCCAGTCAAGAAAGTCTGTCTTTTGAGGCATCACCTGTACCTGTGCCAGACGATCGCTTCTCTCCCGCCTTTCCGCTTTTCGTATTTGGGTCTAAAACACCTAAGTTAATTTTAATTTTCGGTCCCGAACTTCTCAAGCGGACTATCATCCCGTCCGACACTGGCTGTTGGGCGATCGGTTCATTATTCACATAGGTGCCATTAGAACCAAAACCACTTAGCTGTGAACCACTACATCATTATCTTTTGCCCGACCAATCGTCCAATCCTAATCACCGGTTCTTTTTCAAAAGTCCAATTTTGAACCGGTGTATCTTGAAGTGGATGCAAAAGGGTTAGGGTAATCACATCGGCAGTTTTCAGTTCTGTGTAATCGGCAGGAGCCTATTGATACCATTTGGCACCAATGGATGCTGCTACAGTATATCCTATGTGCCAGCTTATGATATCTGGAACAAGAACGTCACCAGGTCATTTTTCCCTAGAGAAATCCGATCTCCCGCTCGCAAGCGGTGCCTATTGCCCACTGCTAGGGGCATATTGTTAATGTAAGTGCCATTGGCGCTGCCCACATCTTCAATATAGTAGCCATCTCCCTCCATCCTCAGATTCGCATGAATCCGGGAAACCACATCTGAATCTGCGAATCCCGACACATCTATATCCGGCGGCACTTTATCATTCGGCTTCCCTACATGGATCACTGGTAAGTGCTGCGGTAATTCGATCGACTGATTAGTTCTGACGTGCAATAGCCTCGCACTTTGCTGTTGTAGCTGAGTTTGGGCATTGCTTGCCGCTGGCGCTTCTGTCTGGGTTGAGATTGATGTTGCTGGTACTTTTGCTGCTACTGATGGCGGGGGGCTACCACCAGTTTCAGTTGTTTCGGTTTCCACCTCGCTAGCAACTGGTTGGACGCTGATAGTTGGTTCAATTTGCTGTGCAGACATTTCTAAATCCGAACTAGGCATGGCATTTTCCCCAGGGTTCGTGGAAATAACCGTGGTTTCGTTTTCATCTGCTTCTGCTGCTGGTTGCAGTCCATAGCCACAGCTACCGCAGAATTTAGCACCCGTTTGTATCGTGGCCCCACATTTAGGACAATTAGTCATAGATGGTAAAGGTGTTAAACAAGCTTCGCAGGCTTGAGCCCCGTCAGGGTTAGAGTGATTGCAATTAGGGCAGACAATCATATTGGTTAGTAGTCTATGGTTAGTTGTCGTTGCCTCGAAGACAGTCTGATTTTAACAATCGACGGGGCAACTCGACGATCGCTGCTCAAATATTCTGCATCTCGGAACCCGCCGCCCCGTCCAACAGCCACCATAGTTCTCCCTGGGGTTGAATCATACGGGCTGGATAGGCCCTTTCATCTGCTGCCGGTGCAAATATTTGGGTCAGGGCCGGTTTTTTATTAGCGCCAGCAACCATAAATAGTACGCAGTGAGCCTGATTTATGAGCGGTACTGCAAAGGTAATCCTAGGAGTACCGTCTTTATTGCCCACCGTTACTAGCCGATCGCGCACATTTAAAGCTTCTGTGTGGGGAAACAGGGAAGCGGTATGGCCATCGTCTCCCATGCCCAGCAATATGACATCAAAAGCTGGGAACTCTCCGACCGGTACTCCGAAAAACTCCCGCAACTGGGCATCATGTTTGGCTGCATCCCCTGCGGGAGAGTCTCCATCCGTGGGCATGGGGTGGATATTAGCTGCTGGCATGTCTACCCGATCGAGCCAAACACTCCGGGCCATGCCAGCGTTACTATCTGGATGGGAGGGTGGCACATAGCGTTCGTCGCCCCAAAACACGTGAATTTTCTCCCAGGGTAAATCTTGGGCCGCCAGGGCTTCATACAGAGGTTTGGGGGTACTGCCGCCAGCAAGGGCAATGGTACAAGTGCCTCGCGACTGGAAGGCACTTTGCATTTTGTCTAGGACTACTGCTAGGGCCCTTTCTATCAGCCCTGTCTTATCCGGTAAAACTTCAACTATCTTTTGCATCTGTATCCATATCTCGCTCTGAGCATCTCATTGTACACGCTACGCTATTCGCCTCCGGGGCGCAATTTGTGCGTACAGGTCAGGGAATGCATTCGATAACGCGATCGGTCCGCGGACGGCCCGAAAAATCGGATCGTCCCAGAAAACTGTAAGCCGAATGCACCGATGAGGTAACTCGATCAATACCTCTCGGTTAAGGACAACGACAGGGACGAATACCAGAGAACTGCCAAGGGGTTGAGGGTGGGGTAAAATTGCGATCGATCTGAAGCCAGAACGTTGCATGGGCTTTTAATCGACGAGCTGTGGAGAGATGGCGATTATTAGACCCTTTTCAGAATCGAATTCCAGTTTTTTGACCCGTTATACCCGTACATATCCTGATAGTATGTATCCACCAGATACATGGCTACGCCACGCTGCGCGATCGGTCCGCAGACGGCCCAAAAAATCGGGCCATCTATCTCGCTGCTACAGTTATCTGGCTTAACTGATGACACGCCCTAGAGGAAAGGCTGGTGTCTGAATAGCGTCTGGTTGAACGAGTGCCGTTGTAAACACAGTTAGCAGTTACCTGGAATATAATATAAAGGAATATTACATTACAGTGAAATCCTCGGCATCAATTACGGTCGAATCATCAAGGTCAAGTAGGGTGACAGAGTATCCTCCTTTGATTTCAATCACGACATTTCCTTCCAGAGAGCGAGAGCCGATCCTTACATCATCTAAACTCAAACCTTTTAGCATGATTATGTCCGTGTCATCAGTAAAGTCTATGATGGTATCCTTGCCACGGTGATGCTTCTGGATAACGAATGTATCGGCGCCCTCTCCTCCAGTGAGATAGTCGTCCCCATGGTTACCGTTGAGGTAGTCGTTCCCATCTCCTCCGACGAGGTAATCCTTCTTATATCCGCCGATGAGAGAGTCGTTCCCAATATCGCCGTAAAGGTGGTCGTGTCCAGTTCCGCCGATGAGAGAGTCGTTCCCAATATCGCCGTAAAGGTGGTCGTGTCCAGTTCCGCCGGTGAGAGAGTCGGCCCCATCTCCTCCGCTGAGGTGGTCGTGTCCATATCCACCGCTGAGGCGATCCTGTCCATCTCCACCGCTGAGGCGATCCTGTCCATCTCCACCGCTGAGGGTGTCGTCTCCATGACCGCCGGTGAGAGAGTCGTCCCCATGACCGCCGCTGAGGTGGTCGTGTCCCTGTTCGCCGATGAGGTCGTCCTTTCCATATCCGCCGGTGAGAGAGTCGTTTCCATTTCCTCCTCGGAGTTCGTCGTGTCCATCTCCGCCGACGAGAGAGTCGTTCGCATAACCGCCGTCAAGGTAGGTCAGACTCTCCCCTTCAAAGGATACCGCTACCTTATCGTGCGGTCAACTTGCTCTTCAAATAACTGATGAATGCATTGGGTCTGGGGAGTTAATAGGGGCAACTTCGCGAGCTGCCGTTCTGGAGATGCTACCATGCCCTCAAGCACCGTCTGGAGATGCCCCAACATGCGTGCGATCGGGAACGATCGCGTAGCGTGGCGCAGCCATGTCAAATAAACCACCATTGTATTGGCACTCTATTGTTAAATTCCCAGCTGTTGTACTATCGTACAGCACTATAATCCAATTGTCCCCCTTTTTTTCTACCTCGGCAATTGCCTCTGACAATGTCTTGGTTGCTTGCGTCTCTGGGCGATCGCACTCCACCAACATTACCCGCGCCATCTGTGCCAATCTAGGGGAACTAACTTCAATATTTTCCCCCTCATGCATCTCCCCTAGCTGCTCGAACGCTGCGCGAAAAATCTGGTAATCTCTAGAAGCTTGGGCCTCTGCTACTGTTTTGGCAACCCGGTCAAGCAACTCTGCTACCGTTATATTCCCAGTTATATATATTAGTACGCAGGGCTAATATACTTACCGATTTTGGCTGGTGAAAATATTTTTTTTTCCTTTGTATTTCCCTGATTCCCGATTTTTCCGGAACGGTAAGCCAGCCCACCCACCACAATATCTTCTAACCCCGTGTATCGGTGCCAAACCACCTTAAATGCTGCAAGGATGACCGCGAACGCGGTCACTATTTCCGATTTTTCCAGAACTATACGCAGAAGTTTTTCTAGTTCTAAACATAGCTTGCGATCTATTTCAATAGCTTCTGTGGCCAGAAAATGGCTTGACCCAGGCGATCTGGGATAATCTAAAGGAACTTCTAGGACAGGTAAATAGCCACCGATGCGATCTACAAGTAGTCATTCTGTTCGGTTATACTGATTTTGGTCTCAACTGGATTGGTAGCATGCAGTTTCTTTTTCTCCATTCAAATCTTGAAGATATTATATCATACCATCGTGGCTCTATCGGCTGTTGTATATTGACCGGGCAGGATCGCTTGAGATGGCGCGCTCATATTATATCAGGCTAGAGTGATACTGTAGGCAGATTTTTGGGTTGTGAAGCGATGGAAAATATTAAGTCCCAAACGGGCCCTGAGAGCAAATCATTACAACGCCTGATAATTTTTACTCGCTATCCAGAACCAGGAAAAACGAAAACAAGACTCATCGGTGCTTTAGGGAAAGAGGGTGCTGCTAACCTGCACCGCCAGCTAGCCGAACGAACCCTTCGTCAGGCAAAATCACTGGTAGGTTGGGTCTCCGCACGAGACCCAACCCTGGAAGTATACTTTACAGGGGCGACAGAAGCACTCATGAGAGAGTGGCTGGGGGATAATCTAGTTTATCACC
Organism: Hormoscilla sp. GUM202; assembly: GCA_005518205.2. Classification (GTDB taxonomy): domain Bacteria; phylum Cyanobacteriota; class Cyanobacteriia; order Cyanobacteriales; family Desertifilaceae; genus Hormoscilla. Next base: position 111,310 of record RFFC02000020.1, read on the forward strand.
AGCAGGGGAATGGAGACCTGGGTGCCCGGATGGCACAGGCGTTCGATCGGGCTTTCAACACTGGCGCGGTGCGAGTGGCGATTATTGGCACAGATTGCCCCAGCATCGACGCTAAGTTGCTATTATACGCCTTTGAGCAGCTGCACTCGACAGACTTAGTGCTCGGACCAGCAGCTGACGGCGGCTATTATCTAATTGGTCTGGGGCGTATGGTCCCAGAATTATTTACTGGCATCGACTGGGGGACATCACGGGTGTTGGCACAAACATTGGAGATCGCCCAAAGACTCAACCTCTCACTATGTAAACTGCCAGTGCTGGCCGATATCGATCGCCCCTCAGATTTGTCGTCCCTCCCCAGCAATTTTTCCGGAACGGTACTATGACTTCGGAGTCTAGCCTGATAATATCCATCATCATCCCCGTACTGAATGAAGCAGACCACATCTTGCCCACCCTGGCATCTATTGGCGAGGCCAAAGATGTAGAGGCGATCGTGGTGGATGGTGGTTCTGTTGATGGTACAGTTAATTTGGTAGAGAAATTTTATCCCACCTCTGTGAAGGTGATTTCTGCGGCTACCGGTAGAGCAAGTCAAATGAACGCTGGTGCAGCGGTGGCAAAGGGTGCAATTCTGCTATTTCTTCATGCCGATACTCGCTTACCCGTCGGTTTTGACACCATAGTTAGGGACTGTTTGAGGAAGCATCATGTTGTAGCAGGTGCATTTCGGTTGCAGATTGATGGCGCTCTCGTGTCCGAGAGCGCCCACCCATCTCGTTGCCGAGCAGGCGAACGAGAGGGTGGGACACGACTGGCGGGTATAAGACTGGTGGAAATGGGGGTCAATTGGCGATCGCGTCTTTTGGGCCTCCCCTATGGGGACCAGGGGATATTTATGCCAGCTACCGTCTTCCATGACATTGGTGGTTTCCCGAACTTGCCCATCATGGAGGATGTGGCATCGATCCGGCGTCTGCAGCGCCTGGGGACGATCGCGATCGCCCCAGCCGCTGTCATTACATCAGGCCGCCGCTGGCAAAAACTGGGTATCCTGAAAACAACCTGGATCAATCAACTGGCAATCGTAGCCTATTTCCTGGGAGTTTCCCCCGATCGCATCCGCTGCTGGTATCAGAGCAAGTAAAAGGGGAAAAGTCTGGCATATCAGGAGAAGAAAGCAGAAGAGAACGAAGGGGAACATGAAGTTACTCGCATCTTCAGGAATGACGAGTTTTTTGAGGAAGTCTTGGGGCGAGGGGTAAGTCCTAAAAGTGGCGGGCGCAGGTTAGGCATTATTGGGGAACCGGGTAGCGGGAAAACGACCCTGTTACAGAAGATTGCTGATTGGGTGTTGAAGTCAACTCCCCAGGATGTGGCGATTTGGGTGTCTTTGGCAGATTTGCAGAGTCGCAGTTTAGAGGATTATTTGCTGCAAAAATGGCTGAAAGATGCCCTGGGGGTGGCGCGGGTGACGCCGGAAAGGGAAGATGCTTTGGTGGAATTGTTTCATAGCGGGCGCGTGTGGCTGCTGTTGGATGGGGTGGACGAAATGTCCGAGGCAAATCCTTTATATGTGGTCAATTCTCAGATTAGCGGATGGGTGGCTAAAGGGCGAGTGGTGGTGAGTTGTCGCCTGAATGTTTGGGATGCGGGGAAGAATTATCTGGAAGGGTTTGATGTCTATCGCAATTTGGATTTTGATCCTGAACAGGTGGGGCAGTTTATTGGCTGCTGGTTTGCCCGCAACCCGGAGAAAGCAGCTAAGTTACGCAGGGCATTAGAGGAAGGGGGAAAGGAACGCATCCGGGATGCGGTGAAAAATCCCCTGCGGTTGGCGCTGTTATGTCGGACTTGGCAGCAACGAGAGGCGAGTTTGCCCCCGACCCAGGCGCTGTTGTATCAACAGTTTGCTGAGGTGTTGTACGCATGGAAGCAGGAGGCATTTCCTACGACTTCCCAGCAGCAGCGGGAGTTGAATGGGGCGTTGGGAAGGTTGGCGCTGAAGGCGTTAGATGAATCTAGTTCGCGGTTTCGGTTGCGAAAGCAGTGGGTGCGGGAATGTTTGGGGGAAGGAGATGCACCGTTATGTCAGTTGGCGCTACAATTAGGCTGGTTGAATATTGTCGGCGTGGCGGCGGAAAATCCCTCGGAGGAGGTTTATGGGTTCTTTCATGCGACGTTTCAGGAGTATTTTGCCGCCCTGGCGGTGGAGGATTGGCATTTTTTCCTCAATCACGTTCCCGATAACCCTAGGAAAGGGACTTATCGGATTTTTCAGCCGCAGTGGAAGCAGGTAATATTGCTGTGGTTGGGGCGAGAAGATGTGGCACAGCAGCAGAAGGAGGAGTTGATCGAGGAGTTGGTGGAGTTTGAGGATGGGTGCAATGGATTTTATGGAATCAAAGCCTTTTTTATGGCAACAACGGGAATTGTAGAGTTTGATTGTAGCTTTGCAGATGATATTATGAAAAAGTTGGTTTGTTTTTATTGTGAAGATGCTAATCTAAAAAGGCTCTTCGGTACCTGGTTTGCTAAACTGTCAAATAAATCCCCGTCAAATTCAACTAAAATTGTTATAGTTGAGGAGTAAACATATTGCTGTACTTGACTTCTGGCATTTTTTATGCTTTACTGAATAGGAAGAAAAATTGAAAATCTAGGTAAAATTATCATGGCTTCAAAAGGACAACTCAAACTACTAACAGATTTTCTTAACATCCCAGATGTTAAAGTTACTCATTTTATACAGGATCCATCTCTAGGAATAATCCTCTCTGTAGCTAGTTTAAATTCTGAAGTAGCTTGCCCTCACTGCGGTCAAATGAGTCATAAACTTCACCAAAATAATTCAGATCTCATTAAAGACTTGCCGGCTCTTCGGTACTTGAGTTGCTAAACTATCAGATAAACACTCGTTTGCATTGAGCTAAAATTGTTACTAAATAATAGTAAAACTATTGCGGGGCTTGACTTGTAGCAGTTTTTATGCTTTAATTAAATTACGTACAGCATTGTTTAGTGAGGTAAAATTTATTATGGCTTCCAATGCACAACTAAAACTACTCACAGATTTTCTGAATATCCCGGATGTTAAAGTTACTCATTTCAAACAGGATCCATCTCTAGGAATAATCCTCTCCATATCTAGTTTAAATTCTGAAGTAACTTGCCCTCACTGCGGTCAAAAGAGTCATAAACTTCACCACAATTATTCACATCTCATTAAAGACTTGCCTATGCATGGTCAAAATGTTTATTTACAGGTCAATAAACGACAAATGAAATGTGAAAAATGTTTGACAACTTTTAGTGAGCCTTTGGAGTTTTGTGAACCAAAACGCAACTATACTAAAAGACTTGCCGACGATATATTGAGTCAGGTCAAACATAGTAATATTAAAAGTGTTGCTGAAAGAACCGGGGTAAGTGAATCAGAAATTGAAACTATGTTAAAGGATTTAAGAAAAAGTTTGGTAGGTCAAAAACCTCAAGATTTAAAAAGATTGGGCATTGATGAAATTAGTCTGAGAAAAGGGCAAGGTAATTATTGTGCAGTATTAGTAGATTTGGACAATAGTCAACTTCTAGCTTTAGTCCCCGATCGCACCCAATCAGCCATTAAAAAAGTGTTGATGTCTTGGGGAATAGACGTGTTATCAGGCATAGAAGAGGTAAGTATTGATTTATGGCGTCCTTATAAAAGTTTGGTAGAAAAATTAATGCCTAATGGGTCGGTTGTCGCTGATAGATTTCATGTAATGCACCAGGTTCAAGAAGAATTAGACAATAGTCGTAAGCAAGCAAAAAAAGAAGTCAATAACATGAAAGACTCGGAGAAAAAAACTGCAAAAATTCAAGCAATTACACACGGGAAATATGTCCTTCTTGCTAATTCAGATAATTTAACGGAAGCTCAAAAAAGGAAATTAGAAGAAATCAATAAAGAATTTCCTAAGCTGCAAAAAATGCATGGATTAAAAGAGCAACTTAGAGAAATATTTGAGAATGACATAAATTGGTTTGATGGTTTATTGGATTTAGCAGAATGGTTGAAAAAATCAGCAGATTTGTTTCCAAAAAGTCAAGGGACAATCCGTCGCTGGTTAGTGGAGATAACAGCATATTTTGAGCAAAGAACAACTAATGGTATCGTCGAAGGAATTAACCAAAAAATTAAGTTAGTTAAACGGTGCGGATTTGGTTTTCGTAACATAGACAATTTTGAGCTAAGATGTTTATTAGCTTTTCAAGATTAGCAATAGTTTAGCAAACCAAGTACCGAAGAGCCGACTTGCCTATGAATGGTCAAAATGTTTATTTACAGGTAAATAAGCGACAAATGTGAAAATTGTTTAAAAACTTTTAGTGAGCCTTTAGATTTTTGTGAACCAAAACGTAACTATACTAAAAGGCTTGCCTCAGATATTGAGTCAGGTAAAACATAGTAATATTAAAAGTGTTGCCGACCGGGGTAAGTTCCTCAGAAATTGAAACTATGTTAAAGGATTAAAAAGATTAGGTATTGATGAAATTAGTCTGATAAAAGGGCAAGGTAATTACTGTGCGGTATTAGTAGATTTGGACAATAGTCAACTTCTCGCTTTAGTTCCCGATCGAACCCAAGAAGCCATTGAAAAAGTGTTGATGTCTTGGGGAATAGACGTGTTATCAGGCATAGAAGAGGTAAGTATTGATTTATGGCGTCCTTATAAAAGTTTGGTAGAAAAATTAATGCCTAATGCGGAGGTTGTAGCTGATAGATTTCATGTAGTGCACCAGGTTCAAGAAGAATTATACAGAGGTCGTAAGCAAGCCAAAAAAGAAGTCAATAAGATGAATTACTCTGAAAAATGAAGGCAATTACACACGGTAAATATGTCCTTCTTGCTAATTCCGATAATTTAACTGAAGCTCAAAAAATAAAATTAGAAGAAATCAATAAATAATTTCCTAAGCTGCAAAAAATGCATGGATTAAAAGAGCAACTTAGAGAAATATTTGAAAGCAACATAAATTGGTTGGATGGTTTATTGGATTTAGCAGAATGGTTGAAAAAATTGGCAGATTTGTTTCCAAAAAGTCAAGGGACAATCCGTCGCTGGTTAGTGGAGATAACAGCAGATTTTGAGCAAAGAACAACTAATGGCATCGTCGAAGGAATTAACCAAAAAATTAAGTTAGTTAAACGGTGCGGATTTGGTTTTCGTAACATAGACAATTTTGAGCTAAGATGTTTATTAGCTTTTCAAGATTAGCAATAGTTTAGCAAACCAAGTACCGAAGAGCCAAAAGCGATTGCGGTGCTAGTAAAAATACTGAATTATAGAGAAAATATATATGTCTGTTGGTATGCAGCAGAGAGTCTGGGTAAAATAGCGCCTGTAGGTAACAAAAAAGCGATCAAAGCGTTAGTAAAAATACTGGATTGTTATAGACATTGGGGTATCTGTCAGGAAGCAGCAGAGAGTCTGGGTAAGATAGCGCCTGTAGGCAACAAAAAGGCGATCGCGGCGCTACTGCAACTGCTATCTTCTAGTGAAGATGAAATGCTAAATTATAGTGATAAAAATGAATTGTTTTGGATCTGCATAAAAGCTAAGGCAGCAGCAAAGAGTCTGGGTAAGATAACGCCAGTAGGGAACAAAAAGGTGATCGCGTCGCTAGTGCAACTGCTACATTCTAGTGAAAATAAATTGAGCTGCTGGAACGAGAGACTGACTACAAGAGATAAATGGACACTAGCTAAAATAGATGAATTGATCTACAGGACAGCCGAGAGTCTGACGAAAATAGATTCAGGCAATAAAGAAGCGATCGTTAGTAAAAATACTGCATTATCGTGGTAATTCCTATACCAGTTATCAAGCAGAAGAGATTCTGGAAAACCTAGTTTTATTAGGCAAAAAAGAGGCGATCGCAGCGCTGGTACAACTACTGGATTATAGTGATAATTTTTCTGCCCGTTATCATGCCAAAAAGATCCTGAAACTAGCGCCAGTAGACAACAAAGACGCGATCGCTAGTGCAACTGCTAGTTCATAGTGATAATGAAGATGCCCGTAAGGAAGCCGCAAGTATTCTGGGGGAAATAGGGTCAGTAAATAACAAAGAAGTGAACGAGGGACTACTACATTATTTATATTGTAGTGAAGATGAAGATGAAGATGAAGATATCCGCAGACGAGTCAAAGAGAGCTTTGCCAAAATACATATGGGCAACAAAGAAACGATCGCGAGGCTAGTGCAATCGCTGCATTCTAGTGAAAATGAATCTGCTATTTATCAAGCGGCAGACGCAGAATTACTGGGTGAAATAGCGCCTATAGGCAACAGCGATCGGTGCGCTAGTGAAACTGCTGCATTCTAGTGAAAATGAAGCTGCTATTTATCAAGCTGCAAATAGTTTGGGTAAAATAGCGCCTATAGGCAACAAAAAAGCGATCGGTGCGCTAGTGAAACTGCTGCATTCTAGTGACGATGAATTTACCCGTAGACAAGCCGCAGATAGCCTGATTAAAATAGATGGAAGCAACAAAAAAGCGTTCGCTAGTGAAACTGCTGCATTCTAGTGAAAATGAACGTATTCGTTGGCTAGCATCCTATAGCCTGGGAAAGATTGCGCCTGTAGGCAACAAAAAAGCGATCAAAGCCCGAGTACAAGTGCTAGATTCTAGTGAAGATGAAGGTACCATTTTAAGGGTCGCAGAAAGTCTGGGAAAAATAAATCCAGGCAACAAAAAAGCGATCAAAGCCCGAGTACACATACTGTATTATAGTGATAATATGGATAGGCGTTTTGACGCATTATATGACCTCGGTGAAATAGCTCCTCTAGGCAACAAAGAAGCAATCGCGGCGCTAGTAAAAGGGGTGCATTATGATGATGAAGATTTACGTTTCTCAGCCGCTTATAACTTGATTAAAATCGAGCCAGGCAACAAAGACGCGATCGCGGTGCTAGCACAACAGCTGTTTAATAGTGAAAGATCTGATTACTGGGAAGCCGTAGATACTCTGGAGGAAATCGCTGTAGGCAACAAAGAAATGATTGCGGGTATAGTACAAGTGCTGCATTCTAGTGAAAATAGATATACCAGTGAGCGAGCTGCAAACGTCCTAAAGCAAATCCTCCAAGATAAATCATCATTCCTAGATACAGTCCGAGGTTTGAAAGACTCTCATAAACTTGATGAGAATAAGGATGAAGTCCTCTGGCACTGCGCCCAAAACCTAAGTTACCCAGACTTCCACGAAGCTTTCAACGATCGCCCAGTTGTACCAGCTTCCTTACAGCAAGCCCAAATCGCTAGCATCCTCGCCCAACTCCAACCCACAGACAAAACCTATCCCCTACCCCTCGATGCGGAATCTCTAGCAGAGGAAACAGATCCCCAGGCGATACCTCAAGAATTCTGCAATCTAATTTACCTGGCAACTTGCCCCTCAGAGGACATACCGGAAAACATTGACAGCGCAGCCAAGCTCAAACCCAAGATACAGCGCATCAAAAAGGGACTGCCCAAACCGCAGCTTGCCATCATACTCTACAACTGCGAACCGTCGGATGAACTGATAAAATTCTGTCGCCAACTGAGGAATATGCTGCATATTGGTTGGGTTACGGAAGCGCAACTAGAGCCACCATTGAGAGGATTTCCGGCAAATCAGGCCGACTTGCTGAGTGCGATGAGGAGTTGGTTGCAGGAGATTGGGTAATTTGTCAATTGTGAATTGTCAATTGTGAATTGTTAATTGTCAATTGCTATTCACACCCGTTGAGAAACCGGGTTTCTGAGTCAAATCTCGGTGTCGTGCCAACAAAATTATCAGCTTCTACCCGGTTTCTGGGTTTGGTCGCAGTTCGGGGGGCGTGACGGTGGGTGTTGAGAAACCGGGTTTCTCTGTTAAATCTCGGTGTGGATGCCAAAGTTATCAAAGAAACCCGGTTTCTGGTCGGGTGCCGTTCGGGGGGCGATCGCGCGGCAGTTGAGAAACCGGGTTTCTCAGTTAAATCTCGGTGTTGATGCCAAAGTTATCTCTCGAAACCCGGTTTCTGGTCTGGTCTCCGGGATGCACCCGTGCCAGAAAGCCCGATCGCTGATAAAATGAAATAGGTAATCTGTAGGAGAGCCCAGATGAGAGCGATCGAAGCAACAGGAATGATTAACGAGTCCGGACAAATATCACTAGACAAACCCCTAGAGATAACAAGTCCGAGTCCCGTGCGAGTAATAATTTTGTTTACAGAAACAGCAGAGGATCCAGACGATGAAAGCATAGAGTCGGTAAAAGCGAGTCTGCGCCGGTCATTAGCAGAAGCTAAAGAGGGAAAACGCTTACCCATCGATCAATTGTGGGAGGGAATAGATGCAGACTGAACCGCCGGAACCACCTGCCGTAGAAATTTACTTCTCCCCTGAATTTAAGAAAAAATTAGGGGCATTAGCTAAAAAATACCGGAATGTTCGCTCCGACATTCATACTGTACTATCTCAACTCCAGGTAGGGGAGTTTGTGGGCGATCGGATATCGGGAGTAGGGGAAGACTATGTTGTTTTTAAGGTGCGAATCAAAAATAGCAACATCCCCAAAGGGAAAAGTGCTGGTTATCGACTAATTTATCAAGTGGAATCTTCTACTAGCGTTCTGTTATTATCAATTTACTCGAAGTCCGACCAGCAGGATATTGCGTTATCTGATATCCGCAGCATATTAGCTGAATTTTATCGAGATGATTGATTAAGATAGCAGAAAGGAATAGCGTATTGGTAGCGTATGTACCCGTCTGGTGGGCGGTGCCCACCCTACAACACTACCACAACGCTACTTGATGCGATCGGGAAGGCGATCGCCTATGACAGGAAGGTCCGGCGATCTGCCATCTGTACCGGTAGGTGGGGACCACCACAAAGCTACAAATTATCATCCAAACCCAGTTCCCGCTTAATTTCATCCAAAGGAATGCCGCCTTTTTCTTTGATGCTAAGACGGGAGGAAGAAATCATTGACAAGAACTTAGGATTTTTTGCTAAAGCTTTTGTTTCATCATCATCTGCAAAAGCTTCTCTCTCTACCACTGGTTTGGTGACTGGCTCATTTGGGTAGTATATTCTCGTTAAATCTACTTGTTGACTCATAGTTCAAACGGTTCTCCATTGAAGTAAACTTGATTCCGCATTTTTACCCCGATCGCCTCCACAGACACTAGCTGTTCGGGCTCATCAATTACATCATAATACACCCGCAACTGACCCACGCGCAACTCCCAAGTTGCCAGGATATTTTCCCGCATCAGCTTACGATTTTTTGTTTCCACTGTCGGTTGATAGACCAACTGCTCAGATATAGCATCCAATAGGATACTCCGCTGATTAGCTGTCAAGCCCAGCAACTGCATTCTGGCCAGTTCCGACAAGATCACCTGGTATGCCACAATATTGTTATCGGATTGTTATCATCACTCCTTCTCTAGGATAACATTATCTAACAGCGGTTGAAAAAAAAGTGGATGAGCGATCGGCTCCGTAGGGCGATCGCGTGGTCGTTGAGAAACCGGGTTTCTTGAGAAGATATTGGTGTCGATGCCAAAATTATTACAGAAACCCGGTTTCTGGGTGCCGTTCGGGGGGCGATCGCCCCTGACAGGACGGGAGGGCGATCGCATCTTACTCTCCCTTTTTGTCGATCGACTGCTGATAACGTCGAACAGAAGCACGCAACTTTTCACTCGGTTCTGGCGGGTTGAGTAAAGCTTCTGCGAAAAAAGCACTATCCCGAGCGTTTAAATGGATCGCATCCCGTTCTCGAACAATGCTTCTGGCCACCTTATGCACGGCGCCGAGTCTGTTACGATCTTCTGCCATCTCATTCCTCACTACAACATATAATCTGATTATATCTGAAAATCCTTTCCAGTCCTTGCCTGCCCATCGCCCATGACCGGACGGGAAGGTAATCTGGAGCCGGTGGTGGGCGGTGCCCACCCTACAACTAGGATAACATTATATAGCAGCGGTTGGAAAAAAAAGTGGATGAGCGATCGGCCCCGGAGGGCAATCGCCGAAAAATTTATCGTCCAAGAGCGCAATTATGAGTTATAATGTAATTGCTGTCCCAACAGCAAGCAGGAGCAAAACATGTCCCAAGTAGTAAGTACCACATTACCAGACAATACCGCAGAAAAACTGAAAAAGCTAGCGCAGAGTTTGGGTAAAACTCCCAGCGAAGCGCTCTGACTGGTAGCCTAAACCGGTCATCGTCGAGCAAGTAGTCATGGGTAGCATTACGCGAAGGTCTGCTGGGTCGTCATACAGAACCAGCGAAAAGGCTGTACACGCTGGCCCAAAAAGGGAAAGGATATGTCACTGGCGAATACATGCCCGACCAGTATACACCGACAAAAAACCCGGCTCATGGGACCGCCCTAAAACTACAACCAATCTCTAAACGGAACGAAGTAAACCGGTTGATACACTCTCTACCACCGGTCGATACGGTAGAGCAGCCACCAAAGGCGCAACATCTGCTCTCATCAGGCAGGGTTCAACTGGGAAAGATTGAGTGGAGAAGCAAACGCTTGATTGTAATAGTCAAGATAAGCTGACGCCCTCACGATTTCGTAAAGGTAAGAAGGGAGTAACAGTGCATATGTCACAGAACGTCGTAAAAAAACGAGCGTATGACTGGAAGACAGTCCCCTGGCACAAACTGGAAAGGACAGTCTTTAAGCTGCAAAAACGGATATACCGAGCGACAGTGGACGGTGATAAGCGCAAAGTTCGCAAACTCCAAGGACTGTTAAGACGGTCCTGGTCAGCCAAAATGATTGCGGTTAGACAGGTAACCCAGCAGAACAAGGGGAAGAAGACAGCAGGTGTTGACGGTGTTACGGCACTTAAACCCTCGGAGCGACAACCCCTGGTTAAGCAACTAAGACTGGACGGAAAAGATAAGGCAAAACCAACTCGTAGAGTATGGATACCCAAACCTGGACGGACAGAAAAGATGCCACTGGGAATCCCGACAATATGACCGCGCACTGCAGGGATTAGTAAAGATGACATTAGAACCCGAATGGGAGGCGAAATTTGAACCTAATTCCTATGGCTTCAGACCGGGGCGAGGATGTCACGACGCAATAGCAGCAATATTCAGCAGTATCGGACAGAAACCTAAATGGGTATTAGACGCTGATATTGCTAAATTCTTTGATGGAATCAGTCATGAGGCCCTACTCGAAAAATTGAATAGTTCCAGCCCTATACGTAAACAAATACGAGCCTGGTTAAAGGCTGGGGTAATGGACAAAAGGATATATCAGAGTACGGAAGCCGGTACTCCACAAGGGGGTGTAATATCTCCACTACTAGCTAACATAGCCTTACATGGGTTAGAAGAGGCAGTAATGGAAACAGTCCTGAAAAATAAAAAGACGGAATTGACCGTAGTTAGATACGCCGATGATTTCGTAGTAATACACAAGATTCGCGAGGTAATAGAACAGGCGCGAGGGGTGATTGAACAATGGCTAAAGACACTAAGGTTGGAACTCAAGGATTCAAAGACTAAGATAGCCACACACTGGAAGGAGATAACCCTGGATTTGACTTTCTGGGGTTCAACATCCGGCAATACAAGGTAGGAAAACACCGAAGTGGGAAAGACAGTAAGGGAAATCTATTACACTAAGCCAGTCCGTCACCGGACCGACTCGTCTTCAGAACCGGACGTGAGACTTTCACCTCATCCGGCTCCTCAGTTTCGTCATCCTTGTCATGGATACGGCCTTTGCTACCATCTCTGGCAGACTTATAGTCGTGGCAATAATCGTGTAGCAACTGTAGGTTTGCATACCAGTCCTTACCTCCCCTTGAGGTTGGCAGGATATGGTCCACTTCCCATTTGTCACCATCCTTGAACGTTAGTCCGCATAGCCTGCACTTGCCATCCTGCCTCTTGAGCAGCTTTATTATTCTTGTGCTTACATCTGGGCTCTTCCGTAATCTTTGGCTCCAATAGACTAGGTTACCGTCGAAAGGGCTAGCTGTACCTTTCACCTTTACGTGTCTGACTATCTCAGTTTCGGAGTGTTTGGCCATTGTTATTTCGCCAATTTCTCTGGACTTGCCGGCAAATACCCAATGGTTCTTACCTTCAGTGGTCCAGTATTTCTTAGCTATCCATTGCCCTGATTTGTTGTGATGCCGTCGTGTTGCCCATTGCCAGAGTAATTTCCATAGGTGATTGTCCATGTCGTTGTAAGTTTCCTTACTTACCACTGTCCTGAAATAGTTACTCCATCCCCGTATTACCGGGTTCAGTTTTGCTATCAACGCTGTTTGTGGTGTACATTTATGGCTTTTAACTATCTGTGATAGCTGTTCTTTATGTTTCCTAATGGATTTGTTACTTGGTTTGATTAGGGTCTTGAATCCTAGGGTGGTCCCGTTAGAGTTTTTGCCGCTTCTATGTTTCCCCATTTTGTACTGTCGGATATTGAACCCTAGGAAATCGAATCCTGGGCTCTCTCCCTCCTGCGTGTGAGATATCCTTGTTTTTTCGGCTTTTAACTCTAGACCTATTCCTTTTAGCCAGTCCTCAACTACTCCTCTTGCTTGTTCAATCATTGACCGGTCATCATGCATAACCACAAAGTCATCGGCGTATCTGACTATTGTCAGTTTTGCCTTTTCCTTTTTCGTTTGCGCGAGGCTCATTACTTCCTTTTCTAGTCCGTGAAGGGCTATATTGGCCAGTAATGGGGATATTACTCCCCCCTGTGGAGTCCCGGTTTCCGTGGTTTGCCATGTTCCCTGGTCTATCACCCCGGCTTTTAACCATGCCCGTATTTGTCTGCGGATTGGTGATGTTGTATTCAGTTTATCAAGGAGTGCTGAGTGACTGATTCTGTCGAAGCATTTCGCAATATCCGCATCTAATACCCATTTGGGTTTCGTCTTGATGCTGTTGAATATCGCTTCTATTGCATCGTGGCATCCTCTCCCCGATCTGAATCCGTATGAGTTGGCTTCCATGTACGCCTCCCATTCGGGTTCTAGCGCCTGTTTGACCAACCCTTGTAATGCGCGGTCGTGCATTGTCGGTATCCCTAATGGCCTCTTTTCGTCCCCTCCTGGTTTTGGTATCCATACTCTTCGTGTGGGTTTTGCCTTAACCTTTTTGGTGACTCTGAGTTGGCTTACCAGTTCCTGACGTTGCTTTGGGGTTAGAGCTTTCACTCCATCCACACCTGCCGTTTTCTTTCCCTGGTTCTGTTGACTTACCTGCCGTACCGCTATCATCTTTGCGGACCATGACCTATTCAGTAACCCTTGGAGCTTGCGAACTTTTTGTCTATTGCCTTCCTGTGCCGCTCTGTAAATTCGTTTTTGCAGCTTAAAAACTACTCGCTCTAGCTTCTGCCAGGGGATAGTCTTCCAGTCATACACTCTTCTATTGATGGTGTTCCGTGACATATTAACTACTACTCACAACTTCACAATTGACGAAACCGTGAGGGCGTTAGCTTATCCCATCCATTACAGATGGGCGTTTGTGCTTCTCCACTCAATCTTTCCCAAGTATGACCTGCCTTCCGGAGAGCAGAGTTTGCGCCTGTGGTGGCTACTCAATCTATCGACCGGTGATTGAGAGTACATACCTGGTTTACTTCGTTCCTACAGATGATTGGTTGTAGTTTTAGATAGGTTCTATATGCCGGGTTTATGGTCAGTGCTTATTGGTCGGCCTTGAGTCCGCCAATGACCTATATCCTTTCCCTTTTGGGCCAGCGTCTCAGCCTTATTACGCTGGTTCTTAATAACGACATCTGTAAACCTTCGCTTTCGCTCATCATGACTACTTGCTTGGCGATAACCGGTTTAGGCTACCGATTAGAGCGCCTTTCCTTCCCGCTTCACGGATTGATGCCATCTCTACCGTGGGGAGGGTGCTGTCACTCCTGCACCTGGAGGGGTGGGCTTTCACCACCATCATCTGTAAGTTGTCAAGGCTAATGAAACCCTGCTAGCGGTCACCATTATTGACTTGTGTCAATTCAGTTTACGCTAAACGAATCGCACCCAAGGATTCAAGACGTTAATCAAACCTAGTGCCAAATCTATCAAAGAACACAAAGATAAGTTGGAGACAATCATCCATAGTCATAGAACAGCATCACCTGCTGCATTAATAGCTAAGCTAAACCCGATTATAAGGGGATGGTCCAACTATTATAAGACAGTAGTAAGTAAAGAAACATATGCAAGTATGGATAACTACTTATGGGAGCAGTTATGGCAATGGGCAACAAGAAGACATCCGAACAAAAATCACCATTGGATAGCCAGGAAATACTGGGGAACTGAAGAATCCAACAATTGGGTATTCCAGGGAAAAAGTAAAGACGGCAACACGGTAAACTTAATCAGACACTCTGAAACAGAAATTCAAAGACACATAAAAGTGAAAGGGAAGGTCAGCCCATTCAATGGTGACACAGTATACTGGAGCAAAAGGCTGAGGAAAAGTCCAGACGTATCTAGACGAGTACTAAAGCTACTAAAAAGACAAAACGGAAAATGCGCATGGTGTGGTAGAGCCTTCACCAGTGGAGACTACATGGAAGTAGACCACGTCTTACCGAAATCTTTAGGCGGTAAAGACTGGTATACGAATCTACAACTACTACACGATTATTGCCACGATGCCAAAACTACCATTGACGGTAGTAATGGAAGTCGCACCAGGATTGATCTGGATGACGAAATTGAGGAGCCGGATGAGGTGAAAGTCTCACGTCCGGTTTTGAAGACGAGTCGCTCCGGTGACGGAGTGGCTTAGTTTAATAATTATGCTGGCCCAGAACTACAATATGAACTGCGAACAAGTTGCCCAGCATTTAGTGCGAACCTTAGAGTGGGTGCAGGCAGCTTTCAATTATGCTGAAAATTACCCAGATGAAATTAATGAAGCGATCGCTGATTTTCGCTCGACTACACAGCCATTCAGCAAATATTACCTCAAATTGAGCTGAAGACGGTTCCCAAAGAAATATTCTCCAAATTCTATTAGTCGGTTTCAACCGACTTTAGCTATTAGCCGGGGTAAGCATACCCCGGCGGGCTGACAGCGAAGTGAGAGAATTAACTGTAGGGAAAAAATACTATGCTTCTAACAATAGACATCCCGGATGACATCATCCCGTCGGACATCACCCAGCAACTCCCGGAAACATCTGAAAAATTGCGACATTACCTGCTGGAACTCCTAGTCATTGAAGCCTACCGCACCGAACGCATTACCCACTTTCAGGTGGGACAAATCCTCAAACTGCCCTCTCGTTGGGCGGTTGACGAATTCCTCAAAACCCACGATGTTTACCTCCACTACAACGAATAAGATTTGGAACGCGATCGGGCAACCCTGCGCCAGTTGAAAGCCAAGAAGGCCACCAGATAATCAACAATCGTTAGCTCCAGATGCTGCGCTGTACTCAATTGTCATACCTGCTACATGAATGATAGTTATCTCCGATACTTCCCCTATTCTCTATCTGCTACTGATTAACCACCTTGACTTACTCCCGCAACTGTAGGATCGAGTAATTATCCCCGAAGCGGTGCCTACCCTACATTACTACCACAACGCTACTTGATGCGATCGGGAAAGCGATCGCCCATGACCGGATGGGAGGGCGATCGCTCATCTGGATCCGGTGGTGGGCCGTACCCTACGCCGTACCCTACAAACTACAAGGTTTTCAGAAGGTGCATTCCGGTGAGTTATAATCAATATACCTTGTCATTAGCCAATATGGAGCACTCGCACTATGTCTTACAGCGAATTCACCCTCGAAGAACTAGAAAGCCAATTTCAACTAACAATTCAGGAAGAAGTGGAATTATTTGACACCGTAGAACCAGTCACGCCGAGTGGACTCTTGAGAGAAATATTAGCAGAGAACATTCCCCTCGCCTTAGCAGTAGATACAGAAAAAGCCCGATCTGAACTGATCGTCGCGCCAATATTGGTAGAAATGAGGAAGCAATTTAATCGTCAAATTAGTGTTTTCTCCGGGACAGAATTTAACGTAGATCGAAGTAAAGGACTAAGCGGGAGATGTGACTTTATCATCAGTCATTCTCCCAGACAGTTGTCCGTGACAGCCCCAGTAGCTACACTCGTGGAGGCCAAAGATGATAACATCAAATCTGGAATATTCCAGTGCATTGCCGAAATGGTAGCAGCTCGAGTATTTAACCAACAGAAAAATAATAACATTTCCAGCATCTATGGTATAGTCACAACAGGAAGTAATTGGAAATTTATGAAATTGACAGAAAAGATAGTGGCGATCGAGCCCGGAGAACATTTCATCAACAATATAGAATCCCTGCTGGGCATCCTCTCATATATAATCCATACTACTCGCCCCCACACCCTGGTCGAGAAGCAATCGTAGGTCAGAAAATATCACCCATAGTGACCAATCAATTTACATTTCAATCTCAGGCTGAATGCAGCCACACCCAAGCCCGGGCCGGGATATTTACCACCCCTCATGGCATAGTAGAAACACCCCGTTTCATGCCCGTAGGCACCACCGCCACCGTCAAAGGCGTCACCTCTGCCCAACTGTTAGCAACCGGTGCCCAGATGGTGCTAGCCAATACCTATCACCTCCACATCCAACCCGGAGAAGATTTGATCGCCAAAGCTGGAGGATTACATAAATTCATGGACTGGAATGGCCCCATCCTCACCGACTCCGGCGGCTTCCAAGTCTTCAGCTTATCTGAGTTACGCACCATCAGCGAAGAAGGCGTCACCTTTCGTTCTCCCCGTGACGGACGGATGATTAACCTCACCCCCGAGCGATCGATCCAGATCCAGAATAAACTGGGGGCAGATGTAATCATGGCCTTTGACGAATGTCCCCCCTACCCCGCCAGCAGGGAAGCAGTGGAAGCAGCCACATCGCGCACCAGACGCTGGCTAGAACGTTGCCTTCAGACCCATAAACGTCCAGATCAAGCATTATTTGGCATCATCCAGGGAGGGGTATATCCAGACCTGCGGTCAGCCGCAGCCAAATCCCTAGTAGAATTAGACTTACCCGGTTATGCCATCGGTGGCGTCAGCGTCGGCGAACCAGAAGCCCTCATCTCCCAGATCGTCAAAGTAACCGCCCCCTTGCTACCCCCCCACAAGCCCCGTTATCTCATGGGCATCGGCACCTATCGGGAAATGGCCCAGGCGATCGCCTCCGGAGTAGACCTGTTCGACTGCGTCATACCCACCCGTTTAGCCCGTCACGGCGCAGTCTTCGTCCGAGGGGAGCGCTGGAACATCAAAAACGCCCGATTTACCGAAGACTTCGCCCCCCTGGACAGCGAATGTCCCTGCTACACCTGCCAGCACTTCAGCCGGGCCTACCTCAACCACCTCTGGCGATCGCGGGAACTCTTAGTCTATACCCTACTTTCCATTCACAACCTGACGGAACTAATAAGGTTCACCCAGAGGATCAGGGATGCCATCATCCGGGACAGCTTCACCAGGGAATTTTCCCACCTGCTTACCCCCGTTCCAGAAAATGCCGTTTAAATTTGTCTGAGCTTAACTGAGGAACTATGTTAAAATTTATTTAAATTATGAGAGCCCCAACTAGGAGAGGTAAATTTACAGATGGAAGCAGTGCTGTTCTTGGCCAAATTGCCCGAAGCTTACTCAATTTTCAACCCCGTGGTAGACGTTATGCCCGTTATTCCCCTCTTTTTCTTGCTGCTGGCCTTCGTCTGGCAAGCTGCCGTTGGGTTTAAATAAGAACGTCACGGGCGATCGGCCCGATCGCCCGTTCGTAGTAAAACGCTAAAGCGTTTCCCCGTTCGTAGTAAACGCTTTAGCGTTTCCCCGATCGTAGTAAACGCTTTAGCGTTTCCCCGTTCGTAGTAAACGCTTTAGCGTTTCCCCGATCGCCTTTAATCCCGTTTCCCGATCGTCTTCTGGAAAGCTGGTCGTTCCGAAAGCCGTTTAATATAATCCACCACCGCCGGATACTCACTCAAATCCAGCTTTAGCATAATCGGCAGGTAGGCCAAAAGGGAGCCCAGTGCCACATCTGCTACCGTAAACTCATTTCCCAGTAAAAACGCTTGCCGATCGAAAATAGCATTCAGCGGTGGGAGAAGTTGGGACATCGCCCGATCGCGACTCTCCTCCTTTAATATCTCCGGTACCAAAGTCGCATTGCCAAATAGCACCCACTGTGTTATTTGCGAACGCTTTTCCAGAGACTCTGGCATCTGCCCGTGCTTTTCCGCCAGATACAAAAGGATCGCCCCCGACTCCCAGAGATTAAAATCCCCATCCACGATCGCTGGCACCTTCCCCATGGGATTAATCCCCAGAAACTCCGGTTGCTTGTGTTCTCCCGCCTCCATATCCAGCAAGACGAACTGGTAAGGGATCTCCAGTTCTTCCAAATACCACTGCACAATCGACGCCCGCGATCGGGCTCCACCGTATAATTTCAACATCTTACAAAACCTTGTGAGTATACTCGTGTTGCTTCACATTATCCTCCTTCCGCACAATATTTTCAGCATTCAGCACCCGCTTGCGGGCCGTTGAATAGTTAAAATCCTCGCGAATTGTGCCCAGAGGGATGTGATTTTTCGCACTGGGACGACTCTTATAGCTGCGCGTAGCCGCGATCGCCCTGGACGCGAACTCATCGGGAAACTGGGCCATTGATGGGAAATCATCCAGTCTTTGCGGGGTGTCACCGGCTAGCACCCTGCCCAAAGTCGTTCCCCAAGCCATTTTATAGGAAGTGGGAATTCCCTTCACAATAGCTTCCAGGGCCGCCGAAGGTATCGGTTCCAGCACCTTCACCTCATGGACCTCTCCCTCTTCCTTAATGAAACAGGTAGCCAAGCCCACCACCAAATAGTCATCTTTAGACAGTTCCGGAGCCTTTGCATATACCACTGTACTTGTCATCACAATCCGCTATCCCTTGCTGCTGAGTACCAAATTATATTGCCTTTTACATACCGATACCGCCACGCACTCATCCTTGTGACAATTAAGCGACTGGCACAATCTCACCGGGGCGGGCCCCCTAAGAGCCAATTTCCAGCTCAATTGAACTTTTTAGCAGCAATACACGTCCCTAAACACGTCACCTCTTGCCCGAACTATCTCTGGAATCAAGATGCCCTTGAGCGTATAATTTATTATTGGCGGCATCTGTGGGGCCAAAGCCAGCAACCACTTCAGGAACTGACACAATGTCCGTTCCCGGTAGCACGAGCAAGAAATAGGGTAAATGTATTCAGCCATCTATACCGCCTTACAGCAAATGAACAACAACTCCCCCAGCACATATTCTCCCACTATTTTTGCCGCCACAACCCAAGGACTCTTTCCTCTGGGAGCCCAGGGACTGAAAATCCGGCGTCCGAAGCGTTTCCTTGCTCCTGTCGAACAGCATCAATCACACTACACCAGTCTACTAGAAGAATCCTTGCGGCGTCAAGCCAAAGCCAAAGCTGCCGCTGGCGATTACACTGCCGCCATTGATATTCTCACGGCCGCCATTGCCATCCATCCCCACAATGCCATCAACTATAACAATCGCGGCCTCTTCTATTTTAAGAGCGGTCAACACCAAAAAGCCCTCGCCGA
>RFFC02000021.1 GCA_005518205.2 Hormoscilla sp. GUM202
GCTTGGTAAAAGAGCTTGCGCGTTAGATAGGGAAAGCCCCCGACTAATCATACTGCCACCGAACGTGACCGCTTGTAGTATTTTTACCGATTGCAAAACTGGGATGCACCCGGTGTTATCGAATCTTTATAGGCTTTTCCTTCCTCCCATATGTTGTAAATGCTTTTACCTTCCTCCCTGAGTTGGGAATAATAGTTGTCTGTGGATAGCAGTAAATTTTGGTTCATTTTCTTTCCCTAATTATCAGGACTTTTTACCCACGCTGACGGTTTATGTATTCTGCTGTAATCGGGTGTTGGGGATTTTGGAAAACTTGCTCGACCGGACCAAATTCAATCAGGCGTCCACAGCCAGACTCCGCCCAGAACAACGCCACATAGTCTGCAATGCGTCGTGCTTGAGACAGGTTATGGGTGACAATCACCACAGTGTATTTCTCCCGCAAACTGACAATCAGGTCTTCCACAACCCCACTAGAAATTGGATCTAGAGCGCTACAAGGCTCGTCCATCAAAATAATTTCTGGATCCAAAGCTAGTGTACGGGCTATGCAAAGGCGTTGTTTTTGACCTCCAGAGAGGCGTAACGCTGAGGTGGTAAGCCTATCCTTGACTTCATCCCAGAGTTTAACATTTTTGAGTACCCTCTCGACAATTTCATCAATTTGCCGACGGTCTTTAATACCGTGCTCCTGCAACGGAAAAGCAATATTTTTCCAGATTGAGAAGGGAAAAGGATTTGGTTTCTGCAAAACCATACCGATCCGACGGCGGAGAGCGACCGTATCAGTTCCAGGGTGAAGAATATTACAATTACCCAACCCAACTTTACCACACACCAGGCAGTTGGGGATTAGATCGGTTAAGCGATTGAGACAATACAAAAAGCTTGTCTTGCCACAACCAGAGGGACCAATCAAGGCAATGATACAACCCTGTGGAATTGAAAGGGTGATATCCTGTAGCGCGTGTTTCGAGCCATAGTACAAACTTAGCCGTTCGGTGGATAGGCTAGGAACATCCCAGTTGTTTATAGGAGCAGAGGCTACCTGTTTTACCTGTGATAAAAACTGATCCATAATTTAGTGGTGATAAACTGTGATGCATTTAAATTGCATAGTCCAAAATTTCCGTTCTGGCGATCGACGATCCCCTGCCGTGGGTTGCCTCGATTTTACGGGAGGCCCCAACATGCAGTTTAGATGCACGACAGCATACATTTTTACTGCTGAAGACTACGATAATACCATTGTTTACCGAGGTAAATAGCTGTGGTATTGATAAGTAGGATCAGTATAACTAATATCACAGCCGAGGCATAGGCATTATTATCCCCGCCAGGGACGTTCATAGACAGATCGTAAATATGTAAGGACAACGCCCTTCCAGAATCAAGTAAAGAGGTAGGACTGCGATCGACATAGCCACTGGTGTAAATCAAGGCCGCTGTTTCAGCAATTACCCTTCCAATTCCCAAAATTAAGCCTGCTACTAAGCTAGGAACAGCAGCAGGTAACAATAGATGTATAAGGGTGCTAGTGCGTGAAATTCCCAAGGATGCAGCGCCCAAACGGTATTCTTCAGGAACAGCCCTCAATCCTTCTTCAATGGAACGAATCAAGATGGGCAGCACCATACAGGCTAAGGTCAATCCTCCAGAAAGGATAGAGAAGCCAAGACCTAGAGTGACACAGAAAAAGGCATTGCCAAACAAACCAAAGACAATAGAAGGAACTCCGGCTAACATATCCAAACTGCGTCGCACCAACTGACTAAATAAATTGTTGGAGGTCGTAAATTCAGCTAACATGATGGCAGTTCCCAATCCCAGGGGGAGCGATACTCCCAGGCAAATCCCTAAAATAAATCCTGTTGAAACCAATATGGATGCAATACCGCCCTCTCGACCAGCATTTTGAGGGTTTGTTGTTAGGAAAGCCCAAGAAAGATGCCTAGCCCCATGCCAAAACAGATGCCACATAATTAAGCCAAAAGTAGCTGTTACTGATAAAGCAACGAGCCTAACAATGATACCTAACAGTTGGTCTCGATAGTTTTTTCGCCCTTTACTCATAGGTCTTTGACTCAGAGAAGCAATTGATGGTACTGATGGCAACTATCTGTAGGCGTTCGCGCCGCGATGCTATAGCGGTTTTCACAAGGCGTGAGGTACATCCGGTTTCGAGGTTTGACGACAGCTGAGGGGTTGACTTTTCCCGCCATCTATGCTGTCTACTCGGGTAGTCCCTGCTCGGGTGGGCTAACGTATTATCACTAACTTTACCATATCATATGATTAATAACAAGTTAAAGTTCTGTACTATTTGTTAACTCATATGTTTGCAATTTGTAATAAATACTCCCAAATCACATTCTTGTGTTTTTGTCAACCCCTTCTACTGGACTGACGCTCTAGTGTCAACTCCTTTCATTCCACCAGAACAGGAAGTAACCGGTGACCAGCCCCAACGGCGATCGCCCCCAATTTTTGTTCGGTGTGAAATCGCCGGCACTGGAGAGCGTCTAGTTAAATGAAAGCTCGAATGCCCTACACCATCATGGTTTGAGCCTTAAGGTTAAAAAATCGCTCAAACCTTTGACTAGCAAGGGATTGATCGGATTTTTTTAATCAGGCGCTCACCAGTGCCGAATCGCCGCCAGGATGTCACCTGTTTTCATTCCACCAGAACTTCACGGTGCCAGTGCCCGACTGATGGCGATCGCCCCTTAAGGAAGTCTAAGTAAATAAATAATCATCCAAAATTATCCAGTGGTCTAGATACACCGGTTGCCACAGCGATATAAATTGGGTAATTTATTTTTTGGAACTCCCTTAGCCGATACAGAGGCTTGAGTATAGACTGCCGGTACAACGAGACGCAAGCACTCTGAAATCACCGGCACCTACTCGCAGTTTGGTAACTTTTTAGGTGTTCTGATACCTACAAAATTTGGGAACTGTCGCCTATAAACCGGTGCTCAAAGTGGCCATAATACTTGTTTTACCGGTTCACCAAGCTTGGCTCACGCCCCTTGACAGCTGGGGCCACGATGCCCGATCGCCTGACGCTCGTCAGCACCTACTCGCATTTTGGTAAATATTTAGGTAGTTGAATACCTGCAAGCTTGCTAGCATTTGCCTATGTACCAGCGATCTGAGCAGCGTGGTAGTGATAAACATGTAGTGATGTGATGGCTAGTCTCTCCCAATCAGCTGTCGCGCATTTAAATTGCTAGGATCCAAATGCTGAAAACCTTGCTATCAAAGACTTTCCCCATTTTGAATTCTGAAGAAAGAATTTTGAATTGCTTAGGTGTGGGGATGTGGCATTTTCTATTTGATGGCTGGGAGCTAAAATGCCTGAAATATTGTTATTTTACTTGCCGTTGCATGCCACTATTGCGATCGCCGTCTGAGCTATGAAGTGCGGCTCTTCGGTACTTGGGTTGCTAAACTATTGCTAATTTTGAAAAGCTAATAAACATCTTAGCTCAAAATTTTCTATGTTACGAAAACAAAATCCGCACCGTTTAACTAACTTAATTTTTTGGTTAATACCTTCAACAATGCCATTAGTTGTTTTTTGCTCAAAATCTGCTGTTATCTCCACTAACCAGCGACGGATTGTTCCTTGACTTTTGGGAAATAATTCTGCTGATTGTTTCAACCATTCTGCTAAATTCAATAAGCCATCAAACCAATTTATGCTCTCTTCAAATACTTTCCTAAAATTTTCTTTTAATTCATGCATCTTTTGCAGCTTCGGGAATTCTTTATTGACTTCTTCTAATTGGCTTTTTTGAGCTTCATTTAAATCATCGGAATTAGCAAGAAGGACATATTTACTGTGATGAAGCACCTTGAGTTTTGCAGTTTTTTTCTTCTTATCATCCATGTTATTAACTTCTTTTTTTGTTTGCTTACGACCATTGTCTAATTCTTCTTGAACCTGGTTCATTACATGAAATCTATCAGCTACTACCTCGGCGTGAGGCATTAATTTTTCTACCAAAGTTTTATAGGGACGCCATAAATCAATGCTAACCTCTTCTATGCCTGATAACACGTCTATTCCCCAAGATAGCAACACTTTTTCAATGGCTTCTTGGGTTCGATCGGGGACTAAAGCTAGAAGTTGACTATTGTCCAAATCTACTAATACCGCACAATAATTACCTTGTCCTTTTATCAGGCTAATTTCATCAATCCCCAATCGTTTTAAGTCTTGAGGTTTTTGACCTACCAAACTTTTTTTTAAATCTTTTAACATAGTTTCAATTTCTGACTCACTTACCCCGGTTCTTTCGGCAACACTTTTAATATTACTATGTTTTACCTGATTCAATATATCGTCGGCAAGTCTTTTAGTATAGTTGCGTTTTGGTTCACAAAAATCCAAAGGCTCACTAAAAATTTTTAAACAATTTTCACATTTCATTTTTCGTTTATTTACCTGTAAATAAACATTTTGACCATTCATAGGCAAGTCTTTAATTAGATGTGAATAATAGGAGTGAATTTTCTGACTCATTTGACCGCAATGAGGGCAGGCTACTTCTGAAGTTAAACTCGCTACGGAGAGGATTTTTCCTAGAGATGTATCTTGTACGAAATGAGTAACTTTAACATCTGGGATGTTCAGAAAATCTGTTAGTAGTTTGAGTTGTCCTTTTGAAGCCATGATAATTTTACCTCAGTTTTCACTTTGTCCTCAATTTCAGTAAAGCATTAAAAATGCCAGAAGTCAAGTACAGCAATATGTTTACTCTTCAAGTATAACAATTTTAGTTTAATTTGACGAGTATTTATTTGATAGTTTAGCAACTCAGGTACCGAAGAGCCTGAAGTGCTAACATCACTACTTGTGACCCACTACCGTTGTTTCCAGTCTTGGCTGAGTTCCCTTCCAATGGAACAGCCCTGGCTATATATTGAGGATAAACAGATGAAATTGAGACTAGGTTCGTTCATCTTGCTTCTGTGCCTATATTTGCAGAGTTGTACTCAATCTTCTGAGGTCGGGTCTGGGCAACAAAAGCTAACTTTAACAGGAGCAAGCACTGTTGCTCCTCTAGTTTCAGCTCTAGGTAAAAGATTTGAACAGCAAAATCCGGGTACTCGTATTGATGTACAAACCGGTGGTTCGTCTCGCGGACTAGCAGATGTGCTACAAGGACTCTCTGATATTGGTATGGTTTCTCGTACTCTCACAGCAGAAGAAGCAGTTGGAATGGAAATCTTTCTCCTTGGACGTGATGGAATTAGCATGATTGTTCATGCTGATAACCCGTTGACAGAAATCACTAGCAAACAGGTCAAGGCCATAAGTATTGGTCAAATAAAAAATTGGCAAACTTTAAATGGAATTGATGCCCCCATCACCTTTGTCCATAGAGCAGAAGGACACTCAACACTAAAGAAATTTCTCGAACACTTTGGATTGAAAAACTCAGAGGTGAAGGCGGATGTAGTGATTGGAGATAATCAACAAGGTCTAAAAACTATTGCTGGTAATCCCAATGCTATTGGTTACGTCTCAATTGGTGCTGCTGAATATAGTATCCAGGAGGGTGTATCCATCAATCTGCTAGCACTGGATGGCGTTGAAGCAACCAGCGAAGCAGTAGCTAATGGCAGTTTTCCCTTGCTGCGACAATTGATTCTGGTGACAAGAGGAAAACCTTCTGGATTAGCAAAAAAGTTCATAATTTTTGCTCAAGCTGAAGAAAATAATGATATTGTTCTCCAACAAAAATTCGTTCCCGCAAAAAATTGATTTGGTTCTAGCTTGGAGTTTGCGGGCTATTGCCTCTGTGGTGATGGTGATTGTTCTGTCGATCGCAGCATTCTTGATATTTGAGTCCCTGCCCATCTTTCGGAAGGTAGGAATAACAGCCTTTTTCACTCATTCAAGTTGGATACCAGCCCAAGGACTTTATAGTCTCATCCCCATGTTAGTAGGTACCCTATTGGTGGTAACAGGAGCAGTTGTGCTAGCAACTCCTATTGGTATATTATCTGCTTTGTTCTGCCACTATTACGCGCCTCCTTTCCTGGCCAATTTCTACCGTTGCTTACTGGAGTTAATGGCAGGGTTTCCCGGAGTAATTTACGGACTCTGGGGACTTGTCGTGTTAGTGCCACTAATCAATCGCCTGCACCCCCCAGGAACCAGTTTACTTGCTGGAATATTGATGCTAGCTCTACTTATTATCCCCACAATTGCCCTCACGGTGGACGCAAGTTTAGCAGAAATAAACCAAGTCTATTGGCAGGGAGCCGCTTCTCTAGGGTTGTCCCGTTGGGGAACAATTTGGGGAATCATGCTGCCTGCTGCACGACTGGGAGTATTTACTGGTATTATTTTAGGAGTTGGACGAGCTTTGGGGGAAACTATGCTAGTGTTAATGGTCTGTGGTAATGTACCTCAGATTCCGGACACGCTGTTCGATCCGATTCGGACGTTGCCAGCCAACATTGCTTTGGAAATGGCTTTTGCCTTGGGAAATCATCGTTCATCCCTGTTTGTGAGTGGATTGTTGTTGCTGGGAGTAAGTCTTTTTCTGGCCTTCTTAGCAGAGGCGATTGCTGAAGAAAAACACATCTACTAGCTAGTCGGTGTTTTTACGCATTTCGCGCTCGCTAAACCCTCGAAGACAGCAAGGTTTCGCGAAGCACAGCGCAGCCCGATCGCCCTTATCCAAAACTAAAGTTGCTAAATAAATAAACTATGCCAACTCATCAAATCTGCGATCGACAAACCATCCTCGATCGTTTAAGCCTGCTAGCCCAGGAACAGTTTGCCCCTCGGGCGGCTCAATACGACGAAACAGCTAGCTTCCCCGCAGAAAACTTTGAGGATTTATTTCATGCAGGTCTTCAGGCTCCAGCCGTACCAATTAAGTATGGTGGTTTAGGCTTAGGCCACAGCAGCGATCTCCTCACCCTCTGGATGATGACACGGGAATTAGCAAAGGTAGATTTAGCCTTCACCCGTTGCTGGGAAGGACATACTAATATACAAGTATTACTCACTGCCAATGCTAATGAAGCCCAAAAGCAACGGTGGTTTGAAGGAATCGTGAAACGAGGAGAAAAATGGGCGGGTTGGAGTGGCGAACCTCTCTCCAAAGTCCCTGGGCAAACTACTGGTATTGGCACAACGGTTAAAGTTGTAGAGGGGGGTTATATTGTTGATGGTTCCAAGGTCTTTGCCACAGGAGCGGATGGGCTACAATGGGCAATCTTGTTTGTGAATACAGCAGGAACAGGAGCTGTTCGTCATCACAATGGAGCAGCGAATTCGGTGTTGATGTTAGCCTGCGATCTATCAGATCCAAGTATCAGCTTTGATTCAACTTGGTGGAAACCGATTGGGATGCGGGGAAGTGTAAGTTATCGCGTACAATTCGATCGGACATTTATTCCTGAAGAAAATCTGATTGGCTATCCAGGACAATACCTGCTTGAGGAGTGGCAAACTCGTTTTACTCCTCAGTATGGAGCTGCATTTTTAGGAGCAGCAGAAGGGGCTTATGATTATGCCCTGGCTCATATCAAAAAGCAAGGGAGAGAACAGGATGCTTACGCACAGCATCGGATTGCAAAATCAAGCATGAACATTGAAACGATGGACTTGTGGCTGCGAAAAGTTGCCCAGTTTTGGGAAACGGGCCAACAGCAGCAGGCTCAACAAGCTGGCAACTGCTTTCGTTATTTGTCGGAAAATTTGGCAATGGAGACCTTGGAACACTGTACTCGGATGTGTGGTGCTCGTGCTCTGATTCAACCGAGTCCTTTGGAACGTATTTATCGAGATTTATCTTTCTATACATTGCATGATAACTGCGATCGCGTTTTAGCCTCTATTGGTCAGGAAATTCTGGGACAAGAAAGCGATCGGGCGTTTTTTTCTTGTTCTGCGAACAAGAAAGACGGCCAGAATACTCACAATTAGGCTAATAAGTTCGGTTTTCACGGATCCATCTCACTTTTGCCTCTGTACATATCATCGACTATACTCGATGATATGTATTATTTATTATTATGATTAAATTCTCGATTTTTGGGATCGGGATACTTAATCTGTGATATATTGAAATAGAAGTGAAAGATAAGCTGTCGTGCATTTAAAGTGCATAGGCAGAGCCGCCGAAAGCATTGTTATCAGGGACTTTCCCAATAGAGAATTGCGCTCATTTTGAATTGCTTAATGGGGCCCTTTCTACATGATGTTTTTGCAAAAGTGAGATGCACCCAACTGGTTTGGTAGACTGACTGGTATGGTACAGTGAATAGTTGAATAAGTTTAGTTGACAGTAATGAAAGAAAAGCTGCTGAAAACTCCAATTTTAGAGGAAAAAATCAGTATTCCTGCAACAATCGGACAATTATTTTGGTATGTCTTATGGCAAGCCGATCGTCCACTCCGGTGGCAATTTATTGCCAAGGCCGTGGTAGCGGTAATTGGGGCTTCCTTAGTGATGCTGAAGTCTTATCAACTAAAAGTAATCCTAGATAGCTTTGTTGCAGCTCAGGCAAAAGAGAATATTTCTTGCCAAGACTTTGTAATTCCTGTTGTTATTTACATTAGTTGTTTAGTCTTTGCGAAACTGATTATTGTCCTTCGAGGCTGGATTCGGATATTTTCCGTACCAGGTTACTATCGAGTGATTTTACGATCTTTCTTGAATCATACTCTAGGACATTCCAGTCATTTTTTTCAAAGTAACTTATCTGGAGCAGTTTCGAGCAAGTTGTTCAGTCTGGTCAATAGTTTCCATCAAATTTCTAATCTGTGCTTCACGAGCTTCATAAGTTTAGCAATTAATTTTGTTTATATATTTATTTTTATGATTTTGATCCACCCAACTATGGGTATATTTTTTATACTATGGTTCTTGTTTTTTATAGGGTTTGTTGTTCCTAAGTTAGCAAAAAGGCTTTACGATAAGGCAAGCGATTACTCAGCTGCAAATGCTAATATTTCGGGATTTGTGACTGATGTTTTAGGTAACAATGATGTTGTGCGCTCCTTTGGCCGTCAACAAGAAGAAATGGCTTTGTTTTCTGTCCATCAAGATTCTACGATTGATAAACAAGTCGATCTTCAAAAATATGCACTCAAAGCTTTCTCTATTCAAAACTTTACCCTCTTAGTGAGTGAAGTTATTGTTCTATTGCTTCTGGTTTATGGATTTAAGCAGCAATGGGTTTCTGCGGGAGATTTTGTCCTTATTGTTACCATTCTAATCAACTTTCTAAATCAAGCAGGTCAACTTGTCAGACAACTGGCAGATATGATTGAACAATTCGGTAATTGTAGAGATGCTATTGAAACTTTATCTCAACCCCATGAGATTACCGATCTGGCACAAGCAGAAGACTTGGAAGTCAAAACAGGATCTATCGAGTTTGAAAACGTTAATTTTCATTATCCCTCCGGTTACAGGGTATTTGAAAACTTGTCCGTGAAAATTGAACCTGGGCAAAAAGTAGGTCTGGTTGGATTTTCAGGTGCAGGAAAAACAACCTTTACCCGGCTGATTTTACGTCAATTTGAGATTCAACAGGGTAAAATTCTCATTGATAATCAACCCATTAATGAGATTACCCAAGATAGTCTTCGCGCTCAAATTGCTCTAATTCCCCAAGACCCCTCTCTGTTCCAGCGCAGCCTGATGGAGAATATTCGCTATGGTCGCTTGGATGCAACGGATGAGGAGGTTATGGAAGCCGCTCAGAAAGCCTGTTGTCATGAATTTATCGCGGAAATGCCGGAAGGCTATCAAACCTTGGTGGGGGAACGAGGGATAAAACTTTCAGGAGGGCAGCGCCAACGTATTGCGATCGCCAGAGCAATGCTTAGAAATGTTCCCATTCTGATTCTGGATGAAGCTACTTCTTCCCTTGATTCTATCACCGAACAAACCATCCAAAGGGATCTGAAAAAGATAATCCAAGGAAAAACCGCCATAGTCATTGCCCACCGCCTCTCAACCCTCAGCTTTATGGATCGCATTATTGTATTTCAGGAAGGAAAAATTGTGGAAGATGGTTCGAGCAACGAGTTGCTCTCGAAGAACGGACATTTTGCCTACTTGTATAAATCCCAGTCTAACGGATTATTGCCTCGGGAAGAAAAGCCACTCCTGAACCTTTCTCAAGAAGAACAACCTTGCTTAGCTGATGCATGATGATGAACAAACCAGAAGAAAAAGTAGGAGAGATCTTGGCCCAGACCAATGAACCAGGACAGATCATCATCCTTAATGGAGTTCCACGAGCAGGTAAGTCTAGCATTGTTAAGGCGATCCAGGAAAGCTTTGATGGTATTTGGATGAATTTGGGGGTTGATACATTCAAGAAGTACATTACGCCCAAGCGGTATCATCCTGCAATTGGACTACGGCCTGGTGGAGAAAGACCAGATCTCGAACCCCTTATTGCTGTACTTTATGCAGCAATGTATGAATCTATAGCAGCCCACAGCCGATTAGGACTCAACGTCGTTGTCGATGTCGGACACCATGATGGCTACTCGACACCCTTAGGAATCCTTGCCGAAAGTGCCAGGCGTTTGAAAAGATTGCCTGTACTGTTCGTGGGAGTTCACTGTCCTGTTGAGGTTATCATGGAACGACGGCGCAACAGTGTCAGAGGTGATGGTTTGGTAGACAACCCTATGCTGTCTCGGGTTTGCCTATGGCAGCGTGAAGTACATTTTCCTGGTATCTATGACCTTGAAGTTGACACTTCATTGCTCAGCCCAGAGGACTGTGCAGAGATGATACGAAAGCGACTTGAATCTGGATCGCCACCATCGGCATTCCACCAACTCGCTGCATTGTCTTACGAAGCCCAATTTAATAAGATTCGGTAGGAGAAAAAAATTAATGTTCAAAGTCAACCAATTAGTTATAATTGCGGGCACATCTGCTGCTGGGAAATCTTTCCTGATTGACAAAATAAGACGACGGTCTTGTTCCCGTCTATCCGAACAACTTGGTATAGCCGATCCTTCTGCATGGCGCTATCTTCATGCCCATGAGTTGCCAGATATAAGCGAACCAATTATTAGACGATTAATTCTTCACTACGATTTATATAGTGAGTATTCACCGGAAAATGGTTTTAAATATCTTCACGAACTAATTAGTAACTCTGATAGTGTAATTATTGTGACACTTTGTGTTTCACTGAAAATATTAATTAAACGCAAAAATTCAAGGCTTATTAGGATATTTACTGCATTGTTATACAATCCAGGAAGGAACTTAAGGAGGAAAAATCCAGAAGACAATTATGCTAGCCTACAGATTACGCCGATCTGGGAGTCTATTTTGTCTGGCCTTAGGCGGGTAGCCTACAGTCCTAAAGCTTATAAAAGATCAATTTACCTTCTTCGTCGCCGATGGAACGAACGGAATACCTACAAAGATGGAGTTACTGTGTTAGCTTTATATGATAAATGGTTTAATTTTATCAATAAATATGATGTAATGAATTATTGGCTAGACTCAAGCAAGTCAGATATTTCAATAGCTAATCCATATGAAACGGATCGAGGTAACTGCTCACTGCAAATAAACAGCCTTATTAGAGAATGAGAATTTGAATGAAGACGCAAGAGGAGAGCTAGAGCTTGGTCGCTGTAGGGGAGCAGGGAGCAGGGAGCAGGGAGAGGAGCAGGGAGCAGGGAGCAGGGAGCAGGGAGAGGAGCAGGGAGTAGGGAGCAGGGAGCAGGGAGATTTGAAGACGAGAATATGTCATTAAGGGCGCTATTCACAGATGTGTAAATTTGTCAAGTATTATTAATGGACCGACGCTCTAGCAATGACAAGTTATTAACCGAGAAGTATTGAGAGGAGAGCTAGAGGAAGAAAATGCGTATCTACATATCCAGTAATCACCAATATCCAGCTAAAGTTAGTGGGACTGCATCTCAACATACCACAGATTTGCTCGCTAAAGGCTTGGGAGAACTAGGACATGATGTTTTCTACGATCTCAGACAGAATGAAATTCTAGAACCTTTGCCAGACAGCGTTAATCAGGTTAGGGAGCGAATGTTTGATGTTGACATTTTAGGCTCTTCGGTAGTTAGTATGGTATTTTGGCAACCAATCAAGGGTGTAAGCCTTGCTGGGCAAAGCTTTGATGCGATCAACTGACAGTTGTTGATAACAATTGGGTTTCTCGATCCGCCAAAGCCTTACATAGCATAGCTTTCAGCGATTTTTCACCCTCTAAATAGCAAACCAAGTACCGAAGAGCCACATTTTACAGCTTCAGGATGTTCCCCTATATGCTTCATTTGATTCCTTTGGTAAGCCTTGGGTAAGAACATTCCATGCTCCTTTTGGTAATCATGATGTTTCAGGTTTGTCAAAAGAGAATTGGATTTTTGTTTCACGCTCCCATGCCCAAAGCTATGGTTGCGATCGCTATGTTTACAATAGCATAGATCCTGCTGAATTCATCTATTCTGAAACCAAATCTGATTATTTCATTTTTTTGGTATGTGGTTTAGAAAGAGCCGTGTTGAAAGGATTTGGTATTGCCTTGCTCTTAGTCCAAGAACTGGGTATAAAGCTGGTTGTGGCAGGTTCCAGTAAGAATGAGTTTTATCAACGTCAATTTGCTGCCATGTGTCGGGAGCAAGGAGTTGAATTTGTTGGTGAAATACGGGGACAACAGAAAGCAGAATTAATAGCTGGTGCTAAAGCACTCCTTGCTCCAACACTGATCCACGAACCCTTTGGCTTAGTTGTGCCTGAAGCATTAATTTCCGGGACTCCAGTAATAAGTAGCGATCGCGGAGCTTTGAGGGAATTAGTTTCACCTGATGTTGGCTTCATTTGTCGCAAACAGAACGAATATATTGCTGCTGTAGAGAGACTCAATGAGATTTCGCCTCAAGCTTGTCGGGAAAAAGCAATGAGAGACTTTCATTATCTGAGAATGGCGGCTAATTACCTTAAGGAATATGAAAAAGAAATCTTATTTACTGAAAGTCAATCTGTCAATTAACTGCTCTGACAAGGAGAAACACAATTGGGAGCATCTCACTTTTGCATTTTTGCAACAATGCTCGCTAATTGCTAATGGCTAATTGCTAAGGTCGAATTGTTTGATTTCACCGACTTCCCCCTTGTCCCACGTGAGTTCGACGGCTGCGATCGCCCTGATTTTTCGTCGGGTCATGAATGCCTGAAACCCCCTAGATTAGCGTTTTTGACATCTTTAACTCCGAACTCCGAACTCCGAACTCCACCCCTCACGTTGTCCCCCCCCTCGCAATGACTGCATGGGAGGTTTCAGCTTAAGGGAACTAAGCGCGTAAATAATCGGACAAAATTATCCAGTCCCATAGATGTACCGGTTGGTACCGTCAGGTAAATTGGGGAATTTATTTTTGGGAACTCCCTAAGTCAGTGACATTCCACCCTACAACAGATTGCCTGCAATCATTCCTGCTAGTAAGATAAAGCCAATCCCTACATTCTGGCGGAAGATTTGACCGTACAGAGAACAGGGGATGTCCTCCTGATGTAACTGAAAACTTTGCCTTGTCCAACCCCCGATCGCCACCCCTAGGGCTAGCCAAAAAGTCCAGTGCAGTTGCATCCGGAAGCCCAGCCATCCTAGGAGTATAGCTGTACCTGCGAAGAAAATGGCAACGGCGTCAGGGGCCCGATCGCCAAAAAACAAGGCGCTGGAGTTCACCCCAATACGGCGATCGTCTTCGGTGTCTGGCATAGCATAGACGGTATCAAAGCCCAAGGTCCAGAGGACAACGGCACCCCAGAGGATCCAAGTAGGTGATTCTAAGCGTTCGGCAGCTGCACTCCAGCTAATTAACACGGCAAACCCCCAAGCAATTGATAGCACTAGCTGGGGAACTGGGAAGATGCGCTTAGCTGAAGGATAGAAAACGATGACTGGCACCGCTGCCACGCATAGCCCAAAACTCAAAGGATTCAGGCATAGTGCTAGTATTCCTGCACAGGCTAATGCTGCCAAGGCTACTACTACACCGACCCTTACCGACAGCGTTCGGGATGCCAAGGGACGGGTGCGGGTGCGTTCCACTTGCGGGTCAATATCTCTGTCCCAGAGGTCATTGATCGCGCACCCAGCGCCACTTGTAGCTAAAGTCCCTAAGACAATCACAGCCACCAGCAGCACCGGTGGCCTTCCCCGCGCTGCTAAAAATACCGCCCACAGGGCAGGTATCATTAAAATCAGGCGTCCTGCTGGCTTGTCCCACCTCAACAGTCGGATGACAGTCTGCCAGGTCGGTTCTGGTTGTTGCTCGCTTAGCATAAGCCTTCTTGATTTTGCCTAAACTTTACATTATTTCATAATCCACGGCAATGTTGTCTGTCAAGATGGGTAAGATCAGGTTTTGCTTGACTTCCTGGTGGGCTGGGTGGTCTTGGTAGCTCTTGAGGGCCTCCCGGGAAGCTAATCGCACTACTAAGCCATGTTGAAACCCTTGCCCCCTTTCTGAGAAATTCTCCCCGCAGGAGAGGTCGATAATCTCCGGGATTTTTGCTTTCAGCCGAAGAAGACCATCCATCACAGAGGCGATCGCTTCTGGGGATGCATCCGGCTGCCACTTGAATAAAACAATATGTTCTATCATCTGATGATTGCTAATTGATAATTGCTAATTGTAACTTACCATTAATTATTAACTGTTACCAATTTTAAGAAGTGGTAGCGGGAAACTTTCGATGCACAAGTATTTTTACTTGACATGCTTCCGATGTTTTTTAATATAGCGAGTTGGTGTTTGTTGAGATTAAATATCAAATACCTGAACAATATCTAGCAGAAAAAGCTTTCGATGCCGTCGGGTTGTAGCGCTACTCGCCGTACCCCTTGTCGCGCATCGATGGCTGATAGGTAAATGCCAATTGCTATATTGTTGTTACTGGCTAGGAAATTGTCACTCTTCAATAGGTAGGTATGCTTGATTCAATCTTAGAGAGTAAAGACCAGGTAGTCAGGCAGAATTCACAGCCGGTGGATTCAGAAATAGTGCTGGCGGCGATCGATGTCGGGACTAACTCGGTTCATATGGTGGTAGTGGAGATCCAACCGAAACTGCCAGCGTTTACGATTATTGCCAGGGAAAAGGAAACGGTCAGACTGGGGGATAGAGAACCCAAGACGGGTAAGTTGAAACCGGAACCGATGTCCAGGGCGATCGCCGCCTTGAGACGGTTTCTGGAAATTGCCAAAAGCCTGAAGGTCCAACAGACGATCGCGGTAGCCACCAGTGCGGTGCGAGAGGCTCCCAATGGGCGGGACTTCCTCAAGCAGGTAAAATCAGAGTTGGGGCTGTTCATCAACTTAATCTCCGGACCAGAGGAAGCCAGAAGAATCTATCTGGGTGTCTTGTCGGCGATGGAGTTCAACGGTAAACCCCATATCATCATTGATATAGGCGGCGGTTCGACAGAATTAATCTTAGGAGATGGTCGGGACCCGCGCACCTTGAGCAGTACCAAAGTGGGTGCGGTACGACTCACTGCTGAGTATATCATCACTGACCCCATCAGCGATCGGGAATTTTTCTATCTGCAAGCATACGTGCGGGGGAGGCTAGAACGTCCGGTTGAGGAATTACAGGCTCATCTACAGCCTGGGGAAGGACCTCGTTTAGTGGGAACTTCCGGTACGATCGAAACCCTGGGCACGATCTCTGCCTACAATCAGCTGGGCCTTGAGCCAAGTCCCCTCACTGGCTATGAACTGAGCTTCAAGCACCTGCGCGCATTAGTCGATCGCTTGCGTACTCTTTCCGACTCCGAACGGGCGAAAATTCCGGGCATGTCCGAGAAGCGATCGGAAATTATCCTGGCGGGGGCGGTAATTTTACTCGAAGCCATGCGGCTGCTGGGTCTTGATTCTGTGACAATTTGCGAACGCAGTCTCCGAGAAGGGATTATTGTTGATTGGATGCTTGCCCACGGCTTAATTTCTGATAAGCTATGCTACCAGAGTGAGGTGCGTCAGCGCAGCGCGATCAAAGTTGCCCATAAATACCAGGTCCAGCTCGAATCTGCTGAGCGAAGTGCCGATTTTTCTCTGAGTCTATTTGACCAAATTCAGGGGATTTTACACAGATGGGGACCGGAAGAACGGGAAATGCTTTGGGCGGCGGCAATTTTGCACAATTGTGGCGTTTATATCAGTCATGCTGCCCATCACAAGCATTCTTATTATCTGATCCGTAACGGGGAACTGCTGGGTTATACGGAAACTGAGGTAGAAGTAATTGCTAATTTAGCCCGGTATCACCGCAAGAGTCCGCCGAAGAAGAAGCACGAAAATTACAACAATTTAGCCAGTCACAAGCATCGGGAGATGGTGGCGCAATTAAGTCCCCTGCTGCGACTAGCTGTGGCCCTCGAGCGGCGTCAGATTGGTGCGATTAAAGCAGTGCGGTGTGAATATAATTCAAAGAAAAAAGAATTGCGCCTGCACCTGCACCCTGCTAATCCAGATGATAACTGTGAATTAGAATTATGGAGCTTGAATGAGAAGAAGGCAGTTTTTGAAGCGGAATATGGGGTTAAGTTAGTGCCGATTTTGTCCCGGGGTTAATTATTTATAAGCCACGACACGCTGCGCTACCACCGGTGGGGCTACATCGATTTTTCCGGAACGGTGCAAAGCAATGTCATTGCGATTTTTTTCGCGTTTTTCGCTTGCGCAGCGTGGCAAACTTCGCAGGCGGGCTTAATTACATTCTGGAGATACAGCAGACAGCAGAGATTGACGAACCGTTCCGGAAAAATCGGATGAAGTTTGCCATCTGTCCTCTGGATTGCGTTATAATTAGCTATCAGTTGGGTCGGTAACTCCGCCGGTGCCGATCCAGATCCAGGCTACTAGCCATGGTAAATAATTGCATCTCCTTCATTTTGAAGAAAGTACCTAAAATAATTGGAGCATGAACCATGAAATTTATTTTTAAATCCAGGTCATCCAGTTATGAGAGCTATAGCAGGAGAATAATCCCAACAAACCGTGACTATTCTGCTTTGATTAATGTGAATTTCATAGAATCAATAAAGCGATATTCCAGGGGAGATTACACATTAAAGATGGTTTCTGGAGAATATTTTACAATTGAAGACAGCGAGGATATCAAAGAGTTAGAAAGTTTGCTGTTAGAATATGGAATTACTTCCGAACAAATTGAAAAATTGAAATCGACTGGAATTAGGTAGTGGGTCACAAGTAGTGATGTTAGCACAAGAAAGCTCAGACGGAGATCGTAATAGTGGCATCCAACGGCAAGTCAAATAACGATATTTCAGGCATTGACGTCCCAGCCGAAAAATTGAAAATGCCACATCCCCACACCTATTGGGACAGACTAGCCATCACATCACTACATGTTTATCACTACCTGGAATTAATTAAATTTAGCGTCTTCCGCAGGGAGAGAGGCAACGTGATGCCTGATTCGATCGCGAAACTGATTTTCCATCGCCAGGACTCGCTTGGTTGACTCTGACCGAGAGTCAACCAGTTCTAAACCTGCTAAAAGACTTGACTTTGTGATTACCCTGCTATTTACCTGTGGTAATCCTGGGTGCGCTTTTGCCATAAAAATCTCACATCATTTAGCAATGCTACATTTTTTTAGTCTATGATAGTTACTTTTCGCGTTGTTTTTGGTGCTCCGTAAGCTGCTTGACTATTAGAATCGCGATTTTTCGGGCCGTCCGCAGACCGATCGGACCAAATATATGTCTTACCGGCTTTGAACCATTGTCTAGTTCTGACATGAGATTGAACATATATGACGCGATAGTCCCGTTGTTCTTCTTTGTAAGGCTTCCAACCTCTTTGAGCAAGTCGATCTAGTTGTTCGGCTATAACCGTGCCTGCGACCTGACTGAGTCTGGTGGGAACTGCATTACCAACTTGGGCATATTGTTGAGCAACAGAACCCGCTAATTCCCAATCATCAGGAAACTCCTGAATTCTAGCATACTCTCGAACAGATAAAGCTCTCGTTTCCGTAGGATGGCAGAGTGAAGTGCTAGCATGGTTGGGCATGGTCACTAGAGTCGGACAGGGCAAATCAAATGTTAGCCGACGCCACCAACCGGAACGTCCCCCTTTAGCATACCAGGCTTTCCCCATTGATTCTTTCTGGATTTCAACAGGTAAACTCCGCCAGTTTGACCCTTCTGGAACCAGGCTGAGGTAGTATTTTTTTCGAGGGCTAAAGTCCATTACAACTGGGTTCTCTTCTCTCATGTCACCTATGACGTCCCTCAATGTCGCCCAAGGTTTTCTGTCAGACTCATTACCAAAAAGAGAGAGTTGCATTTCCTTTTCTTCCGATGGGCCGTGTGTTGGGTCGGGAAAGTCAACTACTGCGTTGTAGCGATTACCGATGAAGAGTGCTCTCTCCCGGATCTGCGGCGCACCGTAGTTAACGGCATTGACTTCAAAACAGTCCATGTGGTAAGAAGCTCCGGGAATATTTTTTAAGTCACTAGCAAAAAGCTTAACTACAGAACCAGGCTCTTCGTCAGGTTCTAAGGCTAAACCTCCCTTCTCTGGACGTTTGGCGATCGGGCGGTGGCGAAGGGCTGCGGAGAGCAGCCCGCGCACGTTCTCCATGAGAAAGAATTTCGGCTTGATAACTTCAATAAAGTGCAGGTATTGCCAAAGTAATATACCCCGTGGGTCTTGCACTGTTCGACGCTTTCCTGCTGTACTGAATGACTGACAGGGTGGCCCACCAACTATCAGGTCTAGTTCCTCGGGCTGAAGACCAATTGCATCTAATACTTCTGACGGGCTAACAGCACAAATATCTCTCTCGAAGACTTTCATATTTCGATCTAGTTTGCCCGATTGCTGATTGCGACGAATCGTTTCTGTACAGGCATTATCTTTCTCAATACATGCTAAGATTCTAAACCGTCCTGTAGATTTCAGTCCGAGGTCGAGACCCATACCACCAGAAAATATGGATACAACTGTATACTGGCTACTATCTGTCATAAGAGCGATTATCTCAATTGTCTAGTATTATACTAGGATACATCTTTTTAAGTAGGCAGAGGTAGTATTTTTGCGGGCAACTCTCCTGTTGCAGATGTGAGAAGATGGATTGATAGCTGTAAATGTTGTGGCAATATGAGAAAAGCGCAAGTAGCACCCTATGGTGCTTGGAAATCTCCTATCTCCTCAGATCTGATTGTGGCAGGGGTTGTGGGACTGGCCTCACCTACCCTGGATGGGGAGGATGTCTATTGGATTGAAGGACGACCGGCTGAAGGGGGACGCTATGCGATCGTCCGCTACTCTCGTGATGGACAAGTCTCTGATGTGACGCCATCTCCTTTTAATGTCCGTACCCGCGTTCACGAGTATGGCGGCGGCGCCTATCTTGTCAGTGAGGGTGTGGTTTATTTCTCGAATTTCGCCGATCGGCGTCTTTACC
The DNA here is from genome assembly GCA_005518205.2 of Hormoscilla sp. GUM202. Classification (GTDB taxonomy): domain Bacteria; phylum Cyanobacteriota; class Cyanobacteriia; order Cyanobacteriales; family Desertifilaceae; genus Hormoscilla. The sequence continues at coordinate 19,490 of RFFC02000021.1, forward strand.
GCCAGACTGTCGGCGAACAACCACAACCCCTAACTCCAGATGCGCCCCTGCGTTATGCTGATGCTGTCGTTGACAAGCTGCGACATCGTCTGATCTGCGTCCAGGAAGACCACTCCGGAGAGGGGGAACCCGTTAATACGATCGCTAGCATTAATCTGGAAACTGGAGAGAGTAGGCTGCTGGTTGAGGGAAATGATTTTTACTCGTCGCCTCGCCTGAGTCCGGATGGTTCTCAGTTGTGCTGGTTAACCTGGAATCATCCCCATATGCCCTGGGATGGCACCCAATTATGGACTGCCCAGATCCAGGCAGATGGCAGTTTGGCAGCAGGAACGCTGGTTGCTGGGGGTACTGATGAGTCGATATTTCAACCGGAATGGTCCCCCCAGGGCATTTTGCATTTTGTGTCCGATCGCAGTAATTGGTGGAATCTCTACCGCTACCAAGATGGTCTGGTGGAACCCTTATACGACAAGACGGCGGAGTTTGGACTTCCCCAGTGGGTGTTTGGCATGTCCACCTATGCTTTTGATACGGTCCGCGGACGGCCCGAAAAATCGGAAAGTCGGATTATCTGCAGTTACACTCAAGCGGGTCGCTGGTACTTGGCAAGTCTGGATACACAGCACTTGCAGCTAAAAGTAATTGAGACTCCCTACACAAATATCTCTTCTCCTCAGGTAGCAGGGGGGAAAATGGTTTTCCTTGGGGGTTCGGCCACCCAACCGACTGCGATCGCCCGGCTAGATTTGTCTAGCAAGCATATTCAGGTATTGCGTCAGTCAACTCAGCTGGAAGTTGACAAGGGATATCTGTCGGTGCCACAAACAGTAGAGTTTCTGACGGAGAAGGGACTGACTGCTTTTGGTTTCTTTTATCCGCCCCAAAATCAGGATTACACTGCACCTGCTGGGGAAAAACCTCCTCTGCTAGTTAAAAGTCACGGAGGACCGACAGCAGCTACCTCTAGTGCTTTTAGTTTGAAGATTCAATATTGGACGAGTCGCGGTTTTGGGGTGCTAGATGTTAATTATGGCGGTAGTAGTGGCTATGGCCGGGCCTATCGTCAGCGGCTACAGGGCCGCTGGGGTATCGTGGATGTGGATGATTGCGTGAATGGGGCGAAGTATCTGGCCCAGAAGGGTTTGGTGGATGGAAACAGGCTGGCGATCGCGGGTGGCAGTGCGGGGGGCTACACTACTCTAGCAGCCCTGACCTTCCGCGATACCTTTAAGGCGGGGGCGAGTCGCTACGGGGTTAGCGACCTAGAGGCGTTGGTCAGGGATACTCATAAGTTTGAGTCCCGCTATCTGGATGGGTTGATCGGTCCTTATCCAGAACGTCAGGATTTATATGAAGCCCGATCGCCCATTAACTTCATCGAGCGCCTATCCTGTCCGGTAATTTTCTTCCAAGGACTCGAAGATAAAGTTGTCCCACCCAACCAAGCGGAAATGATGGTTGATGTCCTGAAAGCCAAGGGTTTACCTGTGGCCTATGTTGCTTTTCCCGGGGAACAGCATGGTTTCCGCAAAGCTGAGAATATCAAGCGTTCTCTGGATGGGGAGTTTTACTTCTACTCGCGGGTTTTCGGTTTTACTCCTGCTGACGATCTCGAACCCGTTCCCATTGGGAACCTTTAATCTCTAAATCTTGAAAATTGTGAATTGTGAATTGTGAATGGAAAATATGGATGAGGTGCAATAGTTCTCACCCTCCTTTGAAAGGGCGGGATAGATTACTTGCATGGAGATTATCTCCTATTGTCCGCTTTACCAATTATCCTTGTTCCCTGGCTGCTCTCTGCTCTCCTGAAGTGTTTACTACAAACCGGTCAACAACAGCCCCATCTTGCAACTAGCGGCCCGTGCCCCTGAACGAGGCACGGAAACACTGAAGTGTTTACTACAAACCGGTCAACAACAGCCCCATCTTGCAACTAGCGATCGCCTACTGTCCCCCGACCCGATGGGATGCGATTCGCGCAGCGGAGGGGGCCCGTGCGCACGCTACGCGATTGGCAGGCAGCAGTCAGAAACCGGGTTTCTTTTCTCAATGTTCGCTCTTCGACAAGCGATCGCAGAAACCCGGTTTCTCGGCAGTGGCGGCCATAAATCATTTTCCCAGACGGAAAAAGATATCCGCTTTCCGTTCCCCCACCTCGCTACCGTAGCTGCTAATAGTGAGAGTGCGCAAATTCTCGAACAGGGGTTTGCCGATGATTTCCGCCAACCTCAACAAAGGCACCTGACGTTCCCAGATTTCCTTACCATCCACCCAGTCCAGATAGAAATAGCCATCATTGGACTCGGCCAAGGGCGCAATACTCTCCTGAAAATTGCTCGCAGTCAGTATAGAACCAGCTTCTGGGGCATTAATTGCTGCCTCCATCGCCTCCAGGGAGGTAGCAAATATCTCGTACTTTCCTACCGTAGCGCTAACCCCGATCGCTTGCTCCTTTAATTCCTCATCTGCTGTAGCGCTAACCTCACTCACTTGCTCCTTTAATTCCTCATCTGCTGTAGCGCTAACCTCACTCACTTGCTCCTTTAATTCCTCATCTGCCGTAGCGCTAACCTCACTCACTTGCTCGTTTAATTCCGACTCTGCGTTAGCGCTAACCTCACTCACTTGCTCGTTTAATTCCTCATCTGTGGTAGCGCTAACTTCACTCACTTGCTCGTTTAATTCCTCATCTGCGTTAGCGCTAACCTCACTCACTTGCTCGTTTAATTCCTCATCTGTGGTAGTGCTAACCTCACTCACTTGCTCCTTTAATTCCTCATCTGCCGTAGCGCTAACCCCGATCGCTTGCTCGTTTAATTCCTCATCTGCCGTAGCGCTAACCTCACTCACTTGCTCCTTTAATTCCTCATCTGCTGTAGCGCTAACCTCACTCACTTGCTCCTTTAATTCCTCATCTGCCGTAGCGCTAACCTCACTCACTTGCTCCTTTAATTGTTCTTCTACAGTAGCACTCACCTCACTTACTTGTTCGTTTAATTCCGACTCTGCTGCGGGAACTTCGGCATTTTCTGGTAACTTTATCCAGGCCGAAACTGGTATACCTGCCACCTGCAATTCCTTGATATTATATTCTCGATCCCTCGACTGTAAACTTGCCATCAACGCGGGAGTCTCTCCAGACGACTTTTCCGCCACAAAAATCCAATCTGTTACCTGGCCCTCTTCCCGAGGCCATAATCCCGCAGCATACTCGCCGCGCACCGCCTGAAACAGGTCTGCGGGTAAATCAATCCCCCAGCGAGTTTGCAAGTCCGCGATCGACTGACCGACCAGATTTTCCAGAGACTCGTAACCCGATATTCCCCTTTGTAACTGTTCCCACAGCCGTGCCAAGTCTTTGCTCCCAGCTACGATCGTACTTGCCTCTGGAATATATTGTAACGCCTCCACTGGCTGAGAAAAGGCTGGCGCTGTCCCCAGCAACTTCTGGTTTCCTGGGGCAAACAAAGTTGTTGACGCCAGTAATCCCTGCTGGCTTGATTTTAGAGCGATCGCCATACTTGTATAAAGCTCCTGTCCCTGCTGACTGCGAGGAAAATTCAGATACATCAAGCCAATCTTGGGATTAGTTAAATCTAGAGCCTGAAAACCTGCAAAATTAGTGATATTTCTCTCCGCCACCTGAACATTATTAATAGCATCCCGTAGCACCTTCGGATAGTTAGCAAACAAGACAAACCCAGCCTGCCCACCCACTACCGCCGTAGCGATATCCAATGGCTGACTACAGGAGACAATCTCAATGCCATTATAGGATGCAAATGCCAAATCTTTTCCCTCCACCCCCTGACGCTGCCAGAACAGTTCCAAGAGTTCCCGGGCCTTTCGTGTCCGAGAACGCCCACCCATGTCGTTGCCGGGCAGGCGAACGACAGGGTGGGCGTCTCTGGACACGAGCTGGTCATCTTTAGTCCTAGCTACCAACAGATAACCCGGTTGACGCCCATTTTTCTCGTCCCGATCGATATCCAGAGAAGTAATTGCTAGAGTTATTTCATCTCCCACCCAAGGAGCGATATATTCCTGGTAATCTAAACCCGAGGCGGCTAGCAGGGATGATTTAACTAGATCCAGGTATGCACCAGAACTCTTGCCATTTGACAGTCCCAACGCCTCCAACCGATCGGGATTCACCAACAGCGACAGCATCGCCGTGGCCGTTTTCGGCACGAACATTGCTGCTGTAGGAGTTGCCATTGTGCTATCCTGTTCGGCCACTGTCCCACCGTGGGAGTTCCACCAGTAAAAACCGCCAGCGCCGATCGACAACACCAGTACAATAGCTACCAGACCCGCAAAAATTGAGCTTCGCTTCATTGTTCTGTTCTATTTGTGATTTGCCATAGATGAGAAATCCACTTTTTAATTTATCTTACAACAGCTCGATTATGAATGTCAAACGCAGACAGTTCTTAATGTTCCTCGGTGCGGGGGCTGCCACCATTGCCTTTGGTGCCTGCGGCAAGCACCAGGGACAGAAATTATCTATGCCCTTTAACCAGGGCCCCCCTTCAGGGGGGCATGAGCTTTAAACCCATTAAAGTGCCAGTTCCCCTAGAGATAGACGACCAGCCAGCTGCCAAACAAATTGCCGCCTATAGCAGCTACGAAGTTGTAGACGATCTCGTACTGCCAGAAGGGTTCACCTATGACCCGATCGCAGTTTGGGGTGACAAGATAGGTGACGGGCGCTGCGGCTATAACAATGATTATCTAGCATTTGTGGAAACAGGCCCCGATCGAGGATACTTGACGATCAACTTCGAGTATATCAGTGGCTTTACCTGGATGCAGACCTATGGACAGGCGATCGGGCGATCTTTATTTTTTTAGGAAGTAATAGCTGCAACCCGGGGTGATATTAACGTTTTTGTTTTGTTTGAAGATAACCCTCTGAAAGCTAAAATCCGGGAAATCTGTCAGGAATGTTTAATAGACCAGGGAATAGGGGTGATTTCCCTGGGCCGCAACTCCGATGGTAAGTGGGCGCGCACCTTTTCAGAGGCCGATCGCAGGATAACAGGTATCTCGGGTTGGCAAGCAGGCCAGAAGTATATCTAGACCCCCGACAGATCCCCATGCCAAGAACTTTACGTGTAGTGGCCGTGTTCGAGAAAAGGAATAAGAGAGGTTACGAGGACGGGTTGGGTTCGCGCATCATCGGCACCTTTGCCAACTGCGCTGGCGGGACCACCCCTTGGGGGACAGTCCTGAGTGCAGAAGAAAACTTCCAGGCCCAGGTACCGGAACCAGTATTTGCCGATGGTTCCTCAATGAACCCCGGACTGAACGGCTTTGCCATCAACCCTGGTGCGATCTATGGCCAGGGGAATGTCTTCGGTCTGGCAGGGAACAAGTATGGCTGGATGGTAGAAGTAGATCCAGCCAACCCCAATGATTATGGCACCAAGCATACCTGGTTGGGACGTTTCCGTCACGAAGCCGTCGGAGTCAGGGCAGTAGCAGGAAAGCAGTTGGCTGTATATTCCAGATGCGATCCAGCGGGGGGGACACCTCTACAAATTCCTCAGCCAAAAATTAGTCAGCAACCCGCAAGACAAGGCCAACAGCAGGCTAATGACGGAGGGCATGCTTTACGGTGCCAAGTTCTATCCCGATGGTACGGGTCGTTGGATAGCCCTCAAACCCAATACTCCCGTATATCCAGTATTGCCCAGTCAAGTATTGGGTACTAGAGGGTACAATGTCACTCTCCCCAACCCCGAAATCGTCGGGGGCGCGGTCAAGATCGACAACGATGCCCAGGCGATCGCCTTTGGGAAGCGGTATCAGACCTTGGGGGATCTCTACCTCGGCAACTATATAGAAAAACAAGGGGCAATTCTGATCGATGCCCATTACGCGGCCAATGCAGCTGGGATCACCTGCACGGCCCGTCCCGAAGACACCGATGTTGCTAGGGACGGCACTCTTTACATTGCCTTTACCTCGGGGAGTCCCGGCAGTAGCCTGCGGTGCTGAGAAGGATATCTTCACCGGACCCAACGGCGAGTCTCCCTACGAGTATGGCTGGATCGTGAAGCTGCGGGAAGATGGGTTAGAACCTTCTGCCATGACCTTCCGCTGGGAAATGCTGGCCCTAGGGGGCGAACCGGCCTCCGGCGGTCTGGGTTTTTCCAATCCCGATAACCTGGAGATCGACCGGGATAGCAATATCTGGATGGTAACAGACCTCTCTACTGGCAGTCAGAACAGACCCCTGCCCAGTCGAGTGAAACCTGACGGTAGCCCTGTCAACCAGTATGAAATCCTGGGGGTATTTGGCAACAATGGCACCTGGTTTATTCCCTCCTCCGGTCCTAATGCTGGCAAAGCATACCCCTTCGCGATCGGGCCTATGGAGACAGAAACCTGCGGACCATGCTTCACCCCGGATCAACAGACATTATTCATCTCCCTGCAACATCCAGGGGGAAAGAATGGCCAGCGTCAAAATGGAGCCGCCGTGTCCGAGAGCTTTCGTTTACCGATCCACTCACCCATGTCGGAGCGCTCGTAGGCGAACGACAGGGTGAGTGAAGAGGAAACGAACCACCAGGGTGGGCGTCTCTGGACACGCCGCAGAAGTCCGTAAATTTGCCATCAGACTACCCGACGGTCAGGAATTTATCCAGGAACGGAAAGTGCCGATTTTTCGGACCGTCCGCGGGCCGATCGGTTCCAACTGGCCCGGTAAAGGTCCGGACGACCCGCCCAAACCCGCCGTTGTAGCCATTCATCGCTTGTAGGGTTCCGCCTGTCCCACAGTAAAGATGTCCAGAAACCCGGTTTTTAAAGCGAAACCGGGTTTCTCAATTTTCACAACTGATTGGGAATTGCCAACTATCACATCTATCTTTTCAAGTCAATATTTTTTAACGCCAATTAATAGTCAGATAGCAATTTTTAAGCAAAAGACAAATAAACCTTAATTAGGTAATTACCAAAACTTAATATTATGAAAGTAGAGTGTATGGTAGTTTTTTGAGTAAAGGAAATCACCCTCGCTTCTATTGATTGACTTACAAATGCGAAGATTGTTTCGGTGAATCAAGAGCAAAAATGTGATGTAGAGGAGAACAAAAGACGGTTTTATGTCTAAATTAACTCGCAGAGAACTGCTGATTTTCTTTGGCTGCGGTGCAGCAGCAGCGGTAGTAGCAGATGGGGGATTGGAACGAAAAATATTGGGCACTGGCGGCAACATAGCCCAAGCAATTGAAGGGGATCTGTCATTCACCCCGGTGCGCTTGCCCCATCCTTTAGAGATTTACCAAGATAAGGAAAGCTTCTTGCCCACGGGAATTGATGGTGCAGGCGAAACTCTGCCAGCTGTAGCAGATCCTAGCTTAGATAGCTACAACGTCATAGATGACGTGGTGGTGCCGCCAGAATACGAACGTTACGTGATAGTCAAGTGGGGCGATCGGGTATTTCCGAACCCAGAAGATTACGTGGGCTACAACTGCGACTTCACGAGTTACATTCCCATTCGCGGCAGCAATAATAACGGTTTCCTCTGGGTGAATCACGAGTACGTCTCCTACCCGATGAGCATTTTGCTAGTTGAAGAACCTGAAGAATATGCAGGATTACCCACAACTGATGAGTTAGTGCTTGGCCAAGATTTGTCGCAAGTAAATCCCGCTACTCTGGGAGAATTTATGTATAACCAGGGCGGTTCTATCCTGCGGGTGAGAAGGAATGCAGCAGGTCGCTTTCAAGTGGTGAGTGAGGGTCGCTTTAATCGCCGCATCCACGGTCTTTCAGGCTTATTGATTAACAGCCAGCGCACGGACCGCTATCGGCGGGTCATATCCTGGGGCGAAAGGCGAGGGGACCGCAACTTTCTGATAGGGACTGGACCTGCTGCCACCGAGGTCTTTGAGGAAGTAAACTCAGATGGACTGGGAAATCGGATTATCGGCACGGCCTACAACTGTTCTGGGGGAACAACACCTTGGGGAACCATCCTGACGGCAGAGGAAAACTTTCAGAGTGTTGTCAATGAGGATGTCAAGCCTGATGGCACCCAGATAGGCTATGTTGAAGATTCGATCGGGGAAATATTCGGTCTAGTGGGAGAGAAATACGGCTGGATGGTAGAAATCCCGGTCCTGCGGCCCCGACAACGGGGCAGGAAACACACTGCCTTGGGTCGCTTCCGTCATGAAAATATTGCCTTCCGGGTAGAAGCAGGCAACAGGTTGATCGCCTACATGGGAGACGATCGTCGGGGAGGTCACACCTGGAAGTTTGTCAGTAATGGCGTAGTCAGAGATCCGAGCGATCCGAACAATAGCCGCTTGTTGGAAGATGGCATTCTCTATTGTGCCCGGTTGAATGCTAACGGTACGGGGGCATGGATTCCCTTACTGCTTAATATTCCCACCAATCCCAATGTCCCGTCACAGATTGCCTCGCGGGAACTGGCCGCCCTAGGAGAAGCGCAAAGAAACGGTCACGTACAACTGCCGAAGCGCAGCGGGATTGCTGGCCAAACTGAAGATGGCGGTCCCTTTGTGGTAGACCTGACCAATGAGGATACGGCACTATCCGATTATCGGGGTAAGAGGCTGAGGGATTTCTATGACAGCCAAGGTGCTCTTTTGGTTGATGCTTTCCTGGCTGCTAATCTGGTGGGCGGAACTCCCACGGCCCGTCCAGAAGATCTGGAAGTCCACCCCACTACCAAAGAAGTATTCATTGCCTATACCGACGGCACGCCAGGCAGCGACGGCTATCCTGACTCGCGGATTTTTCAGGTCGGCAAGTTCAGTGCAGCAGCGAACGCGACTCAGCAGTCGGGGGGACTGTACAAAATTATGGAAAACAGTGCCAACGGTAGGAGTAATAGCTTCCGTTGGGAACGCTTCGCCCAAGGCGGAGAACAGGGAGCCGTTTTAGGAGCTGGTTTTGCCAACGTGGATAACCTAGCCTTTGACAACTTTGAAAATGTCTGGGGTGTCACGGATATGTCCACTAGCCGACATAATGGTTTTCGCACTGGTCCCGATCCCGAAGAACGGACGATCGACCACGCGCAAACAGGCAATGCGGATGCCTTGGTGGGAGTTTTCGGCAATAATTGGCTGTTCTACATTCCTACTAGCGGACCAGATGCGGGAGCAGTGATCCCCTTTGGCTACGGTCCCGTGCGCTGTGAGATGACTGGTCCTACCTTCGTAGGGGATACCCTCATCATAGCAGTGCAGCATCCAGGAGAAGATGTGCCGATCGGGGATGGAACTCAACTGAATCGCGACATTGAGATGTTGAACTTGAATGGTCGCGTATTTAATCAGACTCGCAGAGTACCGCGAGGCAGTAATTGGCCGAGTAATATTGAGGGGGATGCGGATGGTCCGCCGCTGCCCACGGTGATTGGCATTAAACGCCAGGGCTCCACTGGCGGTGACAGTTTTCTGTAATTAAGGATCACACCCATCCCCACTCTCAAGGATTCTGTTGGCGAATTACCATTCTGAAGCAAACTGCGAGAGTACCAGATTTTTCCGGAACGGTGCAGGAAGAGGCGAGAAACATTGATTTCTAATGGTTGGGTCGTTTCCTCTTCGCCCACCCTGTCGTGTCGCTCCCGCGCACGACATGGGTGGGCGTCTCCGGAAACGAAAGTCGCTGGGGGGCGAGGCCCCCATGCGCCAACAGCAACCTAAAGAGCGGGGCTGCGTCTGATTTTTCCGGAACGGTATTTCACAATGGTATGGGGGCGATCGCTCTAGATGGAAAAAGGGCGATCGCATCTCTTTAATATTAAGAAACCAGGTAATTCCGGCAAGACCTGGTTTCTGGGCTACCGCTGAATCGGGCCGCAGCCTATGGGCAGTGCAACGTGGGCCCCCAAAGTAGAACATCTCGCCTTGCCAGACTTGGTATTCTGTACATGGTGGAAAAGAAGCGCACCCCTATATATAGGTGAAGACGGCACTTGTTGCGAGGCACGGCTTATGCGCTGCGCCTAGGCCGTGCCTGCGCTGCGCGCGCAATACTGAGGTTTGTAGTGAGGACTTCCGTCCTCACTACAAACCTCAGAAAAATCGGAAAGTATAGGTTAAGTCGTTGTTGCAGGCCCGGGAGAAATGTGGCCTAATGCTTGCATGGCTTGGTTCTGCATAACGATTGCTCCATGGGTGGGATAACTGAGCGTTGGTATTGGATAATTTATATGCTATTGGATGATTTATCCATGGGTAAGATGATTTATATGCTATTGGATAAATTTATAGGGAGGGATAATCTATCGGTCGTTTCCGGGAACACCCACCCTGTTGTGTCGTATCCTGCGCACAACATAGGTGGGTGTTCCGGAAACGACGCGGTGGGAATAAAAAGACCCAGCGGTAAGTAGAAAGAGACGGGCGTCTCTGGAAACGATCGTCTCGAAGGACATGATGAGAGGACTGTTCAATTCAAGGGACACAGAGAGAAGAGATCATTGCCAGTCGGAAAGGGAAGGAGAAAAGATGATATTATCGATATTGCTATGCTCTTTTAGCACGGAAAAGCAATTATTCAAATTATGGCTGCAATCTCGTCTACCATCAAGACTTTTCCCCTCACGGCTGTTGTCGGTCAAGAAGCAATCAAATTAGCGCTGCTGCTAGCGGCGATCGACCCGGAATTGGGAGGAGTGGCGATCGCGGGTCGTCGGGGCACGGCAAAATCAGTGATGGCACGGGCTTTACACGCCTTACTGCCACCCATTGAAGTGGCGAAAGGGGCCATCAGTAATGAAGAACCAACCCAAGAAAGTCAGGAAACAGAGATAATTCCTGCGCCCTTCGTGCAAATTCCCCTGGGGGTGACGGAAGACAGACTCTTAGGTTCAGTGGATGTGGAAAAGTCGGTGCAGCAAGGTCAGACGGTATTTCAACCGGGGTTGCTGGCCGCTGCTAACCGGGGCGTCCTGTATGTGGATGAAATTAATTTACTCGATGACCAAATTGGCAACCAACTGCTAACGGTTTTGAGTGAAGGACGGAACCTAATCGAACGGGAGGGGATTAGTTTTGAACATCAGAGCAATTCTCTGTTGATTGCTACCTACAACCCGGAAGAAGGTCCCCTGCGCCGCCATTTGCTCGATCGCATTGCCATTAACCTCTCCGCTGATGGGGTTTTGGGATTGGACGATCGGGTGCAAGCGGTCGATCGGGCCCTGGCCTACGCCAAATCTCCCCGAGAATTTCTCCAGCAGTACGGCGAGGACATGGAGGACTTGAAAACTCAAATTCTCCTGGGGCGGGAATGGCTCAAAGATGTCCGCATTACCAGCGAAAAAATTACCTATCTAGTAGAGGAGGCCATTCGGGCGGGGGTGCAGGGACATCGGGCGGAATTATTTGCCGTGAAGGTGGCCAAAGCTAGCGCGGCACTGGAGGGACGGACCTATGTCAGCGCGGAAGATTTGCGCAGTGCGGTGGAATTGGTAATCGTCCCCCGGGCCACAGTCGTGCAAACGCCACCAGATGAGGCACCGCCGCCCCCCCCACCACCGCCACCGTCTGACGAACAGCTCGATGATTCCTCAGAGGAGGACGAAGAGGATGAGGACAGTCCCGAAGAACCAGAAGAAGAAGAAACTAGCATTCCCGAAGAGTTTGTCTTCGATCCAGAGGGAGTAATTCTGGATGACAGCGTGCTGTACTTTGCCCAGATGGCACAAAGGCAGGGTAAGTCCGGCAGTCGCAGTGCGATCTTTTCTGAAGATCGGGGACGGTACGTGAAACCCATGTTGCCAAAAGGAAAGGTGCGGCGCATTGCCGTGGATGCGACCTTGAGAGCAGCTGCACCTTATCAGCAGGCCAGGCGATCGCGCCAGCCGGGTAGAAAGGTAATTGTCGAGTCGGGGGACGTGCGTGCCAAGCGGTTAGTGAGAAAGGCGGGTGCTTTGGTGATTTTCCTCGTAGACGCATCCGGTTCGATGGCCCTCAACCGGATGCAGTCGGCCAAGGGGGCGGTGATGCAACTGCTGACGGAAGCTTATCAAAATCGCGACCAAGTGGCCTTGATTCCCTTTCGGGGAGAACAGGCGGAGGTGTTGCTACCCCCGACCCGATCGATCGCGGCAGCGCGGCGACGTTTGGAAGTTATGCCTTGCGGTGGCGGTTCGCCCTTAGCTCATGGTTTGACTACTGCTGTCAGGGTGGGGGTGAATGCTCAACAGTCGGGAGATATCGGGCAAGTAGTGCTGGTGGCCATTACGGACGGACGGGGGAATATTCCCTTGGCCCGTTCTTTGGGCGAAGGGATGGAAACAGGAGAAAAGCCAGATATTAAAGGGGAACTGTTGGAAATTGCAGCCAAAATTAGAGCTTTGGGGATACAACTGTTGGCGATCGATACGGAAAATAAGTTTGTTTCTACTGGGTTCGCTAAGGAGTTAGCGAAAACTGCCGGGGGGAAATATTATCACTTGCCCAAGGCGACGGATAAGGCGATCGCGGGGCTGACCAAGGGGGCGATCGCCGATCTGAAGTCCGGTTCGTAGTGAGGACTTTAGTTCTCATAGTCGTTCGTAGTGAGGACGAACGTCCTCCTCCGCAGACCAACAGCAAGATCTCAAGCAGTTGACAAACTTTAACCGATGCCCTGGTTGTAGGTTTCATCTCGTTCCTACGAGGCAATTAATTATTTTTTAGTCTAATTTTCAGAGTTGCTATTGATTTGAAAAAGTCCGTCTCTAATAGCTGTAATAGCTTCTCTATTGTGCCCTCTAATCCTATTTCTTTAAGAATGTTTTCAGCAGTTTCTTGTAGTAAATCATTCTGGAATTGACTTGAGAGGATGTACTGTGCTTGTTCGCGACCCTGTCGAACATCTAAGCGATACAAGGCGTAGAGACTTGCAGCTTGAGTGAGGGGATTTGGTTCTTGGAGCAGGGTTTTGAGAACATCAATTATTCCTTCAGAATGCATTGAGACATGACAAACTTGAGTGGAATCGCAGTTAGCTTTCAGCAAAGCAATTACTTTGGGACTGAGACGCTGTTGCCACTTAGATGCCCGATGTTGTAGTATTTCTGGTAGCAGGGGATTAGCCAGCACAGTAAGACCTTGAGCTAAATTTATGGCCTCAGGGGTAACACCTTGAATTTCCAGAATGCTCAGCAACTGCTCGGTAATAAGTTTGAGTTTTGGTTGTAGAAGCGATCGCAACAATGCCAAAACTGTGGCTTCATGGTGAGATACCTGATATTTGAGAGTCTGGTAGCGAGCTGTCCATAGCTGAAGCTGTGCTAGCAAGGCTGTTGATTTGCGCTTGAGTTCCCCGTGGGAATCTAACATTTTGGCAAAGATGCGATCGCTCTCTTGTTGCGTAATGCTATAATCGCGTTTCAAAGCTATAATTTGCGAGCTTTTCAGTTCGAGCACTTGAAATAAAGGTATTCCACTTTGGAATAAATCCCAGACTTGCCATTCCAGGGCTTTGCGGTAACTCTCGATTCTGAGCTGATTTTCATAGCCAAGGTTTTGGTGCGGATCTAACAGAATTGGGTCTTCAATATTTACCTCTGTTAAAACTGCATTATGTTCCTCGTCATTTATTTCCAGTTGCTCTCGCACCTGTTGAATTATTTTGAAACTTGAATTAGTCTTAATAGTACCTGTTTCAAATACTTCTTTGATCGCACCTTTATAAACTTGCAATCTGTCTTGTTTAGTAGCATTTGGTAGGACTTTAACTAGCAGGTATAATTCATCCGGTTTCAGTTGAGGAAGAGAGCGACATTCGAGCAGCTTGGTGAGGTCTATCTGTAGCTTTTGCACCAGCTTTTTCAGTTGACCGCGTAATTTGGATGCCAGACTCTCTCGCCTGTATAGTTCGGCGTTGCGACCCCAGGTGCGATCGAGCCAGAGAGTGCTAACTAAAACTATTAGGCATTGCCAAGCTTGTTGCAGTGGGGCGGGTAACCGCATCAGCTCCGGACGTCCGCCATAGATAAAGAATGCATTGAACGCGATAAAACTGCAAATGGTAAAGACTCCGTGCAAAACCAGTTCGTGACTGATGCCGGGGTCTTTCCGCTTTAAATAGCTGAAAATTTGCTTTTCTATTTTAATACAAATGAAATAAGCGATCGCGGCAAAAGCAGCAAGAGTTAGGGGAGCAGCAATCAGTTTTGGGATAGCTATTGGCTGATTTAAAATGTAAAAACCGGGATTAAAAATAGTTGATAATTGATTGGCTTCGTGGGTCCAAGCACCGGAAAAGTAATAATCCCAGTTTCCTGCGTACAAGCGGTAATAAATAATGTAGCCAATCACCAGTCCTAAGTAACCGTATTGGACTAATTTCCGCCCCGGCTTTTTTAAGTGGTGCCAGTAAGCTTTTTCCGAATCAATATCCATACAGCCTGAGTTACAGCCGGTGCAGTTGATTTTATCTCGACCAGTTTTGGAGTTAAAGGTGCGACACATGGACTGGGTGATACTGCGCGGCGGCGCTTCATGGGCTTTAGTACCGAAAAGTCCTCGCGGGCCCGTGAAGACCATCTGCACCATGCCAAAGGGACAGACGTAATGACACCAACTGCGTCCGCCATAGAGGTAAACGATCGTTATTGCTGACAGGATAGTAAACAGCAGAAATAGACCTAAAGCTGGACCGGCTGCATTAACAAAGAGAATGCGGAAATTTAAGCCCAGATAAAACAGTCCAAATTGCAGGTATAAACGATTTTGAGTTAGCCAGGTATTTTTCTTGATCTTATGACGTGGTTTGAGCTTCAATGCTCTTGATATCTGCGAGAGAAAGTAGAGAGGGCAAATAGACCTTTTGAAAATAGAAATTTCTGCTATAATAAGATTAGAAAACTTAAATTTGGAGACTTAGAGGCTGTTTGAAAAGTTTCTGAAGGTATAAAATTAGGCTAAGCGTCGCACCATGAGTTGAATCATAGCAATATAGACTATAACTTCTGAATTTTCAGGCAGATGTTCATAGTCTTTACTCAGTCTGCGATACCAATTCAGCCAGCAAAAAGTGCGTTCAACAACCCAACGTTTTTTCTGTAAAACAAAGCCTTTAGCTTGCTCTGGTCGCAACAGGACCAGGATCACTAAGTGCAATGTATCCATGGCCCATTGCACAAAAGGATTACCACTATAGCCCCCATCTACCCAAACCAAATAAAGACGACTAACTTTTTGACCCATTTGTTTAACTTTCTCCAATACTTGTTGTCCCCCCTCTCGTTCTGGAATGCTAGCAGCAGTAACCAACACGCGCAAGACCAAACCCAAGGTATCTACGGTCATATGGCGCTTACGTCCTTTAACTTTTTTGGCTCCATCAAACCCAACTTCTTCATGCACCATTGTATCGGTTGGCACACTTTGGCTGTCAAGAATTGCCTCAAAAGGACTTTCATCTCGACCAACAGCAACCCGGGTCCAACTGTGCAAACGATCATGTATGACTAGCCATGTCCCATCAAAGCGCCAATTACGAAAATATCTGTAAACCGTTTGCCAAGCAGGAAAATCACTAGGCAAATCTCGCCATTTACACCCTTGGGTAACCAGATCAAAAATGGCATTGAGAACGTACCACATAGAGACTTCTCGGGGACGACCTCCAGGTTTCGCTGCTGGAATCAGCGGTTTAATCAATTCATACTGTTCAACTGTCAGATCACTGGTGTATGCTTTAGTCATGGCTCATATGGCACTGCAGATTTGCGTATCTCTAGTATAAACCATGTGGGCTTTTTTACGTCCATTTTTACTTTTAAAACAGCCTCTGAAACCTTGCTTAGCCATCTTCGCAGGCACTTTACAGTCATACCCCTGACTCAGCTAACTAACTTGCTTGCTGGTCCTGCTGGCTGATTTTTCAAGCAACAGCCACTTTCTCAACCCATTTATTGCATCGAGCAGATACATTAGGTTCGTTCTCAGATAACGAACCGTAATTTGTAAACAATGTAATTGTTTCATATGTTTTCCCCTGAATCACAATGACTTTGAGAACTGCTATCTTTTTTTCTGAAAACCTGACTTAACTCGCCATACTTGCTAGCCGCACTATAGCACTTACAAATGAGGTGATGTACAGTTAGAGCAAGGCTTTCACTGATTTTACTGCTGGATGCGGTACCTCACGATCAGAATAAATCCTATAGTACTACCTAGTCATGCTTTTGAAAGAGTTAAGTAAACTACTGGTCCCAAGATTTTTTAATTATCAGTACCACAGGTTCTCCAGCTCTGATATGTGTGTGTTTGAGGTGGGTATGGTGGAATACGTCTTCTTTGTGACGGTTCCCAAACACCCCTAATGCCAAGATTTACTCTCTAGGACTATCTGACCCAACTTACTGCTGTTTACTACCATTTTCTTAATTTTTTTTAGACAAATAAATAAAAAATTAACAGATATGGAAGAAACTATTTAACATAATTTCTCCATGCCAGGATAGTCAGGTATAATAACTGAGATTAAATGTTAAGCAATTTCAGATTGTTACTATTCAAAGCTAGATAGAATATGACTATTAAACGACGCCAGCTTCTTAAAGCTTGTTCTATCCTGTCCCTCGCTTTTGTTGTTGATGATTTCTCGGCTTTCAAAGCATGGCTTAGAAAAGCATGGCTTAGAGAGTTGCAAGGCGCAATCGCCAAGCAGTTTCTCCTCGCTGACAGTCAAAGGGATCCTTTGCACTGGCTAATTAACAAAATCAGAGCCGATTTTGCCCAGACGAACACTGTTAGATTTGAAGGCTGAATTTGCTCGAAGACAGAAGCTCAACTTTGTGCTACGATTTAAAGATAATAGACCTCGCCGCATTAGTCGATGTTGGCGGAGCAATATCAGTGCTTGAGCGCATCCATTTGGATACATTTTGGCATTTATGCAAGAGGTCGAATTTACTCATTTTGCCAGGATGAGTAATATACTTCAAGTTATTAAATAGATTGACAAAAACATGGGAAATTACAGCAAACAGACCAAAATAGCCCTCTTGAGTAGCTTGTGTTTCTTGTTTTTAACTCTATGTGTAGCGAGCTTATTTTTGCCTCACAGAGAAACACTAACTTATGATGAGAGATTTTACTATGAGAGTGGCTTGGCTATTCTCTCAGGTAAACCATCTGAAGTGGGGAAACAAGGAGTTGCCGCTCGTAATATTATGCCTGCTTTAGCTTTAAATGCTTCAGTTGGCGAAGCTATTCCCGAAAAAATATTGTCAAAATTGGTAGAAGGAGGAGAAAATTCTGAAGATTCCATATTTTCGGAAAATTCCATACTTCACAATAATAATCGGGAAGCTCGGATATATGTGGGAAAGTTAGCAACCATTTTTGTATCTTTGATTGCGGCAATTTATGTATTTATATGGTCTCGGGAACTCTATGGCTTGCACGCGGGTTTTCTCTCCCTAATTTTATACATACTCGACCCTAACATAATTGCTCATTCCCGTTTAGTTCATCAAGACATATTGGGTGCTTGTTCCGTATTTGTTGCCACTTACTATTTCTGGAGAGTCTTAAAATATGGGGGGCGCAAAAATACAATCTCGAGCATCATTACTTTTGGAATTGCTCAAATAACACGCTATACGGCAATCTTTTTGGTGCCCATATATTTACTACTAACTATCGTATTTCATGGTTCAACTATTATCAATCTAATTAGAGGCAGAGACTGGAAAAACATTACTACAAAGATTGTCAATTTAGGCAAGTATACTATGGCCTGTTTGCTTGCTACAATTTTGATTATAAATATTGGTCTTTCCTTTGATAAGACTTTTACAAAACTAGGGGATTATGATTTTGCCAGTAAAGCTTTTATTTCCCTGCAATCTCAGCCACTATTAAAAGAATTACCCGTACCACTTCCCTATGCTTACCTCAGTGGTCTAGACTTTGGTAAGTCTAAGCAAGAAACAGGTTTTGGTAGTGGTCCTTCTTATCTTATGGGTAGATTAGGCTTAAAGAATGGTGAAAGAAGTTCCGATCCATACGATTTTAAGGGGTTTAAGGGGTTTAAGGAATATTACATAATTGCTTTTCTTTACAAAGTCCCAATTGCAACTCAATTACTTATAATACTAGCCATTTGGGGCTTAATTCGAGATAGAAAAAAAATCAAGTTTTGGCAAAATGAAGCTTTCTTACTATTGCCTTTTTTCTTCTATTTCTGTACTCTCAGTTTGACAGCTTCTCAGCTAGGTATTCGCTACATTATGATGATTTTTCCTTTTCTCTTTGTTGTAGCTAGTAGAGTCACAGTATTTGGAGAAGAAGCCAAAACTAGGACTCGCCTCTTAGTAGTCAGTATGGTTGCTTATTTACTGATTTCTAATTTTTCTTATTTTCCTCACTACGTATCATATTTTAATGAATTTCTATTAGATAGGAAAATGGGCTATACAATTCTGGCGGATTCAAACTTAGACTGGGGTCAAGATGTAGTTTATGTAGTAAATTATCTTCAAAAGAATCCCGAAATCAAATATGTAAGAGATTTTCACCCAATGACCAGAAAATTGTTGGAGAATGAAATTCAGACAGATCAAATCTTTAACATTAAGCAACCTCAAGTAGGATTGGTGACATTGGGAGCAAATATGTTGGTTGGCATAGCAGAAGATCGAAAATTGGCCCAATTTACAAAATTTCTTAGAGACAATCTCAAACCTGTTGGTCGTATAGCTTACAGCTACTTTGTGTTCGAGCTTCGGCCTCAAGACTTAGCTAAGTTTGCAGAGAGTAGCACGCAGACTATAAATGTTGAATCTAGCGACAAGACTTGACGATACTAGGTACATTAAGTCTATGAATGTGCGATCGCTTCAACAGAAAATTTACTAAAGGATAATTATCCATGAACTCTCCAGTCAATTCACAAGCAAATTCAAAACTTAAAATAACCATTTTGCTAATAATTAGCGTTTCCATTCTTGCTACGACAGTAGGAATTATGCTCTTGGGAGGTATTGACGAAGCTAGGATCCAATCTTACATAGAAAAAGCTGGTATTTGGTCGCCAATTATTTATATCGTCCTATACACCATAGCAACCCTATTTGTTTTACCATCCACTCCCCTTAACATGAGCGGCGGTGCAATTTTCGGGTTCTGGTTAGGCACACTCTGGACCCTAATTGCAGCAGTTATGGCAGCGGTAATTGCATTTGTTTTTACCCGTACCCTAGGACGGCAATTTATTGCCAATAAATTAGCAGGACGTTGGGAGCAAATCGATATAGAAGTAGGTCAAGGTGGTCTCTTCTATATGTTTGCTATCCGACTGCAAGCAATCATTCCCTACGCAATAGTTAACTTTGCAGCAGGTTTGACTTCTATTAGTTTTCGGGACTACCTGCTAGGAACTATTCTCGGTACAGTCCCAGGTATCCTTCCCTTTGTGATGATGGGTTCTGGATTGCAATCTTTGCAAAGTGGAAACATTGTTCCCCTAATTTCTGCTTTGGCCTTGACGGGGATACTAATTGGCGGTTCTGCTTGGTATCGCCATCGACGACAATCTGTTCAACCGTGAGGTTTCTATCAATGTTTGCCAGAATTAGCGACATCTGTAGCGATCTGCAAAACTGACATATTCCTGGAATTGCTGGAGTATTAGTGCTATATTCATATCCGCTCTCCAAAATATAGCATATTGCTCTAGACTTGAGTATTGTTTGGATTTAAAAGCAAAAACGAGAATTGAACCTATGGAGCTATACTCTAGTAAAGTGGAACTGTCTATTGTTATTCCCTTCTATAACGAGGAAGCAAATATTGACTGTCTATTCGATCGCCTGAGAAAAGTCTTGGACGATTTACAGATGTCCTATGAGATTGTTTGCATTAATGACGGTAGTCAGGATCGCACCCTGGAAAAATTATTAGAGTGTCATCAAGTAAACTCTAATATTAAAATAGTGAACCTCTCTCGTAACTTTGGCAAAGAAATTGCTTTAACCGCAGGCATAAATTATACTAAGGGGGCAGCTGTTGTGCCGATGGATGCTGACTTACAAGATCCTCCAGAGTTAATAAAGCAGCTAGTCGCCAAGTGGCGCGAAGGATATGATGTGGTGTACGCAACCAGGCGATCGCGCCAAGGGGAAAGTTGGCTGAAGCGGCTGACAGCAGGAAGTTTCTATAAAGTTATCGGACTTATGAGTCAAGTCTCTATTCCTGCCAACACGGGAGACTTCCGTTTGCTCGATCGCCGAGTGGTTGATGCTCTCAAACAGTTACCAGAACGCACGCGCTTTATGAAGGGGTTATTTGCCTGGGTTGGCTTCAAGCAAACCTCTGTATTGTTCGATCGCGCTCCACGCCACGAAGGGAAAACGACTTGGAACTACCGGGAGAACAACTGTTTGAAAGTCTGGTCGTGTTTGAAAACTATCCCACAACCGCGCGAGAACTTCCCGATAACTTGCATATCAGCGATCTGCAAGATATCGGAATGACAAACTATCCCCTGACAGTCCTAGCCATTCCAGGGGAACAACTGAGTTTGAGAATTAAATACAAGGGCGATCGCTTCGATGCAGACAGCATCGACCGCATGTTGGGACATTTGGAAACTTTGCTAGCAGGAATTGCCGCTCATCCAGAGGCCAACCCAGCAGAATTACCTATACTGACCGAATCGGAGCGAGAATTACTTTTAGTAAAGTGGAATCAGACAGAGAGCAAACAGCCGATAGGGCAATGCATACATCAGATCTTAGAACAGCAGGCAGCAAAAAATCCCCAAGCAACTGCGGTAGTTTATGCAGATCGACAGTTAACTTATCAACAGTTAAACCAGAAAGCCAATCAGTTAGCACATTACCTGCAAAGTTTAGGAGTAGGGAGTAATGTACCTGTAGGGATATGCTACAAACGCTCTCTGGAAATGGCCATTGCCATCCTGGGCGTGTTAAAAGCAGGAGGGACATGCGTACCCTTAGATCCCAGCTATCCCCCAGAACGTTTAACCTTGATGCTAGCAGATAGTCAACCGCCTGTAGTATTAACCCAGGAGGATGTCAATCTCCAGATCGATCGTCAATGTCATCGGATCCTGCAGTGGGAGGAAATTGAAGACTTTACAGACATCAATCCCGACCGGGAAGTCAAACCAGAAGATTTAGCCTATATCATCTATACTTCCGGATCGACGGGAACTCCGAAAGGCGTTGCCGTGCCCCATCGCTCTCTAATTAACTTAATCGAACACCATCAAGCCGAGATGGCAACAGGCGTCGGAGTTTTGCAATTTGCATCCTTCAGCTTTGACGTCAGTTATCATGAAATAGTAGCAGCATGGGCTTTTGGCGGTTCCCTATATATTATATCTGAAGACGATCGCAAAGACATCGATAAATTAATCCAGATTTTAGCCAATAACCCCATTGCCAAAGTAATACTGCCTGTAGTATTGTGGCAGCAAATAGCCGAAATATACGGCACGCAAGCGCATCTGTTTGCAAATCTGCGGGAGGCGATCGCCTGCGGGGAGCAGTTGCAAATCACCCAGCCCACGATCGAAATGTTCGAGAGGCTACCTCATTGTAGATTATACAATTTTTACGGACCTTCCGAAGCCGATTTAGTGACCGCCTATCGTTTCGGCGATCGCGTTGACAGTTGGCCAGTCTATCCCCCCATCGGCAAACCAGCCGCGAACGTCAAAGTCTATATATTAGATAGCAACCTGCAACCAGTACCCATAGGCATTCCGGGGGAACTATACGTCAGTGGCGGCGGTTTAGCAAGAGGCTATTACAACCGTCCCGAAATCACTCGGAGTAAGTTCATTCCTAACCCCTTCAGTGAGGATCCAGAAAACAATAGGCTTTACAAAACGGGCGATTTAGCTTGCTACTTACCCGATGGCAACATTGAGTATAAGGGACGGAGCGACGATCTAGTCAAGGTGAGAGGATTTCGGGTTGAACTCGCAGAAGTAGAAGCAGTTTTGAGCAAGCATCCCCAAGTAAGTCAAGCAGTAGCAAAAGTCTTTGGAGAAAGTGCGAGAGAAAAATATTTAGTAGTTTACTTCATCCCCCAGCAAGGACGGAAACTGCTAGTTGAAGAACTGCGGCAATTTATGCAAGCAAAGTTGCCAGACTATACGATACCGTCAGCATTTGTAGAGATTGAGTCCTTTCCCCTGACGCCCAATGGGAAAGTTAACCGTAGAGTCCTGCAAGAACCGACTGCCTTGCGACCGTCACTGGAGCAAACATTTGTGGCTCCGCGCACGCCAACAGAAGAAATATTGGCGGGGATATGGCAGGACGTGTTAGGTAAGGAACGAGTTGGCATCCACGACAATTTCTTTGACTTGGGAGGACATTCCTTGCGGGCAATGGAGGCGATCGCCCTCAGTCGCAAAGCATTCCAAGCAGAATTACCCCTAAAGGAGTTTTTTGCCGCACCCACGATCGCGGAAGTAGCCCAATACATGGAAACGGCGAGTTACGGCACGCAAGATGAGCATAAACCCGTGCTGCAACCGCGTTCCCAGGCGGAAGTAAGGGAAAGAGGGCGATCGGGGTACAGTCCCATTTCTCATACACAACAGGAGTTTTGGTTTTTCGAGCAGCTATATCCGGGGAACCAACTGTACCACCTACACCTAGTCTATCGTCTGACTGGCAAACTCAATCTCAAAGCCTTAGAGGAGAGTCTAAGAGAAATCGTCCGGCGACATGAAACCTTGCGGAGTACATTTTCATGCGTGAATGGGGAAATTATCTGTTGCGTAGTACCAGAACCTGTATTAGATTTCTCAATCGTAAATTTGCGAGAACTACCGCCAGGGGAACGAGAAGCCGAGGCCCAGCAACAGGCCCATGCTGCCATACAACAACCCTTTGACTTTACCCGAGGACCGTTCCTGCGCAGTCAACTCTGGCAATTGGATGAAACAGAGTATTTATTTTTGATAGCCACCCATCATATCGTGGCTGATGGCTGGTCATTTGGGGTTTTGCTGCAAGAGTTGTCTGCTCTGTACGCCACCTTCTGTGAAAGCCTACCTTCTCCGTTACCAGAGTTACCATTGCAGTATGCCA
Source organism: Hormoscilla sp. GUM202 (assembly GCA_005518205.2). Lineage (GTDB taxonomy): Bacteria > Cyanobacteriota > Cyanobacteriia > Cyanobacteriales > Desertifilaceae > Hormoscilla. Next base: position 42,576 of record RFFC02000021.1, read on the forward strand.
ATTTTGCAGCTTGGCAGCGGGAATGGCTACAGGGAAAAGGATTGGAAGAGCAGCTGACATTTTGGAAACAGCATCTCGGCGTAACACCGCCAGTAATGGAACTCCCCACGGACTATCCGCGTCCGCCTCGGCGCACTTTTGCAGGGGCTGGAGAACCGGTACAGTTTTCATCTTCCCTAGTGAGTAAGCTGAAGAAACTCTGTCAACAGGAAGGCGTTACTTCCTACATGACTGTATTGGCAGCTTTCAAAATCCTACTATTTTTCTATACTGGTCAGGAAGATATTATAGTCAGCAGTCCCATTGCCAATCGGCTGCAAGCAGAAATCAGAGACTCGATAGGATTTTTCGTTCACTTATTACCCTTGCGAACCAATTTAGGAGAGAACCCCAGTTTTAGAACCCTACTCCGGCGGGTGCGATCGGGAGTTTTGGACGTATACGCGCATCAGGAAATGCCGTTTATCAAGCTAGTAGAGGGACTGCAACCAAGGCGCGATCGGCACTATACCCTACTGACGCAAGTGATGTTTGTCTTGTTAAATTTGCCAGAGCAAGATTTAAGTTTGGCGAATATGACAGTTCAGCCCTTAAACCTGGAAAAAAGTGATGGACGAGACATAGCAGAATTTGATTTGAATCTCTACCTGGCAGAAACAGAGTCAGGCATTGCTGGCAATCTGTTCTATAGAACTAATTTGTTTGCAGCAAAGACGATCGCGCTTATGGTCAGGCAATTCGAGGTATTGTTAGAATCAGTAGTTACAGACCCCGATCGGACTTTGACACAACTGCGATCGAGCTTAGAACGAGCGACAGAACCGATACTACAGTCTCGTCAGACGGCGCGAGGGCGGGATCGCGCGATCGGCGATTTTCTCCTTAGGTCGGAATTGCACGGAACCAAGACCTGGGGAGAACCAGCAAATCCCACAGAAATTACATTGCTAAGGATATGGCAAGAGGTGTTAGAAATCGAGAGAATCAGTACGCACGACAACTTTTTTGCTCTGGGAGGATGTTCTATGCAACTATTGCAAGTGCTGGCAAAAATCCAAGAAGCTTACTCAGTCGATCTTTCAGTAGATAGACTGTTCGAGCAGCCTACGATCGCTGAAATAGCAGGTGCGATCTGTAATCAGTAGTTAGCGATATATTGACAACTAACAACAAACAATAAATAATTGTGAACAGATATCTTTTTGACTTAACGGGTAAGGTAGCTATTGTTACGGGAGCCGCACGCGGTATTGGTAAAGTATTGGCGCGAGAATTAGCAGCGGTAGGAACAAAAGTTGTTGTCGCTGATATTAACGTAGAAGGATCCGAAAACACCGTACAAATGATTCGAGATGCGGGTGGACAGGCGATCGCCATTCCCACTGATGTCAGGGACCGTCAAGAATGCGATCGCCTGATCGAGCAAACGGTAGCAGAATATCATCAGTTAGACATAATGCTTTGCAATGCAGGCATTGACATACTTAAACCGGCGATCGCTTTAGAAGAGTTTGAGTGGGATAATATTATCAACACCAATCTCAAAGGCTATTTTCAATGCGCCCAACTAGCGGCTCGACAAATGATACAACAAGGAACTGGAGGTTCAATTATTATGAACTCTTCCATCGGAGGAGTGGTAGGAATTGCGGAATCTGCTGCATATACAGCATCCAAAGGTGGGGTGAATTTGCTCGTGCAATCTCTAGCATTAGAATGGGCCGATCGCAATATCCGAGTCAATGCTTTTAGTCCCGGCTATATAGATAATATTATGGAGGGTACAGAAAACTTTCGCCGCCCGCCAAAAGAGGACCAGGAGCACTTAAACGCTGTAATTCCCATGAAACGACGCGGGAAACCAGAGGAACTGGTAGGACCGGCGATCTTCCTGGCTTCTGAGGCAGCTTCCTACGTAACAGGAGCAATTTTGATGGTAGATGGTGGCTACAGTGCCATGTAACTCATATCTTGCACCATTCTAGATTAATCTCATAGCCCGCCCAGGGTTCAAAGATACTGTGGGCGAATTAATGGGGGTTTCACCCCCAATTGCCTGATGTTAAGCCAACGTGAGTTCGACGAAACTAGAAAATAGCAGGAGGTAGTGCTGGTAAGCCAAAGAAGCTCCAAACCGAGCGAGGCTCACTTTTTTATCTGCCTAGCTGTAGGCCACCAAGCCAGCAGGTTGACCAAGAAGTTGAAGACACTCCGGTGGTGAGAATGCTCGATTTGACAGATGTTCTTGACTTGGTCCTTAACCGCTTCAATACTCCCTTAAGACCAGTTGCAACTCGTCAAAAGTTTCCTCCCCTTTCGAGGTCAAGATGACGAGCTGTGCCAGTTGTCTGGGGTGCCGATCGCGTCCTCCGTTAGCGCAGCGGCTGCGCAGCAGCTAGCATTTTGCCAATCATGTCATAGATAGACAAATTTTTCTCAAAATGGTGGCTGCGGCTGCTTAGCAGCGTTTTTACGTATACTTATACGAAGTGCGCGTAGTGCTAGTGCTGCGCAGCAGCTAGTGCCCGTAGCGCTGCCGCAAAAGAGATATGCACCCTGTTCGTAATTCGGAAGTTAGAGACATCCAAACCTATAGGCAGTGAGCGACGTAGGATCGCCTTAGGGTTGCCAGGCCGGAGTGTCGGGTAAAATTGGCAAGAATGGTTTGGGTAACTGTAGAACTCACGTTAAGCAATACGATCGGCAATCCGATCGAGAGAGTAAAAAATATGGAAAAGGCTCAAAAAAGCTCTATTTTAATTGTGGATGATAACCCAATGAATCTCAAGGTGCTGTTTGAGGTGTTGGATCGTGCCGGGTTCAAAGTCTCAGTAGCTAAGAGTGGTGAAAGTGCAATCAGAAGGCTGGAAAATACATTACCAGACGTGATTTTGCTAGATGTAATGATGCCGCCAGGAATAGATGAGTTTGAAACCTGCCGCCGGATGAAAGAGGACGTTAAAACAAAAGAAATACCAGTCATTTTCATGACAGCGCTTGCGGATGTAAAGAATAAAGTTAAAGGGTTGGAAATAGGGGCAGTAGATTACATCACCAAGCCCTTTCAAAACGAAGAGGTTTTAGCCAGGATAAGTACCCACCTCCAACTGCGAAAAGCTCAAGTTCAGTTAGTCCATAGTGAAAAAATGTCCTCCTTGGGGCAATTGGTGGCAGGGGTGGCCCACGAAATCAATAATCCAGTAAATTTTATTCACGGCAACCTTTTCCACGCCAGGCAATACACTCAACAATTGCTAGACCTATTAGAATTATTATATGCAAATCAATCCAATTACATGGCTCCAGAAATTCAAGATATGATAGAAGAAATAGACATAAATTTTATAATAAAAGACCTACAAAAGCTATTTAATTCGATGCAAATAGGCACTAAACGCATTCGGGAGATTGTTCAGTCCCTGCGGAAATTTTCCCGGTTGGATGAAGCGGAACTTAAAGCAGTAGATCTACAGGAGGGACTTGATAGTACCTTAATGCTCCTAGAAAGCCGTCTGCAAGTTATGCCCGATCGGGCAGCCATTCAGGTGGTCAAGGAATACGGCAAGTTACCTCTAGTGGAGTGCTACGCCGGAGAACTGAATCAGGTGTTTATGAATTTGCTCGCCAATGCGATCGACGCTCTGGCGAACATCCCCTCTCCGCAAATTATCATTCGCACCTTGTTAATTAAAGATGAGCGAGTGCAAATCTCAATAGCCGATAATGGTCCTGGCATTAGCGAGTCGGTGCAAAAACAAATATTCGATCCCTTCTTTACCACTAAACCCGTGGGGTCGGGGACAGGGTTGGGGTTATCTACTAGCTACCAGATCGTGGTCGGGCGTCATGGTGGTAAGTTATCCTGCATTTCCGCACCTGGTAAAGGAGCGGAATTTTTCATTGAGATCCCGGTGCGCCTTTGGTAATTTTATGGGCACCGTAGGACCGATCGCTTGCCTAATGGTGGGCAATTACTACCAATAGGGTGGAGATCCATACTTGATGTTAGGAAAATTAAATGTTAGTAGTACAAATGATAATTGAATCTCAACACAAGGAGAGAGATTGAGAGCTGCGATCGGGCAGAGTTGATTGAGTGAGAGAAAAATACTATAATCAAGGGAGCCGCTCCCCAAGAGGTGACAAGGAGTCATGACCCGATCGTGCCGCAGCTCAAATCTTGGAGATCTGTGTTATCATAAAAGTCACGTAGTAAAGTGGTTTGTCAAAAAGAGGAAAAGAGGAAGTATCATGAGTAATAGCAGCAACTTCCGGCAAGCGATAAGCGAAGCCCAAGGCCAGGCAATAATTGGCCCCAATGTCATCCCCAACGCCCTGCCCTACGTGGGTGGCGGTCTATTGTTAACCGCAGTTGGCAGCTACGGGGGCATTGGTATGATTAAGAGCAACCCAGGGCTGTTCATGCCCACCTTCATTGTGGCCATGATTGCCGAGCTAGCCTTGTTCTTTATTGCCCGTGGGGTGGCACAAAAAGGTAATAACAGCACGGCCCTGCCCCTGCTGGCGCTATATAGCCTGTTGTCCGGCTACACCCTCAGCGGCTTAATTTATGTAGCCCTGGGGACACAGGGAGTTGGCCCGGAAGGAATTGCCATGGCCGCCGCAGGTTGTGGGATCACCTTTGTGGTCGCCAGACAGATAGGATCCAATCTCTCAGATACCGACGGTCTGGCCTGGACTCAAGCGATCTCCATGGCAATGATTGGCTTCTTCATAGTCATCGTTGGCCAATTCTTGTTTGCCATCTTCGGGGTCTACACGCCTACTTGGCTAGAAATTGCCATCTCCGGCTTCGGCATCTTTCTGTTTGCCGGTGTTGCCGTGGTGGATTTCTACATTCTGCCCCGGACCTATAACGATGACCAGTATCTATCCGCTGCCTTGTCGATGTACCTGACCTACATCAACCTGTTTATCTTCATCCTGCGGTTGCTGATTGCCATTAGTGGTGGTAGTCGCGACTAAAAAGCGGTAGTCGAATAGAGCAAAAATGGCAGGCTGTTGCCTGCCATTTTTTATTTGCCAACTTCCAAGCATGGTAGAATGGCACTGACTTAAGCTGTCATTGCGAGGGGGGGGGAGTCCAAACCGAGATGGTGGAGAACTCCACCAACAGTCCCCCCCGTTAGCGCAGCGGCCCGACGCAGGAGGGCTAGCAATCTCCCCACCAACAGCTCTTGGTTGAGATTGCTTCGGGGGGGATGCCAGTGCAAGATGATGATTCTCCGCTTTGGGACCCCCCCTCGCAATGACATTAACAACTTTTTCACAACAAAGCCAGTGCCATTCCAGCATGGTAAGTGGTGCCCAAATCTGGCCCAGGTTTCAACCTATGAAAAAAAGCTAAGATCGACGACAGAGATAAGAAGCCAAATATTCAAGCATCCAAACCATGATGGAACTTCTGGACATTAAGCGGGAAGTCGAAACCTTGTCCTTGCGTCTGGGTAAAACCCAGGACTATCTTTGACATTCCCGCACTGACTGCAAAAATCCAAGACTTAGAACAGCTGGCAGCACAACCAGAATTCTGGGACGACCAAACTAGCGCCCAGCAAACATTGCAAGAACTAAACGAGTTGAAATCTCACTGGGTACAGTTTGGGCAATGGCAAGCTAGCATAGAAGATCTGAGGGCAGTTTTGGAGCTGCTGGAGTTAGAAGCCGATGAGTCGCTGCTCCTTGAGGCCCAATCTAATATTTCCCACTTAAGCGGCCAATTAGATCGATGGGAATTGCAAAGATTGCTATCGGGCCCCTATGACAAAAAAGGCGCGGTCCTCACGATTAATGCTGGTGCTGGCGGCACGGACGCTCAAGACTGGGCCGAAATGTTACTGCGGATGTACGAGCGTTGGGGCAAAGACCACAGCTATCAGGTAAATTTAGCCGAAATCTCGGAAGGGGATGAAGCGGGCATCAAGTCGGCCACCCTGGAAATCTCCGGTCCCTATGCCTACGGTTACCTGAAGGCAGAAAAAGGCACCCATCGACTGGTGCGGATCTCTCCCTTCAATGCCAATGGCAAGCGCCAGACTAGCTTCGCTGGGGTGGAAGTCATGCCCATCCTGGATGAGGAGGTGCAGCTGGACCTTCCGGAAAAAGATTTGGAAATTACTACCTCTCGTTCTGGGGGCAAGGGCGGCCAGAATGTCAACAAGGTGGAAACTGCCGTGCGAGTGGTTCACGTTCCCTCTGGCATTGCCGTGCGCTGTACCCAGGAACGCAGTCAGCTGCAAAACAAGGAGAAGGCGATCGCCCTCCTGAAGGTCAAGCTACTGGCGATCGCCCACGAACAGCACGCCCAAAAAATTGCCGATATCCGGGGCGATCTGGTAGAAGCAGCTTGGGGCAACCAGATTCGGAATTACGTCTTCCACCCCTACCAAATGGTGAAAGACCTCCGTACTACTGCAGAAACGACAGCCATTACAGATGTGATGAACGGCGATCTCGACCCCTTCATCCAAGCCTATCTGCGCCAGGAAAACCAGCTGGTAGAGAGTATTGGTGCTTATGCTTAGGCAAAGGGGACCCTTTGGGCAATGTACCGGTGCCGTGGCGCTGCCGATTTTCTCGACTTCTTACTTAACAAAATGTAACAAAACTGCTATACTAGAGCGAAATTGTTTGCACTCATAGTTATGAGCCAATCATCCGATCGGGTAGAAGCGCCAGTTAATGCAGAACCGGTGGCGGATCAAGAAGCACCGGCAGTAACAGAACCCCAAGCAAGTTACGTCAAGCTAGCGATGCGCAACATGGTGCGCAAAGGCGGCACTTCCTTAAAGCATTTTGCCCTGACAACTGTCGGTCTTGTAGGCATCCTCATCCTCTTGTCATACCTGACTCGTTGAGGATCGCCTGGCACGGCTTAGCGCCACAAGGAACGAATAGTATGAGGGAACTGCAGAGTGGAAGTTGAAGTTAGTATTCAGAGGCATTTTGCCAGTGCCAATTGCCCAATTGACGATCGCACTTGGGTGGGTTGGTTCTCTCTATGGTTAGAAAAAATGCATCCGAAACTGCCACCAGCTAAGGGCTATGAACTGAGTATCCTTCTGACTAGCGATGCCGAAATTCAGACAATTAATGCCCAGTATCGCCATCAGAATCAGCCGACAGATGTCTTAGCCTTCGCAGCTTTGGAAGTAGACTTTCCCGAGTCCCATGAGTTGCATCCCCTGACTCTGGGTGATATCGTGATTTCGGTCGAGACAGCTGACCGACAAGCGCAAGAGCAAAGACATTCACTCTCATACGAGCTGGCTTGGCTAGCAGCCCACGGTTTTCTCCATCTCCTGGGCTGGGATCATCCTGACGAGGCTCACCTCGCGCGAATGTTGGAGCAGCAAAATATGCTGCTGCAAACAGCTGGAATTGTTACTAATGTTATACCATCGGGGATGACGGTAGAGATGCAGACTCAAAAAAAATATCATGAGGCTATAACACGCAACCAGGAGTTATCCTGGCAGGTGGCTGAAAACCTCCTAGTTAGTTTCAAATATGCCTGGCAGGGAGTAAGGTACGCTTTTAATACCCAACGCAATTTTCGCATTCATCTGGTGCTGGGCACTTTGGCAATGAGCGGGAGCTTTATTTTCCATTTAAAGTTAGTGGAAATAGCCGTGATTGGAATCACGACAGGACTGGTTTTGGTGATGGAGTTACTCAATACGGCTCTTGAGGCGGTTGTTGATTTAACAGTAAATAAAACATACCACGAACTTGCTAAAATAGCTAAAGATTGCGCTGCGGGTGCGGTGCTGATTTCCGCATTGGTAGCTCTGGTGGTGGCGGGGTTGCTGCTGTTTCCTCCCCTGTTAGCCACGATCGGAAAAACTTGGGCATAGAAATTAGATGCGGGAAACATAAAAAGAAAAAGTTAAGGACACAAAGGAATAGAGATTAGGAGTAGGGTATGTCGATCGTAGTTATAGATAATTACGACAGTTTCACTTATAATCTGGTACAGTATCTGGGAGAACTAGGCAATGAGTTGCCCGTAGCTGAAGATATTCAGGTCTACCGGAATGATAAAATATCGGTGGCAGAGATTAGTCAGCTAAAACCAGATGCGGTGGTGATTTCTCCAGGGCCGGGACGTCCGGAAGATGCGGGTATTTCTCTAGATTTAATTAGAGAGTTGGGACCGAGTTTACCAATTCTGGGTGTCTGTCTGGGACATCAAAGCATCGGTCAAGTGTTTGGCGGTGAGATAGTTTCGGCTCGGGTGTTGATGCATGGCAAGACATCGGAGGTGCATCATACAGGTGTGGGGGTATTCCAAGAGGTGGAAAGTCCATTGATGGCGACGCGCTATCATTCTCTGGTAATTGACCGGGAGACTTGCCCGGAGGTGCTGGAAATTACAGCCTGGGTAGAAGATCGGACAATTATGGGTGTCAGACATAGGCAATATCCTCACATTCAGGGCGTCCAATTCCATCCGGAGAGTATTCTGACAAAAGCTGGCAAGCAGTTACTGCAAAATTTCCTGGGCCAGCTATAGTGATAGTATAGAAATTAGTGAAATAGATGATGATGAAACGGCGACAGTTGATGCGCTACGCGGGTGCGAGTTTACTCGCTGCTGTACTCACGGCTAGGACTGCGTCCTTACAGGCTTCTGTTGCAGTTAGAAATGCAGAGTCCTTGTCAATTGAGTGGTTGGGTCACACTTGTTTTATGTTTGCAGGAGAGGGGCAACGCATCCTGGTAAATCCTTTCCGCACTCTCGGCTGCACGGCGGGATATCGTCCTCCTAATGTAGATGCGGATGTGGTGTTGATCAGCAGTCAGTTACTCGATGAAGGGGCGATCGAATCTCTCCCAGGCAAGCCGAAGCTATTATATAAGCCTGGAGCCTATAATATAGGTTCTCAGATACAGGTTCAGGGAATTAGCACTGACCACGATCGGGAAGGGGGACGCCGGTTTGGAACTAATGTGGCGTGGCGCTGGAACCAAGCGGGAATCAAGATTCTACACTTGGGAGGGGTAGCTGCACCAATATCGATCGAGCAGAAGATTCTCATGGGGACTCCGGATGTGGTATTCATCCCGGTAGGAGGCGGTCCCAAAGCCTATAATCCCTCGGAAGCAAAGCAGGCCCTGACGGTGCTGAACCCGAAGCTTGTCATTCCCACCCATTACCGCACTGCTGCTGCTGATGCTGATGCTTGCAATATTGTCACGGTCGATGAATTTCTGGCCCTGATGGATGGGATATCAGTGCGCCGCGTTGATGGGCAGGCGATCGCCCTGACTGCTGCTGATTTGCCAGAAAATGGATCTGAGATTAAAGTGCTCAGTTACGAGTTTAACTCTTGATTGTTTCGGGCTGTTCTCTTTAGGATCGTCTGAATGCAAGCAATTTTGAAACCAGGGAATTAGGTTCATACCTGGCTTCTGGACATTCGATGTGAATATGCTTGCAGCTTTCATACCAGATGCAGCCTTAGATTCAGAATAATTCAACCTTGTTGGGAAAGCTGCAATGCCTGCCAAAGACATCTTTCACAATCGGGTAAAAAAAGCCCTGGAAACAGATGGGTGGATTATCACCGCAGATCCCCTACACCTCCGCTTAGGGGGTGTCATTGATATGTATATTGATTTAGGGGCTCAAAAGGTTATTGCCGCCGAAAAAGATGAAAAAAAGATAGCGGTAGAAATAAAAAGTTTTGTAGGCTCGTCAAGCATTTATGAATTCCATCTGGCATTGGGTCAGTTTGTGAATTATCGTTATGCCCTAGAGCGTCGGTCCAGTAGGGGAGCAGGGAGCAGGGAGCAGGGAGCAGGGAGCAGGGAGCAGGGAGCAGGGAGCAGGGAGCAGGGAGCAGGGAGCAATATCTACGATAATATGTCATTAAGGGCCCTATGCACAGATGTTTAAATTTGTCAAGTATTATTAATGGACCGACGCTCTAGAAGAAGTAGAACCTGAGCGAGTTTTATATTTGGCTGTTCCATTAACTGTTGACGAGGATTTTTTGAATCAAGCTTTTATTAAATCAGTGGTTAGAAAAAGTCAGCTTAATTTAATCATTTTTAATGTAGAAACGGAGAAGATAGTGCTATGGTTTCCATTGCACAGTATCGCCAGTATATCCAAACATTGCTAATGAGTATGGCTAAAGATCGAGAAGATGAGAACGTTGAAGCGCAAACGATTTTAGATACTGAACGAGACCACTACCAACTGATTTATGTCGGTTGGCACAATAAAAAGCGCGTGTTTGGTCCGATTTTACACTTGGATATTAAAGATGGCAAGATTTGGATTCAGTGGAATGGGACAGAAGAGGATATTGCCGCTGAGTTAGAAGCCCTTGGGGTGCCAAAAAATAATATTGTATTGGGCTTTCATCCTCCGATTATGCGTCAGTTTACAGACTATGCTGTTTATTAGGGCGATCGCCCTGACTGCTGCTGATTTGCCAGAAAATGGCTCTGAGATTAAAGTGCTCAGTTACGATTTTAACTCTTGATTCTTTGCGGCTGTTCTCTTTCCTGGTGGGACCAAGAGAGAGTCAGTTGCAGAGGCCATCGATCTCGCTGATGACGACGGCGACATAAATTGTGAGAAAATGGGTATATACAATTGTACTTCTTGTTTTTATGCCGACGAACAACTCTGAACTGCAAGCCCAAGCACGTATAATTATAGATGAGATCGCCTTCATTCCCTTCGATCGATGCCTGCCCTTAAGCCGTGACTTTGCCAGCATTCCCGCTCGTCCTGGCATCTATGCAATTAGACACAAGACTGATGGATTGTTGTACATCGGTAAAACTAAGAATCTGCGGAGTCGCTTCAGTAGTGGGCACAAAGCTTTCTTGTGGGCGTGGCTCGACAAATATAATGATGAAGATGTTCGTATTGCGGTGCAGCCAATTTCTCACTGGAAAAATCCTGCGCTACTATTGGAGCTAGAAGGAATCATTCTGAGAGCTACCGAACCTCCTTACAACGTCAAGATACCAGCAGAATCGTAAAATTATGCAAGTAAAACTTTTAGAGCAACTTTCGGATACTGATGCAGAAATTATCTTGGAACGGCTACCCGAACGGATTCGATCGGCCCTAATTGCCCGTGCTACTGAAATTGATTATCCGGTTGAAGCAGTCATTGAAATGGCGATCGCTAGCTTCCTGGATACAGAGGCATTGAGTTTTGTCGATTGCCAACCAGGACGCGGACAATAAGCAAATTAAGTGCTTACTTCGTTCTTTTGGGTTTCATTTTCAACCAAGCAAAGATTTCCATGGCATTTATTTCCAGTTCAATTCCAGTCAGCACCGGCAAGCGATCGCTTTGCGAGAAAATAGTCGGTTCTTGCCGGGGTTGAAAAACGAGCACGGAGCGATCGCTCGGATCGAGCAACCAACCCAATTGACTTCCATATTTTAAGCAATGTCAAATATTAGCCGTGATGCGGTTGTCAGATTGGTCTGGAGAAAGAATTTCAATGGTCCAATCGGGAAATGAATTAAACTTATTGATGAGATCCCCTTCTACCGTCATGGGAATCCGTTCCCAACGCAATATGGAAATATCGGGAACGAGAGAGCGATCGCCAAATGTACAGCGTAATTCTGGAAAAGCACAAGCAATCTCTAGATATTCTCCAACTTGATTGATGGCTTCACAAAGTTTGAATTGCAATCGACTATGTTGGGTTTGGGGCATTGGTTTTTGAATTTTTTGACCATTATATTCCCATGCAGGGGATTCCTCAATGTAAGGCAGTTTGAGGAAGGCTTCCAAGGTTAAATCTCGAACAGATGTACTGGTCATGGTGGGAACAATAATACCTTCGTTTTAATTATAACATGGATTGGGAGGGGGGGAGAGGGGGAGAGGGAGTGAGGGGGTGAGGGGGTGAGGGAAAGGTATCTCTGTCTAGGGGGCGATGCTTTCTCATGCTCTGTATGAGAGCATAGATTTGAACAGGCACTCCCGATCGGGAGGCGGGATCCGACTCAACGGGGTTGACAAAAATCCCCACTTCCCCACTCCCCCACTCCCCCACTCCCCAGTGCATCCGATTGCTTCGGGGGGGAACCGCTACTGTTCCCTACAATAGCGGTTCCCCCCTCTAGGGAGAACAACGGCGTTACCGTAACTAAAAACCTTGGGTATCTTCGATCTTGATGGTGTTCACCATAGAGATATCTAAACCAGATTCGACAGAGATATCTAAACCAGATTCGACTTGAACAAAATCACCAGAATTAAGAACATTGGTTGTTCTCACAGTTGCCAATCTCACAGAACCCCGGAAGATGTTAGTCTCGTTGCCCGTCCTGACAATTGTTAAATCATCAAAACTCAAACCTCCTTCTAACTGGATACGGTCCTTATCGCGGCGGTTGAAATCGTAGATGTAATTCCTTCCCATGTTCGGAGCCAAGACATAAGTATCCGAACCATCACCCCCCACGATTTGGTCGTTTCCAGGACCCGGGTTGAGGAGGTCGTCTCCACTCTTCCCTAAGAGCCAATCGTCTCCACTACCCCCTAAGAGGGTGTCGTTTCCACCTTTCCCGTTGAGAAAGTCGTTTTTCAAACCCCCGTATTTCATGTCGTTTCCATCACCCCCCTCGAATTCCACTCGATTGGGAGACCATGATAATACCGCAATATTAAATTCATCTTCTACCACGCCTCCCGACTCATATCTCAACTAGAGGCGGAGCCTCGATAGCCGTTCCCCGGCGGAGCCAGGGAACGAGGGTAAAACGCTTTCTTTATAAGGTTTTCAGCCTTTCGTAGTTCCCGAGCCTGTCTACACCGGTGCCAGCAGGAGACGCTCGCCTTCAATAAGGTTACACGCTGGGCGCAATAAGGTTACACTGGGTGTGGTCTTGCGCCCGTCGATCGAGCATGGGATACCCCAGGGATCCCCCCAAACCCCCGGATCCCCCCTAACCCCCTTACCATTACTCACCCCATTACTCACCCTAAAGGGTCAGGCTACTCGAACTAAGCCCGCCGGCGCGGACTAGATTACATGCATCATTGATGGACCCGGCTATCAATTACAAGTGACCGCACCCCCTGGGAGCTTTTTTCCCTCCTTGGCTGCTTAGGTATTTGGGTTATCATCTTTGTTGCGTTGCGCCAGCAGCATCTCCCACATGCGGTGATTTTCTGTTTGCAGGCCGCGAATTTCTGATTGTTGTTGCCTAATTTGCCGCAGAATTTCTCGCCGTTCTTCAGCGGCTGCTCGCTGTTCTTCAGCGGCTGCTCGCCGTTCTTCAGCGGCTTCGGCCATAGCATTAGCTAGAGCTTGAATGACACGAGCGTTACCATTGGCTATATTGGTCGTCTCTTCTAGCTTCTGGGTCAAACCTTCTACTTGCTGAGTCAAACCTTCTACCCGCTGGGTCAAACCTCCTACTTGCTGGGCTATGCCGCTCACTAGGTCTGCCAGACGGTCTAATTTTTCGTCGTTCCAACGTTCGGTACTCATTGTTTTTTCGGCGTTGCTCATTTTGGGGATGAGATCAGTTAGGGTTATAATTATAATTATAGCTAAGTTACAAAAATACCCCTGACATCTGCGGTCGTCAGAATAGCGGGTGTGGTCAAAACCCGTTAGTTTTTCTGTGATAGGATGATGGTCGCACGAGTTGTTTCGCCAAGTATATGCAAGCAGAATACCGCCAGCGTCGCGATCGCCTAATGGAGAAGATTGGTCAAGGAACCGCCATCTTTAGAAGTGCCCCAATGGCCGTGATGCACAATGATGTAGAGTACAATTTCCGACAGGATAGTGATTTTTTCTATCTGACTGGTTTCAACGAACCCTCAGCGGTGGCGGTTTTGGCACCCCACCACGAGGAACATAAGTTTGTGCTGTTTGTCCGACCGAAGGAGTGGGAAAAAGAAGTCTGGAATGGTTACCGGGTGGGCGTCGATGCAGCAAAGGAACGGTTTGGTGCCGATGAGGTGTATCCGATCGCAGAACTGAATGAAAAGCTGCCCCAGTATCTGGAAAAGGCGGACATAATTTATTATCATCTCGGGCGGGATGAGGCTTTCGATCGGACTATCCTCAAGCATTGGCAGCGCCAACTGAAAGCATATCCCAAACGGGGTACGGGACCTCGCGCCCTGGAAGATCCTGCTTTCATTCTCCATCCCTTGCGATCGCTCAAAAGTTCCGCAGAATTGCAGTTAATGAGAAAGGCGATCGCCATTTCGGTAGAGGCCCATCAGCGGGCCCGGGAATTAGCCCGTCCGGGGATTTACGAATATGAAATTCAAGCAGAAATGGAGTATATCTTTCGCCAGCAGTCGGTGATGGGACCGGCCTATCCTTCCATTGTCGCCTCGGGTCCGAATGCCTGCATATTACATTATGTGGAGAATAATCGCCAGTTGCAAGATGGAGATTTATTGCTGATTGATGCTGGTTGTTGTTACGAGTATTATAATGCTGATATTACTCGGACTTTCCCCGTGAATCGCAAGTTTACCATGCAACAACGGGTGATTTATGAGATTGTATTAGAGGCGCAAAGACAGGCGATCGAGCAAGTAAAACCGGGCAAGACTTACAATGATATGCACGGGACTGCCGTGCGAGTCCTGGTAGAAGGATTGCTGGAAATTGGACTGCTAGTGGGTGAGATAGAAGAACTGATTAAAGAGAAGAAATACAAACCTTTTTACATGCACGGAACCGGTCATTGGTTGGGTTTAGACGTGCATGATGGTGGTTTTTACAAGCAGGGGGAAGGGGAAGAAGATTGGCTGACATTCCAACCAGGTCAGATAATTACAGTGGAACCCGGTCTTTACATTAGTTCGGAAACAAAACCTGCGGAGGAACAACCAGAGATAGACCCGCAATGGCGCGGAATTGGAGTTAGAATTGAGGATGATGTTTTGGTGACAGATTCTGGACGTGAGGTGTTGACTGCTGCGGTACCGAAAGTAGCCGAGGAAGTGATTCGATAGTCAAATGGTTGATTGTTGATGTTACAATTAATCAATAGAGATATTCGGGGCACCAGCGAATGAGCCACATCAAAAACCTTACTATCCATCAGTTCCGGGGACTGCGGGATCTGAGTTGGGATTCCTTGGGGCAAATAAATCTGCTCGTTGGCGTCAATAACTCAGGCAAAACCAGCGTTTTAGAAGCTATCTCTACCTACTGTCGTCCCTTGGATCCGCTACAATGGCTGACTAGGGGACGAGATTTAAAGGGCGATCGGCAATATCTGCTCTCACGGCTCAAATGGCTGTTTCCAGCATTACCACAAAATCAGCAGAATGGCGACAGAAAAATCGATGTTTACCAGGTGCAAACACATATTTCTGGCGATGGCAGTTTCCCAGTCATTGATTCTCGGGCAATTTACAGAGAGTTAACAGGTGTAGGGGAGTCAGGCGAACATCAAGCGGATCTAGAATTAGTTGCTACGATCTTCAACCCACAACAGCATCAGGAAAAGCAGGAGTGTTCCGTAAATTTCCAGTTGTGGAACTCTGGGGGTTTGATTACCAGAAGTGAAGTCCTTAGCCCTAAGAAAGTCGGACATCAGGACTTAGCATCAGGGAATCTAATGCTGCCAGTTGAAATCGTTACACCTTTAGACCACTGGATTGAAAAGTTGCAAGTGGGGCTGCTATCAGAAGCCATTTTACAAAGGTTTAAGGCCGAAGTCATCAAGCTTCTGCAAGTCATAGACTCAGGAATTGTTGGCTTGGAAATTCTGGATAATCAGGGCATCGGTTCTGGCCTTTATATTGACCACAAGCAGTTGGGGCTAGCACCTTTGAGTATCTGCGGGAATGCTGTGCGTCGTCTCCTGCTTTACGCCTTAACCCTGGCAAAGGTGCGAGGGGGTGTTCTACTGATTGATGAGTTGGAAACCTCTATTCATACTGACGCGCTGGGGGGAGTTTTCTCTTGGCTTGTCCAGTGGTGTAGTAAGATGGACGTGCAGTTATTTGCAACTACTCAAAGTCTGGAAGCTGTTGATGCAATGTTGGATGCTACTTCTGAGGATGTGGATCTAGTCCTTTATCGCTTAAGGCCAGAGGAGTCCCAGACTAAATTAATCCGACTAGATCGAGAAACCCTGTGTATAATTCGGGAAGAACTGGGACAGGAGGTACGACGGTGAGATATGCACTCATCGGTGTAGAAGGTCCTCACGATCGAGCCTTTGTGGGTAAAGTTCTTAAACTGCTTGGCTGTCAATCTTTTGACGGCAATGAAGCCAATCTGGATCCTTTCTGGATTAATTTTGTTCCATCTTATCCCAAACAGGGAAACTTATACAAGCGTCTGGATATGCCTTCTATCTTATTCACAGAATCTGTTTCGGTAGCCATTTACTCAGGGGAAGGAAGTAAGCTAGTACGAAATCTGAAGGCAAATTTTGCTAACTACCCTGAGTATCGAACTGATATCGCAGCATTCGGGATAGTTGCTGATGCCGATCGCAAGTCTCCCGAACAGGTGGCCTTAGACTACTATAATGGCTTCAGTAATTTATTTCCTGGTTTCCCCGATCGAGGAGGCGTTGTAGATACAGATTCTCCTCGCACGGGAATTTATGTGTTACCTGATAATGTCTCTCAGGGGGTGCTGGATACTTTGTTGTGCAATTGTGGTGAAGTAGCTTATCCTATGTACGTTGAGAGAGCTAATTCCTATCTTGCCCAATTTTCCGAGGAGGAGAGGAAATCTCTCAAGTGGAAACCTTTCGATCGGGAAAAAGCTCTAATTGCTACGATCGTCAGTGTTCTCAAACCAGGAAAGACGAATACGGTGAGTCTTGCAGATAATAATTGGGTAAGTGAGTCCACCAACATGCAGGTTCCGACTCTAGCAAGTTTTGTAGATTTCTTGAGGGAATTATTAGAACTGCACGAATAATGAATGAGTAATTTGCATTGGCACTGGTTCAGTCTAATTAGGGCTTGCTGAATAAAGCTGTAACTCAGACTGGGTAAGGGTTTTTGCATTAAAAACGCTGGCTAAGTGCAAGGTTTTGCTGCTCTTTGGATCCAAAATCGAAGCATTTAGTGGGGGTTACAGCTTGGAGCCTCCTGGTAGACTGACGGTGTAGTCTGCTGTGTGGCGTCTAGATTCGCCCTGTAGCCTTTTTCAGCAAACCCTAATTAAAAAGATCGCCGGAAACCCCTGCCCTGTCAGGGTTTCAGTCTAGAACCGGAACCGGGTTTCTGGGAATAAAATCTCATCTCACGAAAAATGTAATTTTTTGTAAAGATCGGGAAATTCTGGTTGTTTCCTGCTATAAAATTAAAGAGACATAAGTGGCTACCTAAAAAACACGAGCACTCATATTGGACTCAAGGAGGGAAAATGAAAGCCAAAATCAGCATATTTATCAGCACAGTGTTTATTTCAATTCTGGCGGCGTCAAGTGCATTCGCTGGAGAAAGCAGGGGCGGGTACATTTCACATATTGCCACGGTAGATGGTGCCATCCTCTTCGGAATAACTGGCTCCCGGCAATCAGACCGTCCCTCTTGTGCAGGTACCGGTCGCTTTGCAGCTCGCGCAAATAGTGAACATTATCAAGTCATCATAACCGCATTTGAAATGGGATCAAAGGTGACTCTTGGTCATGTTAAAGGACTGGGAACTTGTAACCTTTGGCATAATTCAGAATATCTACGCTGGATTGAGATAAATAAGCAGTGAGCACCTTACCTTAAAGGAGGTAAAAAATGGATACAATGATATCTCAGCGCGAACAAATTATTGGGGAAATTGCCGAACTCCCTAGCGAGGCGATAGTTGAACTTGCCAACTTTATTGAGGATCTCAAGTTCAAACATCATCGCCTCGCTACCTCATCGTCAAGGAAAACAGAAGCAAATTCAGGCTCTGCATTCTTGCTTGCTATTGCTGGTTTGGGGTCTGCCGTTGAAGATGATATCTCAGAACGAGACGAAGAAATTCTAGCGAATGAAATTGACCCCATTCGTGGGTGGACTACCAAAAAAGATGATTCAGTATGACAGCCTTACTAGATACGAGTTTTTTGCTCGCTTTGAACAACGATAACGATCGCAATCATGCAAACATAGCGGGAATCACCATAGTAAATGATTTTTTCGACAAGCAACTACTTACTTACTCCTGCGCCAAAAACTTGTCGTATTCTGCATGTGACCCAATCCAAAACCAAACAAGATCGCCATCCTGCTCTACAGCAACTGCTGGATAGTGCAAACCAACGCGCACTGACTAAAACTCACCCACTTTCTTGAAATGCAGTGATGGATATTTGGGATCGATCTTAAGCAACTCGTAGCATCGATCGGCAAGTTCTTGAATCTTACTCGGTAACTGTCGATAGCAATACCAAAAATTAGAGGTCGTTCTATGCCTCATATATCTGTACAACGTCCTGCTTTCAACTCTTGCAGTGCTTTTTCAGCTAGCGCATCAAGCTTACCCATAGCTATATCTGCCTCAAGTTGTCGATCCCAATCTTCCCAATCTCCCCAATCTCCCTCTGCAAAACCGAGATCCTCCCGTTGCCATTCCTCCATCCCAGCACGAAGAATGTTAGCCAAAGGGTGGTCGATCGTCTCTATCAATGTTTTCAAACTGGCTACATTCAGAACTTCTAATATCTGCTGTTTCAGAGTTTGATTCTGCTCCATTTGCCCGATCGCCTCTGCTGCTAGCGCGGACCGCTGAGGAGGTGTTTCAGTAGAGTAATCCTTTTCCAATTCTTGTAAGAGTGCTTTAATCTTAGCTGCCGCTTCAGCTAAACTTTGCTGTTCTGCTTGGAAGTATTTGTGAATTATATTATCGTCCTTAACTTCTCCAGCCACATTACCAACTATACCACCGCCGATTTTTATTTCAGATACCATGAAAAACCTCCTAATTAATTATTTCAACGAACGTTTTCTGGGTATCAATCCCGATTATCATTGCTATAGCGAATCCTCGCCCCTGCCCACTGTAGCTTTTCCCGTAGGGTCTGATAGTAAGAATAATTTTCCCGCAGAATAATAAACTTAGCTAGACAATTAGCCATTCTCACGTCCACTCGCTGTCCGGGCCAAATGGCAGTTCCCATTACCCCGTCTGTCCAGAGTTTCGTATTTAACTCCCGGTCTTCTAAAGGCCAGACACTAACTACAGAACCCGATGGCAAAACAATGGCACGACTAGATAGACTCAAAGGACAAATGGGCGTAACCGCGATCGCCTCCATGCCCTCATGGACGATCGGGCCATTTGCCGACAAGGTGTAGCAAGTCGAACCAGTCGGCGTGGACACAATCAACCCATCTCCCTGATATTGATCCACCACCTCCCCGTCGATCGCCAATTCCAGAATCGAGGTAATCATCCGGTCAGCAGATGCTGGCTTGATACAGATTTCATTGAGGGCCAAAAAGCGATCGCTTACAGGTTTCCTCTGAGTGCGATCGCCCTCAAACACAGCCGCCTGCAACATCATCCGCAGCTGCACTGCATAGCGGTCTTCCATCAACCTGTCCCAAACCCGTTCTGTATCCTTAAACGCCTCAAAAGATTCCGTCAAAAACCCCAGATGACCCCCGATATTTACTGCCAAAATCGGGATACCATATGGGGCCACTTGTCTAGCAGCAGCTAAAGCCGTGCCATCACCGCCCAGTACCACCGCCAGATCGATCGGTTGCGTCCCAGAAGCCAAAAACACCGGGTAGGGATTATCCTTGACCCCACTCGGTCCCATCAACACCTGAGAACCCCGATCCTCCAGCTGTCTCGCACATGTTTCGGCCCAGCGGCGACTCTCATCATGTCCAGCTTTATGGGCAATTATGACCCGCTTTAGCTCCACTAATCTACCACTTCAATAAGTTAAACTGCTCCATATCCACTGTATCGCGATTGCGGTAAATTGACAACACAATCGCCAGACCCACCGCCGCTTCTGCCGCTGCCACTGTAATCACAAACACTGCAAAAACTTGTCCCTTTATCCCTTGGGAGTCGAGGAAATTTGAAAATGCCATCAAATTGATATTTACTGCATTCAGCAGCAACTCGATCGACATCAGCACCCGCACGGCATTGCGGCTGTTAATCAAACCATAAATGCCAATGCAGAACAATGCTGCTGCTAGTAACAAGAAATACTGAAGTTGTAGGATCATAATTTACTGCTTGTTCTTCGTTCGTAGTAAGCGCTTTAGCGCTTCTTCCTTCGTTCGGTAGTGGGTCACAAGTAGTGATGTTAGCACAAGAAAGCTCAGACGGAGATCGCAATAGTGGCATCCAACGGCAAGTCAAATAACGATATTTCAGGCATTGACGTCCCAGCCGAAAAATTGAAAATGCCACATCCCCACACCTATTGGGACAGACTAGCCATCACATCACTACATGTTTATCACTACCCTTCGTTCGTAGTAAGCGCTTTAGCGCTTCTTCCTTCGTTCGTAGTAAGCGCTTTAGCGCTTCTTCCTTCGTTCGTAGTAAGCGCTTTAGCGCTTATCTATTTTCATTAACTCTGGGAAGTTTTCTTTGAGGCTGAGACGAGTTCCCGTGGGCGTTCCGGTAGCATCAAAGCTGGGGGCAAGGGTTCTGAAGGCATTTCATCGGGCAAATACTCGCGACGGGCCAGAATTATTGCCCCGACTAACGCTATCAACAACAGCACTGATGCCAGTTCAAAGGGGAGCAAAAAGTCACTGAAGAAATGCAGTCCAATGATAACGGTAGAAGCCTCCCCCGCGATCGCCCCTGTTGAGAGAGACCAAGGAGTTGTTAAAACCATCGTACTCAAGAGGGCAAACAGGCCGACACAGACTAAACCCGTTGCCCCCTTCCGGATCCAGGCACGGGGCAGGGGTTTCAACTCTTCCCGTTTGTTCACTAGCATGATAGCAAACAAAATCAGGACGTTCACCGCCCCTACATAAATCAGTACCTGAGCCGCTGCCACAAAGCCTGCATTCAATAAAATGTACATGCCTGCGATGCTGATAAACACCCCTCCCAGCAAAAAAGCTGAGTAGACGATATTCTCTAGCAGTACCACTCCCAATGCTGCCGCGATCGCCATCACTGCCAGCAGACCAAAAGCAACTAACTGAACTCCTTCTGCTAAATTCACTCTGATTGTCCTTTGCTAATTGTGCATCCTTCGTATATTGTTCGTAGTAAGACACCGTTTACGGCTTGCTCTCCGGAAGCCGTAAACGGTGTCTTACTACAAACCTTTAATTTTTTTCCATTTCTGCGATAATTTCTTCTGGGCGCTTACCTGCCCGAGGCGAAGTATGCGACCGCTCATGAGGATCCATGACACCCTTTGGCAGGTAAGCCAGTTCCCGCATCGGCTGTACCATTGGGTCATTCGTGACTTTATAGGGAAGCCGTCCTAGAGCCACATTGTCATAGTTCAACTCATGCCTGTCATAGGCTGCCAGTTCGTACTCCTCTGTCGCCGACAGACAGTTTGTGGGACAATATTCTATACAATTAGCGCAGAATATACAAACACCGAAGTCGATGCTGTAATGCTTCAACTGTTTCTTCTTGCTTTCCTTGTTGAATTCCCAATCTACCACTGGCAGGTTGATCGGGCAAACTCGCACGCATACTTCGCAAGAGATGCACTTGTCAAATTCAAAATGAATCCTACCCCGGAAGCGCTCCGATGGGATAAGTTTTTCATAGGGGTACTGCACTGTGATCGGACGCCGCTGCATGTGGTCAAAGGTGACTGATAGTCCCTGACCGATGTATTTAGCAGCTTGAAATGTCTCTTTCGTGTATTCGCTAACTTGCTTGAGGAATTTCAGCATGGTGTGTTCTCTCTCTCTTGGTGGGCGGTGCCTTGTTGGTGGGCGGGTGCCCACCCTACATCTCATTCTAATTTATCCGCCGAAGGCAAAGGGGAAGGCTAGCTTCAGGCCAGCGGTTAACAGCAGGTTCATTAGGGATACGGGCAATAAAAACTTCCACCCTAGGTTTAGTAACTGGTCTATTCTCACCCGTGGCACAGTCCAGCGGAGCAGAATTGCTAGGAATACTAGAAAGTAGGCTTTCAGGATTACCATTATGATGCCAATGCTTGCTGCGATTACCTGCAACCAAGGTGTCGTCTCACTTACTCCTAGCAAACTGGCTAAGAAATCGATCGATACCGGAAATTCCCAACCTCCCAGGTACAATATTGCCACTAGGAGGGCAGACAGCACTAGGTTGACGTAAGAACCGAGGTAAAACAGAGCGAATTTCATCCCAGTATACTCGGTCTGGTATCCTGCTACCAGTTCTTCTTCTGCTTCTGGCAAGTCAAAGGGTAGCCGTTCGCATTCTGCTAGGGCGGCGATCCAAAAGATGACGAACCCTACTGGTTGACGCCAAACATTCCAGCCTAAAATACCGTAACCTGATTGCTGTTCTACAATGTCGATCGTGCTGAGGCTGTTGGACATCATGACGATCGCCAGTACGCAGAGGGCCAGGGGCACCTCATAACTGATGGACTGAGCTGCGGCCCTGAGTCCCCCCAGCAAAGAATACTTATTATTAGAAGCGTAACCTGACATCAACAGACCGATCGGGGCAATACTGGAAAGGGCGATCCAGAGAAAAATACCGACACCCAAGTCAGTGATGACCAAATTCTGGCCAAAGGGGACAATCAGGTAAGAGACAAAGACTGGCACCACTACGAGGGCGGGACCGAGGGTGAATAACAATCGATCTGAGGAATTTGGGATGACATCCTCTTTGAAAAGCAGTTTGAGACCATCTGCTACCGGGACTAACACGCCGAATGGGCCCATGTATTCCGGACCGATCCGCTGCTGGACGGCTGCGGAAATTTTCCGTTCTAACCAGGTTGTTACTAACACTCCTACTGTGGCACCTAGCAGCACCAGCACCATCGGCAGTGGCAGCCACATTGCTTGGGCCACTTCCCCAGGGACGCCAATATCCCTGAAGAACTGGATAAAACTTCCTTGTAAGTCGATTCCTGGGTTCATGTTTCCTATATACGCAATATCTGGCTGGGCAATATCCCAGCGGTCTTAACTGCCGGTTTACTAGCTACCGTAACTGGATGGCTGACGGCTGACTCGATCGATTTTAAAGTTTTTTAAAGACTTTTACCAGAAATCCCTGGCCAGACCGGAATTTCGTATAGGGACCAGAGCAAAACCAAGAGACAGCCCCGTTCGTAAGCGCGAAAAATCGCAATGACAACCTATATCCAAAACCGAGATAGTATTGACCGATCGTGTCCGAGAGCGCCCACCCTGTCGCTCGCCTGCCCTCGATGTGCGGAGCACCGCACATCGCAGCGACATGGGTGGGCGTCTCTGGACAGGATTCGCTGACATTAGCGTTTGTCTATCGGAATGTAGTGCATGTTATGCTCGCCAGTGTAAACTTGGGTGGGACGGTAGATGCGGTTTTCTCCTATCTGCTCTTTCCAGTGGGCTAGCCAACCTGCTACCCGGGCGATCGCGAACACTGGGGTAAACAAGTCCCTGGGAATGCCGAGCTTCCGGTATACTAAGCCTGAATAAAAGTCCACATTCGGGTAAATACCTTTGGGACCGAGCTTTTCGGAGACCTGTTTTTCCAACTCTAGGGCGATCGCGTAGTATTTGTCCTTACCAAACTTGTCGAACAACTGTTCCGCTAGGCCCTGAAGGATATTGGCGCGAGGGTCTTTCACCTTATATACTCTGTGACCGAAGCCCATAATTTTCGCCTTGCGCGCGATCGCATCTTCCACGAAGGGACGAACATTCTCCACGGAGCCAATTTTCTCCAACATATCCAGGACTTCTTCATTAGCCCCACCATGGAGGGGACCGGCCAGGGTGCCCACAGCGGAAGCGATCACGGCGTAGGGGTCAGTGAGAGTACTAGCCGTAACTCTGGCGGAGAATGTGGAAGCATTCATAGTATGTTCCGCGTGCAGGGTGAGACTGACATCAAATACCCGAGCAGCTAGGGGGTCTGGTTCGCTTTCCGTGAGCATATAGAGAAAATTGGCAGCATAGTCGAGGTCATCTCTAGGCATCACGGCATCGTTACCTTTGCGCATCAGATTAAATGCTGCTACCATTGAAGGTATTTTCGCAATCAGGCGGACCACCGCACTGCGAATATATTGAGGGTCATCCAAGGCGCGACGGGCATAAAATAACCCCAAGGCCGCAGCAGAGGATTGCAAGGCATCCATCGGGTGACCTGTTTCGGGAAAGCACTTCATCATGTCCCGGATGCGATATTTTATGCGCCGGTGATGGCGAATTTCATATTCAAATGCTTCTACCTCGGCGGCGCTGGGCAGATCACCCCAGATCAGCAGATAGGTCGTTTCTATGAAGGTACTATGAGCTGCTAGTTCCTCTATGGGAATTCCTCGATACTCCAGGATTCCTTTGTGTCCATCGATGTAACTGATGCTGGATTGACTGGCGGGAATTCCTTCTAGCCCTGGTTTATATTCGCAGGCGACGGACATGGCGGTATCCTTTACTTTAGTAAAATTTCTTCTGTATCAGAGTACATACCACATCAAAGCCCAATAGTCCAATCTATACCAAATCGATCCCCCCTATAGGGAGGATCGCCCGGGCTATGATAAGAGAAATTTGGGCGGAGCTAGCAAAAACAGGGAGCACCTGCCCAGGGGAGAGCCAGTTTCAGGGAGACTCAAGCCGATAACTCCAGCTTTTTTCACGACTAATGCACCTCGGGGTTCCCCCCAGACTAAGATTTCTGCCCAGTTTCCCAGGTTTGGTTCGTGACCGACTAGGGCTAAGGTGCTACCTCCAGTCTGCTGCCATTTGTCTAACCAGTCTAGCCAGGTTTTGATGTCTCCGGCAGGGGCGAGGTGGTGATATTCTTCTATCTGGGTTGCCAGACCTGCTTTTTGCAGTATTTCGGCTGTTTGCTGTGTACGCCGGAGGGGACTGGTGAGGATCGGGTCGAAGTGCAGCTTAAAGTCTTCCTTTAGCCGTTTGGCGATTTTCTGGGTTTTCTGCTTGCCTTCGTTGGTCAGGGGGCGGTCTTCGTCAAAGTCGTATTCTGCGCGATCGGCGGCAATGCCGTGACGGATCAGGTAAATGTCGGTGGTGCTAGCCATTTTTCGGAGTTAAGTGCATTGGTGATATTTTGAGGCACGACTATGTAATACCACACCATGCAGTACCTTCAGCATTGATAGGACCCAATTCTGCGTAAGCTATTTTTTTCCCGGAGTTCGCGGAACATTGTTTCACTATCGACTAACTCACCGCGATCGGCTGCTTCTATCCCCATGGCTATTTCCTGTTTTAGTTCTGCAAAACGTTTCTTATCAATCTGGTCTCGCACCGACAACAGCCGCAATCCTTCGAGAACTACCTCCGCAGCAGACTGATAACGACCGCTTTTCACTTGTTCATCAATCAACTGTTCGATTTCTGGAGTCAGCAATATAGTCATATGTTCTTTTTTTTCCTAGTTTGCCACTCTACCTCTATTATACCGATTCCCGCAGAATCTGTCAAAGTTGGTTGTTTCCGATTTTTCTGGAACGGTGTCTGGAGATGGCCGATCGCACGATCTCCTGGACGATTGACATTTATGCTACAAAAACCGCGCAGGCGCAGCCCTGTTGCGAGGCACGAAGCAATCTCGCCCGCTATTTTCGGGGCGATCGCTCAATCATGCGATCGCCCCTTGGCAGCCCCCTAGTAACTACCGGTTCTCTGGTCGCACTGGCATCACCCTAGCAGATGGCGATCGAACCCCCGCTCGCCCCCGAAGGAAGTCCGACCTGGGAAAATATCTGTTGCTATGTTGTCCGTGACCTGCTAACATTAGAGTATACTATCAACTACCTGTTATCATGCTTGTAACTGATTTACTGCCACAACTGCGAGATTTATCCCGCGCCGACAAGCTACGGATAATGCAATTCCTGATATCGGAACTGGCCAAGGAAGAAGGGGTCACACCCCTAGAAAATGATGTTAACTTTTCCAGTGTCACCCTGTATAATTCTCATGAAGCTGCCCACCAACTAGCCCTGCTGTTAGAGTCAAATCAGGAAGATTTTTAATGCTGAATGCACAAATATATCCTTTCTCGTTCATAAATTTTGTCTCGACTAATATATTCGTCTTTAACTCCTAAGTCAAAAGTAGGAAAAGGATAATATTCTTTGACTATTGGAGTAATTGCAATCTCCACTCTATCACCTTCTTTGATATTTTCAGGCAATTTTTCTAAGAGAATGATTGTTTGTCCTTGTATGTAACCTTTCATAATTCACCAATTTACAAAAGGGTGGCGCGCCATTGAGTATGACACTGATATCTTAACACAGATTACACGCGATACATTGTAGTATTTACGGAATATGTAATGCGATCGCCTGTTTGGGTGAGGCGATTGCACTGGGAGCATCTCACCCCTTTTTCTCGTTCCCAGGCAGAGCCAGGGAACGGTATGCAAGAGGCTCTGCCTCCCGTCTGCGATCGCTTTTTACCAGATTCAAAAAAAGTTAATCATTGGATAGGAAAGAATTGCTCGATCTTCTGTTATCATGATTAAATCGTGTTGTAAACATTGACAAAGCAAAAGACGATCGAAGGGGTCGCGATGTAATGGCGGTGTCTGGAGCGTGCCGAGTCCTTCAGGACAAGAGCACGCTCCAGACGCCGCAGGTAATTTCGCCAATTGG
Source organism: Hormoscilla sp. GUM202 (assembly GCA_005518205.2). Taxonomy (GTDB): domain Bacteria; phylum Cyanobacteriota; class Cyanobacteriia; order Cyanobacteriales; family Desertifilaceae; genus Hormoscilla. The sequence continues at coordinate 69,319 of RFFC02000021.1, forward strand.
GTAATGGTACTTTCATCGATAGCTAAACTATAAATTAAATGGTTTTCACGCTGTTTGGGAAAGTAAATATCAGGTGATTCTGGCAAAGGCAGTTTACCTAATTGATATTTAATCATCGCTTCCCAAACAGAAACCACACTGAGATAAATTTCATTATCTAAATTACTAATTGCGTCATAATATTTGTCTGCAAGACGGTTGTCATTGGTAATAAACCACAGAAAAATATGAGTATCTAAGAGTAAATTCATGGATTTTCAAACAGGTTAATAATCTCTTCAGGCAGGGGATCGTTAAAGTCATCAGGGACAACAAATTCACCGGCACATAAACCAATAGGACGACGTTGTTGTTTTTGAGGTTGATTCGTGGGAATCGGTTTAACTTCAGCGATCGGTTTATCTGCTTGAGTAATGATTAAGCTATTACCTTCTTGAATCAGTTTGATAAATCCCGAAAAATCCTGTTGAATGTCATCTATCTTGAGGGTAATCATGGCATTAGCTTTATAATTAAAGCAAGAATTGACTATCATACTTATATCTTAACACATTTCACGGCACGACTGTACTCTTCGCGAAATATTTAATGCGATCGCCCTTGGTTTTTGTGGGGCGATCGCGGCAAGATAATGAGCGATCGCACATTCTTATAATGCTTACTCTCGAAAGCAAATTTTGAAAACTTCCACGCTTTTGGATTATAGAGTTAGGAACGCATTGATCGATGAAAAATCTTAAACTCATGATAGCACTGTTTCAAAATCTGACAAATCGCGAGCGTAATCAAGACAAGCATCGATCTGGTCTTTGACGAGAACGGGAAACTCACCTAATATCTGTTCAACCGTATTACCTAATGCTAAATAACCTAAAATCAGACTTACGGGAATTCTTGTGCCTTTGATTCTTGGTTTACCCCGAAGTACGTCTGGCGTACTGACGATATGCTCTCTCCAGTTTACAGGCATAACTTGTCCTTTACGATATGACACTTATCTTAACACATATTACAGGGCTCTAAATTGTAGTATCCAAGAAATATTTAATGCGCGGCAAGATAATGGGCGATCGCCTGTTTGGGTGGGGCGATCGCCTGTGGCCCTGGGAAACAAACGTAAATCTCCAAGTCTTGATGACTAACTGCTTCTTGGAGCAGCATTTGACCCCATATGCTGCACAGGCTTCGCTATTTTTTAGACTGTTGAGCGGGAGTCAGTGTCACAAACTTCCTGCCACTTTCCGCCTGTTGTCTTCGCCAATCTTCACAGATTGCTTTCATATCATAATTGAAAGACTTGGCATGTTCTTCACGAATTCGATGAAGTTCTTCTAAAATTTCGTCTTGCCACATAGTTTATTCTCCCATCAGTTCATAAGGCGTACAGATTATGGGCAGATTGCATCCAAAATCTCCAGAAATCTCCCGCAGCTTTCTTTGAAGCTGGGCATTGGCAATATGCTTGCAATTCCAGGTTAACAGGTAATCGATCTGGCTGACTGTAGCCAATGCAATATGAATGGCATCATCAGAAGCTTTGTCGGGAAGATTACTTCGCAACATAAACTGTGATGCTAATTCTTCGACAGCTTCAGTCACTTCCAGCAATGGCAAGCCACTTATCGCTTTCAGCCGACGCGCAGCCATTTGTGCATCTCCTCGTGCTGCCTCACTAATAACGACTTGTGACACGTAAAGAGTAAAGGCACTTCGACGCAACTCCCACCAATCTTTTGTCAATGCAATATTGCTTGCAACGATCGCGTTTTTGGTCGCTCTGGCTGTAAGATAACCAAGAATGCTGGTTTCGATATAGACGGTTTCACTCATTGGGGGACAGACTGTAGATTTTTTCATTATAAATTAGGTATCGCTTGTCTGTCCAATACAGCGATGGGTTTATTGGCTGTCGGTTGGATAGGTAGGGGCCGATCGCCTCTTTGGGTGGGGAGATCGGCCCTTGGCAGCCAGCCGGTGCTCAAACCCCCGATCGCGCAGCGACTGCGCAGCAGTATCACCCCGCCACCGAAGCAAGTCCGACCTGGGAAAATATCTGTTGCCATGTTGTCCGTGACCTGCTAACATTAGAGTATACTATCAACTACCTGTTATCATGCTTGTAACTGATTTACTGCCACAACTGCGAGATTTATCCCGCGCCGACAAGCTACGGATAATGCAATTCCTGATATCGGAACTGGCCAAGGAAGAAGGGGTCACACCCCTAGAAAATGATGTTAACTTTTCCAGTGTCACCCTGTATAATTCTCATGAAGCTGCCCAGCAACTAGCCCGGCTGTTAGAGTCAACTCAGGAAGCTTGTTAATGCTTAATGCATAAATATTTCCTTTCTCGTTCATAAATTTTGTCTCGATTAATATATTCGTCTTTAACTCCGAAGTCAAAAGTAGGAAAAGGATAATCTTCTTTGACTATTGGAGTAATTGCAATCTCCACTCTATCACCTTATTTGATATTTTCAGGCAATTTTTCTAAGAGAATGATAGTTTGTCCTTGTATGTAACCTTTCATAATTCACCAATTTACAAAAGGGTGGGCGCCATTGAGTATTACACTTATATCTTAACACATCTTACACGCGATCCATTGTAGGATTTACGGAATATGTAATGCGATCGCCTGTTTGGGTGAGGCGATCGCACTCTGGCATCCCACGGTACTTACCTGTATCCCATTAACTCAGCAACTGCTGATTTTTTCAATAATCAACCGATCGCGAATTTTAAAAATGGATGGGAGAGTGAGAGTATATCATAACTTACCGAATTCAAAAAAAGTTAATCATTGGATAGGAAAGAATTGCTCGATCTTCTGTTATCATGATTAAATCGTGTTGTAAACATTGACAAAGCAAAAGACGATCGAAGGGGTCGCGATGTAATGGCGGTAATTTCGCCAATTGGGTAATGGTACTTTCATCGATAGCTAAACTATAAATTAAATGATTTTCACGCTGTTTGGGAAAGTAAATATCAGGTGATTCTGGCAAAGGCAGTTTACCTAATTGATATTTAATCATCGCTTCCCAAACAGAAACCACACTGAGATAAATTTCATTATCTAAATTACTAATTGCGTCATAATATTTGTCTGCAAGACGGTTGTCATTGGTAATAAACCACAGAAAAATATGAGTATCTAAGAGTAAATTCATGGATTTTCAAACAGGTTAATAATCTCTTCAGGCAGGGGATCGTTAAAGTCATCAGGGACAACAAATTCACCGGCACATAAACCAATAGGACGACGTTGTTGTTTTTGAGGTTGATTCGTGGGAATCGGTTTAACTTCAGCGATCGGTTTATCTGCTTGAGTAATGATTAAGCTATTACCTTCTTGAATCAGTTTGATAAATCCCGAAAAATCCTGTTGAATGTCATCTATCTTGAGGGTAATCATGGCATTAGCTTTATAATTAAAGCAAGAATTGACTATCATACTTATATCTTAACACATATTTCACGGCACTACTTTACTCTTCGCGAAATATTTAAGGCGATCGCCAGTAGGTGGGGCGATCGCCTGCGGCACCCGATCGACTATTGACGAACGGCGACACCGAAGAACTCCGTATTGGCGATTGCGATCGGGACTGAACAAGCTCCCGTAGGTTGGGTTGAGGTCCCTTACCCAACCCTCATGTCTAATCATTATGTAATTCTTTTTCCAGCAAGTCAACTGCCATGCGTAACTTTTTCAATCTCTTACGCTTATTCTTGATTTCTGATTGCTCCGGAGGGATTGAGTCTGTGAATACATAATCGACATTTTTAATGTATTTGTGAAGCTGGTTAATCGCCTGATTACTAAACTGTTTCAGGTAGTCTGTAGCTATTTCTGTACAGACTTGTGACAATTGCTGACGATAGTTCGACCAGGCTTCTTCATTTCTCTGCTTCGTACCTTGATTGACCGCATGGGTGATACCAGCAGCGATCGCCCCTCCCACTGGACCTGCCAATAACCAACCAACTGCTGTGGCTGTGGCAACTGATTTAGCAGTAGGATCGGATGTAGAAGGCACAGTTGGTCGAGATATAGTCGGAGCGGCAGGTAATGAGATCGAAAGTTTACTGGGTTGCTTATGACCAAATTCATCGCAGGCTTGGTGGACGTATTTCATCACAGACTCTTGGCGTTCGGGTGCATCCCAGTTTTGCAATCTAGCCCGCGCTGCGTTAGCCGAAGGGCGGGCTTTGTATCTGTAGCCGGACCCTTTAGGGTGAGGGCGGCAACGCAAATATGAGATGCACCCAGGATCTGCTCTAATAGCATCAAAGGATCTTATCGCCGATAAAAATATCTTATCTAGCCGATAAAAATATCTTATCTACTCACGATTTATTCAGGATTTCAACCGCCTCCGAAACTTTTTTCGGTTTTTTTCAAAAAAATTTTATCCGCTCAAACCCTTACCCAGAAAGCTTTTCAGACTTTGTCTCCAAAAAAGTTTCCCAAAAAATCGCATAAAGGGTTGACACTGGGAAATCGAGTTGTTAGATTAGAGTTGGGGTGCATCCCAGTTTGGCAATGAGTAAAAATACTTCATTGCGCAACTGTCACCTTGAGAATACTCCATTAAGATAAGCGCAGCGATGCAGCAGAACCTGGGGAACATTGACGGCTTTCCATTGCGATCCTGAAAGCTTTAGCCGTGCCGCCTTCTGTGTACCGTTGATTCCACCTCTCCCGAACCAATGGAAATCCCCTCGGCTTGATAATAGCTATAGTTCACAATGCGATGGCGATGCTTAGTAACATAGGCCCTAAAATTGTCCACCCGTGGATGGTCCCAGTCGTCAAATTCCTTGAGGGCCTCTGGCACCTTGCCAGACCAGAAAAGGGCTTTCACTCGTGCCAGTCGCTGGCCGGACCCGCCGATTTTTTCCAGATTTTCCATTAAGTGATACCAATCGAGGATTTCTTGACGAAAGATGGTCGGACCAATCTCGACAAACAGGTTCCAGATGCCATCATGGCCATCCCCGAGACACACAAGCGGATTCGCCAAGGGCTGCTGATTTACCCATTTGACCAGTCCTGCATTGTCTCGAAAAAAGGCCGCTACCCCCTGGTCATGCAGATTGACAGCCTTGTAATCGCGCCACTCACAGGGTTGACCAAGGGGAGTCCGTAAGCGCAATATCGGAAGTATATCTAGCCTTGGGTGTTCTACCGAGATTGGCAAGGGATTCTGGCAAATGAGTCAACTCAAAGGAAGGNCTGATTTCTTCAATGGCCTCGGAGACCGTCGGGAACTCAAAATCATGGCGCTGCACCAGCCGTTGCTGAGTTCCCCGGGAGACGCTAATCCCCGTGAGCACCTTAAGATCTTCCGAGGCGTGCTCATAGGAAGAGTTTGCACTTAGCAATAAGCAACATTTCTCCAGATAGGGGCTCCACTGGCTATAGGGCTTTACCTCAAAATAGGCCGCTTGTTTGGAGGTGATTGAAATCTTGCCCACAATGCTATTTAAAGCTCTGGCTCGTCCGGCAGTGGTACCACTGCTACTTTGGATAAAAAAAGGGCAATCTCTGGACCGACGTATTGAAGCCACTGCCTGCGGATGGTGCCTTCTATCCCTGAGAGCGTTTTCAATTCCTCTGGAACAGTCGCTTGAGCCTCCTCGTACAACAAGGCGGCCATGGCCAAGGCATAAGTTTGTATTTGAGCCAACTTCTCTCTATTCATCGTTTCAGGGGGAACGTTTGTCTGGTATCTCAGCCTAACATCATCTCGTCAGTTGCTCGACTAAGCAAAAATACTCATTACCAAACTGGGATGCACCCTGGCGTTCCAGCAATGCTTGCTGGAAAACTCCAGTTTCCCAATTTCTGAATGATTCATCTTCTAGTGCCTTAGCTGCTTCAGACTTATATCTGTCTAGGAGTGCAGAAACCGATAACCAATTCCCCAAGTTCATCATGCTAGCCTTAAAAGCATTCTTGACTTGCTCGACCCCCCCTCGCAGTCGTTCGATCGCAGCTTGGCGATCGCGATCTGCATTCTGGACCTCAGTTTCTAGAGGTTGTGCCTGGGCTAATAAATTTTGTTTGAGCTGCTCCCTAATCGCCAAGAGCCTGGGTAAGCGGATATACTCTATTCCTGGCGATAAATTATCTACAATCCGATCCAAGTTTGATTCAAACAGGAGGATACCGCTTTGATTTGCTGCTGCAACATCTCCTTTCATTCTCGCTCTTAGGGCGGGCAAAGCGTCCACGCGGTAAAGATTACTCATATTGTTAGGTAAATCGCCTCGCAATTCTCCAGCAAGGGAACGGGCACGACTGGCAACTTCCTTGCAATCTTCTATCTCCAACAAGTTCATGAAGTTAAGCACAAAGATAGATGTGGTAATCCCGCGATTCATCAACCAATCCTGTAGTTTGCTGACTTCTCCTAGGGTGAACAGCTTGCGAGCATCGAGGACTTGAACTACAAGATCGACAGTTATTAGTTGGCTATAGACGAGATGATTCTGCGCTTCCATGTCGTCTGTTCCAGGCAAATCAATCAGTTCGACCCCCTTTGCTAGAAGACTGTGCGGACAGGAAACCTCAACAGAGACAACATCTTCGCGCATACAGCGATCGCCATCTAGCACGGCAAACTTTTTCAATATATCTGTTCCATTCTCACATACTTCAGCACCGTCGTTTGTACGAACACAAGTTTTGATATTTTTGCCATACTTGACAACAATTGCCGTGCCTGTGGTAGGTCTCAGGGCAATTGGTAGAGCGCGATTTCCCAGCAGCGCATTTAGCAATGTAGACTTGCCGTGATTGAAGGGTGCAAAAACGGCTATGCGAAAGGCTGGGTTACCCAGATATTCACAAACAGCCTCTGCATCCGATCGCAATTCATCAGAATCGGTCAATTCCGATGCATACAAGATTCTTTCACAGATCGCGTTCATGGTTATTTTCCTCAGACAATTATTTGGGAGTTGGCTCTCTCAAATGGAAAGAACCAACTCATCTAGCAGAAAACCATCCTTAAACTTTCGACCCAATTAGTCCCTCGTAGCCAGATTCCATTGACTGCCATTGAGAGTAAATGTTATTTTCTAGTTCCTTGAGTCGCTTGATTTCCGCCTCGCGCTGAAACTCTTCCTTTTCCTTCTGTTCGACGAGCCGATCTAGCTCATCTCGGCGAGCTTGAATGTCTTCGTTCATGCGTTTGGATACTTCTGCCTCATATTCGTCAAAAATTTTCCTCACTTCCTGATAAACTTCCTTAGATAACTGAGCAGCCGCCTCCGGCAGTTTCTCCTTCATCTTTTCTTTGGTCATCTTAATGAACTTCCGGCGCAACATCTCCATCTGTGTGGCTCCTGCTCCTGACATGAAAGCAACTATAGCAGCAGGACCGAGCACTATATCGAAGAATATAATCAAGACGGTATTTACAGCGATAAGGAGACCTACATTGGTCAGCAATCTCTTCCAATTAAAAGCCCCCAAACCAGCACCTGCCGCACCAGCATAATCTCCTAATAAAAACGCCATTGCTCCTGTTGCAAATCTCGCCCATCCGGGATATTTTTCTTCTGCACTTGCTGTCCCACTGATGTTGATGCTACCAGATAGCTTGAAGTCAATTGTGTCAGTTATATTACCATAGAATACACTGTATCGATTTGCACTGACTGCTAACTGGGAAAAAGCCTCCTTGATGTCTCGTTCTACCCCCTTGCTCCACTCAGCCATTTTGTCATTAGCGTACTTCTTAAAGTTTTCTTCCATGCCTTCCTTGAATTTTTCTCGCTGACCTTGCAAAAGAAACTTAAAGAAGTTTATATCCGGCATATACGGTTTGAAATCATTCTCAAATGTTTGATCCAGTTTAGACATATAGCTGTGGAGAGAGCCGGCGATCGCATCAGCACGAGTATCTCTCATTTGAGCAATTTCCTGCTTGAAGCTGTCCCGAATTTCCTCTAATTTGCGAAACTCTGGTTCGACAGATTTGATGCGTTTGCGCAGTTCAGTAACATCTTGGCCGAGCAAAGGAATGCGGCGATCGACAGCTTCATGTACGCGCTGATAGGTCTGTCGCATCAGGGTACGAGCTTGACGCAATTCCGAGACAGCCCTTTCTTTGGTCAGAAATCGTTCTAACGCACCGACAAACTTTGGTATGCCAGTACCATCAAGTGGTTTCCCCTTCAGGCTGTAGCGTAGTGCGTTCAATGCAGATGTCTCGAATACACGCTCGTCGTAGAGATCGCTTCCATCTATCTGACAATAATCACGCAGATTTGCAGTAAAGACTTGACGCTGCTCTTCCTCAACTTTCCTGACCTCTTCTGGATCGTCAGGGTCGAAAGCTGATTGCTGGAGTTCGTCCCAGCGGTTAATCAAGAAGAAAATGGTCAGCCCTCGATCTTTGAGATAGTTCTCCAGGTAGCGACGCTCTTCCATCGTGCAGGGTTTAGTGGCATTGAGAACGAATAAAATAGCGTGGCATTTATTGATGTAGCCAAGAGTCAACTGGTTGCGCTCGTCCGTGTCGTTTAGCCCGGGGCTGTCTACGATTTCAACACCATTCTGGAGCAATTTGAGAGGATACTCGACGACTGCATAACTCACGTCCGGGAAAGCATCTTTCTTTGACTGCTCAAAGCGCTTGGCTTCCTTGGGATCGATAGTGTATTTGCGGCTGAATTGATCAAAACTTAGAGTTTCTGTCCGCTCGTCTTTGAAGTGAACTGTCACTTTTCCCTCCGAACCGAACCGAAGGATTGTCAGAATTGCCGTACAGGGATTAACCGCTGTCGGCAGCAGCTTTTTGCCCAATAGCACATTGAGTAATGTACTTTTGCCGTGCTTCATATCCCCCAGTACCATTAGGCGGAAGCGACCGTGTAGAAGATTGTTGCCAGTAATCTTTAAATCAAAAATTTCTTGGTTGAGTTTTAATTCGCCAGAAGCTTCTTTCCCTTCTAACTTTGCCTGTTCGAGGATCTCAGATGCGTAATTGAGATAATCCGCAAACTCCTGACGCTTCTGTGCAACAGCGTGGAGGTTGTTAATCAAACTGTCAACTTCTGCTTTGTAGCTCATGATTTTCTCTTTAGATTTAAGTAGTGGTGATCTGTCGATTAAGCGAAAGCTTAGATGGACAACTCTGTCGGGACTATGCCGTAGTTCAGCAACTGAATGTAGCGAACTAAGTGGTGTCCTCTGCCGATCGCCTCTGCTACAACTTCCGTAGCATTTGACAAACCGCGCCTACTGACCATTGCTCATAACTCTGGTGTATTCGCCACTCTCCACCCACTCGAGTAACTCGGCGGCACGCATGACCGAGATTGGTTCATAACCCCTATCACCTTTGCAATCTGGTCTAGAGTGCCGTAAGATTCAAACTCCCTTGCTTGCTTGATGAACTCATCTACGATAGTAGGGCTACTGTAGTATTTCTTAGGCAAACCTGCCATCTTCACTAAGACACTTGCAGCCACTTCCGGTTGTTGGCAAGCAAGCAGGCCCGATCGATCGGCGGTAAGCTCCGACATGCGCCTCCAGTTGAGTAAAGCCATCTCTACTCCTACTGTAATTAAGGAACCAATTCCCAAGGTTGCCCTCCCAACCAAGTTAGCAATGGTAGGTAAGCATGAAGCTGTCTGATAATATAAAACGTGCTGACTTTTGATATGCCCTAACTCGTGGGCTATGACGAACATCAGTTCTTCAGGAGAAAGCAACTCAGCACATTCTGAACTCAGAACAATGATACTTTTCTCCACACCTGCCGTGACAGCATTAATACCATAACTATCTTGATGAAAGTACAACTCCGGTTGGCGGTCGATTGACAGGATCTCGCAAGCTTCTTGCAGCACCTCATATACTTCAGGAGCATTATTACTATTCACCTTCAGACCGCTTCCCGTGTAATGAATTCTTAGCAATCGATCGAAGCTAATCTCATTAAGCTTTCTGATGATAGCTGTGAACCCAGGCATTTCCTCAAGTGTATTACGAGCCGATTTGTCCCAAGGATGTTCGTAATTTTCAATCTTGAGGAAGTTAATTTTCCTTCTGTCCATAACTTACGATCGCCATAAATCTTGCCATAATCCCGGTCAGAGTTGATTGTCACCTCTATACTCGATCTCGCTCATCATTAACTTTGGCGATAAATCGACTACTTTTTAACAAAACTTAGCAATATCCCTCCCGAAAACCTGCGCCTCAGCCCAAAGGCTTCATGCACCAGACCCCACTGGCGAAACTGCCCCGAGAGAACTTGGTGTGAGTGGCATTGACTCACGACTTCCTTACGCTATCACTCTACTCTCTAACTTGGGTAGTAAAAAAGCTATTTGTAACAATACTTAATACTTTTCCTCCCGAAAGCCTTCCTCCTGTGCAAACCTAGACAAGAAAGCCCTGGCGAAGCATCACCGGTTCCGCCAAGGTGATATTCCCTTACCTCAAGCAAATGCTTGAGGCTCTAACTATGTCTCATGAAAAAACCGCGCTTTTGTTTTCAATCGCAACAAATCTTTACATCGATCGCCTTCCAGACCGGTCCTGCAGGAGAGGGAAAGGAAACCAATGGGAAGCGATCGCGCGATCAGGGCTGACTGAGAACCAGCAGCAACAGAATCAATAAAGTAATCCCATCATCAAGACCAATGTTACCCACATTATCCCATAAATTCCTCGTGCAGATGGCACACCTTCACCAGCTCACACCGGAACAGGAGCAAGTCTTCCTCTTAAAATTCGCAGAGCACAAGCGATATCAAGAAATTGCCAGGGAACTGGGCATCTCCAAAGAAGCTTGTCTCAAGCGCATGGGAGCCATCTACGAGAAATTCGGCATAGAAGGCGATACCAGGCAAATTACCGGATTTTATGCAAGAGGTACTACGAATTGATTAAATAATTCTCGACAATTTGTAATATCCTTTCGGCCGCATGACCGTCACCAAAAGGATTGATCGCCGTGGCCATTTGCTCGTAAGCAGCCCGATCGCCCAATAACTCAGCCGCAGCGGTAAAAATATCCGTAGAGTCAGTACCAACCAGGGAAGCCGTCCCAGCGGCGATCGCCTCAGGTCTTTCCGTAGTCTTGCGCAAAACGAGGACAGGCTTACCCAGACTAGGAGCTTCCTCCTGCAAACCGCCAGAATCAGTCAACAGCAGATAGCAGCGAGAAATCGCTCCCGCCAAGGTAGCATAATCCAGAGGCTCAGTCAAAAACACCCGATCGTGCCCGGACAGAAGGCCCTGTAGGGGAGAACGGACCCGAGGATTAAGGTGTAGAGGTAACAACAAAGCCGTATCCCGAAAGCGGTCCAAAACTTGCAGAAAACCCTTAGCAATATGCTCCAGAGGCGTACCCCAATTTTCCCGCCGGTGAACAGTAGCCAACAATACCCGAAACCGACTCCAATCTAAACCAGGAATCTGGCATTCTGGCCAGTCATGTGCCACCATTAGCAAAGCATCAATGACAGTATTACCAGTTTGATGAATTTCCCCCAGCACCCCAGAACGGCGCAAATGGGCCACAGCAGTAGCAGTAGGAGCAAAATGCAACTGAGTCACCTGGGAAATCAGCCGCCGGTTAGCCTCCTCCGGGAAAGGATTAAACAGATCGTCAGTACGCAAACCCGCTTCCACATGTCCCACCGGAATTTGAAGATAGAAAGCCGCCAGGGCCGCCGCCAAAGCCGTCGTCGTATCCCCCTGCACCAAAACTATCTGTAGCGCCAGTTTATTAAATATTTCCTCCAACCCCTGCAAACTTCGACAAGTAATATCCGTCAGGGATTGCATCCGCCGCATAATATCCAGATCCTCATCAGCGCAGATACCAAACAATTGCATCACTTGCGCGACCATCTCTCGATGCTGACCCGTCAAAATCACCCGCGTATCAAAAGCAGGAGACTGGCGGAACAGCCGAATCACCGGTGCAAGTTTAATCGCTTCAGGACGAGTGCCCAAAGTAATGCCAACTCGGACAGGAAACTGTGACATAGAATTGAACAGAAGTGAGAAACCTGGATTTATCCTAAGACCTTCGGCCCAACCCCAAGCAAATATAGCCCAAAACCGTTCGCGTAGCGTCTTCGCAGACGAATCGCAAGCAGCCAGTGCAAGCGAATCCTAAAATATACGGGCAATGCTAGCCAAAAGCCATGCTAGCCTTGGCAAAGAGATCTACGCAGCGTCAAGTACACAATGTCTCCTGGGAAATCGATGTCTCCTGGGAGCGCTAGAAGCACTACCCAAGAGACACCGATTGCTCAAAAGTTGCCATGACACAATCACAACAACGCCCACCAGCTTCCCGTCCACCAGATCCACCAGGTCCGCCCCGCGTACCGCCCACACCTTTCGTTTCCGGAGACTTTCGTTTCCGGAGACTTTCGCGTCCGGAGACTTTCGCGTCCGGAGACACCCACCCATGTCGTGCGCGGGAGCGACACGACAGGGTGGGTGCTCCTGGACGCGACCCACCCATGTCGTGCGCGGGAGCGACACGACAGGGTGGGCGAAGAGGAAACGACCCACCCATGTCGTGCGCGGGAGCGACACGACAGGGTGGGCGTCTCCGGAAACGACCCACCCAAAGCACGGGCCAACCCCAATAGGGGAAATAGCGCAGATCAAACCATGCAAATGCCTTCGCAGCAAGCAAAGAGGAGGCCAATGCCAGGAGCGTCAGGTGCTGGTCAGACAAAAGCACCCAAAGCAGCGCAACCTGCGGCACCAGCAGCCCCTAAAGGTCCAAGCCCCTCCGTGGGAAACCCCACTCTAGAAGCGCTCGTCAGCAGAGCGAATGACGAGGGAGTCTCTGACATTCATCTGGGAGTAAACGAAACTCCCCGCTACCGCCAACGTGGTGACATCACCACGCTAGAAGAGTATCCAGTCACAGACCTAAATACCTTCATCAGCTGGATGCACGAATGCATGACCGACGAGGAAATCCGCCAATTTCAGAACCACCTAGACTTTGACGGTGCCTATGACTTTGGCTTTGTACGCATTCGGATCAACGTGTTCGACTCCCTCGCCGGTCCAGCGATGGTGTTGCGACTCATCGATCCAAACCCTAGAACAACTCAACGCACCAGAAGTCTTCAAAGACATCTGTTATTACAACAAAGGACTGATCTTGGTCACGGGACCGACGGGTTCTGGGAAGTCCACCACAATGGCCGCGATGATTGATTACATGAACCGGAATATAGCGCATCACATCATCACCATTGAGGAGCCGGTAGAATTCGTTCATAAGAGTCAAAAAGCTCTCATCAAGCACCGGGAAGTAGGCAGGCACACCCTGGAATTTAAGAACGCTCTCAAAGCTGCCTTGCGGGAGGATCCTGATGTTATACTAGTCGGGGAAATTCGGGACCAAGAGACCATGAATATCGCCCTGAAAGCAGCTTCCACAGGTCACTTGGTGATCGGAACCATGCACACCAACAGCGCCGTGAAAACCATCGAGCGAGTTATGGGGATGTTCAAACCAGAAGAACAGCCAGCTTTCCGAATTGCTCTATCGGAATCCTTGGTGGCGATCGTAGCTCAAGGTTTGTGCAAGACTACAGACGGCAAGCGTGCAGCCTTCCACGACATCCCGATCGCCACTGACGCAGTTAAAGAATACGTTGTCAAGGGTCAGTTAGACGAAATTACTCAAATCATGCTCCGATCGGAGTTTGAAGGGAAGGCATGACAACCATGAACAAAGCCTTGTACAACCTTTATCAAGAAGGTCGGATCACCGAAGAAACAGCCCTAGACAAATCCCAAACTCCCAATGAAATGGCACAGTTCCTCCGAGGTCGGATATAGAAAATAGCTAATAGCTAATATAAAATGGCGAAAGGGGAATGGGGCAATTCTCAATTCTCAATTCTCAATTCTCAATTCTCAATTAGCAATCAACAAAGTTGGCAGAAATATTCAAGGGAATTGCCCTATTTACACCAGGGGGAGATTTAATTTATTGCATCGACAAAAACAAGCAAAGTCGATGGCATTTAGATCTCTGTGCCGCACTGCAAGAAATGCTAGGTTTGTCAGAATCCCCCCACTTTTTGGTGCCAGGATACACAGCAACGATCGATCGATGGTTAGACCCCCAAACGCAGCAAGTGAGATCTGTTGCGGAAGCATATCCGCCAGTTTTGCGGTATCAAGCATTGCTGAATGCAGTTTTTCACACAGGTAATATAGAGTGGCAAGCAGCATCTTGGCAAGAGGGGTTGTGCGATCCGAGAGTATTGGCAACCTATCGGACTCTGTTTCCCCAACTCTGGGAAGAGCATGACTTAATAGTGCATTGGGAAAAGACAGGTACTCACTGGGAAAAGACTACTTCTGACATGCCGACGAGACCAGAAACGCCAGGATATGTAATGCGGCTGTTTGTTTCTGGTAACAATGTTGCCACCGAGCGTACACTCAAGAGTTTACACGAAATTTTAGAGCAGTCTCTGAGACATCCTTACACCCTAAAAGTGATCGATGTTATCAAATATCCCGAGCAAGCAGAGGCCGATCGGGTTTCAGCCACACCTACCCTAGTCAAAGTATGGCCCCGACCAATACGCAGAATTGTAGGTGATTTGGATAATGTAGACAAACTGCTACAGGTGCTGAGTAGTTTAGAAATATAAAGTATGAATAATGAACAATAAACAATAAATCAAGCCAAGGTTTGAAAAGTATATAGTAGGGTGGGTTAGGCGCATAATTATCGACCTATTGGACGATGATTAGCTTTTTGGGCGCCGTAACCCACCTAGTGTCAGCGATCGGCGATCGGCGATCGGTTACCAGCGCTTGAAATCAGTTCTAGAACTCCCACCGCGCCTGCGGCAGAGTAGTCAAAAATTTTCGCCATGCTGCACTAGAAGCTTTTGTCCGACTAGGTGCCTAAAAACTTACACACATCTCTCATATTTGGGCGAAAAGTCAGTACCAGCGGGACCGCTTAGAGGTAATCAAAATATTATCTAATTTCCGTATTTTGGCCAGACACAGCGGAGTTGGATTGTGGCTATAGTTATAACTATAAAGCTGCGGTCATAAAGCTTCGATGTCTGTCCGGAGCGCTAGTCGCACTACCCTCCAGACATCGCCGCGAGATTGGCTAGGCGCTCTCAACATTTTGTTGAGGGCGCCTGCTCGCTGTCGCCTTCGATGTTAGAGATGGCGTTATCACCATTTCTGATGCCGATGTTATACTTGCGCAGAGCCAATATGAGCTTTGTGAGGGTTAAAGACAGCACAACAGCTTCTAAGGCAAAGCTTTTACTTTTGTGGCATTTGTTTCAGACTCAGGGGATATCTGCTCTGGAACCGG
The DNA here is from genome assembly GCA_005518205.2 of Hormoscilla sp. GUM202. Taxonomy (GTDB): domain Bacteria; phylum Cyanobacteriota; class Cyanobacteriia; order Cyanobacteriales; family Desertifilaceae; genus Hormoscilla. The sequence continues at coordinate 84,692 of RFFC02000021.1, forward strand.
TGTCTGCTCAAGCGAGTGACTGATGGTGTCATCTCTATGGCAGGTGCATCAGTTGCCGTCGGAAACGGTTCATTAACTGACGCCTGCTCAGAATCCACCGATGGTTTGACTTCCGTGGCGGGCGTCTTAGAAGCAGGCGGAGCGAGCGTTTCGGCCTCCTGCCAAGTCGGCTCTAGAACTGGTGCCTGCTCAGAATCCACTGATGGTGTCACCTCTGTAGCGGGCGTCTCTACCGTTCCGGAAAAATCGGAAGCAGTTGTCCGTTCTTCTGTGGCCGGTCTCTCTACCGTTCCGGAAAAATCGGAAGCAGTTGTCTGTTCTTCAACCGACGATGGTGAAATCACTTCTGGGGATGCATCATCGGAGATAGTCGGGGCGGGAGAAAGTTCCGATGGTGTTGTCCGCCGAAAGCGGCTCAACAATCCTTGCAAAAATCCGCCAGATTTCGGTGTTTCTGATGTCGGTGTTACTTCAGATGCCGGTTCTGAGGCTGATGGTGAAATCACTTCTGGGGATGCATCATCGGAGATAGTCGGGGCGGGAGAAAGTTCCGACGGTGCTGTCCGCCGGAAGCGGCTCAACAATCCTTCAAACAATCCCCCAGATTTCGGCGTTTCTAATACCGGTTCAGGTGCAGATTCTGGCTCGACTAATGGTGTCGCCTCAGTAGGGGTGGTAGTTTCTTCAGAGATCTTCTGGGATTCTGATTCTGTAGCTGGGGCCTCTATCGACAGCCCTGGGGAGGTAGTTTCTGGTTGGGCGTGAGCCTCAGAAGGTTGAGCCTCTGGGACTGCAATCGCTTCCGCATCTGATGTCGTTTCTGGTTCGGAAATCAGGACTTCGGGTGGAGCTGGTGCTTCTTCCGGGGTAGAGGAGGGAGTATAGTTAGGGTCTACAATAGCTTGGGCTGCTGCTGCCAGTTCTCCCCGTAGCAACCGGGATTGGGTGTCTTGGCCATTGGGTTCGTAGGTAATCAGTCTCACTGTATTGTTGAACTCGTTCTTAACGGCCCTACCCAGTTCATCAATAAATTCTAATTGCACCCAGTTTTTTCCAGGCTTAAAGCCTTTGAGATAGATAGGCTGCCACTGGTCTAGATAGAAGCTTTCGCCGTTGATAGTGCAGCGAATCCGCCAATCTAGGATATCGTCGTCTGGATATTCCTGAGCTACCAGATGTAGAGGGGCATCACTCAGATAGAAGTCCAGCAGAATAGGTTCCGATCCATAGCTGCCATCTGGACTGTTGTAAGTTAACAGAGGCAATGCCCGATCGGGGTTGTTGTCCTCTGTTTTAGTAAAGATGTGAAAGGTAGTTTGAGCGTAGGCTCCCTCATTTTTGAAGCTCTCGTCCCAGGGCCGGTCCGCAAAAACCCGCAGGCTGTGGGTTCCCGGAGGTAAATCTGTCAAAACTAAGGGTATTTTAAGATCGTAAATTTTTGTATAGGGCTGGTTATCAAGGATGACTTCCAGATGGGGCCCCAGTCCCAGCTGCCGATCTTTGAACAACGGCAGATCCTCCACTGCTATATCAACGGTAACGGTGCTGTCGTTGAATAGTTCATCTGGCTGGGGACTCAAAATAGTTACCTGGGGCTGGTAAACCTCCAATAGCTGCCGCAGATCTTGAATCACCCGAGGAGTCCCAACCTCCTCAATGTTTGTTGGCTGGGTCTGCCAGACAGGATACCTACCACTATAACTAGGGAGGGGTTCTGGGCGATCGCCACAACTGGTCACCCCCAAGACTAGAATCACTGCCATCAGGGACCTAAACAATTTGAGTACCCTAGTCCACCGCCAATTTATGCCAAACACTCCTTTATACTCCAATACCTACTTATAAACCATAGCCTAAGAATAATTTTCCCAGGTAAGGGAGCTTCAGAGAACCGTTACAACCGTTACTTCACTCTCTTGACTTTTTTCTTCATATCATGTAATGACTTGATTTTCCGATTAAGTCGTCTCCCACAAGTTTTGGTCACTGTGTTACTAGCTTAAACCCTTTATCTGTGGTCATTTCGGGCAGACCGTCTACTGACTACTGACTGCTATACTGACTTAGAACCCCAGTCACTAATTAGTTAGATGGAAGTTTTTGTCACCATTATGAACTTTTGTAAAGTTTCCTCAAACCCTATCAACTGTGCCTATTGAGGATAGTTTACATTTCTTAACACAGTGCAGTACCTTAATATCGGGCTTTATTGTTTACATTTCTTAACACAGCTACGCTGTGCCTATTGAAGATAGTTTACATTTCTTAACACAGTGCAGTACCTTGATGTCGGGCTTTATGGTATAGCCTATAGCCTCTGCGGCAGGTAAATATGCGATAGACAGATATCTATATTGTGTATAAGAAAAAAAAGGTGGAAAGAGATTGCAAAGTTCCTTTGCCGATATGGTAGTATGCTTCACAAGCACCGAAAAACATTCTGGAGAGAGTTAACGGTAAGCTGGCGGACAGCCTGGGGAAAATCATACCAACCAGATAACCAAAGCGTTATCGTGACTGGCTCATCCGCACCAGATGCGATTTGGTGTAGTAAGGGCGTTCGACAGAGGTCAAAAACCTTGACATTTTCTGAGATTCCCTGGAATTTTGGGAAATTTTTGAGATTTTTGGCAAAGTTTGATAGCATGATTTGACGGTTCATGCTAGGTCCGCTAACAGCCCTCTGGTGGTGAACCTGGCTTTCGGAGTCAACAGATATGTGGTGGGAAGCAAGCAATGCACTCCCATCTGTAGGTGGGACTCCGGCACCTCAGGCGTCAGAAAAAATGTCTGAGGAAAAAAGAAAAGCAGGAAAAGCTACTTGAGAGCTGATGCAGTGATAACATCAGTAAATAACCGAGGATTAGAAGTTCTCGTGCTTTCTCAAAAAACATTGCTTGTCGAAGCTTGTCGAACGAGAGGAGAGTCTCAATGACGACAACCCCAAAAGGGCAAGAGGCAAAGGTTGCAGTCGATAAGGATCCGGTGCCAACTTCATTCGAGAAGTGGGGAAAACCAGGACACTTTGACCGCAGCTTATCTCGGGGTCCCAAAACCACAACCTGGATTTGGAACCTACATGCCGACGCTCACGATTTTGACAGTCACACCAGTGACTTAGAAGATGTATCTCGCAAAATATTTAGCGCTCACTTCGGTCACCTTGCCGTGGTTTTTGTCTGGCTAAGTGGCGCTTATTTCCATGGCGCTAAGTTTTCCAATTACGAAGCCTGGTTGACCGACCCCACTGGCATCAAGCCCAGTGCCCAGGTGGTATGGCCAGTGGTAGGTCAAGGTATTTTGAATGCTGATGTAGGCGGTGGCTTCCAAGGCATTCAGATTACATCTGGCCTATTCCAGCTATGGCGTGCTTCAGGCTTCACAAATTCGACCCAGCTACTGGCCACAGCAATAGGTGCTCTAGTGATGGCTGGTCTGATGCTGTTTGCTGGTTGGTTCCACTATCACAAAGCAGCTCCCAAACTGGAATGGTTCCAGAATGCGGAGTCGATGATGAACCACCACTTGTCAGGATTATTGGGTCTGGGTTGTTTGTCCTGGGCAGGTCACCAGATACATGTTTCTCTGCCAATAAACAAGATGCTGGATGCTGGGGTGGCACCAAAAGATATTCCGCTGCCTCATGAGTTCCTGACCAACTCCAGCTTGATGGCAGATTTGTATCCGAGTTTTGCCAAGGGCATAGCCCCATTCTTTACCTTGAACTGGGGAGTGTACTCAGACTTCCTAACATTCAAGGGTGGGCTCAACCCCACTACAGGTGGCCTGTGGTTGTCGGATACAGCGCACCATCACCTGGCATTGGCGGTGCTGTTCATCATAGCAGGCCACATGTACCGGACAAACTGGGGCATTGGCCACAGCATGAAGGAAATTCTGGAGGCTCACAAAGGACCGTTCACAGGTGAAGGTCATAAGGGTCTGTACGAAATCCTCACAACATCTTGGCATGCTCAGTTGGCGGTTAACTTGGCAATGATGGGTTCTCTGAGCATTATAGTGGCCCATCACATGTACGCGATGCCTCCCTATCCCTACATCGCTACAGACTATCCGACTCAGCTATCGCTGTTCACTCACCACATGTGGATTGGGGGATTCCTGATTGTGGGTGCTGGGGCACATGCTGCCATATTCATGGTGCGCGATTACGATCCAGCTAAAAATGTGAACAACCTACTAGATCGGGCGATCAGGCACAGGGATGCGATCATCTCGCACCTGAACTGGGTCTGCATATGGTTGGGCTTCCATAGCTTTGGTCTATACGTCCACAATGACACGATGCGGGCGCTGGGTCGTACCCAAGATATGTTCTCGGATACGGCAATTCAGCTACAGCCGATATTTGCCCAATGGGTACAAAATCTGCACAATTTGGCTCCGGGCACCACAGCCCCCCATGCTCTAGCAAGCGTAAGCCCAGCTTTTGGCGGTGATGTGGTGGCTGTAGGGGGCAAGGTGGCAATGATGCCAATAGCTCTGGGTACGGCAGACTTCATGGTTCACCATATCCATGCCTTCACGATTCATGTGACGGTGTTGATTCTGCTCAAGGGTGTGCTATACGCCCGCAGTTCTCGCTTGGTTCCCGATAAGGCTAACCTGGGCTTCCGGTTCCCCTGTGATGGTCCCGGACGTGGCGGCACCTGCCAAGTGTCGGCTTGGGACCACGTGTTTCTAGGTCTGTTCTGGATGTACAACTGTATCTCAGTGGTGATTTTCCACTTCAGCTGGAAAATGCAGTCAGATGTGTGGGGTACGTTGGATCCAGATGGTACGGTGTATCACATTACCGATGGCAACTTTGCTGAGAGTGCCATCACGATCAACGGCTGGTTGCGTGACTTCCTGTGGGCTCAGGCGTCCCAGGTGATCAACTCTTACGGTTCAGCGTTGTCGGCTTACGGCATCATGTTCCTAGCGGGTCACTTCGTTTTTGCCTTTAGCCTGATGTTCCTGTTCAGTGGCCGTGGCTACTGGCAAGAATTGATTGAGTCGATTGTTTGGGCTCATAATAAACTAAAGGTAGCTCCAGCGATTCAGCCCCGAGCATTGAGTATCACTCAGGGTCGGGCTGTGGGGGTAGCTCACTACCTCCTGGGAGGAATTGTCACAACATGGGCATTCTTCCTGGCTCGAATCATTTCTGTAGGATGAGAGCGAGAAGGACTTAAACATGGCAACAAAATTTCCTAAGTTTAGCCAAGACCTCGCTCAGGACCCGACAACTCGTCGGATTTGGTACGGGATAGCGACGGCTCACGATTTTGAAACCCACGATGGCATGACGGAGGAAAATCTTTACCAAAAGATTTTTGCCTCCCACTTCGGTCACCTGGCGATCATATTCCTCTGGACCTCGGGCAACCTGTTCCATGTAGCCTGGCAAGGTAACTTTGAACAGTGGATTCAAGATCCGCTAAATATACGTCCGATCGCCCACGCGATTTGGGACCCTCAATTTGGGCAACCAGCAGTGGATGCGTTCACCCAAGCTGGTGCTTCTAATCCGGTAAATATTTGTTACTCAGGTGTATACCACTGGTGGTACACCATCGGCATGCGGACGAACGGCGATTTGTATCAAGGGTCAATCTTCCTCTTGGTGCTGGCGTCGGTGATGCTGTTCGCAGGCTGGCTGCACTTGCAGCCGAAGTTTCGTCCCAGCTTGTCTTGGTTCAAGAATGCTGAGTCTCGTCTTAATCATCACCTGGCGGGTCTGTTCGGGGTCAGTTCTCTGGCTTGGACTGGTCACCTGGTGCATGTGGCGATTCCTGAATCTCGGGGACAGCATGTGGGTTGGGATAACTTCCTGACTACCTTGCCGCACCCAGCAGGATTGGCTCCGTTCTTTACGGGTAACTGGGGAGTATATGCCCAGAACCCAGATACGGCTCAGCATGTGTTCGGGACAGCAGAAGGGGCAGGTACGGCGATTCTGACCTTCATGGGTGGTTTCCATCCCCAGACCGAGTCCCTGTGGCTGACGGATATGGCCCATCACCACCTGGCGATCGCGGTGATCTTCATCGTGGCAGGTCACATGTACCGCACCAACTGGGGCATTGGCCACAGCATCAAGGAGATCCTGAGCGCCCACAATCCCCCCAAGGGCACGCCCTTTGGCGGTATGTTAGGTGAAGGTCACAAGGGGCTGTACGACACGATCAACAATTCCCTGCACTTCCAGCTGGGTCTAGCACTAGCTTGCCTGGGTGTGGTGACCTCCTTGGTAGCTCAGCATATGTATGCGCTGCCGCCCTACGCCTTCCTGGCTCAGGACGAAACCACGATGGCGGCGCTGTACACCCACCACCAGTACATTGCGTGCTTCATTATGGTGGGGGCCTTTGCTCACGGTGCGATCTTCTTTGTGCGGGATTACGATCCGGAAGCTAACAAGAATAATGTGTTGGCCCGGATGCTAGAGCACAAGGAGGCGTTGATCTCTCACTTGAGCTGGGTGTCCTTGTTCCTGGGCTTCCATACTCTCGGTCTGTACGTTCACAACGATGTGGTCGTAGCTTTCGGTACTCCGGAGAAGCAAATCCTGATTGAGCCAGTGTTTGCTCAGTGGATTCAAGCGGCTTCCGGTAAAGCTCTGTACGGCTTTGATGTGCTGTTGTCCAATCCTGACGGGATAGCGACTTCAGCTGCCAATGGCATATGGCTACCAGGCTGGCTCGACGCCATCAACAGCGGTGCTAACTCTCTGTTCTTAACCATTGGCCCTGGCGATTTTCTGGTTCACCACGCGATCGCCTTGGGTCTGCACACAACTGTCCTGATTTTGGTCAAGGGTGCGCTGGATGCTCGTGGCTCCAAGCTGATGCCCGATAAGAAGGACTTCGGTTACAGCTTCCCTTGTGACGGTCCTGGCCGGGGCGGCACCTGCGACATTTCTGCTTGGGATGCGTTCTACCTGGCTATGTTCTGGATGCTAAACACGGTAGCTTGGTTAACATTCTACTGGCACTGGAAGCATCTAGCTGTCTGGCAAGGTAATGTGGCTCAGTTCAATGAGTCTTCTACTTACCTGATGGGCTGGTTCCGCGATTACCTCTGGCTGAATTCCTCTCAGCTGATTAACGGGTACAACCCCTATGGAACGAACAATCTGTCTGTCTGGGCCTGGATGTTCCTGTTGGGACACTTGGTGTGGGCTACTAGCTTCATGTTCCTGATCAGCTGGCGCGGTTACTGGCAAGAGTTGATCGAAACTCTGGTCTGGGCACATGAGCGCACTCCTCTGGCGAACCTGGTTCGCTGGAAGGACAAGCCAGTTGCTCTGTCCATCGTCCAAGCTCGCTTGGTCGGTCTGGTTCACTTCACAGCGGGCAACGTGATCACCTACGCGGCATTCCTAATTGCCTCTACGTCTGGGAAGTTCGGTTAATCGGCTTTCTACTGTTGTAGGTAACTAAACAAAATCCCCCGCCGTCAGGTGGGGGATTTTTGGTGAATGATAAGAAAATCCCCCACCCGAAAGCAGAGGATTTTCCGTGCTGTGTCCCCCCCTCGTTCCCACGGAGAAGCCTGGGAAGGTGCTCTTAGCGCTCCCGGGGGACACAGAGTGATTCTCAGCAGACTGAGTTGATCGCTAAGATCTCTGAGAGATTATTCTTCGCTCTCAACATAAATAAAGAAAAGCCCCATTGCCACAGTAGGCAGGACCATACCAACTAAGGGAACAAAAATCCAGGGCAAGTATGAAGCTGTAGTAGCCATACCAAATTCTCCTCCTGTAAAGTTACAAAGTTTTCACAAGGATATGACGTTTGAGAGCCAAAAGTCTATCGATGCGATCCGAAAATATTCGCGATCGATGTCTAAAGGGCAGTACGAGTAGTGCGCCCTTTAGACATCGAAGCCGATGGTAAGGGACAAGAGAGAATCCTGTCCTTACCGGCAAACATCCAATGAATATCTATATCTTAGTTAAGACGACCATACGCTACTAACAATCTTTTGTAGTGGCGCTAAATGAGGTGTCAGGCAAAGAATATAGGCAAAAAAGGCTCCGCCACAACCGCCAAGGAAGAAACCACCAGCAAACTCGCTCCAGCCAAGTTTGCTCCACAGTTCTGCGGGTGGATTTGGGACACCAGCTGTCACCGGAGGTTTGGGAGCATCCGCCGCACCGTGAATAGACAAAGCGATCGTCAGAATCATAACCATGCCAACTGTTGCTAGCAAGCCAGCAGCGGTAGACAGGTCTGAGTCCCGCAGGGGACCAAGTACAGCAAAGGGACCATAGAGAAAATAGCCGTGAGCCATCCCAACCTCCAGCCCCCGCAGAAGGGGAGATAGCCCTGTCCGGTAGGCTGGCAGATTACTGATGAAAGCCTTGGTAAAATCAGAATCGCTGATCGGAGTAGACAGATGACCCACGAAGGGGTCGTCGTTATAGGGTTTAATAACCTCGGTATCGGCCATAATTGCTTGCTTCTCCTCTTTGTGGTGAAAATACGCTCTGTGAACTTAAACTCATATTTTAAGCAAAGATGGGTTCCTTAGTTACAAAATTAGACCATACCTTTATAAATCTTTATTTTTGGGGATCTGCCCATCGGGTATCGTCCCTGACAGACACCCGACACCGATAGGTTAGATTGCTTCGTGCCTCGCAACGCTGCGCGGTTTTGTTAAGCAGAGGTGCTAGTGTCAGCGTAAGGCGTAGGTAATCAGTTACCAGTGCTTGAAATCAGTGAGAGATGTCCCTAATATGTCACTTGACTGGGTTGTTAGTTGTGGGTTATTAGTTGACCACTGACCACTGACCGCTGACCACTGACCACTGACCACTGACCACTGACCACTGACCACTGACCACATTAGACCAACCACAAACCCTAGCTAAAGACCGCTAAAGCCGTTTAAAGCTACTCAGGTTGGTCAAGCTCACCCGCAAGGGTAAACGTTATTCCGGTCATGACACCTTGGGGTACGTGGCGAGCTGCAAGCTCTGTCGGGTGTCGTTAAACAGGCAACCGGGTGCTGAATTGCCAGTGCGGCATTCGCAAAAAGCCGTCTATCCCTCGCGAAGCCAACGTTACGAGCAATCAGAAGAGACGCAACAATGTCTAATTACATACTTGTTATAGATGCAAACCGTAAACCACTTACACCATGTAAGCCCGGAGTTGCGCGATCGCTCCTCAAGTCTGGGAAAGCTGCTGTCTTTCGGCGTTATCCCTTTACCATTATCTTGAAAAAAGCCGTTGATGGAAAGCCTGATTTTGTGACGCTAAAAATTGACCCAGGTTCAAAAACTACCGGGGATTGTGCTAGTCACCCAACAAAATGAAGTCATTTGGGCAATGGAGTTGACTCACAGAGGGCTACAAATAAAGACTGCACTCGAAAAGCGTCGAGCTGTTCGTCGCAATCGGCGCAATCGAAAAACGCGATCGAGAAACCTCGATTCAAAAATCGCAAGCGCCCCGAAGGGTGGTTACCTCCCAGCCTAATGCACAGAGTTTTTGGAGTCAAAACATGGGCAGATCGCCTAACTAGGTTAGCCCCTATAGGTTCTGTCGTTCAAGAGTTGGTGAGGTTTGACACTCAGAAGATGGAAAACCCGGAATTATCGGGAGTCTAATATCAGCAAGGAGAGTTGTTTGGGTATGAAGTGCGCGAATATCTACTAGAAAAGTGGGGGCGAAAATGCGCCTACTGTAGTGTTTCTGACGTTCCACTGGAAGTCGAGCACATCCATCCTCGTTCGCGGGGAGGGAGCAATCGGGTATCGAATCTGACGCTCGCGTGTCGCCAGTGCAACCAAATCAAGGGAAATCAGGATATTCAAGACTTCTTAGAAGGGAAACAGGATTTGCTATCGAAGATTCTTAAGGTAGCAAAAGAGCCCTTGAAGGATGCAGCGGCTGTCAACGCTACTCGTTGGGCATTACTTCGCACAGGGCTACGTGTCCTAAAATTAACAGGATTACCCGTAATTACAGGAACCGGAGCACAAACAAAATTTAATCGGTGTCGTTTAAATCTGCCGAAAGAACATTGGATTGACGCAGCCTGTATAGGTCAGGTTGATACTGTAAAGTTAGCAACTACCCAACCCTTGCTCATTAAATCAACTGGGTACAGCAGTCGTCAGGTCATTCAAATCGACAAATACAGTTTTCCTCGTAAGGGCTATCAAGTCAAGCTTCCTGTCAAGGATTGGAAGACTGGTGACATTGTTAATGTGGTTGCTGGTAAAAATGCTGGATTAAGAGGCCGTGTCTGGAGGGTAGTGCGAATAGCGCGCCCTCCAGACACGGCAGTCAGGCTAAAAACTGTTCGTGCCAAAGGTAACTCTTGCGGCATCCGGTTAAACCCTAAAAAGGTAGTCTCCGTGTCCAGAAATCACATTCAGGCAGTTCACCGGCGAGATGGATTTAGTTACAGCTTTGGTAAGAGACGATCGACTTTACACAGAAAAAATGTAGGAGGGGCTGCTTATGGAAGGGATTTTAATTGTGACAGCGGTTGTCAGTTTGGCTGCCGGAATAGCAATATCCTACTGGTTAATGGAAAAAAGACTGGCTAAGCAAAAGCTCGAGCACAAAAAGCAAGCTAGTCAAGCAATTTCCGAAGCAGAGAGAAGTCATGAGTCTCGGATGCAACAAAGAATTGAATCTGTGCGATCTAAATATGAGAGTCAGTTGCAAGAAAGTCGCCAGATAATTGCTCAAAGCGAGTCTTTGCAAAGTCAATATGAGAGGGAGTTAGAAGAAAGTAGGCAGAAAATTGCCTCTTTAGAACGAAATGAAGCAACAAGCAAATCTTTGCAAAGTCAATATGAGAGGGAGTTAGAAGAAAATCGGCAGAAAATTGCTCAATTAGAAAGGGCGTCCGAAGAACGGAGCCAAGAAATTACCAAATTTCTGGGACAGCAATATGAGATTATGTGGAAACAAGTCCAGTTAGCTGAACTGGCACAAATTGAGCAAGAAAAAAAAAGAGGCGATCGCCTGTAGAGGAGGTGACTTCGATGTCTCCTGGGAGCACCTCGTTCCCAGGCTCCGCCTGGGAACGTACTACCCAGGAGACATCGAGGACTAGCCCTGCTTCGATGTCTCCTGGGAGCACCTCGTTCCCAGGCGGAGCCTGGGAACGTACTACCCAGGAGACATCGTTGCCAGAATTATATCAGAATGTGACAGCCTGGGGAGAGTCAGGTCAAACTAAATCTATTGGGCAGTTAACCAGATATACTAATCACCAGAATGGGGATGTGCGGAGATTAGTGGCGTCAGGATTAGGTAAGATTGCGGCATCTAATAGCATGAGAGCAGAAATTGAGCGACTAATCCCGACTTTGGGCAAGTTAAGTCAAGATGCCAAACCAGAAGTGCGTCAAGCTGCTGTGGAAGCTTTGGGGATGATTAAGTCTGTAATGGTGCTTCCATTTCTGCAACGTGCCTTAAAAGATCCAGTGGGTAATGTGAGAAAATCGGCAAATGCCTCTATCAGGAAATTAAATCTCGGTTACGGGTTTAAGCCCAAAGAGCAGATTAAACCTACTGAGGTGAAGAAACCAAAGCGTTGAGCAGAAGTAGGGTGGGCATTGCCCACCTATTAAGGAATTCAAAATCCAAAATAATGCCCATAAACGCCAACTTGGGCAGGGAGAAGATGCAGTAGCTTACATGGGCAAGCAACGAGAGTCATGGCGGGATTAGAGGAAATTAAAGATAGTATAATTGCCTTTGATAGTGTTATCTTTTATCTTGGGTGCATCTCAGTTTTGCTTCTTGAGCAATTGAAAATTGAAAATTGAGAAGATAAAATTGAGAATTGCTCCATTTTCCCTGAGGCATTCGCAATTATCCCCGATCAATTCGCAAATACAGATACAAAAGTGAGATGCTCCCGTTATCTTTTCGGAGATAAATGGCGATCGCCTTTTGCCAGGGCGATCTCGCGGCTGCTTGCGCTGGCCTACGCGGGTTAGGGGCGATCGCCCTTCGATTGCAGCAATCTCTCCTATCATTGCTTAGCTGGAGAATGCTAGCGCTTGCGCTGGGAAGCACTAAACTGCTTACTACGAACGGCGCCTGGGAAGCACTTTAGTGCTTACTAAGAACGGTACGATCGAGCTGCGTCTGGCGCAAAAACTGATGCTGGATGATGCCCACATCGGTCAGCTAATCGCTCTATTGCAAGCTGGTAAAGTACTCGCCTACCTGTTTGAATTGCTCAGCTTCCGGCGCGCTTTGAAGCTATTGGCTATGGCAATAGCTATCTTTCTCGTTCCAGTTCTGCTCTCTTCCTACCCTCAGATCCATAGTGATTTCGCTCCATCCACGGTTTTGGAACTGATACAGAACGGGGCAATCTGGAGCGCTGCTTTGGTCTTGTTCTGTGGTGTGGGGCTGGAGTTTTCCATGGCAAATTGGGCAACGACATATTTGCAGGATGTAGGCTGGAATAAGAAACGGGCTTCGATTCTGTTTTCATTATTTTGGTTGGCTTTGATGGTAGGAAGGTTGGTGGCTGCCCGCTTTATTACTCCCGAAAATAGCAGCATCGCTATCCAAGCAATGGTTCTAGTGGCAGCGGAGATCGTCGGACTAATGATCTTCAGCAGCAAACGTACTGTCGGTGCGATCGCTGTTGTGGGAATGGGTTTGTCCTTGGCCCCGATCGCCCCTACCACTGTGGGACTGACTTTTGCCAAGTTCCCCCCATCGGACTATAGCAGCGTTTACGGGTTCCTGTCGATCGTCGGAACTCTCGGTGCCTTAGTAGTGCCATCAGCAATTGGTATCCTCTCCAATCTGACCTAGTCTCTCCCGCCTGTCAAGAGAGGGCGATCGTCTTTGGGCGCCATCGTTCATTAATCTTAAAATTCAAGCGATCGCTCATCCAACCAAGCTACCAAATCTTCAGGCGTAGCGAAATCCAACAACTCTACTCCCAACGCCTCTAAATCCTGGATAGATAATTCCTGAATTCGCTCAGTCAGCATCGGCTCAATTGCACCCAACCGCCGGTACAACAGACGCATAATCAACGCCACCTCTCCTTCCTTCCGTCCTTCCTGTCGTCCTTCCTGTCGTCCTTCCCGTATTCCAATTGCGATTCCTTCTTGGCGTCCTTCCCATAAAATAGCTTGCCGTCGTTCCAAATAAGCTGGTGATAAGTACATCAGTAACTCCCTGTCATCTTCAGTTAACTCTTTCTGTTTTTCTATTGTAATACGCAAACTGAAAAGTAGCTCTAGGATATCCGACTTTTTTGGAGCTGACTCTGGCAAAGCGATTAGTTCATTAATCGCTCGCTCCTGAGTTTTCCCTTTTCCCAGGATCCTTAACCAGAGAGTTTCGGGTGTCTGTGGCAGTTGGTTAATGACTATTATATTTGTCTTCAGGGCCTCATCCAGACAATACACCCCTTCAGGCCAGTTTGGCTTGGGTTTTGCCCCGAAGCTATTCAGTAGAGCTGCTGACGCCGAAGTCGCCAGGATCCACAAGGAAGGCAACTCGTCTTCAGTTAGAGACTGTGACTCCCGCCTTGCATCCCGCCTTGCATCCCGTTGTAACTTGCCGTGGAAAGCAAATAACTTCAGCATACAATTGCGAATCTCCGTCTTACTCGGTTGATTCCGAAAAGGTTCTATCAGACAGTGACTCGATATCATCTTCCCTAATAATCCCAGATTTTCCGGGTCACTCTCTGGTGATGCTGCTGGGACAAACAAGACATCTACTTGACGAACTTCATCCCGGATTTCTAGAGATATTTCCACTTCCCCTAAATTTCCGAGAACCTGTTGAAAATATTCCTTGGCAAATCTATCGTGCGCTGTTCTTGTCATCTGCTTTGTTCCTTTCTAAACTTATCAATTTTACACTTTCCTTATTCCTGAGATTCCTGTCGGTGAGGGGTAAAAATTATAGTCCTGTCCATATCGAATGATTCGTCTTCTTTCCACCAAGCATATAGCTGGATATCCGTCGTGTATAGGTAGCTAGCTTTCTCGGTCAGTTGCTTAAACGACCCTACTATATCCTCCGTTAATTCCAAGTCGGCTACCTCAAAACCATCTATATATACCCGATAATTATAAGTTAGATAGGTGACAAACCCCATAAATTGGGTATTGAATCCCTTTTGGGCACATTTTTTGGCAAAGTCATAAATTTCCTGGATTGTTGGAGATTCTCCCACAAAATCTTCGAGAGCGGCAAAATCCTCTGCCAACAACTGTTCTAATTTTTCTATGGTCAAACCCTGAAATTTTCGATGAAATACATACTGCGATCGATCTGACGTCTCCCCAAAGATAATTTCATCCCGGCGCTGATAGTCGGGATTGATTTTCTTCGATAAAATACCGCGTAACAGCTCGTTGAGTTCTTCCTTTTTCCTGGCTTTCTTTGACATGGCATCTTAGTTATACTTAACAATCAGGCTGAGCCTCGGGAATTGCGTTACCAGGAGATCCCCTAGTAACGAGAAATATCATAACACAGAATCAGCAAGAGATGACTCTCACCAATTACCATCACCTGGTAGATAACTGGCAACCACCCGCCCAGCACCCAGCAACTGCTGATAATAAGCTTGACTAATAGCATCCCCTTGCTCCGATAAGAGGTCAATGCCGATGCCATTTCTGCCCATATCCTTGCCGGAACTATGAATGTACTTGCCCTCACCTAAATATAGTCCCACGTGGTTAACCTTCTCTGCCGAACCAAAGAAAATTAGGTCTCCTGGTTGTAATTCTACTATTGGGATTTCCTGCACAAACGCCTCCTGCTGATAAGAATCTCTAGGCAACCAAATACCTACTGAGCAAAAAGCAGCCTGCATCAAACCAGAACAGTCGTAGTTAGGTCCAACTGTACCGCCCCAAAGGTAATAATTAATCTGCTGCATGGCCTCTTGCGCAAAGGCGATCGCCCCTGGCAAGCGTTCTTTAATCTCAGCGTCCGAAAGGGCGATCGCCCGATAAGGCATAACTGCATACTCCAACTTCTCCAAATCATGTCCAGATAACCAGCAGCGATAATCATCCTCGCACAAGCAGGCTTCCACAGCCTTCTGGTCTGGTGGCACAGAAAGCACCCGCAACTGACGCCCCGCAGCGGCCTGGGTTGCTAAACTAGCACATTCAGGCCCATCATACAGATCCAGATTGACGCGACAACTGTACTCAATAGTGGTAGATTGAGCAGAGCCGAGGCTTGTTTGCAGTAATTCAACCATGACTTTCTTCCGCAAAGACGAACAACTAGAAAAATTGGGCGATCGCATCCTAGAGAAGACCTGGGCGCAATTCCCAGGACTAGCCCGCAACCAAATTGCCCTGACCTGGATCCTCTACGATCCGCCTTTCCCCGTCAACACTGGCGGTGCCCTCTCTACTGCCGAATTCTGGAAACACCAAGTCCGAGGTTTTAGCTATCGTGGCGTGGAACGCATTTACCCCGCCCATGTGGTCAAGCTGTTTTATCTGGTAGCTGTCTATGAGTGGCTAGACAAAAACATGATCGAAACCGGACCTGACTTGGAACGAGCCATTCGTGACATGATCGTTCGAGACAGCAACGACGCCACCAGTCTTGTGGTAGATGTCCTGACTGGCACTACTAGCGGTCCAGAACTGCCCCCTGGACCCTTTGAAACCTGGAAGTTCCAGCGCCATATCGTCAACCGTTACTTCCAATCCCTCGGTTGGCCAGAATTTGAGAGCATCAACGTCAATCAAAAAACCTGGAGTGACGGTGTCTACGGACGAGATCGGGCCTTTTTGGGCGAAATGATGGAAAATCGTAATATGCTCACCACCAATGCCACCGCCCGCCTGCTCCATAGTATAGTAGGCGGTGTCGCCGTATCCTCCCAGGCAACCCAGGCCATGATGAATCTAATTCACCGGACCCTCAACCCAGATGATTTAGAAACAGACCCCAACCATTCATACACCAGCTTCCTCGGCGGCGGACTCCCCACCGATGCCCGGCTTTGGTCATGCCCCAGCAGCTTGGTGCCAAAAGCCAGTAACAGCCAAGTCAGCCATGACTGCGCCTACATAGAAATTAAAGACAAGCAACCCTATTTATTGGTAGTGTTTACAGAGGGGAAAGCTCAAAGTCAATCATCCGCCATCCTGCCTTTTATTTCTGGGCAAGTGGTAGAAGCGATGGGCACCCTAAATTAATCATTGAGGAGTGAATTGTGAGTAATATTAACCTCTGGCGTACAGCTTCCCTACTCAGTTGCTTGGAGATCGCCACTGCTGCTAGTAGCTTATCAGCTCAAGCTCAGACTTCCGAGTCATTACCACCATTGAGTACAACTGTTTCCTTCCCAGGTAGCGCTTTAACCACTGCTGAGGCGCTAATGGATCAACCCCCAACTAGCCACAGTCATCAAACCCGATCTGAAAATACATCGGAAAATAATGCGGTCATCGCGTCCGGGAGCACCCACCCTGTCGTGTCGCTCCTGCGCACGACATGGGTGGGTGTCTCCGGACGCGAAGCTCAACGGCGTCGAGACCCCGATCGCCCCCTTGCTGACACCTACCTGGGAATTGGTGCCGATATGGGTTTAGATGGCGACACGGCTTTAGGAGAAAGTGGCTTTGCTGCAGTCGGCAAACTTGGATTTACCGACAATCTGTCTTTGCGCACCGCTAGTTCATTTGGCGATGGCGTAGTTTTAATGCTTTCTGTCGCTTATGACTTTCCCATCGATCGGGAACCATTTGAATCAATAGTGTTAGCCCCCTTCGTTGGCGGTGGTGTCGCCTTTGAAATTGATGAGGGCTATAGTGGTCCCCCGATCTCTGGTGGTGTTGATTATCCTGTCTCGAAGGACTTGACTGCAACCGCCAGAATTAATATTGCTTTCCTTAAGGAAGAGACAACCGATGTAGGAATTATCTTAGGCATCGCTTACAACTTCCCTGCATTAATTAATCGCTGATATCCTGTTGAATATTTTCGTGTTATTTAGGTACATACAGTTGAATTACCCATAATCAAGATGGAGGATGAAGTGTAAAAAAAATCTACTATTATGGACTTACAAATAGAACAAAAGTCTGATAGAGGAGAGAAAAATATTGTAGTTTACCAGTCATATCGAGCGAGCACTTCATTCTTCATCTTGAAACATTAGAGGTAAGGGCTTGTTTGCCGCTAACAATTGCGGAAATTCAGCTGCTGACCGTACTGTAGAAATAACCCTGAATTACTACCTGGGGCTGGTAGTAAAGTTCAAATTCTGATTTTTCCAGTGCCGTCCCCAGATCGATTTCCAGTAACCGCCGTTCTTCCTTCTGGGCATCCATTGAGGACTATAGAACTCATAGCTGCCGCCCCGTTGCTGCTGGCACCAACGTCTGGCCGTGTCCGCATAAATCAACAGTTGATCTGAGTTGCTGCTATGGTTGGGATAAAGAGTATCGCAGCTGTTCGTTGCCTCTGCCCATGCTTGTATCAGCTCTCCGCACATGGATAATTAATCTGATTTGGGATCATACAATTTTACATAAACTTGTGCAGTATATACTCTCGATACTCAAGAGCACAGCACGTCAAGTCAGGGAGATAGCCTGCCGGTGGCAAATGCGGTCGCCCTGATTAGAGTTTATCTAGGATTGAACGGAGAGAGAGGGATTTGAACCCTCGGACGGAATCTAGTTCCGTCAACAGATTAGCAATCTGCCGCTTTCGACCACTCAGCCACCTCTCCAGGTGGTCGGGGTCGAGCTAGGAATCGCTTCCTAACCCTCCCTTACAAAACCGGACTGGCGATTTTCATCGCAGGAGGCTCCCGCTAGTGTTATCCCTTTACATGGGTTGCGTTGGTTGGGTTACCCCAATCCCTGCTAATGATGCCGGTTCCATGCATTGTCTCGTGTTCTTTTGTCCTTTCGTTGTTGTCTGGGAATGACGTTAGTGCCGGACTCCGGGGGGTTCGTGCGGGAGAAAGTACCTATAACGTCCCTGGATGGGGTCGAGCTAGGGATTACTCCCTAACCCTCCCTTTCGGAACCTGAAGAGCGATTTTCACCGCACACGGCTACTGGTTGGTAAGTCCTTTACATGGATAGACTATGATTGGATTACTCCTTTCTGCCTCGTTACATGAAATTTGGCCCCTTCAGGTTGTCATTGGGTGACTAATTATAATGCCTAACCTCGGGCGGTTCGTGCGGGAAAAACTGCCAAACCCATTGCTACACTCTTTACTAACGTGGTCCCTAGTAGTAGTCGGGAACGCTCATTTTTACCTCGTTAGGGCTTTAGTCCATTACAAGCACCTCTTTGGATTTCTCCAAGGGCTCCTTATCGTATCTAGGGTTACTTTCTCCTGTAACTTCTTATCATATCCGCCCCACGTCTGCATATCCTGGAAATTACCCCAGGCATTGGCTTCTTGGGACATCCCTTCCCTAGTGGCTTACGCTTATCATCTAACTTGTCTTCCCGATGAAAACACCAGGTTGACAGCACACTGGAGATTATTTCGTTCCTTAGTAGTCATCTTGATGCTTTTAGACCCCTACAATACCCCGGGAGTTCTTCGAGTACGTTGTTAGCCATCAGCAAGGGCTAACACTAACTACCATTTCCCTTTTGGGCCAGCGGTTAAGCCTTATTACGCTGGTTAGAGTTTACGAGGCTTGAATAGGTTCGCTTATTCTAGTCATGAGCATCTTCCCTAGTGGCGCCACCGGCGATGGCTGCCAGTTGGCCTACATTTAAGTCCTTGCTCTGCACCACAGTGATGTCACTCTGTAGCACTAAGGACCGGAGTCATCCTCGTACTTGGATGGGAGGATTTGGACCTCCATGATTACCAAAGTTTACTGGCTAATGGAACCAGGTGGGTTTTCACTCGGTTAGGAGCTTATACCCAAACGAATCGCACTGCTGCACTCTCTACTTACGAGCGGGCATCTGTGGCCCCTGTACTTTTACTTACCTGGTCTCGGTCTTCATTCAACCATATATACCTTCCGACTATGGCTCTTACTTTCAGTTCACGGCTGATTGCAGGTGACCATTACCTGGCTCTTACTTTCCATCTTAAAGATGTAGGCAGGTGACCATTATTGGTGTCTGAGGTTCCGTATCATTTTGGGACTACTTGTCTACTTGACTTCTAACACTGCGCCCTATGTCTGCATATCCCAAGCATTACCCTGGGCCTTGGCTTTTTAGAGCTTCCCTTCCCTATTGGCTTTCGCTTATCATCTAACTTATCCCCTGGTCGGTTAGTCGTCTAATGAGAACGGTTTTGCCGGTCCATGAATTGCTCAATAGAGGTTATAACGTTTCGTAGAGTTCATATAGCGCTTTTAGGCCCTTGCTAGTACCCCGGGAGGATTTTGGTGATACGTAATAGCCACAATAGAAGACTATTCACCCCTACCATTGCCTTTTGGCCCAGCGTATTACAGCCTTATTTCGCTGGTTCACTGTGACGAGGCTTAAACAAGTTCACTTTCGTTAGCCATGAGCGCCTTTCCTAGCGGAGTTGCCAATTTGGGCTATCAGCTATCCTACATTTAAGTCCCTGCTTTCCACCGCCGGTGATGATACTCCGCAGCAGTTGGGACCGGTTACCTCACGGATCGTGAGGATGGGATTTGGACCCATAAAAACTCCACAATTCCCCGGCTAATGTTACCGGTTTTGGCTGTCACAGGTCATTTACTGTTTACACCCGAACGTTTCGCACCTATTGATTACTGCTATAACAGATTCTAGCTCATCGATCGTGAATTGGGTAGGTTCTCACGAAAAAATTTTTTTCCTAGGCTGGGCCACCCTGGGGGTTCGGAGGGCTGAAACCACGCTGGATCAAGTGTTCTGACCAATTCCACTCCGAGAGAAAAAATTTTTTCGTATAATCGTATCCCAGTCGGTAGAGTTCCGCTTTTTCCGCCGGCTTAACGTTGAACTGGGTGGTGGTCACCCCAGCATCGGTGACATCTATCTCGATCGTCCGGCCCCGATCGATCTCTCGCAGGTGATATCTGTCTCTCGCTTCGGCCATAGTTCTCAAGGAGGCGGAAAAAATGTCAAACACCCCCTTAATCTGGGATTGTCGTCCAGTTGAATTGTCCAGTAAGCGGAAACCAAAGGTCGGCCAGCGGGGGAGACGTGCCGGTTGACCGGACTGTGGCTGGACATCATATATCCATAAGGGGAAATTACTCAACAGCCCTCCATCCAGAATCATGTAGTCACCGAGTCTTCCTGGCTCAAAGAACAGAGGTATGCTCAGTGACAGTCGCACTGCTTCAGCGACAGTAAAGTCAAGATAACTTTCCAGGCAGTAAGATCTGAGGATATTTTCCCGAACAGTCCGCTGTTGGTTCTCCAAGTTGGGCGCTGCGGGGTTGAGGTCGTCGGGTAACAGCAGCATCTCCCGCCGACTGATATCGGAAGCTACTACCTTGAGTTGTCTGGAGCCCTTTTCCAGGTCACGAAAGGTTTTGATCTTACGGGACTTCAGGGTTGAGGCTACCCAAGAGTGCAAGGGTTCTGAGGAATATTGTCCCAAACTTCTGGTCACTAAGAGGAAAAACAGCATCCAGAAAGGAAACTTCATGTCATCTCGCGGATCGCCACAGAAAATCAGGGGGCTGGTTTTCTGAGAGAGGAACTCCATGTAGTCCAACTGGTCGGGGTCGAACTGGGGGTCGCCCCCCAATCCTCCCTTTCGAAACCGGACTTGCGATTTTCACCGCATCCGGCTACTGGTTGGTAAGACCGTTGTCATCGGCAACCGTTGCTTGGATTACTCCGTGCTGGTCTTGGATCATGAAATTTCTCCCCTTCTTGTTCTGTATTGCGACTAAATAACGCCTAACCCGGGCGGTTTGTGACGGGAAAACTGCTTAACCCAGAGTGTCACCTTTCCTTACATGAGCGCTTGTGGATGGGGTCGCAAGTTTTTACCTAGCTAGGACTTTAGCCCTTCATAATCACCTTTAGGATTTCTCCTTGGGTTTCGTATCATATTGAGGGTTACTTTTTCCCAAGACTTCTTACCATATCCGTCCTACGTCAGCGGGTCTAGTAGACCCTTGTATACCAGGCATTACCCTGGTCATTAGCTTCTTAGGACATCCCTCCCCCAGTGGCTTGCGCTTAACATCTAACTTATCCCAAATGAGGGATAGTCCACTGGAGGTTACTTTGTTCCATGGTATCATCGTGATACTTTTAGGCCCCTACTATACCCCGGGAGTTCTTTGAGTACGTTGCTAGTCAAGGGTGACGACTAACACTAACTACCATTTCCCTTTTGGGCCAGCGATTCAGCCTTATTTCGCTGGTTCGGGTTTACGAGGCTTAAATAGGTTCGCTTTTTCTAGCCATGAGCATCTTCCCTAGCGGCGTTTCCAGCTTAGGCTGCCAGATTACCTACATTTAAGTCCTTGCTTCACACCACGGTGATGTCGCTCCGCAGCATTAAGGACCGGCGTCACTCCCGTACTAGGAGGGAGGGGTTTGGACCCTCATGAATACCACAGTTACCTGGATAATGATTCCAGGCGTAGCGTTCCGTATTTGACTACCTTAGGCTACAACAAATCGCACCACCCAGTTCCCGTTCTAGCCGATCGATGGCAAAGTTGGCTGCTAGCAGGGCGGCGGTGAGGGAACCGGAAGAACTACCTGCTAGCTTCTGCCAGCGCAGACCTAGATCGTCGCAGCAGCGCATTGCCCCTAACAGGGCAATGCCTTTTATGCCCCCCCCTTCAAACACGGCATCAGCATAAGTAGTTAGACAAAAATAATTGCACATAGCCATGGGCGACATGCTCCGGATATGGAGACTAGCGCGAGAGAGTGTGTGAAATTAATTTTGTCCATGTACTTATCTGTAACCGTCTGGGGCCGGGGGATGCATTTTACTAAGAATGTACTGTTTCTCCTCGCTAGTCAGTCTTAAACCTCTGACTTCGTTTATCAATGTCGGATTAATATAAGTCATAGCAGTGCAGTGCCATCCTGCTGGTCTCATTTTAGCTGCGGTGTCTAGAGCATGCCGTGTCCTTCAGGACAAGAGCATGCGGAAGACGCCGATCTAGCCCGGGCGACCCGGGGTAGCCGATGTCTGAAGCTACAGAGAATTTCCCAGGAAATAGTCCCCAGCATGGTAGCCCAGTCATCTGCTGAGATTTCTATATCTCCATCTTGCCCTAAGAGGGTGACCACTTCTCCTATCTGTAAATCATCAATAGCACTCACGTCCAGCATCAGCTGATCCATTGTAATTGCTCCCACTTGCGGTACCAGCTTACCTCGGATAAGAACCTGCATCTTGGAAGATAGGTTACGGGGGACGCAGTCTGCATAGCCAATGCCCACTACTGCTAGCTTCATATCCCGTGGGGCGATATATTGATAACCGTAGCTGACACCGGTTCCCGCAGCAATCTCTTTTATTTGCGTTACTCGCGCTTTCACTTGCATGACTGGTTTGAGTGAGAGCACTGGTTGGAGATGGGCTGCTGGATATAAACCATACAGTGCTAAACCGACTCTTACTAGATCGTAATGCAAGCTGGGGTCACTTAAGGTAGCAGCTGAGTTGGCAATATGTAGTTTGGGTGGGGTGATGCCAGCTGCACTTAGCTGCCCGATCGCCTGGCGGAACCGCTGATGCTGCTGGTTCATTATCCTCGGATCTGGACTGTCAGCTGTGGCCAGATGGGAATACACGCTCGCTATTTCTAAATGAGGCGATCGCTCCACCAGTCTGGCAAACTCTGCTGCTTCCTGCCATGCTGTCCCCAGTCGGGACATCCCTGTATCCAGTTTCAGATGTACGGGTATACTTTTACCTACGGCTGCTAAGGTCTCTGAAAATACTAAGGCTTGGAAGGGGTTGCACAGGGTTGGTTGCAGTTGCCAATGGGCGATCGCCTGGATTTCTTCAGGAGCGTTGACAGCCCCTAATATCAGAATTGGAGCCTTAATGCCTACTTCTCGCAGTTCTATTCCTTCGGGAATAGTTGCTACTCCCAGCCATCTGGCACCGGCTGCTAGCACGGTCTCGGCAACGGTCACTGCTCCGTGACCGTAGGCATCTGCCTTGACTATGGCCATGAGCGCTGTCCCTGGTGATAAAATTTGCTTGACTTTTCGCGTATTATGTGCTATTGCATTTAAGTCAATTTCAACCCAGGCGCGATTCCTGTGGAAAGCTGCGCTAACGCACGCTCCGGGCCCCCTACGCTGCAGGGATGCCAGACTGGGACTGGATGTTGTGAGGGGGGTTGACTTCGGGCACTTCATGGATGACTGACTTGGTGATATCTGCGCCGGAATTATAGCATTTGTTAAAATAAATGCTACACTTCGCTTATAGCTCGGCGGCGCCCACCCTACTGGCAACTGATCGCCGATCGCGTAGCGTGCGCGCAGCGCATTCGCAGCTTCTGAAACTAGGCTGTGTTAACCTGAAGGAAATTCGTAGGCTAAAAATCAATGAGCAAGGTTCTGGTGCTGAATGCCTCCTATGAACCGCTCAACATCACCAGCTGGCGGCGGGCGGTTGTCTTATTGATCAAGGGCAAGGCAGAACAGGTAGAACATACCAGTAAATACCTGTATGCTGAGTTACCCCTACCGACGGTCATTCGACTGCGTCACTATATTCGGGTTCCCTATAAGGAAATTGCCCTCACTCGTCGGAATATCTTGCAGAGAGACGGTCACTCTTGTCAATACTGTGGATATTCTGGAGATGATTTGACTTTGGACCATGTCTTGCCCAGATCGCGTGGCGGCGGGGAGAGTTGGCAGAACATAGTCACTGCTTGTGTCCGCTGTAACATCAAAAAAGGAAACCGTACACCTGGAGAAGCTAATATGATACTAAGTAACCCCCCAGGCAAACCCTACAGCTGTCTCTATTTTGAGGTGACCAAATATATCAAGAGTGGCACCCACAGCGAATGGAGAAAATATGTGATCGGCTTTTAACCCCCTGAAAATCTCAGGGGGTTTTTGCTAGCAGTGGGACTGCGCGCGAATGCGCTGCTCGTGTCCGGGAGCACCCACCCTGTCGTGTCGCTCCTGCGCACGACATGGGTGGGTGTCTCCGGACGCGAAGCACGCTACGCGATCGGTTTTTTGCCAAATTGGGTGTTGAAGGCTAAAATTACGGCAGCGCTGGCTTTTTCCTGACTTTGGCAGGGTTGGGGATGGTAAGTCAGTCAAGGCTGTTTGCACCAGACATGTTTACTGAAGTTAAGTTTATATCTGGCATTATACCTCAGGATATCAAGCAGGAGGAGGTTTCGGATGGCCTTGAGTTATGAGCTGGAGATGAAAACTATGTATTATTGCAGATTTATCTGGTCTTGAGTGGCAACAAGACAGTTTGATAGGTCCAGGAATTCTGGTGAAGGCAGATACAATGTATGATAAAGAACTGTCTGTAACTTACGCTGCTTTTGGTTTTCGACCTACTCTAGCTGTTGGCTTTCGGATCGATCCTAATCAGGATTATGCATTAGGCACGGTGCTACGTTCGACTACTATCTTGCTACAGCAAGTTGTCGGCGATGCCGTGCTATTGTTTGATTATGAAATTGTTGTGGCACTCTCCAGGTACGCAGTTAGCGAAGGATAAGCATGAGTGGGATATGTCGATCGCATCTTTACTTCCTGAGATGACTGCTGAGTTGCGATATTTTCCATCACAAGTGCTATGATTCAGGATAAAATATTTACCTCGTTCCCTGTCTCTGGCAGGGAACTTCTCCAACATAAACTCCAACAATTTCTCTTGTTTTTGTATCAAGGGCTAACCAAATCCATTGTTGCATCACTACATATTTATCACTACCAAAGGAACTACTAGAACCTGCTTGCCTACGGGGCCATAGCCTCCTAATTTTGTCCGGAGTATTGTGAAAGTAGCGGCTCTTTGTGAAATAGTATGCTAAATTGTCATCAAAACAGGTCTCAAAGTCTTGCGTAGTCTGGGTTTTCGCTTATTCCTGCTCTCGCTAAGATATCTGCACCGATCTGCAAGGCACAAGCGTTGAAAGTATTGTTGGGAAAGGGTTCTAGGCACATTAGCTATCAGTTTAGCATACTAAATTGGGAAGAGCCAAAGTAGAGCAATTTCTGGAAAAGCTGAATGAGATCAACACTCGCCTATATCGTTTAGATAAATCAGTAGAGCACCTAGATCGTTTAGTTTCAGAGGCCCGGAGGAAAACTGGCGATCGGGTGCAAAAGTGGCAGGCTTAATAAGTTTTAAGAATCGTCGAAACCATTGGTATACATAGGTCTGAGTAATTTTTGAGGAGTTGATAAAATGTGGAGGGCATATGGGGTTGTCAAAGGGAGCATCCCAGTTTTGCAGTAGGTAAAAAGACTTAAGCAGTATTGAGGTCAAGGTTGAGATAAGCACAACGTTGCTTCAACACCTGGTTGACATTCTCAGATTTCCATTGAGCCCCAGAAATCTTGAGCCTCCGACCAATACGCTTAATCGTTGAGGAGACAGCTCCCGACCCAATATCAATTTTGAGCTGTTGATAAGCTGCGTAATTGGGTAGACGAGAGCGATGCTGGTCGAGATCAGCTAGGAAGTTGTTAACCTGTGGAGCTGACCAACCATCAAAGGACGCTTTTGCTTCATCTATGAGACCATGCCACAGAACGGTCTCAACTCGTTTGAGCCGTTGGTGAGAGCCACCCACTTTATATAAATTTTCCATTAGATGATACCAGTCAAGGACTTCGCGTCTGCACTCTGGAGGAGCAAAGCCGTCGATTAAATTCCAGACTCCGGGATGTCCATCTCCGATGCAAGTGAGCGGGTTAGCCAGTGGCTTCCCCTTGACCCAATTAACCAGGAACTCGTTGTCGTGAAACGCTGCCATACATACCTGTGAGTGCAAAGCTACCGTCTTGTAGTCTTTCCACTGGCTCGGCTCTCCTTTGGGAGTCCGTAAACGCACTTTGCCCCCGTCGGCGCTCACCGCTTTCACTGGCTCTTTGGCCAAGGCAAGAGGGAACTCACTGCGATGAACGAGCCGATGCTGTGTGCTGTGCGAGACTTTCATTCCTGTCAACATAAAGATGTCTTGTTCGGCGTGAGCATAGGACTCGTTTGCTGTCAGCAGCAGGGAGCATCGTTCCAAGTGCGGACTGATGCGGGTGCGGGCTGCTAGACCAAGACGCTGTGCTTGCTTGCTCGTTACCCTCAGCGTTCCGATGCAGCTATCGATATAGCGACTCCGTCCACTTTGTGTTTGACTTGCTTCGGATAAAAAAAATTTCCTAACTCCGGTCCGACTGTCTCTAACATATGGTCGCGCACTGCGACACACCTTCAAAATCTTGCAATCGCTCGGAGGGTGTATTCTTGTACAAAATGCGTGCGATGGTTTTCAGAGCCTGGTTGAGTTCGCGGAGTTCTTTTTGTGTCATCGGAATGCTTCTGGCGGGTGAGTTTCATCCCTATTTTAGCCCATTGTCTACCCTTTTGCTAATGATCTCACTACTTGGCTCCTCTCCTAAATATATTTACTCATTGCATTAGTGGGATGCTCCCGTTGTCAAAGGCAGTAAGTTGTAATATGATGGAAGTGTTGGGTTGGCAAAGGTATAGCGAACATGGCTGTGAGTTACAAGAAGCGTAAAGAGGAGAGAATTAAACTGGCAAGGAAGGAAGAGGCTGACGAATCGAAGATATTTCAGTTGCCGTACATTGACGGAGGAAACTCAGGTAAAAGCCACTTGAGACAGGTCATATTGTATTTATATAGCCTGTATAAAAATGGAGAGATTAGTAAAAACGGTTTTGAAGTCCTGGTTGAACATGTATGTATGGTGTTCGTAAAGACAGAGGCTGAAAAGAGACTGAGCGCCTACCTAGAGCGAAAGCTCCTTGATCTGCTTAATAGGCTTTCTTCTGAGGATGCAGTGTTAAAGCTATTTGGATTGAGTGAGAGAGATGTCTAACCCAGAGTCAGATCGATAGCAAAGTAATAAGCAGAATGCACCAGAAGGTGATGCCTCAGAAAAAAAAATTGTCTTATCGGAATCTACGGTTCCGGAAAAATCAGAAGATTTCGACGATCGAGGCACAGAGGAGGCAAGTGAAAAGCTGCTTCAGGGAATAGAGGAACTGTTACCAGACGAGATCCCAGACGAGACTAAAAAGAGAAAACACAAGGGGAAATAAGAGCTTTTTGTTTTTTTCTCAGCAGATCCTCATTTTAGCTACTGAAAAGATGGAGATACTGATTGTGACTGTTTCGATATAAGAAGAGCATTGGCAGGGTGTATCTCACTTTTGTAATGTAGCCCCTGCGCAGCGGAGGGGGCCCGGAGCGTGGGCTAAGTTCTAGTAGCCGGGCCCTTCGTTCCCACGGCTCTGCCTGGGAACGGGTATGGCTGGCGCCACGCTGCGCGATCGGACAGCGATGCAAATATGAGATGCACCCCATTGGCATCTTAGATTATACATATACTCGGAAAGGGATCGACTTGCGGTTTTTGCGGCAGTTAACTTGGTCACCAAAACCAATGCATGACAAGGGTTTCGGACGTTAGAGCCCGGCAGCGTGAAAAACGCAAGTTGAAGCCGATCGCGGTATAGGTAGCAAGCGGCGTCTTCCGCATGCTCTTGTCCTGAAGGACAAGAGCATGCGGAAGACACCGCCCAGTAGTCAAGTAGAAAGTGAGTGATATGATTCAAACAAGGAAAAGTCGTGGGAGAAAGTGGCAGCAAATACTGCCAATAGTGGCGATCGGGCTGTTGGTAGCAGCGGCCCCAGCCTTAGCTCAGGAGGCCGCCACCAGTGGTGGATTCAATCCCCAAGCATGGTTGCGCAGCGCCTTAGAATGGATTGAAGGCTTGGGACCGGTGGGGGCGATCGCCTTGATTGTCATCTATATTATCGCCACCGTGGCCTTCTTACCAGGGTCAATTCTCACCCTCGGTGCTGGCGTCGTGTTTGGCGTGGTTTTCGGTTCAATCTACGTGTTCATCGGGGCAACCATTGGCGCCACCGCTGCCTTCCTAGTTGGACGCTACCTAGCGCGGGACTGGGTGGCCCAGAAAATTGCCGGGAACGAAAAGTTCAAAGCCATTGATGAAGCAGTAGGCCGAGAGGGATTCAAAATCGTCCTGCTCACAAGACTGTCTCCGGTGTTTCCCTTCAACCTGTTAAACTACGCCTATGGTGTAACGGGGGTGGGGCTGAAAGACTATGTCCTCGGCTCCATTGGCATGCTTCCAGGAACGATCATGTACGTTTATATTGGTTCATTGGCGGGAGATCTGGCCGCGATCGGGACTGGGGAACAACCCACCAATCCCGCCGTGCAATGGGCAATTCGGATTATCGGTTTGATCGCCACCGTTGCTGTCACTGTCTACGTGACTCAGATCGCCCGCCAAGCTTTGGAAAAGGAAGTATCTTAATTTAGGGTTTTAAGCAATGACAAATGAGCAAATAGTTACGGTCCCGCCCATGGATGAATATAACCAGCAATTGGTTGGTTACGTTCATCCGCCAGATTGGGTTAATCCCACCCCTGCTGATTTGTACGATCTAGTAGTAATTGGTGCTGGCACAGCCGGGTTAGTGGTTGCCGCAGGTGCAGCAGGATTAGATGTGGGTTTGAAAGTCGCCTTGATTGAGAAACATCTCATGGGGGGAGATTGCTTAAATGTGGGCTGCGTCCCCTCCAAATGCCTCATCCGTTCCTCTCGCGTGGTCGCCGATATGCAAGATGCGGAACCTTTTGGCATTCGTCGGCCAGAAAAGATTGAAGTAGATTTTCCAGCAGTAATGCAGCGGATGCGGAAACTGCGGGCTGGGATTAGCCATCACGATTCAGTTGAACGCTTCAATAACCTGGGTATCGATGTCTTTCTAGGAAAGGGGAGTTTTGTCGGTAATAACTCGATTGAAGTTGCGGGTAAAACACTCAAGTATAAAAAAGCAGTGATTGCCACGGGTGCTAGGGCAGTGCGCCCCCCGGTTGAGGGAATCCAAGAGGCGGGTTTTCTCACTAACGAGACGGTTTTTAACCTGACGGAACGCCCCGATCGCCTGGCGGTAATTGGCGGGGGACCGATCGGCTGCGAGTTGGCGCAAGCCTTCCATCGCTTAGGATCTGAGGTCGTGCTTTTCCATCGTGGCGGACATATCTTGAATAAAGAAGATGCCGATGCAGCGGAAATTATCCAGCAGCAATTTATTCGGGAAGGAATTCGCCTCGTACTCAACAGCAAGCTGCATCGGGTAGAGAGAACCAGTGAAGGCAAGGTAATCTACTTTACTGAAAATGGCAGGGAAGATTCAATTGTAGTTGATGATATTCTCGTAGGTGCAGGTCGGGCTCCCAACGTGGAAGGACTGAACTTGGAAGCAGTCGGGGTGAAGTACGATAAAAGGGGGGTGAAGGTGAACGATTATCTCCAGACCGCAAATCCCCAGATTTATGCCGCTGGGGATATCTGCATGAAGTGGCAGTTCACCCATGCCGCTGACGCTGCGGCCCGGATTGCGATCAAGAATACCCTGTTTTCTCCCTTTGGTTTCGGACGCTACAAACTCAGCAGTCTGGTGATGCCTTGGGTGACTTATACTGACCCAGAAATAGCCCATGTGGGACTGTACGAGCATGAGGCCCACACACAGGGGATTGAGATCGATACGATTAAGATTCTCATGAGTAGCGTGGACAGGGCGATCGCGGATGGCGAAGAAGAAGGATTTGTCAAGATCCATCACAAACAGGGTTCTGACCAAATTCTGGGTGCGACAATAGTAGCACGGCATGCGGGAGAGATGATTAGTGAGGTAACTACAGCAATTGTCAATAAAATAGGTTTGAGCAAGCTTTCTAACGTCATTCATCCCTATCCCACTCAGGCGGAGGGCATCAAGAAAGCTGCTGATGCTTACAGGCGAACTCTCCTGACTCCTAACTCCAAAAAATTACTGGGACTACTTACCAAGTTTTCCTAGCAATACTCCGGACTTTCTTAGGATGCTATAGCCCCGTAGGCAAGAAGATTCTGGTAGCGAGGGTGTGATTTAATCCTCGTCGGCTCTAGGTCAAACAGGGAAATAAATAATTCCATGCATATGCTCCGGAACGGGCTAGCCGTTTGTAGGAGGCGATAGGTGCATCCGGCGTGAAAGCTTCTTGAGAATCGAAAATTGAGCATCGAAAATTGAGCAATTGTTAATTAAGAATTGAGAATTGGGCTATTTTCCATGCATTGAGATGAGATGCTCCCGGAGACATCGGCGATTAAGCAGTGCGGGTAGCGCGCGCAGAACACATCGACACGAGACTGAGGCGATGGGAGCAAGCGGTTTGTTAGTTAGCCATTAGCAATTGACCATTAGCAATTGACAATTGCCTAAGGAATAATTTCCGTGACCACTCTCCGGCGTCTTCCGCATGCTCTTGTCCTGAAGGACTCGGCATGCTCCAGACACCGCCCACCACTCTCATCGCTTTTAACCACAATATTTTGCTCTGGGAGTCTCCCGAAAGCTTTAGCACCCTTTAAGTTCAATGGTGGATCGGCCTGACGATAATTAACATTCCCTTCCGCTGCCATTTCTTCCGAGGCAATGTACCAGGTAATTTTATCTGCCTCCAGTTGAGATTGATTGCGCGTCCCAATGCCCCGCACGTTACCAGTCAAAGACGCAATTTGCTTTTGTAAGTCTACCTGTCCCTTGTTACCTGTGAGGGTAACTTGCTGCTGAGGATAATCTATCTTAACTAATTGGTCTGATGCGATCGTTTCTGTTGCTAAATTCCAGGTCATTGACTCACTTGTCACATGCACGGGTGGTTCTGATAGGGTCAGTTTAGCATCTTGCTTCAGGGTGAGAGTATTGGCTTTCAGATCCACTAAGGAGGCATTGGCAACTGCTTTACCTGTCACTTTCTCCCTCTTATAGCGATCGATCTGGATGGGCAGATCGCGTCCGGGAGCACCCACCCATGGGTGGGTGTCTCCGGACGCGAAGCCTATCACCTGCTGGTCTTGCATCAGCCAGACCAATTTCTCCGTTTGCATCTGTAACTTGGGAGACTTCGTCGTCGCGGACACCTGGCCGAGTAACTCCATGCGGCGATCGCGGCTAAAAACTCTGGCCTCAGCAGCGGATGCTGACACTTGCGGATGAGTACCAGTCAAATTATTGCGGACAATTAAAATATCTTCCTGGGGATTCCACTCCAACTCCTTGCCCCGCAATATAGCTCCATCTGCAACCGCCGTAGCTATAATTTCTCCTTTCAGGAAGATTTTTTTCTCATCCTGATGAATTTCTCCTTTCTGCGCCGTCACCTGAAACGCTAACTTCCCATCCTGATAAAGTTCACTATTGGGATGATGAACAATGGCAATTTTCTCATCTCGGTTGTAAGTAGCCTCTTTGGCCTCCACTTTCCACAAAAGACGCCCCCGAACATCCACTTGCTCAAGAGTAACATCATTAAAAATCAAGCTGTTTTCCAGTTCTTGCGAGTCAGAACCATCCTCAGTCAACTTGTTCCCTGTCTGCTTTTCACCTGCACAACCACCTACCAGCAGCACCATCAAAACCAAAGACAGCGCTACAGTCCGCGTCCCGTTGGAGAAAAGATGCCGTACATAGCCCGCGCAGGCGGGCTTTGTGTTTGTAGCCCTACCCGTGTCTCCTTGTTCCCACGGCTCTGCCTGGGAACGGGTGGGGATGGGGGTGGGGATGACAATCTTCGGAATTTGCCAATTAGAAAAGTTCAGCATTATTGGTAATTTGCTAATGGCGTTCCCAGGCAGAGCCTGGGTTTACAGAGTTCGGGCACTGGCGATGGGAATTGCCAATTGAAAATGGCACAGAACAATTCTCAAATTATCAATTAACAATTCTCAATTCGCAATTAACAATGTCCGTCCTCTACCTCTTCAATTAAGCCGATGCCAGATAGGGGACGGTAGGAATAGCCGTTTGGGCGATAATTCGTCTTTTTGATATCATCCTTTACATGTGCCAAGTCAATGTATCGGTCTGCTACATTAATCAAGCTGTCACTGGTCATCGATCGCAGACTCACCACCTCCACCCGCACGCCGCGATAACTGACCGCATCTACAGCATAAGCGAGATCCCCATCTCCACTGACTAAGACTGCTGTGTCGTAAGCACCCACCAGGGCCATCATGTCTACAGCAATTTCCACATCCAGATTAGCTTTTTTCGAGCCATCCGGTAATTGTACCAGATCCTTCACGATCACGCGATAGCCGTTCCGACGCATCCACAACAGGAAACCCTGCTGTTTCTCATTTGTGCGATCGACACCGGTGTAAAAGAAAGAGCGCAGCAATCGGGAGCCAGCGGTCAAGCGACAAAGTAGCTTGGTATAATCAATTTCTATTCCCAATTGCAGAGCTGCATAAAACAGATTAGAGCCATCGATGAATATGGCAACTCTACCTCTATTTGACAACACCTGTTCTGCTGAGAACAGGTCATGATTTTCCGGATGTTCCAACATTTTTAAATTCCTCATTTGTTAAATTTATTTGACTTTGACGCTTTGCCTGTCAGTCGGTGTTTCTTGGGAGCGCGACGCGCATTACCCAGGAGACACCTTCGATGTGCTCTGCGCGCGCTACCCGCACTGCTTAATGTGAGCACTGCGCGGCTGTGGGAGCACATTAATCGCACATCGCCGAGACATCGTACTCGCACTACCCCACGCTGCGCGAAAAATCGCACATCGAAGCAGCATTCACAAGTTCCAAACGCTCAAACACTGGCTGAGCTTTGCCTAACTTCTGGTTGGCCGGTAATGATCCCCAGCTGGCATGACTATCAAATTGCCCCGTGTCAATTGAACTTTGCTGGTCGAAGTCGATGCTAAAACCCAGTTGCTCGTAGATAGCACTGCTGACACGGGGAATGACTGGCGAGAGGAGATAGGCTGCCAATCGCACCGATTCTAAAACTGCGTAGAGCACCTGTTCGGTAGCTGACTGTTTTCCCTCTTTGTACAGCTGCCAAGGGGCCCGATCGTCTATGTACTTATTGCATGCTTGTACCAAAGCCATTATTTCTGCGCAGGCTTTACTAAATGCTAGCACTTCGTAGGCAGCACAAACCCGATCGCCCAATCCTGCACCTATCTGTTGCAACAGGTTGTCTTCAGGAATTTCCGCAAGCGGCACAGTGGAGCCGCAGTATTTCTTGGCCATGCCCAAGGTGCGATTCAGCAAGTTTCCCAAGTCATTTGCTAATTCCGCATTCAGGATATTGACAAACCTGGTTTCCTTAAAATCCCCATCTTTGCCAAATTCAATTTCCTTCATAAAGTAGTAACGAACGGCATCAGCTCCATATGCTTTGACGAGGGCGCTCGGATCTACTGTATTCCCCAAGCTTTTGCCCATTTTCATGCCATCTTTGGTTAAAAAGCCATGTCCAAACACGCGCTCTGGTACTGGCAGTCCCGCTGACATCAGCATTGCTGGCCAGTATATTGCATGGAAGCGTAAGATATCCTTGCCTATCAAGTGCAGGCTAATGGGCCACCATTTGGCTAAGGCATTGGCTAATGTCGGGGGTTCCTCTGGCTCCAGGAGTGCTGTTACATATCCTAACAAAGCGTCAAACCAGACATAGATAGTATGATCTGAATCTACTGGCACGGGGATTCCCCAGTCGAGATTCACCCGCGAGATGGAAAAATCTTGCAGTCCCCGCTTGACAAAGCCGCGCATTTCGTTCCGGCGGCTCTCTGGCTGGATAAAATCCGGTCGTTCTTTGTAAAGGGCTTCTAGCTGCTGTTGGTATTTGGTGAGTCGGAAGAAGTAGTTCTGTTCGTCTCGCCACTCTGTTTTTACGTTCGGGTGGATCAGACAGCGGTTATCTGAAGTGCGATCGCGTTCTTCTTTGAATTCTTCACAGGATACGCAGTACCAGCCCTGTTGACGTCCTAAGTAAATGTCTCCTTTTGACCACACCAAATTAAAGAATTCTTTAACAATTTCCTCGTGGCGAGAGGCAGTGGTGCGGCTGAAGCGATCGTACTGGATGTTCAGCAACTGCCAAAGGGCCTCAAAGCCAGTGACAATTTGGTCGCAATGCTCTTGGGGCGATGGGCCCTTAGACTGAGCTGTCCGCTGAATTTTCTGTCCATGTTCATCCGTCCCCGTAATCATCAGCACCTCGCCGCCCCGCAACCGCTGGTAGCGAGCCCACACATCTGCCGCCATCGTCGTATAGGCACTACCGATATGAGGCAAATCATTGACATAATAAAGAGGCGTCGTAACAGCAAATCTCCGTTTTTCTCGATCGGCATAATTCATCTATTTTTCAACATTCCCTTGTCAAATCTCAGACTTAAACTGATATTTCGGTATTCTACTGGTTATTCTCTAGAACTGAGCGAGATTTCCCAATAAATACTTAATTATTTTAGCTTTCCGTTCGCCCAGGGACGACCGGGAGCTGGTGGCCCCGCCATGGGAGCAGGCAGCAGGGGTACTATTATTCTGACTGCCGTCTCCCCAAGTAGGCCACACCTGTTCTCATCCCTATGGTGGAGGTCAGCGCTGGTTGCCATCCACTCTCGCCGGTGGTTCAGGAGGGGGAGGATAACTGCATTACGCCCCCAATCCCAGCCAGATAATGTAAAGTAATGTCAATGATGATATGGCGATCGCTTCCAAATTCCGGCTCTTCGGTACTTGGTTTGCTAAACTATTGCTAATCTTGAAAAGCTAATAAACATCTTAGCTCAAAATTGTCTATGTTACGAAAACCAAATCCGCACCGTTTAACTAACTTAATTTTTTGGTTAATTCCTTCGACGATACCATTAGTTGTTCTTTGCTCAAAATATGCTGTTATCTCCACTAACCAGCGACGGATTGTCCCTTGACTTTTTGGAAACAAATCTGCTGATTTTTTCAACCATTCTGCTAAATCCAATAAACCATCAAACCAATTTATGTCATTCTCAAATATTTCTCTAAGTTGCTCTTTTAATCCATGCATTTTTTGCAGCTTAGGAAATTCTTTATTGATTTCTTCTAATTTCCTTTTTTGAGCTTCCGTTAAATTATCTGAATTAGCAAGAAGGACATATTTCCCGTGTGTAATTGCTTGAATTTTTGCAGTTTTTTTCTCCGAGTCTTTCATGTTATTGACTTCTTTTTTTGCTTGCTTACGACTATTGTCTAATTCTTCTTGAACCTGGTGCATTACATGAAATCTATCAGCGACAACCGACCCATTAGGCATTAATTTTTCTACCAAACTTTTATAAGGACGCCATAAATCAATACTTACCTCTTCTATGCCTGATAACACGTCTATTCCCCAAGACATCAACACTTTTTTAATGGCTGATTGGGTGCGATCGGGGACTAAAGCTAGAAGTTGACTATTGTCCAAATCTACTAATACTGCACAATAATTACCTTGCCCTTTTCTCAGACTAATTTCATCAATGCCCAATCTTTTTAAATCTTGAGGTTTTTGACCTACCAAACTTTTTCTTAAATCCTTTAACATAGTTTCAATTTCTGATTCACTTACCCCGGTTCTTTCAGCAACACTTTTAATATTACTATGTTTGACCTGACTCAATATATCGTCGGCAAGTCTTTTAGTATAGTTGCGTTTTGGTTCACAAAACTCCAAAGGCTCACTAAAAGTTGTCAAACATTTTTCACATTTCATTTGTCGTTTATTGACCTGTAAATAAACATTTTGACCATGCATAGGCAAGTCTTTAATGAGATGTGAATAATTGTGGTGAAGTTTATGACTCTTTTGACCGCAGTGAGGGCAAGTTACTTCAGAATTTAAACTAGATATGGAGAGGATTATTCCTAGAGATGGATCCTGTTTGAAATGAGTAACTTTAACATCCGGGATATTCAGAAAATCTGTGAGTAGTTTTAGTTGTGCATTGGAAGCCATAATAAATTTTACCTCACTAAACAATGCTGTACGTAATTTAATTAAAGCATAAAAACTGCTACAAGTCAAGCCCCGCAATAGTTTTACTATTATTTAGTAACAATTTTAGCTCAATGCAAACGAGTGTTTATCTGATAGTTTAGCAACTCAAGTACCGAAGAGCCCAAATTCCAAATTCTTGCATTGACAACTGACAACTGACAACTGACAAATGCCAAATGCCAAACCTGAAAAATTGTCTTCGTTTTCTCACCCCTTGCCAACCCAGACCTGAATATCCCCTGTTTGTCTTCCTGCCAGGAATGGATGGCACCGGGAGGTTGTTGCACAGACAAACACCTAGCTTACAGAAAACCTTTGATATTCGCTGTCTGGCCATCCCACCTGATGACCTAACTGACTGGGATGCTATGGCCAAAGAGGTAATTGGTCGGGGTCGAGCTGAGAGTCTCCTCTCAACCCTCCCATTCGGAACCGGACTTGCGACTTTCACCGCAGTCGGCTACTGGTTGGTAAGCCGATGTCACTGGTAGCCGTTGATTGGATTACTCCTTTCTGGCCTTGTCCCATGAAATTTCTCCCCTTCTGGTGGTCGTAATTGACTAAATTTATGCCTAACCCGGGCGGTTCGTGACGGGAGAACTGCCAAACCCATGAGTGCCACTCTTTATTAACATGAATCCCTATAAAATAGGAATGCGCTAGTTTTTACCTGGTCAGGGCTTTAGTCCATTATATTTACCTTTCGGATTTCTCCTCCGGCTCTGTATCATGTTTAGGGTTACTTTCTCCCAAGACTTCTTACCATATCCGTCCTATGTCAGCATATCCTCGAGCGTTACCTCGGGCATTGGCTTTTTAGGACATCCCCCCCCCTGTGGCTTTCGCTTATCATCTAACTTGTCTCCCTCCCTTCCTACCCACCCGGAGACAGCACACAGGAGGTTATTTCGTTCCTTGATACCATTATTGATGCTTTTAGGCCCCTACAATACCCCGGGAGTTCTTTGAGCACGTTGTTAGCCAGAAGACAAGACTAACACTAACTACCATTTCCCTTTTGGGCCAGCGATACAGCCTTATTGCGCTGGTTCATCTTAACGAGGCTTAAATAGGTTCGCTTTTCTAGCCATGAGCATCTTTCCTTAGCGGATTTACCGGCGATAGCTGCCAGTTCTCCTACATTTGAGTCCTTGCTTCACACCGCAGTGATGTCACTCCGCAGCATTAAGGACCGGTGTCTCTCCCGTACTTGGAGGGGGGGATTTGGACCCCCATGGTACCAAAGTTACTGGCTAATGGGACCAGCCAGGCTTTCACTGGTTTTTCAGCTTATACCTGAACGAATCGCACGCCCTAATTGAAGCCGAGTTGCTCTATCAGCGTGCAGTTTATCTATGTGGCGAATCCTTTGGCGGTTGCTTAGCTCAAAAAGTGATAATGCACGCCAAAGGACTAATAGAGCGACTGATTCTCATCAATCCCGCCTCATCCTTTAAATTATATCCCTGGATGAGTTTAGGAGAGCCAATTACTCACGCATTGCCCTCAGCCCTCTACAGAGTCTCTAAACTGGGGATACTGCCCTTTTTAGCCGACTGGGGACGGGTTGCCGACTGGGAAGTCCGCGCCCTGTGGTCAGCTATCCACTCTGTACCGCAAACAACCTTCATTTGGCGTTTGTCTTTGCTCGGAGAGTTTCATATCAGTGAAACCCAGCTGAGTTGCATCACCCAACCCACGCTGCTTCTTGCTAGTGGTGCAGACAGACTCCTTCCTTCTGTCACAGAAGCTCAACGCCTCAACAGCTGCCTCCCTAAGGCCCAGATGGTAGTGCTGTCTGATAGCTGTCACGCCTGTCTATTGGAAAGGTCGGTTGACCTCTATCAAATTCTCCAAACACATAACTTCTTGTCTTCTGGAAATGCCGTTTCCCTGGTTAGAGGAGCGTCATAAATCTAAGCATTCAGTGATAAAATGCCTTGTGATCAACTTCCGAGTGACCCAGTTCCTTGATGAAGCGTCGCACCCAGATTTTATCTTTGAGAAAGTCTTTCTCAGCTTGGTAGTGGGTCACAAGTAGTGATGTTAGCACAAGAAAGCATGGCTGCACGCTCCGGGAACCCTCCGCTACGCAGTGCGCGATCAGACGGAGATCGCAATAGTGGCATCCAACGGCAAGTCAAATAACGATATTTCAGGCATTTCAGCTCCCAGCCGAAAAATTGAAAATGCCACACCTATTGGGACAGACTAGCCATCACATCACTACATGTTTATCACTACCCTCAGCTTTAGCTAATATCTCCCGCTCAAAATCATAAGGCTGACGACCCCGCACTTGACGGTAAATTTGGTGCAGCGCCAGTTGGCGTTCTTCTAAGGATGAGCGGCGGTTAGCTGTGAAGGGTTTGAATTGATTCATGTTTTCTCCCTTTGTCGAGTCATTTTTGGTATTTCAGCTTTTTATTCTGAGGTTAGTTAATCCCATGCTTGACATATCTTGTCAAGCATGGGATTCTAGCGACAGCGTCACAATGTCAATATAAGAACGGACTAAACTACTACAAGCAGGCGGCAGAGTCGCGTCTACTGCTTTTTGCAAATAGCGGTACGCCGTAGTGCAATGATTTGTTTTTTTGTAAGCCCGCATAATTGTATCGAACCATGACATCATCTGTTCCTTAAAGAACAGTTCATCGTTTCGCAAAATTGATAAGGCGATGTAGCGGACCATTTCTGTCATATCGTATTTGCAACGCGCTCCATGCTGGCGAATCAGTTCTGGATAAGTCTGCGCAAATTTCCGCAGTGTCTGCATGACTAGCTTTTCGCTGTGCTTACCCAGTTGCTGGTAAGTCTCCAGTCTGGTAGTGTAACTCCGAATATACTGCTCTAATGGGTAGAGTTCGGTGGAGTTGAGATAGCGACCGTCCGCTTCTATCAGGCTTTGTTCTAGGGTGTGATTGAGGGTATGCATCCAACTTACAACTCTATTCTCTATTATTACCAAACTGCCCTAAGAATAAAGATAAATTGCAAATTTGCAGATATTCTTAATATCTTGGCTGCCGGTGGACTCTAGTTACACAGGCGCTATCGCCTCTCCCGATCCGCTCCTGGTGGGTTGACGATCGGGGGCGATATCGACCCTCAACCGACGGTATAGCGGCGATCGCCCCTGTCCGAAAGGCTTATATATACTATAAGTTAGCTTAAAGTTGTCGATATCTTTACAATTTGTTACATTGGAAGCGAGTCAAGAAAACAATTAGCAACAATCACCCCTATGTTTACTGGCATCACTGGTATATTTCCTTTTTCCAGCAATACGGATATGGGAGAGCAGCTACTCTCAAGTGTGGCAAGCCAAGGCATCCGCCATTTATTTAGCAGCAGTGAGTCGGTAGATGTCTCGATCCGCTGCAAGCCCTCTAGCAAACTGTTGCAAGGCAGAATCGACGGATTGCAAATGACTGGTCGCGGTCTGGTCATCCGCAAAGATTTCCCGGTTGAGGAAATGTCCTTTACTACCGACGCCGTTGCTATTGATGTGGCCGCTGTGCTCAGGGGTGAAATTCGTCTGTTGCAACCCACCCAAGCGGTTGCCCTGATCTCCCTTTCTGAAGGGGGCATCAACCATGCCTTCAAGGCCCAACTGGTGACAAAACGCCTGGAAAATCTCTCTGTACCAGCCTTGACCGAATTCTCTGGCGGCAAACCGGTTTCCTTTCAGGCACGTCAGGTAGAGTTGCTGGCCAACAACAAAATTAGGCTATTTGCCACATGTAATCTAGGTGCTGGTGAACCTGTGCCCATTGTGATGACCTCAACCCTGGCAGTTGAGCGCAGGCGTCGCATTACCTTTAGTCAAGCTCAGTTTGAGCCAGAATTGGTACCAGACTCTGTCCGGGATATCTCGGAAAAGTTGACAGGGGTACTTGATGAAATTTTGAATGACATGGTAGACCTCGATCGTTTTGACCTGGATGGAGTAAAATTGCGTATTAATCGCCTAGAAACTCAAGGGAAAAATTTGCTGTTCAGCGGCTACGCTCAAATTGAGCATTTCCCACGTACATCCTAAGCAATTCAAAATTATTTCTTCAAAATTATTGCATTTGGAAGGCCATTTTTAACTTGGATCTCAGCTTTTATCGTTATGCAATTTAAATGGACGACAAGGACAGGCAACCAATGTCTGTCAGATGCATGAATCAATTACAACTAGCAACAAAATCCTCTCCGGAACTGTTCTGTTCTCGCCCTCGTTCCCAGGCTCCGCCTGGGAACGCGGAGGATGCGATCGCAACAGATCTGCTTCGCCCTGACGACCTATCAAACTTCGATGTGTGATTAATGTGCTCCGCAAGCAGTGCTTCGTGCTTACTACGAACGGAACGGAAGCACTTTAGTGCTTACTACGAACGATTATGAGAAACTCAAATCAAGGGCATTTGGGCGAACTGGCAAAATTATTTCTTAAACTAGGGGCGATCGGCTTCGGTGGCCCCGCCGCCCACATCGCCATGATGGAGGATGAGGTTGTCGAAAAACGCCAGTGGTTAACCAGGGAACATTTCCTGGATTTAATTGGTGCTACCAACCTCATTCCTGGTCCCAATTCAACTGAAATGGCAATTCATGTAGGCTATCTCTACGGTGGTTTGCCCGGTTTGATGGTGTCAGGGGTCTGTTTTGTTCTCCCAGCAGTTGCCATCACGGCTATCCTGGCCTGGGTCTATGTCTCCTTTGGCAGTCTGCCCCAAGTTGCCCCTTTACTTTATGGCATTAAACCTGCTGTACTAGCAATTATCTTGGGTGCTTTGTGGCGTCTGGGTAAAAAGGCAGTGAAAAACTGGAAATTGCTCATTATTGCTTTGGGAGTGGCTATTTCCCTATTCTTAGGATTAAACCAGGTAGTAGCGCTATTATTGGGGGGAGTTTTGGGCATGATTGGCCTGCGACTGGCGGCGGGAGATAATCATCAGAATACAGCAATGCTAGCCGCTGGGTTAACTAGCAGTGTGGCCCTGGGAGACATTACCGCGATATCAGTTGCTGCTAGGACTACAACTCAGGTACCCTTGTGGCAGTTGGGGTTATTTTTTCTGAAGGTGGGAAGCGTTCTATTTGGTAGTGGCTATGTCCTGGTGGCTTTTCTGGAAAATGGATTAGTCAGAGACTATGGTTGGTTGACTCAGCAGCAGCTGCTGGATGCGATCGCGATCGGTCAATTCACTCCTGGACCTGTACTTTCCACATCTACATTTATCGGTTACCTAATTGCTGGTTTACCTGGTGCCGCAGTTGCGACAATGGGAATATTCCTGCCCTCATTTTTCTTCGTTGCTGCCTTAAATCCCCTGATTCCACGCTTGCGGGCATCCAAGTGGACATCAGCATTTTTAGATGCGGTCAATGCTGGGGCCGTAGCCTTAATAGCAGTGGTAACAATTCAGTTAGCACGAGGTACTCTGATTGATATAGCAACTATCCTGATTGCTATTGCCGCTGCTATTGGGGCCATTCGCTTTCAAGTTAACGCTGCATGGCTGGTTTTGGGTGGTGCTGTGCTGGGGTTTTTAGTTTCAATCAGTAATTTGTGATAATTGATAATTGAGGAGGGACAATTGAGAATGGTAGATTGATTTATTCACTTTCATTAGCAATTTTTAGTTATTCTTGACATTGTTATACAGAGAGTATAGGATATTTAATCATTAGCTAGATAGACAAAATGAAACAGGAAGTCAAAAAGAATAAGTGGCAAAAACTGACATTTTACACGTCATTGCTCCTCTGCGCCACTACTTTCCTGTTGGCGACAGGCGGGCTGTTCTTGTACTCGCGAGAACAACAGCAAATACTCACAGAGGCGAGAAGATCAGCCAAGCAAAAAACAGTCCGGGCGGCTTTGGAAATTGACCGAGAAGTGCGTTTGGCTAAAGACACAGCCCTGGCGATCGCCAACGATCTGACTGCGGGCAGATTAAATGACGCCGAAGGTATTAAACCGACTCAAAGCCGAACTGGAAAAAAAGGCTCTTCGGTACTTGGTTTGCTATTTCGGACGCCCAAAATCGCTGAAAGCTTTGCTATGTAACGGTTTGGGCTATTGCTCGATCCAATTGTTATCAAAAACTATAACCCTTGGGCATGAAAGCCTTGCGCAGCAAAGCTTTCAGCTTTAATTGGTTGCGAAAATACCATAGTAAGTACCGAAGAGCCGAAAAAAAGCCTCAGCTTTTAGATGTGGGCGTTGCCTATGAACCTTTCGCCTACGATCCGAATGTGAGGCTGTATGCACCCTATTATGCCAGATTAAAAAATGAACTG
Source organism: Hormoscilla sp. GUM202 (assembly GCA_005518205.2). Lineage (GTDB taxonomy): Bacteria > Cyanobacteriota > Cyanobacteriia > Cyanobacteriales > Desertifilaceae > Hormoscilla. Next base: position 127,029 of record RFFC02000021.1, read on the forward strand.
CAATCCCTGGAAGTTACCTACAACTACACTCGTCCTAAGTATGCTTGGTATCGGAACACTCTCAGCAAGGGGGCTCATTGGGGAGAACCATACTTTTGGCAGGACAGCACTTTATTCAGTCAGCCAGCAGTGGGATATTTCACGCCTTTTTATAGTCAAGGAGATCGGAAGCAGCGTCCGCGAGGAATAGTCTACGCCGACTATTCTGTGGAGACTATCGCAGATATAGTCAAGTCACTCAATCTCGGTAGAACTGGCTACGGCTTTCTAGTTTCCCGGACTGGGAATTTTCTCTATCATCCCAATGAAGGGTATGTCAAAAGTAAGGCAAACATCTTTGACCTCGTATACGATCGCAACGAATCACAAGTTCGTCCTTTAGTAGATTTAGTAGCTAGAGCCTTGCGTGGCGAACCCGTAGAAGCAGATTTGAGCGATGACATCACAGGTCAAAATTCCTGGGTATTTCTGCGGCAAGTAAATCAGAATGGATGAGTGGTGGGAGTAGTCTTTATTCAGGACGAAGTTTTGCCAGACAACCAAACCACGCGACGCCAACTTATCTTTCTCAGTCTCGCATTTATGTGGTTTTTCGTGTTTTTGTTTTTCCTCCTTTTCCGGGCTGACAAGGGTACTGTCAAGCGTCTTGGGGCACTGTCGTCTACTGTCAGCCTGTTGTTTCTAGCAGAAATCGGGTTTATCTGGAGTTTGGAGCTAAAAACACGTACCTATACCTCTACCCGGAATCTGCTGCTGAATGAAACTGCTGTAGATCAGTTATTGGTTCCCCAAGTTAAGTTAAGTGCAAAATTAAACCAAAAACCACCGCTGTTTGTACCTACGGGGGTTTATATTCAGTCCCTATATTTTACCAGTTATAACAATGTGTTTGTGACTGGCTATATCTGGCAGGAATACCACGAAGAAATCCATGATGAGTTGGAGCGTGGTTTTATCCTACCCGATGCTATTGATGCCAATAATTTGAAAATGACGGAGGCTTATCGCCACAAGGAAGACGATCTCGAGGTCATCGGTTGGTATGTTGAAGCTACTCTGCGTCAGGATTTTGATTTTTCCAATTATCCCTTTGACTATAAAGATGTCAAAATCAGGTTGTTACACCTGGACTTCAATCGTCGGGAATTAAACCGTCAGGTAATTCTGGTTCCCGATCTAGAGGGCTACGAAGTGATCGATCCCAGAACTAAACCTGGTGTAGATAAAGATATTGTCTTGGGCAACTGGAATCTGAGTGATAGTTTTTTTGAGTACAAGTTCAAAACTTATGATACAAATTTGGGAATCAAAAGTAATCTGTTCAAAACTAACTTTCCCGAACTTCATTTCACGATCGTGCTGCAAAGATATTTTATCGGTCCGTTGATTTCTAGAGTCGGACCACTCTTCGTTGTCATCACTGGGTGTAATTAAAAGTGATACTTAATCATGAGCCGGTGATGTGGGGTGATGTGATCGAAGTAATTAATTAATAGGACAGAAGATCAATATCGCCGGTGAACAAAGGCGCAATATTGACGCACGAGATTATAATAAGTACATAGGCTTGCATCCGGATTGATATTTTCGCTCTTGCGTCAATTGAGGAGAATTTAAATCCCTGAAAGCCTTATGGGATAAGGCTGGAGATCCAAAAAATCCTATGCGATCGCCCCTTCGCAGAAATCTAAAAATAATTTTGCACAACTACTTACTTAGATGTTCAGAGCGCTATCATGGCAGAAAACTGATGGTCGTCTGGTGAGAGCTGGTGAGAGTCTTAATAACTGTTAGACTGCTTGAGTAAGTGATGAACTTTCTGGGCTCAAATTTAACCAATATGATTGCCAATCATGATTAACTCTTAATATCCTTAAAGCTAACATATCATCAGCGTTTTCGACAGTCCACCAAGAACCTGTTAATTTCAAACGTTGTTGAATTACATAACGATGTGCGCTCTCAATTTGTCCAGATCCAATTGGTAAATCAGCATCAATCGCACGGGTGCATCCCAATTTGGCAATGAGCAAAAATACTTCATTGTTAAACTGTCACTAATAGACCCTTGGTCTGTCAAGG
>RFFC02000022.1 GCA_005518205.2 Hormoscilla sp. GUM202
AAAGCGCTCACACCGAAAGAAGCGCGATCGCATTAGGGCGATCGCCTCACAGACTGCGAGAGCATCGTTCAGTACGCCGGTGCCAGCAGGTGACAACTGCGAGTCATAACCTCCCAGGGAAGGAGCCTGTATACGCCGGTGCTAGCAGGTGGCGATCGCCATCAATAAGGTGCCACGAGAGCATCTCAAGAATGCATGAAGAAACCCGGTTTTGTGGAAAAACTGGGTTTCTGGGCTAGTATAGCTGGTAACAGCACGTTCGGATCCCCGCAGCCAAGAAGCAAAACTGGGATGCACCCGGTAAGATATCCCATAAGCTTTACTCTCTTAAAATTATGGTTAATAAGATCCTGGTTGCCTTAGATAGCTCCGACTTCGCTCGTCGTGTATTCGATCGGGCTCTCTTCCTGGCCAAAGCTAGCAATGGTAAAATGATGCTCCTGCACGTACTATCTCCAGAAGCTGAAGATAGTTCAGTTAGTCCTAGGATTATCAGTATGGATGTGAATTCCCTAGCGACTGCTGAGCCGATCCGGAGCTATCACCAGCAGTGGGAGGCGTTTAAACAGAAATGCTTATACCTACTCAGATCCCTTACAGAAGAAGCTACTGCTGCTGAAGTTCCCACTGAGTTTACCCAAACTCCTGGCAGTCCGGGGCGATCGATCTGCAATTTTGCCAAGAGTTGGGAAGCTGACATACTGGTTATGGGACGCCGGGGACGATCGGGTTTGAGCGAACTCATCACACTCGGTATTGTCGTAATTATGTCATCCATCATGTTAAGTGTTCTGTTTTTCTGGTCCAAAGTTGAATAATGATAATGGTTCACATCATGATTCATTTGCTATTTATCATACAAGCATTTAGCTTGATCTGAATGCTGAATGCTTGTCCCGTTTACTTTGATTCCAAATCTCTCACAATCGATTGAAAGCCTTTAAAGTAATTTTCTAATTCTGTCAATAACGACTATTCTTCTATCCCTTGTTTACTTGCCATTTATTCCATTTTACTCGCTGTTAAGTGTATATTTCGCCCCAATATTCCCGCTAGAACCTTTTAATTTATGAGCTTCTTTCTTGATTTCTTCAAAAGCCTGAGATGCGATCGCCTCTCCGAGGCCCTCTAAATAAGTATTAGCCGTTTGACTAAACAAATGCAACAGTTCTAATTCAAATTCCGGATCGTTATCTGAAAGTCGATGCAATAATTCCCAATCTATTTCCAGTGCTTCTGTGTCGGGAACTGCACGATCGCAGATAATGGGACCATCTGCCGATGGCGCATGCGGTTGGCGCGACTCCAACGTTCTAGCATAGCTGCTAACATTGCCTTTGATACTGGCTTACTCAGATAGTCATCCATCCCGGCATTGAGACATTTTTCTACGTCTTCTTTCATCGCATTTGCCGTCATCGCCACGATCGCGGGAGGCTGACTATACAGACGATGAATTTCTCTGGTGGTTTCATAACCGTCAAGGATAGACATTTGGCAGTCCATCAGAATCAAGTCGTAAGGCACTTTAATCGCTACGTATCCCCCCCTCGCAATGACAACCTATATGCTTAACCGACAAGTATTGGTTTCTGGCCCCCACGCGATAAAGGAGCTTTTAACTGCTAAAACCCACAGGATCGATAAATCCGCTCCGACACTGACTCCGTGCATTCTTCGCTGTTGCCAACAGCTCGGAGATGGGGGTATCGGACTTAATATCTCCAGCCAAATTGATCCAGAGTTCGCTAATCCGACCTTGGCGATCGCATTTGAGGTTGACCTTCTGGCCCGCTCCTGGGCCAAAGTCTCGATCGAAAGCTGCCTGAATTTGAGCCAAGCTGACTGTTCGTCCAATTCTGCTGGCAAACAAATCTTGCACTGATGAATTATTGATTTGTTCCAACAAAGCTAATGATTCTTCAAAATATTCCTCCTCTGGCCGCTCCGACTGAGGGTTGTAGCAGGTTCCATGTTTGTACCATTCATGACGATGCAAGAAGGATTCTACCCCCGGCATCCGTCGATCTTCTAGTAGAGCTAAGGTCTCATCATCAAGCTCATCATCAAAATTGGGTTGACTAGACCAAGGTTTCTTGGGGAAATTACTGGGCAGGCAGCAATATTCTTTGCCCCTTGGTTGAGGCCAAAGCCCATGCAAGGTGAAATGTTTGGCATCAAAGTCGCTAGCATCCTGGCTCTGGCACTCAGCCTTATCCTGGTGAGTTTCGCAGAAGGAGGGCTGCCAACTGATGGCTAGGACATTGTCAATTGAGACGGTGATGGGACAACTCAGGCTCTTGTCTAGTTCTTTTTCAGGTTGGTTTGTTGGCTGGCTGGGAATAGGACCGTATTGGATCAAAAGCAGCGCGATCGCCAAAACCAGAGCGACTAGCGATCTGCGTTTCCAATTGATCAGCATAAATCAATCTCCATGAAGTACGTGGCGTTTCAACTATAGTAAACGCCCTGTGCATCTTTTTTCCGACCAGGGAATTTTGAAAACAACATTTTCAGCAAAAGGGCTCCAAACCGTTATTCTGCCGTAGAAAGTTGCACCGTATAGTAATCCTAAATCTGGTATAGATAGGATACAATATATCTGAGATCTTGTACCATTGTCAATTAGGCCCCATGGCCCGCCGTGAGGCCAATCGAGAATGGTGCAAGATCTCAGTTAACATGGGATAGTAGAAGATAGATATTCCCGAAAGAGAGCATGGCATCCGGTTGAGGAGAGCAGTGAGGAGGAAAAGCGATGGCAATAGAGGCAGCAAAGCAGCGCATCGAACAAGTACGGCGAGATGGGGGGATAGCACTAGACCTCAATAAGTTAGATCTCACCGAGGTGCCAGAGGCGATCGGGCAACTGGCTAACTTGCAAAAGCTAGAACTCAAAGAAAACCAAATAACTAACCTGCCAGAGGCGATCGGACAACTGGTTAACTTGCGAGTGCTTAACGTCAGAGGAAACCAAATAACCAGCCTGCCAGAGGCTATCGGACGACTGGTTAAGTTGCAAGTGCTCGACATCTCGGAAAACCAAATAACCAACCTGCCAGAGGCGATGGTCGAACTGGTTAACTTGCAACTGCTTTACCTCCAGGAAAACCCCCTCAATGGAGAACTGGCTGCTGCTTACGAACACGGTACTGCATCGCTCTTGCAATACATGCGATCGAAAAGTAAATCTCATGTATTAGGGGAGATAGTCAACCGCTTCGACATTGAGTCGAGCCCATTTGTGAAAGATCTAGGACGCAGTCCAGAGGAACAATTGCAAAAAAATCAAGCGGCGATCGCCATAATAAGAGGATGGCTGGAAGAAGAAGTCACAGAAGAAGAAGCAAAGGAAAGGGAGATATATTTTGAATACTTCAAGGAAATTGTTGATAGCACTCGCCTGCCAGGGCATAAAATTTACTCATAATAATGATTGTTTTATTAGATACGGGAATACTGGGGTTAGTGACGTCGCCCCAAAATACTGGAGAAGCTCAAAAATGTCAAAAATGGTTTGAGAGTCTGCTTGCTAGAAGTGCCTCTGTAGTAACTTCAGATATTTGCGATTATGAAGTCAGGAGAGGTTTACTTCTGGCATCAATTACAAAGCCAAATGTTGCCGGGATAGATAGACTAGATATGTTGCAAGAATTTATTGATTTTTTACCCCTGACTAAAAAAGTAATGAAAGAAGCAGCTCAACTGTGGGCTGAGGCGCGGAGTCAAGGAATGCAGACAGCAGACAATAAAAATATTGATGCAGATATCATTATCTCTGCTCACTGGAAACTACTCGCTGAAGAATATCCAGGTCAATACGTTGTTGTTGCTACTAAAAATGTCAAACATTTGAGACTATTTACTGAAGCACGGGAGTGGAAAAATATTAAGTTTTAGCAGCAGGTTGAGAAACGGGCGATCGCATTTTTGTGGAGACAGGGGGCGATCGTATTTTGGCACTGGGACAGGGGCGACGGTTTTTATGCCTGATTTATGATAGTGCGATTCGTTTAGGGTAACCTGACTTGACACGAGTCAAGAAATGGGACCACTAGCAGGGTTTCATTAGCCCTGATAACTTCTAGATGATGGTGGTGAAAGCCCACCCCTCCAGGTGCAGGAGTGACAGCACTTACCCTACGGTAGCGATGGCATCAATGCTCTCCTCTCCGCATGCGCTGAGGCGCGCATGCTCCGGGATGCGCCGTAAAGCGGGGTTAAAAGGCGCACTGACTGGTAGCCTAAACCGGTTAACGTCGAGCAAGTAGTCACGGTGAGCAAGAGCAAAGGCTCGTAAGTGTCGTAACGGAAAACCAGCGAAAAGGCTGAAACCTGAAAAGGAAACGCTGGCCCAAAAGGGAAAGGATATCGGTCATTGGCGGTTTTGTTTCCGACCAATAAGCACTGACAATAAACCCGGCACAGAGAGTCCATCCTAAAACTACGACCAATCATCTAGAGGAACGAAGTAAACCAGGTACATACTCTCAACCACCGGTCGATAGGTTGAGTAGCCACCAAAGGCGTAACATCTGCTCTCCGAAGGCAGGTTGTATCTGGGAAAGATTGAGTGGAGAAGCCAACGCCCATCTGTAATGGATGGGATATGCTGAGAGAGCATCTCGAGAATGCATGAAGAAACCGGTTTTGTGGAAAAACTGGGTTTCTGGGCTAGTATAGCCGGCAACAGCACGTTCAGATCCCCGCAGCCAAGAAGCAAAACTGGGATGGATCCAGTCCAACTCACTCTGATGGGGTAACAAGGGTCAACCCTACCCCGAGGGTGGTAGAATCTGTTGTGCGCAGCTGTTATACCGTCCCGATCGACATTATTTCTCCGATCGAGTAATAAAAATCTTCTCGATCGAGGATATACTCGCTTGCTTTCCGATCCAAATAGGCTCGCATTTCCTGAATTTCTGCTTCAGATAAATACGGCTACGCCGTATTTATCTGCCAGCTAATAGCTTCTGTAACGTATCGTTTAGCTTCTGGTGAGAGGGGGGGTAAAATTGGGATTGTATAAGGAATGGTTGATAGGTTTTTCAATCCCACATCGATCAAAATTCCGCGTACTTGACGACCAACAAAATTATCAAAACATTCCTCTGATGGTTTTTCTTTCTGTACCTGAGCAGAACAAGCAAGGACTTTCAGCCACAATTCAGGCGGGACAGGATATACTAATGTTGTCGCGTCGTCAAATTCTTTGGCAACCAAGCGACCACCTTTTTTGACAACCCGTTTCTGTTCTGTCAATAGATATTGCCGGGAATCGCTGTTTACATAGCTCAAGCTATTCCCGCAAAAGACCACATCAAAAGTCTCATCTTCATAAGGGAGATGGAAAAAATCTCCTTGCTGGTATTCGATCATCTCCTGGTAAGGTGATTTTGACAACTTGCTTTTGGCATAGTCGATCAACTCTGCTGAAAGGTCTAGTCCGACTACTCGTCCATTCGGTGCAACTTTCTCCGCGAATAAGTCCGACCACAGTCCCGGTCCCGAACCTAAATCCAGGACAACGTCACCGGCTTGAAGATTTAAGTCCTCAATCATTTTCCGCCGGTATTTTTCCTTAGCTTTGTGATGGTCGAGAAGCCATTGCAAACCAGACAACTCTAATCCCGTATCGCCTTTATTGAGGGTATTTTTATATTTTTTTTCCACAGTTTTAGCACTCATATCTTCTTCTCTCTGCTAATAATTCAAGGCCAGTAATTGCATCTATATCGTTATACCAACAAATCTACCCCAAGTCAAGCGCAGTTGCTATTTTCCCCCTAAATCCCCCCTCGGGGGACTTTAAGGGGGCGCTGGGGATGACTGCGCAGACCAATCTTTACAAGAATTCTGGGACTACTACCCAACTGTTAGTAGCATGAGATTGATGGGTTAAATCCATCAACAGCTGAGAATACACCCCTTCCCGCAACGAAGGAGTCATGGGAACTCCCCGTGAGATGCTTTCCACCCAGGCGTCTACTACCCGAATAAAGGGGGCAATGCGTCCGTCGCTGTAGGTTTGGGGAAATTCTAGACCTTGGGGAATTTCTACTTCCTGGAGAGACTCCCCCGCCGGTGCTGCCAGCAGCTGAAAACCTAGTACGTAGTCTTTCAGGTTGCTGCTGCCTAGGACCATCGTACCCCGATCGCCATACACTTCTACCCAATGTCCCTTGCCTTGATAGGAGACGGAACTAAGACAAACCTGAACTGGCGTACCATCTGCCAATTCCAGCATCAACAGACAGGTATCATCAGCATCTACAGGTTTGAGTTTACCATCATTCGGGTCAGGTCTGTGGGGAATGCCCGTAATCAACCGGGCCGACAGTCGCTGAATATCCCCAAATAACCAGCGGATGTAATCAAACACGTGGGAACCCATAGCCCCCAGCATCCCACCGCCTTTCTCTTTCTGAGCATACCAGTTCCAAGGGCGATTCCCATCCGCACGACTGGCAACCAGGCACTCAATTTTCACCAAACGCTTGTTTCCCACATAACCCTCTGTTAACATTTCACCGAACCGCTGCCATGCCGGTACGAAGCGAAATTCAAAGTCCATCGCCGCCACTACGCCTTTTGCTTGTGCGAGATGGTATAGTGAGTTCGCCTCCTTTGCCGAGAGAGTGGTGGGTTTTTCCAGTAACAGATGTTTGCCTGCTTCCAGGACGATCTTTGCCATCTCGTAATGGAGGAATGGCGGCGTACAGATGCTGACAGCGGCAACTTCCGGTATAGAGACGATATCTGTCAGGGTGTCAGCAAAGTAGGGGATATTGCGAGCGGACGCGATCGAGTTTGCTTTCTCTATATCCCGATGATAAACTGCCACCACCTCAGTGCGATGATGAGCTTGGAATCCGGGGATATGGACTTTTTGACCGAATCCCGTGCCAACGACGGCCACACCAATAGGAGATTGATTCATAGAATTGATTGTTAATTGAGAATTGTCCCATTCGCCATTCTGACAGGTTTGGACCATTCGCCATTCACCAAAAGGGATGATGCAAGAATAATCATCCTCCTAATGTAGCAAAAATTAGCATAGCCTGTAGCTTGTCATTGTGCAGTATCATAGTTAGCGACCCTAGCTTGAGTCAAAGACCAAACCCAAAATGTTAAGAATCACTACGGGTGTGGTCAAAACCCGTTGGTAGGAGCCCGAACCCTAAAGGGCCCGGCTACATGAACAAAGCCCCAGCTCCCCGGGTAACGCCCCCTCCTCGCAGCGTAGGGTTCGTTACCCGGGGAGCTGGCAGGGGCTATATACAGGTATCACCAGATGTACTGGCTATCAACTACTTATGACCACACCCAATCACTACAAGAACCGCTTCCAGGCAAAAAACATCTATATCCTTAAACCCGTAAGATCCTTTTAATCCCGAGAGGCGATCGCCTGTGGCCAGAGTCAGAGAACCAGGGTGCATCTTAGATTTCGTTGCACAATAACGGGACGATGAGGAGGAAAAGGCAAAAAATAATAGTATACATCATCAAGTTAGTAGGAATCAATAGTTCCAGTGTCAGTAAAGGGTCTGTAGATGCTGCGGCAACCCTTTGCTGACAGTATCGGGATCGCCGGAGTAGGGAAGGTTGTAAACAGGGGATATCTACCCTTGCACTATCCAAGATTATGTGATAAATTGATGAGTTTACGTTAGATACTGCGCCAACCTTTTGCTGATAGGCGGCTCGTGGATCGGCAGAGCAAGGAAGATTGTAAACAGGGGATATCTACCCTTGCATTATCCAAGATTATGTGATAAATTGATTAGTTTACGGTAGATGCTGCGCCAACCCCTTGCTGACAGTATCGGGATCGCCGGAGTAGGGAAGGTTGTAAACAGGGAAGATATACCCTTGCATTATCCAAGCTTATGTGATAGCTTAATAAACTGACTGAGGTGAGGATCTGTGCGGCCTAATAGGTGGTAAAATGAAAGTAGATGAGGTAAGCTAAAGATCGAAGCAGATGTGCTAAACTAGATAAGGGTTCTGACCGAAGGTACCAGAGGGAAAAAATCAGATATCTCTGAAGATGAGTAGATAAGGGCAGCAAGATATGCTATAGTAGAAGTAGGAAAAATACAGAGGAATGGAATGGTGGTTGACAAGAGAGAGAACGGTGACCTGCCATAGGGACAGCTCAAGGCTCGCCAAATGCGGGATGATAACGATTAAACAAAACCAAGAACCGGTGAAAAGTAAAGAAAGGAAAGACATGCTCGTTCCTGGCAAAGAAAAAGGTTTAACCCCCGATCGAAATATAAATGCTGGCTATTTACCGTTGTGGAAGCTCTCAAAGATGAACAATGACGAGTTGTTTTCAGTCACAACAGCAATATTGAGAGGTAAAACACCTATATAGGAGTATCCAGAACTCCGTTGCTCGCACAGAGAAGTTACAGGAGAAAGACCGGGCAACTGAAGTGTATTGACGGATACACTTAGACAAGTTTGAGGCGATCGCTCTTCGAGAGTAGATCGTGAGATAGTGCTATGTCAACCCTGTCAGATGAGCTAAGGATGACAGGAGGCAGGAAAGCCACTACTTCAGGCGATAACATCGCCCAATAAGCATGCCAAAAATCTGCCGCACTGTTCGTCGAAAAGCGGCAGAACCGAGCAGTTGTGTCAAATAAAAAGAAAGAAAGATAATGAGTCTAGAAACTGCAATCGCTCAAACGGAACTGACAGAGAAGAACAAGGAAGAGTTGATAGAGCAGTTCGAGCGCACCGTGCCGGAAAAATCAGAAAAGAAGGACATTGGGGTAAAGCATGACCCCATATATCGTACTTCAGAGTGGTACACTGGCTCGGGGCAGATCTTCCCAGGAAAGGACGGTCGCGAGTTCGAGGTCTCTGCAACCTACAGCCTGACGGCCAAGGTGAAGCTGGTGGATGGGGTATTTGAACCGTCGAACCCTACCCTGGCGGAAATCTATAATAGTCGGGGTCGCTGTGTTGCCGTCATAGACGAAACCGTGAACGAGCTGTACGGAGCCGTCGTGCGTCGCTATTTTGACACCAACGAAATTCCTCTAGAAATGCAGGCGATCCGGGCCTGGGAAGCGGACAAAACTCCCGAAACAGTCCACCGTATTTTGGCATTCCTGGGCAAGGATGGTTGTGACGTGTCTCGCAATGAACCAGTGCTGATCGTCGGCGGTGGCGTCCTCGCCGATGTAGCGGGGTTAGCCTGTTCTTTGCAGCATCGCCGCACTCCTTATGTTATGGTGGGCACGACGGTGATCGCGGCGATCGATGCCGGTCCGTCACCCCGCACCTGTACCAACGGCAAGCAATTCAAGAACAGCATTGGTGCTTATCATCCCCCAGTGCTGACCCTAGTCGATCGGAGTTTATTCCGCACCCTCGCCACCGGTCACGTCCGCCATGGCATGGCCGAAATTATCAAGATGGCGGTGACAGATGACAAAGTGCTCTTTGAACTGCTGGAGAAACATGGGTCTCGCTTGGTCGAAACCCACTTTGCCACCACCGAAGAAGATGAAGAATTGGGGGAAATTGCCGATGAGATCATCTATCGGGAACTATTCTCCTATATGAAGCACGAAGGGACGAACATGTTCGAGACCTATCAGGATCGGCCTCACGCCTACGGTCACACTTGGAGTCCCCGGTTTGAACCCGCAGCGGGGCTGATGCACGGTCACGCGGTGAGTATCGGCATGGCCTTCGGGGCAACTTTGGCCACGCTCCTCGGTTGGATCTCCGCAGCAGATCGCGATCGCATCATTGCCCTAATTCGCAGCCTCGATTTAGCAGTCTATCATCCGATCCTGGAAGACATCGATCTAATGGTTTCCGGACAGCAGAATATGAATCGCAAGCGGGGAGATGGGGGACTGTGGGCCCCCCTACCTCGGGGCGGCATTGGCAACTGCGACTATGCCCGAGAAGTGCCGCAGGAATTGCTGGAAGCTGCTATATCCGAACATAAGGCATTATGTGCTAACTTCCCCGATGGTTGGGCAGGAAAGGAAATGTATCTCAGGGATCTGGGCCTAGAATAAAGGCTCGCTCAGTAGTAGGTTGGGTTGAGGTCCCGATGCTGTTGGCGAAAGTAATCTCGGACGAAATCAAGGGTGCTACAAGAACGAGAAATCGTTACTTGGGCGATTGTCATCATATATGTAATATGCTTCGTAACACATTCGCCAACAGTATCAGGTCCCTTACCCAACACCAGCAAGCCTAAACCTCAGTAGTAGGTTGGGTCTCCGTTTCCCTAGGGAAGCGTGCTCAACCCAACCTACGCTGAGTTTTAGGCATTGTGCTACCTTCCCCGATGGTGGGGGAGGAGTGGAAATGGACCTCAGGGATCGCCGGTCTGCAATAGGAGTGCATGATGAACAAGAAAGAAAATACGGCCAGACCTGTGACGCCTTTGAGTATCTTGGTAGAAGATCTCCATCGGGCAGTGCAGATGCTCTCTGACGCTAAGGTGCCAGCAGAACTGGCCGCTGCTGTTCAAAAAGCCTACGATCTGGCAGCGGGAATAGAACCTTATGTGAATAAGTGCAGTACTGGCGAGTCCCCCGCCTTGGCAGCATTGGCAGCCAAAACTGCCTCAGAAGATTGGAGCAAAAGGTTCTCCGATGGGGCGCTCGTGCGACAGTTAGAACAGGAGATGCTCTCGGGACATGTGGAGGGACAAACTCTGAAGATGTTTGTCTACATGACGGGGGCAAAACGGATCTTGGAAATAGGCATGTTCACCGGATATTCAGCTCTGGCCATGGCAGAGGCTTTGCCAGAAGATGGACTCATGGTTGCCTGTGAGGTGGATGAATATGTGGCTAACTTTGCCAAAACCTGTTTCCAAGAGTCCCCCCACGGGAGTAAGATCGCTGTCAAGGTAGCTCCAGCATTGGAGACCATGCGCCAATTGGCAGATGCTTCGGAGTCCTTTGACTTGGTGTTTATCGATGCCGATAAGTCCGAATATGTAGATTACTATAATCTCCTCCTGGATACCGGTCTGTTAGCACCAAAGGGGTTTATCTGCGTGGATAATACCTTGCTCCAGGGACTGCCTTATTTGCCGCCCGCACAACGGACTGCAAACGGAGAGGCGATCGCCCGCTTCAACCAGGTGGTGGCGGACGATCCGAGGGTAGAACAAGTTATTCTACCTTTGCGGGACGGCGTGACGCTTATCCGCCGCAAGTAGCAACAGACATGGTGGGCAATGCCCACCCTACGCAACTGACAAATAATGTTTTTACAAGCAAAAATTTGGGCATTTTTCCAGAATATCGGTACTCTCACCTTACTATTGTTGGCATTACCGTTTAACGCGATCGTCGTGTTACCATGTCTGTTATGGAGTTGGATCGCTAAACTTTTTCAGAAAAAGGTGGTTGCGGCAAATCCCAAAAATATCTTGATTACGGGTGGTAAGATGACAAAAGCGCTGCAACTGGCCCGTTGCTTTCACGCCGCCGGACATACAGTGTTTCTGGTAGAAACTCATAAATACTGGTTATCAGGACATCGCTTTTCTCGGGCGGTCAAGGGATTTTTCACCGTGCCAGCACCCGAAAAACACGCGAATGGCTATTGTCAGGGATTATTGGATATTGTCAAGCAGGAAAAGATTGATGTCTTTATTCCCGTATCCAGTCCCGTTGCCAGTTACTACGACTCGATCGCGAAATCATTGTTATCACCTCACTGCGAGGCGTTAACCTTTGATGCTGAGATTACCGAGATGTTAGATAACAAGTTTACATTTTGTCAAAAGGCGAGGGAGTTGGGTTTAACTGCGCCAAAAGCATTTTTGATTACAGACCCCGAACAAGTGCTGAACTTTGACTTTGCCGCCGATGGCAGTCGGTACATTCTCAAGAGTATCGCCTATAACTCAGTTTACCGCTTGGATCTGACGAAACTGCCCATGAGTAGCAAAGAGCAAATGGCAAGTTTTGTCAAGGGATTGCCCATCAGCGAGTCCCAACCTTGGATCGTGCAGGAATTTATTTCCGGACAAGAATATTGTACCCACAGTACGGTGAGAAATGGAATAGTCAGGCTGCATTGCTGTTCGCAGTCTTCTCCCTTTCAGGTAAATTACGAGCAAGTGGATAACCAGAAGATTTTCCAATGGGTGCAGCAGTTTGTCAAGGCATTAAACCTGACAGGACAAATTTCTTTAGATGTCATTCAGACCAAAGATGGGAAAGTTTATCCAGTAGAATGTAACCCGCGCACCCACACGGCGATCGCCATGTTTTACAATCATCCTGGGGTGGCGGATGCATATCTTCTCGATAGCAAGGACGCTCGGGAACCGCCCATTCAGCCACTTCCGGAGAGTAAACCTACCTATTGGACGTATCACGAACTCTGGCGACTGACGGGAATTAGGTCTTGGGGGCAACTCAAGGGGTGGTTTAATAAGATAATCAAGGGAACGGATGGGATCTTCCAGGTGAATGACCCCTTGCCGTTTTTGATGGTCCACCACTGGCAAATACCATTACTCCTGCTGAATAATATGAGAAAATTCAAAGGTTGGGTGAAGATTGATTTTAATATAGGCAAGCTAGTAGAATTGGGCGGAGACTAGGGAGCAGGTAAAAAAAGGTTGGGTAATGCCCACCCAAGAAACGAACAATGGCTAATCAAGTTTGGATCGCAGTTACATTCATCGCCTTTCTGCTATTATTTACTATGGTAGGAATATATTCTGCGACCCGCAAGCAAAATACGACGAGTGATTACCTGCTGGCCAGCAGAAATGTCAATCCCTGGCTGACGGCCCTATCGGCTCAGGCATCAGGTCAAAGCGGCTTTTTGTTTATCGGAGAGGTAGGCTTCGCTTACCAGGCAGGAATTTCGGCCCTATGGTTGACAATCGGCTGGGCTATAGGAGATTATATTGCTTGGTGGTTGATTTTCAAACGGTTAAGGCAAATATCGGAGTTAACTGCTTCCGAGACAGTCTCATCCTTACTCGGTCAAGAAACAAAGGGGTTTCGCCCGATTACAAAGGTCTCAGCTTTAATTATTATTACCTTGATGGGAACCTATGCGGCAGCACAACTGGTGGCAGGTAGCAAGGCACTAAATGCGGTGTTCGGGTGGAACTACAACTTGGGTATAATAGTAGGGGCGGTCATTGTGGTCATCTATTGTTTTTCTGGAGGTATCCGCGCCTCCATTTGGACGGATGCAGCGCAATCAGTGGTGATGATCGGTTCCTTGCTGCTGCTGCTGGTAGTTGCAGTTGCTGGCAGCGGTGGCGTAGTCCAAATATGGAGAAAACTGGGTGAGATAGACCCGGCACTGGTTTCCTTAAGTCCGCAAAACCTTCAGTTAGGACTGTTGCCTTTTTTCATCGGTTGGATAGCAGCAGGGTTTGGGGTGGTAGGTCAACCTCATATCCTGGTCCGAGGTATGGCGATCGACTCTGCCGATAGTATAGCTTTAGCTCGCAACATCAAAATAATCTGCGGTCTGATGGCATCTTTTTGTGCAATAGGTGTAGGACTAACAGCGAGAGTGATGCTACCAGAATTAATGTCTAATGGGGATCCGGAGTTAGCACTGCCCTATTTATCCCTAGAATTGTTGCCAGCGATCTTGGTAGGATTGATGCTAGCGGGACTGTTTGCTGCGACGATATCTACGGCTGACTCTCAGATACTGTCAAGTTCGGCAGCTCTAACCCAGGATTTGTTTCCTCAAATTGCCCAGTCTTACAAGTGGGCAAAACTGGGAACCCTGACGGTAACAATGATAATTTTGAGTATGGCGTTGGCAGGAGATGATAATGTATTCGCATTGGTAATATTCTCTTGGTCGGTCCTGGCTTCTGGTCTCGGTCCCCTATTGCTAGTGAGGGTTTGGCAAAAACCGGTAACGGCACCAGTGGCGATCGCCATGATGGTGGCGGGCATAGGGGCAGCTTTGACATGGAAATTAGGACTAAACTTGTCTGGCATAATGTACGAAGTGCTTCCGGGCATGACGGCGGGAATGGGAGTATACTTAGTTGCTCAACTTTTTACCCGCCAAAAGCAGATAATTAAGTAACAGTAAAAAAACCAGGAAGTTCCAGAGGAAATGGTCTATGATAATGGAGCAACTGCAATTACCACAGCCAAAAATGACCGCCGAAAATATAGCGGCGATCGCGGCTTTAGCGGTCAGCATAGTTGCCCTATCTTTGGCAGCCATTTTTATCCATGTAAGCGAAGTCCAACTGGGTGCCAGCGCCACAATATTCAATCGCTTCTGGATCGCCACTGTCGCCTTTGGGCTGTGGAATGGGGGACTGGCGGTACGCAGCAGACTGTCGGAGGAGAAGCAACCCATAAAACAACAGCCCTATACAATGGAGGTAATGTGGCTATTGCTAGGAGTAGGGATTGTTTATTCTGCGGCCCTGGGAGTTTGGGCATGGTCCTTAACTCAAACCAGCATTGCTCATTCTACCCTGATGCATTATCTGACTCCAATGTTTACGGCAGTGGGAGAGTGGTTGTTCTGGGGTAGGCGGTTTGACAGCAAATTCATGCTGGGAATGCTAGTAGCAATCCTGGGATCTTTTATATTAATAGCGAACGACTTTTCCTCTGGGAATGGCAAGCTGATAGGAGATATGGCCGCGTTGCTGTCAGCAGTATTTTATGCCTTAAACTCGCTGATAGTAGATAGGTTGCGAACTCAATTGAATTCGAGAATTATCATGACATGGTGTTCTGCAATCTCCATGATATTGGTTTTCCCGATCGCATGGCTGGCAGAAGAGCAACTTTTCCCGGACTCGGCAAGGGTGTGGCTGGCGGTAATTTCTTTAGCCCTAATTTGCCAAATATTAGGTATGATGATGTGGGGTTATTGTCTGAAGCGATTATCACCATCCTTTATATCGGTATGTTGTCTGTCTATTCCCGGACTCAGCGCTTTGGAAGCTTGGCTATTCTTCGGGGAAGGGATAGACTGGTATACGGTGGCAGGTTTGATGGTAATATTGCTAGGCGTGTATCTGACTTTATCGAGTAAATCGGCAATTAAGGCAGCAGTAAAGTCAGATAAAAATAGCTTGGTGACAGTTACGGGAACTAATCAATAGATGGCAAGCAGAGAACAGAAATAATCTGAATAAAGTTATACAGCCCAATACTCAGGAATTACCCAACAGTGTCGTAGAATAAGTGGGTGAAGCAGGGAACCATGACGGTAAAAATGATAGTTTTGAGTATGGCGTTGGCAGGAGATAATAATGTATTCACATCGATCGGGCGAAAGTTGGCAAAAACGAAAAGGGGCATGAACCGGGCCAGATATGATTACAATATGGAGTGGAAAGACTAAAAACGGAGAAGGGAATGTCTGATATACAACGAGACGGTAATCTGTGGATCCTGAACAACTTGTATGGGATAAAAACATTTCCTCCAGGGGGGGAGTATAAGAACCTAGCCAAAGCGGTTCTCATCTGTGCAAAAGGAGATGGGGTCCTGGCACCAGAAGAAAGAAACTGGCTTGTTGGTCGTGCGGCCTGCTATGGGAACCAGGATGCGTATGAATTCGCCAAAACTTACCAGGCAGATGAGGATTTGCTGGAAGTTCTTGCCCAGGACCCTATATTGGATAAAAACCTGCGTCGTATAATTATCTACGTGGCTATTCAGACTTGTGCTGCTGATGGAGAATATCATCCCGACGAACGGGCACAAATCCACAAAATGGCAAAATCTATTGGGATTGAAGAAGAGGTGGTTAATCAGATTGAGGAATTTTGCCTAGAGGAAGCCAAGATGCGAGAAAAACGGATTGCCCTAATGTTTCCCGAAGGCATTCCTTATTAGAAAAGATTCCAGAATGCTTACGGGGAAATGGTTCCAGCAGTTAGAACGGTTGTAACTGCCAGAGCCTGAGATATTTGCCAAGAGTCTGAGAAGGGGATAAATTGATTAAAAAGGGAAAAATAGGAATCAAGTTATGTCTACTGTACAATCATTTTCAACTTCACAGATCCAGCAAGCCAGTTGGTTCCTGTATAAGTTCAACCCTACAGGTCTGGCAGACAAAATATCTATAGCGGTTCGGAGCGAGTACCCTGTAGACATTAAAACTGTAAAAAGGACCATGGAAGAATTAACATACCGGCACCCTGTTCTCCGAAGTAGATATTACGAAGGAGATGGGGAGGTGATGCAAGAAGTTAGGGAAAATGACGCCAGCAGGGTTGCTATTGAAGAAATAGATGCTTCAGGATGGAAGGATGAGGATGTCAATGAGAATTTATTACATTGGGTCAAAAAACCTTTCAATCTCGAAAGTGGTTCGGTATTTCGGGCTTGCTTGTTTGGTCGTTCGGAGACAGAGAATATTATATTGTTGACCCTTCATCAAATAGCAGGAGATGGGGAGTCGTTATTGACATTGTTGCAGGAGTTTGTGACTATCTACGAGTCACGGATGAATGGCGATCGCCCCCCACTGTCACCCCTAGAGTTATCCTACAGAGACTATGTGCAACAGGAAATAGACTTTCTCAACGGATCCCAAGGAAAAGAAGCAGGTGATTATTGGCAGCAGAAGTTGCGATGGTCGGAGTTGCCCATATTGGAGTTACCCACAAGCTATTCCCGTCCGCCACTGAGAACCTATAATGGCTCATCGGTAAAGATGACCATAAATACTCAATTAAGTAAAAAAATTAGGCAACTGGCAAATGCCCGATCGGCAACAGTGGCAGAGGTGCTACTGGCAGTATATAAGGTGCTGCTGTACCGCTATACAGGAGAAGAAGATATCCTGGTGGGTTTATTATGGCAAAGCCGGGAAAGCCAACCATTATTTAAGCAAGTTGTGGGAAACCTGACCAATGTGAGGGTGACTAGAGATGCAGTTTCCGGGAATCGCAAATTTACGGAAATATTGACTCAAGTTAGGGAAACAATACAGGAGACAGAACGGAGCAAATATTATCCATTTGCCCTACTGGTGAAGCAAGTAAAATCAGCGGACATGAGTCGTCCTCCCATCTGCCAAGCAGCTTTTGGTTATCGCCAAGTTGAGAAGGGGTGTAGTCAAAACCCGTCGATCGATTTTGAGATACCCCCCTCGCCGGATCCCCCCAAACCCCCCTTAAAAAGGGGGGCTTTGAAGCCCCCCCTTTCGCAAGGGGGGGTTTGGGGGGGATCCCAAGAGCAACAAATGCAGACCACACCCGTTGAGAAGCTATGCTTGGGCAAAAAACTAGAATACTATGAACTCCCAGAACAGAGGGTAGATTTTGAACTCAGCTTAGAAATGAGAGAGTTCCAGGAATCTCTAGAGGGTGACTGGAAGTACAACTCTGATGTATTAGCAGCAGCAACGGTGGAAAAAATAGCCGCACATTTCCAGAATTTACTCGCAGCAATTGTGGAAAATCCGGAGACCCCGGTGGATAAGCTACCGATGCTGAGTGACGGGGAACAGCAGCAAATCTTGCGGGAATGGAATAACAGCAAAACAGATTACCCTCAAGATAAATGTATCCATCAGCTATTTTCCGACCAAGTAGAGAAAACTCCAGATGCCTTGGCAGTAGTCTGGGAAGACCAAAACCTGACTTACTCTCAGCTGCATGGGAAAGCGAACCAACTAGCCCATTACTTGCAAAGGTTGGGAGTGGGACCGGAAGTGCCAGTGGCTATCTGCGTGGAGCGATCGCTCTGGTTGGTGGTAGGGTTATTAGGAATCCTAAAAGCAGGAGGGGCTTACGTACCACTAGACCCAAGCTATCCGTCCGAACGTTTAGCCTATATGCTTGCTGATGCCGCAGTGCCAGTGTTGCTGACTCAGGAGTCCTTAGTGGCATCCTTGCCAGACCATCCTCAAGCCCTGTGTTTGGATAGTATGGAGGGGGCGATCGGCCAGTGTCCTACAGAGGAATTGACCAGTGGAGTCAAACCCGAAAATCTCGGCTACATCATCTATACATCCGGCTCCACGGGGAAACCAAAAGGAGTGGCCCTGAGCCAAAAGGCCCTAGTTAACCTGATCCTTTGGCAGCAGCAGGAAGCCATTATCGGTCAAGGTGCCAGAACACTGCAATTTAGTCCCATCAGCTTCGACGTATCCTTCCAAGAAATTTTCTCAACCTGGTGTTCCGGGGGTACCCTGGTATTAATTTCTCAAGCAGTCCGGCGGGATAGCTTTGCTTTGATGCAATTCATGGCCCAGCATAAAGTAGAAAGGCTATTCTTACCCTTTGTCGCCTTGCAGCAGTTGGCCACAGTTGCTCGATCGTCGGAAACTCTGCCCCCACTGCGGGAGATTATTACAGCAGGAGAACAGTTGCAGGTGAGTCCGGACCTAGTTGAGTTGATGAACCGACTCCCCAACTGCCGACTGCAAAATCAATACGGGCCTTCAGAAAGCCATGTTGTATCTGCTTACACCTTACAAGGCCCAGCCGCAAGTTGGCCAAGGCGAGTTCCTATTGGTCGTCCCATAGCTAACAGTCAACTGTACATCCTCAACCGCGACCTACAACCGGTTCCCATAGGCGTTCTCGGAGAACTGCATATCGGTGGAGTTTGCCTGGCAAATGGCTATCTCAACCGTCCGGAACTGACGGCGGCCAAATTCATACCCGATCCCTTTAGGGACCCCGGAGAAGGCCGACTCTACAAAACCGGTGACATGGCCCGTTATCTCCCGGATGGCAATATCGAATTTCTCGGTCGCATCGATAACCAAGTCAAAATCAGAGGTTTTCGCATCGAAATTGGAGAGATCGAAACCACCCTCTCTCAACATCCCACGGTCAAAGAAACGGTAGTAGTGGTAAGGGAAGACAACCCTGGGAATAAATGTCTTGTAGCATACATAGTACCCGAAAGCAAATCGGAAACAGCCCCACAGATTGTACCGGAACTAAAACAATATCTCAAGGAAAAATTGGCAGAGTATATGGTGCCCTCAGCTTTTGTCCTTTTGCCACAACTGCCCTTAACCCCTAGTGGGAAGGTCAACCGTCGAGGGTTACCGGCACCAGATATTTCCAGTTTTGCTGGCACTAAGGATTTTGTCCCACCCCGCGATCGCATCGAAGAACAGCTGGCAGAAATATGGTCGGAAATCCTCAATCTCAACCCAGTAGGAGTGAAAGATAATTTCTTTGAGTTAGGAGGTCATTCCCTGCTAGCAGTTAAATTAATGGCGAAAATTCAGTCGGGGTTTGGCAAGCAATTACCATTAGCAACATTGTTTACCAATCCGACAATAGCAGATTTAGGAAAGATAGTCCGGGAAGAAAAGAAAATCAGTTCTTCGTCTCTGGTGCCGCTGCAAACTCAGGGAACGAAACTACCCTTCTTCTGCGTGCATCCGGCAGGGGGTCACGTGTTTTATTATCGAGAATTATCCCGGGATTTAGGGAGCGAACAACCGTTTTATGGTTTACAAGCACAAGGGTTTAATGAAGGAGAACAAGTCTTCACAAAGGTGGAAGACATGGCTGATTTTTATGTAAAAACCATGCAAGAATTTCAACCAGAGGGCCCTTATCAAATTGGGGGCTACTCTTTTGGAGGAGTTGTTGCTTTTGAAATGGCACAGCAGTTAGTCGCCCGGGGGGAAGAAGTGAGTTTGTTGGCCCTGCTAGATCCTTGGGTTCCCATTTTATTAGACCCAAATAAGAAGATTGACAATTTGTACATGAGGGGAGTGTTAAGTCGTTATTTTGGGGGAATGTTTGGGAGGACTGATTTAGTCACTGAAGATGAATTAAGCGGCTTAAATTCGGAGGATCAAATCGAGTTTATAATTAATAAAGCGGAAAGGTTAGGGTTATTCCCAGAGGAAGCGACCCGGGAACAGAATCGACGATTTGTTGATGTAATTATAGGTACCTTGAAGGCAACTTATACCTATAAACGCCGTCCTTATCCGGGGAAAGTAACAGTTTTTCGGGCAGGAGAAAAGCATCCTCATGGGATCGACCCGCAGTTAGTTTGGGTAGAGATGTACGCTATTTTAGATGTGGGTGAGATGGAGGTGGTTATGGTGCCTGGCAATCATTTTACCTTCATCAAGGAAGCAAACATAAATGTATTAGCAGAAAAATTGAGTATGCATTTAACATAGGATAAAGGTGGGTGTGGTCAAAACCCGTTGATCGTTCATGGGATACCCCAGTCGCCGGATCCCCCCAAACCCCCCTTAAAAAGGGGGGCTTTGAAGCCCCCCCTTTTGCAAGGGGGGGTTTGGGGGGGATCCCACGGCAACTACATTTGACCACACCCGATAAAGGTTGGCGATCGCAGGTTAGTGAAACAGAACATTCAATAAATAAACAAAAAAGTCAGGAACGAGGGAGAATGGAAAATCAAGGCGGGGATACCACAATGGAGTCGAAGAAGAAGCTGTACCGGATGTTCTACGCTTACCAGCAGAGCATGTGCGTTTATATACTCACGCGCTTGGGAATCCCCAACCTGTTAAAGTCGGGACCCCATTCGGTGGAGACGATCGCCGAAAAAACTGCTACCAATGTAGAAATGCTCTATGTTATACTCAGGGCTCTAGCTCATTTAGGAGTGCTTGAGGAAAAACCAGGACGGGTATTTGGCCAAACGGAAATGTCGGCGTTGCTGGTTACTGATGAGGGGCCTTCTCTAGGGCATTTTGGCATGCATTTTATCATCCCCAGCATGTGGCAGCCATGGCAGGAACTGGAAGATTGTTTGCACAGGGGAGAAGTGCCTTTTGAACGGGTGAATGGTAAGAGTGTATACCAGTTTACTAAGGATAACCCCGAGATGAACGATCTGTTCAATAATGCTTTGACGGCTTTTACTTCCGAACTGGCAGATTCATTACTTGACGTCTATGATTTTAGCTGCTTTAATAAAGTCATGGATGTTGGCGGTGGTCTGGGGGTACTGCTTTCCCGGATTATCAAAAAATGCGGCATCAAGGGCATATTGTTTGACCTGCCTCAGGTGGTAGAGAAGGCCCCGCATTTTTTGTCCGGCCAGGGAATTGCCAGTGATGCAGTGGAAGTAGTAGGTGGGGATGTGTTTGGTGAATTGCCAAAGGGGGCAGATGCGATCGTCATGAAACATTTCCTCTCCCTGTGGAATAAAGAAAATGCTCTGAAAGTTCTGAGTAGGTGTAAAGAAGCTCTCCCCAAAGATGGTAAAATATTACTTCTACAAACCCTGGTGCCAGGTTTAGGAGATCCGGTAGAATGTCCGGATGGGACAATCCCGGCCCTTTTTGCCGTGCAGTTGATGGTTGCCAACCCGGGAGGCTACTGGCGCACGGAACAAGAATTTAAGGAATTGTTTACGAAGAGTGGTTTTCAGCTAGACAAGGTGATTCACACGACAACTAACCTCTCGGTAATGGAATTTAGTATAGTACCCTAGAACGTCGGTCAAGAAACCGGGTTTCTCTGGTAAAAGCATTGATTTCTCGTTGGTCCTATCACGAGAAACCCGGTTTCTAGCTTCTACTTGACCGAGGATATAGAGTATAGTCAGATTTTTCTGGTCCCTAAAGGATGAAAATAATTGCGCCCCCAAGGGTTTCAGCGCCGGTGGGTTTGGGTACACGGCATATTTGCTTCGCCCGAACCCTAAAGGGTCCGGCTACAAGAACAAAGCCCGCCTGCGCGGGCTAAATTACATGCATCTTCGTTGCACCCTGGCTGCTAGTATGATTGTTGATGGAGCGGTAATGCTTTTGCGGCAAAGATAAACAAACATCTTCCCTTAATGTAATATGTGATCGAACTCAAGTACAACAACATTGGTGATGATATCAGACACAATGCCTCAGCTGCGAGTCTTGCACCTAGCAGGTTCTCGCGTATCCGACTTCTACTACAACCTGTCGGTAATTTATGCAAGGGAAGTAGTGCAACCAGTTGGTGTCAGTAGCTACTACGCAGTCGTGTACCCCGATGGTCTTTGGCAGCTAGGCACATCCTTAGATAGTCTATCGGAGAAAATGCCCCTCCAAGAGGCGATCGCGAGGCTACCGGAGGTGGATGTAGTAGTGCCCCATATGTTCTGTGTCCCAGGGATGACCAGTTTCCGTGGGTTCTTCGAGGATATCCTCGGGCTACCAGTAGTGGGGTCGCCACCGAATTGTACGGCCCTAGCAACTAACAAAGCTCAAACCCGAAGCGTCGTGTCAGCATCTGGTGTCCGGGTGGCCAAGGCCCAAGTTGTGCGTCGGGGGGATACCGTGACCATGCAGCCCCCGTTTATAGTAAAGCCAAACACCGAAGATAATTCCATCGGCGTGACTTTGGTTAAGAACTCAACAGAGGTAGCAGAAGCATTGCGGGTGGGGTTTGAACATGACGAGACCTTGTTGGTAGAAGATTACATCCCCGGACGGGAACTGCGGGTGGGGGTAGTCGATTTTTCCGGTACGGTACGTGAAGGGAAGTTATGGGTGCTGCCAGCGATCGAGTATTTAGTCACCGAGGACAATCCCATTAGAACTGTAAATGATAAGTTAGAGCTGCAAGGGGGATTGCCTAGAAAACAACCTGACAAGCCAGCAGTGAAAAATGTCTGTCCAGCTAATGTTACGCCTTCTTTATGGGAGAAAATCTCTGATGCAGCTCAGCGGGCACATATAGCTTTGGGCTGTCGCGATTACTCCCTGTACGACTTCCGGGTACATGCCGACACTTCGGAGCCCTATATGCTGGAGGCGGGCTTGTTTTGGTCTTTTGGCAAGATTAGCATGATCTCGCGGATGCTCCAGGCGGATGGGCAAAATTTGTCCGATTTGGCATTGTCGTTGTGGAGTGCGGCGGCGAGGCGGACTCGTGTGGCAAGTGGTGCAAAGTTTAAGTACGCTAAAGCAGAGCAAAGGTAAACGATCGGTTTTCAATATGTCACCAAGTAACAGCTCTTCAGACACTGAATCGGACGTCAATTATCCTACCCTCGGGATCGTAGGTTGCGGCAATATTGGAGGGCGACAAGCCGCTAATTTTCTTGCCAAGGGATACTCGGTTTATGTCTACGACATCAATCCAGATTCCATGGCCCAGTTGCAGTCCCTAGGTGCCCGCATCACCCATAGTTGTGCCGAACTTGCGAGTTGTGCGGAGGTAATCTTTACCGCTTTACCTACTCCAGCGGACGTGATAACAGCCGTGCTGTCCGGCGAACAGAACCTCTCTCAAGGATTGCGATCGGGCAGTGTATATGTGGACATTACCACTAACTCTCCCGAAACAATACTCAGACTTCATAAAGCCATGGAGCAACTGGGGGTGGAGATGTTAGATGCCCCCTTTAATGATGCTCCTGTAGGTGCCGAAAGCCAAGGAGGCATGGGTTTAGCCGTTATGGCCAGCGGATCGAGGGAAACCTTCGAGCGAGTCCAACCCATCCTCCAATTAATGGCCGATCGGGTTCTATACTGTGGAGAGATTGGCAACGGCACTCGATGCAAACTGATCCACAATGCTGTTAATGCGATCGCAGTCCAAGCAGTGAGTGAAGGAATTACCTTGGGTTTAGCCCAGGGACTGCCGCTACAAACAATTTGGGATGCCCTGCGCTTCGGCTCCTTTGGTCAGAATGCTGGGGACATTCACGGCCTACCCCACTATTGGTTCTCACGACGCTGCGATGACCTATCTGCACACCCGGCGTTTACGATCAAATTACTGCATAAAGATTTGCGGCTGGCTCTGGCTATGGCCAGTCAGGGCAACATCCGGGTGCCCCACTTAAGCTTGACAGTCAAAGACTATGAAGAAGCAGAGCAACGGGGCTGGTCTGACTATGCTACCACCAAAGTCCGCTGCCTGCAAGAGGAGCGAGCCGACCTAATGGCTAAAGCCGAATTACCGGTAGACTCCAGTTCTAGCCAAAGGCAGCCCCAGTCTACCGGGACTTAAACATTTTCTCGGGCAAAAAACGGCTTCATAGCTTACGGGGTGGGAGATTTAGGTCAAAGTCCCGCTACCCCCACAACGTGAGGGAAGTAGTTCGTAGTTCGTAGTTCGTAGTTAAGGTACAATCTACGTAATAATGGGGGTTTCAGCCATTGAGAACCCGATGAGAAATCAGGGTTTGAGCATCCGTCGAACTCACGTCCACAGGAAAAGATGATTCTCCGATTGCGAAAGGTAGATTCTCTCTTTATACTGTGTTGATGCTAGTGCTAGCGAGTAACCTTTTTCAATTAGGATTACACTGGCTGCTGATCCACATCCATAATTAATTTCGATCGCTCCAAACAGGCGATCGTATTGGGGATGGTAGTTGATTTAATTGCCCAACTTTTGACAGCCACAAAAGTTGATAATAGGCAAAAGCTCTGTATAAGTCACTGGAGATAATCAATGTTCACAAGCCTGCGGCTGAAATTACCACAGCAACAGCTGTTCGCTACAGAAACTATGTGGGCGATCGCCGCATTATGCGGGGGCATGCTCGCCATATCTTTCGCACCTATTTTGATCCGCTTGGGCGAAGGAGAACTCGGTCCCAATGCCACCATCTTTAATCGCTTCTGGGTGGCTACTGTTGCCTTTGGGTTATGGAATATGCTCTTGACTGCACGTCAGGGACAGGACCATACTAGAAAAGGGCAGCCCTACAGCATGGGAGTACTAGGGCTATTGCTAGCAGTAGGAATCGCTTGGGTGCATCCCAATTTGGCAATGAGCAAAAATACTTCATTGTTAAACTGTCACTAATAGACCCTTGGTCTGTCAAGGAAATGATGACGGATAAGAGAAGGGAAGGCTCGGAAGCGGTTATCTCCGTAAAATTCGTCAATTTTATCTTGACAGACCACGAGATGATGAGAATGTCAAGATTGACTCACCTTGAGAATACTCCATTGAGATAAGCACGCTCCGGGCCCCCTACGCTGCGAGATGCCGCAGAACTTGGGGAACATTGGCAGCTTTCCACTGCGCTCCTGAGAGCTTCACCCGTGCCGCAACCTGCTTAATCGTTGATTCCACCTCTCCCGAACCGATTGAAATTCCCTCGGCTTGGTAATAGCCATAGTTCACAATGCGGTGACGATGCTTAGTAACATAGGCCCTGAAGTTATCAACCCGTGGATGCTCCCAGTCGTCAAATTCTTTGAGGGCTGCATCTACCTTGCCTGACCATAGGAGAGCTTTCACTCGTGCCAGTCTAGAGCTGGACCCACCGACTTTCTCGAGGTTTTCCATCAAGTGATACCAATCGAGGATTTCCAGACGGAAGATGGTTGGGCCAATCTCGGCAAACAAATTCCAAACGCCATCATGACCGTCTCCGATACTCACAAGTGGATTCGCCAAGGGCTGCTGGTTGACCCATTTGACCAGTCCTGCATTGTCCCGAAAGAAGGCCGCTACCCCGAGGTCATGTAGATTAACGCCCTTGTAATCGCGCCACTCACAGGGTCTCCCTTGCGGGGTCCGTAAGCGTACTTTCCCCCCATCAATGCTCATTTCCTCAACAACTTCCTTGACAGTCGGCAACTTCAACTCATGGGCGAGCACTTTCGGTTCTTGAGGGCTGATTTCGGAAACAGCTTTTTTAGCCGTCGGCAACTCAAACTCCTGAGGGGGCAGTTTCGGTCCTTGAGGGCCCGTTGAGGAAACGGCTTCTTTAGCTGTGGGCAACTCAAACTCCTGAAGGGGCAGTTTCGGTTCTTGAGCGCTCGTTGAGGAAACGGCTTCTTTAACTGTCAGTAATTCAAACTCATAACGTTGCACCAGTCGTTGCTGAGTTCCCCGGGAAACGCTCATCCCCGTGAGCTGCTTAAGATCTTCCGAGGCGTGCTCATAAGAAGAGTTCGCACTCAGTAACAAGCAACATTTTTCCAGATAGGGACTCCACTGGCTATAGGCTCTCACATCAAAATAAGTCGCTTGCTTCTCCGTGATGAGGAGCTCGCCCAAAATGCTGTTTAAGATTCGGGTTCGCCCTGCGGTGGTGCCACTGGTGCTTTCGATAAAAAAAGGGCAATCTCTGGACTGACGTATTGAAGCAACTGCCCACGGACTGTAGCTTCGAGTCCTGAGAGTGTTTTCAATTGCTCTGGAACAGTCCCTTGGGCCTCCTCATACAACAAGGCGGCTATTCCCAAAGCATAGGTTTTAATTTGAGCTAAATTTTCAGGATTCATAGTTTTAGAGGGAGCGTTTACCGACTGTCTCAGCTTAACACCATCTCGGAACCCGTTCGACTAAGCATTTCTACTCATTGCGAAACTGGGATGCACCCAATCGCTTTATCTCTAGCGCTCATACTATGGGCGTGGTCCCTAACTAAAACCAGCGTCGCCAACTCTACCCTCATGCATTATTTGGTGCCCCTGTTCGTGATGCTAGGAGGGTGGTTGATATGGGATAGGCGCTTTGAGAACAAATTTATTCTCGGTATGGCGATCGCAATGGCAGGGGCTGGGATCCTGGGAGTTAGCGATCTGGAAGAGGCCAATGGTCAACTCATTGGCGATCTAGCAGCATTACTATCAGCAGTCTTTTTTGCCTTATACACCCTGCTAGTAGAACAACTGCGAACCCAACTGACCTCTAGCGCGATCATGACTTGGTGTTCTGGGACCAGTTCTCTCTTACTCTTGCCGATCGTTATTTTTACCGAAGATAGACTTTTTCCCTATTCCGTGAGTGGGTGGCTTTCGGTAATTTCCTTAGCCGGGATCTGCCAAGTGCTAGGTCTGGGACTTTACGGCTATTGCCTCAATAAGTTATCTTCAGGGTTTGTTTCCTTATGCGATCTGCTGGTACCAGTCCTCAGCGCTTTGGAAGCTTGGGCAATTTTCTCGGAAAATATCAACGGGGCTACCTCGATCGGTTTTGTAGTAATATTGTTAGGGGCGTATCTGGCTTTATCCAGCAAATCTGCCATCAAGGTGTAAGCAGAACTGTATGGCGGCGGGAATGGCAGTTTATTTAATTGCTCAACTTTTAACTTCCACAAGAGTTGAGCATCAGGTAATCGCCTCCGAATCTGTAAAAAAAGATTAAGAAAAATACCAGGTAGGACAATTATATGACATATTAAACATTGAAGCGATAATTTCCACAGATAGCAATATTTGAGAGAGGGAGAAAAATGAAGCAAGATCGAGACGAGCAACAAGATAAAAAAATGACAAAAAGCCTTCCCCTAATAACGGCTAAACAAAATGCTACAGATTTGCAGTCCCTACTTGATTATCTGAAACTACATCAGCCCGAAGTCAAGAAGACTCTCACCAATTATGGGGCGATCGCTATTCGAGGATATGAAGTGAAAACTCCCAAGCAATTTCAACAAGTGGGATTAAGTATTTTCCCGAATCTGCAAAATCAATATCCAGGTGGGGCACCCCGTGAAAAGGTTACTGAATATGTCTGGAATGCTGCTGAATTACCAAGTTATGTGCCAATTCCTGGTCATACAGAATTATCTTACTCCCCATCAGATAAACCTGCTTATATATTGTTTTTTTGCCCTCAAGTTGCTGCCAGCGATGGTGAAACTCCTGTCATTGATATGAAATCAGTTTTATCAGATTTACCGGAACAGTTACAGCAGAAGTGTTTTCACCACCGTTTGGTCACAAAACTTTTTTTTGTAAGTACACAGAAAAGATTATTTGATGTGAGATTATGGAAGTGGCCTTGGTTTCGTTATGCTAAATCTTGGCGAGATGTATTCAACACTGAGGATCGGGATTTAATAGAGGCAAAATGTCGTGATGTAGGGCGACATATCGAGTGGCTTACTAACGGTGAATTAATTGTTTCTTGTCCGATGCCGACAATTAACTCTCATCCGATCGCCAATGAAATTGTCTGGACAGGATGGCTCCCTGTGTTTCACATCTGGGGTATTTGTATTGAGGCGTGGTTTGTTGCTAAGTATCAAAGGAAGTTCAGGAGTTGGTTAGTATTTTTTATCTTATTCTTACTGACATTTGTGCAAATTTGTCGGGAAAAAATAATTCCCGGTTATCGCAAATATCGATATATGGATGTAGCTTTTGAGGATCGTGCTAATTTAACATTTTGGGATGTATATCATATTGTCAAAAGTTATTGGCAAAATGCCGAACTATTTGATTGGCAAGAGGGAGATATATTAATTTTAGATAATTATCGCATGGGACATGGCAGGCTTCCTTTTACTGGAGAAAGAAGAGTTTATACAGCCTTTGCTTGAGATATGAATTAAATAATCAAATTGAATTCAATTTGATTAAACAGAAAAATACTCTGGCAGGCAAAGGATAGTGGCGATCGCCCTGGAAAGTAGTAGAGGCAATGGAGGCGATCGCATTATATAAGGGCCACGGGTTCCTTGCCGACCAGATGAAAGAAGTTTGCCGTCGCCTGTTAAACTGTATAATCACAGGTGAGCGAAGTATACAGATGAAAACCAGATGATATAACATCCCGGATGAACGCTCGAACATCTATTGCAGTTACTTTCATCGCCTTTCTTCTATTATTTGTCATGGTAGGAACATTGGCGGCGTTGCGCAAGCAAAATACCACTACAGATTACCTACTAGCTAGCAGAAATGTCAATCCTTGGCTGACGGGGCTATCGGCGATGGCAACCACTCAAAGTGGCTTTTTATTCGCAGGTGTAGTCGGTTTTAGCTACAAGCTAGGACTGGCTTCGATATGGTTTATTGTGAGTGGGACGGTGGGACATCATATATCTTGGTGGTTGGCGGGCAAACGGTTAAGAAAAATATCTGCCCAAACGGATGCGGAGACTTTCTCCTCTTTTCTGGGGGAAAAAGGAGGTCGGGCGATCGCCGCAGTCTCGGTGATAATTACGATAGCGTTTCTGGGTGCTTATGCCGCCGCCCAACTGGTGGCTGGCAGCAAGGCCCTGAATGTTATCTTTGGCTGGAACTATTATTTTGGTATCGTACTGGGAGCCTTCATCGTTGTCATCTACTGTTTCTCTGGGGGTATCCGCGCCTCCATCTGGACCGATGCGGCCCAGGGTATCTTGATGGTTGGTTCCTTACTGCTGCTGTCAGTGGTGGCGGTTGCTAGTTGCGGTGGTCCGGTCTCCCTGAGTCAAAAACTTGGCGTTATTGACCCGGCATTAGTAAATTTGAATCCGCCTTCTCTCGCCTGGGGTGTATTGCCTTTTGCGATCGGGTGGTTGGCGAACGGTCTTGGCGTAGTCGGTCAACCTCACATTATGGTGCGGGCAATGGCGATCGATTCGGAAGATAACATAAATTTGGCTAACAACTTGAAAAGCATCTGCTTTGGTGTTAATTCCTTGGCGGCGACGACGATCGGACTGACAGGCAGAGTCCTGATGCCAGAGTTGATGAGTGGAGGGGATCCGGAAGTGGCGCTGCCCTATTTAGCGCTGAAATTGTTACCAGTTGGCCTGGTGGGAGTGATGTTAGCAGGACTGTTTGCGGGAACTATTTCCACTGCTGACTCTCAGATTCTCTCTTGTTCTGCTACCCTGGGGAGAGATATTTTTTATGCCACTGCCAATTCTTATACTTTGGCAAAGCTATGGACTCTGTTAGTGACAATACTGGTTGTGGCGATCGCCATATTGGCTCCAGACAACGTATTTGCCTTGGTAATTTTCTCCTGGTCGGCCCTAGCATCTGGTCTGGGTCCGTTATTGGTCCTGCGGGTTTGGCAAAAACCGGTAACGGCCCCAGTGGCGATCGCCATGATGCTAGTGGGCATCGGTACAGCTTTGACCTGGATAGAATTGAAGCTATCCGATGGAGTTAACGAAGCGCTTCCCGGTATGGCGGCGGGAATGGCAGTTTATTTAATTGCTCAACTTTTTACTGCCACTCATGTTGATAATAAGTCGATATCAGTCACAGCAGATAATCAGCGATCGGAACCCTAGCTAGGACTGAAATTACCACTGCAACAGCCGCAAGCTACAGAAACGGGCGATCGCGGTTTTTTAGCCTTCGGGTTAATCGCCATATCTTTTTATTTTTACCGAAAATCATCGATAACATAAATATCGGGACAGTTATAACCTGGTTCATTGGGATTGTGCATTGCTATTCCTAATCTGTCAATCTTAAACCCGAGATTTAGCATTTGCAGGTAGGCTTGCTGACGACCGGTATTGACTCCAGCTATCAGTTTAGACATCCCCATAATCTTGGTAAATTTTTCACATTCATGCAATAATTTTGCCCAGCGATCGCTACTATTTGTCCCAGCAATAACTGCGCCAAACTTAATATAACAAGTATCGCTGCCTGCTTCTGAACCGGCACCATAATGACAGACAGCAAATCCTGTTAATCTCCCATCGGTAGTGGGTTACAAGTAGTGATGGAGAGCGCTCTCTACCGGTGGGTGGACCACAATGCTTGTAGGTAAAGCACCGTCCGACAAGCACTACGGACGGGATGAGAAAGCTTTTGGGCTCTAGACATGGGGCAGAAAACTGGCGATTCGGTGAGGCATGGGGACAGACCATCATCAAATCACTACATGTTTATCACTACCCTCCCATCTTCCCAAAGAAATAGAGTATCTCCTAATCTTTGATTTTTTACCGCTAATATTTCTCCCTGCAAGTCTAGTCCTGGATAAAGACTATTAGTTAATTCCCGCGTCGCTTGTAAATATTCTCCTTGCCGTTCTTGGGAAATTTGTGAGTACCTAATACTTTCTAATTTATCTTGCATATCTGTAACAGACTTCGAGCAGATAGCAATCAGAAAGCGGGGGGCAAATCCAAATTTTTGATAGAAACATAAATGCTTAGGAGTCTTGACAAAAGTAAATAAACAAATCTGTTTAGTTTGCCAATTTTGGAAGCATGCCATTGTCGCTGCCATCAGTTTCTTCCCTACTCCTCTGTCCCAACAGTCTGGATGCACTGATAAAGGACCAAAAGTCCCAAAGCTACCCCATTGAGATAGAAAATTAGAACCCACTAATTTACCGTCTATTTCGGCGGCAAAAGCAGCTTCAGGATAGGCATACCAACGCATCATATAGCTAGCATCACCATAAAATTCCATGGGGTCTGCCAGACCGATAAATGTGCCAAAAGCTAATCGATATATTTTGTTTGCTTCTGGCAATTCCTGTTCTTTAAGCAAGCGAATCTTAATTTGAGTCATTACATTTAACCCTTACTAAAGGATCGTAGCGATCGCCCTCCAAGTCGTAGATGCTTTTCCGGTTGAGCACCATTTTCCAACCACTGTGTTGTCCGCGACGATCGCGGCTTCAATTAACCGGAAATCTTTCAGCATGGCCTCAAGTTCTGTTTCGCTAGCGATCGCCTCACAGATTTTCTGACATCAATCCTCATCTGCTGAGATATCAGCGCGGTATACTAGCTTCTTCTTTGCTACCATTGTCTTGCGCCATTTACGAGCAAACTTGGCTGACAATTCCTAAAGTCAAGTTTCGCAACAAAACTTGACTTTTACAAGTGCAAGTGCTGCCGATGGCGATCGCAATCACTGGGACTCTGGCGCTCTTTTCAGCAGCTTTAGTCCAACGATGCTCTGTTAATCTCTCCCAGTATAAGCATCCCATGCCTTGTTTCCAGCAATCAATTCAGTGCCAATTTTTGTGAGATAGGAGGCTGTTGCTATACCAAACAACGACCTCCTATCTATAATGGTTAGCTGTTTAAATCAACACTCACTTTCGGAACCTTGGGAAGGCGTGCTTAATTGAATGGGAGGATACAGATCGATCGTTACCTTTTTAATCTCACCACCCGTGAACTCAAAGGGCGGTTTATATGTATCGCTCACCGGAGCCTGTAAATCCATACCCACATCCTGGGTATCGAACCCGAACCGACCCCCCGCAGAGGTTTTCTCGATCCGGTCTGAGGCCACTGAAGTAGTGAAATCATCGATATACAGGCCACCCGTGCCACCACAGCCGTTTTGTTCTTCACAGAGACTGTCGTAGGCGAATACAAACTTGACTTTTACTTGACCTGTAGGCAGTGGCTCTGGAGATTCGATTCTGGTTCGATCGGTATTATAGTAGTTATATTCGTAAACCAGGTGATGCTCTGGGGTGACATAGAGGCTATAGCCTCCGATGGTTCCCCCATTAGCTAAAATCACACCTTGAACTGCCTCGGGATTGGTAATGTTCAGGTCTGCAGTAATCTCGTAGGAGCGGTTGGCGATGCTCGGAGCAGCTCCCGAAGGCACGTGGATAGTCCCTTCGTAGAATTCAAAGTGGGTGCGATCGCCAATCACAGTCGGACGCGGTAGACCTATCCGCCCTACAAAGCGATCGTCCAGGGGATAGACGTCGTGTTTCCGAGCTTGCCAGTCAAACAGCCTCTTCAGAGCCTCTAGCTTTTCTGGATGATCGGCAGCCAGGTCATCATTCTGGGTAAAGTCTGCTTCCAAATCGAATAGTTCCCATTTATCGTCATCGAGCGGGGAAGTCTGATTGACGCACCAAGGAGCCTGATGGAAAGCAGAAGCCATCCAGCCATCGTGGTAAATAGCACGATGTGCTAACATTTCAAAATACTGAGTGTTTCGTGAAAATACTGCGTTTTCACCATCGATATCAAAGGTATCGGCAAAGCTAGCTCCTTCGATCGGTTTCTGGACAATGCCATTGTATTCCTCGGGAGCTTGAATGTCAAGCAGGTCCAACAGCGTCGGCGTAATATCAATGACATGGAGAAACTGATCTCGCAGATCCTGTTGTCGTTCCCCCGTTGCCTGGATTCCATTAGGCCAGGAAATGACCATAGGATTGCGAGTGCCCCCAAAATAAGAGGCGACTTGCTTCGTCCAGCGGAACGGACTGTCCAGAGCCCAAGCCCAACCAACGGCATAGTGAGGATAAGTTTCCGGTCCGCCCCAGTCGTCCGCGCACTTCAGGTTTTCTTTGTTGCTCAGGGGAACACCGCTGAAGACGCTGTATTCGTTACAAGTGCCGAAGAAACTGCCTTCTGCACTGGAGCCGTTGTCGCCGACGATGTAGACGATCAGGGTGTTGTCTTTTTCGCCCAATTCATCAATGGCATCGATCACCCGACCAATTTCTACATCCGCGTATTCCAGGAAGCCCGCATAGGTTTGCATTTGTGTTGTCAACAACTTCCTTACCCCAGGCTGGTCAAACTGCTCGTCATCCCAGGCAGGAATTTCTTTGGGCCGTTTGGTACATTTTGCGTTTCCGGGAATCACACCCAGTTTCTTTTGATTGGCACAGATGGCTGCCTGTTCTGCATCCCAACCATCTACAAACATCCCATTTTCAGCTCCTGCTGCGGAGGCACGTTCTCCACCCGCTTTGTACTTGTCTATATATTCTGCCGGAGGCTGGTGGGGAGCATGGGCAGCACCAGGCGCAAAATAGAGAAAGAAGGGAGTGTCTGGAGACATGGAGTGGTTGTAGCGCACCCAGTCAATGGCTTTGTCAGCCAGGTCGTGGGTGAAGTTGTAGCCGTCTTCAGGATAGGCTGGTTGATCGACCGGGTTCCGGTTTTCGTATAATGTGGGATACCATTGGTCGGTGTCACCACCGATGAAGCCGTAGAAATAGTTGAAGCCAAGGTCGTTGGGCCAACGATCGAACGGACCCATAAGGCTGGTTTGGTTATCGGGTACGTTATGGTTTTTTCCAAACCAACTGGTGGCGTAGCCGTTGGCCTGCAAGATTTGGGCAATGGTGGCCGTGCTTTGGGGAATTAGCCCGCTATAACCGGGGAAGCCGGTGCTCGTTTCTTGAAGCGAACCAGAGGCTGCACTGTGGTGGTTGCGCCCGGTTAATAGGGCGGCGCGGGTGGCCGAGCAGATGGATGTAGTGTGGAAGCGGTTGTAGCTCAAGCCATTGGACGCCAAATCCTCGAGGGTGGGGGTGTATACCGGTCCTCCGAAGGCTGACGTTGCGCCAAAACCAACGTCATCCAGCAGCACCAGCATGATATTGGGTGCGTTTGGTGGGGGGGCGTTTTGCCACCCGAGGAATAGATCTTCATCCGCCGTTGAACCCCTGTATGTTTTCCGAATGGTGCCATTAAATTCATTATCGGGGAGGGGCAGGTTCTCTGCCCGGGCGGGGGCAGTCCCCAGGAAGAGGGAGATGGCGATCGCCACTGCCACCACGACCCTCCAAATACGGTTCAAACTCATTCTCAGCAAACCTCCTTACATTTGCATCTACGGTTTTTTTGCAAGAGACCGGGATCTCTGGTCTGTTATCGACATGGTCAATCCTATAATGCTAGATGCAAAAAGTCAAGTTTGTTATATAGTGAGTCTAAATCATTTGTGCAAATTCTCTGGGGGTCAAATAACGGTGATCGAGTTTTGCCCTGCGATGGTTTGAGCCAAAAAGCCCGTTGAACAACTTATGAACGACTTGCTATAATACTTTACAAATAAAGTTTGGCGTAAAAATTTTTATCTTGTTGCAACTTGAGTTATTTTAGCATAAGTATTCGTTAGTCCAGGACAGGAGGCAGAGCCTCAAATAAGCGTGACCAGGGAGACCCCGGTCACGAGGCAATCGCTACTCAGCTACTTAAAAATACTGGTCACCCGACCCAGGATACGATCGATGGATACGGCACCAAACGATCGACTATCCGTACTCTGGGCAGGATTATCTCCCATCAGGTGGCAGTATCGATCGCCCGACACGGCGGCAACTCGCTTAATCAAACGCAAGGCAGGCCGGGCGGGGTGGCAGGCGATCACAATCTCTCCGGGCCGGGGCAATCTGCTACGATAGGCCCGAGGGTTGACCAGCACTTCATCACCTGGAAGCAAAAGTGGCAGCATCGAGAGGCCAGTAACCCGGAAGATGCAGCTCAACGGGCACATATAGCTTTGGGCTGTCGCGATTACTCCCTGTATGACTTCTGAGTGCATGCCGAAACCAACGAGCCGTATATGCTGGAGGCGGGCTTGTTTTGGTCTTTTGGCAATATTAGCATGATCTCGCGAATGCTCCAGGCAGATGGGCAAAATTTGGAGGATTGGCATCGTCGTTGTGGAGTTCGGCGGCGAGGCGGACTCGTGTGGCTTGTGGTGCAACGAGAGTATAGATAAGCCTCCGGCGCTGGCGAGCTTTGTCGCATGACCGGTAGTAACATGTTTCTGGGGAGGGAAGAGGATCTGGAATCCCCTCGACCTCTAATATTATTTCTGTCGCTACCGGTGATTTATGAGCGCGGACCATGCTACTACGGGGGTTACGGGGCTGCACACCGATCATTTGCTTAAATTTTGAAATATTTTGTTGCAAAAGTTTACGTGCTTGGGAGATATTCTGGGTTTTTTCTGCTAATACGGTTAGAGAAGTCCTTTATAAGGAATATTGAGCGAATAGACAGGAAAAAAATGCTTCTTATTGGCAGATATTACCAACGAGAGTATAGATAGACCTCCGGCGAGCCTTGTCACACGACCGGTAGTAACATGTTTTCTGGGGAGGTGAAGAGGATCTGGAATACCCCCCATCTCTAATTATCCAATAGTCGCTATCGGTGGTTTCCTTCCGGTCACGGGCGATGCTAGGTCGAAAAGGTGGCAGCACACTAGCTGTTGGGCGCATCCAAGTTTTGGGGGAGTACCAAAAATGAGGCATCTCCAGATGCCCCATCAGCTCGCTCGCTCCCGCCGCCGCCCCCCTCCCCGGTGGGACCTCCCGAACCTCCCACACCCCCAATCTCTGGAGCACCCAGTGCTTGGTGGTGCGGAAAGCTACGACATCCGCTTTTTTGAAAACCGTACCATTGGTATCAATAAAAAAGCTCAGGAAGCTATCGCTGAAGTAGTGCGTGCTCTACACATATTGAAAAAACCTCTGTTAATTTTGAAAGGTGACTTCATTGGCTCAGCTAACAACGAGTGCATTCATAACAAGGATGTGGTACATATAGGTAACGAAAAAGCTGTTTATAATCGCTGGCTTATGAAGACTGTAAATGTTAAATCACTTGATGCTCACAAGACTCATATGCGCAATGGTGAAATTAGAATCGTTGATGGTTAGTGCTACAGCAAGCAGTCATGAATGTGAGGTCTAAATCCCTGTGAACCCATACTATTTTAAAATCCTTTCACAATCAGAGCTGTTTGCTGTACGAACCAGTATGTTTTCGGTTTGGTAGAATTTGAAATGAAATCCTGCGAAATATGAATGAATTCGTCACACACTTTGATTTGCGAAATTACTTGTTCGCTGGTGCGCTGCAGAACCCTGCAGTCGAATACGGCAATGACGCGATCGCATACAAGAATATTATAGAGCGCATCGAGCAACGTACTAAGGCATTTATTCCTTTCCTTAAGACTGGAGACATAGTCGCCATAAATCGGCCGAAATCTCCTGAATATGTCGTTGATTTCCTTTCGGTTCTATTTTGCGGCGGCATTGTAATGCCGATCGACGGTGCTCTGCCAGCATATCGGCGCTCTCAAATGGTAAATATTGTCAGGCCGCGTGTCCTAATTGCTGCTGATGGGAATATTACGCAAAACAGAAGCGTTCAACCATCGGCTGTTCCAATGAACGGGCCGTGTCCGGAGGGTAGTGCGAATAGCGCGCCCAGAGGACACGGTAGACGAGCAGCTTACGTTTTTTTTACTTCTGGAAGCACCGGTCGGCCCAAGGCAATTTTAGGATCTTTGGATGGGCTAGTCGAGTTTATCCGCTGGCAAGGAAAAGAGTTCAAGATTGGTCCAGCAGATCGCGTGTCATTTCTAACTGGGCTTGGGTTCGACGTATCTCTACGCGATATCTTACTCCCCCTTATGCATGGTGCAACGCTTGTTATTCCAAGTGAGAATGATTTAGCGAGTCCTCAAAGCACTGTTGCCTGGCTTGTGGAACGCGGGATCACAAGGACTCATGCCGTTCCATCCGTCGCTCGAATATGGGCACGCGCTCAGCAAGATGATAGACTTGCTCTAAAAACGCTGTTTTTAGCTGGGGAAAAGCTCTTAGCTGTCGCTGTCGATGAGCTTCGCCAGGCTTTTCCTAACATCACAGAGTTCGTGAATCTGTATGGGCCGACCGAAACTACCCTAGCCAAGTTCTTTTTTCGTGTGAAACCCGAGATCGATTACCCTAACGGAGAAATTCCAGTAGGTTTACCTATACCTGGAGCTGATTTCAGACTTTCTGGGAATGGTGAGGTAGGAGAAATCGTCATCTCTACGCCACATGCAAGTTTCGGGTATATAGGTGCTTCTGAAGAGGAGAATAGTCGGTTCACTGTCGCCGATGGACTGACAACATATTACACTGGTGACTTGGGACGCATCACTAATCAGGGTGAGTTGGTCGTCGTCGGACGGATTGACGATGAATTGAAGGTTAACGGAGTTCGCGTGCATCCTACGGAGGTGGAGTGTGCACTCAGTCGTCTTGACATGATCGATGATGTTGCAGTAGTTGGTGTCAAGCTAACTGAAGACAGCGAGTCTCGACTCGCTGCATTTTGGACCGCGAAAGCAGAAGTTGACACCTGTGCAGCAGATGCACCACGCTCAGACGCTCTGACATATCTGCCGCAAGCTATCGTGCCGACTATCTGGCGGCTGTTAGACTCGTTGCCGCAAAACGCTAACGGCAAAATCGACCGCGCCTCTCTTCAAAAACATCTTTACCAGAGCACTACAACTACTCAAGCGCCAGTCACCGATACTGAGAAATGGGTGCTGGACGCTGTTGCGAACATTTTGTCAATCCCGACGCCAGGGATCGAAGACAACGTTTTTGCATTGGGTTGCACATCCCTGCATATCGCCTTTCTGATTGGTAGAATCGAAGATGACCTGAAAAAATCGCTCGATTTCTCTGATTTGTTCAGAACCTCCGTCCTGAAAGATATCGCTGCGACGATCGACGCTGCGCCTGCAAAAGAAGTTTTCCACATCCCTCCCATCGGGGAGAAAAATCGGTATCATATGTCGCCACAGCAGCGCCGCTGGTGGAACATATACATGCCTAAAGGAAACCGCTCTTGGGCAACAATGGTACGAGTTGTTCGATTTGATAAGCTAGTTGAAGCGAACACAGTGCGTGAGGCACTCTTCAAACTTGTCGTTCAGCAGGACTCGATGGGCCTTTGGTTTGATGAAAGCGGCCCTGACATAATGCTCGCGAAAGTGGTTTGTCCCTCACTAGCAGATATCGACGTCGCACAACACGATCTTTCATCCCTGTCGCAGCAAGACGCCGACAGCGCACTGAATGACATTCGGCTCCGTGTTGCTAATAGTGAGATTGATACTGGCAAGTGGCCACTGTTTCGCGTGCATCTCGTTGCCCTTCCTGACCAAAAATCCACTGTAATTTTCGCGATTCACCACATGGTCAGCGATGGCTTCTCAATGGGGTTGATTGAAAACGCTCTTCACTGCGCAGTGGCCGGCAACGATCCGAAAAGGCAAAAGCTGGCGTTCAACTACTTGGATTATGCAGCCTGGGCTACCGATCGCGAACTTCATACCTTCGGTGATGGATCGCCAGCAAAAGACTATTGGCAGGATCTGTTTAGAGCGCCCTATAAAAAACACATCTTCCCAGAGCTTTGGCATGGGCCCGATGGCGATCGAGGGCAGGGATACTGCCGTGAAGTTCCACAAACGTTACGCGCGGCTATTACGAAGCTTTCCCGGCAAGAGCACGTGACGGAATTCAGCATTTATTTGGCCGCTAAGATGCTTGCCTGGCATCATCTTTTGAAGCAGGAAGATCTGGTGATTGGTACCCCAGCTGCCGGATGCGATATTCCAGGCACACAGGAGCTGATCGGGAATTTTATTTCACTGGTATGTATTCGCAGCCGATTACAAAAAGGTTTGTCTCACATCGAATATGTAAGACAAATTATGCACTCGGTGGCGCTGGGTATGACTCACCAAAATTATCAGTACGACACTCTAGTAAAAGATATCGGCATGGAATTTGAGCAAGCACGGTTTCCACTCACGACGATCTTTATCAGTTATTTGAATTTTGAAGCCATGCGGTCCACCCCCTTGTGTCACAGGGAACTTGGCTTCTCAGACCTGGGTTTCGCCGTGAAATTTGACTTGATGTCATATGTGCGGGAACACAAGGATGCGACCAGTCTCCAAGTTCAGTATCGCAATAATCTCTTTGAAAAGCCCAAGGTTGAAGAATTTGTTGATACCTGGCTGTCTGAATTGGCTCGAGTCACAGCTTCAGAGAGATGAGGGGATACGAGCAAGATACGTGTAAAATAGTGCCACCTCTCCGGAAAGCCTTTCCCAGACTGACTTTTAGATTACTCAATAACTGATGACACGTCCCCCCTTTTTCTCCAGAAAGCTTAATCTACTGAATCTTTTGTGCACGGGTACAGATTATGTTTCCATATGCTGGCGAAGGCTTTGCGCTTGCGGCAGCCCTTTGTTGGGCAATTGGCCCCCTTATCGCCTATCGTGGCGTCGAAGCGCTGGGAACTTTTCGTTTCTCGATGTTTCGCTTCGCTCTGTCTGCCACTTCACTCTTTATCTTAGCAGCAACTTTAGAGTCGCTTGACTTTTCTAACACGCGTACGGTCCTACTCTTAACTATTTCGGGTATTGTAGGCATCGCATTTGGTGAAGCATGTCTCTTTCAGGCAGTTTATTTTCTCGGGCCTCGCATCGCCTCTATCATCTTTTCTTTGCACGCACCACTGACGGCGTTCGTCGGCGCGGCAATTTTTAGTGAAACAATCTCAGCCGTTGCGCTCAGCGGCATATTACTCTCGTTCGGCGGTGTTTACATGGCAATTTTCTTTCGCTCTCAGTCAGAGGTGTCCGGCGGCGAGTGGTATAAACCTAGTAAGAATACGGGCGGACTTCTACTCGTTGGACTAGCTGTTATCTTTCAGATAATAGGAGCGCTTCTGTCAAAAGAAGTAATGTCTAATACTTCGCCTTTTTTTGCATCATTTCTTCGTACGGCTAGTGCGACCGTTGCTTTTGCACCAATCTTCATCACTTTGCGTGAGCGGAAGCGACTAGTGCAACTCAGTGACTTGAAATTTGTGGCATTGAGTGCGTTGGTCAGCACTATTGGCGGTATGACGTTTTTATTAGCAGCATTTGCCAATACCGAGATTTTCCGTGCAGTTGTACTTGCCTCTTTATCACCAGTCCAATACATTATAATTATGTCGATATGGCGTAGAGAAAACTTCCCTTTAGGTGCGTGGATTGGCACCTTTGTAACCCTAGTTGGCGTCGTAATGACCATAGGAAGTGCATGAGTGACACCTAACATAATCTCTCACCACTCATGAATTCATGGAAAAAGTGCTGCTCATTCTGATGCTGGCATGGACTTATTCTTGGCAAGAATAAGCTTAAAGTGAGAGAGAATAGACTTATTCTTGGTAAGAATGGACTTATTCTTGGCGAGAATAGACTTATTCTCGGTCAAGCTGCGTTGGCCAGAGTTACGACTGGTAATGTAACTGAAATTTGAGAAACCCGGTTTTTTCTATACGCAGTGCCGCACGCTGCGTGCTCGCGACGCCGGAGCGCTAGAAACCGGGTTTCTGGGCATCTACTTAAAAACACTGGTCGCCCGACCCAGGATATTATCAATGGATACAGCACCAAACGATCGACTATCCGTACTCTGGGCAGGATTATCTCCGATCAGCAGGCAGTGTCGATCGCCCGACATGGCGGCAACTCGCTTAATCAAACGCAAGGCAGGCCGGGCGGGGTGGCAGGCGACCACAATATCTCCGGGCCGGGGCAATCTGCTACGATAGGCCCGAGGGTTGACCAGCACTTCATCACCTGGAAGCAAAAGTGGCAGCATCGAGAGGCCAGTAACCCGGAATCTGCGGCGCTGACGCAGCAACCACAGCAACAATTCGCCAATGCCGCTATCCGCCAGGGGTTGACAGGTATCTGGGGTTCAACTTGCTTTGTACCAGGTAATGTCGCGATTCTTCGTTGCCCAGAAGATCTTATGGATCTTCTCAATGGCTGCCATCAGTTCATCAGCATGTTGCTGGCTTACTTCCACTTTGCAAGCGGAGCAGAGTTTTGCCGCTTTCCAGAAGGTATCGTGCAGGTCGGGATATTGCTCTAAATGGGGCGGTTTGAAATAGTCTGTCCACAGAATCAACAACTCCTCTTTGGCAATTTGTGCCTGCTCTTCCTTAATCTGGATGTAGCGGGACAGGGTGTTGTTGTAGGTTACCGTTGCCTGTGGATCGTTGCCAGCTGGAGGTTGCAGTTCGACGATCTTTTTGGTCATGGATACCACGGCCTCAGCTGCAATGCGGGCGGAACTTGGGTCGTAGACACCACAGGGGCCATCGCAGTGGGCGTGGACTTCGTCCGCTGGGAAGTAGGTTTTGATCGAACTAACGATTTGCTTTAGCATGGTGCGACTATAGTTTGAGTATCTCCTTAAAAGTGGATAGAAAGACTTTAACCTGTAGGTAGGTTTTGGTCAAAGATTTTCTGGACAGCGGATATTCGATCGGCAGTGCCCCGGCGAAACGCCGGTGGTAATGTCCGATCGCTCATCGTTATAATCCATTAATCCATTATCTGTACAAACAGTATCTGTCATCTAGGCGCTTTCGCGCCTGGGAAGCACTAAAGTGCTTACTACAAACTGCTAAGATATTGTCTGGTAGCTGCTTATCGGAAACATGGCATGGCGATCGCGATTGATTTTGGTACGAGTAACACGGTAATTACCCGCTGGAACCCGGTCACCCTACAGCCGGAAACCCTGAAATTACCGAGATTTTCCCTGATTCAGGGGCAAAATCCGCCGCTGATTCCCAGTTTAGTCTACACCGAAGATGCCTCCCAGGGTAAGGTATTGGTGGGGCAGCAAGTCCG
This sequence comes from Hormoscilla sp. GUM202, assembly GCA_005518205.2. GTDB lineage: Bacteria > Cyanobacteriota > Cyanobacteriia > Cyanobacteriales > Desertifilaceae > Hormoscilla. The sequence continues at coordinate 41,863 of RFFC02000022.1, forward strand.
GGACAAGGGTTTAGATATCAGTTCCGATGCCCGCTTTTTCCGCAACTTCAAGCGGGGTATAGGTACGCCGATCCAGGGATTTATGCCAGAACTGGATGGAGTCACCCTCACCTTTGAGCAAGTGGGAGAGTGGTTCCTCTCCCAGATCCTACAACAACTCAGCACGGAAGATTCCCTGGTGTTAACGGTGCCCGTGGATAGTTTTGAAGCTTACCGCCATTGGTTGGGCAAGGTTTGTCAAGGGTTATCCGTGGAACGGGTGCGGATGTTGGACGAACCTACTGCTGCTGCTTTGGGTTACGGGATGGCAAACCAGGAAATTTTGCTAGTGGTTGATTTCGGCGGCGGCACCCTGGACTTGTCACTGGTGCGGTTGGATAGCAGTCTGGAGAAAAATCCCTTGGGGTTTATTCTCAAGTGGGGCGAGAAGTCCTTCGCGGAAAAGTCGGGACAAAAACTGAAAAGGGCCCGGGTGTTAGCAAAGGCGGGACAAAATTTGGGCGGATCTGATATCGATAATTGGTTGGTGGATTATTTTGCTGAAACTCAGGGTTTGGTGAAATCGCCTTTGACTACTCGCTTGGCAGAAAAGTTGAAAATTCAATTGTCTCTGACTTCGGAGGCCAGTGAGGTTTACTTTGATGTCGCACAGATGGAAAGTTATGAGTTGGCACTCAACCGCAATCGCTTCCATGAGATTCTGGCACAGCACCAGTTTTTTGAGCAACTGGATGAGGCCATGAATCAGGTTTTGCAGCAAGCAAGGCGACAAGGGTTGGAGGTGGCGGATATCGATGGGGTGTTGCTGGTGGGGGGGACGGTGCAAATTCCCGCAGTCCAGAGTTGGGTACAGCAGTATTTTGACAGAGATAAAGTCCGATGCGAAAAACCTTTTGAGGCGATCGCCCAAGGGGCATTACAATTAGAGCAAGGCATCGAAGTTACGGATTTTCTCTATCACAGTTACGGCATTCGCTACTGGAACCGGCGCAATAAACGCCACAGTTGGCATCCGATCGTGAAAGAGGGACAGCCCTATCCCATGAGGGAACCTGTAGAATTAACTCTGGGTGCTTCGGTGGAAAATCAGCCCCAAATTGAATTGATTCTCGGAGAATTGGGGGCCCAAACTGGCTCCACTGAGGTCTATTTTGATGGCGATCGCCTGATTACCCGCATTCTAGCCAGCGACGAACAGAACGTGCAACCCTTGAACGATCGGGATGGGGCCCGGACGATCGCCCAGTTGAGGCCACCAGGACATCCCGGCAGCGATCGGGTAAAGGTACTATTTCGGGTAGACGATCGGCGTTTCCTGCGGATGACAGTAGAGGACTTGCTAACCCATCAAACTTTATTAGAAGATAAACCAGTCGTGCAATTGAGTTAAATACCATTACCAAATGTAGGGTGGGCACCGCCCACCATTGCCCGAGGGTAAATAATTAACAAAAAAAATTGCACTCTTTACTCGACAAAGCGAGCAGTTCCCTCCAGTTCTAAAATCTGATAAGTTTGTAACGGTCCCTTAACCAGGGCCGGACCGCCGATACTGGTGGCATTGGTGGTTTCAATTGCTATTGTTTTAATGGGAATCTGCCTCCTATTTGTTGGTAGATTAACCGCTGGTACAATTAAGGTCAGGGTGACTATTCGCAGATCGGGAATTTGCTCGATCGTCACTGTCTCCAGTTTCCCCAGGGCTGTTGTTTCTTCGCGAATCTCGTCTCCCCTGAAGCGTAAAATGCCACTCTCGGTCCTGTAAAAAAACAGGGGTTCGCCAGTAGAACGGGCGATCCTGTAGTAGATTCTAGCAGATTCGTCCTGAAGATTGAACAGGTTCGGTTCGAGAATGTCTGCCTTGTCCGCCCAGATTGTTGACTGTGCTAGTATAATGGTTAAAGCTAAGGACAGTACTACCAGAACTCATGTCCCGATCTTTCTTTTGAAGGTAGAATCAGTCATTGATTTTCTCCTGAGCTGGGATGGCAATTATGGCGATATTTTTGATTATAGAATAGCTGGATGAGACAAGCAATGGAAACAATATCAGATATCAAAGCTGCTTTGTACCCCAATTGGTAGTTGAGGTTGACCCAACTGCTATTGAAGCACAGACGGGACTTGGCGGCAAGGTGAGTTTTATTAAGGCCCTGAAGCTGGGGATCCAAAGCTTTCTGGAAGATGGCAGAAACTATGATTCTCCTGTGGACGATTATTGACAGATATGGCGTTAAATTGCCCTACAATTACGGTTACGGATAACTAAACCAATGCTTACCCCGCAGGGGGTTCAAACCGGTTAAAACCCCCGCGTTCCCAGGCGGCGATCGCAATTTAGATATTTTACAGAATTCAAGTTAATAATTAGTAGTCAAATATACAGAAGAGCTTGTCAAGAGGCGATAAAAGTAAAAAAGATAGCGCATAGTTAGATGCGCGATCGCCAGATAACAGATAGGGAGAGAATTGGTTATGAGCCAACAACCGATTTCAGATGAAGTGGCCTACAGAATTGCCTTGGCGGCCAGGGTATTGCCCGTTTCCAGAGATGCCCACCCTGTCGTGTCGCTCCCGCGCACGACATGGGTGGGCACTCTCGGAAACGGGCCGGGAATATCAGCCCGGGATGTGATAGAAGCTTTGCAAGAATGCATTGGTGAAGTAATTGACGAAACTACCTTGAGTAGAATTACAGTCACTAACTTGAAAACTGCCTTCGGACAAACCTACAGCCTGGATGGGGAGGATGATGGTGAAGGAAGTGACATTCCCATGTCGGCCCTGAAAGATGCTACGAAGATATTATGGGGGGAAACGGTTGATACAGAACAGTCTTGGCCACCCATAGAACCCTATACTGAAGGGGAAATGCCAGAGTCAATTCGAGTTGCTGTCGCTTCTAACATTGAAGAAAATTTGTACGGACATTTTGGTTCTTGTCTCCGTTATCTGATTTATCAGTTGTCAGGATCCGCGATGAAACTGATAGATATCAGATCGGCGGCGAAAGCGGATTTGTCAGATGATAAAAATAGTTTCCGGGTAAATATAATTAAAGATTGTCAGGTTGTCTATATAGTTTACGTAGGGGGACCGGCAGCAGCAAAGGTGATTAAAGGTGGCCTATATCCGATGAAAAAGATCGAAGGGGGTCCGGTGAGAGAACATTTGGCGGAATTGCAAAAGGCGATCGTCACATCACCTCCCCCTTGGTTAGCCAAGGCTTTAGGGGTGGCCGCAGGCGATCGAGTGAAAAACTATAAAGCTGCTGGTTAATTGCCAATTGCCAATTGCGAATTACTCTCGTTCCTAGGTTATACCTGGGAACGGTATTCTAAGGCTCCTGCCTCAAAGAAGCGCATCATGCAGAGTCAAGTCACTGAATATGTTTAATATAGCGTTTTTCAAGAAGAGTGAGAGGTGTACCTCACGAGGGTGAAATCCGCTATATTGCTTGCAGAGTTACTGGAATTGAATGTTGAAAAGTCTCAAAGAGATTATCTGGGAAATGAGCAACGTGGGGCAGCGGATGTCCCAAATCAATGCAACTGAGGGAGCTGCTGGCAATTTTTCAGTTTTCGTTCGGGAACTGCCAGACATCGACAGTCGATGGCGCGATCGCGGCGAAATTTCCCTCCCCCTCCCAGCAGCTGCACTCTCTGGTGGCTGGGTCATTATCACCGGTACGGGGCGTCGAGAGCGGGAGATCGCCCATCACCCAGAACTTGTGATTTGCCTGCTCCACATTAATTCGGACGGCGAAACAGCATCCCTGTACGCCGCCGATGCTGAAATCGCACCGACTAGCGAATTGAACTCCCATCTGGGGGTGCATAACGACCACGTGACCAGGCGATCGCTCGACCATCACGCCCTTATTCACGCCCAACCAGTCCACCTCACTTATCTGAGCCATATCGATCGCTACGCCGACACCGTGGCCTTGAACCGCCGCTTACTACGCTGGCAAACGGAAACTATCATCAATTTTCCTGAAGGCATTGGTGTGATTCCCTTTTACGTGCCTACTTCACCAGAGCAAGCCAAGAACACGACCGAGGGGTTGCGAAACCATCGTGCCATTATCTGGAGCAAGCACGGAATTTTGACTAGACACGACAGCAGCCTCCGTTCCGCAGGCGATTTGGTAGAATATGCCGAAGTAGCAGCACAATACGAATGTCTCAACCTCCGGGCAGGAGAGCCGACCCTAGGGTTCTCAGAGGAACAATTGCGGCAAATTTGCTCGTACTTTGGCATAAACCAACCCTTTTTCTAACACAGAGCCAAACACCTGAGAATCTTAAGACAATGCCTAGCAACAAATATCCATCCACTGCTTATCTTGCCTTCGATTTGGGAGCCTCCAGCAGTCGCGCCATCCTGGGACGTCTGGAAGGAGATCGCCTCCAGATGGAAGAACTACATCGCTTTTCTACTCCAATTATCGAAGAGGGGGAGCAATTGTACTGGGATTTGGATGTCTTGTGGAGCGAATTCCAAACCGGACTCCAACGCGCTCTTAATGCCACTCCCCGTCTGTACAGCCTCTCGGTTAATTCGATAGGTTTAGATTACGTTCCTTTGAATGTCGATCGCAACCCAGTTCGCAACGCTTACTCCTACCGGAGTCCTAGAAAATTAGGCATGAGGGCCAAGGCCCTACAAAAGGTGAGCGCTTCAGAACTCTATGAGGCTACTGGCATCCATTTCATGGAAGAAAATACTCTGCCCCAGGTTCTGGCAGACCTAGAACAAGAGTCGGAACTGTTGGCTGAAACCGCCAATCGGTTGATGATGGCCGACTATTTTAACTACCGCTTCAGCGGGCGTGCCGTGGCCGAAGTTTCCCTAGCGAGTACCACTGGGTTGCTCGACGTTCAAAGCCGCACTTGGGCTAGGGAACTGATGGCTCGATTTGGGATTCCCGCAGATAGTTGGCCAGAAATCGTGCCTTCGGGAACTCGATTGGGTTCGGTGACAACCAACCCTGATGTTACCGTCATTGCTGGTTGCTCTCACGATACTGCCTGCGCCGTCGCTGCCGTACCTGCTTCCCCAAAGAGCGAGCCTTGGGCTTATTTAAGTTGCGGCACTTGGTCGGTGTTTGGGGTGGAACGGACAACTCCTTTCCTGACTGAAGTGGCTCGGCAACAGGAATTTACTAACGAAGTCGGTTTAGACGGTTCCGTTCGGCTTTTGAGAAACATGACGGGTTTGTGGGTTCTCCAAGAATGCGAGCGAGAGTGGAAAAACTCGGGGGAACGCTATGATTATGAAACCCTGCTCCGAGAAGCAGGGGCAGCCCCTGACCGTGGCGTTTCGATCGATTTCAACGAGTCGCGTTTCCGGCTTCGGGGCAATATGCAGCAAAAGATTCAAGACTATTGCCGGGAACAGAAAATGTTCGTACCGCAGCATCGGGGAGAACTGGTGCGAGGGATCTTGTCGAGTCTGGCCTCAACATACCAGAAAACCCTCAGCGCCTTGGAAGAGGTAATAGAAGAACGGATCGAGGTTCTGCATATTGTGGGGGGAGGGGCGCGTAACGCTTTGCTGTGCCAGTTGACTGCTAATACTTGCGGTTGTCAGGTTGTGGCCGGTCCGGTTGAGGCAACAGCAATGGGGAATTTGCTGATTCAAGCCCGGACGATGGGACACCTACCGAATGGGGTCTCAATTCGAGAAGTTGTCCGCAACAGCAGCAACCTCAAGGTTTATCAGCCGCTTGATTCAAAACTGAGGGATTGAAATGCTTTGTTTTTTAAATATAAACGTCCCCGTATTGAGTGCCATTGTTGATGTGGGGCGGCAGTGGCCTTGAAGATTGGAGCCAGAAACCGGGTTTCTTTGTTAAATATCGGTATTGATGCCAAGATTGTCCCAGAAACCCGGTTTCTCGTGCGGGAAAATGGGGCGATCGCCCATTACGTTCCGGGGCGCGATCGCGATCGCAATATCGGTAGGGGCACGGCATCAACAGATTATCGGTTCTTTTGTCAAATAATACTACCGCCGTGCCCGGCGCTACGGCAGATAGAATGAAGAAACCCCCGGATCGATCGCCAGGGAAGTGATGACCGGTTTAATGGGCGATCGGGCCAGGAGCCAGAAACCGGGTTATTGGTGCTTTATCTCGGTTTTCCTTGCCCAAGATCTAGTATAAACCCGGTTTCTTGGTCGCACCGAATGGGGCGATCGCCTTAGAGGGACTCTGATGGTTTTTCTGGTTGAGTTACCTGCCGAACCTGGTTCAACTCTAATTTCAAGAGTAATGCTACCTCCTCGAAAGTAAAACCTCGGTTTAGCATCACTGGCACCACTTCTAACTTACCTTTTAAGCGGCCAAGTTGTTCCCCTTCTTGCCGGCCTTCTTGCCGGCCAACCTTCTTGCCGACCTTTTTGCCAACCTTCTGCCAATAATTCTTTTCCCAACTTTGTCTCTTTGATGTCTTCTAGTCCTAACATGGCTTGCAACTCCTAGAGGCCACTATGTAAAATATCGGTAGTTCTGCCAATATCCTCGCCCCCCAAACCCGGTTTCTGGTTCGGGGGGCGAGGATAAATGGGGCTCGCGGGGGATGCGATCGCCTTAGAGGGACTGTGATGGTTTTTCTGGTTGAGTTACCTGCCGAACCTGGTTCAACTCTAATTTCAAGAGTAATGCTATCTCCTCAAAAGTAAAACCTCGGTCTAACATCACTGGCACCACTTCTAACTTACCTTTTAAGCGGCCAAGTTGTTCCCCTTCTTGCCGACCTTCTTGCCGACCTTCTTGCCAACCTTCTTGCTGGCCTTCTTGCCAACCTTCTTGCCGACCTTTTTGCCAACCTTCTGACCGTTTCCGAGAGTGCCCACCCATGTCGTGCGCGGGAGCGACACGACAGGGTGGGCATCTCTGGAAACGGGCCAACAATTCTTTTCCCAACTTTGTCTCTTTAATGTCTTCTAGTCCTAACATGGCTTGCAACTCCTCTCGGCTTTTATCTGCAAACTTGTACACGACGATCGTTTCAATCAATTCTAGCATCTTTTCGGTCTGTTCGTCATCCGTCGATTCTGACCGTGTTTGAGCAATTAGCTGTTTGGCAAGGGATACGGCATTCTTTTCCTTTTCGACGATCAGCTTGACTAAGCCAATTCCCAGAGTCCGTTCCGCTGCTATATCTATTTCATCTAGGTAGATCCGCAGGATTTTACCGGTATTTAACAACCATTCATATGATTCGGAGTTCTCTGGTTCTAAACGGCGTCGTTCATATTACTACCCCAAGCAAATTCTGTCCCGCATCATTTTGTTTTAGGTATATGGTTACCTTCATCAAAAGATTCAGGTAGATGTCGGCATTTTTGTAGCTTTGCACCTCAATGAAATATTAGCTCTTTGAGATCTTTCGCTACCCGCAGCATGACTCCATCCAACCTTAAGGCCGTCTCCTTTAGCTCGATCGCCTTAAATTCATAGGCCCGAGCATCTACCTGGCTTTTTCCGATCAGTCTAAAAAAGATGTCCGGAAACTCCTGAAAGACTTCATAATATAATTTATCCGTTTTCATATCCAAAGTGCGATCGCAACTATTTTATGATAACAGATAATTCTCTCATCTGGCAACTTTTTTAGTTTAATTTATACCAGTTTATAGCAGACGCATCTCACTTGACAGTCTGCGCGATAGCCTGTGGGTAAGTCCGGGGGACTACAGGTGCGATCGCCCGATCCGGGGCGCGATCGCGATCGCAATATCGGTAGGGGCAGGGCATCAACAGATTATCGGTTCAGATGTAAGATGTAACTGCCGCCGTGCCCCGGCGCAACCCGAAGATGTCAGATGTGACTGCTGTGTACACCGGCGCCATGGTCAAGTGACCGTGAGGCGATCGCTTAATTATTATATTATCAACAATTACCCCGATCGCCCCCAAATAAGGTAAAATTAAAATAGCGCTCAATCTAGGAGAGATATCATGAGTGAGCAAGCAGTGATAACCAAGACAGACTGCTGGGAACCAGATGTTAGGAATCTAGTGACGGAGGATGACACGCCGGTGGACAATTGGGGCTCGGAAAAACAACAACGCCTCTTGGCAAGCTCAATTTACAGTTCTCCCCCAAGGTCGAAAATTTTAGCAGCAGCAAATGTCGGTCTCTTCTATACATCAGAAGAACCCGCGATCGTGCCAGATGTATTGTTGAGTTTGGATGTAACGGTGCCGCAAGATTGGTGGAAAAAGTCAAACCGTTCTTACATGGTATGGAAGTTTGGGAAACCGCCAGAAGTGGTAATAGAAATTGTCTCGAACAAGGAGGGGGAAGAACTGGGAGACAAACTCAAGACTTATGCCCAAATTGGGGTAAAATACTACATAGTGTATGACCCCAACCAGCAATTGGGAAAAAAGGTATTGCGAGTGCATGAACTCAGGGAAAGGCGCTACGAAGAAACAAATGAAACTTGGCTATTAGAAGTCGGGCTGGGCGTAACTCTCTGGTCAGGTGTTTTTGAAGGCAGGCAGGATGTCTGGTTGCGCTGGTGCGATCGGAAGGGTAATGTTCTCCTGACAGGAGACGAACGCGCCCAAATACTGGCAGAAAAGTTGCGTGAGTTGGGTGTCGATCCAGATACTCTCTAAAGAGGTTCCCTTGCCCGATCGATCGGGGGGCTGAGGAGTTGGGGCCAGAAACCGGGTTTCTTAGCAAGATATCGGTTAGGATGCCAAGATTGTCCCAGAAACCCGGTTTCTCGTGCGGTAAAATGGGGCGATCGCCCATTACGATCCAAGGCGCGATCGCACCGGATAATACATCGGTAGAGGCACGGCATCAACGGATGTGAGGTACAAATCGAGGATGTAACTATTGCGCCCACCCCGGCGCAACCCGAAGATGTCAGATGTGACTGCTGTGTGCCCCGGCGCCATGGTCAAGTGACCGTGAGGCGATGGGGGAATTATTAATTATTATCAACAATTACCCCGATCGCCTCCAAAAGAAGTATAATCATGCATAGCGCTCAATCTAGGAGAGATATCATGAGTGAGCAAGCAGTGATAACCAAGACAGACTGCTGGGAACCAGATGTTAGGAATCTAGTGACGGAGGATGACACGCCGGTGGACAATTGGGGCTCGGAAAAACAACAACGCCTCTTGGCAAGCTCAATTTACAGTTCTCCCCCAAGGCCGAAAATTTTAGCAGCAGCAAATGTCGGTCTCTTCTATACATCGGAAGAACCCGCGATTGTGCCAGATGTATTGTTGAGTTTGGATGTAACGGTTCCGCAAGATTGGTGGAAAAAGCAAAACCGTTCCTACATGGTATGGAAGTTTGGGAAACCGCCAGAAGTGGTAATAGAAATCGTCTCGAACAAGGAGGGGGAAGAACTGGGAGACAAACTCAAGACTTATGCCCAAATTGGGGTAAAATACTACATAGTGTATGACCCCAACCAGCAATTGGGAAAAAAGGTATTGCGAGTGCATGAACTCAGGGAAAGGCGCTACGAAGAAACAAATGAAACTTGGCTATTAGAAGTCGGGCTGGGCGTAACTCTCTGGTCAGGTGTTTTTGAAGGCAGGCAGGATGTCTGGTTGCGCTGGTGCGATCGGAAGGGTAATGTTCTCCTGACAGGAGACGAACGCGCCAAACAAGCAGAACAACGTGCCCAAATACTGGCAGAAAAGTTGCGTGAGTTGGGTGTCGATCCAGATACTCTCTAAAGAAGTTCCCTTGCCCGAGCGTGAGGCCAGAAACCGGGTTTCTTCTGCAAGATATCGGTTGGGATGCCAAGATGGTTGCAGAAACCAGGTTTCTCGTTCGGGGTGCGATCGGAAATAAAGCGATCGCCCGCAGTATGTTGATGTTTTGTTTTTGCGCTCCCGTGCTATAATAAAAATGCCCAACTACGAGGGTCTACATCTATGAGCGATCGAGCAACATTGTCCAGAAAAGACAGGAAAACAATAACAACTGCTGAGGAAATAGCCGACTACTTCATCTGGGTGGCAAAGGACTCTGGCTCATTCATCAGTAACCTGAAGCTACAAAAGCTAGTTTATTATGCTCAAGCATGGCATCTGGCGATCCACGACAGTCCCCTGTTTGAAGATGATTTTGAAGCTTGGGTACATGGTCCTGTTATCCCGACCTTATTTGAGGAGTACAAAAAATTTCAATGGAAACCCATTATCAAGGAGGTTAAACAACCAGATTTTTCGCCAGAATTAGAGGAGTTTTTGGAGGATATAACAGTAGAATATTTTCTTGGCACTGGTTTAGAACTGGAAATGATGGTTTGTCGGGAAGATCCTTGGATGAAAACTAGGGAAGGTTTGCCTAAAGATGAACCATCTCATGCTATCATTTCTCAATCATCAATAATCGAAGTAAAGTATTCGATCTCATCCCATAGACTGGCAGGATACTACAGAACCAAATGGTTTTGGCATTCCTATGGCTGCGCCACGCAGCGCGATCGGAAGCGCAGTTGGTAGATACTCCCTACCAGTTTCAAATATCTGCTAACGAACATGGCAGGGTGCATGGATTTTTCAAAGAAAATGTTTTTTACATCGTCTGGTTAGACCCCGACCATAATCTTTATCGTTAAGCCCGATCGCACCCGCGATCGGGGGCTGACTTATGAAGGCCAGAAACCGGGTTTCTTCTGCTTTATATCGGTTGTCCTGCCAAGATTGTAGCAGAAACCCCGGTTTCTTGTTCGGGGGTCTGAGGAGTTGGGGCCAGAAACCGGGTTTCTTTCCCAAAGGGAGGTTGGGGTGCCAAGATGGTCGTAGAAACCCGGTTTCTTGTTCGGAACCTGAGCAGAAATGGGGCGATCGGCGCGACGGCAGATGGATAAGCGTAGAACTTATAGCTAAAATGACAATGTTTTTATATACTATCATGCATGTCAAGCGATACTGCAGGATAATTCACCTTAATACCGAGGTTGGGTTGATAGGGAGCATCCCAGTTTTGCAGTAGGTAAAAAGACTTAAGCAGTATTGAGGTCAAGGTTGAGATAAGCACAACGTTGCTTCAACACCTGGTTGACATTCTCAGATTTCCATTGAGCCCCAGAAATCTTGAGCCTCCGACCAATACGCTTAATCGTTGAGGAGACAGCTCCCGACCCAATATCAATTTTGAGCTGTTGATAAGCTGCGTAATTGGGTAGACGAGAGCGATGCTGGTCGAGATCAGCTAGGAAGTTGTTAACCTGTGGAGCTGACCAACCATCAAAGGACGCTTTTGCTTCATCTATGAGACCATGCCACAGAACGGTCTCAACTCGTTTGAGCCGTTGGTGAGAGCCACCCACTTTATATAAATTTTCCATTAGATGATACCAGTCAAGGACTTCGCGTCTGCACTCTGGAGGAGCAAAGCCGTCGATTAAATTCCAGACTCCGGGATGTCCATCTCCGATGCAAGTGAGCGGGTTAGCCAGTGGCTTCCCCTTGACCCAATTAACCAGGAACTCGTTGTCGTGAAACGCTGCCATACATACCTGTGAGTGCAAAGCTACCGTCTTGTAGTCTTTCCACTGGCTCGGCTCTCCTTTGGGAGTCCGTAAACGCACTTTGCCCCCGTCGGCGCTCACCGCTTTCACTGGCTCTTTGGCCAAGGCAAGAGGGAACTCACTGCGATGAACGAGCCGATGCTGTGTGCTGTGCGAGACTTTCATTCCTGTCAACATAAAGATGTCTTGTTCGGCGTGAGCATAGGACTCGTTTGCTGTCAGCAGCAGGGAGCATCGTTCCAAGTGCGGACTGATGCGGGTGCGGGCTGCTAGACCAAGACGCTGTGCTTGCTTGCTCGTTACCCTCAGCGTTCCGATGCAGCTATCGATATAGCGACTCCGTCCACTTTGTGTTTGACTTGCTTCGGATAAAAAAAATTTCCTAACTCCGGTCCGACTGTCTCTAACATATGGTCGCGCACTGCGACACACCTTCAAAATCTTGCAATCGCTCGGAGGGTGTATTCTTGTACAAAATGCGTGCGATGGTTTTCAGAGCCTGGTTGAGTTCGCGGAGTTCTTTTTGTGTCATCGGAATGCTTCTGGCGGGTGAGTTTCATCCCTATTTTAGCCCATTGTCTACCCTTTTGCTAATGATCTCACTACTTGGCTCCTCTCCTAAGTATATTTACTCATTGCATTAGTGGGATGCTCCCGGGTTGATATAAGCACGAAACCCAACATGCATGGATGCTGTTGGGTTTCGTACCTCAACTCAACCTACAGTAAAAAACAATATTTTCAGACAGGTCAGAGCTTATATTTTATACTAACACTCCTGATTGGAGTGTTGTCAAGAACTTAAATGCAAAGAAATGTCAAGGTAAGCGATCTCCTATTCGTAAGCAGCACTCTTTTAGCTTTTTGTGCGATCGCAAGCTAACCAACCATCGCACCACAACTTATAGTTAAAGGATGAAGTATTTGACATTAATTTTTCTGCACGTTCGTGAAGCATATCTAGTTTAATGTGGCCTTTTTTGCTTATTTCTGAAAGAAACAATTTCATATCTTCTATAAGTCTTATAATTTGAACGTACAGCATCTCCAATAATCAAATAGGCACATTGTAAAAATAAAAGCTGTTTTGGACATTCATCATCGCTGGCTATATCTAAAATTACTTCAGCTAGAGACAAATCAGCAACTGCAAGATTGAAGTCTTGAACAGGACATAAAGCTTTAGAGTCATAGGCCCAAATTACTTTTTGTGGATTACATGGATCTTTCATTGGACTATTTTGAAAGCTAACTATACGCATCAAATAGTACGTCGTAAAGCAGAGAAATTATAGCTAAAATGACAATGTTTTTAGTCGGTTAAAAACCGACTTTAGCCGCGGGGGTTTGAAGGTAACGGGACTTCTTTTCCTAGATGTCTGTACCAGGTGAAGTACAAACCGATAGAAATCAGCAACAGGGACAAGATTTGGTAATTGATGCCCAGGATCGCAAAAGCGGTTACCAAAGGCCAGCGAAAGGAAAGTAAGAAAATCCACCATAGGGACAGCAACCCTGCTTCCCGATCGCTTTTGGCGGCCAAATAGCTTCGATATCTTCTGGGAGCGCTACCCGCACAAAAGAGAAGATATCGCTGCATCATATAGCCGCCGACACCGCCAAACCCTTCCATCAAGACTTTCAAGAGATAGAAGCAAAGGATACCGCCGAACAAGTTGAAACTAGCATAGTCTCCTGGCAAGTATACCTGCATGGGGGGCAATATACTACGACCCTCGCTAAAATTCCACTCTTGCAAGCGATCTGTTCCCGGAATGGAGATGGCAAATGTCTCCGGGAGAGGTGGGGTTTGTAGGGCGATCGCGCAAATATAAATAACGGCGACAAAAATCAATACTCCCTGAAAAATATCTGTTAATACCACCCCATATAAACCGCTAATGGCGGTGTAGATAAATGCTAGGAAGATAATTAAAATCGAGGCCATCGACAGTAATAAATTCTCCTAAGAATTTGCCCCCACCTATGGCAAAGTAACCGATCCTGCCAGAGGTCAAGATAATAGCAGCAACGGCACTCACTATCCGGGCGATATTTCCTTCCCGTCCCACACCAAAACGCAACTGCATCCATTCCGCTAAGGTCATGACTTGGGCCCGGCGGTTCCACTTGCCCATAAAAATCATGAACATTGCTAAAATTAAGGCAATGCTACCCCGAAGTTCGAGAAAAAATCCTTCGTTCCCAATGCGTAGACTAAGGCCGTTATCAACATTGTCCCCGCAATATCTGTATTGGATGCCATCCCCGAAGCCCCCAATACCCACCAAGGCATATTCCGATCGCCCAAAAAGTAAGATTCTATGCCAGCGGATGCTTTCCGCTGGAGAAATATGCCCAACAGCACGATCGCCAACAGGTATACTCCGACAATAATGTAATCAATTAAATGCATAAACTCTATAGTTGCTGACAAAGTTTACGGAAATGTTCGCCCCGTTCTTCAAAGTTGCGGTACTGGTCAAAACTGGCGCAAGCGGGAGAAAGCAGGACTACTTTTGCCCGATATTGTGTCGCTAATTGTACTGCTTTGGGTACGGCGAACCCAAGAGTTTCGACAATTTCATAAGACTCGTAACCAACCTGTTGCAAGCGTTTAGCAAACTGTTCCGCAGCATCGCCAATGAGTAACACTGCTGCGGCCTTCCCTTTAATGGTTTGCATCCAGAGGATATCGTCTCCCTCCTTTGCTTGGCCCCCAGCAATCAAAATTGCCGGACTATTTACAGAGGATAATCCTACTTGGGCCGCGTCGTAATTAGTCGCTTTGCTATCGTTAATCAAGTCAATCTTCTGGTAGGTTCTAATTAGTTCTAACCGATGGGGTACTCCTGGAAATTCTCTAATGGCCAGGGCGATCGCCTCTTTCTCTATCCCCGCCAATCTTGCTGCCGCGATCGCCATCAACATATTTTGCTGATTGTGCATACCTGGCATCCGTAGCGCCGCAGCGGGGACAATGGGTTCGCCCTGGGCTATCACCCATCTATCCTGAATGTAGACCCCTTGGGCGCGATCGCCCAACAACTGTCCTTTACCTTTCACAGTCGTCCAGCAAGCAGAACGCCATTGAGTCAAACCCATCTGGCGCAAATAGCCATCGTCCCCATTTACAACTTGTAGCTGCGATCTCCGTAGCATACTTGCCTTAATATCGTAGTAATTTTCCAGGGTTTTATGGCGACTGAGATGGTCGGGAGTAAAGGTCGTCCAGACGCCAATTATAGGTGCAACTCCTGGGGATGATTCGATTTGATAGCTGCTGAGTTCGGCAATTATCCAATCTGGAGATTTACCCGGTCTTAAGGCCAACTCACAGGCAGCATAACCGATATTACCACAGGCGGGTGCCTGCAAACCTGCTGCTTGAAAGATGGCAGCAATTAAAAATGTCGTAGTAGTTTTGCCGTTCGTGCCAGTGATGGCAACCCAGGGGCAAGATTTCAGATGTCGCCACGCCAGTTCCATTTCTCCTATTGTCTCAATTCCTCGATCTCTAGCTGCGACTAATACAGGCGCATCCCAAGGGACGTCGGGACTGACAACAATTAGTTGCGGTTTTTCTGTCAGAGTGAAAGCATAATTCAGTTGTACTGCTATTCCTTCACTCTGGAGTTGCTGCTGCTGTTGGCGCAGGCTGTCTGACGTGGCCCGATCGCTCACCGTCACCTGCCACCCTTCCCGTTTTAGCAGTCTTGCTGCTGCTATTCCCGATTTTCCCAGTCCGATCGCATGAGCATTAGCCATATTAATGATTCCTCTACCCTTGTTTCTAGCTTACCCTCGTTCCCAAGTTCAGCCTGGGAAGGATTTACGCCTCGGCTCTGCCTCTAATACCCTCGCCAGTGCGCGAACTCTGTAAACCCAGGTTTATTACTCGTTGCGTCCAAGGGCGGAAAAAGCTATTATCCTCCCAGGCATTAGCTGTCTGCCCCACGCTGCGCGAGCATCTCTTCCCCTCTGGTCAAAGCATTTAGCCGTCAAAAATAGCTACAGCAGAAACCCGGTTTCTAGCTTCTCACATTACCGTCCCGTCCGGACACGGCGGCGGCGCTGAGACCGCCACCGTCCGGAGCGGCCTCCTAGAACCGCCACGGAGCGCCTCCAAGCATCACCGGTGGCCAGCAGCGGGCCTTTGTAGCTTGTTCCCGGGAGAATGTAAAGAATTATTAACAGGGGTTGCCACTTGCCCAACTCTCTTGCTAAGTTAGATATGTGGGTGCGATTCGTTCAGGACTAACGACAAATGTCGGAACAACCTGACTAGCCACCATAAGGCTAGTAACTGTGGTACTCATGAGGGTTCAAACCCCTCCCACCTGATACGGGTGTGACACCGGTCCTTAGTGCTATGGAGTGACATCACTATGGTGCGAAGCAAGGACTTAAATGTAGGCCATCTGGCAGCCTAAGCCGGAGACGCCGCTAGGAAAGATGTTCATGGCTAGAAAAAGCGAACCTATGATTAAGCCTCGTTACTAACGACCAGCGTAATAAGGCTGACACGCTGGAGCCAAAAGGCAAAGATGGTCTAGTGATAGATTTCCATATTGTCTATCAACGTATCCTAAAAGCACCATCCGGGGTATAGTAGGGGCCTAAAAACATCAAGATGATACCACGGAACGAAGTAACTCCCAATACGCTATCCCTGGAATCGACCGCCTGTGGATAAGTTAGATGATAAGCGCAAGCTATTGGGAGAGAGATGTGTCAAGAAGCAAATGCCCAGGGTAATACCTAGGATAGCAATAACTGAGTAGAGATACACAGGAAAATGCCCAGGCTGACGTGGCACGGTGATAATAGGAAAGTATCGGGAAGAGTAGTCCTGACTATATTACGAAACCAGCTTTCGAGCTAGGTATAAGTCCCAGAAGTTCCTGCAAAAAGTAGGCAATGCTTAAGCAGTATAACAAAAACAGAAAGCAACCTAAAAGCAACTAAAGGAACTGCTAGGATAGGGACAAAATGACAGGTACTGAGGCCAAGGAATAGGAACCAAAACCTTGAACCGAAAGCTACCCATGACAGGGGCCTATTACCCAGTAGCCGGATGCGGTGAAAATCGCATGTCCGGTTCCGAAAGGGAGGGTTGGGAAGCGATTCCCAGCTCGACCCCTAATGTGCGATTCGTTCAGGACTAACGACAAATGTCGGAACAACCTGACTAGCCACCATAAGGCTAGTAACTGTGGTACTCATGAGGGTTCAAACCCCTCCCACCTGATACGGGTGTGACACCGGTCCTTAGTGCTATGGAGTGACATCACTATGGTGCGAAGCAAGGACTTAAATGTAGGCCATCTGGCAGCCTAAGCCGGAGACGCCGCTAGGAAAGATGTTCATGGCTAGAAAAAGCGAACCTATGATTAAGCCTCGTTACTAACGACCAGCGTAATAAGGCTGACACGCTGGAGCCAAAAGGCAAAGATGGTCTAGTGATAGATTTCCATATTGTCTATCAACGTATCCTAAAAGCACCATCCGGGGTATAGTAGGGGCCTAAAAACATCAAGATGATACCACGGAACGAAGTAACTCCCAATACGCTATCCCTGGAATCGACCGCCTGTGGATAAGTTAGATGATAAGCGCAAGCTATTGGGAGAGAGATGTGTCAAGAAGCAAATGCCCAGGGTAATACCTAGGATAGCAATAACTGAGTAGAGATACACAGGAAAATGCCCAGGCTGACGTGGCACGGTGATAATAGGAAAGTATCGGGAAGAGTAGTCCTGACTATATTACGAAACCAGCTTTCGAGCTAGGTATAAGTCCCAGAAGTTCCTGCAAAAAGTAGGCAATGCTTAAGCAGTATAACAAAAACAGAAAGCAACCTAAAAGCAACTAAAGGAACTGCTAGGATAGGGACAAAATGACAGGTACTGAGGCCAAGGAATAGGAACCAAAACCTTGAACCGAAAGCTACCCATGACAGGGGCCTATTACCCAGTAGCCGGATGCGGTGAAAATCGCATGTCCGGTTCCGAAAGGGAGGGTTGGGAAGCGATTCCCAGCTCGACCCCTAATACACCAAGAGAAATAACCAAAGGGGCTCTAAGACCAGGTGTCTTCCCCGTCTAGAGTCTCCGAACACAGCCGAAACATAGTCAACAGTGGCAAGACACTCATTATCTGAGTAAAGCCAAACCGACGGTCTGGAAAGACGCGATTATGTAGAAGTCAAAAGTGCTTGGCTGCGTACAGTTGTAAACCCTAGTTTTGAAGACTGATTCAGTTTTCTTCTTTCTGAAGATCTAAGCTTGAAACCAACTTTTGCTCCCCAAAGGGGTCTAGCCGCCGTCGGTTAGACCCCTGAAGATTTCAGGGGTCTTGTTGGAGAATGTAAAGAATTATTAACAGGGGTTGACAGTTCGCTTAGGGAGTTGCTAGCTTAGATATATGGGTGCGATTCGTTCAGGACTAACGACAAATGTCGGAACAACCTGACTAGCCACCATAAGGCTAGTAACTGTGGTACTCATGAGGGTTCAAACCCCTCCCACCTGATACGGGTGTGACACCGGTCCTTAGTGCTATGGAGTGACATCACTATGGTGCGAAGCAAGGACTTAAATGTAGGCCATCTGGCAGCCTAAGCCGGAGACGCCGCTAGGAAAGATGTTCATGGCTAGAAAAAGCGAACCTATGATTAAGCCTCGTTACTAACGACCAGCGTAATAAGGCTGACACGCTGGAGCCAAAAGGCAAAGATGGTCTAGTGATAGATTTCCATATTGTCTATCAACGTATCCTAAAAGCACCATCCGGGGTATAGTAGGGGCCTAAAAACATCAAGATGATACCACGGAACGAAGTAACTCCCAATACGCTATCCCTGGAATCGACCGCCTGTGGATACAGCTTGTTCAGGAAACAAGTAGAACATTTTTGTGCTAAACTAGAGCTATACTCAATGCAGACCTTATTCAGCTATGGGACGTTACTCTCTGGACCTTAGACAAAAAGTCGTCACTGCTTATAAATTGGGCAAAGGCTCGAGGAGGCAACTTGCCGAGCAGTTTATGCTCAGTCCTGCTACTGTTCATAGTTATATAAAACAATATCGAGAAACGCAAGATCTAACCCCTAAAAAACCCGGCCCCAAACGTCCGGGCAAGCTAGAAGCCTATCGAGACTTGATCGTGAAGATGGTAAAAGATTACCCAGATTGTCCGGTAGGCTGAGGGAACATCTGTTAAATGAGCAGGATGTTTATGTCAGTGTAGGGGGGATGTGTGAGTTCCTAAAAAAAGAAGGCTTAACTCTTAAAAAAAAACTTACCGGGCAGAAAAAGTAGCAACTCCAGCAGTTCAACAGCAGCGAGTTGATTACCGAGAGCGGGTTCGAGATGTCCCACAGGGAAAATTGATATTTATTGATGAGGCAGCTTTCTGGATAGGGATGAGTCGCGAAATGGCCAGGTCGTGTCCGAGAGCGCCGGTGGGCGTCTCTGGACACGAGAGTGAAAAAGGTAAAAAGGCATTCTATTTAAGACCATTTTATAAGGGCAGGAAAATGACGTTAATCGGAGCAATAAGTATTGAAAGGGTTGTGGCGAAAA
Organism: Hormoscilla sp. GUM202; assembly: GCA_005518205.2. Classification (GTDB taxonomy): domain Bacteria; phylum Cyanobacteriota; class Cyanobacteriia; order Cyanobacteriales; family Desertifilaceae; genus Hormoscilla. Next base: position 60,977 of record RFFC02000022.1, read on the forward strand.
AAGCAATTAAAGGCTCTATGAAAGGTAAGGATTTTAAGGATTTTGTTGAACATGACCTGGTGGAGAAGCTGAATCCCGGGGATGTGGTAGTTATGGATAACCTTAATATCCATAAAATGAAAGGTATCGAAGAACTGATAGTCGCTACGGGAGCAAGAGTAGAATATTTATCACCCTACTCACCAGACTTCAATCCTATTGAGATGTTGTGGTCAACGGTTAAGTCACTGGTCAGAATGTTCCCAACACGAGCAATGGAGGCGCTAGAAAAGTTAATTGAACTTGCTCTAATGCTGATTGGAACAAATACGTTTAAAAACTGGTTTACTAAATGCTGTTATTGTACTAGCTAACTTGTGAACAATATGTAAGTTAGATGATAAGCGCAAGCTATTGGGAGAGAGATGTGTCAAGAAGCAAATGCCCAGGGTAATACCTAGGATAGCAATAACTGAGTAGAGATACACAGGAAAATGCCCAGGCTGACGTGGCACGGTGATAATAGGAAAGTATCGGGAAGAGTAGTCCTGACTATATTACGAAACCAGCTTTCGAGCTAGGTATAAGTCCCAGAAGTTCCTGCAAAAAGTAGGCAATGCTTAAGCAGTATAACAAAAACAGAAAGCAACCTAAAAGCAACTAAAGGAACTGCTAGGATAGGGACAAAATGACAGGTACTGAGGCCAAGGAATAGGAACCAAAACCTTGAACCGAAAGCTACCCATGACAGGGGCCTATTACCCAGTAGCCGGATGCGGTGAAAATCGCATGTCCGGTTCCGAAAGGGAGGGTTGGGAAGCGATTCCCAGCTCGACCCCTAATACACCAAAAGATAACCAAAGGGACTCATGCTCCGGTGCCGTATCCCAGCAGAGAGTTCAGCGCAGCAACAAAAAACATAGCTGACAGTGGCCAGACACCCGCAAGATTAGGGTGACGCCAAACCCAAGTCCGGAAAGACGACGCTATGATTGAGCCAGTAAAGACAAGCTGCGATCGCATTGTCAACCCTAGAGATCCTTTATCCGATCACTCAAAAGTTACACTTGAAACACTTTTGCTTCCATAATGGGTCTAGCCGCCGCTGGTTAGGCCCATTATTGTTTAAAGGGGCGTTGCACATTTTGGGGATGATGGTTGCAACGAAGCTAATTCTTTCTTCAAAATTCAAAATTCAAAATGGAGAATTGCTAATGACAGATATTTAGCCAGATATAGATATTTATCACCAGAACCGATGCCACTGGTCGCCATGGTACGTGGTCACTTATCATCCCGTCGTTATGCAACGCCTTTAAAGGTATTGTTCCCGTCAGAATGTGAAGGGCGTTGCACATTTTGGGGATGATGCCCTTTTTGCACATAACTGAAAATGGCTTGTAGTCTAAGTCAATAGTCCGGACAGTTTTGAGAAGAATTTTTATAATTCACTATTGTTAACCTAAGTTGCGACCTATTTAAAAAAATATGAATTACCCACTTAGACTTTACAGATATTTTGAGGGTTTTAGTAGCCCTCGATACAAAATTATATTTTTATTGTGCTATGCGGCGGGTTGGCTGTTTAGAGGTTATAATGTACTAAAATAACAGTTAATTGCTGGTTCTGTAGATTATGGAAGATATGATTACAACAATTTTTGTTCTTTGCGACGAGCTCCTAAAAGCTTTGAATATAAAAGAAGATCCACAAGTAAAAATGAACAATGCAGAGGTGATGACGGTAGGATTGGTTGCTGCATATTTTTTTGGAGGACGAGCGCTATTGTCAATTTATGGTGGAACACAATTATCTAAAAAATCTGTTAAGTAAAAGTAGATTCAATCGGAGATTACATAATATAGGCGAACCAATTTGGATGCTTTTATTCCAAGTCAGAGCGCAAACATTTAAACAGCTCAATCCAGGTCAAGAATGTCAAGAATATATTCTTGATAGTTTCCCTGTGCCAGTCTGTGACAATATTAGGATTGATAGATGTAAAATTTATAAGCAAGAAGAAGATCGAGGATATATTGCAAGTAAAAAACGTTATTTTTATGGATTAAGGGTTCATATGTTAGTAAACAAAAGTGGAAATCCAATAGAATTTTATCTAGCCCCGGGTAGTTATAATGACGTTAAACTTCTGCAATCTTTTTGCTTCGATTTACCATCAAATTCTCTAGTTTATGGAGACAAAGCTTATAACGATTATCAATTAGAAGATTTACTAAAAGAGTCGGCAAATATCAAATTAAAACCTTTGCGAAAAAAGAATTCAAAAAGAAAAGAATCTCCTTGTTTTGAATATATACAACAGGTAACTAGAAAACAAGTTGAAACATGTTTTAGTCGGATAACTAATTTGTTTCCCAAGTCAATTCATGCCGTTACATCCAAAGGATTTGAATTGAAAATAATTCTCTTTATCATCGCTTTTTGTATTCAATTTTTATAGGTCGCAACTTAAGTTATTGTTAATATCCAGTCAGAGGGTCATAATACATATGTATTACGACAGCCAGTCAGAGGAAAAGGGAGTTTGTCTCCAAGCTATCCACCCGCTCCGAGTACGGTAGTAAACCAAATCTAAGAAGCACTCATGGGATAGCCTCGGAGAGTCTTCTCGCGGAACTGCTGAAAACAGCAGGCCATTTCTACAAACCCCAGGCAGAGCCGTGGGAACGAGGGGGGGGACACAGGACCGTAGTCAAATCGCTACATATTGACCACACCCCCAAATCATTACCCGACAATGGTTTGGGCGATGTTTTCCCCAGGATGTCTCCACTTTTGATGGCTGGGGAGCTATATATTGCATCACACAAAGTATACCAAATTTTTAGGCCACTTTGAATTTTTATACCATAGGGCAAATTTTTTGTCAAATTTTTCTGATCTATTGGTACGGATCATAATTTATCGTTTTTGTAAATAAAATTTAGCGAAGCGTGGGTTTTCCCTGCCCCCTCATCCCCCTTGTTTCTCAACTGCCCATGCAATCACCTTTTGTCCCAACTGCACACGCTGATCGCTATCCAAGCGGTCAACTTCCCGCACGCCCGTAGGACTGGTAACATTCACCTCTGTCAGATAGCCACCAATTACGTCAATGCCAACAAAATATAAACCATCCCGTTGCAGCACAGGTGCCAACTGAGCGCAAATTTCTCGCTCTCGTTCCGTAATGTCTACCTTAGCAACCCGGCCCCCAACTGCCATATTCCCCCGAAATTCTGCCCCAGTCGGAATGCGATTTACTGCCCCTATAGGTTCGCCATTCAGGAGAATAATTCGCTTATCTCCATCTTTGGCAGCAGGCAAGAAAGTCTGCACCATTACCGGATTTCTGCCTTGCTGCGTGCTGATTTCCACCAGGGAATTGAAATTGCGATCGCCCTCCTCTAGCAATAAAATACCCTCACCCGCCTTCCCCCCCAGGGGTTTGAGCACAACCTTGCCTTTCTGCTCCATAAAATCTCGGATTACCTGCTTATCCGCACTGACGATCGTTTCGGGAATTGCCCCTGTAAACTGGAGAGCATACATTTTCTCATTAGCATTCCGCAACCCCTTGGGTGAATTAAGCACTAAGGTTTTGGCAGGGTCAATGTAATCTAGAATATAGGTAGCATAGAGATAAGCAATGGTCACAGGTGGGTCAGTGCGCACGAACACCGCGTCCATCTCCTCAAGGCATTGTAATGTGCGATCGCCCGCCTGAAACCAAGGGGACTGGGCCACCCAGCGTCCCTCTGCCAACTGCACGGGTGTCAGCCGCACCGACTGCAAAAGCGCCGACGCCTTACCATTAATAACATGCAGCTGATTCGCTTCAGTAATCCAGACATCATGACCTAGAATTTGTGCAGCTTCCATCATCGCCACACTCGTGTCATGAGTTGGATCCAGACGCTCTATCGGGTCAATAATAAAGGCAAATTTCATGATTTCATTACACTTCTATTTATCTTAGCCCGCCTGCGCGGGCTAAGTTCTAGTAGCCCCACCCGTGTCTCCTCGTTCCCTGGCAACCCCTGGGAACGGGTGGGGTGTCTATACCATTGAGCTGACCAATGATTATTTTAGCAGGGAGTCGAGCGCACCTTTTCGATCTAACTCGTAGATATCGTCGCAACCACCTATATGCTGGTCATTGATAAAAATCTGAGGCAAGGAGGTGCGTCCCTGGGCACGAACAGCCATTTTATCCCTGGCCTCCTCATCGCCATCAATGCAGTATTCCGCGTACTCTACCCCTTTGTTATCGAGCAAACCTTTGGCACGCTGGCAAAAGGGACACCAGCTCCACGTATATATTTCGATCTTAGACATTATACTACTCTCCTCGGACACAGCCATAGCATTCAATTCTATTTTATATCTATTATTCCCTGAATGGCAGCTTTATTTGCAGTGTTTTTACCCATGACATCTGTCAAGCGATCGCACTTAAAAATCTGTATCGACTGCAAATCTTAGATTCTACACCACCCCTCTCCCACTGTTTTATCGGCCCGCCTCAAACACCCGCTCGGCAGTTATATTTAAATCGGGAAATATTGTCGATTCAATGCGATCGTTACCTCTAAACCTTTTTACCTCATATTCCCCCTCTACCATTTGATAAACCCAAAAAGTAGGCTGTTTGGGGTTGCCAATAAATCGTTTGCCACCTAATCCCAAATAGTCAATTATCCAATATTCACAAATTCCCATTGTTTCATATTCAAAAACCTTCATTAAATAATCATCTTGCCAATTAGTGCTGACTACTTCTATGGCTAACTTGACAGTTTCTCCCTTGGTAATGGTCGATCGCTTTTTCCACAGTGGTTCGTTTTCTAAAGCCTTGATATCGAGAATTGTCACATCGGGATTAAATCCAGAATAATCGGAATTAATTGACTTGATGATGCATCTAGTAGCAAGCAAGTAGGGAAGTTCGAGACTTTCTATTTGTACTCCTAATTTAACGACCAACAAACCAATAACTTGTTCGTGGGGGCCTGTGGGTTGCATTTCTATAATATCTCCTTTATGTAGTTCGTAACGGCGCTGACCGTCATCGGGAACCCAGTCCAGAAATTCCTCTAGGGTCATTAGTTCCGATTTCGATATTGCTTGAGTCATGGCTTTTTACTTTCTCCTGGCGATCGCCTCTATACTATTATCACAAATACTTTAGTCAGGTTCCCAAGGATTAATGATTAAAATACCGCACCCTTCAAAATCAGAAACATTGCGAGTGGCGATCGTTGCTTGATAGGTATAACAAATACTTGCTATTTGAGCATCTGCTGGGGAGATCGGGGAACCTGTCCGTCTTCTTTTACTAGCTATCATAGCAAATGCGATCGCCGCCTTTTCATCAAAGGATAAAATCCGCCCTGCAAAATCTCGATTAAACATCCGTTCCGCCGTTTTGCCGAGTTCAGCTTGACGTTTTCCAGAGGGTAATAAAGCAATGCCATAGAGAATTTCAGCTTGAGTTATGGTGGTTCTAAAAAGATTCATTATTGGTTGTGCTGCCACCCATTGACGAACAACTTTAGATCCTTTTGGGTTCATCAGTTCTGATAAGACATTTGTGTCAAGTATAATCATGTAAGTCCTCAAAATTCGGGTGTTCGCGCATGGGTTCTCTGACGATCGTGGGTATTTCAAAATCCCCAAAATGGGCAAAACGTCGCTCAATGGCTTCGGCAAGATTTAATGGTTTAGAGTTGTTTTCTGTCAATACGGCGGCCCGGAGTATTTCTTTGACCTATTCTTCGAGGGAAAGTCCGCGCTCTTCTGCTCGCTTTTGTAAGCGGGATAAGAGGCTTTCATCAAGGTTACTGATCGTGATACTGGTCATAATTTTTGGCATCTCTCACTCATTTTATTGTATCATCTCTATACCAAGATTCCGAAGCCCGCCTGGGCGAGCTTCGTTCCTTTAACCCTTTATGGTGGGGGTATAGAAGCAACGGCGTATTGAACCAACTGGGCGAGTTTCTGACGGAGGGTTTCCAGTCCCAAGCGCTGACTAGCGGAAATAAATAGCGCTTGGGGAAATTCCTCTTGGGCCAATGCCAGGGTATCTCCATCTACCTCGTCAATCTTATTAAACACCACCAATGCTGGTCCGGGAGTGACAGGCATTTCCGATAGCAGACGCATCACCGATCGGATGTGACTCTGCCAAGCGGGATGGGAGAGCTCCACTAGATGCAGCAATGCGTCAGCTTCCGTTACTTCCTCCAAGGTAGCACGAAAAGCATCGATCAATGGTGGTGGCAGTTCGTGAATAAACCCCACCGTATCTGTCAGCAAAATTGTCCGCGCCTCCCCCGTTTCCCCATCATTCACTACCAACCGTCGGGTCGTGGGGTCCAGGGTCGCAAATAGCTGGTCTGCGGTGTAAACTTCCGCATTAGTTAAAGTATTCAGCAGGGTAGACTTGCCCGCATTTGTATAGCCCACCACTGCTATACTGGGAACTTCCCGATGCTGTCGCTGACTCCGCAGTCGCGATCGATGTGCTTGCAGTTGATTGACTTCCTGTTGCAGTCGGGAAATGCGCCGCCCGATCGCGCGGCGTTCCGTTTCCAACTTAGTTTCCCCCGGACCCCTAGTCCCGATACCGCCCCCCAGTCGGGACATATCTTGACCGCGTCCAGTCAGGCGAGGTAGGGTATACTCCAGTTGGGCAAGTTCCACCTGTAATTTACCAGCCCGAGATTGAGCCCGTTGGGCAAAAATATCCAATATTACCTCTGTCCGGTCTACCACTCGCACCCCTGTCTGCACTTCCAGGTTCCGGACTTGGGCCGGGGACAGGTCTCGGTCAAAGGCCACTAAATTCGCCCCTATTGTTTGCACTGTCAAGGCTATTTCTTGCACCTTCCCCGCACCGACTACCGTTTGGGGATGGGGGCGCGATCGCCTTTGGCGCATGACTGAGAGCACATCTCCACCAGCAGTTTCCACCAACCGGGTCAATTCTGCTAAACCATTTTCAAACCGACTGGACCCGATATCATCGGTCCTCAGACCCACTAGCAGCACCCGATCTCGGTCGTCGTCTACCTCTTGGGCCACATATTCCCGGCGGAACTCCTCTTCCAGTCCGGACACTAAGTCCAGAAAATCCCGATCGCCCAGTTCCTCCAGACTCAGGGGAGGAGATAGAGTCCAATTTTTCTCGGGATGGGGGACGAGATGGGCTAAATATGCTTCTTTAACGTAACCCGTGGCGCCACCACCTCGGCGAGTAAACCCACCTCCCGTGAGAGTGAGAACGACCAATGCATCTAAACGCTGGATGGCCATTGCCGTCAAAGTATCTTCACTCGGAGGGTGAGACTTCAGTTGGGTAGCAATGCAGCGAATACCGCAGAGTCGTTCCGCACCGTAGCGAGGTAACTCCAAAGGCGGTATTTGGGTTTGGCGGGGAGTCCCCACCCCGACGCGAATTACCTGTCCCCGGCGATTAATGTAGCTACAGAGGGGTTGGTTGATTTCCGTGCCGATCTCCGCCAGTCGCTGGGCAAATTCTGCCGTTGTCAGGCGATCGCCCGGAAGGCGCTGATGATAAAGTCGTTGCAACTGCTTCAGTTGACTTGGTTTGAGACCCTGAAGATTTCCGTAGATAGTTTCGATCTTGCTACCTCCCCAGTTACCTGGTCTTGCAATTTCGTCTATTTTACTTGCTCTGGGGCAATCATACCACAAATATAATACATTTATTTCAATCCAACCCGCGCCATCATCTCCTCCCATACTCTATAGCACAAATATCTCATACTTGTCAAGTGTTTTTTCGCCGGGCGATCGCCCCTGACAACCGGTCTCTTGGCGAAGCTAGCTGGAAGCGCAGAACCCGGAATAGGTGAAAGAGGTGAAATTTCACTTGTAACATGCAGCACTAATTAAGAGCGTAAGGTTCGGAGAATTCAATAAGTTGAATAATGCCTCTCAAAAATTCCTGAGCTTTTTCTTCATCTTCTAAAGAAAGCGTTGTTCATTCGTAGGTTGGGTTGACGCTCTTGAAACCCAACAAGCGCGACACACGCTTCGCTACGCTAACAACATCTCGCGGGTTGGGTTTCGTGCGGAGACCCAACCTATGACATTAATATTTTTGCTTCTCACCAGATGCACCCGCTACATTGATACTCATAGAGTCTAAATCCGATCTGGTGGATATGCTGACTGCGATCGCGATCGCACTCTATTTAGTGTAGCTGATTGATTTTTGATTGTCAACCCCCGATCGCCTTGACATGTCAGGTATACTCCGAACCGTCAGGAACTGCGCCTTTGGATAGTCCCATGCGATGGGCGATCGCGAACAGGTCAGAAACCCGGTTTCTGGGAGGTGATTTTCGTATTCCCACCGAGATATTCAAAGAAACCCGGTTTCTCAGCTGGCATCGGATCGCCCCCCGATCGCGCTGCGCGCGCGCTACGCGAACGCGAGCAGACCAGAAACCCGGTTTCTGGGAGGTAATTTTCGCATCTCCACCGAGATAGTCAAAGAAACCCCAATACTTCTCGGTTAGGGAGTGGGGAGTAGAGAGTAGAGGAGAATGGCGTTGGGGTTCTTCACTCCCCACTTCTGTCTCCCCACTCCCTACTTTTTGCAAATCCTTGAAGTATGGAAAAATTTCCCTAAAGCACGAAGCTCTTGACTAATTTCCGTTTTTGACAAACACTGCTACAATTTATAATAATTAGCTTATTAGTCTGTTTTAACTCATCTCTTGCACCATTCTCAACTAGAGGATCCGCCTCCATAACTCGTTACCTGGATCCGCCAGGTAACGAGGGAAAAACACTTTCTCGACAAGGCTTTCAGTGGGTTTTAACTCATATCTTGCACCTATCGCAACAGGCCGACGCTAAGAGTAAAAGTCCACAAAGCGTGGGCTAAATCCTTTCTCGACAAGGCCCCCTCCTGCGAAGAGAAGTACCTCGATCTCCTAACTATCAGCTAGAATTTTATCAGATGTCGAATGTTGCCCATCAGCAAGGAAATTCAAATTCACTTCTCTGGACTCTTGCAGCTGGGGGGTTACCGTCTCCGAACTTACTGACGAAGTTTCTGCTTTTTCTGCTGATTTATCTTGTGACTTTGTAGCTGCTTGCACAACATCTGATAAGTTTTTTGCCATCATGAGGAAATCAGAAGGTATCATCAGCACCGTAGTAGTATTATTTTCAGCCCCAATTTCCGTCAGCATTTGCAAGCGTCGCAATTCCAAAACCGCCGGATTTTCTACAATCTTCTGAGAAGCTTCAGCTAATTTAATCGAAGCTTCCTGTTCCGCTGCCGCTTTAATTATGCGAGCGCGTTTTTCCCGGACCGCTTCCGCTTCTTTAGCCATCGCCCGTTGCATACTCGGAGGAATTTCCACATCTTTCATTTCCACCCGTTCGATCACCACCCCCCAAGGACCCGTAACTTCATCGACAATTTCTTGGATTGTATTGTTAATTTTATCGCGGTTTTGCAGCACATCATCCAGGATATTTTGCCCCACCACGTTGCGTAAAGTAGTCAATGCCGTTTGATATACTGCAATCTCGTAGTTTTCCACCTTATTTATCGCTTTATTCGGGTCAATTAAGCGATAGTATAGGACAGCATTTACCTTAATCGTAACGCTATCAGCCGTTATCGTTTCTTGTGGCTGGATATCTACAGTTTTCGTGCGGATATCCACTTGTTTCTTTTGATCCAGCACGGGAATAATCCAATACATCCCCGGACCCCTGACACTTTTCATCCTCCCGAGGCGAAAAATCACGCCCCGCTGATATTCCCGATCTATTTTCAGTCCCGAGAGTCCCAGTAAGATGCTTATAACTAAAGCCGTCCCGATAATAGTTTCCATCATATTTGCTCTCGCCTAACTCCGATGCATCTCCATTCTAGACTGGGCATCAGTGTATGGCGTTAAAAAATCATAAAATCCGCCCACAGCCTCCCAGCAGGGGCTACCGGGACTCCACGGGCGATCTATCAGACCCTTGTTATTAGACCCTTGTTATTTATTCACCCTTGACAATTTCCTGCCAAGAAGCTATATACTTATACTTATGGGCGAGAAGCAGCTACCCTTTGAGCGTATTCCAGATTTTTCTGATACTCCACTATTTTTTGTTGCGCTCTGTCATATTCTGGATGGTCGGACGGGACAATTTTCAGCAGTTCGATCGCCTCAGTCCACTGACTAGCAACCGTTTCCCAATCAGCTTTAGTTTGAGCCGTTTGGGTTAACTCCCACGCCGAATTCGCTTTATTGATCGCCAACCTCCAGCCTTGAGCCGGATCCACCCCCCCAGTCCCTGCCGAATTCGCTTTATTGATCGCCAACCTCCAGCCTTGAGCCGGATCCACCCCCCCAGTCCCTGGGGAAGTCTGATTTGCTGGTTGCGGCTTTTCTGCTGGCGTCGGTACTGGTCTTTTGGGCTGGCTGGGTGCTGGTTCCTTTACCTGTGGTTGCTGCGGTGCCAGTTTTTGATTCAAGAACCACCACACCCCAGATCCCAGCAGCAACACCACCAATATGATAGCGGCAATGGGAAGCAGTTTTTTGATTTTGTCGGCCCTCTTGGGTTTGGACTCTTCCCCTGGGGTGTCTTCTTCAATCAACTCCTCTTCGGAGTCCGTTGGTTTATCATCATCATCATCCAACGGTTCTTCCTCCTCTTTTTCCTCATCCACCTCAGGATATTCCTCCTCATCAGGAGGCTGCGCTGCTGACAGGTCGAATTCCTCACTCCAGTCTGGTTGCTTAGTTCCCTTCCTCCGTCCATAAACCAACATTTTGGGAATGCCTTCAATGGACTGGCTGAAAATTTCTTCCAAGACTAATCCCACGAGCTCTTGTTTCTCTGGAACCTCATCTGACTCCAGCAATATGTGTAAGCAATCCTGCTTAATCACCGCCTTCGCGGTAATGCCTAGAGGTTCCAGGGACTGGTTCAGGAGCTGCGCGATCGATTGTGGGTTAGGTTGTGGCATGACGGGGCACCATTAGGTGAGCAACTAGATAGGTTTTTTCCCTGCTTCGGTCTCCCACGCCACCAGCTATGGCCGCCAGGGTAGAAGACCAAAGAGTGAGATGACTCGGGTACAAGCCTGCGATCTGAGCGGCGGTTCCATCGCCTTAATGATGTCAGCACCTCTTGGCCTATATTGCTATTTTGCCAAACCACTGTGCTATTTCTCTGCTATCTCGATCATTGAGTTGCCAGTTCTACTAGCCGTTCCTGCTGGTCTTGGGCAATGCATGCTTGAACAGTGCTTTCCAGGTTTCCTTCTAGGAGCGGGGTGAGAACGAAATTATGACCCAAGCGATGGTCCGTCACGCGGTTATCTTTGTAGTTGTAGGTGCGGATTTTTTCCGATCTGGCGCCAGTTCCTACCTGCGATCGCCGCATATCCGTGACCGCTTCCTGCTGTTCTCGCAGCTTCATCTCATAGAGCTTAGCCCGCAATATTTGCATAGCCCGCTCCCGGTTTTGCAGCTGCGATCGCTCTTCCGTACAAAAAATCCGGATACCCGTAGGCTTATGATACAGGTCAACGGCAGTTTCCACCTTATTCACATTTTGTCCGCCTGCGCCACCGGAGCGAGCCGTCGATATTTCCAAATCCTTCTGGTCAATTTCGACCTCTACATCATCCACCTCTGGCATCACCGCTACTGTTGCCGTGGAAGTGTGAACCCTTCCCCCCGCTTCTGTCACTGGCACTCGCTGAACTCGGTGGACTCCTGCTTCAAACTTCAGTTTACTGTATACCCGATCGCCTTGGATTTCTAGAATCGCCTCCTTAAAGCCGCCCATCTCTGCTAGCGACTCGCTCAATAGCTTAACCTGCCACTTTTGGCTTTCCGCATAGCGCGAGTACATCCGCACCAAATCTCCTGCCCAGATACTAGCTTCATCACCCCCCGTACCTGCCCTAATTTCCAACATGATGTTTTTCTCATCTAGAGGATCCTGGGGTAAGAGCAAAATCTTCAAGCGATTCTCCAGCCCGGAGAGCTTTGTTTCCAGTTCTTTCACCTCACTAGCTGCCAAATACTCCATTTCCGAGTCGCCGTTAGCCTCTTTGAGCACCTCTTTGGCACCGGACAACTCTGTGCTTGTCCCCTTCCACAGCTCGAAAGTATTCACCACTTCCTCTAGGGACGATCGGGCTTTTGCCACCCGTTGCACCTCCGTTGGATCTGTGGCTATATCTGGGTCTGCCAGACGTTTCGTCAATTCATTAAAAGTTTCTTCAACCGATTTTAGCTTTGACAGCAGATAAGTTTCAGTCATTGGACTGTCCTCCATCCCTCAAGTAGCAATGTGCGATTTTATGCTTTCGTACTGGCGGTCAGTTTTTAGTGCGATCGCCGCTACTTCTTATCATTTGAGGCTGCCGTTGTGGTCTCTCCTTCTGACATCATGCCGTATTTCCGTAGGAAGCGCTCAACTCGTCCTTCCGTGTCAATTATCTTCTGGGTGCCCGTGTAAAATGGATGATTGCCAGACCATACATCCACATGCAGTTCTGGTTTAGTCGAACCCACAGTCATTATAAATTCCCCATTGCAATAAACCTTCGCTTCTGGATACCACTGGGGATGAATCTCTTTTTTTGACATTATTTTCTCCTTTTTACTTGATCAGTCTATCTTAATTTTATTTTAGCCCCGTCCGCGCCACAACCCAATATCTAATATCCCGGTATTTTATATATTTTATTGCTACATATATAACCGCTTTTCCTGGATAACGCCTGGGAATGATTGGGTAAGGCCAACCTATTCCCAACTATCAGCACTCTACCGAGCAATCTGATAAATACCATTTTCCTCAGCGCTTCGAGTATTGAGGGGCTTTCCGAGCTTTAAGCAAACCGTACTTCTTGCGCTCTTTAGCACGGGGGTCCCGGGTTAAGTAGCCTTCAATTTTCAAAGGTTTGCGGTTCTCTGGATCCAGCTGGCATAGGGCCCTAGCTACTCCTAGGCGAATCGAGTCAGACTGTCCGGTCAATCCACCACCTGCGACCTTAACGATAATATCATACTCATTTTCTAAGCCTAGGGTTTCTAAGGGAGCTTTTGTCGCGCCCAGGTAGCCAGAATTAAATTGCAGGTACTCGTCTCCCGCTTTGCCATTGATAGTCAGTTGACCGCTGCCGGGAACCAGACGCACTCTGGCCACTGATGACTTGCGGCGACCCGTGCCCCAATACACGGCGCGACCCTGTTCTTTTTCTGTTGCTTCCATTATTTCTGTTCTCCTGGTATCGTGTTTATTTCTAGTATCTGGGGTTTTTGGGCTTCATGGGGATGGTCCGAGCCGCTGTAAACTTTCAGCTTAGTAAATAACTTGCGCCCGAGTGAATTTTTCGGCAACATCCCCCGCACAGCCTGCTCAACAATTCTTTCTGGTATCCGCCCTTGCAGTTTCGCAAAGGTTTCCGTTTTCATGCCCCCCGGACGGCCCGAATGGCGTCGATATAGTTTTTGGCTGCGTTTTTTGCCGGTAACATCTACTTTTTCAGCATTCACCACAATCACAAAGTCTCCTACATCCATGTGAGGAGTGAAAGTCGGTTTATTTTTGCCCCGCAGGACTATAGCAATTTCACTTGCCAGGCGACCCAGACGTTGACCAGCAGCATCTACAACATACCAGTTACGCTCTAGAGATTCTTGAGCTGGAAGATAAGTTTTGTTCATTTTTCATTCTTTTTTGTTTGTTGCGTAGGGCGGGCGTCTCGCCTGCCCGTTCTTATTGGTTAAAAGTAAGGTAATCTGGAGACAGAACCAACTTTGGCTGGCTATTTTCCCATACTTCTGACCGAAAGGGGGAGTCTGGATAGCCTACCCGCAGCAGGCACAGACCCTGAGGAGGTGCGGCGTACTTGACTAAATCACGGCGTTCTGAAGACCAGATTTGAGTGAACTCCGAAACCGATCGCCCTTTGTCCCCGACCGAGACTAGCAACCCCACCAGCAACCGCATCATACCATATAGGAACCCGTTAGCTTGCACTTCTATATAAATGAAGGGTCCGGACCTTCCGCATTCTGCTGCTTGGACTTCTACCCAGGAATGCTTGCGAGCGGAGCCCGCTCTGCGAAAGGCAGCCAGATGATGCTTGCCTATCAATGGATTCAGGGCATCCTGAATTAATGATGCATCCAGGGGCTGGTAATAATAATGCCAGGAAAAGGGGCGGACAAACAAGTTGGGTTGAGGGTCTGTATAAATCGTATAGCGATAGCGACGCATGCTAGCAGAAAAGCGAGCATGCCAGGTATCGGGCACAGCTACTGAAGTCAGGATCGAAATATCTTTAGGCAGCCGCGCATTCAGGACGCTGGCCCACCGACTGGCTGGAATCTTCCCCGTCGCCTCAAAATGTGCTACTTGCCCAGCAGCGTGAACTCCCGTATCAGTTCGACCAGCGGCTATTACTGGCACTGGTCGATTCAGCACCGTAAATATGGCTGTTTCGATTTCCGACTGCACTGTCCGTTCTCCACGACCCTGCCGCTGCCAGCCATGAAAATGAGTGCCCAGGTATTGGATGACCAGGGCAACTCGCTGTCTGGAACTTGTCTTTTCTGCGTTGTCCATCTTGCGGACTTGACAATTAGCTAGCCAGCACTTGTCAAACTAGCTCGATAATCGCCATTTCCGCATTATCGCCCCTACGCGGTACCGTTGGCATAATGCGGGTGTACCCACCTTGGCGATCGCCATACCTCGTTTGGGCCTGCTCGAACAGTGCATGAACCAGTTGTTTCTTTTGCCGCCTGTGCTCATTTTTATCCTGACTTCCCGTCAGGTAAATATAGCCCATTGCTTGCCTACGAGCTGATAAAGAGCCCTCTTTTGCCAAGGTTATTATTTTCTCTGCTGCCGATCGCACCGCCTTTGCACGAGCTTTCGTTGTTGTAATCCGACCATTACGAATCAGTGCTGTTGTCAGCGATCTCAGCAGCGCTTTCCGCTGATCTGCTGGTTTTCCTAGTTTGGGAACACGACGACGGTGACGCATTATCTCTTACCTAACTTCTCTTATCTTCCTTCTCAGTTGTCAGTTGTCAATTTCTTCCTAACTATTTAATCCTGACTACTAACTCCTAACTGCTCTCCTTTCCGTACTCGCTAAGGCGATCGTACTCCAGGATGCGCTCTTTTTTTCCTATGTTTTTGTTTCTTTTTCGTGGGGCAGGGTTATCCCCAAGCGGACCTGCAAAGCTTCTATAACCTCTTCCGCTGATTTCTGACCAAAGTTTTTTATTTCCAGCAGATCCTCTTGAGTATAGTCCAGCAAGTCTGAGACTGAGTTAATCTGAGCTCGTTTCAGACAATTATATGCCCTCACTGACAGCTGCAATTCTTCAATGGTAATCTTGCTCGTTGGATCTCCCGTATCTGATACTTCATCTTTGACTGGCTCAAATGTGATATCTTTGAGCGGATTGAACAGATCCACCAGGATACTAGCCGCTTGAGACAATGCCTCTTGAGGGTTTATGCTCCCATTGGTCGTGATTTCCATTATTAACCGGTCTTTCTCCAGGCTTCCCCCTACTCTCGCGCTTTCCACCATGTAGTTTACCTTCCTCACTGGCATAAACATCGCATCAATCTGGAGGAAGTCCAATGCCGTCGTTTCGTCACGACCCCGTTCTACCGTTCTATATCCCTTGCCTGTTTCCATGCGAAACTCCATTTCCAGAGTCGCTCCTGGCGATAGAGTAGCAATGTATTGACTGGGGTTAACCAGTTCCACATCTGCCGGAAGATCAAACTTACCCGCCCTCACCGTTTCCACCTCTGCCGGAAGATCAGCCCTCACCGTCGCCGGCCCATTGGCCAGTAAACGACCAATCTGAGGCTGACTTGAATGGCTTTTCAGCACTATTTCCTTCATATTTAGCAATATATCCAGCACATCCTCTCGGACCCCTGGAATTGTGGCAAACTCGTGGTTTACCCCTGCGATTCTAACTGCTGTCACTGCTGATCCTGACAAATTTGACAGCAGCACTCGTCTCAAAGCATTACCAACTGTCGTTCCTTGACCTCGTTCTAGGGGTTCTAATACAAATCTGCTGTACTGACTTTGATCTTTTTCTCTATACGACTGTACACACTCTATCTGAAATTGTGTCACCGCGCGTCCTCCCTTCGCCTGAATTCTCTCAAGTCAGCTTAACTATTCCGCCAACAGCAATTCATCGCCTTTATCCGAGCATTGCATTTTTTCTATACTCTACGACGTTTTGGCGGACGACAGCCATTGTGGGGGATTGGGGTTACATCCCTAATCAGCGTTATTTCCAGCCCTACCCCTTGTAATGCTCTAATTGCTGTTTCTCTACCCGACCCCGGTCCTGATACCATCACTTCTATCTGCCGCATTCCCTGGTCCATTGCTCTCCTGGCCGCCTTTTCTGCCGCTGTTTGGGCTGCAAATGGAGTTCCTTTCTTTGCTCCCTTAAACCCACTCGAACCTGCTGATGCCCAGGAAACTACTTCTCCATTCGGAGCCGTAATCGATATGATCGTGTTGTTAAATGTAGACTGGATGTGCCCTACCCCACTTGGGATCTTCTTTTTCTGCTTTTTCGAGCCTGTTTTCTTTGTTTGTCGCGCCATAATCTTCTGCTTTTTTACCTCAATGAATTATTTTTCTTTTCTCCGACGCGCAAGCTTGCTTTATTTCTTAGAGCTGGCCTTTTTCTTGCCTGCTACCGTGCGACGGGATCCACGCCGAGTGCGAGCGTTAGTTCTGGTTCGCTGACCTCTTACTGGCAATCCCATCCTGTGACGCCTGCCACGGTATGTGCCTATATCCATCAGCCGCTTGATGTTCATCGCTTCCCAACGGCGCAAGTCCCCTTCTACCTGATAGTTGCTTTCCACCGCTTGTCGCAGTGCGGCTACATCCGCGTCATTTAAATCCTTGACCCGAGTATCTGGATTGACCCCCGTTGTCGCTATAATTTCTTGAGACCGCGTCAGCCCTATGCCATAGATGTATGTCAGACCTATTTCCACCCGCTTGTCCCGAGGCAGGTCTACACCGGCTATCCGTGCCACTTCTTTTTCTCCCTACTCTTGTTTTTCTGCTACTTTCCTTGTCCTATCTCGCCTGTCTGACTCTGACTAGGCCTGCTCTCTTAGCCTCCCTAACCTTGGCGCTGCTTGTGCTTGGGATTAGAACATATCACCATTGCCCGACCGTGACGACGGATAATGCGACATTTTTCACATATTTTTTTGACGGACGATCTTACTTTCATGCCTGCTCTCGAACACTACAAATATAACACGATATCAGATTTTTACATTACTTGTCAAATCTTTTTTTCCCACGGGAAATTCCGGTGCCCTCCGGTCACCCTTCCCCTCTTTTCCCGAACTACCGGCTTACTTCTTCCGCAGACGGTAGGTAATTCTGCCTTTGGTCAAGTCATAGGGTGTTAGTTCCACCTTGACCCGATCGCCCGGAAGAATCTTGATATAATTGCGGCGGATTTTGCCTGATATATGGGCGAGAACGTTAAACCCATTATCCAGGTCTACCCGGAACATGGCATTCGGCAAGGATTCTGTTACCGTGCCTTCCATTTCTATTAAATCTTGTTTAGCCAATTTTGCTTTTCCTCAACTCTGCTCTTTCTTGCCTGGTGATTCATAACTCTTTTTACCTATCTTATCAAATTTTCACATTGAAAATAGACCAACGAGGGCCTGTTGGTCCGTTTTGCTTGGGGTTCCCACTGGTCCTGCCGCTAGGAGGCGATCGCCTGTTTGAGAGCAGCCGCCACATCCGTTATTGATTGATTGCCATTGACCGACTTTAACTGCCCCCGAGCGCGGTAGAAGTCAATCAAGGGCGCTGTCTTTTCTCGATAAACCTCTAAACGATGACGAATTGTTTCTTCGCTATCGTCGGATCGCCCCTCCTTGCGCCCTCGTTCCCGTAGTCTGTCAACGATCACCTCATCTGGCACTTCCATGGCGATCGCCCAATCAGTCCATTGCCCCACCTCCCCGAGCAGTTTATCCAAAAACTCAGCCTGAGCTACATTACGGGGAAAGCCATCGAGAATCCACCCCGATCGCGCATCATCTTTACTCAAGCGTTCCCCCATCAAATCCAGCACCACCTTATCTGGCACCAACTCCCCCTCATCCAGGTAAGACTTGACCTTAAGCCCCAGAGGGGTCTTGTCCGCTACTGCCTTGCGTAACAGTTCTCCCGTGGAAATATGGGGAATTTGCTCATTATTCGCCAGTTGAGCTGCCTGGGTTCCCTTCCCCGAACCCGGAGGCCCTAAAAAAATTAATCGTGTCACTACTGCTTCACCATTCCTTCATATCGCTGAGATATCACATAAGTTTGAATCTGTTTGGCCGTATCTATGGCCACGCCCACCAGAATCAACAGAGAGGTAGCTCCCAAACCCTGAAATGTTCGCACTCGCGTGGCTGATTCTACCGCTGTGGGGACGATCGCCACTAGACCGAGAAAGATTGCTCCCAAGAATGTCAATCGGTTCAATACCCGTTCTATGTACTCGCTAGTGGCCCGACCGGGACGAATCCCGGGAATACTAGACCCCATTTTCTTCAAATTCTGAGACATATCTACCGGATTGATAATCAGGGAAGCATAGAAATAGCTGAAGAACACAATCATCGCCAGATAAAAGGGCACATACAGCGTTCCCCCCGGACTCAGATACTGGACAGCACGCGCTAAACTTTCATTTCTGGTAAAATTCGCCAGAGTTACAGGCAGAATCAGCACTGCCGAGGCAAAGATGATCGGCATCACTCC
Organism: Hormoscilla sp. GUM202; assembly: GCA_005518205.2. GTDB lineage: Bacteria > Cyanobacteriota > Cyanobacteriia > Cyanobacteriales > Desertifilaceae > Hormoscilla. The sequence goes on from RFFC02000022.1 coordinate 79,825, forward strand.
GCCTTGGTTGAGTCGCAGTGGCAGGTAGTTGCTTTTTTCTAGATAAAGCTTGCGTCCCACCTGGCGACGGGCCGAAATTATCGGTATTCGGCGAGTTCCCTCTTGCACGAACACAATCCCGACAATCATTACCAGGAATACTAGCACCAGGATGACTACCCCACCCACTAGATTGCGATCGCCTGAAGATGCGAGTTCGATCGTTTGTCCGATGGATCTGGGCAGAGTGGAAACAATATTCAGAAAAATCAGCAGGGATGCTCCATTCCCTATGCCCCGTTCCGTGATCAGCTCGCCCAACCACATCACGAACATGGAACCTGCAGTAAGAGCCAGCACTGTTTTGGCGATAAAGAATGGCCCCGGTTCTAAGGCTACCTGTTGGGAACTTATCCACAGGGCTATACCCACGCTTTGAATCACTGCCCATCCCAGAGCTACGTAACGAGTTATCTGTGAAATCTTACGCCGACCGGCTTCCCCTTCATTTTTCTGCAAATCCTCCAATGATGGGATAGCTGCTGTCAACAGCTGCATAATGATGGAAGCATTAATGAAGGGCAAAATTCCCAGAGCAAATATCCCTAACTGAGAAAGGCCACCCCCACTGAACAGATCCAAAAATCCGACGATCGGGCTTCCTTCGATATTTGCCGCGAATCTCGCCCGGTCGATGCCCGGTACTGGTATATATATCCCCAGTCTTGCCAGAATCAACATCCCAATGGTGAGCAGCACCCTGCCTCTGAGACCTGCTGCTTGCGCCATCTGCATGAATGTTTCCTGAGCGCTGGGGGTCTTGTCTCGACTAACCGCCATAATTACCTCTACATCATACTTTGCACGGACCTACTCCTCTCCCCAGGGATAGTACATTGGATCGCGTGCTGTTTAATTTGATGAATCTGGGACGACGCAACTACCACCGGCTGACTCGATTTTTTGGCGAGCCGAAGCTGTAAACCCAGCTGCCTTTACTTGCAGCGGCACCTGCAACTCTCCGTCTCCCAATATTTTCAGCGGTCCTTTATCAGCCGTGACAATGCCTGCCTCCATCAACGAAGCCAGGGTCACTTCCGTATTTGCCGGTAGTGATGCCAGTTTGCTTACATTGATCGTAGTATATTGCCGCCGATTTATTACCGTAAAGTGCTTTAACTTGGGGATGCGACGATACAGGGGCAGTTGTCCCCCCTCAAAACCCGGTCTCGTGCCGCGACCCGATCGGGATTTTTGTCCCCGCATGCCAAATCCGCCGCTTGCTCCTTGACCGGCAGAAATCCCCCTCCCGATCCGCCGACGGCGTTTGCGAGAGCCTTTTTTCGGCACAGCATCTTGTAGTCTCATGTCATTTGTCAGTTGTTAATTGTTATTTGCGTAGGACTTGTCCCCCCTGTCCGGGATGTCCCTATGCATAGAGGTTTTCAATGGGAATCCCCCGTTCTTGGGCAACTTGAGCAAAAGTGCGCAGACTTGCCAGGGCCTCCACCGATGCTCTAGCGTTGTTCAGAGGATTATTTGAACCCAGTTGCTTTGCTAGCACATTGCGGACACCAGCTAATTCTAACACCGTGCGCACGGCACCACCAGCAATTACACCAGTCCCCGGTGCTGCTGGTCGCATCATCACCTTAGCACCAGTGGCAATGCCACTGGTGGGATGGGGAATGGAGTAGGACTTGCTGAGGGGCACCTCAATCAAGTGCTTTTTCGCGTCGGCGACTCCTTTTTTCACGGCACCGATCACGTCACTGGCCTTGCCAACTCCCACTCCCACTTGACCCCGTTCATTGCCCACAACCACTATCGCCCGGAAGCTGAGCTTTTTACCCCCTTTCACCACTTTCGTCACCCGGCGGATCTGCACCACCCGTTCTTGCCATTCTGATTCTTTTTCCCGAGTGCGGTTACTTTTCTTCCGACCGCCAGCGCCCTTTTCTTTTTCGCTGTTTTTTTCCATTTATTTGTGCCCCATCTAGATTGCCAGCTTTCAAGTTCTCTATACTGTTGCCCATGGCATTTTACTAAAAATCCAACCCGGCCTCGCGAGCTGCTTCTGCTAGGGCTTGGATACGACCGTGATAGAGGTTGCCACCTCGATCGAATACTACCTTTTCCACTCCTTTTGCCTTTGCCCGTTCGGCAACTAACTTGCCTACTTCTGTCGCTGCGGCACAATTTTGTCCCTTCGAGTTCAGTTGGCTTTTCACTTGCGGTTCTAGGGTTGAGGCTGCGGCCAAGGTATGTTGCTGGCTATCGTCTATCACCTGTGCATAAATGTTTTGATGAGAACGAAACACTGCTAGGCGAGGACGTTCTGTTGTTCCCTCTAATTGACGACGAATTCTACCATGCCTGCGCTGCTTTGATTCTCTTTTTGTCAGCTTCATTTTTATTTCTTCCCTGCCTTACCAGCCTTACGTCTGACGAATTCTCCGACATAGCGAATGCCTTTGCCTTTGTAAACTTCTGGCGGGCGGACGGCACGGATTTTGGCTGCCATGTTGCCCACCACTTCCTTGTCAATGCCACTGACTACTACTAATGTCCCTGTTTTAACTGCCTTCCCGGCGTTGTCTTCTACTGAGAATTCCACCTTCGGGGGGGGTTCAATTTCCACAGGATTGCTGTAACCCACGTTTAAGGTCAGGTTTTTGCCGTTCAGTTGGGCCCGATAACCCACACCCTGAATTTCCAGACGCCGCTTAAATCCTTGGTCTACCCCTTCTATCATGTTGGCTACTAGGGTCCGACTCAGTCCGTGACGCGATCGGGCTTTTCTGGACTCCGAATTCCGCTTAACCAGGATCGTACCATCCGACTGTTCCACCGTCACTTCCGATGGCAGGACACGGGACAGTTCGCCTTTTGGTCCCTTCACCGCCACCCCTTGACCATCGATGGTGACGCTTACTTTCTTGGGAATACTAATGGGACGCTTACCTATTCTCGACATAATTAACCTCTGCTAACTTACCAGACATAGCAAAGCACTTCGCCTCCTATTCCTTGGCGTCTGGCTTCGCGGTCAGTCATTATCCCACTGGATGTGGATATAATCGCAATCCCAATCCCGCCCAGCACCCGAGGCAATTCTTTGCGGTTTTTGTATACCCGCAATCCCGGTCTGCTTATCCGTTTCAACTTGGTGATAATTGGGGTCCGGTTCTTGCCCTTATATTTTAATTCTATCGCCAAATACCGCTTAACTCCTTCTCCTGTTTCTTCAATTTCACCAATGAATCCTTCCTCTTTTAATACCTTAGCAATGCTGCGCGTCATTTTGGTTGCTGGCACGTTTGTTGTTTTATGTCGTGCTAGAGAAGCATTTCTAATGCGCGTTAGCATATCTGCAATCGTATCGTTTACCGCCATCTTTCCTCTGCCTCTTAATGCCTCACTTATCCCGGAAGGGCATGCCCATTTCTCGCAGCAAGGCGCGTCCCTCTTCGTCGGTGTTTGCTGTGGTGATGATAGAAATGTCCATGCCCCGAATTCGATCGATGCTGTCGTAGTCTACTTCTGGAAAGATTAGCTGCTCTTTCAATCCCAGAGTGTAGTTGCCCCGTCCGTCAAAGCTTTTGGGACTGACCCCCCGAAAGTCTCTGATCCTGGGCAGCGCTAGGTTGATTAACCGATCTAGAAAGGCATACATCCGCTCTCGCCGCAATGTTACCATCACCCCTACGGGCATTCCTTGGCGGATTTTGAAGCCCGCGATCGCCTTTTTGGCCCTTGTCACTACTGGCTTTTGACCCGCGATCGCGGCTATTTCCTTGACAGAAGCTTCTAATGCCTTAGCATTTGATGAGGCTTCCCCTAACCCTCTGTTCACGGTCACTTTTGCCACCTTCGGCACTTGATGGATATTGCTGTAACTAAACTTCTCCATCAGCGCGGGCACAATCTTCTCGTTGTATCGGTTTTTTAATTGTTCTGCCATTTACCCCCCCTTGCAACTTCTGTGTCCCCCGAGTCGCGGTTGAGCGGGGTACACGGGTAACTAATCATCAATTATTTCTCCCGTCTTTTTCAGTATTCTCACCTTCTTGCCATCCTCATTGGTAGTGTAGCCTACCCGCGACGCTACCTTTTCTTTTTCTGAATAAAGCATGACATTTGAGCTATGAATCGGTCCTTCAAATATCTTTATTTGACCTGATTCCCCTTCTTGCTTCGGTTTAACATGCTTTGTTTTTTTGTTCACCTCCTTTACTACTACTTTGCTCTCTTTTGGCAAGGTTCTGAGCACCTCTCCCACCTTGCCTTTGTCGTTGCCAGCAATTACCTGCACCTTGTCACCTTTTTTGACATGCATCTTGTATCGCATGGGACGATCGCCAGTGCTTTTCGCACCCTTCTTGTTGGCCATCACAACACCTCCGGCGCTAAGGAAATTATCTTGGTATAGTTCTTATCCCGTAGTTCTCTGGCTACTGGCCCAAACACCCGGGTTCCCCTGGGATTACCCTCTGGGTTGACAATCACAGCAGCGTTGTCGTCAAAGCGAATACTCATACCGCTCTCCCGACGCAGTCCCTTACGGGTACGGACGATCACAGCTCTAACTATATCTGACTTTTTGATCGCCATATTCGGGCTGGCGTCTTTGACAACGCCGATAATTACATCTCCGACGCTAGCATAGCGTCGGTTTCCTCCGAGGACACGAATGCACATTATTTTCCGTGCCCCGCTGTTATCAGCTACATTCAGGTAAGACTCTTGTTGAATCACGGTTTTGGCCTTTTAATTAGCTATTAGCTTCTGCTTCTGGACTAGATGCTTCTGGACTCCCAGCTGCTTCTGGACTCACAGGTGCTTCTGGACTCCCAGCTGCTTCTGGACTAGATGCTTCTGGACTAGATGCTGCTTCTGGACTCGCAGATGCACTCAAGTCTTTGACTTTGGCTTCTTTGGTAAGAATCTCACTCACCATCCAGCGTTTGGTGCGGCTGAGGGGTCGCGTTTCTCTAATCCGCACCCGATCGCCCTCTTTGCACCGGTTTTCTTCGTCATGAGCTTTATAGCGCTTAGTACGCACCATAATTTTGCCGTACTTCTGGTGGGCGCTGCGGTTTTCTACTGCCACCACCACGGTTTTCTGCATCTTGTCGCTGACGACTACACCAACCCTCTCTTTAATCGGCATATTACTTTACGTTGCCTCCTCTGCCTCTGCTACCTCTGCCTCTGCTACCTCTGCCTCTGCTACCTCTGCCTCTGCTACCTCTGCCTCTGCTACCTCTGGGGCCTTTGCCCTGGTTGCTGCCAGTTCTCTTTCCCGTTGTACTGTCATCAGATGAGCCTGCCGGTGCCTCGTATGTTTGACTAGGTGGGTTTTTTCCTCTGACTGATTAGTACTTTTCTTGAACCTTAAGTCAAATAGTTCCTTTTTGACGGCTTTAATCTGTTCGCTCAGTTCTTCATCACTCAGCTTTCTCGCCTCTTCAATCTTCGGTAAAGCCATTGTACTAATGCTCCGTTTCGCGGACTACGAACTTTGTTTTAATCGGCAATTTGTGAGAAGCAAGGCGCATCGCTTCTCTCGCCGTTGCTTCTGGTACGCCCGCTATTTCATAGAGTATGCGTCCGGGCTTCACTACTGCTACCCAAAATTCTGGGTTCCCTTTACCAGAACCCATCCGGGTTTCTGCGGGGCGCATAGTTACTGGTTTATCGGGAAAGATTCTAATCCATATTTTCCCACCCCGGCGGATATAACGGGTCATGGCACGGCGACCTGCTTCAATTTGGCGGGATGTGATCCAGTGAGGTTCGAGTGCTTGTAAAGCATACTCACCGAAGTTAATCTTATTCCCACTTGAGGCCATTCCCTTCATCCGACCTCGATGTTGCTTGCGGAATTTTGTTCTTCTGGGACTTAACATATCCTTTGTCCGTTTTCATTTGCGTAGGGCTACAAGAGCTGCCCCTTTTCAGCTTCTCCTGATTGCGATCGCGCTTATTCTAGATGGGGGAGAAACTCCTATCTACATCTGGGTGCTCTCCTTTTCCCTCTCCCCGATTTGTCAGTTCTCAACTCTTTTCACCACTGACCGGCGATACAAGTCTTACTAAGCTGTCGTGCAGTTAAATTGCTACGCTCAAACCACACTCGCTCCTCGTTCTCAATGGCTTTCCCCCTGCATTAATTTTGCCTGATAGAATGCCAGAATTGCTTATTAACCATCATTAGAACGGTCTTCAAATTGCTGACGGCGTCGTGGTTGTCGCCTCCGACCACCTGGGGGCGGTGCTGCTGCGGCTTGCAGTTCTTCTTGTCCGGGAATTATTTCCCCTTTGAAGACCCAAATTTTCACTCCCAGGATGCCATAGATTGTCTGGGCTGGGCGGTAAGCGTAGTCGATGTCTGCTCTTAAGGTATGCAGGGGTACTCTCCCTTCCCTGGTCCATTCCGTCCGCGCAATTTCTGCTCCGTTTAATCTGCCACTGACTTGCACTTTTATGCCCTGAACGTTAGCCCGCTGTGCCCTTTGAATGGCTTGACGGACTACCCGGCGAAATGATACCCGTCTTTCTAGTTGTTGAGCAATATATTCTGCTAGCAGTGCTGCATCGGCATCCACTCTGGCCACTTCTACTACGTTAATCCGGATTTGCCGATCGCTGCTTCCCAAAGTGGCCTGCAATCCCGTGCGCAAGGATTCAATACCGGCTCCTCCCCGACCTACCACTACACCGGGTCTGGCCGTGCGCACTTCCAATTCTATTTGGTCTGCTTTCCGTTCTATTCGTACTTCCGAGATCCCCGCATTGCTCAGATTTTTTTCTACGTACCCACGAATTTTATAGTCCTCTTGCAATATGTCTGGATAATGCTTGGCATCAGCATACCACCGCGATCGGTGTTCTTTGGTCACCCCCAGACGAAACCCTATTGGATGTATTTTCTGTCCCACTATGAAACCTCTTACTCTTGCTTATCTCTCGTCGTCTAATTTCGGGGCTACTGCTACCGTAATATGACAGGTCGGCTTGCGAATCTGGTAAGCTCTTCCTTGAGCGCGGGGTCTATAGCGTTTCAATGCTGGTCCCCCATCTGCATAGGCTTTACTTATAACTAAGTCCCTCCGGTTTAGTCCCTGATTATGTTCGGCATTTGCTGCTGCCGACATCACTACCTTTCTCACCGGTTCGCAAGCTCGATAGGGCATAAACTCCAGTATTGTTAGCGCATCTTGGTACTCTCGCCCTCTGATCTGGTCTAGTACCCGACGCACTTTATGGGGAGACATGCGGATGTATTTCGCGATCGCCTTTGTTTCTGAATCTGTATCTATTGCCATTTCCCCTTTTCCTTCTTGCTAGTCTAGCATCAACCGGGTTTCTCTTATTCGCTCAACTCCTGGTGAACATTTTACCACAATCAACCCTGGATATTTCTCCTTTTGCTCGTCTGCTATCTCCGAGATTTTTTATCTCCCTTAGTATGACCCCGAAAGGTGCGCGTTGGGGCGAATTCTCCCAATTTATGTCCGACCATCTGCTCGCTGATAAACACTGGCACGTGCTGCTTGCCATTGTGGACTGCGATCGTATGGCCGATCATCTGGGGCACTATTGTCGAGGCCCGAGACCAAGTCTCGATCACTTGCTTTTGGCCTTTTTCGTTCAGCTTTTCGATTTTACTCAGCAGATGATCTGCTACGAACGGTCCTTTCTTTAATGAACGAGACATTTTTCTTTTCTTTGTTAGTTACGTCGGACGGACGCCTCCGGGCGCCTCGCCGGGGGGGTTTCTGTTATTAACCCCTAACTTTGCCGACCACCTCTACCGCGTTTGGAAGATTTCCGGCGACGGCGTACAATCAAAGCATCACTTTGTTTCTTTTTCTTGCGGGTTTTGTAACCCAATGCTGGTTTGCCCCAGGGGGTCATGGGACCGCTTCTCCCGATCGGGGCCCGACCTTCTCCACCACCATGGGGGTGATCCACCGGGTTCATGACGCTGCCTCTGACTTGTGGACGGCGTCCTTTCCAGCGCGTCCGACCTGCTTTCCCCAGGCTAATATTTCTGGCTTCCACATTACCCACTTGTCCGATGGTGGCGTAGCATTCCCGTCGGATCATCCGCACTTCTCCGGAGGGCATGCGGACGCTAACATAGTCTCCTTCTTTTGCCACTACCTGGGCTGTAGCACCGGCAGATCTCACCATCTGCCCTCCCCGCCCCGGTTTCAGTTCCACGTTATGCACGTTGGTTCCCAAGGGCATGTTACCCAGGGGCAAGGCATTCCCTACTTCGATCGGGGACTCCGGTCCCGAGACGATCTTCGTCCCCACTTCTAATCCTTTGGGGTGCAGTATATACCGCTTTTCCCCATCCTCATAATATAGCAGGGCTATCCGGGCATTCCGGTTGGGATCGTATTCTATTGCTGCTACTTTTGCCGGAATGTTGTGCTTCTGGCGCTTAAAATCTATTTCCCGGTACAGTCGCTTGTGACCGCCCCCTCGATGTCTACAGGTTATTACCCCGCGATTATTCCTTCCTTTCGCACGATGCTTCGATCGCGTCAAGGATTTTTCCGGCTCGCTGCGGGTAATCTCCGCAAAATCAGATACGCTGTGTTCGCGGGTACTGGGAGTATAGGGTTTATAATTTCTAACTGGCATATTTCTTTCTCCTCTCTTGCGCCGGACATCTCGCCACGCCTGCTAACTATACTTCTGGGAACAGGACTATTTCATTTTCTTCTGCCAGGGTAACAATTGCCCGTTTGTATTGGGCTTTATATCCCACAAATCTCCCGACTCTCTTTTTTCTCCGGGGTTTGATTAAGGTGTTTACCTTGACCACTTTCACCTCAAACAAGTCTTCGATCGCAGCCTTAATTTCCGGCTTTGTGGCCCGCTTGTCCACCTCAAAGGTGTATTTGTTCTCTTCTAACAGCCGCGTTGCTTTTTCCGTGACGATCGGACGTCTGATTAAATCTGGTAGGGCGTTTGGGTCTCTTCTACTCACCGTACAACTCCTGAATTTTTGCCAAGGCTGCTTTGGTCACTACAATTTTATCGGCATTCAGCACGTCATAGACATTCAATTGATTTGCCTCGATCAGCCGCACCCAAGCTATATTCCTGGCCGACAGATATACCATTTCTGATTTCTCTGGCACTATCAATAGCACTTTCGCTCCTGGTTCTACTCCCCAACGGGCGATCGCCCCTACCAATTCTTTGGTTTTTGGTTGCGGTAATTGCTCGGCAAACTCTTCTACTACAATTAAGTCTTCCACTCGGCTCATATATGCCGTCCGCAGGGCCAGACGCCGCTCTTTGCGGTTCATCTTCGTTTCATAGCTTCTGGGTTTGGGTCCAAATATTACCCCGCCTCCCCGCCATAGGGGCGATCGGATCGAACCGGCCCTTGCTCTGCCCGTGCCCTTTTGACGCCAAGGTTTGCGTCCGCCACCTCTAACTTCCGCGCGAGTTTTCGCGCTCGCGGTCCCCTGGCGGCCATTATTCACTTGCCTTACCAAGGCCCGGTGGACTATGTGAGCTGCATTTTCTTCCTTAGCAACTCGCAATTCCAGATTTTCTTGTCCTACTTCTTGTCCTTCCCAGTTTCGGACTGCACAACTAACCATTTTCTGCCTCTACTTTTTCTTGCCTACTAGCTTCGCTGGGACAATATTCAGCAATGTTCCTGGTTTACCGGGCACTGACCCCGAGACCACCAGTAACCCCCGTTCTGCATCCGCTCGCACTACCTTCAACTTCTCGATCGTGATGCGATCGCCCCCTTTGCGTCCTGCCATTTTCTTCCCCGGATAGATCCGACCTGGTGTCGTTCCCGCACCGGTCGATCCTGGCAGGCGGTGATTTTTGGAACCGTGGGACATGGGACCGCGCCGGAAGTTATGGCGTTTTTGATAGCCAGCAAAGCCCCTACCTATACTCGTGCCGATCACATCTACCTCTTGACCGGCCTCAAATATATCAACTTTAATTTCCTGACCTAGTTCGTAGCCATCGACTCCCTCCGTGCGGTACTCCCGCAGGTGACGCAGCGGCTGATCGACTCCTGCCTTTTTCACGTGTCCCATCTCTGGCTTATTACTCCGCTTCTCCAGCACTTCTTTGTAGCCGAGTTGCACCGCCACGTAGCCATCAGTTTCTTTAGTTTTGATTTGCGTCACTTTGCATGGCCCTGCTTGGATCACGGTTACTGGGATAGCTATCCCTTCTTCCATGTCAAACAATTGGGTCATGCCAAGTTTCTTGCCCAGAATTCCTACTGACACAACTATAATCGTCTCCTTTTTTTACACATTTCAATGCACCATAAGCAGCTACTTTGGGTTTCCCTCGGCTTGCTTTGGTGAATTTAAGATATCCCCCTACCACCATTCGGTGACTATTCTTGCTGCTTACCAGCAGGGCAAGCATGCAAGTCTAATTTAATATGGGGTAGCGTCTCCAAACATTCGCGGCCTCAACCTCTATCTAGGCTTGTGGCTGGGTGCGCCGGGACTTAAGCATCGTTCTTAATGTTCAGTATCCTTGCTGTGCGTCGGGTGCCGGTAGGACTGTCGAGTCCTGTCTCCCGTTTATTGGCGACAATTATCCATCGTATATATTTTTTTTGCCGTTGTCAAGGGTTTTGGCAATTTTTTTTCAATTTTTTCTGAAATCCCCTGGTGGTGGGACTTTCGGGGTATGATTTCCCGGGACTGCCCCGGCCTTACCACCTTCGATGTCTGGAGCATGCTCTTGTCCTGAAGGACGCGGCATGCTCCAGACACCGGTTGCTCATCTCCTGATTACCGGTTATTTGTCGGGCGATCGCCGTCCACCACCCCCGATTTCAACCTCGTTTCTGGCCACTCTCCCTGGGGCCACGGGCGTTCGCTACCGGTCATCGCAGGAAAACTTGGCACTCTCCAGATAGTAATACCTAATCAAATAATCGGGTTAGGCATTCATCGCGGGTTAAGTTAAAGTGGTTCTCAACATCACGCATAATTGCACTAAGAGTTCCAATCTTAATTGGACTATGGTTAGGAATAGTAATGTGATGTTCGCCATTTTCCGGCGTCGTTAATCTAATATGGCTACCGGTTTGGCGATCGACAACATATCCTAATTTACTTAAATTATTAACGAGTTATTCACCGGATAAATCTCTCTGCAACCTCATCGCGAACAATATGCAGACGAATTAGTTGAGGACGTTTTTGCTCGTCAGGATAATGGCAATGCACGGCATATTTAATCAATTCTCGCATTTATTGCATGCTATCCGCTTGAGTGAAAATAGATTCCCCGATCGCTTTAGCAATATAACCGTTTTCCGGATCCTATGACACCAAGAAAATAATTTATTTTATCTTATTTTCACCCATATTTATCCATTTTCTCTTTTCTCTCTAATCTAGCCCATTTGCTAAAACCTGGGGTTATCCAGATAGCCACGATCGGCGCTCGCTGCTATAATAGCACCAAGCAATCGATCTGTTTACAGGGACGCGATCGCCATATCTAACCTTACTTCGGCATCCTCCAGCCCAGTTTACAAGCATTGCCCATAATTTGCTAGTTACTTACCGCCGTTACTAGCGTCTTCAATGCTCTTTCTATCGCTTCTGCTTCGTTGGTACATACCCCGCTGGCTATTACTTGGGAGAGCATTTCTTTTATTTGCGGACGTTCTAAGATATTATAGGCTTGTCGTTCCGCTTTTCGCTGCTCTAAAGCTGACTGTAATGACATAACATCGGCATGTACTTCCTCCGCTGATAATAACTCCGCATTTGGTTCTGGTACTGTCTTTTTCATATTTTACCTCCCGTAATTTTCTGCTACTGTCTCAATTAGTCGATCGCTATAGTAAGTGCCTTGCTGCTGGCAAGTTTTTAGCACTTGTCGAATGTCTGACTTCGTCAAAAATCCATCCCTTCCACACCATCCTACCACACCGGGAAATCCTGTGAGTCTTAGTCCCAGTTCTCTCGCTATCTGACGCGCCGCTTTCTCATCTAAAAGAATTATCCCTACTCCTAACTCTGTTCTTTCCTGAGTCAAGGCGATCGCCTCTGCTTCCGGAAGGTGGTGACGCCAGTCCGGGTTTCCAGATGTCGGTAATTTGGCAATTTGCTGCGCCACTGCTTCTGCTTGCTGTTGTTCGGTAACATTCAACTCTATCACAACTACAAAGTCCTCAGCAATTAATTGGTTAATTTCAGCTGTCCATCCATGATTGGCAAACTCTGCTAACTCTGAAGAACTGATGTAAATTAGGGAAAAGTATCGCTTGAGCAAGTCCGTCCGACCAGATTCAAATGCTGAAATTAGCGGTCCTGTATTCGATACTGCTATTATTTTATCTATTTCCGCTATCTCTGTCATTTTTTCAATAGATAGTTCTGCTTTAATTATAGTTCCCTTTCCCCCCGAACCGTTCCGGAAAAATCAGATGGTGTGCCCGGACAGACTTTGCCAGGGCAATGAACTGCATCTTTAATCACTTCTCGCAGTTATTACCAGCTATCTGCTTGAGTGAAAATATATTACCCGATCGCTTTAGCAATAAAACCACCTTCCGGATCCTCTTCCACCAATAAAATAATTTCTTTTATACTATTTTTTTCCATATTTATAAGTGCATCATATTTGCCAATAGACTTCGATGAATTGTTGCCATATCGCCTGTACATCATTTATCTATTTTTATTTATTTTGAATCTTAATATTCGATCGCGCCAACCTGTATCATCACCTAAATAAATGTCATTGATATTTCTCATGACTGCATACCCAACCAGTATTAATTACATTTCCGTTACTACCACTTCTGTGTTGTAAACAGATTTCATAATTTTTTTCAGGACTATAAACTGTAAAACCCAATCTTTGATTTTTCCAACTCGTATCATCTCCTAAATTTCCCTGAGCGATCTTATTATAAGATTCGCCACATTTGCTTTCTTCTATTCTTCCACCAGTACTGCCGCTCACTATGGAACAAACAAACTTTTACTCCTTGTTCTAAAGGCTAATTCTTGATCTTTCCAACCCGTATCATCTCCGAGTCCAATCCATTCACTGAAATCTGCTTCTCTTGCACATATCCAACCAGTATCTACCACGTTTCCAGATGAACCACTTATTCTAGTATGTCTCATACATAAACCAGCTCTACCTCCTTGACTATGTGTTTTTGGACTCATTCCCAGCATCAACAGTGTTGTTGTCAAAAAAACAAACCCTAATTTCCCCAATTTTATATTTCCTCTCATAATTCCTCTCCTGTTTATTTGCTACTATATACCATCTTATATATTTTCTGGGCAGTTGTCAAGGGTTTTGGCAATTTTTTTTCATCTTTTTCTGAAATCCCCTGCTGGTGGGACTTTCGGGGTATGATTTCCCGGGACTGCGCCTGTCGTTTCCACCGGTTGCTTATCTCCGGATTACCGGTTATTTGTCGGGCCCCGCCCACCGACGCCTACTTCAACCCGGTTTCTGGCCACTCTCTGGAGGGGCCACGGGCGATCGCCTCTCAGACATTGGTCAGGGATATCGGAAACCGGGTGTATAATCTAGTTACCACGATCGATGGTAGCACTAACAAGCAGTATGACAGACGAAGAGCTAAAAGCGATCGCCGCATCGAACGCGCGGGCTATTGAAGCCTTAACAGAATCAATTCGAGAGTTGCGATCGGGTGTGGCAGAATCTCAGCAGGAGTACCAGCGCGATCGGGCTCAACTTTATAGCTTAATGGCAGATTCTACTCAAAACCAGTCTCGCATTTATCGGGTATTGGAAAATCTCGATCGCCGCCAAGGGGAGATCGTGGATATTCTCAGATTGGTAACGCAACGACTTAACGATATAAACGAGTAAAATGGTATTATCTCGTCAGTCGAGAAGGCGATCGGGAACATCTGCACCCCACGGCAGGCAAACGATCGGCCTACGCTACTGACAAGCTAAGATCGTCTCGTTGAACTTACCATTGCTTATGACACTAGCGATTGTAACTGAACCGGCTCCACTAGAGATGCACCCTGATGGGATAATACGAGTGGGCAAAACTCGCGTCACCCTAGATACAGTTATCGCGGCTTTTCTGGAAGGAGTTCCTGCGTCCGAAATCGTCGATCGCTATCCATCACTTCAGCTGGCCGATGTCTATTTTGCGATCGGCTACTATCTGAGACACAAAGAGGAAGTTGACGCTTATATTACCGAACGCGAGAAGATTGCCGCAGAGATTCGTCAGGAAGCTGAACGCCGTTTTAGTCCAGTGGGCATACGCGATCGCTTGTTGGCAAGACGCAACCAGCACGAGTAATAATATGATAAAATTACTGGCTGACGAGAACTTTAACAACCATATTATCCGTGGTGTTCTGCGTCAAAACCCCAATGTAGATATACTTCGCGTTCAAGACGTGGATTTATCCGGAGCCGACGATCCAACTGTTTTAGCATGGGCGGCTCAGCAAGGGCGAGTTGTGTTAACGAATGATGTAGCAACGATGGTCCGCTTTGCCTACGAAAGAATCCAAGTAGGCTTATCAATGCCTGGAGTTTTTGAAGTCAGCCGTCGCGTTCCAATTGGTCTAGCCATTGAGGAAATATTACTGATAGCTGAGTGTAGCCTTGAGGGTGAATGGGAAGGACAAGTAAGATTTATTCCTCTCAAATAAACAAACGCGATCGCCATATCTAACTAAGCTTCGGCATCGGACAGTCCAGTCAATTCTTAGCTTAACCCATAGCAAGTGCCTGCTGTCAATTGCTTCTTTGTTATCGCACTAACTTCCTTTAGCAACAGCAAATTCCTATTCACCGACTTGATTTAACGCTTCTTGATAAATTAACTGGCTCAGACGAAACCTGCCTAGTCGCAGCGCATCCAGTTGTTCCCTTAAAATGGGTATCGAGCCATTTTTTTTAGCCCAGATAAGTACGTGGACAAAATTAATTTCACACACTCTCTCGCGCTAGTCTCCATATCCGGAGCATGTCGCCCATGGCTATGTGCAATTTTTTTTGTCTAACTACTTAAGGATACCCAATGTACCCAAGACAGGTAAACCCATGCGTCTCGCTACCTTACGTGCATTCTTTTCATCTAGCAGAATAGCTTCTACCGGTTCTTCCAAGTATAAGGCGATCGCTTCTGCTTCCCCTTCATCCAATTCCAGACGCAGTAAAGTTGCCAACGCATTATTCGTAATAGCACGTCGAGTCAACCATGAAGCGGAGGCTACTTCCCGCGATCCAGGTCTATCTGCTCCAGTTTCTACCACTTCTCGCCAGACTGCTTGGGGCAAAAGCAGTCCCTCTGGAAATCTTTGATGCAACAATGAAAGCTGTCCAATTGTACTTAAAGCAATTAAGACAGAAGAATTAGTTACTGCTTTCAATTCAAATACTCCAGGGTTTTCAAGTCTGCTTCCAATTCCTCTAAGTCATAGCTGCGATCGACCCCTTCTGAACCCAATAACTCGTGAAACTCCCATTTACTCATCTGAGCCAACTCGCGAGCTTTCCCAAATGAAAGTAAACTTTTTTGGTATAATCTCACGGCCAGTTCCCGACGCAGGCGCGACATTCGCTCTGCTGGTGGCACTCGGAGAGCTTCTGCTAGATCCTCAGAAATTTCTATGGTTAACTTGCTCATGCTTTTGCCTCAATTATGCACTAACTATAAACACTCATCAAAGTCATCCCCTTCCCATTTACCAATGCGTTCCAGTGTTTTGAGGATTGATGCCCCCGTAGAGGGTGTCTGTTTTGCCATTAATGAGTCAGAATAACGAGACTTGAGAAAGAGAATAAACTCTAAAGCGCTCTCCAAAATTTCATCCGGTACTTGTTCAATTTCTTGACGGATTTGTTCTCGAACATTGCTGGTTGTAGATATAGGGTTTGTAATGATTTCTTGGGTTTGCATAAATTGTTCCTCTATTAAGCGAGCGTTTTTTTCCTGGGACGCGATCGCCATCTCTAACTAAGCGGGCTAAATTACGAAAGTGAGATGCACCCATATAATATGGTAAAATTACTGGCTGACGAGAACTTTAACAACCATATTATCCGTGGTGTTCTGCGTCAAAATCCCAATGTAGATATACTTCGCGTTCAAGACGTGGATTTATCCGGAGCCGACGATCCAATTGTATTAAAATGGGCGCGTAGCGGTGTGTCCCGGAAGGTGCGACTAGCGCGTCCGGGACGTAGGTTAATTAGGAAGCGAGACCCAACTCCGCAACTCTGAGGACAAGCAATTCAAAATTATTTCTTCAAAATTCAAAGATGTGACTCGATCGCTCGATAGAGAGAATGAATAAAACGTATGATTGAGAATATAACAACATCCACAACCAAAATTATTTCTAGTAATAGAAGCCAACTAAAATGCCACAATAGAGGATTTGGTGGTCGAGTCCCACTCATCAAAACTGAAAGGATAGTCCAGAAGAAGTTCAAGATCGATAACATAGTGACTCGGAGTATGCGATGTCCTCCTTTCAATGCACGCAATACCCAATAGACGAACATCAGCTCTAGTCCCATAATAGTTAACAAAATTACGACTAGAGCAAAATTAGGAGGCTCATAACTACTAGGAATAAATCCAGTCGGTGGGTGGGTAACTTCATAGCAATAGTCATAAACCATAAGGAAACTGACAAATAACCACCCCAAAAAGACACCGTAGAGTTGTAAATTTGAGCCTATATTTCTCGTGATAATAGCCTTAAAATTCATGTTTTTCATTTTCGAGGGAACAAAACTACAGTGTTCGCTCTCCTGCTAACAGGATGTACGTCGTAAGAACTGTATTTTTTGTCGAGTATACTGGTTAATTAGGTCGGGGTCGAGCTAGGAATCGCTTCCCAACCCTCCCTTTCGGAACCGGACTTGCACCTTTCAATGCATCCGGCTACTGGGTGATAGGCCCTTTCCTTGGGCAGCTTGCCAAGATTGCTCCTGGTTTGCCTTACAATCTGTTCGTTTATCCCTATCCTGGCTGTGAGTGGAGCTGCCGACAAACCTTTAGTATCACTATTTACTGGGCCGTTTTACCAGGAAGTTATAACCTAAACTCCCCTTAGGAGCTGGCCACCGTAACATTAATCAGAATTACTTGTCCCAATTGTTTCCTATCATCACCGTCCCACATCTGCATATCCAAGGCATTACCCTAGGCATTAGCTTCTTAGGACATCCCTTCCCCAGCGGCTTACGTTTATCATCTAACTTATCCACCCAACAGACATACCCGGTGGATAGCACACTGGAGATTACTTTGTTCCTTGGTATCATTATTGATGCTTTTAGGCCCCTACATTCCCCCGGGAGCTTTATGGAGTACGCTATCAACCACTACAAAAAGTTGATACCTTGCTTCCTATCCCTTTTGGGCCAGCGTATCAGCTCTTTCGCTGGTTTATGTTAACGAGGTTTAAGTAGGTTCGTTTTTTCTAGCCATGAGCATTTCCCTAGCGGCGTTTCCGGTTTGAGCTACCAGATGGCCTACACTTAAGTCCTTGCTCCGCACCACGATGATGTCACTTCGCAGCACTAAGGACCGGAGTCACCCCCGTACTTGGGGGGAGGGGTTTGGACCCTCATGATACCAAAGTTGTCGGCTTATAGAACCGACCCGGCTTTCACTGTGTTTCAGTTTATACCGGAACAAATCGCACCTGTAGGCTCATAACCTTCTCCAGGCGCTCGATTCGGTATATCTTTTCATTCCCATTTTGGGGGTTTTGGAGGATTTCTCCATTTGAACCGTAGCCACTACTGTAAAAGTAGGCAACGGCTTGAGGATAATCTTTCGCATTCCAGGCACCTCCATTTTCATTGTTGATGAACGCGATCGAGTGGTGCAAGGTTGCGGCCACAACAATGGGAGCAGTTTTGGGATTAAGGAGAAAGTTCATCGCGGCTTCATCTGGATTATCGTCGTATCCTGGAATATCGGAGGCATTTATGTGCCCTTTCTCTACCCTAGCTTTCACTCCATTAATGCTGACCTGACCAAAGCCCAGGGTTACATCCAGATCTGGTAATTCTTTTTTTCCCACAAATGCATTGGCCTCACCGCTACTGTCGATCAAAACTTGCTCCATTAAGGTAAATGGATCAGATCCATCCTGCCAATCGTCAAAGATATCG
Source organism: Hormoscilla sp. GUM202 (assembly GCA_005518205.2). Lineage (GTDB taxonomy): Bacteria > Cyanobacteriota > Cyanobacteriia > Cyanobacteriales > Desertifilaceae > Hormoscilla. The sequence goes on from RFFC02000022.1 coordinate 97,996, forward strand.
CGGTGGTACAATTCATCGTAGACGATCGCCGCGACAAACCCAGCCGAGACATCGCTGAATTTGCTGGCAGCATTGATGTGACGTTATTGAGAAAACTCGTAGTTGACATAATAGTGTTAAGCAATTCAAAATTCTTCAAAATTCAAAATGGGGAAAGCTATTGAGAACAATTATCTCAGCTTTTCGACCTCTGCAATTTAATGCGTGACAGCTTAATACCCTCTTTTGGGACAAGGCTCGCTGGAGGTCTATCCTTACTTTCCTTCGCAGTCTCTGGCTGCCAACGGGTGCTCTTAGCGAAGTCGTGGCATCGGCTTTACCGGTAGAACAGTCTGCTTGTGACCGTCCGCTCCGCCTCAGATGTTGTTTCATTCATAATTTACCTCTAGTTTTTTTACTTACAGTTAATATACCCTTCCATAAACTGCTTTACCAGTCTTACAGAATAGTCCTAGGGTGCCTTGGCCAGCATCTGTGACTTGAGCCTTCCTCATTTATATTAGCAAAACCATACATCTGCTAATAAGAAGGGATTTTTCCCTGTCTATTCGCTTAATTATTCCTTATGGAGGACTCTCTCTAACCATATTAGCTCAAAAAAACCCAGAATATCTCCCGATCGCGTAAACTTTTGTAAAGAAATCTTTCTTAAGTTAAGCAAACAGCCGGCGTGCTGCCTTCGACCTAGCATCCCCCGCCACCAGAAACCACCGGTAGCGACTATGGGATAATTAGAGGTAGGGGGTATTCCAAGTTCCCTCCCCAGAAAGCCCGTTACTACCGGTCGTGCTGCCGATCGCGCCTGAAAGGCTTACTGTTCGACACCGGTAGGGCGATCTGCTTGTGACTGGAGGCAGAGCCTCAACTGCACGTTCCCAGGCCTTCGAGCCACGGAACGAGAAAATATGGACGCGATCGCCGTATCTAACTAAGCTTCGGCATCCAGAGCCCAGTCAATTCTTAGTTTAACGCATTTCTTGTGCCTGCGAAAGAGTGCTCCTTCCTCAACCCAGCCTACTATGCGACTCGTTCACACGTTCACACTACAAAAATTCACGATCGATCTGCAAAGCCATTCTCCATGCGGTTAGTCATGATAATACCGAAGACGATCAGTAACATACTGAAGATATGCACGAAGGTAATTGCCTCACCTAGAAGAAGCCATGCAGCAATGCCACTGAAGATCGGAATTAGGTAATATATGAAGGCTGTGCGGGAAGGACCGATTAAAGTAATCGCCTTATTCCACGCAAGAAATGCCACTACCGATGAGAGAATCCCAATGTATAGTAACGCAAGTATTAGTGAAGGATTGAAGACAACAGGATAATAAATCCAACATTCCAGTGCATAGAAAGGTATCAAGAACAACAGTCCTAAGCTAAAAGTAGATAGAGTGAAGGTTATCATTCCCATGGTGGGTGGCTTGCGCTTAACGAGCATGGTATAGCCAGCAAAGATTATGGCTGCCAACAACATATATAGATCGCCAATTGCAAAGGAAATATTCAGTAGCTTCTCTAACGATCCTTTTGTAAGCAACAAAACAACACCAATTACCGTAACTAAGATACCTTTAGTACGGGTTAAAGAAATCATCTCACCATAAAATATGCGTGACATAAGTACAACAAAAATGGGAGAAGAAGAGGCAATCAAGGCTAAATTCATTGCCTGTGTTGTATGACCTGCAATGTATATCAAGGTGTTAAAAACTGTCACGCCTGACAATGCCGATACAATCAAGTAGCGAAAATGTTTTTGAACCAATTTCCACTCTGCGACTGTCACTCTCACAGCAAATGGTGTCAAGGTTATCACAGCAATCGCCCATCGCCAAAATGCTAGACCGATCGGGAGAATATTATCGTGAAAAGCCCTGGCAATGATAAAATTGCCTGCCCATATGATGGTAGCAACTACTGCCAAAAAATACCCCATTATCACTGGCCGTGCTTGACTCAATATTTCTCTATTCCCGTTCATTATATTTTGATCCATTATTCTCCACGATCTTGCTGAATAAAATTGACAACCCATTTCGCGATTAGTTGAGCATCAATGTTGTCATCCAGTGAACGTAAGCCAGCCGAGAGCACTCCTTCTTCTATGACGTCTTTTCGACGCCGCATTAGTGCTTGTGTATAGGTCTTTTTATGCTCTGGATGCCCCTGGAAAATCAAGACAGACCGACCATATGTGACGGCACTATAAGGGCAAAAGGGACTACCTGCGATCGCTGTCGCATTCTTTGGCAATTCCACCACCCGATCTTGGTGAATCACCAGCAGTTTGAAAGTCTGAACAATTGGCACCATCCAAGGTTCCGTATGTATTTATTATCGGCAGGCGAGATTTCGTTTTCACTCCTCAGAAAGCCTGTTACTACCGAACCAGTCTTACAGAATAGTCTTAGCGTGCCTTTGCTGGCATCTGGGACTTGAGGCTTCCTCACTTATATTAGCAAAACTATATATCTGCTAATAAGAAGGGGTTTTTTTCCTGTCTATTCGCTTAATTATTCCTTATGGAGGACTCTCTCTAACCATATTAGCTCAAAAAAACCCAGAATATCTCCCAATCGCGTAAACTTTTGCAAAGAAATATTTTTAAAGTTAAGTCAAATATCGGCATGCAGCCCCGTAACCCCCGTAGTAGCATCGCCCGCGCTCATAAATCACCGGCAGCGATAGAAAGAATATTAGATGTGGAGGGTATTCCAGGTCGTCCTTCCTCCCCAGAAAACATGTTACTACCGGTCCCTTCGGCTCAGTAAGGCCCCTAGCCTTGTGACTGGAGGCTCTGCCACCAAACGAGGGAAATCTGGCGATCCGCAAAAATGGCGCAAGCATCTGCTTTTCCGGTAAGGCCCATTGCCTTGTGACGGGAAGTGAAGCCTCCCTTGGTGCGTTCCAGTCGCCAGTATAAACGAGTCAAATCATATATGATTTGTTCTGAGGCAAAGCATATTTGTCCTGTAGCAAAGCATATTTGCTCTGGACCAAAGCATATTTGCTCTGCCGCAAAGCATATTTGCTCTGGCCAAAGCATATTTGCTCTGCCGCAAAGCATATTTGCTCTGGTGCAAATCAATTATCCCACCCAGTCAAACGACAGCAGCAGGTCCAGCAGGTCATTCGTCATCTGGATCATACTACACCAGACCCACCTGTAATGCCTAAGATAGTGACACTTGCGATTCTGCCCACACTGGCTCCAGTGACATGGGGATATCAGTCTAGACTATGAGTAACGGACAAATAATTTAGGTGAACGAAAATGGCAACCTTCCCTAAGTCGGAAATGTAAATAGCCACCTTGGCACAAAACACGATCTCAGGCTTGACCGCCAATAGCGAAGTATATCCCGCCCCGGTCATTCCCGTCGAACAACTGCAAAACGTCCTGAACGAATTAAAATCAGCCCAACATCAGGTGCTGACCGCAAAATCAGCAGCAGAACAAGCAGTGACGACTAAAAACCAAGCGGGTCCGATATCAACTATGCTGAAGCCGTGACCCAACGAAACGACGAGCAACTGAAACTCCTAGGTTGGGCGGGACGTTCCGCACCAACTCCGATGCAAGTCCCCGGAACAATTGAGCAATTCCAAGCCACTCGTACAGAGCCTGGTACAATTAAATTAACTTGGCAACCTCCCAGTAAAGGCGGGAAAGTTGCTGCCTATAAAGTGCAAGAATTAAATCGCACCTTGGGAATTTGGCAAACCACAGCGCTCCATAGAGAAGTTGTCTTATCCCATCGTCAGTCAGGAGAGGCATTAGCCTATCGGATAGTCCCCTGCAACCGAGCAGGAGATGGAACCCCCAGCAACACATTAGAAGTGCTTGCCTAAAGAGCCAGATCGAGAAACACGAACTATCCGTGTTATTCTCGTTCCCAGTCTCTGGCTGGGAACGGATCCTAGAGGCTCTGCCTCCCACCTGCGTGACATCAGCAAGACCCCTAGAGCGGCTTGTAACCAGAGGCGGGAGCCTCAACTGCGCGTTTCCAGGCAGAGCATGGGAACGAGGGGATCGGCACATAGAACAGAGGCGATGTTCGCCCACTGATGTAGCACTCGAAGAAAACTATAATGAAAAGGTAAATCATTACCCCGATCGCGATCTATGACTGTAAAGATACAAAAACATACAGAGGTAAAGTTCACCTTACCCATTGGCGATATCCCCGACTCCATCAGGTTAGAAGCAGAGAGCAAAGCCAAGGAAGCCTATGTAATGACATTACTGCGACATGCTGATATCAGCGCCGGACTGGCAGCACACCTGCTAGGGATCGATCGGTGGCAACTTTCCGACTTGATGAGTGCCTATGACATCTCACCATTTCCAAACATGACGCGGGAAGAATTACAGCAGGAAGTTGCCCAAGCTATGCGTACCCTGGAGAAATACAAGAAATGATCGTTGTTTCCGACACCACTCCTCTGAGCGAATTGGCAAAGGTGGGAAAACTGGATATCCTACGGGATGTTTTTGGAGAGATTATTATTCCTCAGGAGGTATACAACGAAGTAACTAGAGGAAATCATCCCGCAGTCAGTGAAGTAGAGTCAATAACCTGGATTTCAGTGCGAACAGTTAGCGATCCTCAGAAAATATTAGATCTTCAAGCCGAGACAAAGCTTCACTTAGGTGAAACCGCTGCCATTGTTCTAGCAGAGGAACTGGGCGTAAATCAAATATTGCTCGACGATCGCAAGGCCAGGCTAGTAGCAGAATCTCGAAACCTGCCTGTTATCGGCACGGTAGGAACTCTGTTGATTGCTAAACGCCGAGGACTGATCGATAACGTCAAAGAAGTTCTTGACGCCCTGATAGCACAAGAAGCACGCATCAGTCCAAGGCTTTACCAGGAAGTGCTGGCAGAGGCGCAGGAATAGGGCGATCGCCTCATAGACCTAGTCAAGGATATCAGAAACCGGGTTTCTAGTGAGCCGATCGATCCCATCGCTGAATTAAGGACAGCTATAGCTCGATCGCGACTGACAGTAGGAAAGTCATCAAGAAATTCATAGCTGACTTTCTCCCGGGGTAGTTGCACTGAGTATTTGCTGGTACGCGGGTGCCCGCAAATACCTGTACCCGACATGATGTCAGGATAAGTTTCGATTAATTGGTTCTGCATCTGAATTGCTAATGGCAATAACTATACTTTGAAAGGAATCGATTTGCGCTCTTCGGTCGAAGAACGTGCCATTGCGTGGGGGGCTCCCAAAGCAGTAACTGTTGTATGCTAAACTATCAGACCCCCCCGGGGGGTGTTACTTCTACTAAACAAGGATCTCTCAATTATACTCCCCCTTCGCAATGAGATTTGCTTAGCGCTTTTGCTCTTCAAGATATGGCCCTAAGAGCAAAGGGACCCTTCGCAGTATATTAACCATTACCAACTAAAAGGAGGATTATCTAAGAGGGCAATAGCATTTTCCAGGGGCATGGGTTTAGCAAAAAAGTAGCCCTGTCCAAAACTGCAGCCGATCTCGCGCAAAGCATTGACGTGGGAAGACTTCTCCACACCCTCAGCGACAACTGTCATGCCCAGGGCATGGGACAGGTCCACGATCGCCTGACAGATGCTGCGACTGTTAGCTTTATCATCCAGTCCCCAGACAAAGGACTTATCGATCTTGATGGTATCGAAGCGATACTTATTCAGATATTGGAGACTAGAATAGCCAGTACCGAAGTCATCCAGGACCAGAGGAAAGCCGAGGGAACGGCAACGGCGCACCCAGGCGATCGCCGCATCACTGTCGAACAGACTGCGTTCCAGGATTTCCAACTTAATCTGACTCGGTTGCACTTGACGGGTTTCTTCCAGGAGGAATTCAAAGAAATCAGGGTCTTCAATCTGGCGATTAGCAATATTGAGATTGACGAACATCTGCTTACCAGTCACCGACTCTATCTCCTGCAAGGCCCGGACTCCCTCTGCAATCACCCATTGCCCGATCGGGACAATCAGGGAAGTTGATTCCGCTAGGGGGATGAACAGATCCGGGCGCACCAAACCCCGCGTCGGACTTTGCCATCGGATCAGGGCCTCAAAGCCGACAATTTGCCCCCTTTCCAGATGTATGACAGGCTGGTAGAGGAGAGTAAATTGCTCCTCGTCGATCGCCGTGCGCAACTCACTCTCCATCCGGATCATTTCCACCGCTTCTGAGATCCGACCTTCCAAGTCCGCACGGGGGTCAGAGTAAGAGGTAATTTGCTCTTCAGTATAGTGTCGCAACTTCTCAGTCTCTGAGCGGAAGTAACGGATCGCCACCAGCAGCAGCATGCGCAGGATCGGGTCAGCGGACTGGATCCGCTGGTTAACCTGCTCTTGGGTCATCAGAGTCAAAAGCACATCGCCTTTTGCCGTCGCAGATGCAGATCGGGTGCGTCCGTCCACCAGGGCCAGCTCTCCGAACATGCTCCCCGCTGAGAGCACATTCAGCACCAACCGCTGGCCATCAATCTCCGTCCAGATTTCGATCGCACCTTCTTCAATGATGTAAGCGTAATCCCCAGGGTCGCCCTCAGAGAATATAAGTTCCCCCGCCTGCAGTTTGCGCTTCCGAAGTCCTTCGTATAGTAGTTTGTATTTCATTTATCGGTAGTCATGCACAGTAATGGGAGCGCGATCGTAGGCAATAATTATAGTAGCGAAGCGTGGACAAAGTTCCAAATCCCACCGATGTGGTTCTCCAGTTTTTTTAAGAACGGTCGTCAAATGTTGTTCAGTCTTTCAATGAGACTCGTCCTTCCCGATTCTTTCCCTACAGGCGGTGCCTTGTTGATATGCTTTCCCTATGTCACGCCGTGTGCAACTTTTTCCAACCAACGAGATTTAGGGAGTTTTGAGAACAACATTTTCAGCCAAAGACCACCGGGTGCATCCCAGTTTGGTAATGAGTATTTTTGCTTAGTCGAGCAACTGACGAGATGATGTTAGGCTGAGATACCAGACAAACGTTCCCCCTGAAACGATGAATAGAGAGAAGTTGGCTCAAATACAAACTTATGCCTTGGCCATGGCCGCCTTGTTGTACGAGGAGGCTCAAGCGACTGTTCCAGAGGAATTGAAAACGCTCTCAGGGATAGAAGGCACCATCCGCAGGCAGTGGCTTCAATACGTCGGTCCAGAGATTGCCCTTTTTTTATCCAAAGTAGCAGTGGTACCACTGCCGGACGAGCCAGAGCTTTAAATAGCATTGTGGGCAAGATTTCAATCACCTCCAAACAAGCGGCCTATTTTGAGGTAAAGCCCTATAGCCAGTGGAGCCCCTATCTGGAGAAATGTTGCTTATTGCTAAGTGCAAACTCTTCCTATGAGCACGCCTCGGAAGATCTTAAGGTGCTCACGGGGATTAGCGTCTCCCGGGGAACTCAGCAACGGCTGGTGCAGCGCCATGATTTTGAGTTCCCGACGGTCTCCGAGGCCATTGAAGAAATCAGGCATTCACAAGAGAAAGAGTCTGGCCCAGAGCAAGAGTGGCCGACGGTCTCCGAGGCCATTGAAGAAATCAGCATCGACCAGGACAAAGAGCGCACCCCTTCCTTTGAGTTGACTCATTTGCCAGAATCCCTTGCCAATCTCGGTAGAACACCCAAGGCTAGATATACTTCCGATATTGCGCTTACGGACTCCCCTTGGTCAACCCTGTGAGTGGCGCGATTACAAGGCTGTCAATCTGCATGACCAGGGGGTAGCGGCCTTTTTTCGAGACAATGCAGGACTGGTCAAATGGGTAAATCAGCAGCCCTTGGCGAATCCGCTTGTGTGTCTCGGGGATGGCCATGATGGCATCTGGAACCTGTTTGTCGAGATTGGTCCGACCATCTTTCGTCAAGAAATCCTCGATTGGTATCACTTAATGGAAAATCTGGAAAAAATCGGCGGGTCCGGCCAGCGACTGGCACGAGTGAAAGCCCTTTTCTGGTCTGGCAAGGTGCCAGAGGCCCTCAAGGAATTTGACGACTGGGACCATCCACGGGTGGACAATTTTAGGGCCTATGTTACTAAGCATCGCCATCGCATTGTGAACTATAGCTATTAAGTACATGGACAAAATTAATTTCACACACTCTCTCGCGCTAGTCTCCATATCCGGAGCATGTCGCCCATGGCTATGTGCAATTATTTTTGTCTAACTACTTATCAAGCCGAGGGGATTTCCATTGGTTCGGGAGAGGTGGAATCAACGGTACACAGAAGGCGGCACGGCTAAAGCTTTCAGGATCGCAATGGAAAGCCGTCAATGTTCCCCAGGTTCTGCTGCATCGCTGCGCTTATCTTAATGGAGTATTCTCAAGGTGACAGTTGCGCAATGAAGTATTTTTACTCATTGCCAAACTGGGATGCACCCAGACCACCAAACCGTTATTCTTCCGTAGAAAGTTGCACATCGCGTTATGTCGGTATAACAAACCGCACATTGACGAGCAACAGGAGGTAAGGAATTCCCGATCGCGCACTGCGCAGCGGAGGGGGTCGTTTCCTCTTCACCCACCATGTCGTTCGCCAGCAGGCAACGACATGGGTGGGTGTCTCTGGAAACGATAGGAGCGTGCAAGCCGTGTTTTTTAGCCGATTGAGCTGAACTATCGCCCACATAAACTCCAACAATTTCGCGAGTTAACTCGTCTAAAGCAAGCCAGAGCCACTGCTTTTTTTGCTTGTTTCCCACAAAAGACCACATTTCATCTAGTTGTCGAATTAGCAATTCTTCACAAATACAAATGCAAAAGTGAGATGCTCTCACAAGAAATGCTGTTAACCTCTAGATTTCCGATTGACTCACTCCCATTATTGTGTGCATCACTGCCTGTATTTCATTTCTCAAACAATTTCGGGTGCGCTCTCGGATCTCCGGCTAATTGTTAATTCGATTTTTCGCGCAGGCGGAGTTTGCAGCCTGGTTCGCCCGCTGCCTGCAATAACTCCACAACTTCAGAATAACCGTTAAACTCTGCAATCATGGCAGCTGTGTAACCACCGCGATTTTTCTGCTTGACATCCGCACCGCTTGACAGTATCATCCTGACAATATTGCTATAACCCCGATGTGCTCCCCACATCAAAGCCGTAGCCCCAGCCCCATCTATCTTATTCACATCCGCACCAGCAGCTAACAAAAGCCGTACCACCGACCTCGCCCCCCGATCTGCTGCCCTCATCAGAGCCGTTTTACCCTTGTCATCTATAATATTTGCATCCGCACCAGCATCCAGTAATATCTGGAGAGTCTCCACATGTCCCCGATCGGCTGCTATAGTCAGAGGAGTCTGTCCCATATTTTTGCTATTGACATCAGCCGACTTTTGTAGTAATGCTGCCGCTATTTGAGCGCGATCGTGCCAAGCCGCTAAAATTAAAGGCGTGTCACCCAGCTGGTTTCTAGCATTCACCTCAGCGCCTCGCCCGAGTAAAATCTCCACTACTTGCAGATGACCTTCGGTCACCGTCAAGTTTAATGCGATCTCGCCATCTCTATCTTTAGCATTGACATCCGCACCAGCATCCAGTAAAGCCGTCACGATCTCAGCGTAACCCCCAGCAGCGGCAGCCATCGGGGCCGTACCGCCCTCTATATTTTTCCCCTGCACATCGGCACTAGGGCGTGTCATCAATTAAGCCAGACGACAGCGGCAGCGAGGTAGATAAGTAGTTGGACAAAATTAATTGCACAAAATCGAGAAAACTTGTTATACTAGATATAGCTACTCGTACATGTAGCAGATTTTTGTCAAACTAACGGGGAGTCGGTTTTCATGCTCATCCCCGGCCAGATATATTTGACATAATATGACGATAAATTAGGAGAAATTAAGAAGGATTTTAATGCGCGAAATAAATGAGCTTTCTGCAAAATTGCTCTTACGAATTTATCATCAAAGTCGCCATCATCAAGTTCGTCAAAGAGCACATTGTTTACTTTTGCGAGATCGAGAACATAAAAAAGTTAAAGAACTTATGGAAATCTTTGATGTTAGTTATAGAACTATCTACAATTGGATTAAAAATTGGGATTCCGAGGGAATGGTCGGACTATATAATAAGTCTGGAAGAGGTCGTAAGCAAACCTTTAGTCTCGAACAAAAAGAAAAAATTAAAGCCTGGACTGAAGAAGAACCGAGGCAATTAAAAAAAGTGGTGGCTAAAATCAAAGAAGAATGGGGAATTGAAACAAGTGTTAAAACTGTTCAGAGAATATTGAAAACAATGAATATGAGTTGGCATCGGATGCGTAAAGGGGTAGCTGTCAGCCCCCCAGCTCAAGAGTATGAGGAAAAAAAAGCACAACTTGAACAACTGAAACTGTTAGACAATTTGGGGGAAATTAATTTGTATTATTTAGATGAAAGTGGGTTTTATTTAATCCCTTGTGTCCCTTATGGATGGCAAAATATTGGGGAATATATAGAAGTACCTAGTCGGAGTAGCCGCAGATTAAATGTATTAGGAATAATGAATCGCCACAATCATTTAGAAGCGTATGTATCTACTCAAAATATTAATTCAGATGTAGTCATAGCTTGTATCGATGCATTTTTTCCCACGAGAATGGAAAAGCAAACAGTAATTGTAGTAGACCAAGCATCTGTCCATACTAGTGATGCTATTCAAGATAAGATTGAAGAATGGAAAGAACGCAATATTACTATATTCCATCTCCCCACTTATTCACCTCATTTGAATTTGATTGAAATCTTGTGGCGGTTTATTAAATACGAATGGATTGAAATCGATGCTTATTCTTGCTGGAAAAACTTAGTTGATTCCGTTGAAACAATCATAAAAAATTTTGGAGAAAAATATGTAATTAATTTTGTCTGACTACTTAGCACCTAAGAAATTGCGAGCAGTTTTATCGTAGCGTGTCGCAATGGCCCTGTATTGCTTGAGTTTTTGGAAAAAATTTTCGATGATATGCCGCCACTTGTACATATCTTCATCATATTTTCTCTGCTCTGTGCGGTTGCTTTTTGGGGGAATGACAGCCAAGCAATCCGCCTCAAAGAGGCGGTCAAGAACACGTTCGGCCGCATCATAAGCTTTATCAGCAAGCAGCGCACCGATCTCATGAATGTTATTTAACAGCACGTCAGCTCCTTGTAAATCGTGGGCTTGGCCAGGAGTAAGATGAAATCCTGTGGGATTGCCCAAGGCATCGCAAGTGGCATGAATCTTTGTCGATAGTCCTCCTTTGCTACGGCCTATTGCTTGGGTTTCGCACGTATCGAGTCGGGTGTTTTTTTTTGGCACCAGCACTGTGTTGATGGGCACGCACAATAGTGGCATCAATGGCGGCATATTCGTTGTCTGCGTCTGAGGCTAAAACATCGAAAACCTGCTTCCAAACCCCCTTTTGAGACCAACGAGGCGGGTATGAATGACCCGAAAATCGCCAAAACGTTCTGGTAAATCCCGCCAGGGAATTCCCGTTCGATAGCGATATAACACGGCTTCAACAAATAATCGATTGTCTTTGGCCTCCGTGCCTGGGTCCCCCTCTTTACCCGGTAAGAGGTGTTTGATCCTTTCCCACTGATCCTCTCGCAAGCCATAGCGTTTCATCTCATGCCCACCTTGTTATTACTGGATATCTAAATACTCCATACCCTATTAATCGACTTCTGTCAAAAAAATGATTGATGACACGCCCTAGTTTATTCTCCATTTTTTACTTTTTGCTTCCTATTTTTTTATAGGTCCGGGTGCGCCGTTTCATCGCGACCTCTCTTGAGGACACTTATCTAATCTAACAACTAGATTTTCCAGTGTCAACCCTAAAGGCGATTATTTGGGAAACTTTTTTTGAGACAAAGTCTGAAAAGCATTCTGGGTAAGGGTTTGAGCCGATAAAATTTTTCTGAAAAAAACCGAAAAAAGTTTTGGAGGCGGTTGAAATACTGGATAAATCGCGAGGATATAAGATCCTTTTATCGGCTAGATAAGATATTTTTATCGGCTAGATAAGATATTTTTATCGGCTAGATAAGATATTTTTATCGGCGATAAGATATTTTTATCGCGGTTCCCGACACGACATGGGTGGGTGTCTCTGGACACGATTGGTGCTAAGGTAATGTGGCCGGCGCAAGGTGATGCCAAACCGGTGCCCACCCTACATTCTTTTAGCACATCACCTGTTTCTTGCCACTGCCAAGCCCTCGAAACTTGCTTGACGAAAAAAAGCTCGTTTGCCCCAGCGGGGAGACGAGACGACCCGGGCGGGGAGACAATCTGACCCGGGCGGGGAGACGAGACGACCCGGGCGGGGAGGCGACTGCGAGTCATAACCTCCCTGGGGCCTGTATACGCCGGTGTCAGCAGGTGGCGTGCCATCAATAAGGTGCCACGAGAGCATCTCAGGAATGCATGAAGAAACCCGGTTTTGTGGAAAAACTGGGTTTCTGGGCTAGTATAGCTGGCAACAGCATGTTCAGATCCCCGCAGCCAAGAAGCAAAACTGGGATGCACCCGTTTGCCTTGACTGCGAACGGCTCAAACCCTTACAGAGAAAGGCAAACGCCCTTTGCCTGACCAAGAACGACAGTCTTAAACAAGTGACTAAGTCGGCTTTCTCGATGGTAAAGTAAGCTTCTTTTATCTACAGAAAGTCATTTATGTCACAAAATCAGTCTTCCATCAGGCAAAGTTACTGACCTGTAAGATCGGCCCACTGGCCCACAGGTAAACAATTTGCTCGATTTACCGGTCTGGGGCCAGACCCATCTCCCCTCAAGGTCGATCGCCCTTTAAGCGAGTTTACCAGACAGCAAAAATGAGTTCCACACAGACAACTGAACTTATCTTGCACAAAGGCCCTTACGCCTCTGCCACCTAGCGCGCGCAGGCGGGCTTCGTTCTTGTAGCCGCACCCTTGAGGGTGACAGCGGCCCTTTACCACCCGTTCTCATTACTGACGCGATCGCCTGAAAAAGCAAGAAAACCGGGTTTATCGGTTGCTAGTGAATATGTCAACAGCGGTCCTGACGCAGCACCCGTTCCATCAGCAATAAATTGTATTTTCAATCCCTAAATTTCAATATCTCTTGCCAAATTTCCGGCAGAACGTTAGCCAAACCATGGTCGCTATCCAGTTCTATTAGCTGCACCCAGGGACGCTGACTCGCAAAGTCTCTGCTTGCTTGAATGGGAATTACCTCATCATCACGCCCGTGTAGGATGAGAGTGGGAATTGGTCGTTGCAACCGATCCTCTTGATGTCGATCCATATCTACCACAAATTGGTAATGCAGAGGCAGCGATCGCCTTTCTCCATAGTGATAAACTGGCAGATATTGTTCCTGCTGCCAGCCTTCAACTTGGGCAACACCAAGTTGTGGCAACCAACGATCTAGAAATTGAAAAGCTGGTGCCAGCAAAACCAACCGCTGAACTTGTGAATGTAGCTGTCCCAGCCAAGCCGCCGTTAAACCCCCAAAACTGGAGCCAATAATGCTAACAGGCTTTCCATTGTCGGGAAATAAAGCCTCAACTTGCCGCAGTTGTCGCGTTAGGGTGAGATGGGAAAAATCCTCCATATTCAGGTCCGGAATCTGTAGGTTAATTTCCTCCGACGCAATGCGATCGCGTAGATACAGAGCCTTGCGAGAAAGGGGACTGGAAGCAAACCCGTGCAGATAAATGTAATCAGATGCCATAAACAAAGCCAGGAAAAATTCAAGATGAAATTGCTCAACTGTTTGGGAAAGTGTTTGCTGCTGTGCTTGGGCCAACTGCCGACGTTCGGTGCTGGCCACATTCCAGACGATCCGATATAGCCAAGTGGAAAATTGGGATGCCTGGCGAAACTTGGGCAACCCCTTCCAAACTCGCAAGAATACCTCTTACACGAGATCGTCCAGGTGGGAGGGGCCACAGAGTTGGTAGAGACTGGACCTGACTTGCGCCTGATAACGGCGATACAGCTGTTGGTAGCTGTGCCTGTCACCTTGTAAACACCGGCGCACCAGTGAGCGATCGGTCTGTTGATGGGAGGATCTGCCCTGTTCGGACGTTTCTGTTAGATCTGGTATGACTGACACCACGGTCGGTTTCCTTGCCGTTGAGTGACTTCTGCCAATTTAGACTCGGCGGGGATGACTTTGGTTCAATTGCCATCAAAAGTAATATAGGTAGCAGATTGGCGAAGCAAAATGGGATAATCATGTTAAAATTAGATACCTAAGAGAAAATCGAGAGATAAATGGATTTACTAGAATACCAGGCAAAGGAATTATTTCGGGAGATGGGCATTCCGATATTGCCCTCTCAGCGCATCGACCATCCCAAGGACATTAAAGGTCTGAAAATTCCCTATCCAGTGGTGCTGAAGTCTCAGGTGCGCGCGGGGGGACGGGGAAAGGCGGGGGGTATTAAGTTTGCCGAAAACACGATCGATGCGGTAGCAGCGGCCCAGACGATTTTTCAGCTACAGATCCTGGGCGAGTATCCCGAAGTGCTGTTAGCGGAGGCTAAGTACAACTCTCAGGAGGAATTTTATCTGGCTGTTGTCCTGGATACAGGGGCTCGACGCCCAGTTCTGTTAGGCTCAAAAACAGGGGGAGTTGAGGCAGAAGCGGTGATGTCCCAAATGCAGTTAGTGGTGATAGACCAGGAATTCTCGTCGTTTTACGCGCGGCGTCTGGCTGTCTTAATGGGGCTGGACGGACCGCTAATTCAGGCAGTCAGCGATATAGTCGAGAAAATGTATCTGCTATTTGCCCAAAAAGACCTAGCTCTGGTGGAAATAAATCCCCTGGGTGTAAGTTCGGCAGGGGAGGTGATGGCTCTAGATGGCAAAGTGACTGCTAATGATGATGCATTGGGGCGTCATTGCGACTTGGTGGAGTTAGCGGGAACGACCAGCCAACAAAAACAATGTCTGGGGACATTGCCCTTGCGGGAATTGCGGTTGAAGCAGGTGGAAGAGGCCGGAAATATTGGCATTTTATCTAATGGTGATGGTACGATCAGGATGACTCTGGATTGGCTCTACGAAGCGGGAGTCAAGCCAGCCGTTTTCGTTAATGTGACTTTTAAAGCTCAGGGAGGCTTGATACCCGAAGTTCTGTGCGAGCAGATTAAACAAGGTTTGGCTCTCTTGAGTCAAGATAAGAGAGTGAAGGTGATATTGGTGAATATTATCAGCAGCTTAACTCCTGGCGATCGGATAGTGGCGGCAATTAAAGAATATTGGCAAGGCCAAACCAACAGAGATCGGTCTGGAAGTGACCTGCATGTCATCGTGCGCGTGGTGGGCGATCGAGGGTCGAAAGCTTCAGCAGATATGACAGATATGCCAATAACTGTGGTGGAAAGCTTGGATGATGCGCTAGATCGAGTGATTATGGCGGCAAAGTCATCCAAGGAGGATTGAGAGCAAGATATAAAATGAATTTTAGTCCCAATAGCAAAGTTTTAGTTCAGGGTGTTACAGAACCACTGGGTGGACGACATGCGGCTTTGATGAAAGCATATGGCACAAATGTGGTTGCAGGTGTGAGTCCGGGTCATGGCGGACAGGAGTTGGAGGGAATTCCCATTTTTGAGCTGGTAGAACAGGCAACGGCGGCGGTGGGCACAATTGATACGACGCTGATCTTTGAGCCACCATACTCGGTGCTGGATGCTGCCTATGAGGCGATCGCATCGGGGATTCGGCAGATTATCATCATTACTGCGGGGATGCCGCCTTTGGATATGGTGCGGCTGGTGCGGAAGGCGGAGGCAACGGAAACTCTGGTAGTCGGACCAAACTGTCCTGGCATCATACTGCCGGGAAAACTGCTGCTGGGAACTCATCCGACTCAACTCTATACTCCCGGTAAGGTGGGGTTGATTAGCTGCGCTGGCACCTTGACTTATGAGGTGGCTCTGGAGTTGACTAAAGCTGGGTTAGGTCAGTCCATCGGGGTGGGTATTGGCAGGGATGCGATCGTCGGTTCCTCTTTTGCCCAATGGCTACAAATATTGGATGAGGATGAGAAGACCCAGGCGATCGTGTTAGTGGGGGAAATAGCTGGCAATGGAGGGGAGGAAGCGGCGGCCCGCTATATTAAAGAGGCGATCGATAAGCCAGTGGTGGCCTACATGGCGGGACAACAGGTTCCCCGGGAAAAGCTGCGGGGCCATGCAGGCACGGTGATAGCTGCGCAACTGTTAGCACAGGAGGGAAAAAAGAAGGCAACCGAACTCGGGGCAGATTTGGATCTGGCGGCGCGGAAAATAGAGGTTTTCCAGCGAGCAAAAATACCTTTGGCAGCACGTCCTGGGGAAATTGCCAAACTCCTGAAAAAGGTAATCAAGAAAAAGTAGGCTTTTATTTAAGAGCAATGGATAGCAACAACATCAAGGATAAATATGCGATCGTGCAAGGGGCGAAGATTCATTATCTGATAGCAGAGGATGCAACGGCCCCAACTGTGCTATTTTTACATGGAGCCAGTTTTAGTTCCCAAACCTGGCGCTCAATTGGCACTCTCAAATTATTAGCAGATCGCGGATATGGCGCAGTTGCTGTAGATTTGCCGGGGTATGGCAGTTCCCAGCGCATATCGGGCGATCGGGCAGAGTTTTTGCGGGAATTGATAGAGGTGCTAAAGTTAAATAAGCCGATATTAGTATCGCCATCGATGAGTGGAGGTTACAGCTTGCCTTTTGTGGTCAAACATTCAGAGAAATTGGGAGGTTTTATACCTATTGCGCCGGTAAATATTAGGGAACACGAGCAGGGACTGGAAGGGATAGAACTGCCGACTCTGGCAATTTGGGGCAGGAACGATCGGACAGTATCCATAGCAGAAGCAGATTTAATTGTCAGGCGGATGCCAAAGGCCCAAAAGGTCATATTAGCGAATGCAGGTCATGCATGCTATATGGGAGCAACGGATGAGTTTCACACCCAGTTACTAGAGTTTGTTTCCAATTGCGGTAAAGTAGAAAGGTGATTGTCATTGCGAGGGGGTATTAAAGGAGATCGTATGTGCGGGAAATAAACTATCCCCCCGAAGCAATCTTCTGTAAGCATTAAAGCAGTATAACGGGACAGATGATATGAGAGTTTCTTAGGAATGACAGGTTAATGGTATTTTCAGGTTAGGTGAATAAAAGTAAAAGGATATATGATACAGTAAATGGAAATCAGAAAAACTCGAATGGAGGCGGTGCAGTCGCCGATAATTCCGGTAGTCGGAGAACTGATCGAGAGTTGTCCGGGAACGATATCCTTGGGACAGGGTGTGGTCTATTATGGTCCCCCCCCAGAGGCGATCGCCCGTTTGGATAATTTCCTGGCGGACCCGGAAAATCATAAGTATAAACTGGTCCGAGGAATTCCCCCTTTGCTGGCAGCTATTGAGGCGAAACTGCAAGCTGATAACGGCATGGAAATTAACGATCGCAACAGCATTGTGGTGACCGCAGGGGGAAATATGGCCTTTGTAAATGCGGTGCTGGCGATTACTGCCCCCGGAGATGAGATTATTATCCAAACGCCTTATTATTTTAACCACGAAATGGCGATCGCGATCGGGGGTTGTCGCCCGGTGTTGGTGGGAACGGATGCAAATTATCAGTTGCGTCCCCAGGCGATCGCGGCAGCGATAACGGCGAAAACGCGGGCGGTGCTGACGGTTTCGCCGAATAATCCGACGGGGGCGATATATTCAGAAGCGGCGCTGCGGGAGGTGAATGAAATTTGTCGCAGTCGGGGGATTTACCACATCAGCGATGAAGCTTATGAATATTTTACCTATAATGGAGTGAAGCATGTTTCCCCAGGGTCATTTCCCGAAAGTAGGGATTACACGATTTCACTATACAGCCTTTCTAAAGCCTATGGGTTTGCGAGTTGGCGCATTGGTTATATGGTGATTCCCCAACATTTATTGGATGCGGTGAAGAAGATTCAGGATACAATTCTGATTTGTCCTCCCGTTATTTCCCAGTATGGGGCCCTGGGGGCGCTGTCCGTGGGCAAAGATTATTGTCAAGGGTACCTGGGGGCGATCGCATCGGTGCGACAGATGCTGCTAGAGTCATTGCAGGGGTTGTCAGGTTTATGTACGATCGGGCCTGCGGATGGGGCGTTCTATTTGTTTTTGAAGGTTAACAGTCAGATGGATGCTTTGGCATTGGTGAAAAGACTGATCCGGGAACATGGAGTAGCGGTGCTTCCGGGGGACACATTTGGGATGGAGGATGGATGCTACTTGCGGGTTGCTTACGGTGCGTTGCCAAAGGAAACGGCGGCGGAGGGAATTGAACGATTAGTGCGGGGTTTGCAGGCAATCTTGGGTTGATTGTGTTATCGTGGAGATAGAGAGGTGAAAGATGAAAAAGGTGGAATTGCATGAATTGCAAGAGCAAGTGTTGTTGGCGGGAAAAGCCGGGTTATAGGTGCAGCAGAATGGCAAGTTGTTGGGATATTTTTACCCAGTATTGCAGCAGGATAAAGCAGAAGTAGATGCGCTGTGGAAACGCTGGGAAAAAGTGCTCGATCAGGTAATGGCAGAAACGGGACTAGATGAGGAAGGTTTGGTAGAAGCGTTAGCACCGAAAAAGGTGAAAAAACATGAAGTTAGTGCTTGATGCTAATATTTCGATCGCTGACTACTGACAAATGTGCTACAGTCAATTTAGCTTAGAAGATATCGAGACCAACTTGGGCATTACTTTTGCAAAGGAAGTTGGCTTGTTCGCCAACTGCCCTGAGATAGAATACAGCGAGTTACTCGAAAATATTTTGCAATATAACATTCCCTTAGCCCTAGAAATAAATTCCCAGAAAGCGCGATCGGAAATGATTATATCTCCCATTCTTATCGAACTGAAAAAACAGTTATGCGATCGGATCAGTTTATTTTCCGGGAGAGAATTTAATGTCGAGTCAGAAAAAGGATTGAATGGGTTTTGTGACTTTATTATTAGCTTATCCCCGGAACAGCTATTCATTAAAGCACCGGTGTTTGCGCTGGTAGAGGCAAAAAATGATAACATTCAATCGGGGTTAGCGCAATGTATGGCAGAAATGGTGGCGGCGCAGTTATTCAACGATCGTCACAACCAGAACATCAAGAAAATATATGGTGCTGTCACCACGGGAACTAACTGGAAATTTATGCAACTGGAAGGAAAGGTGATTTCTATTGATTTGAACGAGTATTTTCTGAACAATGTCGGGAAGATTCTGGGAATTTTACGGAGTGGAATTGAGTCTAATATTTAGGTAATTGCTCAAGATATTGGTGGTGAAGGAATATGGGTACTGCCGGTACTGCATAGTTACTCGGGCCATCGGACTGGAGTGAACAGCCCTTGTACTGCCTCGGAATGCCTAACAGGACAAGAGCAATTTTTGAGGAGCGAAAACTTCTCAAATGCTTACGGGGTGGGGGGTTTTGACCTCGAAGTGGTGAGTCGGCAGCCGAGCGCCCGAATATGCAGTTGAGATGCGCGACAGCTGATTTTTTTCAAAATCCCGCGCCCAGGGTTGACAAATTCGATAAATAAGTAGTAAGTTGGAAGACATGACTAAGAATTGGCTTGCTGACCTCGACCAAGACACAGAGAATCTCGACCCAAAAAGTCGGGAAGTTTTGCAGCGGTTACTCAATTACCTAGAAGACCTATACAGCCAAAACCTTGAATTGAAAGCTGACAATCAACGATTGAGAGATGAAATAGCCGCGCTCAAAGGGCACAAGGGAAAACCTGACATCAAACCTCAAGCCAAAGCTGATACTTCTAAAGCTGATACTTCTGCGGAGGCCAAACCAGAGCAGCCCAATAGTCGAGAGCGAAAAAAGAAAAAACCGAAAACCCCCCCCCAGGAACGTCGCCAACTTATTCATATTGACAGAGAAGAGGTTATCAAACTGGCTCGGAGTAACTTGCCGTCAGATATCACCCATAGAGGCTACCGAGAAGTAACAATTCAAAATATTATATTTAAAACAGACACGGTTATTTATCGACTAGAAAGACTCTATTCACCTAGTACGGAGAAATTTTACGAAGCCCAGTTGCCGCAAGGATTAAAAGGCAAATCTTACGGGAGTGAACTCGAAGCATTTGTTCTCACTTTGTATTATCAGTTACGAGTGCCAGAAGAAAAGATTCTTAAATTGTTGCAGTCTCAGGGAATAGTAATCTCGGCGGGAAAAATATCTAACTTAATAACTCGGCAATATTTAAGAGAATTTACTGAAGAACGAAATGCTATTTTAGAAGCGGGACTGGGCAGTACCAGTTATCACCAAATTGATGATACGGGGATGCGGGTTAATGGGAAAAATTGCTATGTATTCACACTCTGCAATCCTTACTATAGCAGTTTTTTTACCAGAGAGCGCAAAAACTCTGAAACAGTTCTCCAAATGTTAAACGAATTGCAGTTGGATCCAACTGAATTAGCAGTTGTTCAATCAGATGATTTAGTTGACAGTATTTTGCCTGACAAGAAGAAAAAGCAGCTCGGGGACTACATAGATATTTTGGTGGCTGATGACGCGGGACAATTTCACAACCAGACGAACCATCGTAGTTTATGCTGGATTCATGAAGGACGACACTACGAAAAGCTGACTCCTCTGGTTCCCTCTCATCAAAAAAGCCTGGCACAATTTCTCTCTTATTTTTGGATTTACTATTATCAACTCAAAGCCTATCAACAGCAAAGCACAGAAGAGCAGCGACAACAAAAACTGTTGCTTGAAACCGAATTTGACAAATTGTTTTCCCGTCAAACCGGATACAGTGCTTTAGATCATAGAATTGATTTAACAAAACAGAAGAAGCCTTATTTACTATTAGTTCTAGATTTTCCTGAAGTTCCTCTTGACAATAATGAGGCAGAGCGGACAGTCCGGGAGTATGTGATTAAGCGCAAAATCTCCAATGGAACCCGCACTCTACAGGGGACTCAGGCGTGGGAAGTGTTTTTGGCTCTGGTTGACACCTGCCGCAAAAACGGAGTGAATTTTTATTCGTACATTAAGGATCGAATTTCCAAATCTTTCAAGATGCCAGCGTTGTCCACGCTAATTCAACAGATGCAGCCGCCAAAACCAACATAAACATAAACCATTGACTCCAAGTCTCGCTTGTGTAGTTTCCACCTAAGCACCAAGGGTGTTACAGCTCCTTGTTATAAAGGACAGACTCATTAAGTGCGACATCAGCTCCTGTTTAAAAAGCTGCAGGAGCTACTCTCGTGTGGAAATCACTCCCCACCAACATATTGAGCAACTTCATATTTAGTATTGCAATTCCCAATCAGTTGGCGATCAGTTGGCGATCAGTTGGCGATCGCATAATTTCCTTTCTTCGCTGTCAGCCCGCCGGGGGTTCAAACCCCCGGCTAATAGCTAAAGTGGGTTAAAACCCACTGGAAGCCTTGTCTAGAAAGCGTTTTACCCTCGTTCCTAGGCTCCGCCTGGGAACGATTTCTAGAGGCAGAGCCTCTAGTTTACAATGGTGCAAAGTTGAAACAGACTAATAGAATAATGCTTAAAAATTGTAGACAACCCTGATAAAATGGTATAACATTATTTTTATTGATTGTGATTATAGCAAAGGAAAGAGATATCTGGTATTTGGGATTATGGAATTTTTTTGAAGGGCGATCTCCGTGATGGACGTACATTGGCGATCGCATTTATGTAGGGGCACGGCATCAACAGATTATCGGTTAATCTTATCAATGTAATACGGGTGTGGTAAGTCATTCTCAATAAATTAAATAATTGATCGAGAAAGAGGTCGGGATTTTTGTCAACCCCGTTGAGGATGCTAAGTCTCATAATCTTTGTACCATAAGGGTTTTAAGATTGTAAAGAATTATGCGAGTAATGGTAAACTTTTGCAAGGGGGTTTGGGGGGATCCGCCTGTGCAACAAATGCATGACCACTTTATTCTGGAAGACTCTCTAACGGAGTCAAGGGAGTCCCTGACTTCGTTAGAGAGTGCCTAACTGCTGAAGTGAACTGTCTGATTACTGAAGTGAAGTGCCGCACTCAGTCGTAAAAGTCCCTGACTACTGAGGTGAAGTCCCTGACTACTGAGGTGAAGTCCCTGACTACTGAGGTGAAGTCCCTGACTCAGTCGGGGAAGTCCCGCATTCAGTTGGGGGACTCTATGACTGAGTCGGGGGACTCTATCCCCCAACCCCTAATTCCTCGACTGAGCGTGAAACAAACGGTATGACGCTAACCCTAGCGCAGACGGTTCAAGATATTATCAGCATTGGCAAATTCCCCTAAACTGGCAAAGATATTCTGCTTACATTTTTCCTTTACCTCTGTCTCCTTTGAATCTTTTTCTTCCTTGAGATTTTGCTCGATTTCTATTTGCGACTTACCTTCACCCTTTAGCCTAGCTTCTAGCAGCGAAATTTCTTGCTGAAATTCTGTTGAGTTGAGGGATGTTTTAACAGCAGACTCTACGTATTGCTCCTCGCGCAGATCGATAATCATCTTTATCAGATTCGGTAGCTCCTGCCTATACGCATCTGCTATTGAAGGGTCACTAGCCGTGTCTAATTTCTTTAAGAGTGCCTGATAAGCATGTTTCGAGTGGACAATCTCCAAAATCGCATAGCGAAAGAAAGCCCACTGGCTCGCATCAAGATTTTTAACACTCTGGGCAAGCAGTCCTCGGAGACTAGGTTTATTTGGATCGAATACTCGGGCTCTTTCTTCCTTGACAAAACCCTTGAGAGTACGATGCTCAACTTCCGAGTCCGAAGAGAAGTAGGTGTTGAGCGCAGTCAGGTACATGCTGGAGACAAATTCTACGATCGGAATACGCAGATCGTATTCTGTGCTTGAATAATTTAGCATAAGCTCAACAACTGAATGAACCGCCATTAAGTACCCCAGTTGAAAAGCTTGTGTGGAAATCGTCTCATAAATCCACTTAGCGCAGTCAAGTAACTCTTTTCTCTCTGGTTCATTACCTTCTGTGGAGAAGAAGCTATTATAATCTATATTAAACAACCTTGCCGCTCTTCGCTGCTCGATCTCATCTTTGTACTGCTTGAGCCGAGAAGAAGCCTCTTCAGCATCACTTAGCTGATTTCTAACGTAATCTCCGATATCTTCTTCCCTGAGTCGATCCTCCCGATCGCTCAGTCGCTGCTTGTGTTCTTCAAAAACTTTTCTGACTCCACTGCCTTCAAACAGGAGGCTGTAGCACTTGCGCTGGATGGGATCTGCTCTCAAGTTTGGCTCTAATAAACGAGTGCGTAAAGCTCTCATTTCTGCGTTGTGAACGGCGAAAGGTCGAAAACTATCGAAAAATGGCAGCATCACGGCATCCAAAATCTTGGCTAATAGCTTGACAGCTTCTTCCACTTCCTCAGCAGGGTGATATCTCCCAGAACGTCGGGAAAGTGAAGACCACTTCTGGAGTTTAGTCCCCTTCAAAATCGCAGCCGGTCGCTTTGAGTTAAGAGTCCTTCTCCCATCTGCAACATTTTTTGTCTGGTCTAGTTTGAACGCATCTGGTATCCCGAAGGCAACTGCTGCGTGCATCTTGTGCAAAGCTACAGCAGAAGTATATTCAAGTTGACCGGCTACCACTTCAGTGGATACTGCATCTCCATAGGCGAAAGAATAGATGCGAGCAACTGAGACGTTTGACTCGTCACGATCTTTGAGTACGGATAGAGTTTCGCGCATCATCCTCGCTGCTAAGTCCTCGTCATCCAGCAGGAGTTCGCGCGATCGACTGACTTGCTTGGCTTTCTTATTTACGACTACAAATATCTCGCCGCACACAGCTTGCAGAGTAATTCCCTTCTGCTTGCATATTTCATTCCCTTCATGTATGTCCGGAAAAAAAACAACGCATACAGGTAGTTCAATGTTTTTAATTGCACTTTCCGTGAGGACAAGATGATTGTAAAAACCAGCATAATTATTCCCATCCCAGCTCTTATTAATCTGTCGGTGTAATGCTAAAACTGCCATAGCACGGTGTTGACCGTCTACAATGATGAAGGCTGTTTTTGAACGATTATACTTGATAATTCCCAGAGGACTAACCTGACCTGCAATTACAGTCTTCTCAAAATCAAAGAAATCTCCAAAGCTGACCGCTTCTTCCTTCTGATTCCTGGGAACCGGATAGTAAGGCATAATACCAGTTTTTTCTGCCTTCTTGGGTGCTATCACTGCCAGTATTGGTGGGAAAAATCGTGCGAAATCTCCTGACTCCCCAAGTAAATATGGGACGATCAGCTCGTGGACAACCCGAGAATCATCTAGATCGCGCTGTATAAGTTCATCAAAAGTCATTTCTTCGATATTCAATACTTCACGCCAAGGCACCATCTGGTCGGCCAGCGCATTTTCCCAACTCCCCTCCGATCCCGGTTTCATTTTTGTCAACAAAAATTGAGCGCGTACTCGGTTCTCTTCCGCACCGATAGTAAACTCGCCGTAAGTCCCGTAAATTGGATCCTTTTGTACTTCAAAGCTAAATGACATATCAGAGTCTCCCACAAATTAGATGGATCTGCAATAAGTTGAACGGTAGTGCTTCGCGATCGCCGGTCGCTGCTACCCCGATCTCTTTATCCTTTATTCTACTATTGTACCATATGATTCTACTGTTCTTTCGTGGCGGAATTTATTCCTTCCCGCAGGTGGTGGACTTTAGCCCTTCTCGAGCTTAACACAGAGTGCGAATAAAATCAAACAAATGGTGAGCCATCCATTCTCAAGACTCATCTTGCCAGAACCTCTGACAAAATAACTACCTCAATCCCTGCAAGAGACTTCAACTGCCGATCGTTGGTTAAAAATGTCTCGCATCCAGTTAAACCTGCGGTTCCTCCGTGAATTGCATCGGGTAATTTCAGCTTCGTCTGCCGCGATCGCAATCTTGCCGCTTCAACCAAGATATCGCGACTGATGGGGACAACCTCCAGCACTGCTGAACTCTGAACCGCCTCTCGATAAGCAGCTTCAACTTCTAGATTATTCTCCATCAAAGGTTGAACCAGAACCTCTGCCAAGGTTAACTCGCTGGTAATAGCGACGAGAGTACCGCCATCGAAACTATCAAATAACTCCGTTAATTCCTCGGACAGGTCTGGATATCCTTCCACTGCGTAAATAAAAATATTCGCATCCAAATAGACTCGCCGACCCCGAATTGCATTTACAATGACCATTTATCCCGTTCTTTACGAATAAACTCATCAGCTTCTTGAGGCGTCTTAAAACATCCTTTACCCGTTCCTATTATCGCCCTTAAAGATTTTGGCTTCGCCACTACCCTATCTTCTCTCACATGGGATTGTTCTTGGTAAATTCTTGGTTTGGCTTTCTCAGCAATATATGCTATCAACTCCAACTGCTCCTCAATACTCAAACTATCTACTTGTTTGATAATATTCTGAAAAATATCCCGTGTCATCTTTTACCCCTCCCTAATTTATCTTCTACTCTCGCCCTGCTTGATGCTAACACAGAGTGTGAATAAAATCAAACAAATGGTGAGCCATCTCCAACTTACTACTTGCTGGGATTTCCTGCTGGCGTCCTGTCCCATCTAAAAATACAGCCTGATTTGTATCGCTGGCAAACCCCGCATTGGGAAGATCGATCGGGTTGGCCGCGATCGCATCCAACTTTTTCCGTTGCAACTTCTCCCAAGCAGGCTTAACAATATCCCCAGTTTGGGCCGCAAAGCCAATTAACCGTTGATGGGGTTGCTTCATGGTAGCCAACTCTGCGATTATATCGGGTACTGGTTCTAATTCTAAAGCCGCAGGCAGTAACTTTTTCGGTAACTTTTCTGAAGTATAGGTAACAGGCTTGACATCTGCCACTGCTGCTGCCATAATTGTGATATCGGCTTCCGGAAAGCAATGCAGCAGGTGCGATCGCATTTCCGCAGCACTGACAACCGAGATAGTTTTCATCTCCAGTGCTGGTAAAGAGGATAAACCCGCATGTACCAGGGTTACCGTAGCCCCTCGGTGAACTGCTGCCCGCGCCAAAGCCAATCCCATCTTACCAGTAGCAGGATTGCCAATAAAGCGCACCGGATCGATATGTTCCCGTGTGCCCCCCGCACTAATTAACACCCGCTTGCCTGCTAAATCTCGTTTTCCCTTAGTATGTAAGAGAGAATAGATATGAGTAATAAGATCCGCAGGTTCCGCCATCCGTCCAGCACCCACCCGATCGCACGCCAGGATCCCAGTTCCCATTCCGGCACTATGATAGCGGTTATCCCGAAGCAACTCTTGCCAATTTCGCTGCACCGCCTGCTGGGACCACATATCCGTATTCATTGCTGGTGCCAATAAGATGGGACAAGTAGAAGCTAGCACCGTATTGGTCAGCAAATTATCCGCCAAACCATAGGTTAACTTTGCTAGCGTATTTGCTGTTAACGGCGCGATCAGAAACAGCTGCGCCCATTCGGCCAACTCAATATGTAGCGGACGCCCGTGGAGGGGTTGCCAGAAATCAGCATCAGTGTAAGCCTGATGGCGACCTATTGTAGCTACAGTCAGGGGCGTAATAAATTCCTGGGCTTTTGGGGTCATAATTGCCCGCACTGGAACGCCAGCTTTTGCCAGGGTTGAGAGTATCTCACAGACCTTGTAAGCCGCAATCCCGCCAGTGATGCCAACCAGAACCCGTTCCATGTTCCTTATGCTTCGTCGTAAGCTTCCAAGTCTAGCAATTCGATGTAGGGTTCTACCAACTCCGCACGCTGAAAGGCGATCGCCCGTAGCAGATGCCAATCATGCAACCCTTCAAACACATTACTATACTCATCGCGATCCAGACGTGCGGCCAGTTCCGCCACTTCCGCCCCAGTCATTGTAGAAATCTCCTGCACCGTGCCGGAAAAGTCGGAAATGCTTAAAGTTACCATTACTCCCACCCCTTTTCAGTTCTTGCAGCGGCCCAATTACCTATAGTACTGCATTTTCCTCATGGGCAGCAATTTTTCTAAAGTTCTTCTGCAAGCACTTGCTGATAAATTTGTGGCAGATAGGGCGTCATCGAGTTACTCTCAATGCCGTAGCCTAAACTCGTCCAAGTCCCCGACAGCAACCGGAACACATAATCCCACTCTCCTTGCCGGAGCAATTGAGGAATATCCGCTCCCCAAGCATAATAGTCACTCAGCCACTCATGCATCACGGCATCCTGATATTGCGGCTCAAAACTATAAGATTCCCAAAGCAGAAACCTCCAGGGCCTCGGGTGATAAATTCGCGCCTTTTCTATCCAAGTCGTAGTCAGAAACTGATAGCGACCCGCCGCCGTAGTGCAATTTACCCGATTTGGTCCCGTCACAATAGTCACGCATTTATCCGGATGGCTGCTCAGGTCTTCCGCCTGTTCGCCACCATACAAAACCCCATAGGGTTGAGGATAGTTCGATTCGCTGGCGGAGATAGTTCGCATCAAAGCCCGAATATAGGGGTCGCCTCCTTTCATGACCAGGGGCTTTCTGGCACCACGTAGAACTTGCGTGGTGCCTGGGATCTCCCCTATTGGACTCCAAAAGTCCCGCCATGCAGGGTAAAACAATATCAACATCAACCCGATCTCCAGAATACCACTGGCCAGAAAAAATTTTTTTCCCTCTGTCATACCACACTGGTAAATAACTGCTCAAACGTCTGACTTGGCGCTTGGGCCTTCGTCACTATTTCTACTATTTTATTGCGGGCAGCGGGTTGATATAGCGCCTCCACGCACACCTGTGCCACTTGGCGCCGATAAATTCTGCCATCAAACAGGGTATCCGCCCCTGACATGACAATTGGCTCATTGTTGTCTGCATTTGTTAGGCCACCTGGTCGGACGATCGTGTAAGTCAAACCACTTTTGCAGATATATTGCTCTGCTTGCTTTTTCCACCACAGAATCAACCAAAACAAGTTTAGTGGATGGAATAGTTGGGAAACGCACAGAGAAGATACAATCGCAAAATGCTCGATTCCCTTCACTTTAGCCACATCTACCAAATTCTTGGTTCCTTCATAGTCTACTCTGTAGGGACCACTGGGGTCTAAGCTGGGCTTGGCACCAGTGGCACAAAGCAGTACCGTACTGTCTCCGATCGCCCTGGCGATGCTATCTGGGTTTAATACATCGCCGGTAATTAACTCTGCCTGGGCTGGCAGAATTCTACTAGCCGTCTCTCTATTCCGCACTAGGGCCCGGACCGGTATCGACCGCCCCACCAGTTCAAGGACTATCCTGCGTCCTGTCTCACCTGTCGCTCCTGCTACAAATGCTTTCATCTACTATTCATTGCTTTGTCTCCAATTGTTAATATAGCTAGTTTTTGGCATTGCAGGTTGCGAAATACCCCAATTCCTGTATATTTACCCGAGGTCAGACCTATTCCTTAACTTAGACTTTCGCCCGCTGCATTGATATAGATCGCTTTTGCGTTCCCAGGCGGTCCCCTCTTAACGAGGGGAAATTATCTCATGTGGACAATCTCACTCATGAGCATAGCCGTTCCCAGGCTGCGCCGTGGGAACGAGGGTGAAAAGCTCGAGCGGGCCGTGTCTCCTGGGAGCACTATTCGTACTACCCAGGAGACACGGGTAGGTAATACAACCCAGTTACCTTAAGAGTTTCGTTATCAATTGTTAAGAATTTGAGTCGCACTAAAAGCTGTGAATTACTCTAGAGAATATTAAACCTAAGCAAACAGCGGGAAGACAGAAGGATTTCCATACTAGCCATAATCTGCCCATGCCCCCCTTGCGTTCCCACGGCGAAGCCGTGGGAACGAGGGAGAAGTATGTGGAACTTCTATACCAGAATAATTACATCTTGTCAAGGATGTTTTGCACAATCTGCAGGCCCGTGACAGCCTGCCAAGCAAACAGACCTACGAGAGTAACATTCAGGGTAATATGAGAGTAGCGCGCCCAATCTTGTCCTTTCTGCAGGAAGGGTGCCAGAGAGGCTGACATGGCAATCAGTCCAGTCATGGCTAATCCTACTAGCAGGTGAGGTCCAAAGAAGAGCTTGCCGTTGTTGATATAGGTGACGGCCATACCGCCAATGGCACCGACAACCATCAAGGCTAGCAGGATTGAGCCAACTTGGTAATGTTTGACGTTGTATTTGCCTTTAATTAACTCTTTCTTGACTTCTCCTGCGGCGGTCCTGGTCTTGCGGACCTTGAGGCCGAGGGACATAGCATAAATGGAGGCCGCTAGCAATACCCACATAAATACGGGGTGAAAGAATTGGCTCCAAAATTTGACAGACTCTGGGATTTCCACGATCGCGGTGTTCTCCTAATTGCTGGATGTATCGTTATAAAAGTTAACATATCATATTGAGAGTGGCGATCGCGATCGCCAAATATGTGGGATGATGTATGGGCATGAACTCAAATGATGTCTTACTACTCCGGGCGGCGCTAAGGGGCGATCGCCACCAGGTGCAAACCATGCTGGGCCAGGGTGCTAATGCCAATGCCACCGGGACTGACGGCACTACAGCTTTGATGTTTGCCGCTGCTTTGGGCTACACAGAAATTGTCAGACTATTACTAGACTATGGTGCAAATGTAAATAGGACGCGCAAGTTGTTTGGCGTTACGGCATTGATGCTGGCCTCCGGGAACGGAAGTCTGGATGTGGTCCGCACTTTGCTTGCCGCCGGGGCTGAGGTAAACGCTAAAAATGATGATGGCAGTACGGCCTTGATGGTGGCATCCCTGAAGGGGCATGCCCCTATAGTCAGATTATTGCTCAAAGCTGGGGCAGATGTCAAGATCGCCGATGCCGATGCCGATACAGCCCTTAACCTGGCAGTAAGTAAAGGTCATCTCCAGGTAGCAAAGCTATTGTTAGAGGCTGGGGCTGATGCTAATGCTACCACATCGTCGGGTCCAACGGTGCTGATGCAGGCGGCAGCACGGGGTGAGTTGCAGATGGGAGCATCCCAGTTTTGCAGTAGGTAAAAAGACTTAAGCAGTATTGAGGTCAAGGTTGAGATAAGCACAACGTTGC
>RFFC02000023.1:0-19684 GCA_005518205.2 Hormoscilla sp. GUM202
GCTAGCCGTCACTTGATTGTGCTCCTTCCGGACCAGTCCCAAACAAATGAGCCCAAATGCCTGTTGAGGCTCTAATACTATCGGGGTTTCTGCTGTCACCACCTGCCGATCAGCCCCCAGAAGATCGGGGAAGTCTTGAAGAACCTGTAAGAGCGCGTGCGGTCGCTAAAAATTCCCGTATCGGTGGCGGCACTTGCAAGCAACTGGTTCCAGTCCAGCTCGCAACGGGCCGCTTGGTAAAAGAGCTTGCGCGTTAGATAGGGAAAGCCCCCGACTAATCATACTGCCACCGAACGTGACCGCTTGTAGTATTTTTACCGATTGCAAAACTGGGATGCACCCGACAGCAACAAACTCTGGGGGTAGGAACTTAAGAGTATATGCCATCAGTCCGAAACCCAAAGCTATAGTCCAACCTAGCCCTAAGAGTGCTAACCATCCAATCCAATAAGAAGGAAATATTCCATCTGCTTTCCCTAAAACAATAGGTAAGGTTGCTATAGTTCCAATGCAGCAGCAGTAGAGAACTGTCGTAATAGCGTCTAATTGTTTTCGGATCCCTTCGACAAGCAATAGATAAACTGATAGACACAATGCAGAAAGAAGAGCGATTGCATCACCTTGAATCTTGCTAGTTCCATATAAAATATCATCAAATCCAAGCAGGATGGAGCCACTAAGAGCGACGATCGTACCAATAATAAATGTGCGCTCGAAGCGCCGATCGAATAATAGAAACCCTGCGATCGCGACAAACACGGGAGTAAAGTTATGTAAAAGTGCGGAGTTAGCAATGCTGGTCTGAGTTAGCGACCATGCCCACATGATTTGAGTCGCTGCAAAGAAAATTCCCGTTGCTAGCAATAACGGTACTGTTCGACTGGTATAGGGATCGACTGAATCGGGCTGGTTATAATTATTAAAGAGTTTGTTTGAGATCGTCAGCAGTCCTTTCCCCAACCCCAAGATACTGCTAGCAATCCAAAGGCGATGAAATATGACCGCGTTAGGGGTAATTTCATTTTCAACTAACCTGATTAGAATTGGAACAAAAGCCATAGCAATAAGAGCGATCGCTGCTTTGGCGATCGCCCTCGTCTTTGGAACTGCCAAAAAAGATTCTTTAAACTCTGTCAAGTTATTTGTCATTTCAACTCCGTAATTACTATCTATAGTATTGTTGGGTTCCACCTACGGGGCTTAACAAATAGGATCTCCTGAGTTTCTGGTGTAAATTGTATACTGAGATACCTGAGATCCGATTTTGCCAGAGAAAAAAGGCTGAAAGCCTTTATTTAGCGTATTTATAAGTTTTACTTATCACCAAAACCCAAGGAGACCCAACAAATATCCCCCTCCAAAACCTCAATAACCGCAGCAACAGCAGTTTGAATGGCCGCCTGAACCGAAGCATGGTTGATACCCAAATGTTCACCTGCAAAAAAGACGCGAGGCTTTTCTAGAGGATAAGGTTGACACAGCGGTCCTTGATAGCGTTCGTGTTCCCCGGGAGCAAAAAAAGCATAAGCCCCAGAACCGGGTTTAGCCTCTTCATCCCAAATACAATGAACCACATCATCAACATATTTGTCTATCTGCCCATGCAGTTGCTTCACCTCCTTCAAAGTCTCCTCAGTTCGTTTACCTTCTTCAAGGGAGAGAAAATGCCGGGCATTACTTTCCCAACGGTAAGCTGCGGTAAAAGCTGTCGGTTGATGGGAAAGTTCCGGGTCTCGCGCCACCCAACGGGGATTTTCTGCCCCTGCCTCCGCCAAGATAGCATTATCGGAAGGATACCAGCATTTTTCCATCGGTAAGTCTGTAAAGCTACCCCCACCATAGATATTATCGTCAAGTTCCCAAGGGCGGGCCGTACAGTGAAAGATAGTTTTAGCCGCATTGCTGTAACCAAGACCGCGAATAGCCTGCATTTGATCTTCTGGGAGAGGGGGATCGAATTCTATTCGTGCTAAAGCGGTAGTGGGAACGGTGCAGATAACATAGTCGAACTCTTGTTCTTTGGGGCTAGACAAATTGTCCCAACGAAGGCGAACTCCCCTGTCGGTCATCTGAATTAGATTTACCTTAGCATTATACTGGACTTTCCCGGGCAAACGCTGTCCAAAAGCCTTCACTAAAGTTTCCATCCCGCCGACAAGCTGGTATTGTTCGGCCCGATACCAAGCAAAGAAGTCAATTAATCCGCCTAAGAGAGAAACCCGATCGTAATGAATCATCCCCGTAGCGTGGCCCACCAGTTCAAAGCCATCAGCAGAGAGGCGATCGCGAAAAAACTGAGTAAAAGTCATGCGATCGTACTGCTGGAGGTGGGAACTGGTAAAGGTGGGGGAGAACATCTCCCACTTTTCCCAGTCGGAGAGGGTATCTACCAACTCCTTTAAGAGATTGTCGTATAGCACCCCAGGGTCGATACATTCGGTAGGGGCGAGATTGTAGGATGATTTCAGTTCGCTAAAATACTCTTGGCGAACCTTCTGACCGCGAAGATAATAGAACCCAGCGGGATTATAGCTGACAAAGGGGCGTTTTGGCAAATTAAATTGTTCGATATAATGCAGGACGCAGCGATGGTTGGCGGGGATGCGCAAGGCCCCCAGTTCGCTGTAAGTGCCGTCGCTGAAATAATGGGTATGGATGCGCCCCCCCAGGCGATCGTCCGCTTCGAGAATGGTAACCTCGTGACCGAGTAGACTTAATTCATAGGCACTGGTGAGTCCTGCAATACCACCACCGATAATGCCAACTTGCTTGCGGGAACCCGTGCGGTCCTTGTGCTTGAGGTCTCCTGGGTGGCCGTAAGCTGCTGCAAAGGAGAAAGGACTATCCTTTTGTAATGTGGGCAACTGCATAGTCTAATCTGTGCTGGATAATTGTATTATTGTGTTGTGG
Source organism: Hormoscilla sp. GUM202 (assembly GCA_005518205.2). Lineage (GTDB taxonomy): Bacteria > Cyanobacteriota > Cyanobacteriia > Cyanobacteriales > Desertifilaceae > Hormoscilla. Next base: position 2,911 of record RFFC02000023.1, read on the forward strand.
TTTAAGGTTCCACACAAGCTGGCCAACTCCTTCAATAAAATCTGATTCTGTTCGGGAGTCCCCACCGTAATCCGCAACTTATCATCTAACCACGGTTGCTGATAATAGCGGACTAAGATTCCCCGCTCCTTGAGGGCCAAATATAGCTGCTCGGCATTACTGGCGGTCGGTGTCGCCAATACAAAGTTTGTATGAGACTCCGGCACTACAAACCCCATCTGCCGTAAATCAGTTGTCAGTTGGGCCCGACTCGCCTTCACTTTCTCGGCACAAGCATTTTTGTAAGCCCGATCGCGAATCGCTGCGGCCCCAACAACCATGGCGATCGCATCTATATTATAGGGGTCTTTCAGCTTAAATAGTCCCGACAGCAACTGGGGATGGGCAATTCCAAAACCTATCCGTAACCCTGCCAAGCTATATCCCTTTGACAGCGTTCGCAGCAGAATCACATTTTCAAACTCGGCCAGCAAGGGCAAAGCCGAGATCCCAGAAAAGTCTACATAGGCTTCATCAATTACTAGGATACCAGACAGTTGCCCAGCTAGCGCTCGTAAATCTTCCAGGGGCACAATATGGGCAGAAGGACTGTTAGGGGACGCGATTAAGGTTAGGGATCCTTGGGCCCGAACGATCGCCTCGATGGGCAACTGAAAATCATCAGGATAGGGCACCTCTATTACTTGGGCAGGTTGTTTAGCTGCTAACCTGCGGTAGTAAAGATAGGTAGGCGTGGGGTAGACTACTGTGCGATCGGTCCCCTCAGCGCCAGCACGAATCAACAGATTCAGCAGTTCATCAGCGCCGTTACCCACAATAATCCAGTCCTGCGGTACCCCCAAAACTTCACTTACTGCCTGACAAAACTCCTTGGCAAAGTAATCAGGATACCGCCGTAGCAATTCACTATCTCAGTTTCTGAGAACTTCCATTGCCTGAGGAGAAGGGGGATAGGGGTTTTCGTTACTGTTGAGTTTGATGATGGAGGTGCCTGGTTTGGGGCGATCGCTCGGTTTATAGTCAGTCATCTCATCCACAGATGGACGAAAGTAGCTCATATATCTTTACTCCTCTGGTACAAAATTGTTTGAAAGCAGAATTAGGAATTTTCCCAAAATCAATATATTCCTGAAGATCCTTTTCTTCTCCCCGCAGATTAATTAACAGCAAACTCAGTCAGTTGGCGTCTTTGGGGACGATAAAAACCTAAAACAATGTCTTCTTTGGGAACTCCTAACTCAAGTAATTCTTGAGTCACGCCCTCTTCGATACCATCCCACTCTATCCAAATCTTACCATCCCGGAGCCGCAAGTGCAGGGCAATATCGTGAACTCTACCAGTTCGATCCCATCCTACATCCAATAAAATATAGTTGTCATTAGTTGCATCGCAGATTGACAAAGCTTCAATCTGTTCTTGACTGGCGCTATACTGGGCATGGTGCCTCACAATCTTTTGCAGTATTTTTCGGTAATTATTTAATTTCTCCATTCTACAATTTCCTCCAATTCGGGATCGAAAACTACCAAATTAATCTGGTTATCGTCTACAATATCTTCAATTGCTTGCTGTCTAAAAAAATCTTTATCGACTTCTATGTCAATGGCTAAATATAACTTAAACTCTGAAGTTATTCTCCGAAGTATAGTCCTATATATTACATATTTGCCCACCGCTCTTTCTAATTCTGTAATCAGCGATGGTCCTCTAAAAACCTTAACTTCTACAACTATTTTACCTTCGCCCTTCTGGGCAGCAATAAGTTTTTCGGCAGCAAGGTCAGCATACAAGCGCAAACCTTTATATCTGATGACCAAGGGATCATCTGTAATCACCCAACCATCTTTAGTAATTGCCTCTTTGACGACATCATGGTATAAATCTGGTCTTGGCATATTCTGATTAACGACTTAACGACAAACTGATGATTCCCGGTCCAACTCTGGTGCCTTAACCGGTGTTACAGGCGATCGCCTTCCACCCGATCGCTCACCGCTGCGACTATTTTAGCAAAATTCTCGCCCCTCGTACAGAATATCCGCCCCCAACCACCAATATCGATCGCCGATCCTCATTTTAGCATACTTTTTGCCCGCAGCATTATCTTTCTATTCAAACTCGGGTGCCCATACATCAACAACGGATAATTCCCACCCAGGCAGCAACTCCGGCACCTCTAAAACATCTGCATCTCCCAACCGTATTTTCTCGGCATTAGGGCGATAAACTTCCATCGTCCGAGTTCGCGGATCTACTAAAACACCCACTTCAGTTCCCAACTCTATAAACTCCTGTATCTTCTGACGAAGTTTATTCATGCTGTCTCTCTTAGATTTGACTTCAAACATCAGGTCGGGCACCAATTCAGCATAATCTTCTGTCGGGCGAGGTAATCTTTCTGCACGGATAAACGCAGCATCTGGTGCCCGCACATCTCCATCTGCATTCGGCAAGCGAAAACCTCCACTAGAAGCTATTACCCTGCCTAACTTACGAGGTCGTACCCAATTGCGTAATTGAGCAACAATTTCTGCTGCTACTTCATCTGATTCCAATCCTGAAGGACTCATAACAATAATTTCTCCACTTACTAACTCCATCTTCAGTTCGGGATAATCTACTTGGAGATTATCTAAATCTTTAACTGTCAAAACAGACATGGCGATCGCCTCCTTCATCTTGCTTGTTTATATTAACATACAACCACAAGGATTAAAAAATATTTAGTTTCTTTATCTGGTTACTGAATATTGCTAAAATTTTGGCAATATTTATATCTTCGGCATCGGAGAGCGTCAATTCCTCGCGATCAAGCTGGAGAAAGCGCCAGACACGGCCATTAGTGACAGCACCATAGATGCTTTCAGTAATTTTGTCTCTAGCTTGGTTAAACCTCTGTGCTGCTACCATCTCGGCAATACATTTTCCCAAACCTGCATTTGTACTATCGTTTTTGGCTTCCACAATTGTTATCACCGGTGCCTCTATTTCCAAGGCCAACTCTGAGGCACTCAAAATATAGTCACAATACCCATTTAGTCCTTGAGTAGCATCGACATTAAAATCCCTCCCAGAGAACAAGCTGATTTTCCCATTAAACATCTCTCTTATCTCGATTAAAAAGGGTGCAATAATTAACTCAGAACGTGCTTTTTCTGTATCGTTATCAAAAGCAACTTGCAAATTACGCTTCAGGGTTATTTTTAGGTAGTCGCTTGGTTCAACTATCTCTAGATTCGGAAACAGATTAACTAGATTAATACTCAGGTCAAAGCTAGCTTTGACTTGACTGAGGGTTTGAAAATCGCTGTAAGCCATTGCCGAACACTCCTTGAATACTAAATAGGGTTTTTAATCCATCCTCACCCAAGGCGGGTAATATCCCCTCATCCGCTAAGATAGCATTATCTCATATGATGTTGTGGTAGAATAGCAAACCCGTTATCCCCGAGGAGGAAATCTGATGGACGACAAGCTGATGCTGATGATTCCCGGACCGACGCCGGTGCCTGAACAGGTGCTACAGGCGATCGCCAAGCACCCGATCGGTCACCGCAGTGGCGATTTTAGCAAGATTATCGGCGAATGTAATGAAGGTCTCAAATGGCTGCACCAAACCAGCAATGACGTGCTGACTTTAGCAGCTAGTGGGACGGGGGCGATGGAAGCGGGGATAATTAATTTCCTCAGTCCGGGCGATCGGGTGCTAGTAGGAAGCAACGGTAAATTTGGCCAACGCTGGGGAGAAGTAGCCCAAGCATACAACCTGAATGTGGAAATCATCACGGCGGAGTGGGGCCAACCCCTGGATCCAGAGAAATTCCGGGAGAAACTCGAAGCGGATAGGTCAAAGCAAATCAAAGCTGTAATCCTGACCCATTCTGAGACTTCGACCGCTGTACTCAATGACTTGGAAACTATCAATCGCCATGTCAAAGCCCACGGTGAAGCCTTAATTATAGTAGATGCCGTTACCAGTTTAGGGGCTACGAACGTCCCAGTCGAGGAGTGGGATTTGGACGTAGTGGGTTCCGGTTCCCAAAAAGGCTACATGATGCCCCCAGGTTTGAGCTTTGTCACCGTCAGTCCCAAAGCTTGGAAAGCCTATGAGACCGCGAAACTGCCCCGCTTCTATTTTGACTTGGGTCCATATCGTAAGACGGCGGCCAAGAATAGCACCCCCTTTACGCCACCAGTGAATTTGTATTTCGGCCTGCAATTGGCCCTGAAGATGCTCGAGGATGAAGGGTTGGAAAATATTTTCGCCCGCCATTTGCGCCTGACCAAAGCTACTCGCGCTGCGGTGAAAGCCTTGGGGTTAGGGCTGTTAGCTGCTGACGATGTTGCCAGTCCGGCGGCGACAGCAGTGGCACCTACCCAGGTGGAAGCAGAACAAATTCGGGCCGTGATGAAGAAGCGGTTTGATATTGCTTTAGCTGGCGGACAAGACCACCTCAAGGGCAAGATATTCCGCATCGGTCATTTGGGTTTTGTCAGCGATCGGGACATACTCACCTGCATAGCTGCTTTAGAAGCAACCCTACAAGAACTGGGATATGAAAGTTTTACTCCTGGTGCGGCGATGACAGCTGCTGCTAAAGTCTTTGCCCAATCCTAAACCTGTCTTCACCAGTATCCCAGAAACCAGGTTTCTTAATCAGGGATGAGTTGAAACTGAAAAAGCGGGTGACCTGCACCCGCTTTTTATCATCTTTCTCCGAATAGTTAGACCCTGTGCCAGGCTAGGGGGATGCTCGTGCATCAACATATCACATGCTCCTATAGCGTTTTGGTTAGGTTTCAGGCAGTTTCCAGCCAGTCAAAGATTCGATCTAGCTGTTCTAAGGTCACCAAACCATATTGCCACAGAACCATCGGTAATGGACCAGGATCTTGCTCGCAGCGCTTCATGGCCACGGAGATCGAGGAAAACGGAATTGCCAATTCTTCTTGTAAAAACCCAATTAATGGAGAGTAGCTTGCTGGTGCCATGATTTTTTACCTCTGCTATTCAAAACTATTTTCTAAATAATCCACTTGACTTTCAGTCCAGGAGTAGCCAGTTTTCGATCTGTCCGCCTAATGTTAAGTAGTTAGGCAAAATTAATTTTATATTTTCCTCCAACCTCTCGAAGCACATCTTCCACCGCTTTAACTAAACTTTCCCAACTTTCATATGCATCAATATTTAACCATTCGTATTTGATAAATCGCCACAAGATTTCAATGATATTTAACTGTGGAGAATAGGTAGGTAAATAAAAAATGGTCAACCCTTTTTGTTCCCATTCTGCTTGTTGATTTTTTACGGCATTACTCGTATGCATAGACGCATTATCCATCACCAAAACAGTTTTTTTCTCTAATTTTGAACAAAAATCATCTATACATGATATAACCACCTCACTATTAACCCGGCACTCAAATAAGTAAGGCTCTAGTTCATTCTTGCGATTGAAAAATCCTAAGACGTTTAATCTTTTACTATTTTGACTTTTGGCCTCAATAACTTCTCCTTTTTCCTGCCATGCATAAGGGACATATGCATTTAAACAAAAACCGCTTTCATCAAAGAATCTTAAATCAATTTCACCTCGATATTCTTGCTGTTTTAATTTTTTTAATTCTTCCTTTTTTTCTTGATATTCCGTGGGTTCTGGCTCCCCAGCTACTCGTTTTCCGATCCGCCGACATGTTTGCGTTTTTTAAGATCCTTTTAATAGTTTCCTTACTCACTTCCACATCCCACTCTTGTTTAAATTTTTCTTTCACCAATTTTATTTCCTTGGGAAATTCTTTAGCCCAAACCACGATTTGCTCTATCTGTTCTGAATTAAATTTCGGTTTTCTTCCACGTCCTTTTCGATCATATAAGCCGACTAATTGGAACTCTTCCCAAGCATCAAACCAATTATATATTGTCACAAGGGTCACCTTAAATATTTTCATCAATTCTGTAGTTTTATACCCTGAATGTGAGAGCATTATGCAATGTGCTCGTCTTCTAACTTGGTGATATTTACTTTGTGCATAAATCCGTTTGAGGAGATTAATTGTTTCATAGCTTAATCCCTTTATGAATCTCATGGCTAACTTTCACCTCGCTGAAAATATAAGTTTGATTGTTTTAATTCTAGCATATATTTATGCCAAAGGCCAAATATAAAAATAATTTTGCCTAACTACTTACAATAGTAAGTCAGTTATCTATGGAGTTGAAGTGATCCCTTGTGAGATCGAAATGCGATCTAGATCACATCCCTTCGTCGATCCCCGCTGGGACTTATCTTTACTACAACAGACTCTGACCTGATTCGGAATTTTCCTCAAAAATTTTTTTCCGCCTGATGGGCCCGATAAATAAGGCCATAACAAATCCTACAACCCTTGCTCTGTCTACTCTGTAGTCGATCTAAACTGCTATTAGTTCCCGGGTTCGCTGTCGAGATCCACAACTATCTACCCTGAAGCTAACCATGCCTTACTGCTTAATCAATCGCTTTTCAAGTGATTCCGGTTATTAAGTATTTTCACTATTTATTGTATAGATCGTCACAAGTATCCTCGGATAGCGTCCATCCAATTTTTAATGCTGCCAGTTCAAAACGAGGCTTTGGTTGCCCTGTTTTTGATAATTTATGTTAAGTATTGTAACGAATCTTAACATATTTGTTACGTGCGGACGAAAATTGATGGGCCAGTCACGGTCGGAGAAAAAAATCCGACGCCGGACAGTTCTGCAGCGACTGTGTAGCAGTATGGCCCACCTTAATGCCGAGTTCGGCGACGTGGTAGATTTGCAATTATAACAATTTAACGACCAGACTGTCTAGCAAATCGGTCAAATTTTCCCATAAATCTGCTTTAGCGCCCGTTTTATTAACCCACGGTCCCCAAATTACACCGGTATAGTATAACATGAAAACCGGTTTACCAATTATCGCCGGTAAGTAGCCTGTAGATCTGATTTTTAGCTAATGAGGGGTGATACCCCATAACCAAAATTCTTGCCAATCATCTGGGGCCACTGGAGCCCGATCGCCCCCAAAGCATACCATGGTAACTCCCTTAAGGTCGGTATAGAAACTGTGCCCATCACCGTTGATGACCAGATCCATCTCCTTGAGTAAGTGTTCTGCGAGATTGGCAAACCAGGATTGGCCTGGGTGATAGAGGCGTGCAAGGGTGGTTTTCATGCTCGCAGTTGGTCAAACTGTTCCCTTCCATATTACAAAACGAAGTGCAGAATGTGGGTTACACTAATTTAACCAGAGACCGGATAACAGATCCAACAATTTTCAATTTTCAATTAACAATTTTCGCGCCTTTCATGGTTCGCGCAAAACATATCCGACTCCCCGGACAGTTTGAATCAAGCGCTGAGCCCCCTGGTCTTCGATTTTGAGGCGCAAATAGCGGATATAGACTTCAATCACATTTGATTCTCCCAAAAAGTCGTAACCCCAGACCTGTTCCAAAATATGTTCCCGGGTTAATACCTCGCGGGGGGAGGACATCAAGCATTTGAGCAATTCAAATTCCTTCATGGTCAGGTCGATCGCCCGTCCGGCGCGGATAGCTTTGCGGGTAGTCAAGTCTAGGACCAGGTCGCTAAAGCGTAACTGTTCCGTCTCACTCTTGTCAGGCTGTAAGTAAAGGCGCAGCAGCCTTAAAAATTCGGAAGTGCGATAGGGTTTGAGGAAATAGTCATCAGCGCCTGCTTCCAGACAAGCTACCCGATCGTCCACCCGATCGCGAGCCATCAAAATCAGCATCGGTGTCACATCTCCCGCCTGACGCAGTTGGCGGCAGAGGTCTAACCCCGAATCTCCTGCCAGCATCCGGTCGATCACAATCCCTGCTGGCTGGAGTTTTCGGGCCAGTTGCATACCCGCGATCGCATCAGAGCCCACCACTGGCTCGTAACCCGATTCTTTTAAATCCCGACTTATTTCCTCAGCCAGAGTAGGATCGGTTTCAATCAGTAAAATCGAGGGGGAATGGGAATGGTAGGCAATGTTCATCATCCTTTAGGGTAGTTCGACAGAAGTTGGTTTAGCAATATGGGGCAGACCCCAACCTAATTTTTCTCGGAGAATGCGGAAAAACTCCGGCGATTTTAACCGGATGAAGCGAGCTGTGTAGGGCGATCGCTCTACTAGCACCTCATCTGAGGGCAAAACATAACATCCTGCATTCCCATCTACTACCATCACCAGACGATTAGGAATGACTGGAAAAATTCTCACTGGAGCGTTTTGACTAAACACCAAAGCCCGGGAGGCTAGAGAATGAGGGCAGATCGGCATCAATTGTAGCACGGGCACTCCTGGGGTGACCACTGCTCCTCCCGCGCTCAAAGAATAGGCCGTTGAGCCCGTCGGAGTCGATACAATCACCCCATCTGCCGCCATATCTACCGGTGCATGATGTCCCACCTGGATTTCAAAATGGCACATACTGGTCAATGGTTCCCGGTGCAGCACCATTTCATTCAGGCACAGGGCCTCCCAGATGCAGGTCTCGCCGCGCAACACCCGCACTGTGAGCATCATCCTTTCTTCTATTTCATAATCACCTGCCATAACTTTTTCCATGGTGATGGGCAGTTGATTGACATAGGTTTCTGTCAGGAAACCCATGTGACCAGTATTTACCGTTAGCAGCGGGATGTCGCAGGGGGCCACCTGACGAAAAGCCGACAGCACCGTGCCATCTCCCCCCAGCACCACCCCAAAACTCATCTCCTTATCGAAACCTGGGGGAATTAGCTGCTCTATGGGTGTATGGCACCCCGGGAGATCGGGTTGAGAATAGCCAATAATTCCTCCCACACCCGTCGTTATGCAGACATCCCAACCCAAAGATGTCAGCTGAGTTTGTAACTCCCTCGCGATCCGACAAGCTACTGGTTTGATTTCGTTATATATTATCCCAGCTTTGGGCACGCTACCTACTACTCCTTGGGTTAAATCTGACTAAAAACGAGATTTTAACGGCGTCTTTTTTGGCTTTTTGTTTTTCTGGCGCTGGTAATCTAATTCCTTCAGTTTCTGCAAAATGCGGCTGAAGTATTCTTGCATATAGGATTCGATGGTTGTCGTTTCCGACGAGTCTAGCTTAAAGGTGCTGTATACTTCTTCCATAGGAGCTGTCAGGGGTTTACCAGAACAGAGCACCTCAGCAAAGGCCAATCGGTCAGCCACATTCCACGTCCACTGGAAAAACCGGGCCATTTGGCGCATCACACGCAAGAATGAAAGGGGCATCCGCGCTATCTTTACCTCCTGATCGCTCAGTTTTTCGCATAAATGGATGATCTCATACCCGCTCATCGCCTGGGGACCTACAACTGGGAATGTTTTGCCTGCCGTTTCTGGAACCGTAAGGGCCTGTACTGCGAACTTAGCGATGTCGATCGCATCCATAAAGGCAATTGGCGAAGCCTCACCGGTTACCCAAACTGTCTGATTCTCCAGGATCGGGATAGCGTATTGACTGACCAAGCCTTGCATAAAGCCTGCCAGCCGCAGCACCGTGTAATTCAGACCTGATTGTGCCAACAATATTTCCGTACACCGTTTAATCTCCATTAATGGTACCTGTCGATACTTTTCGGCGTCCAGAATCGAGAAAAATATAAACCGGTCCACCCCCGCTGCTTTGGCTGCTTGAATTAGCGCTACCTTTCCTTCCCAGTCTACTTGTTTCACGCTCAGGGAATCTGTCGGTCGGACCGTAGCTGCATCAATCACAGCCGTAATCTCCTCCAAGGCCGGAGGTAGACTTTTGGGGTCGCACAAGTTCCCCCGGACCAGTTCTGCTCCCCATTCTTTCAAAAATGCTGCCTTCCGGGGACTCCGCACTAGACAGTGGACTTGATAGCCCTCCTCTAGGGCCCTACGAGTCACCTGTCTTCCTAAGGTTCCAGTGGCACCTACAACCAATAAGCTCATGAGGTAATTTATTACAAATCGTTAACTTTTGATAATATTTTATCATAAATTTTTACATTACGGTGGGAAATCTCCAGGGGCCTGCTTGCCACCAGCAGTATAAAGATGTCAAGATAATCATAGGGCAGCGACAAGCTACTGCCCCTAGGCCCTAATTTCCTTTAGCTGCGCATCTTTTCTCTGAGCAATGCTTAATGCCCTATATACAGTATGCTGCGATAATTAATATCATATCTGTAGTTTATCAAAATATAACTAGCGATTAAATTATGTCCGAGGAAGTAATTAAGTATCGACAGTGCCGATCGGTCCGCGGACTTTCGTTTCCGGAGCACCCACCCATGTTGTGCGCTGGATGCGACACAACAGGGTGGGTGCTCCCGGAAACGACCGAAAAATCGCGTCGTCAGGTGGTGAGGCTCCTAACTGTGAGGTGCAGCATCCGGTGGATCTCGCGAACGTCCGCCAGCTACACTCCCTGCTGCTGCCCGTGGAAAAAGCCCAGCGGATGGCTGAGTTTTTCAGCAAGATGGGAGATGCCAACCGTTTGCGCATTCTATCGGTGTTGGCAATACGGGAACTCTGTGTGCTGCATTTAAGTCTCACAAAGCTAATATCAGCCTTGAGCAACTACAACATCAGCATCAGAAATGGAGATTACACCATCTTTAACGCTGAAGGCTACAGCCTGCAAAGCTCTCAGCATTATGTTGAGAGCGCCTACCCAATCTCGCGGTGCTTTATGACCGCAAGCCGGGCAAAAGTGAACTTTGGAGCCGCCAAGTTTCTTGTGGACGTGACCGCATTTGGGGCAAGTTTTGCTAGTGTATGCTTCATTGCAACGAACAACCAGCACCCCTTTTCTTTTTGCCGCCTGCTCCAGATGAGAGGCAAATCTGCCCATAGCCCAAGTCAACATATTTCTAACCGACTTGCGATTAATCTTGCGGTTGGCTTTGACGACCATTTGCGAAGTTTGGTAAGTAGGTAAAAATATCAACTTGTAACTGTTGACAAGCAGACTCGCAGCTTGACGGTGCAGGTCATCCACTAGCGATCTAATCTTAAAACGCAACCGCTCTATTGCTTTGTTCAATTTGTACCGCAACCGCTTGTTGGTTTTGCTGGCGGCTTTCATTTTTTTCCCAATCAACTTGTCAAGGTGCAGGCAGAGCCTGGTTAGCCGCCCGATATCTCCCTTGCCAATTTCTAGGATATTCTCACCGTCGTAACCAGTCAGAAAAGTGCGATTTCCAGGATCAAGCGCTATTACCCGCTCGGAATCTGTTTTCACCTCCCGAACGGATTGTGGAAAACAAGCGAACCACTGTCCCCGCTGGTAAATTAGCTCTGTACCGTAAACACAGTTTCTAGGCAGTTCGTAGCCTTTAGCGACTGTGAAATTTAGCTTGCCAATTTTTGAGCAAAACCAAGTTCCATTTTTATAAGCCGAATTTTTGAACTGAATGGCTTGGGACTTATGCAAGAGCGAAATCGCAGGTAACACTTGCCGGCGTTGGCTTTGCGGGATTGACGACAAGCAGAGGTAGCCTCACAAACAGCTTCTTGCCTGGTATTTCCTAAGCTGTCCACGAGTTTTTTGGGTTCGTTTGCAACTGCTGTATGTACTGGTCTAAAGACTGTCTATCCGATAAAGAGCGATTGTTGTTGTAAAACTCAACGCATTGGTTGTAAACCCAGCGGTAGGCAGCCAGCCATTTTTTCCAAATAGCATGTAAACCCGGCTCGGGAAATAGCGGGATTTTGAGAACGCTGTTCGGCGTCATGTTCTGGCTACGCTTAAACTGATTTTTCCCGTAACGAGTGGATTTCTTCGATGACGTATTTTCGTTTACCGTACAGCCGATAACTGAAGCCACCTCCGATGGACAGCAGATCTTGTACAAGCTTTTGTTCTGGGCCCAGTTGCTGCGAGTTGAGAACCACGAGTTAGATTGTATTGTATTGGCATAACTACTCAACCAGTTCAAATTACAATTTCCTTCCTCTGGAGTGGTGGGCAACGACAAGCCGCTGGATATCCTGCTTGACAAGGAGTTCCAGAATGGATTATTATTGTCGCCGTCTAAAATTGAGTCGGACGACAGTTTCTCAAACCTTATTCGTCTCTGGGTATTGTCCGCGCAGGCTCGCAAGTTGTCGCTTAAAATCGTCACGTTGGGAATGACTTGAGACCCTTGCGTAACAAACAGTTGTAGTTGTTGGCAGTTCTTGCTGTCGCAGTCACCTCTGTTCCCAAATGATGAATCTCCGCTGTCGGTACTCCGATATTTTACCTTCTCCTTCCCCTCGTTCCCATATCTTCTCTCATCTTGATGTACTCCTAGAATGTTATTTGTGAGCATTTATTTATAGCTCCTTTCTTACTCTCGGGAGGCTTAATTAGCTTTAAGTAGTTAGGCAAAATTAATTTTATATTTTCCTCCAACCTCTCGAAGCACATCTTCCACCGCTTTAACTAAACTTTCCCAACTTTCATATGCATCAATATTTAACCATTCGTATTTGATAAATCGCCACAAGATTTCAATGATATTTAACTGTGGAGAATAGGTAGGTAAATAAAAAATGGTCAACCCTTTTTGTTCCCATTCTGCTTGTTGATTTTTTACGGCATTACTCGTATGCATAGACGCATTATCCATCACCAAAACAGTTTTTTTCTCTAATTTTGAACAAAAATCATCTATACATGATATAACCACCTCACTATTAACCCGGCACTCAAATAAGTAAGGCTCTAGTTCATTCTTGCGATTGAAAAATCCTAAGACGTTTAATCTTTTACTATTTTGACTTTTGGCCTCAATAACTTCTCCTTTTTCCTGCCATGCATAAGGGACATATGCATTTAAACAAAAACCGCTTTCATCAAAGAATCTTAAATCAATTTCACCTCGATATTCTTGCTGTTTTAATTTTTTTAATTCTTCCTTTTTTTCTTGATATTCCGTGGGTTCTGGCTCCCCAGCTACTCGTTTTCCGATCCGCCGACATGTTTGCGTTTTTTAAGATCCTTTTAATAGTTTCCTTACTCACTTCCACATCCCACTCTTGTTTAAATTTTTCTTTCACCAATTTTATTTCCTTGGGAAATTCTTTAGCCCAAACCACGATTTGCTCTATCTGTTCTGAATTAAATTTCGGTTTTCTTCCACGTCCTTTTCGATCATATAAGCCGACTAATTGGAACTCTTCCCAAGCATCAAACCAATTATATATTGTCACAAGGGTCACCTTAAATATTTTCATCAATTCTGTAGTTTTATACCCTGAATGTGAGAGCATTATGCAATGTGCTCGTCTTCTAACTTGGTGATATTTACTTTGTGCATAAATCCGTTTGAGGAGATTAATTGTTTCATAGCTTAATCCCTTTATGAATCTCATGGCTAACTTTCACCTCGCTGAAAATATAAGTTTGATTGTTTTAATTCTAGCATATATTTATGCCAAAGGCCAAATATAAAAATAATTTTGCCTAACTACTTATGCTTTTTACTATAGTCGCCTCAGAACTCCATTCCACTACCGCAATAACACGGAAATTGAGAATCTTTTGGCTACCGCTCTATTCTCATTTCGGACTGAAAACTAACCCAAATATGAGAGATGCGTAAGTTTTTGGGCACTAAGTCGCTGCTCTGCGATTTGGCAGGATTGATTAAAATGAGTGAATCGGCGGTCTCCCATCAACTGCGAGTTTTGCGCTCAATGGGCCTGGTTAACTATCGCAAGCAGGGACGGAATGTTTTTTACTCTCTCTCGGACAGCCACGCGCTCAATATTTACCGGGAACTGCTTTCCCATCTCGATTTTTCGCGCAGCGTTCGACTGCCAGACACTTAGGGGCGATGGCGGGCACGGCTTCCGGCGTCTTCCGCGTGCACGCGGAAGACACCGCGCCATCACGGGCTATTCGGTTTCTTCGGGACCCTGAATTTTGAGCAACAAAAAGCCTAAGCCTAAACCTACCATAATTAGGGTAGAGGAGAGAACTGCCGCATTAAAAATTTCACCGCCCATTGTTTGCTTTTTCCTTTAGAATGATGGTTTTGACAGCCTGATATCTGCCCAGCTAGGTGAGAGTGCTGGCGCAGTTGCGGGGCTTACGGATGTATTGTAGAACAGTTTGACAGTCAGGGTAAGGAATAAAAAGAAAGTATGCGCCCTAGTTTAGCTATAACTATGGGAGACCCGGCGGGTATTGGACCAGAGGTGATTCTCAAAGCCTTGGCCGACCCGAGGGTGACTGATAATTGTCAGGTGACGGTGGTAGGATCGGGCTCGGTGTTGCAGGAGACTTACAACCGCTTGGCAGATCTGGGAGAACCTCTGGCGTCACTAGACCAGTTTGCCCTCTTAGATCTGCCTGCTGATGGGAAAATCACTCCCGGCCTCGGAAATGCTGCTAGTGGGGCGGCCAGTTTTGCCTATCTGGAGACGGCGATCGCCCGGACTCTGGCTGGCCAGTTCCAAGCGATCGTGACGGGCCCGATCGCTAAGTCAGCTTGGAAAGCCGCTGGACATGATTATCCCGGTCAAACGGAACTGCTGGCGGACCGCGCGGGGGTGGAGAATTTTGCTATGCTGTTCGTCGCCCGATCGCCCTACAATGGCTGGACTCCGATCGTGCTGCTAGCCACTACCCACATTCCCCTGCGCCAGGTGCCTGACGCCTTGACTCCGGCCTTGTTGAGTAGTAAGCTGGACTTGCTAGTTGATTGTTTGTGCTCTGATTTTGGGATCGATCGTCCCCGCATTGCTATTGCTGGTTTGAACCCCCACAGCGGCGAACGGGGACAGTTGGGACGCGAAGAGCAAGATTGGTTAATTCCCTGGATCGAACGGCAGCGTCAGAACCGGCAGATAGACATAGAAGGACCGGTGCCACCCGATACTCTCTGGGTCAAACCCGCTCAAGCTTGGTATCGCACCGTTCCGGAAAAATCGGACCGAAAATTTTCTGTTCCCGATGCCTATTTAGCTCTGTACCACGATCAAGGTTTGATACCAGTGAAAATGCTGGCCTTCGATCGGGCAGTCAACACATCTATTGGTTTGCCGTTTGTGAGAACATCTCCCGACCACGGGACTGCCTTCGATATTGCGGGTAAAGGAGTAGCAAATGCTACTAGCATGAAAGCAGCTCTACAAGTAGCTACTGAGTTGGCATACCATAAAAATGTCAAAATTTAATGAGTTTTTTAATGATTATTAACAAAAATTGAGGGTAGATAGGGTCACAATGGAAAAAGTTCTGTATAGCTGGATACCAAATCCTGCTGGGACGAGAAAAATGGGAAAATGACTAAAATATGGACAGCGGTTGGGCTCCGCCAGAGGGGTGAGGTAGGTAAGAAAGATGAAAGATCGCCTTACGCTCTGTGGCGGAGCCTCTGCTTGTTTACTATAGATTGTAACAGGCAAGGGGTCTGACCCATTGCCTGTTCCGGCTATGGGGAAGAATCTGATTCGGACTCCCGTAGTTTCTCTAACTCCTCCCGCAGAGCGATGATGTGAGCTGTTAGTTCCTGTAACTCCTGTTGGATGTCTGCTGAGGCAGTTGGGGTCGCTGTGGTGGTGGCACTGCTGGGGTCGGAGGTACTTGAAGTTGACTGTGTGTCTTGTCCGGAGATCAGATTATCAACGAAGCTGCGGGCTTCCTGTTCGGTGACTTCTCCTTTTTCGGCCCATTCCTCGGTCAGCTGACCGAAATCTGTTTGCATTTTTGTCCAGTTCTCGTCTCTCTTCTGGGGGTCTTGCAAGGACTCCACCAGGGCCGTGGTCGCGCCTAGGGAGACGCGGAAGCTTTTTTGCATTAGGTCAAACAGGTTGTTCTCGGAACTCATCTTTTGCGCTTAATCCGTCCATCGCCCTGATTGTACTCCAGCACCTCCGATGAGGGTATCAATTCCATCACCCCCGTTGAGGATGTCGTTTCCATCGTGGCCTTTGAGGATATCATTGCCCCCGTTTCCGTAAAGGCGATCGTCTCCAGTGAAGCCGTCGAGGCTATCGTTTCCTGCTCCCCCTTGAAATTCGTAGTCACCGCTCGTACCCAGGGGGTTGTCCAGCCAGATCTTTTTCAAACTGATGAGGGAGATTAACTTAGAGGGGAGCGTACCGCTCAGGGAGTTGTTGTACAGGTACAGCTCTTGCAAATTGCTAAGGTTACCTAACTCAGAGGGGATAGTACCCGTCAGGTGGTTGTCGTACAGGTACAAATAGAGGTCTTCCTCACTGCCGATCGAACCTAACTCCGAGGGGATGGTACCGCTCAGGGAGTTTTTGTACAGGTAGAGCGCATGCAAATTGCCGAGGGAGCCTAACTCAGAGGGGAGCGTACCGCTCAGGGAGTTTCTGTACAGTTCGAACTCTTGCAAATTGCCGAGCGAACCTAACTCAGAGGGGATCGTACCGCTCAGGTCGTTTATGGACAGGTTGAGGACTTGCAAATTGCTGAGGTTGCCTAACTCGGAGGGGAGCGTACCGCGAAGGTTGTTCTCGATCAGCTCGATCGCCGTCACCCGACCTTCTTCTACCGTCACCCCATGCCAGTCTGAGACAACATCAGCAAGGGGGGGAGTTTCGCTGCTGAAATCCCAGCCTGTTTGGTTGCTCCAACGCCCCCCACTCGTACTGGTATAGAGAACCTTCATGGCTGCATAATCACCGGCATCGAGAAGCTGTCGAACCTCAATATTAAATTCATCTTCTACCTCGCCTCCCGCCGTATCCTCAACCGTTACCGTCACGGTAAAAGCGCCCGACACGGTAGGGGTGCCGGCGATCG
>RFFC02000023.1:20030-127533 GCA_005518205.2 Hormoscilla sp. GUM202
GGGGATCGTACCGGTCAGAGAATTATTGCTCAGATCGAGGGTTTGCACATTTCGCAAATTCCTGAACGAGAAATACTTAAGGGGGATAGTACCGGTCAGGGAATTGCCGTTCAAATACAGCTCAAGCAAATTGTTGAGGCTGCCATACTCGGAGGGCAGCGTACCGGTCATGTGATTGTTGTCTAGGTGCAGCTCTTGCAAATTGCCGAGCGAACTTAACTCAGGGGGGAGGGTACCGTTCAGGTCGTTCTCCGACAGGTCGAGTGAGAGCAAATTGCCGAGGTCGCCTAACTCCGAGGGGATGGCATTGTTCAGGGAGTTCTCCGACAGGTCGAGTGAGAGCAAATTGCCGAGGTCGCCTAACTCCGAGGGGATGGCATTGTTCAGGTCGTTCTCCGACAGGTCGAGGTCTTGCAAATTGCCGAGGTCGCCTAACGAGTCGGGGATGGCATTGCTCAGGGAGTTCTCCGACAGGTCGAGGTCTTGCAAATTGCCGAGCTCGCCTAACGAGTCGGGGATGGCACCGGTCAGGTCGTTCTCCGACAGGTCGAGCGCATGCAAATTGCCGAGCGAACCTAACTCGGAGGGGAGCGTACCGCTCAAAGAGTTGGAGGGCAGGTCGATCGCCGTCACCCGATTTCCCACTACCGTCACTCCAAACCAGTCATTTACAGCATCAACAGAGGGGGGAGTTTCGCTGTCGAAATCCCAGCCTGTCTTGTTTTTCCAGTGCTTCCCATTCGTACTGGTATGGAGAGCGCTTAGGGCTGCATAATCACCGGCATTGAGAATCGATTGGTCAACGCTGGCATCGAGAATTGATTGAAAGTCAATGCTGTATAGCCGCGCTTCGTTTGCAAAACTCTGAACCAGGAGATCGTTGTTAAAGCCATTGCCATCATAATCGGCAATATACAGTTTCCTGCCGTCACCGTTAAACTGAAGCGCTGAGGGAAGTAGATATTCGGTGAAATTTTCTCCATCATCCGAGCGCAATATCCTCAAAGTGCGGGACCGCTCCCCTCGGGGATGTTTTTTCTGAACCAGAATCTCATCCTGGCCATCACCATTCAGATCTTCGACGTATAAATTGGTGAGGTCGCCCTTGAGCTCAAAACTCTCCGGCAGGGGGATGCGGGTAAAGTTGCCGTCACCCTGGGATAAGAGTACATGGGCAGTCCCCATGTCATCGTCGTCCCAACTGCCCTTTTCTTGGCGTAGTACATCGTCGCGATCGTCTCCATTAAAGTCGCCGATGTATAAATTGGTGAAGTCGCCCTTGAGCTCAAAACTCTCCGGCAGGGGGATGCGGGTAAAGTTGCCGTCACCCTGGGACAAGAGTACATGGGCAGTCATCTGGTCATCGTCGTCCCAACTGCCCTTTTCTTGGCGGAGTATATCGCTGCGACCGTCCCTATTGAAGTCGCCAACGTATAATTTGGTGAAATCACCTTTGAGAGCGAAATCCTCCGGCAGGGTGATGGGGTTAAAGTTGCCGTCGCCTTGGGACAAGAGGATCTGAGCAGTTGTACGGTCATCGTCGTCCCAAATGCCCTTTTCTTGGCGAAGTACATCGCTTTGACCGTCCCCATCAAAGTCCCCGATGTATAAGTTCGTTAAATCACCCTTGACGGCAAGACTTTCCGGCAGGAATATGCGATTAAAGCTGTCGTTATCTTCCGATAATTCCGACAAGAGTACCTGAGCAGTCAGACTGTCATCGTTGTCCCAACCGCCCTTTTCTTGGCGGAGTATATCGCTGCGACCGTCCCCATTAAAGTCGCTGACATATAAATTGGTGTAGTCACCCTTAAGAGCGAATCTCTCAGGCAGGCGGATGGGGTTAAAGTTGCCGCCGCCTTCAGACAAGACTACTTGAGCAGTCAGACTGGAGTCGTTGTCCCAGCGGCCCCTTTCTTGGCGGAGTATGTCGCTCCGACCGTCGTTATTAAAATCGCCGGCGTACAACTTGGTCGATCCGCGCTTGAGGGGGAAACCCTTGCCCACGATGCTGGAGTCAAGAGACGATACCACAATATTGAATTCATCTTCTACCTCGCCTCCCGCACTATCCGATGCAGTTACCGTCACGGGAAAAGTGCCCTCAGTAGTAGGGGTGCCGCCGATCGCCCCACTATTGGAGTCAATGGTTAAACCGTCTGGCAAACCCTCGGCGCCGGCAAAGAGGCTCTGCACGTCCGGGTTGCCGCGATCGTCATAAAACAGAGCCCGGGCTAGAACCTCATTGGTGCCTATGGCCTGCTCCTGGACTACCTGACCCGTGCCGTTCTCGAACTTCAACTCTATCGCCATATCGGTAGCGATCGTAAAGTTGCGGAAACCCCGACGGAGACGTTTAAAACCCCAACGGAGACGTTTAAAACCCCAACGGAGACGTTTAAAACCCCAACGGAGACGTTTAAAACCCCAACGGAGACGTTTAAAACCCCAACGGAGGGGCACTGGTTTTAACTTTTAAGACAGCCGTGATTTCAAGCAGTTGGGCCATCCAGTGCGATCGCCCGCTGGTGAGGTCAGTTGGCTGGCTGGTAGGGTGCGATCGCCTAATGCTTGGAAATGATTGCTTAATGCCCTGAAATATGATTCTATTGGTTCTCAGTGTCAATATCGTCGCAGAGGTGCTTATTGGGATCGTCTTCAGGTCTGTTCTTCAGATAGCCACGCACGTCCTTGCAAGCGCGTAGCAGCAGGTCTTCTAAATTTAAATTCCAGAGTTTGACTGTCCCGTACAGACCAACAGAAGCCAGATACTTTCCATCGGGGCTGAACGCCACGTTGAAGACCCCATACAGACGCCCTTGGAAGGTATCTACCAAGCTGCCATTCGATAATGCGTTTCATTGTTTGTCACCTCTGCTACTGTTCGTTTACATCTATTTGTTAAGAACTGCTTGCTCAGTCTCTAACTGCTTCTGCACTCGTTGTCTGCGCCTCACATAAAGGGGACTATTTTGCAATTCTATCTCAGCAAGAGCGTTTGCTTGTGCCAATAACATATTCAACTCGTCAAACCTCAAACAAACTTCCCGCAACCGAGCCACATTTCGCGCTCTCGTCTGGGCATCTGGGATTTGATTATCATTAGTCATTGTAAATTCCAACTCCTTTTTACCTCTCGAACAGTTGCCTCTGAGCATCAGCGTTCGCCATTGCCATTTCTATGGAGCGATACAGTAAATCTATGATAGCGGCAGAAGCCGCTGGTTGAGTCTGGGCCACCTGTAACAGTAGCCCGGTGATTTGCTCTCCTGTTACCTAGCTTCAGAGGTCTAGGATGGGGCTTTGAGCTTCTTTGACAAAATAGCGCAGCTTATTTGCGAATGGCAATCCACCTTTATCCAACGTGAGTTCGACGGTTGCTCAAACACTTATTCTTCGTCTGGTCATGGATGCCTGAAACTCCCATGATTACGTTTTTGAGATCCCGAACTCCGAACTCCGAACTCCGAACTCGCGTTTATCCACCTATTTTTGCCTGACTGCACAAGCTATAACGTTTGTCAAGTACCCCTTATCTACCTTTTTGGGCGCAGAAAATCAACCTTTTCAATGCTGGCGTCGAACCGGAAGGGAATAGCTTGAGTATTGTTGATCGACCCAAAGACTGGTTTAGCCGGTAACTGAATCGATAATCACTGGCAATCACTCGCATTTTATAAAGGCTTCAGATATCCCAATACCTCTGGGTTAAGCCTAGATTGCTTCCTGTGGGAAGGGCTGAAATGCTTGAAATTCCGTTGTGAAAACGGTCCCTTGGGTGCCAAACCTACAAGTATTGTTAGGTATTCGCAAATCCTACAAGTCTGTAAATCTTTGCCTATTCGCCGGTGATGAGTTGTCTCGGATATAGGGTTCGCGGTTTTGCTGCGGGGGATGTCTTGGCATCATTCCCACCTATCAGCTACTGCATCAGTTAGGTGACTGCTGGTGCGCGATCGGCAACAGCATTGATGCTGTTCACTGTTAGTTCCTCGCGATCGGGGCGGGAACTGAATAGCGGGTTGTATTTGCCTTCAAAGAAGCTAGCGTCGCCGCCGTCCACACCCTAAAGGGTCCGGCTACACGTTTCATACCCGCCTGCGGGAGATGTCTCCGCACCCAATCGCCGGTCATAAAGTAATCGGATTCTCAGAACAGACCGGCACCGAACCCAAGCGTCATAAATCACCGGCTGTACTAGAAGCAAAGACCGCCCCGAGACTAATCTCCTTTAAAAATTTCCCAAACTGCATAAACCCTCCGTGCCCAAGCATCCCTTTAAATCCCACCACGAACCGATCACGAGCCGATCACGAGCCGATCACGAGCCCCTAAAATGGGTCAGAAGTTCCCTTTTTTCACCAGATACTTAAACAACATACTCCTACGTAAATTACTGAAAAAGCCTTCTTTAAGCACCGGTCACTTCCAGAAAACAGCCTCCTGGGAACGCGGTTAGCATCGCACCGGGAGCATCTGTAGGTTGGTAGACCCACGAAAGGGTGTGGTCATGCATTAGTTGCATAGGGATCCCCCCCAAATCCTCTCACAGGGGTAGGTTTTTTACATTTGGAGCAAGAATAGGGAGACTTGGGAGGAAAGTGGACTTCAAAGAATAAATTTCTCTTCCTTTTCTTCTGTGTCTGGCAAGTCTGGCAAGTCTGGCAAGTCTGGCAAGTCTTCGGAGTCTTCGGAGTCAAGTCACGGCCTTTTTGTAAAAAACCTACCCTTGTAAGCCCTCCCTCCCTCACCCCTGATGAACGCCTTGAATTGGTAATTCGCCCACAGCATCTTGTAAGGGGGGCTGGGGCAATACCTCTCGGATAGCGCGATAACTTATCGGGATGTCAGAATTTATCAAAAAAATTGCTACAAATCAGCCACTGAAGGTCCCGCCATGAGATGGTATATGTGATCTGATATTTTTTGAAATATGATAACTGCGAACTGCGTATACGAAGTGGGCGCAGCGCTACTGCGAACTGCGAACTGCATTGGGGGCTGGGGGGATCTAGTTTGATTGTGGTTAGGAAACCGGATCTGATATGATGGATAGTTTCAGAGAGTAGAAGAGGAACTGATTGACACCTGTGCGGAAAATAGTCATAGCTGGTAATTGGAAAATGTACAAAACCCAGGCAGAGGCCCTGGAGTTTTTGCAGGTATTTATGCCTGAGCTGGACAAGACCCAGGCAGAACGGAACGTGGTACTCTGCGTGCCGTTTACGAACCTAGACCTGCTGTCGAAAAAAATCCAAGGTAGCCCGGTGCAACTGGGGGCTCAGAATGTCCATTGGGAGTCTGAAGGCGCTTACACTGGGGAAATTTCTGCCTCAATGCTCAAAGAGATAGGGGTGCGCTATGTGATTATTGGTCACAGCGAACGGCGTCAGGATTTTGGGGAAACGGATGAAACTGTGAACCTGCGCCTGAAAGCAGCTCAGAAGTTCGATCTGCTGCCAATTCTCTGTGTGGGTGAAACTAAGCAACAACGAGATGCTGGGGAAACGGACACCCATATTTACTCCCAGTTGGATCGAGACCTGGTAGATGTAGATCTTAGTCAGTTGGTAATTGCCTACGAACCGATCTGGGCGATCGGGACTGGGGATACCTGTGAGGTATCGGAGGCTAACCGAGTGATTGGTTTGATTCGTTCTCGGTTGAGTAATCAGGATGTGCCGATTCAATACGGCGGCTCTGTCAAGCCTAACAATATCGATGCCATTATGCGAGCGCCAGAAATCGATGGTGTTTTGGTGGGAGGTGCTAGTCTGGAACCTGGCAGTTTTGCTCGCATTGTCAATTATCAGTAGATTGTCATGCAGTGCGAACCTCGTTTCTAGGCTTTTGCCTGGGAACGAGAAATGGTTCATAGATCGAAACAATGAACAATGAACCCATGATAATTAGAGGCAAATTGTTTGAGTGGGGGATGCGCACCTATCTGATGGGCATTCTGAATGTGACGCCTGATAGCTTCAGTGATGGTGGCGAGTTCTATACAAAGTCAGATGCGGTTATCCAAGCAAGGCGTATGGTAGCAGCTGGGGTTGATATAATTGATATTGGCGGTCAATCAACTCGACCGGGTAGCAGTCAAATTACTCTACAGCAAGAACTCGATCGGGTGCTACCTGCGATCGCGGCAATTCGCGAAGGGCCAGATGAATGGGCACCTCTGCCCGTTTCCATTGACACGACTAGGGCCGAAGTGGCCGATAAGGCGATCGCCCTTGGTGCGGACATAGTCAATGACATTTCTGGCGGTACTTTCGATCCAGATATGTTTTCTGTAGTTGCCCGTTCGCAGGTTCCGATTATCTTGATGCATATTCGAGGAACGCCCCAGACGATGCAAAAATTGACGGACTATGAAGATTTGATTGGCGAGATTTCTGAGTTTCTGGAAAGCCGCATTAATGCAGCGGTGGAGGCGGGGATTGAGCGATGGCGCCTGATCGTAGACCCTGGGATTGGTTTTGCCAAAACTGGCGCACAAAACCTAGAAATCTTCCGGCAAATGTCCAGATTTCGGACTTTAGGCGTTCCCATTTTAGTGGGGCCGTCCCGGAAAAGTTTCATCGGTCATCTGCTCGATCGCCCCACCGATCCCAAAGAGCGAGTCTGGGGTACGGCGGCAGCTTGCGTGGGTGCTATCGCCGGTGGGGCAGACATCTTGCGGGTGCATGACGTTGCCGAAATGCGGGATGTCTGCCGGGTCGCCGATGCCATTTTTAGAGGCTAATTGTTGATTGCTAATTGTTATCAACCGTCAATTATCAGCACTAGTATTTTCCTGTCCATCCTCACCATTGGGCTCATTTTTAGATTTCATCTCAGCCGGGGTCATTGCTTTATTTAACAGACTCTTAGAACGACCATTTCCTCGGCGCAGTGTTGATTCATCAAACACAGAGTCAAACAAATACAACAGGTTATCTGACATGGCCTTGGGGTCCATGAACACAACCTTAGAATTATCGCTTTCACTCAGCTTGTAATTTCCATCCACATACTTTTGCGCGATCAGGTACTTCAAAAATTCCCGATTACTGGGCTGCATATTCAGGGCCGTAGCTATACGTTCGATTGACTGGGCTTGGCCCTCAGCTTCCAGAATCTCCGCTCTTTTCTGAATTTCCGCAGCCCTTTCACGTTCCATCGACTCCACGATCGCTGGTGCTGGCACAATATCCTGTACCTCAACCCGAATCACTTTTACCCCCCAGGCATCAGTTGCGTCATCCAATTGTGCTAGCAGGTCTTGATTGATTACATCTCGGGAGGAAAAAGTCTCCTGTAGCTCCATTTTCCCAATTTTAGAACGCAGCACGGTTATCGTCAGGTTTTCCAGGGCGTTGTTAACGTCATCGATCGCGTAATAAGCTCTCCTGAGATCCAGGATTTGCCAATAGACGACCGCATCGACTGTCAAGGGCACATTATCTTTGGTGATTGCTTGCTGGGGCGGTATGTCCAGAACCCGTTCGCTCATCAGCGCTTTGATGACGATCGTCTCCAGGAAAGGTATGACATAATTTACCCCTGGTTTCAATGTCCGGTTATACCTCCCCAAGCGCTCCACCAAGGCTTGATAAGGTTCTTTGATAATTTTCACTGCACCCCCGACGTAACCAATCAGGGCTAAAGCTAAGATGACAAGGACTTGTGGTATCATAATTAAGCAGTTCTCCTTTAGGTAGAAAATAGATTATCATTTCCGTTTTATCTTTCATCGGACCCTATTTTTAGTTACATTTCTTTGTATTGTTAACATAAAATTACGGGGCAGGCATGGCTGCTAGCGCCATGTTGCTACCATGAATGTACTAAGTTGGACTGGACTGATGACGCCTCACGCGCCCGGTCCTGTAGCCTAGGACCGGTAGCCTGTCGGTGCTGCCATCTTTTATGTCTATCCGCGCACAAGTCACTCATGTGGATGCGGTTGCCACGCTGCGCAAGCGAAAAACGCGAAAAAAATCGCTCCGGACATTGCTTTGTTCGACAGCTGACCAATCCATATGCCGTTCGCGTACTGCGTAGCGGAGGGGTCCCGGAGCGTGCAGCCATGCGGCTGCAACCAAACACATCTTGGACGTGACGAACAGCTAGGTTTCCCATCTGCCTCCGGACATGGAGTTGGTACGCAATGGGCATCAATCATTATTTTATCCAAAATCTGAACCAAAATCCCGAAATTCCCCCGCCCGATCGCGCAGCGTGCGCACGCGCAGGGCCTTGTAAGTCGTGGGCTTGGCCAGGGGTAAGATGAAATCCTGTGGGATTGCCCAAGGCATCGCCAGTGGCATGAATCTTTGTCGATAGTCCCCCTTTACTACGGCCTATGGCTTGGGTTTCGCACGTATCGAGTCGGGTGTTTTTTTTTGCACCCGCACGGTGTTGATCGGCACGCACGATGGTGGCATCAATCGCGGCGTCTTCGTTATCGGCGTCTGATCACGTAGTGTGGCAGCAGCCCATAGCGCATGACAGCGCTATGGGCTGCTGCCATGGCCAAGACATCGAATACCTGCTTCCAAACTCCCTTTTCAGACCAACGGGTATGGCGGGTATGAACAACTCTTGTCCGAGAGCGCCCACCCTGTCGTGTCGGGACCGCGCACGACATGGGTGGGTCGTTTCCGAGAGCGCCCACCCTGTCGTGTCGGGACCGCGCACGACATGGGTGGGTCGTTTCCGAGAGCGCCCACCCTGTCGTGAGCCTGCTCGGCAACGACATGGGTGGGCGCTCCGGAAACGAAAGTCTCCGGAAACGAAAGTCTCCGGAAACGAAAGTCTCCGGAAACGAAAGTCTCCGGAAACGAAAGTCTCCGGAAACGAAAGTCTCCGGAAACGAAAGTCTCCGGAAACGAAAGTCTCCGGAAACGACCCGAAAATCCCCAAAACACTCCGGTAAATCCCGCCAGGGAATGCCAGCACGATATCGATATAACACGGCTTCAACGAATAATCTATTGTTCTTGGCCTCCGCGCCTGGGTCACCCTCTTTACCAGGTCAAAGGTGTTCGATCCGTTCCCACTGGTCGTCTCGCAAGCCATAGCGTCTCATATCATGCCCTCTTGATTGTTATTGCTGGATAAGGACTCCATACCGTATCCATCTACTTCTGTCAAGCAATTTGATTGATGACACACCCTAGTACCGAAGATATCTCCTTTTTCACTCAAATCTTTCGACCTTACCACCAATCTTGGAATTCCTGTAGTTTTGACATTGGCTCAGTCTCGCCATCTTGGTCCATCAATTGCGGTTGGAAGTGCAGCTGGTTTAAGTTACTCAGATGCACTTACTCGATCTATTGAAGAAGCTGTGACCAGTTGGCGCTCAAGTTATCGGGCTATGTATTATGATACTCGTCTATCTTCTAATATTGAAAGGAGTATGAGGATATCTCCTAATCTTGGGGATCATGCCTTGTATTACGCCCGTCACGAAAATGTACATCACTTCAGTTTTCTTCATTATGGAATCAGTGTTTCTGAAAATTTTCAGATTCTTGAACAGAAAGTTAATTTGCGAAATTCCCAAGAGATTCTAAGGGGTTTACTTGAGCACCTTGCTGGTTGCCAATGCCGTATTGTGCTTATCGATCTTACTCCACTTGACGTGAGGTCTGTTGGGTTAACTGTTATTAGAGCTGTAACGCTTGACTTGGTGCGCCAATCTGTTGGTTTAGTTGCTCGGCATCTTAATCATGAGCGATTATTGTCCATTCCCTTACTATTGAATCTTCCATCTCAGGTAACGACAAAACAAGGGCTTTTAGCAGAAGTGCATCCATTTCCTTAGCTGTAACGTAACTGCTCACCGCAATAGAGACTGCTTATTGAGAAGAGCGAGCGAGCCATTATTTATGGTGTTTTTATTGCGTTCTCGAAAACACCACCGAGGGCACTGTGCGCACACGACCACTCCATAACCCTTGCAGGATAATAATTTCAGCGCTCACGACCATTTAAAATTGGGTTCAAGTACACGGCTGTGATTCAATGCTACGCGGGCGTGAGGGTGTATAATAGGTGGTATAACCTTTACAGCGCGGGCGTGAGGGTGTATAATATATGACCTTTACAGCTGCACCACAGACATCACAGGTGGCCTTCCCTGTCTCAGCAGACGAGATGGCCATATCCGTTGTGTTGGTCGAGAAGATAGTCAAGCAGCAGCAACTACTCAAACAACAGCAGGGCCTGATATCGACGCAAAATCAGGAACTGGGGTAGTGATAAACATGTAGTGATTTGATGATGGTCTGTCCCCATGCCTCACCGAATCGCCAGTTTTCTGCCCCATGTCTAGAGCCCAAAAGCTTTCTCATCCCGTCCGTAGTGCTTGTCGGACGGTGCTTTACCTACAAGCATTGTGGTCCACCCACCGGTAGAGAGCGCTCTCCATCACTACTTGTAACCCACTACCCCTCAAAATAGTGAATAACAAGTAGTGATTGACTATTATCCAAGGTAAGTCTCGATCGCCAACGTCACTACATATTTATCACTACTCCCCCCGGTAGTGATAAATATGTAGTGATTTGATGATGGTCTGTCCCCATGCCTCACCGAATCGCCAGTTTTTTGCCCCATGTCTAGAGCCCAAAAGCTTTCTCATCGGGGTCCGTAGTGCTTGTCGGACAGGGCGGGGTCGAGCTGGGAATCACTTCCCAACCCTCCCCGGGAGTTCTTCGAGTACGTTGTTAGCCAAAACACAAAGCTAACACTAACTACCATTTCCCTTTTGGGCCTTTAAGCCCTATTCCGCTGGTTGTAGGTGACGAGGCTTGAGTAGGTTCGCTTGTTCTAGCCATGAGCATCATGTCCTAGTGGTGTCACCGGCGATAGCTGCCAGTTATCCTACATTTAAGTCCTTGCTTCGCACCACGGTGATGTTACTCCGCAGCACTAAGGACCGGTGTCTCTCCCGTACCTGGGGGGGGGTTAGGACCCCCATGAATACCAAGTTTTACTGGCTAATGGCGCCAGACCAGGCTTTCGCTGTTTTACAGCTTATACCTGAACGAATCGCACGTGCTTTACCTACAAGCATTGTCGTCCACCCACCGGTAGAGAGCGCTCTCCATCACTACTTGTAACCCACTACCCTCATTTGAACTGGTATCACCAACTAGGTCATCGGCGTTGAACTGGCATCACCAAACAGGTCATCTGCATCCCCCCTAAGGGGGTGAGGATTACGGGATCAGCCTCGGCATTCAGCTGCATTTGCAGTTCCTGGGAAGGAATAGCCTTGATAGCCTCCAACAAATACTTGACATTAAACTCCATCTCTAAACTCTCTCCAGATATCTGTGCTGCCATCGACTCCTGTCCGCTGCCCACCTCAGATTCGTCCACCGATACAGTCAGCTGCTGGCTTTCCCTGTCCAGGCTGAACTTGACCAGATGATTTTTCTGGTCGGCGATAATGTTAATGCGCTCTAAGACCTGTACCATCTGCCGTTGATCCACCGTCACCAGTCGCTGGAATTCCTTGGGTATCAGCTGCTGATAGGGAGGATATTGCCCCTCCAGAGTGCGCGTGGTCAGTTTTTGGTTTTTTAACTCAAACACAACTTGCGTCTGGTCAAAATGCAGGGCAACTGTCTTATCCTGCTTTTGTTGGTTCGCGATCCGCTCTAGTTCCCGTAGGGCTCTCGCGGGTACTGTCACCTCAAAAGACGCTTCATCGGCTGTCGGATGCTGGTCGGATTCCAGCTTCGACTCCTCTTGCCATTCCTCTTGCGACTCCGATTCCGACTCCGACTCCAACTCCTCTTGCGACTCCGACTCCGGCTGATTAGCAGTTTTGACCACAGCTAAACGATGTCCGTCAGTGGCCGCAAATTCCAGGCTATCACCATAGACCTTCAAGTGCACTCCCGTGAGAACTTGCTTGGTTTCATCGGTACTCGCAGCAAACAAACAGCCGTTCAACCCGGAACTCAGTGCTTCTGTGGGCAGAGTCAAAACTTCCCCATCCTCTACTACTGGCAATTCCGGAAATTCTTCCGACTCCTGTCCCGTGACTTGATATCGTCCGGAAGCTTGGGTTAAGGAAACTATTGCTTTTTCTGTCTCCAGATCCAGGGATATCTCTCCTGCTGGCAGGCGGGAAACGATGTCCGAAAGCAATTTTGCTGGCAAGGCGATGTCCCCGGACTCTGTTACCTGGGCATTAATTAAACTAAGCCAGTCCGTCACCGGACCGACTCGTCTTCAAAACCGGACGTGAGACTTTCACCTCATCCGGCTCCTCAGTTTCGTCATCCTTGTCATGGATACGGCCTTTACTACCATCTCTGACAGATTTATAGTCATGGCAATAATCATGTAGCAACTGTAGGTTAGAGTACCAATCCTTTCCTCCCCGTGAGGTGGGTATGATGTGGTCCAATTCCGGAAGTTCGTATAGGTACTAGACCACAACAAAAAGACTGCCAATAACCTGTCCGCATAGTTTACATTTCCCGGCTTGCCTCTTGAGCAGGTTGATTACTCTTGTGCTCACGTCCGGGCCCTTTCGTAGCCTTTTGCTCCAGTAAACTAGGTTACCGTCATACGGGCTAGCTGTTCCCTTTACCTTCACATGCCTGATTATCTCAGTCTTTGAGTGTCGGGTAAGCTCTATTTCTTCTTTGTGTTTTGTCATGCCGATGAAGTTCCACTGGACATCCTTGGTAGGAGTCCAATACTTCTTGGCTATCCATTCGTCCGATTTGTTGGGATGCCTTCTTTTTGTCCATTTCCACAGCAATTCCCATAGGTATTTGTCCATGTCGCTGTAAGTTTCCTTACTTACCACAGTCTTAAAATAGTTGCACCATCCCCGTATTACCTGGTTTAGTCTAACTATCAATGCTTCTTGTGGTGCCGATTTATGGCGGCTAACTATCTGGGATAGCTGCTCTTTATGATTCCTGATGGATTTGTCGCTGGGCTTTATTAATGTCTTGAATCCTAGGATAGTTCCATTGGTTGATTTGCCGCTTCTATGTTTCCCTACTTTGTACTGGCGGATATTGAACCCCAAGAAATCCAATCCTGGGTTTTCTCCTTCCAGTGTGTGAGATATCCTGGTTTTTTCGGCTTTTAACTCTAGTCCTATTCCCTTTAACCACTCTTTTATTACTCCCTGTGCTCGTTCGATCATTGACCGGTCATTGTGCATTACCACAAAGTCATCGGCATATCTGACTATTGTCAGTTTCCTCTTTTCCTTGGTGGTTAGAGCCAATTTCATCACTGTTTCCTCTAACCCATGTAGGGCTATGTTAGCCAGTAATGGGAATATCACTCCACCTTGGGGAGTCCCGGCCTCTGTGTCCTGCCATGTTCCTTGGTCCATCACCCCGGCTTTTAACCATGCCCGTATTTGTCTACGGGTTGGTGATGTACTATTTAATTTATTCAGGAGTGTTGAGTGGTCTATCCTATCAAAACACTTTGCAATATCCGCATCTAATACCCATTTGGGTTTTTGTTTGATGCTTACGAATATCGCCTGAATCGCATCATGGCATCCCCTGCCTGGTCTGAATCCGTAAGAATTGGCCTCCATGTACGCTTCCCATTCGGGATCTAACGCCTGTTTGACCAATCCCTGAAGTGCGCGGTCGTGTATCGTCGGTATTCCTAATGGCCGTTTCTCATCCCTTCCGGGTTTTGGTATCCATACGCGCCGCGTAGGTTTTGCCTTTGCCTTTCTGGTGACTTTGAGTTGGCCTACCAGTTCTTGACGTTGCTTTGGGGTTAGTGCTGTTACACCATCCACACCAGCCGTCTTCTTTCCTTGGTTCTGCTGTGTTACCTGCCGTACCGCTATCATCTTCGCGGACCATGACCTATTCAGTAATCCTTGGAGCTTGCGAACTTTCTGCTTGTTGCCTTCCTGTGCCGCTCTGTAAATTCGTTTTTGCAACTTAAAAACCGTCCGCTCTAGCTTTTGCCAGGGGACTGCCTTCCAGTCATACACTTGTCTATTGACGATGTTCCGTGACGTATTCATTGCTACTTACAACTTTACAATTGACGAAACCGTGAGGGCGTCAGCCTATCCCATCCATTACAGATGGTCGTTTGCTTCTCCACTCAATCTTTCCCAGTTGCGACCTGCCAAATGAGAGCAGATGTTACGCCTGCGGTGGCTACTCCATCTTATCGACCGGTGATGGAGAGTACTGCAACCGGTTTACTTCGTTCCTCTAGATGATTGGTTGTAGCTTTAGGTAGACTCTTTATGCCGGGTTTATAGTCAGTGCTTATTGGTCGGTAGCCTATCCGCCAATGACCTGTATCCTTTCCCTTTTGGGCCAGTGTGTCAGCCTTATTACACTGGTTTCTCGTAACGGCATTAATGAATCTTTGCTTTCGCTCACCATGACTACTTACTTGACGATAACCGGTGTAGGCTACCAGTTAGAGCGCCTTTCCTTCCCGCTTTACAGATTGATGCCATCGCTACTGTAGGGAGGGTGTTTTCACTCCTGCACCTGGAGGGGTGGACTTTCACCACCATCATCTAAAAGTTGTCAGGGCTAATGGAACCCTGCTAGCGGTCCCCTTTTTTGACATGTGTCAATTCAGTTTACGCTAAACGAATCGCACAAGCTAGTCGAGATTCCTAGACTGAGGTCGAAGGCTGTTAAGCTCACTTCTTGACTCTCTACATCTGCTTGCAGTCTCACCTTGGCAAGTATTGGTTGTGTGGGGCGAGAGGGCACCGCACGGGAGACGATCGATACATTCGTACTCAAGTCACTTTGGTTACAGACCAGTTTCATGGGCGTTCGCTAGCGCTCGGCTCATCTATTTTAAGCCCAATAGCACTCAGGAAACTAAAAATTCGATAATCTGCAAATTGTGGAAAAATTTCTGGGAAATTATATGAAATTATCTAAATTAATGCTACATATATAGATTATGCATCGTGACCCAGAAGCACTAAAGTGCTTACTACGAACCCGCAAGCACTAAAATGCTTACCGGGACTTTGGGAAAAAACAGGCGTAAATTGGCATCAAACCCTTTCACAGAGGCGCTTTGAGGTCGATCGGGTCTCTATCTCCGCAGGCTCAGGGTTTCAGACGTTTTAACCCATTCGACCTAAATCTCCCACCCCATAAGCTAAGAAGCCGTTTTTGGCCTGAGAAAATGTTTAAGTCCCGTTACTACGAACCCGGAAGCACTAAAGTGCTTACTACGAACCCCGAAGCACTAAAGTGCTTACTACGATCCCGGAAGCACTAAAGTGCTTACTACGAACCCCGAAGCACTAAAGTGCTTACTACGATCCCGGAAGCACTAAAGTGCTTACTACGAACCCCGAAGCACTAAAGTGCTTACTACGAACGGCTCTTTTGTAGCTTTTATAAATAATATGAGATTTTTTCACAAGTTTTCCACAGTTACCAGAATTTTTCCACAGGTGCGATCGTTCAAAATTTGCTTTGGGATTTGCCGATCAGGTTGATCCGATCGCTCAACTGCCGCAATCTCTTCGCCATATCGGGATCTTTATCCCGCAGTTGAGCCACTTTATCACAGCTGTAGATTACAGTCGTGTGATCCTTGCCACCAAACTCATCGCCAATCTTGGGTAAGCTCAGGTCCGTGTTCTGACGCACCAGGTACATGGCAACCTGACGGGCCTGGGATATTTCCCGCCGCCGGGAATTACTCTTGAGATCTTCGATGGACAGATTAAACTCATCTGCTACCGCTGCCATCACCACTTCCGCAGACACCTCCACATTGCCAACAGGGGGATTGAATACTGGCGCAATATTCTCCACCGTCATGGCCAAACCAGAAATCGACATATAGGCTGCTGCCCGAATTAATGCCCCCTCTAGTTCCCGAATATTGGAAGTGTAGTTACTGGCGATGTATTCTACCACATCTCGCGGCAGGGGAATATTTTCGTCTTCTGCCTTTTTCTGGAGAATAGCTATCCGCGTTTCTAAATCTGGCGGCTGAATGTCGGCGATCAATCCCATCGAAAACCGAGAACAGAGGCGTTCTTTCAACCCCGGAATCTGGTTCGGGGGGCGATCGGATGCCAAGACAACCTGCTTGCCAGCTTCATGCAAGGTGTTGAAGGTATAGAAAAACTCTTCCTGGGTGTATTCCTTGCCTTCGATGAACTGTATATCGTCCACTAATAGCATATCTGCGGCCCGATAATGTTCCCGGAAGCTTTGCATGCTGTCCTTGCGGATGGCGGTAATCAGGTCTAAGGTAAATTTTTCCGTCGAGACGTAAAATACCTTAGACTCAGGTGCAATCTCTAAGCGATAGTGACTGATCGCCTGCATCAGGTGCGTTTTTCCCAGACCGACGCCACCACAGAGGAACAAAGGGTTAAACTCCCGTCCGGGAGACTCGGCCACGGCCAGGGCTGCTGCATGGGCCATGCGATTGTTAGAGCCGACCACAAATCGCGAGAATACATACTTGGGGTTTAAGTTCGTCGGTCTGGGTTGGTTTGGCGTGCCCCGATCTGGTTCCGTAGGGCGGGCGTCTCGCCTGCCTGGCAATGGCCACAGGATATCCCCGTCAGATCCGGTGGTGCGATCGTCCGCAGCGACGACAACCTGGATTTCCACCGGCTGACCCCAAATTTCCTGCACCACATCAGCAATAGTTTTGAGATAATATTTTTGTAGCCAATTGCGGGCAAAGGGGTTGGGGGTGGAAATTACCAGGCAATTAGAAGTCATCTTCACTGCGGACGCTGGTTTGATCCAAGTCTCAAATGTCGGTCGAGTCAGTTCGATCTGTAAACGCTCCTTAGCTTGAGACCAGAGACTTTCAAGGGTAATTGCCACAGAGGGCACCTCCACAATTGCTAATTAATCATCCCCATCAGGAGAGAGGGTATTGACAAGATTCTAATTAATCCTGCCGAGAATCGATCGATTCTCGTCGTAAAGAATAGTAATAGCGCACTACTTTGACTGATAACGAGGACTAAGCTCTATGACTAAAACAGGCGATCGTTTTCACCACCCTGGTGCTGATGCTGACAAGGGTGCTGGTAAAGCAGTGACTTGCTTGTCCCTGCTGCTGGTTGGGGCCGGAGTGACCTTTGTGGCCGATCGGCTGCTGATGACTGGTCCACCCCCACCCCCTGCTGCTCGCGCCTTGTCTAGTCCGGGGATGGCTGGGGGCTAACTATAATTTTATTGCTGCTGCGGTGGCCAAAGTCGGCCCGGCGGTGGTCAGACTTGATGCGGACCGGACTGTATCTCCTCGGGAAGATTCACCTCGCCTGCCAGACCGACGGTTTTTCGGTCCCGGAGGTAACTGGCTACAGCAAGGAACTGGTTCTGGCTTTATCATCAACGTCGATGGACTGATTTTTATTAATGTTTATGTGGTAGATGGTGCCAAGAAAGTGACAGTACCGTCAAGACTCTCAAGGATGGTCGTTCCTTTGACGGTGAGGTACTGGGGTCCGATCGCCTCACCAATATGACGGTAATCAAAATCATGGCTGCGCCACGCTACGCGATCGGCTAATCATTTGCCGGTGGTGACAGTAGGGGATTCGGAGCAGCTGAGACCTGGGGAATGGGCGATCGCGATTCGCGCAGCGGAGGGGGCCCTGCGCGTGCGCACGCTACGCGATCGGGAATCCTTTGGGGCTGGACAATACGGTCACTGCTGGAATTATCAGTGCTACTGGTCGTTCTAGTTCTCAAGTAGGGGTCCCGGGTAAGCGAGTGGGGGCCCCCTGTTAAATCAGCAAGGCGATGTCATCGGCATGAATACTGGTATCATTGGAGGTGCTCAAGGTTTAGGTTTCGCCATTCCTATCAACCAAGTGCAGGGGATTGCCTCCCAACTGATTGCTACTGGTCGGGTCTGGCATCCTTTCTTGGGTATCCGCATGGCCACCATCACCCCTGAGTTGATCGAAAACTTGAAGGCCGATCGGTCCTTGGAGTTGAAGATCGCAGAGAACACAGGTGTTTTAATTGCCGATCGCGTAGCGTGGCGCAGCCATAGTAATCCCCAACTCTACTGAGGTTTGTAGTGAGGACTGAAGTCCTCACTACAAACCTCAGAAAAATCAGCATCTGCCGCCGGACTGAAAAAAGGTGATGTGGTCCAAGAGATAGATGGTAAAACTGTTACCAAAGCTGGCCAACTATGGCTGCGCCACGCTACGCGATCAGCAAATAGTCCAAAAAAGTATGGCTGCGCCACGCTACGCGATCGGTGGACGATCGCTTGTTGCTGACGGTGCGCCGTCAAGGAAAAACTTTGAAGATTGTCGTGCAACCGGGACCATTGCCGAGGAAGTATCATGAGTAAAACATTGTCAATTGCCCAATTAGGCGATCGGGTGCTGCGCCAGCAAGCCCGGCCAATTGAGAATATCGAGTCGGTGCAACCATTGATTGATGACTTGATTGGCACGGCGGCGGTATCCAATGGCGTCGGAATTGCCGCCCCGCAAGTTGGGGAATCTTATCGCTTGTTAATTGTGGCCTCTCGTCCTACTATCCGCTACTTAAACGCTCCCAAGATGGAACCGACGGCGATGATTAATCCCCAGATTATAGCCCATGGGGATGAAATAGTCAAAGATTGGGAAGGCTGTCTGAGCATTCCCGGGATTCGGGGCTGGGTGCCGAGATATCGAGCCATTGAGGTAGAATATACCAGTAGAGACGATCGGGTGCAGCGCCTGGAGTTAACTGACTTTGTCGCCCGGATATTTCAACATGAATACGATCATCTGGAGGGGCTAGTCTTTTTAGACCGATTGGAGAGTACCCGCGACATCATCACCGAACAAGAATATCAGAAGCAAATTGTCGATACTCGTTAAGTTTGGTGAAGATAATTAAAAGGGATGTGAATTGCGATAGAGTAAGAGAAGTTGTTGATTGAAGGAATTAAAGCAAGATGGCAATAAATCTGAGTAAAGGTCAGAGGATCGATCTGTCCAAAGAAGCCCCGGGGATGAAACGAGCAACTGTTGGCCTGGGATGGGAGGTGAATAAAACTGACACGGGTTCAGATTATGACTTGGATGCTTCCGTATTTATGTTGGGAGAAAATGGGAAAATTCCTGACGAAAAGTATTTTGTGTTTTACAACAATTTAGAATCTCCAGATGGTGCGGTAAAATCGATGGGGGATGAAAGAACGGGAGCCCAGGAAGGAGATGATGAGACGGTCAAGATAGAGTTGGATAAAGTGGATCAGAAGATTAAAGAAATGGTGTTTATCGTCACTATCCACGAGGCCCAGGAGCGAAAGCAAAATTTTGGCCAGGTGCGAAATTCTTTCATCAGAATTTATGATGAGGAGACCAAAAGTGAGGTAGCGAAGTACGAGTTGGATGAGGAATTCTCCACGGAAGCGGCGATCGAATTCGGTCGTCTGTATAAGAAAGATGGCTCCTGGAGATTCCAAGCAGTGGGACAAGGTTTTAATTCCGGACTGCAAGGTTTTGTAGACCAGTATGCTTCTTAAAGTTAGTAGGGTGGGCACCGCCCACCAGAGGCGCCATTCACAAGGCAAAATAACTGACAAAAAGAAAAAACAGATGACGAGCAGACTTGACCAAATAGAAGAGATTCTCGCCCAGACGGCTCAGATACAGCAAGCACACGCAGAAGCGATCGCCCGTATAGATGCTCGCCTGGATCGGTTTGCAGAAGAAACGGAACGACGCATCGCTGCGCTCGATCGGTTTGCAGAAGAAACGGAACGACGCATCGCTGCGGGAGAAAGAGCTATAGATAATTTATCCCGCAATGTCGA
This sequence comes from Hormoscilla sp. GUM202, assembly GCA_005518205.2. Classification (GTDB taxonomy): domain Bacteria; phylum Cyanobacteriota; class Cyanobacteriia; order Cyanobacteriales; family Desertifilaceae; genus Hormoscilla. The sequence goes on from RFFC02000023.1 coordinate 39,834, forward strand.
TAATACGGCTCGTACTGTCGATGCTATGGGTCTATCTATGCAGAATTTGATTCGCAATACTGATGTCGCGCAAGCGCGGATCTCGCAGATATGGGAATATCTGATGCGCCAAAGTCCGAATGGCGGTTCGGCAACTTCTTGAAATTATTTGTGCCGCTGGATATCGCCACCCCTGTCAAAGTGTAGCGGTATAGTAGAAAAGTTCAATAAGCATAAGTTTTGATTCAGCAAGTTAGGAGGAGAAAAAATGGCGATTAATTTGCAGAAAGGACAGACAATAGTGTTAGACAAGAATGAATATGAATTGTCGTCACTAACAATGGGTTTAGGATGGGATGTGGCTCGAACGGGAGGTTTCTTCGGTAGTGGAAAAGATTTCGATCTGGACTCCTATGCCCTTTTGCTAGCAGAAGATGGCAAGTTGAAAAACCCAAAAGAAGATGCGATATATTATGGGCATTTGCGATCGGGCGATCGCACGGTAGTTCATTCAGGAGATAATCTTACAGGAGAGGGAGCAGGGGATGACGAACAAATAGTTCTCAAGCTGAGAGAAATACCGGAAAAATATCAGAAAATTGTTCTGGGGGTGAATATTTATCAGGCGAAAGACCGGAAACAGCATTTTGGCATGGTAGCAAATGCTTTTGTGAGAGCGATCGATGCCAAGGGCAGGGAAATTGCCAAATATAGTTTGTCGGGTGATGCTGAGTATGATGGCAAAACTTCTATGTTAATGGGAGAAGTTTACAAATATAAGGAAGAATGGAAGTTTAGAGCTTTGGGCAATGCAATGGAAGCTACCCTGCAAGAGGTTGTTAATTCATTCAAAGGCTAAATAAAACTCATTTTTCAATGTGGCAACGACTATTGCGCCCATTAACTTTGGGGATAGGAGGATTACTCGGTAGCGCGATCGCCCTTTGGGGGTTAGGGAAAATGTTGACAGGGATTTGGCAGCAACAAACCTTTGCTAACCTTTGCTATAGAATCGCCATTGCTACTGTGGATCCACGAGCAAGCTAATCCAATTCTGGATGGAGTGATGCTGACGGTAACAAAATTGGGCAACAAGGAAGTGTTGATAGTTGTAGCGATCGCGACTATTAGCATTCTCTGGTGGCGAAGTTACCGACAGTCAGAATGGACATTTTTAATTGCCTGTCTGGTGTGGTCAAAACCCGTTGATCGTTTCTGGGCCCTCCCAGCTGTCGGATCCCCCTGTAGGGGCGAAGCATTATGCTGCAAATTATGACATAAATAAACATATGTCCTCTCCGAATGCTTCGCCCTGCACCCCGCGAGAATCTCCCCGTACCAACTGTTTTTGACCACACCCCTGCGATCGCCTCAGTCTAGTAAGTAATAGGATTAGCAAGCTCGCGATTTTTACCTCATCCATTCGTCCAGCCCAGGGCAGGCGGGACGCCCGCCCTACGAATGCTGCCGACGAAAGCAAGCCGCTCCCAAAAATCCTACTAACTGCACTAAGACGATACTCGGTCCGGAAGGTAAGTCTAAACTGCCAGATACTACCATCCCACCCGCCCCACTCAGGGCACCAATACAGGCGGCCATTGCCAGAAAAGGCACAAATTGATGACACAGCAACTTTGCCGTCGCTGCGGGAATCACTAAAAAAGCATTTACCAATAGTATGCCCACGGCCCGAATGGTTAAGGCGATCGTCCCTGAGAGGAGAACAATAAACAAATACCGATATAGTTGCACCGGAATTCCCTGCACTCTGGCCAGATCGGAATTGAGAGTCAGCAGAACTTGTTCGGGGAAAGTCCAGATTAACCATGCTACAGTTATCCCCAGCAGCAGTGCTAATAAGATTAAATCCGTACTGCTAATTGCCAGAATATCACCAAAGAGAGCAGATAAAAGATTGCCTCGGTATCCTTTCAAGAAGCTAAACCCGATCGTCCCCAGGGCCACGGAACCCGCCACCACAATACTTAATATCGTATCGCTGCCTAAATCCGTCCGATCGATCAGGTAAACTACTGCTAGCCCTGAGGCGACAATAAATCCCATCAGTGAAGCAGTTGGGGGCAACTCTAATAAAGCAGCCATGACCACCCCTAAAAAAGCCGCATGACCTAAAGCATTGCCAAATAAAGATAACTTGCGTAAAATCACAAAGCTGCCGAGTATTCCCCCCAGAATTCCGAGGAGGACACCCCCAACTACAGCCCGTTGCATAAATGGTAAGCTAAATAGACTTACCCACTCTGAAAGATTCATGTTTATGAAAATAGCGAGTGAGAGTTGAACCGTATACCCTGTAGATATTTTCTGGGGCCAGAGTGACATGGGGTACCCCTTGACACAGCAGACGGCGATTCATACATATTACCCGATCGCAGTAGCGACTGACCATGTCTAAATCATGGGAAACTTGGAGAATAGTCCAAGCTTTTTCTTGTTGCAGTTCGGCCAGGAGATCGGCAAATTCAGCTTCTCCCGTGGCATCTACACCCGCCATCGCTTCATCCAACACCAACAGACTGCGAGGAACGACCAAGCAATAGGCTAACAGCACTCGTTTGAGTTCGCCGCCACTGAGAACGCCAATGGGCTGACGGGCCCGGTTTTGCAGATTAACTTGTTCTAAGGCATATTCTACAGCTTGGCGCTTTCTTTTGGCATATTTGCCAAATCCCAGAAATCTCCGCTGATGATGATATCCTAAACCCACTAACTCTGCTACGGACAGGGGAAAGCTGCGATCGAAGGGCAATTTCTGGGGAATGTAGCCAATACTCTGCCAACTATGACCTAAATTTTGGCGCTGATGCCCGAAGATTTGAATCTCCCCAGCTTGATGCTCTATCAAACCTAACATCGCCTGAATCAGAGTACTTTTTCCCGCGCCATTGGGACCGACGATCGCCGTATTCGTCCCAGATGATAACTGAAAAGAAACCGATTCGACGGCTGTATATTCACCGCGATAGATTGTCAGGTTAGAGACCTTGACCACGGGTGGTTCCCCAGCCAATAAAGAATTAATCACCGGCAGACTGTCTCCAAAGTTTGCAGATTTTGCCTCATGGCTTGAAAGTAATATTGCGGGTCAGCAGGTCCGGACTCTATGGGGTCTAAAATTTTTACGGGCACCCCTACCTGTTTCGCTATCTGCTGGAGTCGGCGATCTTCAACGCTATCGGAAAGTAAGGCTTTAACTTGAAATTCCCTCGCTGCTGCTATCACTCGCTGCACATCTCTAGGGGTGAGATTGTCTTCTGGCAATTCTACTACTGCCATTTGTTGCAACCCGTAGCGTTTGGCCAGGTAAGGGTATGCATCGTGGAAGGTAATAAACCTACAACCGCCCAGTTGACTGCCCTCAAATTCCCGATCGAGCTTTTGAAGTCGGAGAATATAAGCTTCTGCATTATCCCGATAGGTTTGAGCATTGACGGGGTCTGCGGCAATTAAACCATCCCGAATGTTTGCCACTTGCTGTTGTGCTAATACCGGATCTAGCCAAACATGAGGGTTTCCCTCTGCGTGATCGTGACCGTCGTGGTCATCGTCGTGGTCATCATGGTCATCATCGTGGTCGTCATCGTGGTCATCATGGTCATCATGGTCGTGGTCATCCTCGTGGTCATCCTCGTCGTCTTTGAGAGGTTCTATCCCCGTGCTAGCATCAATTTCCTTCAGCCTCCAGTTACCAGCATTCGCCACCAACCTTTCCAGGAATTCTTCCATACCCAAGCCATTCATCACCAGCACATCCGCTTGAGCAACGGTGCGGACATTCCCTGGGGTCGCCTGGTAATCGTGAACCTCTACTCCCGGTGGAATTAAAATCTCTACTTGAGCTTCCTCACCGGCTACCGCCCTAGTAAACATATATATGGGCAGGAACGTGGCTACTATTTTGGGAGCGCCACTCTGAGCCCTGGACGCGACATTAGTCAAGGAAATATTAATCAAGGAAATGCTAGCCAGAAATGCTAGCAAGGTGAACAAGTACCGGCGCTGTTTGAGTAGTTTTTTGACCATTGACAAATTCCTCATCATATGATATACGCTCTTGTTCTTTCCTGGGAGTAATCGCGTCACGGGGGTTAGGGGACTGAGAACCCATGAGAATAATAATCATTCTCATTTTACAGGAAACAAGAAAACAAGGCAATAGCGGGACGAGGGAAAAAATAGGCTCATTTGGGAGCCTCAAACCCTTTCACAGAGCCATTTTTAGGTCGATCGCGTCTAGATATCCCCAGGCGAGCGGGTTTGCTGCCATTCGATACCCTTCGAGGTAAAACGCCTACGACCTAAGGGTTTAAGCCGTTTTTGGCCCGAGAAAATTGCTCTTGTCCCGATAGATTTGACAATTGCCACTTCCAACCCCGCTGACTGTCGCTTCGGACACGCTTCGCTAGTGGGTGTATCTCACTTTTGCCGATCTCTGGTTTCACCAGTTGCCCAGAAACCCCAGAAACCCTATTTTTTGGAAAAACCTGCGATGTCTCGCGAAGGGCGCTTGATGCATCCTGGGAGCGCTAACCGCACTACCCAGGATGCATCGTAGTCGCACTACCCTTGATATATCGTTTCTTAATTCATTGCAGTACGCAGTCCTTGTCGGTTTAGGCCATTAGGACATCCATTATGGCTTTGTTGTAAATAATCCGACCGGGAGTGGTGCGGATGTACTGGGAAACCATCTCTCCATCCGCAGTTTCTCGCACCCGGCGATCGCGGTATAATTTGGTTACCGTGCCATCCGCTGAGGTTTCTTGAGAGACAACTTCATCGTCGGGGGTGTCAGTTTCCACTTCACCGTCATAGCGCACCCAGACTAAAGCGTGCAGGTGTACTTGATTTTGCTCATAGGCGACGATCGCGTCTGTGAGGTTGGAGAAATAAGTGCCAGCGCCTTTTTGGGGATTAGGGTTATCAGCAGTGAGGTAATAGCATCCCAAGACCATATCCTGACTGGGGGCGACGATCGGGCGACCAGTAGCAGGAGACATAATATTATTAGAAGCCATCATCAGCAGTCGGGCTTCTGCCTGGGATTCTAGAGACAGGGGTACATGTACCGCCATCTGGTCTCCATCAAAGTCAGCATTAAAAGCAGGACAGACCAAAGGATGCAATTGAATCGCCCGACCCTCTACCAATATCGGTTCAAAGGCTTGAATTCCCAAGCGGTGTAGAGTTGGTGCCCGGTTGAGCAGCACCGGATGGCCGTCAATCACTTCCTCCAATACATCCCAAATATGAGGGTCGCCTCGCTGAATCAACTTTTTCGCTGCCTTGATGTTATTCACCAGTCCCCGGTGAATCAGGCGGTGGATCGCGAAAGGTTGAAACAGTTCAATTGCCATTTCCCGGGGCAAACCGCACTGGTGGATTTGCAACTGCGGTCCCACGACAATCACGCTACGACCGGAGTAATCAACCCGTTTCCCCAACAGGTTTTGCCGGAAACGACCCTGCTTGCCTTCGATGATGTCAGATAGGGACTTGAGAGGACGATTGTTAGCCCCCACCACAGTCCGTCCGCGACGACCATTATCTATCAGAGCATCAACTGCTTCTTGAAGCATCCGCTTTTCGTTGCGGACAATAATTTCCGGTGCCAGGATTTCTTGCAACCGCGCCAATCGATTATTGCGGTTAATCACCCGGCGATAGAGGTCATTCAAGTCAGAGGTAGCAAAGCGACCCCCATCCAACTGTACCATTGGGCGCAAGTCTGGGGGAATGACTGGCAGTATGTCCAGGATCATCCACTCGGGTTTAGAGTTCGTGGCGACGAAATTATCAATCACCCGCAAACGCTTAATCAGTTTGGCTCGCTTCTGTCCCTTAGAAGCAGCAATTTCCTCTCGTAGTTGTTCTGCTTCTGCTTCCAAGGGCACGTTACCAAGTAGGCGTTGCATGGCTTCCGCGCCAATGCCCACCTCTACACCGATCATGGTAGACTCTTCGTTGTAGAGCTGATCCTCTATTTCCATCCACTGATCTTCAGTCAGCAACTGCTTGTAGGCCAGTGCAGGGATTTTTTCGTCTTGCTTGTGCAACTCCACCGTGTTGCCCGGATTCAGCACTACGTAGGAATTAAAATAGACGATCTGCTCTACGTCCCGCAAAGGCATATCTAGCAGGATGGCCATGTAGCTGGGAATGCCTTTGAGATACCACACGTGAGCTACTGGTGCTGCTAGCTTGATGTAGCCCATGCGATGACGCCGCACTCGGGACTCCGTGACTTCCACGCCGCAGCGTTCGCAGACAATCCCTCGGTGGCGTACTCTTTTATACTTTCCGCACCAACATTCCCAATCTTTTGAAGGTCCAAAGATCCGCTCGCAGAACAACCCGTCCATTTCTGGCTTGAGCGTTCTGTAATTTATGGTTTCAGGCTTCGTTACCTCTCCCACTACCGACCCATTCGGCAGGGTTCGCTCTCCCCATTTACGTATCCTATCTGAGGAGGCTATGCCTATTTTTACGTAGTCAAACCGCTGGTCTTGTTCTTTCATCTTTATCTCTTGCAGGAGTCCGATCGCGCAGTTATCGACGGAGTAGTTATCAGTTTAGCTCGCCCATCTCTTACTATACTATCGGCAAGGTATATTTGACAAGTATTCTGCCAGATGCGATTTTTCGCCGTTCGGGAAGCTCGATCCAGCAGGCCCCTGGGGTAATGCCCTGGCCATTTATGCCGTTAGGAAGCTGCTCTTATTTTTCGACAGTATTTCTCAAGTTTGCAAACAGAATATCTGCTGCCAATTGATTTCCTGCTGCATTCCAGTGAGTGTCTCGTAACAGATAAAGGTCTTGGGTCTTTTCTGCTACTCGGAACTCTGAGAGCATATCTATATGATGGATGTCTTTGCTTGACAAGAAATCTTTTAACAGCTTTTGCATTAAGTCGAGATCGTATTGATTTCGATCGAGTTTGTATTTAGCAAAAATTTGATTTGTCAATTCCTCATTTACCTGAAATTCGTCCGGATAGATAGCGACCATAAAGTCTATATCCCTGGCTTTCAAAATGTCCGACATTTCGGCAATACTTTGGAAGATCAAATCTATATGTTCTCGAAAAACTCCTCCCTCCTGTAATGATTTGTTGCAAAATTCCATTCTCGCTTTTTGTATGCTCAAGAATGTTGCTTCCGAAAAAGTCCCCTTTTCTGCTGTTTTAGCTTCACTATTGACTCTCTGCATTTCTTGAAAAACTTTATATTTTTGCTGTAGGAACAGTAGCAGTCGAGATTGAGCTATAATTGGGTAGCCCAGAATTTGCAATTCTTTGCTCTTGTCAATGTCTATGTATACATCATTCACCACAATTCGCTTGCGATCGGGGTCGGCATCCATAAAGTCATTACCAGCAAAGAAACCCAGCACCACCAGATCCGGATTATATTGCAGTCCATACTTTTTCAGGGCGATTAACTGTTCTGCCGTATAAGTCATGGGATATCCAGCATTAATCACTTCCACTGGCCGTGTCGAGTCGGCTTTAAATATATTTTCCAGTAATGCCGTGTAATTTCCTTCTCTACCACCCGCCCAGTTAAAGGAGTCTGAAATAATTAAGATCCGGAAGGTGCCCGCTGGTTTTTCCAGGGGATAATCTTTGTCATTAAAGCCAAATTTGTTTGTGCCATTTGTATGAGGTCGCACCCGAAATCCCATGTCGGGGTCGTACTGGTAAAACCCTCGCGTTACCAGGCGGGAGCCAGGTAACGAGGGTACGGATCTAGGATAATCATGATTAATTCGACGCTGACTAGAGGCACGATCGCCCACAGGAAAAAGAATAAAGCAAATTTGGACAGCTTGCGTTTGAGGGCTGGGAATGGTTTAATCATAGATTTGGAAATTGGGGGATTTCAGCAAAGAGATTCAGAGGGTACAGGGCGATCGCCTCTTTGTCAAGTAACATGGTAACATGGGATGCTCCCATTGAGCGAGCCCTCTTGTATTCGCTTTCTCATTATTTCCGTTTTAGAATGTTCGTTCACTTCAAGTTCGGCCCTACAACTAGTGCCAACATCGTTAACCCCATCGTAAAATATAACAATATCCATCTTTTCTCCTTGAGCTAAAAGATTGACTAATCGCGCAATGCCTTGACGGCTATTAAAGCCTTGCTCTCCCTTGTTGTAAGACGGCATTCCTGAAATTGAACTAAACAGAGCAGGAATAGTACCATTATCTGGCGCTCCCCCACCCCACATTGTCGATCCTCCAAAAAAGTAAACTGATTTCTTACTCTTATCTACAGGAACATCATGCACCCTATCTCCATTATTATCGATAGTAATTGTTTCGCCTTGAAAAGGCTTCGAACTCCAACCAATATATGCTTTGTATGGCAAGTCATACGCATCGTCGATCGTATACTTTTTTCATCTCTCTATTATTATCATAATTAGGTAATTCATTACTTTTCGCCACTAACAACATTCTTATTCCTTGAACCACAAAACCCATAAATAGTCCCGTGCAGCTCAACAAATTTAGACCCAAAATGATTATAGAAGTCACGGCCATATTTATCAATACTAAACGAATCTTATCCTTCATTTTTTCATCCCTCCTGATTCTTTGATTTTAAATTTCGTTCTGTCTGTTGTCAACCCCATGCGATCGCACATTAGCCTCTAAATACCAGACCTCACCGCCCCTCACCACCTGCACTAGCTAGATTTCAAAGCCGCGCCAGCCTGATGCCAATTTTCATCCCTTCTGATTTTTGGTTTTAACTTACTTTATGTCTGTTGTCAACCCCATTCGATCGCACTAAGCGCCTACTTTGACCAGACATCACCCGCCCCTGTAACCACCGGCAGTAGCTAGAGATCGAAGCAGCGCCAGCCGGATGCCAATAAACAGATAATAGCTTTAAACTATTATCATCCTTTTGTAGGTATGGAGAGAAAAGATGCAGATCCTTGGTATCTCAGCATTTTACCATGACAGCGATGGCAGTAGACCAAATAGCCGTATCCATGACAAGGATGACATAGCTGAGGAGCCGGATGAGGTGAAAGTCTCAAGTCCGGTTTTGAAGACGAGTCGGTCCGGTGACGGACTGGCTTAGTTTAACTATTTTACGACAAACCCCTGGTCAAGTTCGAGCGACTGCTGGAAACCTATCTAGCTTATGCCCCCAAAGGGTTTCGTTCCTTTTTAGCTGCCATGCCCGTCTGGCTGAAGGAAAAGCTTTACCTGAAAAGTCTCCTGAAAAAAGAACTGGCAACCCTGGCAGGCAGCCACTACTTGCCCCCATTGCTGTTTACCGAACATCACCAGTCCCACGCGGCCTCGGCCTTTTTTCCCAGTCCCTTTCCCCGGGGTGTGGTCAAAACCCGTTGGTAAGAGGATCCCCCCAGCCCCCCTTTTTAAGATACTGTGGGGCAATTAACTGGGGGGTTCCACCCGCCAGTCCAGCCAAACCCTTACGAAGAGAGGACTTTCTCCCCCACTCCCCACTCCCCACTCCCTACTCCCAAACCCATATATCTCGTAATTTGCCCACAGCATCTTTTAAGGGGGGGCAAGTTGCTTCCCCCCTTTCGGAAGGGGGGGGCTGGGGGGGGATCGCCCACGCTCCGGGCCCCCTCCGCTACTAGGGAGAGAGGAGAAAATTGCTCTACTCTATCAACTACTTTTGACCACACCCCTTTCCCCGGCCAGAGGAGCTGCGTGCTTATTCCAGATAAGGTTTAATATCTTTATAAATCTGCTTGGCAATTATTAAGTTACCATTTGGAGAAACATGAGAAAAGTCAATATATGTACTCATCATGTGAAAACATATCTGTGTAATCTACTATCCACTTATGTCCGCGCTTTCGTATAACATATTTAATCAGTGGATACACAATTTTGTACTGTAATCCTATTTCATTTCCCCATTTCTTAAAGTTTAGATGAGTTAATTTTGGGTTGCCAACATGAGCAACGGGCTGCAATATAGCCAAAAACTTGATGCCGCGTGCTTCTGCTATATCTCGAGCTATTTCCCAATTGTTAACTATTGACTCTGCCACTCTTTGAGCCCGTTCCCGAGAGTTGTCGCACACATAACCATCATCAATTTTATGCCTGCTTATGCTTAATATCTTCCTGTTAATTTTTCTAATTAATTTTCTTGTACCAAAGAAGAAAACAAAATCTAGGTGTTGTCAAAATTCACTTCTAGTCAAATATAGCTTGAAATCGTCATTGAGCGAGCCCTCTTGTATTCGCTTTCTTATTTTTACCGTTTTAAAATGTTCGCCCAATTCAAGCTCAGCGTTACAACTAGTTGCAACATCGTTAACCCCATCGTAAAATATAACAATATCCATCTTTTCTCCTTGAGCTAAAAGATTGACTAATCGCGCAATGCCTTGAGGCAAAGCACTTTGCGAGCAATTTAGTTTAGATGCAAAAAATATACTCAATACAATGAAGTTGACTGAAGCTGCTGGTATTCCTCTGGTAAATTGGATCCACGATGGCTCAGGAGTTGGGGGAGGTCCTCACTTTATTAGATTTGTAACAGATAAGTAAATATTCCGGGATAAAAAGGTCATATTTTTATATCGCGATCCCAAAGATGTGATGGTGTCTTCTTACTTTCAAGCAACCAAGCCAATACCGGAATTCACTCACTATACAGGCACAATTTCCGGATTTGTACGCAGTCGGGGATATGGAATCAAAAAATTGGTGACTTTTTACAATCTCTGGCATGAAAATCAAAAAGTTACGGAAGATTTTATTTTAATTAAATATGAAGACATGCATGCTGATACCCAGAATACCTTGAGGTTAGTCCTTGAGTTTATAGGGGTGAATGATATCAAAGCAGAAGCGATCGAAAGTGCGGTTAATTACGCTAGTTTCAGCAACATGAAAAAGATGGAGCAGGGGAAGGAATTCTCAAGCAAAATAATGCAAGCAGGCAACCAGTCCGAGTAGTAAAAACCTCATAGGAACCGCCGGTGGCGATCGGGGGCCTGATGGAGACCGGCAGTTTCCGGGACTCTGGCCTAGGGATGCGATCGCCCTTAATGGAGAGCCGCCACTGCACGAGATCGGCCCTAGGAAAATAGCTGTTTTTGCTGTTTATAGCGCCGCTTAAATTCCCGTTGCCTGAGTTTATGATCGACAATGGGTTGCGGATAGTCAACTGCTGCGCACAGATCCTCTCGAATGTATCCTGCTACTAAAGCTTCTGGATCCGCAGACCTGAGTTCTGGTATCCATTGGCGGATATATTCCCCTTCCGGGTCGAATTTGACGGTTTGCGCGATCGGGTTCATCATCCGCATAGGTTGGGCGTCCATCCCGCTAGAAGCAGTCCATTGCCAACCGCCATTATTAGCAGATAAGTCCCCATCATAGAGTTTCTGCATGAAGTATTTTTCTCCCCACTGCCAGTCAATCATTAAATCCTTGACCAGGAAGCTAGCGGCGATCATCCGACAGCGGTTGTGCATCCACCCGGTTTCATTCAGCTGGCGCATGGCAGCATCGACGATCGGATAGCCTGTTTTGCCCTCGCACCAGGCTTGAAAATGGGCTTCGTTATTTTCCCAGGGGAAGTTTTTGAAATGGGGACGATAGGGTGCCGTTGCCAATGATGGTAAGTGATACATAGCATGTTGGTAGAATTCTCGCCATGCTAATTCTTTTTGCCAGGTTTCGATGTTAGCACTGCTTCGATCGCTGCGGGCTTGTTCGTATACTTCCTTTGATGCTTCCCAGACCCGGCGAATGCCAATGGCACCAAATTTGAGCGCTGCACTTAGCATTGATGTGCCCTCCATATAGGGAAAGTCCCGCTGTTCTTGATAGGCTTCGATCGCCCGATCTACAAATAACCCTAAGCGATCCTGGGCTGCTTTTTCTCCTGGCGGCAACAGCAATTCATTCTCCCAGATAAATCCTAAATCCTTAGCTGTAGGCAGGGCAATTATCCCAGCCCACTCTCGTTCCTCTGCTGTCAGGTTTTCCGCATTTGCCAGGGTTGCGACTGGTGCTGGCTTCGGTTTTCGGCGCCAATTTTTCCAAAATGGGGTATATATTGTGTAAACTTTGCCAATTCCCGTGTGAATTTGCTCTGGCGAGTTCAGTAGCTGGTCCCAAAAACTCGAGAACTCTATGCCTTTCTCTTTTAAGGCATTACTTACCGCCTCATCCCGCTGCTGGGCATAAGGTTCTACATCCCGATTCCAGTATACAGCTTTGGCTTTCAGATTCTCTGCTAGAGAGGCGATCGCGTGAACTGGCAAGTCCCGAACTATCAACAGTTGACTTCCCGCTTCGGCATAGCGCTGTTGCAATTTTTGCAAGCAACCGATCATGTAGGTCACCCTTGCTGGTGCCACATCATCCCGTTCCAGGATCTGCGGGTCCAGACAGAATGCTCCCACTACCTTCGGACTGCGATCGCGGGCTGCTGCTAGTCCGATATTATCATCAATGCGTAAATCTCGACGGTGCCAAAATAGGATTAACTCAGACATTACTTCCGGTCTTCAAACCTTGCTCAATCATTATCTTTTGATTATATCATCTCTTGCCGGGTTCGTAGTAAGCACTTCAGTGCTTCCGGGTTCGTAGTAAGCACTTCAGTGCTTCCGGGTTCGTAGTAAGCACTTCAGCTTAATTGCAAGAAAGGACGCGCTAGCATAAAGCTAGCAATTGACTTGGCATCTAATGCTTCCCCTGCCAGGATCGCCTGCTCAAGTTCTTGGGGACTATACAATACGGTTTCTATATCCTCATCTTCATCTGGTTCGGGCGGGGTTACCAGGGGTTCCAAATCTTCCGCCAGAAAGGCATAGATGATTTCATCGGAATAGCCTGGGGCCAGGAAAAATTGCCCTAATTTTCGCCATTTGTGCGCCCGATATCCTGTTTCTTCTTCTATTTCTCGCCTAATGGTGATGGCCGGATCCTCATTGGGTTCGAGCGTCCCTGCGGGAAATTCTAACAGACGTCCTTGGGCAGCAAAGCGATATTGCCAGAGTAATACCAGTTTACCATCTGGGGTGACGGGAACGGCCAGGGCACCGCCAGGGTGACGGATGCATTCCCATTCCCCTTCCGCACCGTTGGGTAACCGGAGTGTCTTGGCTTCAAAGCCAAATTTGCGTCCTTGGTAGGACATGCGTTGTTTCAGCAGTTGTGGGGGTTCCTGTTCTAATGGCATTTTCCGAGTAGAAATCGTTGGTTCGTAGGGCGGGCGACAAGAGCTGCCCGTCACGGTCATCGGACAAAGGCCCGATCGCCCTTCTGTGCTATTAAATCATCATATAACAATATTGCCAAGTTTTGGCTTCTCCCTTGCCAGGGTTCCCGGCCCAGGCGACCTGCGCTGCCACTGGCAGACTCTCTGGCAGAACGAGAGCGATCGCCTGTCCGTTATCAGTTGCTAATTGTCCATCACCTTACCTACCCTGCCATTTTTTCAGATTGCCAATTCACCATTTTTTTTGCCCATACCGAGGGGGGAGAAAGTCATCCATTCATGGTGGTTTAGGGTCTCTGGTCGCCCCCTAGTCATATCATGTCCGCAATTAGCACCCCCCAAGCCTGCCCCACCAATAGAAATTGGTTAAGCCTCTCATCAACTCTTTGAGATTCAAGAGTTGACGGCAGCGCTCAAACAACAGTTCTGACAACTCGTCAAGGACATGCGATCGCGCAGGAACTGCTGCCCGATCGCTATTTTTGAGAATCGCGGTAGACTTCTGGGCTGGTCACTTGTCAAGTGACACGAGGAAGATATCTCTGGGGTAGTGCTTTTAGCGTTCCCCGCCCATAGATATCGAAGACTATAACCTGTAATCTCCGCCACTTCCCTTGTTGATTTTCCATTAGCTAATAACCAAATAACTGTGACGAGCTTCCGTGGGGCTTGTCGCTTGACGAAAACGAGTTTTTAGCTCCTGCAAGCTTAGATAAGGTTCAATGGTTGGTTCTGTTGGCATATGGCTCCGGTTTGTATGCAATGCCTAATTATATCATGGTCAATCGACCTGACATCATATCAATTACCCCACATATCGAGAATCAAGGGTTTGCTGGGGGGAAGCAAAGAAGTGGGCGAATAAGAATCAAAAGAAAAGCCTTTACATCCGTTGGGCGGCCTCGATCCTGACGGGTATCGGTTCTTGGTATAAACCATCATGGAACGCAATGATTGCTCGATGCTGTAGAATGGTTGCTAGATGAGACGCAAATCTGGATGAGGATATAAATCGCATATCCGGAAGAAACGACATCTCAAATCAACCAAATAAGACGCGCCTTAAGCAATAGAGGCAGGGGATGCGGTTGACCAACTAGATGAGATAGATAGCCGACTAGCATCCCTTGCTAAAAGAAAAGTGCGGGGCCATCTGCGAGCAATTGTAAGCAGAGTACCAACCTCAAGAACTTCCTATCCCGCTTCCCCGGACATTACCAGGCGTCGCCAGGTAACGAGGGCGATCGCATCTTAGCATCCCTGGCCAATAGCTGGGTACAGGTAATCAAAGATATCTACGCTTTCCGTCAACCTCAAACCTGGAAAAAGTAGGCCCCCCGCCAGAATTAAGAAACCAGGTTTTTATAAAAAACCTGGTTAGAGGACTAGGAGAAGAGCCCGGGAGCATGTCAGTTTTGTAGGTAAGAGTTCAATGGCTCTCCTGCATTTTTAGCGCTCAATGTATCACCGAATACAAAATCAAGTCTCCAAAAAAGGGCTGAAATGGCTGAAACCCTTGATTTGGCCTATATATAAGTAAAAGTTATCACAAATTAGTACAGGAGACCCAGTTCAATATGGTATAATAGAACAGTCAATCAACCTCCCATGAACTAATGACACCTGAGAAAGAACAAGCTTTGGGTGCATCCCAGAATGTAACTAAGCAGAAATACTCAAAAGAGAGGAATTGTTAAGATAAGCACATCTCAGACGGAGAATTCTCTGAACATTATCACGCTTCCAACGGTTAGGAGTCAAACCTAATAATCAGTTAAGCCCATTATTAGAAAAATGTTGTCTCCGGATTAGTGCTAATGTTTCTTACGAAAATACCGCCAAGGATGTTAAATATTTAACAGGAATATATGTATCAGCTAAAACACAACAGCGAGTGGTCCATCGAACTGAATTTAACATGGCTAAAATTTTCTCATAAATTAAAGAATTGTGTGTAGACGGTGGTAAAGTTAGGCTAAGAACACCCTTGGGAGAAGTCAGTGGCGAGATTACAAGGGACTCCGTATTAATAAAGAAGTTAATGTTGCCTTTTTTCAGGAGAATCAAACCTTAATTGATTGGGTGAATAGACAATCTTTAGCGACAACAGTTACTTGTCTGGGAGATGGACATGATGGAATTTGGAATATTATCATGAGTATAGGTACAAAAGAACAACGTCGAGAAATTCTTGATTGGTTTCATTTGAAAGAAAATCTTTATAAGGTTGGTGGTTCAATCAAACGATTGAGAAAGGCAGAAGCGCTTTTATGGGAAGGAAAAATATCAGAAACTCAAAAAGTTTTTGGGAATATTTCTCGTTCTCAAGCTCAAAAATTTTGTGCTTATCTAGAAAAACACAAGCAGCGAATAGTTGATTATAACTATTATTTTTCGGAAAATATTTGTTCAATTGGTTCCGGGGCAGTAGAGTCAGCAATTAAACAAATTGATAGGCGAATAAAGATTAGTGGAGCTCAATAAAACAAAGAAAATGTGCCACAATTTTTATCCCATCGCTGTGCGTATCTCAAGGATTTAATTTAGACTGATTTGACAAAACTGACATGCTCCCAAGAGCCCGAACTCAGAACTCAGAATTCCAACAAGCTAAGAAAAGTCAGCGCTCCTTGTTTGCGATGCGCTCCTGCCGAACCTTTGTTTTGTTCTGGTCTCTATACGAACTTCTGGTCTGGCTTCGGGATGCGCTGTAGACGCCATGTTAATCTGAGTCGCCTCTTGCGGCGATATTTGTTGACATAAGACTTTCTCCTAATATTCTCCGAATAACGGGGTTGGTACTAAAGCACCAAACCCGGTTTTTTTGCTCCTGCTGGGCTGATAAGTTGATGGCGGATTTTAACTGCTCGATTGGTAATTGACAATTGGCAATTGCTAATCTGGAAATACTGGCCCCATATTAATTTCAGCCATTGCTTGACAAAAGGAAAAATTGTGACTCTCTCTTCGAGAGCGTTCGAGGTAGGGCAACCAGAATCGCAGATGTTAACATGGAGACGGTCCGCGATTGACAAGGAAATGGCACAATGAAAAAACTATTTCCCAGTTCGGCCAAGAAGCGCGATCGCTCCGATTTTTCCGGAACGGTGCATCGGACAGCCCCCTCTATCGGACCGTAGGTACTGAGGAAGCAGCCGGTTCAAAGCAGTTATCCCCCGAGGAGACTCCCATGGCCCCCTAGGGCAGGCCCCCAAGTAAAACTGCTGAACTTCGATGTCTCCGGAGAGCGCTAGAAGCACTACTCCGGAGACATCGCCGAAGCATTCCCTAGGCAAAAACTGCGCTTCCAAGGTGCTGTCGAATTCTTTGTGTTCAGGTCGTTTTACGAACTTCTGGCCTGGGAGATGAACGTGGTAACCTGAGTAGAAGGTCAGCTGCCTTTCGATAGCGCGCTATCGAACATCCAGCTGTCCAAGCCGATCTGGCGATACTACCGGGCTTGGGGATAGGGTAGATTTCTGCGAACAAGGCCCCGGATTGCAGGTACTGGATGGAGACGCAGTTTCCGACAGCATCAAAATCCCGATTCGCGCAGCGGAGGGGGCGCTGACGTGCTATTGGATAAAATCGGTGAGATTGGCGCGCTGCTTGCAGATAAAGCCTATGATGCGGAACAACGTGTGCTCGTGCGAAAGAGGCGGCTTGTCAGGCTGTCATTCCTCCAAAAAGTAACCGCACAGAACACAGAGAATACGATGAAGAAATGTACAAGTGGCGGCATCTAATTGAAAATCTATTCCAAAAACTCAAGCAATACAGGGCTCTTGCGACACGCTACGATAAAACGGCTCGCAATTTCTTGGGTGCCATCTACCTCGCGGCAGATGTCATATGGCTTAATTGATGACACGCCCTAGCTTACTAGCACCATATGGATGGTATTTCACATTTAGTGGAGTTTTGTATGGAGTGCCAAATCCTCCTAATTGGCCAGCAATTATGATTAAGTTTGTGATTCCAATTGTAGTCGGTAGTGTCATTGGTGTTATTGCTCCAGAAAATCCCAAAGGAACTGCCGGAGCAGTGGGTTTTTCTGCTGCATTCATATTGGTTTGGCCAGCTTTAAATGATTGGGCATCTGTTGCCCCTCGATCTTTGATAGGGAAGGAATATGTATTTAAGATGGTATATTTACTTTACTGTGCTGCTTATTACTACTTGGCAATATGGGGTGCCAAGCTCGCGACTATTTACCTTAATTTTTTAGCAGGGCAAGGCAAACAAGAGAACAAATAGTTCGTAGCATTTTGGATTGGAACAACTCAGTTCGCCCTCTATTATATGGAGTGATTGGCGGTGGCTCTTCATTCATCCTTAGTCAAATTTTTTCTAAATAGGTTCCACAAAGTGCTATTTGGAGCTGGTGTATTTTTAATTGTTATGCTAACAGGCTTGAATGTTAAAGATACACCAAATAATGCTGATGCTGTCAGAAAAAAGCAATATTATCGTTTCGCATTGATAGCTGTAAATAGGATGTCATTTGCGGAGTATAAGGGCTGTTCGTTTTGGAAAAAGAGTGATAATTTAATTCCCAAGAATTTTGTTCTCGCAGTTATAGCTGTAGAGAACTACGGACGACCTTCTCAAAGACGTTGGTTGGAAGAAATGCTGGCGAAAACAAATTTGCTGTTTACAGGGAAAGCACCAGACTATAGCTTAGGAGTAGGACAAATAAAACTGTCCACAGCAAGACTTGTGCTCCAACAAAAAGCCGTGGATGACTCCGAACTACTAAAAATGGTTTTGAACCCATGTAAAAATATAATGTTAGTGCATGAATATCTAAGTTTGTTAATGAGAAAATTAGGTTTAACTAAGTTTGATAAAGCAGTGGTGAATGTGATGCTAAAGGAGTACAATGGACAGGAAGAAGGAAATCCAGAAAATTTAACATATCAGGAAGTAGTTTGGGAAGTGTTTTGCGTTTACCAAAAATTTCCTGTGAGCGCTCAAGACTTATATGACGGGAATCACTCAAAATACAGATCGCCCGATCGCACTCGTTCCGAAAGTATGAATTTCCACTGTAGATAAGACGTAGGCACCCAAATCGTGACAAACGGAACCACTGAGATTAATAGTATGAACATCACAGCCACCTTGAATGAAATTAAAGCCCTGAGCATTGAAGATCGGATTATGCTCGTGCAGGAAATCTGGGATAGTATCGCAGCAGAACAGGTCGGTCCAAAATTGACAGAAGCACTTCGACAGGAACTCGATCGGAGAATAGCAGATGCAGAAGCTAATCCCAACAATGTCTTAACATGGTCAGAGATTAGATCCTCGGTGAGTAATTGGTAAATTTGAGGGAGAAAAATTTATGAATCTGGTTTTAGAACGTGAAGCACCGCCGCTGCGAGAAGATGAAACAGGAGCCATCCGAGTAGGGAACTCAAGGGTTTTGCTAGAATTAGTGATAATAGCTTTTCAGGATGGTGCGTCTCCTGAGTCAATCGTACAGCAATACTCAACTTTATCCTTGTCAGATGTTTATGCCACAATTGCCTACTATCTTCGCCATCAAGAAGCTATAGAAGCATATCTAGATCGCCGGGAAGAGTTGGCAGAAACGGTGCGTAAAAAGTTGTCAGAAGTTCAACCGGATCTGAGTTTAATTCGTTCGCGGTTGTTGGCTCAAAAGAAATCCAATTAATTATGTTAAAGTTTTTGAGTGATGAGAACTTTAAGGGCCAGATTGTTCGGGGACTTTTTCTCCGCGAAGCCAACCTAGACTTACTCCGCGTTCAAGATGTTGGCTTGCGGGAGGTAGAAGATCCAGCAATTCTTGACTGGGCAGCAACTAATGATAGAATAGTCTTAACCCACGATCTGGCAACAATGCCGAACTTTGCTTACAAGCGATTATCGAGAGGAGAAAAAATGTCAGGTTTGTTTGCGATTAATAACCAGATGCCAATTAGACAAGCGATCGATGAGTTATTAATACTTGCGAACTGTAGCGAACAAAGAGAGTGGATAGGAGTTGTAATCTATTTACCTCTATGAAAATGGACGGGAGTGCTACAGAAGCAGAGAATGCATAAATGTAAATAAGATAGGCGGTGTGTGGGCGATCGCCACCTAATTTTTCCCGAAAGGGCGATCGGGATCATCTCTATTTGGTCATTTAGCCCGCGCAGATCCTATGGGCGAATGTCAAGGGGTAGCGAGAATTTTTTTTGCATAGTCGGCGTCAAAAGGTTTTCCCGACCTCAAGACCCCGTAGGCCAGACACAAGAGCTTATGCATGGCCGCACAAATAATTGCTCGCTTAGCCTTGCCCCTTTCTAGCAGGCGATCGCAAAACGCCTTAATCACCGGGTTAAAACGTCGTGCTGACATAGCTGGCATATACAATGCCTTACGAAGCTGAGCATTACCGGTCTTACACAGACGTATTTTGCCTCGCACCGAAGAGCCAGAAATCTGCTGCCTTGGTGTGACTCCAGCATGGGCGGATACTTGACGAACAGTCTCGTAAGTGCCAATCTCTTCCGCTAGCAGTTAGAATCCGTCAGTTCACCTACACCGGGAATCGACAAGAGCAACTCCTGCTGCTCCTTCAAGTTCTGATGAGTATCAATGAGCTCAGTAAGGAGCTGTTTGATTTGCTCAATCTGCCCATCAAGAAAAGCAATGTGCTGTTCTAACAACTGCACAACACAATCTTGCTTAATCAAGGAGTTGAGCCGGTTAACTTCAGTCTGGCGTAGATTTTGCACTGACGATTGGTTGTCGAATCAATGCTTGTAGTTGCCGTACTTCTGGTGGGGATGGACTCCAGGCTGGAGGTTGGTTTTGTTGACAATACTGGGCAATTAGTTGACAGTCCCCTTTGTCTGTCTTATTGCGAGACAGCTTGCTTTGACCAAAAGCCTTGATGCAAGCGGGGTTGACAATGCTAACAGTGTGTCCTTGTTCATACAACCATTCAGCGACAGCTTCGCCATAACGACCGGTTGCCTCTAAGCAACCATGAACTTTGTCCATCCCCTGCTTAGCCAACCACTCACCAAGTTGTTCCATTCCTTCTGATGTGTTAGAGAAGATTTTGTGCTTTGACTTGCCCTCCAGCAGCAAAGCCACATCGAATTTATCTTTGGCAATGTCAATACCGATTTTTCTGAGGTTTGTAGTGAGGACTTCCGTCCTCACTACAAACCTCAGTGGGCTGGTAGATTCATATGGCCTCCTTTCCTTGACTGGTGATCTTATCAGCAATTGACTGGTGATGTTATCAATTGAGACCGGTACAGGGTAGAGATGTGTTACTAGCAACCATCCTTGTAAATACGAGTTCATCTGTGTTACAGAGACTCCAGATCCTATTCGGTTGTTTAGTGAAAACACTAGCGCCGTCGGGGTCTCAATCTGCGCGACAGGTTCAATGATTTCTGGCGGGCTACGGACTTGTCGATGGCTTTCTACCCTGATGTCCCTTCTCTATTCCAACATACAAGGCGGGCTTTGGAATTGTAGCCGGACCCTTTAGGGTGAGGGCTACGAGCTACGAGAGCTCTTACATCCAACTGCGAGTCCCAAAATGCAGACAGGAATTAGAGGCGATCTGGGCCGCAGCAGCTAAAGCATCTGTAAAGTTGTGCTGTCCGATATAATGACAGAACGCTCCGTGAAATATATCACCTGCTCCTAATGTATCAATAGCATTAATTTGCGGTACCTGGATGCTGCCAAAACTGCCAGCATCCAGGTATTGAATGGGATTTTCGCCCTGGGTGATGGCAATATGGGGAATACCGATGTCAGCAAGATAGGCCATCACCTCTTCCCAATTATGGCATCCAGGAGGAAAAAAGTTAGCAGAACAAATGGCATAATCCACAAAGGGCAACAATTCTGCAAACCCTGGCTTCCAACTGCCCCCATCGATCGCCACGGGAATATGGTAAGATTTGGCCATCTGGGCAAGGTGACAGCCAACAGCCATCTGATGACCGTCAATTAACAGGATGTCAACCCCCTGCAAGAGATCGGGTGCAACTTGGTCGGGCCTGGCCTGGGTTTTGGTCGCGTTCAGGGAAATTACTGCCCGTTCGCCCCGTTCTTGAGTGACAATAATAGAAGAGACTGGCGGGGGAGACTCTCTGGTGGGTTCTAAATCCCTCACAGCTACTTCATGACTATCTAGGTCACCTAAGATCGGATTAGTCATGGGATGCTTGCCAACAACAGCAAGTAAAATCGAGTGGTTACCCAGATACCGGAAGGTAACCGCAGCATTAGTAGCTGGTCCGCCAGCGGCAAAACTATAATCAGCAGCAACAAGTTTCTGGTTAGGATGGGGAACATCCGCCGCGAGGTAGATAAAATCCAAAGTTACCAAACCCACAAATAGTCCTTTTCTTGCCATTATTCAATGCTTTATGTAGTAGGCACGCCAATTGGTAATCGGGAAGATATGACATTCCGGGCCGTGCGGATCTTGAAAACAGTGCAGGCGATCGCCTCAGAAGACACGCGCCACACGGGCAAGCTATTGCAGCATTATCAGATTACCACACCCCAACTGAGTTACCACGAACATAACCAGCAGCAGCGCATTCCCAAATTGCTACAGATGCTCAAAGAAGGAAAGGATATCGCCCTGGTCAGTGACGCGGGAATACCAACAATATCAGACCCCGGATATGAATTAATTGTCGCCTGTAGGGAGGCTGCAATTCCTGTGGTGCCCATTCCCGGTGCTAATGCAGCAATTACAGCCTTATGTGCCGCCGGGTTGCCCACCACCAGGTTTGTGTTTGAAGGCTTTTTACCCGCCAAAGTCCAGCAACGCAACTCCCGCCTGGAATCTCTCAAATCAGAATCTCGGACTATTATATTATATGAGGCTCCCCATCGGATTCAGCAAACCTTGCAAGACCTCCTCGGGGCCCTGGGAGGACACCGCCCCATAGTCTTAGCTAGGGAGTTGACTAAACTACATGAAGAATTCTGGCTCGGTACCATCCATGAGGCGATCGCCCTAACCCGCGATCGCCAACCCAAAGGAGAACTTACCATCCTCTTGGCTGGCGCCCAACAGCAAAATCAGGTATTTTCAGAAGAGGTTCTTAAAGCTGAATTAGCAGCATTGATCGCACAGGGAATCTCCCGATCGCAAGCCAGTCGCCAACTCGCCCAACTCACCAACCTCCCCAGACGTAAAATCTACCAGCTAGCTTTAGCCCTTCCCGATGTTATCTTACCTGATAACTAGCCTGGCAAGCACGAAGCGTGCTTACTACGAACGATTTACAGGGGATTGAAAATGGAAAAAATGAAAATAATTCCGCCAGTATTAATCGCGATCGTCCTGGCCCTGTGGGTGAGTGCGATCGCCATCCTTTCCGTGCAGAACGCCACCACCATATCATTAAAATTTCTCGTCTTCCAATCAATTCGCCTGCCCCTAGGAGTTATGCTAGGATTTACTGTCGGAGTCGGGGTTATTGGAGGTGCGATCGCTCAACCCCTTTCGATCATTCTTAGGGAGACGAATGAGACAGAATACCCCGACTACGAATATGACTAAAAACTGCACATAAGGGGCTACAAGGAATAAACCCGATCGTTAATCAGTAGGCGAGTAATGCCCTTAGCTTGCAGATAGGAACTCACCTTTTGCAACATTGAGCCATCAGGAACCTTAATGACTCGATGACTGCGTTTGGAAAACCGGCGGGCTACCCGGTGATTCTCAAAAATGGGCAGAGTGGCCGACCCATTTTCCGACGCTGGGATCTTCCCGAGTTCGCTAAAATCATTCATGGGTCGGGTAATCAACTCCGCCGCCCTGTCTATGACCACATAACAGATTTTCGGCAGTTCTGCCTCAGACAAGGGCATAATTTGAATCAAAGTTTGGGACTTCTTCCCATTACTAGCCAAATTCAGGGATTGCCTGCCAAATAGCCTGCGATCGGGCGATGATTCTTCCTCATCTTCAGAGTAATCCTCATCATCTTCATCATCTTGGTCTTCCAGCAGCAATTCCTCCCCTAGCAATTCCTTGATCGTACTAACTTGGGCTTGATAACTATCATCATCGATCGCCCCTATCGTTGCATCCACTTCCGACTCAGGAGAAGCTATGGGAGTAATCTGTAAAGGTATTTCCGTCTGAACTATCTGGGAGGGGGGAGACTGCGACTCTGGTAAACTAGGAGCTACCGGCTGCGCCATTACCTCCTCAGCCGACTCAAGAGTCGGCTGAGGCTTAGGAGATTGACCCTTGCCAGCCGCAACACGCTTTTGCTGAACCAGAATTTCATATTCATCGGCTGGCAAACTGCTTTTGAGCAGGCGGCTAATCGTCGAATTACTGACGTTATAGCGACTGGCCAAGGTTGAGGTCGTATCTCCCGTTTCTCGATACAGAGCAATGATATCTATTTTTTCTGAGTCTAACAGTTTTCTTGGGGCCATGGGACTTAAGAACGCCGACGGCTGCGGCGAGTGGTGCGGGTTGAAAAATCATATTCTAGAGCAGCACCTATGTCAAACAGGACCGGACTAAATATCCAAAACACTTCTATTAGTCCTCCACTTTCGTAATTAGCGACTTTGTCTAGGGCATACTTAAACCCCATATCTGCTATATAGAGCGAAAATGCCGCCGCTGCGATCATCTGCCAGGACTGGGAGAAACGTCCAAAAAGCTAACAGGAGGGTGGCCGCAGCTATGAGCAGCGCTACATCCAGAACTGTATACAGCAGAGTCACCGGTGCTTCTATCGGTGCTAGTATCTCTTCTAGTTTTAGCACCCAATCTGGAGCTGTTGTTGTTGGCGCGATCGTGCTTGCTAAGTAGTTAGACAAAAATAATTGCACATAGCCATGGGCGACATGCTCCGGATATGGAGACTAGCGCGAGAGAGTGTGTGAAATTAATTTTGTCCATGTACTTACCTCCACTGTTGCTGGGACGCTTAAAGACGGCCAGACGGCTATGGCGATCGCCACCACCCCTAGACCCCCGATTATCAGCCACTGAGTCATTTCCAGGTTTATTCGCCGACTCGTCACTGCCTGGATCATGCTCCAAGATAGACAAATATAGGTAACCAGGTACAATATCTCCTGGGGAGACTGCCGGGTCTTGCTGCCAAACCAACTCCCACAGGCCAAACAGCACATCTCCAATAAAGTAGGAAAGCATTCCCAGACCAATTAACACATTCCGTCCGCTGACTATCTGAGGGCTCTGCCAGTTTCTCAAACATAATAGGGAAGCACCCAGGTAAGCGGAACATTCAAAAATATAGGTAACAGGAGAGTACCAGTCTGGGGGATTAGTGCTATACAGCAGAAAATACACCATGGCCACCGTTGCCCAAGTAATTCCCACTAGGACGATAACATCAGCTTTTAGAGAGGATTTAGCAATTAATAAATCGCTTTTCGCAGAACTACTCATAGTATGCTACTAATTTAATCCATATCTGATTTACATTAAGAGCGCCGACGGCGGTTGACAGCATAGTTAAACCCCATATCCGCTATGTATAGCGAGATGGCTGCTGCTGCAATCATCCGCCAGGACTGAGAGAAACGTCCTCCCCAAAAAGCTAACAGTAGGGTTACCGCAGCAATCAGCAGCGCTACATCCAAAACCGTATAAATTAGAGTCACCGGTCCCTCAAGGGTTGCTACGGTGTTTTCTAGTTTCACCACCCAACCCGGAGCTGGCGACTGCTCTCCTCTCCGATCTCGCTGCGCTCGATCTCCGGGATGCGCTGGGGTCTGCGCCACCTGTTCAGCAGCCCGACTGTTGGCCAGCCAGCGGTTAGTTCCCGGATTAAAGTGCATAAAATTGAGCTGCAAAATGGAGCCTCTCAACTGCTGGTCTATACCCGTGGCGGCGATGGCGGCGAAGGCGGCGATGGCGGCGATGGCGGCGATGGCGGCGATGGCGGCAAGGGCGGCAAGGCAGCCACTTGCGGTTGTCTTGGTTGCGGAGCTGGCCGTGGCGGCAATGGCGGTGATGGCGGCCATGGCGGCGATGGCGGCGATGGCGGCAATGGCGGTCGGGCTATGGATACCATAGTTGAGATCGGACAAGGCTACAGGGATAAAGTAGATGGACGAAGCGACGCTAGCATCGCCGGTGTAGGCGGACAGGCTGGCGGTGCTGGCGGTCCGGGCAGCGCCGGTCAGGGAGGCGACAAAGATGGCAAACATACTACCTCAGGAGAGCCTGGCAATCCTGGCAAAGCTGGGAATCCTGGTGAACCGGGCAGTCGCGGCGCCCAGGGAGGTTCTGCGGGTCGAGTAGAAATCCGAGAATTCTAAAAGCTGCACGGGCGACTCGCCCCAAGCTAAGCAATACGGCATATAGCAATACGCATGTTTGGTTAGGGCAAATGTAGGGGCGATTTCGCGCTCTCGCCCCTACAACCCCCTTGTCCTAATCTTAATCCGTAGTGCAATAAAAGGGGCGACACGGGTCGCCCCTTGTGAGTCAATCTTTCGGAAAATCGCTATGACAATTGAAACCAGTGCTTCTCCGATCGCAGTTGAAGCAGAGTCAAAACAACCGGCTATTCGATACGGCCAATTAGATGGGGACGGGATCGGGAATATCCACGAAAGCATCAATATGTTTCAGGGGGAAATCGCCCTGCCGATAGACCTGCTTTCGGTCGGGGGCAGCGGCGGACTGGAAGCTGCGATTTCGCTTCATTACAGCAGCAGTGGAGTTCGCGACGCGGCCCGCACCTGGAATATTGAATCCCCCACCGGCATCTGCGGATTGGGCTGGTCTCTGGGACGCGAACTAATTTATCTGGATAACCACGGCTCTGTCTCCGCCAATAACGACATCTACTACTTGGCGCAAAGTAATGGCGGACGAGTTCGCCTGCATTGTATATCGCAGACGGCGACGGAATGGATCTTCGAGTCGGAAAGCTATGATTTTTCGAGAATAATCTATCGGGTTAACGATAACCTCTGGGAGATTACCGGCACGTCTGGGACGGTCAGACGTTATGGTACGAACGAAAAAAATCGTCTTAAGGGCGTCAAATGGGGAGGGTCAAAAGGTAACTGGTCTGATGCTAGCAATCGTTACGGACAGACCAATTTTTATTTGGGCTGGATGCTCGAAGAAATTGTCAATCGCTACGGTCAAAAAATAACTTTTGACTACGAAAAGCTTGAAGTAACCATAGGAAGCGATAAAGAATATACTCGGGCTATTTACCTGAAGAAGATTCAGTCCCAGAGCCGTCACGTCCGCTTCTGCTACGCCGAAAAAATCAACAACAACGAGATACAGGAGTATCTAGCTCCCCATACGGGTACGGGCCCCGAAGCCCATCAGGATCGGTTCCAGACCAAGTATCTAGATGCCATAGAGGTGGTAAAAGAAGACCCGGAAGCGGTCGTGCTGCGAGTGCAGTTCCTCTACAGCGTAGAAAATGCAATAGAGGTTCGGCAGACAAAAATACAACTCCTTATGGCACTGAGGTTATCGACTATCACAACGGGTTGTTGCCGCCGGAGCCGGGAAATGAGATGCCGATCTTTCTCAACGGCATGGTCAAAAAGCAAGAATATCGAAATGCTAATGGCGAACTCGTAAGAACCGACAGCTATCAATACGAAGTCTATACCACAGCCCAGGATACGGACGGCAATAATTAATACGATAGGGCAGTATGTGCGGACTGTTGAGGAAATAGAAGAGCATCCCGGCGATGGCGATAATAAGCTGACCGTCCAACGGAATTATGCTTACCACAAGGCCAATGGCATCGAAAAAGAAAAGCAGGTGCAAAATGCAACCCTCGATGGCAGCGAGGATCTGGTGCAGCGCCATACTTTTGCTTTTGAAATTCCAGCCTATAAGGAGGATTTAGTCCGGGATTATTGCCTCGAACCGGTGGCGCAGACGGAGCGATTGACGAACGGCAATGCGGTCAGCCGTCGGGCTACAATCTGGAAAAAATGGTCATTCCAAGACGATCGCGAGGTATTGGCACCCCATGCTGTTTATGAGGCGCTAAGTGCCAATGCCAGCATGGGCGATAGCGACTGGGATGGTACTACTACTCCACCTGAGGATATGTGGCTTCAGCGATCGCAGATAGAGGCTCGCAACGAAGCTGGCGAAATTCTAGAGGCTCTAGACAACAAAGGTCTGCGGCACTCCATCCACTACGATCGCCACGGGTATTTCCAGGTCGCCCAATATCCCAATGCCAGTCGTCTGGCCGGTCAGGCTACCAGTATTAGCTTTGAGGATTACGAAGATGCCGACGGCTGGCAATTAGATGGCGACGAAGCCGGACTTTGGTCTTCCCGCATCCTCCATGACTGTCATGCCGGAAGCTACAGCCTACGTTTGACAAACCAAACCCTCCGACGAGCAAACTCTTTCAGGGATCCAGAGGCTAGAAAGTATCTGCTGACCTGCTGGATAAAGACTGAAGCGCAACTACGGTACTGGGGGGCAAAGCCCGCTGGAGCGCGACTCTGAACGGGGATACAAAGCTTGCCGCTGAAATAGAACCTACCGATGGGATCTGGCGCTACCATCACTGGCGCTTTGAAATGCCCGCTACCAATTCGGCTAAGGAGCTGGTTTTAGAGCTAACTGGAGTTTCTGGTGCGGCTGTATTGGTAGATGGAATTCGCTTCTCGCCCCTAAAGTGCGATTACCTGAGAAACTATTACGATCGACTGCATCTGGAACTGACCGATATTGAAAAGCTCGGCGGAGCTACAGTGCGATCGCGCGAAGTAGAGGATGGCTCGTTTTCCTGCGAGGTTATGCCCGAAGAACGACCCCTGAGACTGTTAGCAACTTACCAAGCACGGCAGTCGGGAGATTTCAATCCCGCAGCACCCAATCACAGTTTGAGTCTCTACAGTTGCGGCTGGAGTAAGTACCAGCGTTTTAATAGCGGAGAACTGGATGGGGCAAACTGGGAAAGCAACGATCTGACGCAGTGGACTACTACGGAGGCAGCTCTTGTTCATACCGCAGGCCAGGAAAAGTGGATTCTGTATAAAGGGGCTCCGGCAGCAACGCGCTATGCGATCGCAGTCAGCGCCCAGGCAGAAGAAATCCAGCACCGCCTCGGCCTGCGCTGGAGCGATGGCAGCACCCTGACTTGGAATCCGGCTGCGGCTAAATGGAGCTTTACTCCTTTCTCGGGTACGGCTCGGGAGTGGAATGCGCCGGCTCGCCTGAAACTGAATGCGGACAAGCATGCTGGAGACCTCGACGCCGGAAACGTTAGCGACGAATTGCGAAAAGACTTGGCAGCAGAGGGACTGCCCTTGGGCGAGGCAACAGTGACGGCGATCGAGAGCGGTCAGTTCCGGACGATCGACAGCGGCATCATCTTGAAAGGTAAGGCAATCTGCTACTACCCGAATCGCCACGGAAACGAAATCTGGACTCTCGAAGCACCGCGAAGCTGGCTGGCAATTACGATCGCCACCGATATGGCGATAGAGTTGAAGTTCAAAAACGGCACGGGTCGGGTAGTCCGGGAACGGGCCATAAGCACCAATGAGGTTCTAGCCCGGGCTGCGCAACCGTACATTTCAGTACGGCTTTCCGCACGTCCGGTACGGTTATCCGTACTGAAAAAGAATTTTATATGAGGTACGCTGATTGAGATATGAAGATAAAAGGAACAAAAAAATGTACAAAGCAGCACGGAGTAGTTGGCCGTTATATTGGGACCGAGAAGTCTTGGGACGAGTCAACCCCGGGCACGTAGACCGCAAAAAAGGTAAGCGCTTCGGAGGCGCGAGCAGTCGTTACCTTACGGGGAGCGATGGTGACGACACCCTCTACGCCGAAGCCGGCCACGATTATATGGTCGGGAAGGCAGGAAACGACCTCCTCAATGGGGGCTACGGAAAAGACACCCTCAGCGGCGACGAAGGCAGTGACACTATCCATGGAGGCATTGGGCTGGGCAATGATAGCATCACCGGCGGCAGTGGAGACGATTTCCTCATCTTTGGAAATGGCAATGACACGATTGACGGTGGAACCGGAGCTGCCGCTTTTTGTTCCAGAGTCTCTCTATGAGGACAGGACAAGTCAGACGGCGTTTCAACAAGTGGAAAACGACGTAACTGTTGAGTTTGTCGGCACGAGAACGAACAACCCGGAGCACTCTTTTTCTGTTACCCTAAAAGATGTCGAGCTTACCCACGAATTGTCAGCTTGGATTCACTCTTCTTTGCACGAAATCCCCGCTTTGCGCGGAACCGACGAAGCTGACAAAATTATCGGAAGTCACTCAAAAGAGGTCATCTATGCCCTTGGCGGAAATGACACGATTCACGGTTTTGGCGGCGACGATACCATCTTTGGCGGCGAAGGGGACGACCTCATCGACGAACGTAACATCACGCGATCGTTTCAACCAGCCGTGCCCGTGATACAACAACCTGGAGAAGAGAATCATGACTACCTTTCTGGTGGGGACGGGGATGACGTGCTGCTCGGTCGAGGAGGGGGTGCATCCCAGTTTCGCAATGAGTAGAAATGCTTAGTCGAACGGGTTCCGAGATGGTGTTAAGCTGAGACAGTCGGTAAACGCTCCCTCTAAAACTATGAATCCTGAAAATTTAGCTCAAATTAAAACCTATGCTTTGGGAATAGCCGCCTTGTTGTATGAGGAGGCCCAAGGGACTGTTCCAGAGCAATTGAAAACACTCTCAGGACTCGAAGCTACAGTCCGTGGGCAGTTGCTTCAATACGTCAGTCCAGAGATTGCCCTTTTTTTATCGAAAGCACCAGTGGCACCACCGCAGGGCGAACCCGAATTTTAAACAGCATTTTGGGCGAGCTCCTCATCACGGAGAAGCAAGCGACTTATTTTGATGTGAGAGCCTATAGCCAGTGGAGTCCCTATCTGGAAAAATGTTGCTTGTTACTGAGTGCGAACTCTTCTTATGAGCACGCCTCGGAAGATCTTAAGCAGCTCACGGGGATGAGCGTTTCCCGGGGAACTCAGCAACGACTGGTGCAACGTTATGAGTTTGAATTACTGACAGTTAAAGAAGCCGTTTCCTCAACGAGCGCTCAAGAACCGAAACTGCCCCTTCAGGAGTTTGAGTTGCCCACAGCTAAAGAAGCCGTTTCCTCAACGGGCCCTCAAGGACCGAAACTGCCCCCTCAGGAGTTTGAGTTGCCGACGGCTAAAAAAGCTGTTTCCGAAATCAGCCCTCAAGAACCGAAAGTGCTCGCCCATGAGTTGAAGTTGCCGACTGTCAAGGAAGTTGTTGAGGAAATGAGCATTGATGGGGGGAAAGTACGCTTACGGACCCCGCAAGGGAGACCCTGTGAGTGGCGCGATTACAAGGGCGTTAATCTACATGACCTCGGGGTAGCGGCCTTCTTTCGGGACAATGCAGGACTGGTCAAATGGGTCAACCAGCAGCCCTTGGCGAATCCACTTGTGAGTATCGGAGACGGTCATGATGGCGTTTGGAATTTGTTTGCCGAGATTGGCCCAACCATCTTCCGTCTGGAAATCCTCGATTGGTATCACTTGATGGAAAACCTCGAGAAAGTCGGTGGGTCCAGCTCTAGACTGGCACGAGTGAAAGCTCTCCTATGGTCAGGCAAGGTAGATGCAGCCCTCAAAGAATTTGACGACTGGGAGCATCCACGGGTTGATAACTTCAGGGCCTATGTTACTAAGCATCGTCACCGCATTGTGAACTATGGCTATTACCAAGCCGAGGGAATTTCAATCGGTTCGGGAGAGGTGGAATCAACGATTAAGCAGGTTGCGGCACGGGTGAAGCTCTCAGGAGCGCAGTGGAAAGCTGCCAATGTTCCCCAAGTTCTGCGGCATCTCGCAGCGTAGGGGGCCCGGAGCGTGCTTATCTCAATGGAGTATTCTCAAGGTGAGTCAATCTTGACATTCTCATCATCTCGTGGTCTGTCAAGATAAAATTGACGAATTTTACGGAGATAACCGCTTCCGAGCCTTCCCTTCTCTTATCCGTCATCATTTCCTTGACAGACCAAGGGTCTATTAGTGACAGTTTAACAATGAAGTATTTTTGCTCATTGCCAAATTGGGATGCACCCCGAGGAGGTCAAGACGTGCTGATCGGCGGTAACGGTCGAGACATCTTTGGCCTTACTGCCGATCTCGGCGACTTTACAACAATTCAGGATTTCACAATTTCCACAAGGAATTTCTACAAAGGTGAGCTGGAAAACTACGATCGCATCTACATCCCAGACATAGATGAAAATCGCCTCGAAATAGAGGTAACTGCTCTCCCAGGCAACAGCGTTTACTCAGCGGAGGTCCCTTACAAAGCGACATTTCTCTTGGGGGGGCAACAGATTGGGGAGGCTTCCCTTCAGGGAGATGAAGCCGCAGGCAGCACCTCGTACACGTTTGGAATAGGGCGAGAACTTCAGCTGAAGGAATTCATAGCAAACGCCTTGATTACCGAGCTTCCCCTGGAGGGGCGGGTGTAATTAAAAGTGACACTTAGGCATTATTAACCGGTCCGGGGGTTTTACCTCTGTATGACCGGCGGTATCAGATCTCCGCCAGTGATGGCCAGTGGATGGAACCACTTCTTAGGTGAATTCTGCCTTGACCCTTGAGATTTTTTTACCCTTATGTTATATAATTATTATAGCAGTTCTCAGATTAATGTGATATGCGATTGGTGAGATTGCTTCGGGGGGTTAACTCTATGAAAGCATAAGTTGAGCGCGGTCATCCCCCTCGCAATGACTTGCTAGGCGATCGAAAATATACCACATCAATTTGAGAAATGCAATATAAGTTTACTATGGAGCTAAAGTCCTATGTCTGAATTCATGAATCATAATCAAACGGTTGAACTAACCAGTAGCGCTTATGAATTAGCTCTAAGATTGCAGGCTCATCCCAATATATCAGCTCGTGTTTTATCTATTTTAGATCTTGTTGAAAATCCGGATGATAATTGTGAAACAGCGAGCTTTGCGGAATTAGAAGTTGTCTCGGAACTCCAAAAACTGGGAAATGATGCTCTTCAAGATTGGGCCAATTCCCAAGAGAAAAAAAAAGCCTTAGCTTGTGAGAAATCTCCTGAGATGCGCCGTCAGAGAAAAAAGCAACTATATTGGTATAGCCTGTTCGGAACTATCCAAGTTATAGAACAAACATTTATTTGCGTAAAAACGGAAAAAGTATTTAGACCGTTTTCATCATCGGCCCAAATACATTGTCGAGGTTATTCTTTACCATTACAACGAGCAATTACAGATTTTGGAGCCGATGTATCTTTTGGAAAAATCCCTGAAAAGCTCAAAGAACATTACGGTATAACTGTACCGATTAGTTCGGCACAAGCGATTACTCAAAAACATGCACATGCGGTTAAACTATCTCAAAATTTAGCATCCGAAATCCCCCATCGAGATGGAGTAGATCAGATAATTACAGAAATGGATGGCACGATGATTCCAATTGTGAACACGACGCCAGCAACCGATGATGTTCAAATTGTCGATCGCCGAAAAAACCGAAAGCTTAGTTGGAAAGAAGCTCGCCTATCACTTGTGGAAATTCCTGGCCAAAAACAGTCACTTATTGGAGGTACAGTAGGTACTGTTAATGATGCAGGAAACCAATTACTGCATAGTGCAATTCGGGCTGGTATAGGTAGCAATACTAAAGTTCATGCCATTGGAGATGGAGCCAGTTGGATTGTTAATCAGGTAAGGCGCTTGTTTGGAGAACGTGCTAGCTATCTAATAGATTTTTATCATCTGTGTGAATATTTAGCCGCCGCTGCTCCTGGAAATGAACAGCAACAAAAAAAATGGTTGAAACAACAAAAGCAAGATCTCAAAAAAAATCAGCTCCTCAAAGTATTAAAGAATTTATCAACTCGTATGGAACCAGAACATCTAGCTGATAAATTTGCTCCCGTCCGAGTTTGTACACGATACATCAAAAACCGGCTTGAATACTTAGACTACAAAAGTGCTATTGATGCTGATTTACCAATTGGCTCTGGAGAAATTGAGAGCGCACATCGTTATGTAATTCAAAACCGTTTGAAATTAACAGGTTCTTGGTGGACAGTTGAAAAAGCTGATGATATGTTAGCTTTAAGGATATTAAGAGTTAATAATGATTGGCAATCCTATTGGTTCAATTATTATCAAGAGACTCCCCTCATCGGCGCCGTCTAACAGTTATTGAGACTCTCACCAGTCACCAGACGACCATCATTTTTCTGCCATGAGAGCGCTCTGAACATATATATAGCATTTATCAAATAAGTGTGATATTTGGGTAAATCGCTGAAAACCTTATCCTGTCTGAATTTCATCGCACCATGTTATATCACATCAATTTGAGAAACGCAATAATATAAATCTCGGGGGTCAATATTGCCAGATATTCACTGGCGATATTAACGCTTGATCCTACCAATTAGTTTTGATGACATCGCCGGTTCATGATTGAGTGTCACTTTTAATTACACCCTGGAGGGGCCGCTCGAACCTTCAACTGGGATGTAAATGGAGGGCGCGGATCCTTCGCTCCCCACGTAGTAACCAACCCTGGTAGTGATAAACATGTAGTGATTTGACGGTGAGGAGTCCCCATGCCTCACCGCGATCGCCAGTTTGAAGCCGCATGCCTAGACTAACGGCTCGAAATCCCGTCCTGGTTGATTCTTGAAAGGTGGCCCTAAATGACCGCCGACAGCCGGTTACTGGTAAAACTGCTTCTAAAAGCGCGAGTAGAGTGAATGCTCTCGGTTGGCAGGTAATCCACTCGCCATCACGGAACCACACAAGGCTGACGGTAGAAGATTAGTCTCCTGTTGTACGCCACGGGATAAGAATGAAGAACAGGTTGCAAGGGGATAAAGGAGTAATCCTGATAAAGCCCTTTCCATGACAATGGACCTATTACCCAGGAGCCGTGTGCGGTGAAAGTCGCAAGCACGGTTTTGAAAGGGAGGGTTGGGAAGCGATTCCCAGCTCGACCCCAACCCAGAGCCTGAATGAACCGGCAAGTGCGTGAGTGCGTGAGTGCGTGAGTGCGCGAGTACTGCCATTGTCCAACCAACAGACGGCGATAGAAGCAACTTTAGGAGATTCACTATAACAGAAAACGACATGAATTTGTTCGCAGAATACATTCAAGATATTGAAACCGCACTGAGAACGGGGAATGCAACGGAACACACCCACCGTCCGGCTTTGAAAAAACTAATAGAATCTTTTAATCCGGGTATAGTCGCTACCAACGAACCCAAGCGGATTAAATGCGGTGCGCCGGATTTTGTCATTAGTGAAGGACAATTAGTAAAGGGTTATATTGAAGCTAAGGATGTCGGCGTTTCCCTGAATAAAGCTCAGAAAAGCGCCCAGATTACACGCTATGTTAAAGGTTTGGCAAATCTAATTTTAACAGATTATCTGGAGTTTCGCTGGTACGTAGGCGGGGAAAACAGACTCACGGCCCGTCTGGCGGCGGTGGGAAAGAACGATCGATTAAAACTAGAGAGTTCCGGAATTGAGCAAGTCTCCCAACTGCTGAGTCAATTTCTCCAAATTAGCACTCCCCAAGTAAACACACCCAAGGAGTTGGCCCAGCAGATGGCAAGTTTGGCACAATTGATTAGAGATGCAATAAGTAGAGCCCTGGACGATCGGGATAAAGGGGGGATGCTGCGGGAACAACTGGAGTCGTTTCAGAAGGTATTGATTAAAGATTTGACTAGCAATCAGTTTGCGGATATGTACGCCCAAACGATATGCTATGGGTTATTCGCAGCGCGGTGCAATACGGATAACCCGGAAAAATTTTCCCGGGAGACGGCGGCGTTTAAGCTTCCCAAAACTAACCCGTTTCTCCGCAGTATCTTTGGACAAAGCGTTCCTCTCACCAGCAACCCGGAGTTATTCCAGCGTTTGTGCCTAAAGGGAGGCCGTTTAGTCAACCTCCACCTGATGAAAACAACTGGCGCAGAACTTACTTCATATCCCCAACCGGGAGATAACAAAGTGGAGAAAGTTCACTACGATATCCCTAAATCCCCTCGTCGGGAATCTATAACCTCCCCATCAATGGGGACAGGAGGGGGATCTACAACAGGACGAGTCTGGATCAACAAAACCCAATATTTTGATGGCGTTCCCCCGGAAGTCTGGAATTTTTACGTTGGCGGGTATCAAGTTTGTCAGAAATGGCTGAAAGATAGGAAAGACAGAGTGTTAGAATATGACGATCTGACTCACTACCAAAACATTGTTGCTGCTTTGGCAGAGACTATTGAGCTGATGAAACAGATAGATGATATAATTTCAGAAAGTGGCGGGTTTCCCATTCATTAGAGGGTGTGGCGGCGATCCTGTAGCGTGGCATAGTTCTTAGGTTGGGTTTCGTTCGGAGACCCAACCTACGGATGACTTAGTACACTGGATGGCCCAACTGCTTGAAATCACGGCGGTCTTAAAGGTTAAAACCAGTGCCCCACCGTTGGGGTTTAAAATGTCTCCGTTGAGGTTTTAAACCTCTCGGTTGGGGTTTAAAACCTCTCGGTTGGGGTTTAAAACCTCTCGGTTGGGGTTTAAAACCTCTCGGTTGGGGTTTAAAACCTCTCCGTCGGGGTTTAAAACCTCTCCGTCGGGGTTTAAAACTTCGACCTTGGGGTTTAAAACCTCTCCAGAGGCCCCAGGGCCGTTTCATTCTTCCCGGCCACCCACGACGAAGGTTCAAGATCGTTTAGGCCATTCGGACAGATTAAAGTTAAGAGGGACCAGGGCGCAACCGGTGCCAGTTAAAGTTGGGTGTAGGGCCACGGCAGCGGTTCGACTAGCGCTACGGGCACTTCCTAGACGCTAATCGCCAGAAGTAACATCTGCGAATTTACTCACATTATTTCTGATGCCGTGCCCCTACCGATGCCGTACAGCTACAACATATTCTAACCAAAGTCGCACAGTTTAGTAGAATAGAAAATGTTATAATTGCTGTAA
The DNA here is from genome assembly GCA_005518205.2 of Hormoscilla sp. GUM202. Taxonomy (GTDB): domain Bacteria; phylum Cyanobacteriota; class Cyanobacteriia; order Cyanobacteriales; family Desertifilaceae; genus Hormoscilla. The sequence goes on from RFFC02000023.1 coordinate 76,100, forward strand.
TAACTCAGGAGGCTAAGACTGGTATGAGCGTAGTCATTGACAACGAAATCATAGAAAGAATCGGGATGTCAGAAACAGAGTTAAAGCGGGAAATTGCGATTTATCTGTTTAGAGAAAAAAAGTTAACCATAGGACGTGCCAGTGAGTTTGCGGGCATGAATTTAATTCAGTTCCGGCGCTTGCTAGCTAGTCGCCGAATTTCCCTCGGTTACGGGGTGCGCGAGTTTAGAGAAGACATCAAAACATTGCAGGAAATGGGACGGTTATGATAAAATCGCTTCAACAGAGTCCGTAGGTTGGGTTGAGGAACGAAACCCAACCTACATTAGGCGATCGACAATTCAGAACTCGTATCCCCTGGCTACCCAATAGTGCCAGTCCGCGATCGCATCTGCTGTTTCGGGATCGACATTTACCATTTACCCATCAACAACTACCAACTCTACACCGCAGCGAGTTGCCGCTTCTGCCAACCGGGTATCAAGTGTTGCCAGCGGTAATTTCAATCGTAATGCTAGCTCTAAATATGCTGCATCGTAAGCTGCTAAACCTTCCTGTCGTCCTAGTATTAATGTTGACGAAAGGGCATTACTATCTGTAGCTTCGTCAACGTAAATTAACAGTGAATTTAACAACTCAATAGCTATATTTGATTGCTCCTGAGTCATGCGATTACGTCGTTCAGCGACCAGTAAAGTATTAGCAATTTCTAGGGACCAAATTCCTGGGACGAATGCTTGCGACACTGGCATCATTGCCAGTATCGCATTAGCATAATCGTCATTTTCATCCAATAAACACCAACTAATTGCTACAGAACAATCCAAGACAAACTGCATTAAAACCTTCGCCCCTCTTCAATCATTTCCCGAATTGAATCTTTATCCAATGCCACTTCTTTCCCAAGTTGTCGCATTCGGAAAATTGCTTCAGTAATTGATTCTTTAGTAGTCAACTTTCCCCAAGCATTATACCGTGGTTTAGTTTCTACAGATGATAACGGCTGCACAACCACCACCACCTCAACAGAAGTATCATGAAAATCAGTTGGCATCACGATTTGCAAAATGCCATCTGTGCCAATATGCGCAATGTGCTTCATTGTTTCCATATCAGACTCCAGAAAATCATATACAAAAGACTCCGTAGGTTGGGTTGAGGAACGAAACCCAACCTACAATCGCAGGTCCGATTATCCATAAGATATCAAAAGATAGTATAGATAAACGGAGCAATAACAGAAGCCTGACTGAGGACAATCAAGGCCCCAACCATGACTAAACTGATAATCAAAGGTAATAACCAATACTTTTTGCGTTCCCGCAGAAATTCCCAGAGGTCCTTAAACAAATCAACAGTAGTTTCCCACATTAGAAAGGTCGCTCCATAGTTTCTCTAGTTCTCATTTTAGAGGGAATGCTATAGGACTCGACATGGAGCTTCCACTCTCGACCCATCGGATCGCTACCCATCATCCGCCTGATGATTCCCATGGGCGTGAGGATCAGATAAAAGATATTGTTATTTTAATTAAAAACGAGACAGAAGTAAGCTAAAATAAAAAGAGGATATTTTTAAGGATTGATAACAATGTCGTACAGTCTAGACTTAAGGCAAAAAGTTATAACTTATCTAGAGAATGGTGGCTCCATTACGAAGGCAGCGAAAATTTTTGGAATAGGACGAGCCACTATATACAGATGGTTAAATCGTCAAAACCTAGAGCCAACCAAGGTGGAACGACGTCAGAGAAAACTGGATTGGAAAGCATTAGAAAAAGATGTCCAAGAAAATCCTGATGCCAAATTGATAGAGAGAGCTAAAAAATTTGGAGTCCACCCGACTGCTATCTGGTATGCACTCAACAAAATACAAATTACCCGAAAAAAAAAAGAACTCCGGTATCGAGAAAGAAACAGAGAAGAAAGAATAAAGTATTATAGAATTTTGCCTTATCAAAATGTATGGAAGTGAAAGTCTTGTATTCATTGATGAGTCAGGGTTTGAGGATATTCAGTCTTGTATTTATGGATGGTCGAAAAAAGGTAAAAAATGGAGAAAAACAAGGGAAACGGGGAACCAGAGAAAATTTAGTAGCAGGACGAAGAAAAAAAGAAAAAGATTTAATTGCGCCAATGTTATTTAGAGGTAGTCTAAATGCTGATGGATTTGAAGGTTGGTTAGTAAAATATTTATTACCCGAATTAAAAATTATTTCAATATTAATCATGGACAATGCACCTATTCATAGAAAGAACGTGATTAGAGATTTAGTAGAGTCAGCAGGTCATAAAGTATTATTTTTGCCAAAATACTCTCCCGACCTCAATGATATTGAGCATGATTTTAGTGCCTTAAAGAGAGCCAGAATGTATGCACCTGTAGGCACATCTTTGGATGAAGTTATCCGGGATTATTGTGCTATTTAGTGCTGTTTTCATTCTTATTTAAAACAACTATAATCCCCAAAATCAACCGGGTGTTAATCCATCCCAAGACTAGCCCAATGCGCATCCAGACTTGGTAGACTGGATCGAGGCTTTGGGGTGCTAACAATGCCCAAACCCAGAATATGACCGCGGGTATCCAGGGCCAAAGGGGTAAAGCATGACGCCATAACAAGGGTCCGACGATCCCAAATACTAGCGCTATCATCAAGCCGAAGATTAGTCCAAAGTCAATTCTTCAGGAACAGTCGCCAGCGCCTCTTCATACAGCAAGGCGGCTAGAGCTTGGCTATAGGCTTTAATTTTGACCAACTTCTCAGGATTCATGGTTTTAGAGCGTTCAAATGTTTAGGGATTATCTCAGTCTAACATCATCTCGTCAGTTCATAAACTAAGCCAAAATACTCATTACAAAACTGGGATGCACCCGATAAGATATAAGATTCGTTTAGTATTGATAAATATGGCCGTGACTGCTATAATCATTTCTGGTCTAAATTTGTTGAGCAGCACCGGACTATTTGTGAGTTTTGTGCAAAAATCACAAGTTCGTTCGTGAAGGAGAAAGTGAAAACTAATTTACATAATTACGATAATAATAGAGAATTGATGAAAGTATACTATCGAGAATTCTCTGCTCGGCAAGGATCGCCCCCTGCAGTTGGGAGGCTATATCCATCTGCTACACCAAACCCCAAACGCTTCTGGAGTATGCTTCCATAGCCAATCAACGGCACTGGTTCAGTTTGATTAACAAAACTGCTGAAACCCTTACAGAGCAGGTGTTTCTGCCATAGAGGATAAAACAGCTATATCCCTTACTGGGTGAGGGTTTCAGGCGATCCTTTTAATTAGACTGAACCAGTGCCCAATCAACCGGACAGGGATTTAGTCCAGGGTAGCTACTGATCGTGCCCACCACAACTGGTTTATTCATAAGCAAATATAAAAATAATTTTGCACAAATACTTATGATGTAGACCATTCCGCATCTGGTGAGAATGTGTAATTTTCCGTTTTCAGAGCGGGTGCTGGCGGTAGATAGTAGAAGTCTATCGAGAGGATATCCTGAAACTCCAGGATGCGATCGAGCGCGACCTGTCAAAATGGCTAGAAGTTGATTATTAACCTGAGGAGAAATTGTAACATGATTCGTGAGACAACAAAGAAAGGAATTAAAAGATCGTTATCATTTTTCCGTTACAAATTGGAGCGATTAGATTCAAGTTCATCCATCACCAAATTTTTACTATACACCCTCGAACGCCAGAAAAACGTACCAAAACTTAAGACTGATGATGTATTTCTTGTTTCTTATCCTAGGTCAGGAAACACTTGGGTAAAAACTATCGTCGCTCACATTCTTTATCCGCACGATCGCATCTATTCGCTAAATAATTTAAATCGGCTAGTACCAGAGATTAATATGTATGAGAGCGGGATCGATAGTGACAATGAATATAGCAATCCTAGAGTCATTAAAACTCATAGCTCCTTTCCCTTTAGACAGGGAAGACAAAATTCAGCTCTCTATTCCCAAGTTATATATATCGTCAGACATCCCTTCGACGTGATTCGTTCGTTTCACCATTATAATAGTTACGGAAACCCAAAACTGACAATTGAGGAAACCGTGTGTAGCGTAACTATGGGACATAATCAATGGGGTTTATGGGGTTCGTGGCAAGATCATGTTTTGTCATGGAAAGTGGCGGAAAAAAATTCCCAGATGCTCTTCATTCGCTATGAAGATATGAGGGTAAAAACCACTGACTATATCAGGTAAATTGCTAAGTTCCTGGGAGTAACACTGACGGTGGAAGAGGCTGAATTTATCCGGGAAAAGTCTTCCATTAAGGCGATGATCGAGATGGAGAAGAGGGGATCGAGAAGACCAGGTTTCGAGTTTGTCAGACGCCAAGAAGATAGAAGAATTTTCAAACAGGATCTGACTCCGGAAATTAAAGACTTTATTACAGAGCAGTGTGGATATGCCATGAGCTTGTTTGATTACAGCACAGATCGATAACCGCGACCAGCCTAGGGTAATGGTGGTAGCATTTCACTATCAACGTGGCTGAGAATTTTGGCAATTATACTCTCCCAGGAGAACTGACGTACAACCTCCATTCCCCGATTTTTCGGGCCGTCTGCGGCCCGATCGTACCATTCTACTTTTCTGGGATGGGTCTGTAATACCTGTCGGAGACATTGGGCGAACTGGACAGGATTATCTGGCTCGCACCAGGCTGCAACTACACCTGAAGACTTAAACTCCATCAAGGGGGGAATCTCTGTGGCCGCGATCGGGGTTCCCGAAGCCATGTAAAAAACTTCAGGGGAGAAGGGTGGGCCAAAACATCAGCAGCTTGCAGCAAACTCGCGAGTTGACTGTGCTGGATGTAGCCGAGAAACTTAACGTTACTCAGTTGCTTGTCTCTAACTTGCGAGTCTGTAGTTTTTTTAACAGAGCTATTCCCAAGGTGGTCGGTTTCGGTCTGAGAACATAGATAGTTTTTGCCCGCCACCGTTATAATCGGTATTTTAGCAGCAGCCAGATCCCGGGGAGCTTCTCCAAACAGAAAACCTACTATCTCTACTTCATGCTCTAGCTTTTGCAGCGCTTCCGCTAGCAAAAATGTCCGCACTGCTCCACCCCATCTCCCGGGGGTGTGGTCAAAAACAGTTGGTACGGGGAGATTCTCGCGGGGTGCAGGGCGAAGCATTCGGAGAGTCCATCTATCAAGTTATGTCATAATTTGCGCAAGAATGCCAGTCGCCCCTACAGGGGTAACCGACAGCTGGGAGGGCCCATAAACGATCAACGGGTTTTGACCACACCCATCTCCCGGCCCCGGCAACCGATAGGTCGCTGACGACTATGGAAACTTTTTTTGTTGCTGCTTCATCAGTCAGTCAACTTCACTGAAGCTTCTGTTTGGAGGGAGTCGAACACGCGATTGATTTGATGCTTTTCTTGGTCGGTAATCTTGTTGGATAGAATTGCTGAGGTAAGCATCTGATGCTGCTCCCGCGATATCTGACCGCTAGCCATAATCTGTCCGGTCATCTGTAAATAGTCTAAACTGGGTTGGTTCTGGGCAACTCTTGGCATACTTAAATAGTTTATCCTAATGGTGGACAACTTGTGCTCAGAAAAGTTTAAATGATTGTTTTAGGCGCGATATTGGAGGTAGTTGGCTATGCAGGTTCACCGGTTGAGGGCCCTTTCTGATAATTATATCTTTTTGCTGCACGACCCCGAGCAGCAGCAGGCGGCAGTTGTGGACCCGGCAGAGGCGACACCAGTACGGCGCTGTCTGCAAGAACTGGGTGCTGATTTGGTGGCGATTTTTAATACCCACCATCATAGCGACCATGTGGGGGCGAACCACCAGCTACTACAGCAGTTCCCAGCTGTTTGCGTGTATGGAGGGGCCGACGATCGAGGTAGAATTCCCCGACAGCAGGTGTTTTTGCAAGAGGGCGATCGCGTCGAGTTTGCCAAACGTACTGCCGAGGTCTTGTTTGTCCCCGGACATACCCGCGCCCATATAGCTTACTATTTTCCCCCCACTGCTGAGGCAGAAACTGGAGAATTATTCTGTGGGGATACCCTGTTCGCCGGTGGTTGTGGCAGGCTATTTGAAGGCACACCAACTCAAATGGTAGCATCTCTGAGCAAGCTGCGGGACTTACCGGATCGTACCCGCGTCTGGTGCGCCCATGAATATACTCTGAAAAACCTCAAGTTTGCCTTGACTGTGGATGGTAATAACCCAGATATACTGGAACGCTTTGCCGCTGTCAAGGCAGCCCGCCAGCAGCAGCAGGCGACGGTACCCTCCCTACTGGGGGTCGAGAAGCTAACAAATCCTTTTTTGCGTTGGGACCAACCGGCGTTGCAAGCAGCAGTAAAGGGTAACTCCCCAGTCCAGACTTTTGGGCGTCTGCGGGGCATGAAAGACCGGTTCTAGCCCCAGGGTTGCATAGGTGCGACAAATTTCGTTAGGATAGAATGCTTTACCATAAGGTTACTGAGAAGAAAAGAATATGGCCAAACGCATTCAAGTGGTTTTGAACCAGGATGTCAGAAAGTTAGGTAAGTCTGGCGACCTGGTGGAAGTGGCCCCAGGCTATGCCCGCAACTATCTGGTCCCGAAAAATATGGCGGTTCGCGCCACTAAAGGCGCGATCTCTCTTGTGGAGATCCGCAAGGAGAAAGAACGCCAGCGTTTGTTGGCGGAAAAGGAAGAGGCCCAGTCCCGCAAAATTGCCCTGGAAACGATCGGGCGCTTCACGGTCCGCAAGCAGGTGGGCGAAGAGGATGCGATCTTTGGTACGGTGACGGACCGGGAAGTGGTAGAAGTGATTTTGGAAGCTACTGGTCAGGAAATAGACCGCAGGGGCATTACTGTACCGGATATTGGCAAGCTGGGCTTCTACACGGCTGAAATTAAGTTGCATCCTGAGGTGACGGCCTCTGTAGAAATTCAGGTGGCACCCCTTTAGATCGGTGGTCAGTGGCGTAGGACAGGCGTCTCGCCTGTCAGGCAGCGGTCAGTGGTCAATGGTCAATGGTTAGTGGTCAGTTGTATTAGAGGTAGGTGGTCAGTTTACTGATAACTGGCGATTCGCGCAGCGGAGGGGGCCCGTAGCGTGCGCACGCTACGCGAACGGTGCTACGGCTATGGTAGCGGGTATTGTGGGTACTGGTGGCTATGGTAGATGAACCGGATTTTCAAGTGGCAGGCGATCGCCTGCCTCCCCAAAACATCCAAGCGGAGGAAGATATCTTAGGTGGCATTCTCCTGGATCCAGAGGCGATCGGTCGGGTGGCGGATATCCTGCGCCCAGAGGCTTTTTCTCTGCAAGCTCATCAGCACCTCTATCGCTGCGCCCTTACTCTCCAGAATGAAGGGAAACCAACGGATCTGACTACTGTCACTACCTGGCTGTCTGACCAAAAGATGCTCGACCAGGTGGGGGGGATGAGCAAGTTGGCTCAACTGGTGGACCGTACTGTCAGTGCTGTCAATATTGACGAGTACGCGAAACTGGTGATGGACAAGTACCTGCGTCGCCAGTTGATTCGTGCTGGTGATGATATTGTGGGGCTGGGGTTCGAGACTTCTACAGAGTTAGAAGTTGTGATGGACCGGGCCGAACAGAAGATTTTTGACCTGCGGACGGATCGTTTCCAGCAGGGTCTAGTTCCCATCTCCAAAACCCTGATCGGTGCTTTTCAAGAAATTGAAATCCAAAATCAGGGGACGGCTTTACCGGGTATTCCCTGCGGTTTCTATGACTTGGATGCGCTCACTGGCGGTTTTCAACGTTCTGATTTGATTATTGTGGCGGGTAGACCGTCTATGGGAAAATGTTTGGCGTCTAATGCGGTTATATTGCTGGCAACTGGCGAAGTGGCTACCATTGCCGAAATATATCAGCAGGCGCAGCCGTGTCAAGCCCAATTGCTGACTCTCGGGGAAGATAGAAAATTTGGCATCACTTCACCATCTGCTTTTGTGGATGATGGCATCAAGCCTGTATTTCGCGTTCAAACTCGACTGGGACGGGTGGTTGAAACGACAATTACTCATCCTTTCTTAACTATTAATGGATGGCAGCAGCTTGGGAAACTTAAAAGGGGAGATCGCATTGCTGTTCCTCGCCGGTTGGAAGTTTTTGGCACAGAATCTCTCCCTGACTGTCGAATTAAGCTGTTAGCGTACCTAATTGGGGGTAGAGGGTGCCTACTAGGTGCTTCACCCCAGTTTACCAACGGCAACCAGAGACTGCAAAAAGATTTTGTTCAAGCTGTCTCTTTGTTACCGGGCCTAAAAGTTACTTATCAAACTTCACAGGGTACGCGCACGCCCAGCCTTTATGTTACAGGAGATTTAGAATTCATTGCGAAAAACCGACAGCTTTTTGGCAGTAGTCTGCGCACAATTCTGCAGTCCAAATCGATATCCAATAAAAAACTGGCTCAAGCGGTGGGAGTCAGTGGGTCTTTGGTGTGTCTGTGGCAGCAAGGAGGCTGCGTACCGAATCAAGAAACCTTTAGTCAGCTATGCGAGTTTCTGCAAGTAGATCCCGAAAAACTTGCGCCTCATGGACTTGCCGCAATTAGTAAAAACAGCAAAAATCCCCTGACGCTTTGGTTACAAGAATTAGGTCTGTGGGGCAAGAAAGCACATACTAAGACTGTCCCTCCAGTTGTTTTTAAGTTGAGGCGATCGCAGCTTGCTCTCTTCCTCAACCGTCTGTTTTCTACCGATGGATGGGCGACAGTCTACGCAAGCGGTCAGTCCCAGGTGGGCTCTGCTACAGCTAGCGAGGAACTGGCACGACAAATACAACATCTTTTACTCCGGTTTGGCATTATTGCAGCTCTTAAAAAAAGGTCGGTTAAAAACAAAGATCCCCGCAAGGGTGCTTGGCAGCTAAATATTACCGACTCGGAATCAATCAGGACTTTTATCTGTGAAATTGGTATTTTTGGTAAGGAAGAGAACTTGTCTTTAGTGCAAGCAGCGTCTTCTGAGAGGCAACCCCTACAAAAGTTAGCTACTTGTGATGTATACTGGGATGAAATTGTCTCTATAGTACCGGTCGGCTGGCAGCATGTGTATGATTTGACGATTCCTGAGACGCACAATTTCGTTGCTAATGATATTTGCGTTCATAATACTAGCTTTGCTCTCAATATTGCTCGTTCTATTGCTGCCAAGCCAAAGCTGCCGATCGCCATCTTTAGTCTGGAAATGTCCTGCGAACAGTTGGTGATGCGTTTGCTATCTAGTGAGGCGAATATTGAAAGTAATCGCTTGCGATCGGGCCGCATCACTCAACTGGAGTGGGGACCTTTAAGTACTGCCCTGAGTACCCTCTCTGATTTGCCGATTTTTATCGATGATACTCCTAATCAAACAGTAAGTCAGATGCGATCGCAAGCCCGCCGCCTGCAAGCCGAACAGGGTGGTGTTTTGGGTTTAATTTTGATCGATTACTTGCAACTCATGGAAGGCGCTAGTGATAATCGAGTACAGGAGTTATCCCGCATTACCCGTCAACTCAAAGGTTTGGCCCGATCGCTGAATGTCCCTGTGATTACCCTTTCCCAGCTGTCTCGCGGCGTCGAATCTCGCAATAATAAACGCCCGATGATGTCTGATTTAAGGGAGTCTGGATCGATCGAGCAAGATAGCGATCTAATTTTGATGCTCTATCGTGATGAATATTATAATCCTGATACCCCCGATCGCAACATTGCCGAGGTGATTATTACCAAGCATCGCAACGGTCCCACTGGGGTGGTGAAGCTATTGTTTGACTCCCATCTGACTCGCTTTCGCAACCTCGCCCCTCGCGATCGCTCTTAATCGCGAGGGACTTGATTAATTCTAGCCGATCTTCAGCAGTTCGACATCAAATATCAGGGTAGCATTGGGAGGAATCACCCCACCCGCACCGCTAGCACCGTAACCTAACTCTGGAGGGATAATTAATTGGCGGCGTCCGCCCACTTTCATCGTTCCTACTCCCTCATCCCAACCTTTGATTACCTGTCCCACACCGATTTTGAAGGAAAAAGGTGCGTTCCGATCGCGCGAACTGTCGAATTTGCTGCCATCTTCCAGGGTGCCTGTATAATGGACCGTAACTTTCTGACCCTTTTCGGGACTCGCGCCTTCTCCGGGAGCGATTTCAATGTATTTTAACCCTGATGGGGTCGTCACTGCTTCGTCAAGATTAGACATATTACTTACTGTTTGAGTGATTCCAGCTTCGGGTACACTTGTTGTCTGAGCTACATTAGCGCGATCGCCACTCAGCTGAGTAACTAACAGCACTATAGCGCAGACTACTATTACTGCTCCCGCGATCGATATTGAGCGCATGATTCTCCTGTACTACCTAACATCAACTCCCTTTCGGTGTCTCCTGGATAGTGCGACTACGATGTCTCGGGGGTAGTGCGATTAGCGCGTCCCCCCTCTGGGGGACATCTCCCGACCGGGAGACACCGCTAACGCCAGAGTTTATTCTCTAAGTCTCGCACCTGACGCTCCAAACGGTCTAGACGCCCCCGCAATTCATCCATTTCTGATTGGCGCGGTACCCCTAGATCCATTAATATGTTACGCAGTTGTCGCTGCATCTGAGCGTCTAAGTTTCCCTGTTCTGACTTGAGTTGTTCCATCAACTCGTCTACCATGTTCTTGGCCTGTTCGGGATTTATTGTCCCGTTTTTCACCCATTCGTCGCTCACCTGCTTGATTTTCTCTGCTACCAGGGATGTCGTCCCTACCCCTAGTAACAGGATCTGCTTGAGAAAGTCATTGCTGCTATCCATAGTTTTGTCCCCAATTCCTTTCGCCGGTCCGACCACAGCTGAGACGTCAAGTCAATTTTAACCGATCGTCAAGGCCATTGCCACCAACGGGCGATCGCGCCCCAGTCCCCTTGTCCCCTTGCCCTTATCCTTGGCAGTCTCTGGCTGCCAAGGATAGCTTGAGATTCTCGCGGAGAGCATATCCACCAGTCCGTGCCCCTCCGGTAGTGCGATTGCGATGTCTCTTGGGTAGTGCGAGTAGCGATCCCAAGAGACATCAAGCGAGGTATCTCCTGGGTAGTGCTCCTAGGGGCTCCTAGGGGTCGGGAGATAAGTACATCGGCAAAATTATTTTGATATTTTTTTACTTCTGTCAATTTCCGAGAAGTTCAATTTCCGAGAAGTTAAATCCATGAAATTATTATGAGATAAGGCTTTCAGCCATAACTTTCCTGCCCGATAGCCTCCACCCCACAAATATAAAAATAATTTTGCACAAATACTTACCTCGCCCCTCGGGGCACAGTAGCCCTCTAACCCGGTCTTTTGGAAAAACCGGGTTTTGTAATTTAAGCATCTATCCTCTCCCACTGGGAAGGAGATGATGCTATAGTTGATAGTAGACGATCGCAAGGGGCAGAGCCCAATACCTCAAGGGATAGCAGGGAGCAGGGAGCTCTGAGCAGGGAGATTGCTAGCCCGACGGCGTCGGGCCGCTGCGCAGTGGGCGAAGTGCGCGTAGCGCTACGGGGGGGTCTCCTCAATTTCCCATAAGTTGATCGCGGTTGTCCCCCCCTCGCAATGACTTCTAAAATCCAAAACCTTGAAGTATTGGGGCAGAGCCTCATTACCGCTCGTTGGCAGTCTCTGGCTGCCAACGAGATCGTAAAAATGAAGACGCACTAAGTAAGTTAGGGAAGTAAAGCAGATGGAGAAGATCAGTGTGCTCTTAGAACCGATCGCTGCTTGGTTCCGGACCTTGGGAATCCCAGATCCGATCGTACATTGGGGACATCCCCTGATGATGGCGATCGTGGTATTTGTCCTGGGCAGTTTTGTCGCCTTTGTCGGATGGCGGGGACGAGTAGTTGCGGATGAGGAGGCGGCTGTAAAAAGTCGGACGGCCCACCGTCAACTGGCACCTTGGTTGTTTCTATTCTTAGCAGGTGGCTACAGTGGCGGACTGTTGTCTCTGGTGATGCAAGAAGAGCAGATTTTGTCCAGCCCCCATTTTTGGACGGGCTCGATCGTTCTCCTATTGCTCGCTATCAATGGTATTATCTCTGTGACGGGTTTTGTCGGCAACCAGCCAGCTTTGCGTACTGCTCATGCTTACTTGGGAACAGCCGCGATCGTGATTTTATTTGTCCATGCTATTCTAGGCTTAAAGCTGGGTTTGTCCATTTAGCCACATAAGCGCTAAAGCGCTTACTACAAACGCAGCGCTAAAGCGCTTACTACAAACGCAGCGCTAAAGCGCTTACTACAGATGCAGCGCTAAAGCGCTTACTACAAACCTAGTTAGGTAGCCGAGTTGGAAAATGATAGTAGAAGTCAAGCAAGTAACCGTACCGCCAGGACAGCGAGTGCTGCTAAAAGATATTAGCTGGCAAGAGTTTGAAGCTATTTTAGATGATTTAGGCGAACATCGCGGATCGAGAGTAGCCTATGATAATGGAACTTTGGAAATTATGACCCCATTACCCGAACACGAAAGCGGAAAATAAATTATTGGCGACTTGGTTAAGAGTCTAAGAGACTCATATCTTGCACCATTCGCAACTAGAGGCTCCGCCTCGATAGCTCGTTAAGAGGCTCTGCCTCTTAACGAGGGTAAAACGCTTTCTAGATAAGGCTTTTAGTCGGTTTTCAACCGACTTTAGCGGCTTGGCCGTGGGTTTGAACGTGCGATTTGTTCAGGTATAAGCTGTAAATCAGTGAAATCCTGGTTGGTTTCATTAGCCAACAACTGTGGTACTCATGGGGGTCCAAATCCCCCCCTCCAGGTACGGGAGAGACTCCGGTCCTTAATGCTGCTGAGTGACATCACAGTGGTGTGAAGCAAGGACTTAAATGTAGGCAAGCTGGCAGCCTAAAGCCGGCAACGCCGCTTGGGAAGATGCTCATGGTTAGAATAAGCGAACCTATGTAAACCTCGTGACCACGAACCAGCGGAATAAGGCTATTTACGCTGGCCCAAAAGGGAAATGGTAGTTAGTATTAGTCTTGTTCAATGGCTAATATCGTACTCAAAGAACTCCCGGGGAAGAGTAGGGGCCTAAAAGCATCATAATGATACCATGGAACAAAGTAACCTTCAATATGCTGTCCGCCTGGAATGTCTTGAGGGTAGACAAGTTAGATGATAAGCGCAAGCTATTGAGGGAAGGATGTACTAAGAAGCTAAAGCTTGGAGTAATGTCCGGGATATGCTAACGTAGTACGGTGATAAGTAGTTAGACAAAAATAATTGCACATAGCCATGGGCGACATGCTCCGGATATGGAGACTAGCGCGAGAGAGTGTGTGAAATTAATTTTGTCCATGTACTTAATAGGAAATAACCGGAACTAGTAGTCTTGATTACGCCACGGCGACCAGCTTCCCAAAAGGAACTAGGTTATGGATTTCTGGTAAAACGGTCTTGTAAATTGGTGACACTTTTGGTTTGCCGGCAGCGCCACTCACCAACCAGATTAGGGACGAAAGAACAGGTTAAGAGGCTAAACAGGGATAACCCTGATATAAGCTATCCATGACACGGACCTATTACCCAGTAGCCTCCTGCGATGAAAGTCGCAAGTCCGGTTTCGAAAGGGAGGATTGGGAGGCGACTCCCAGTTCGACCCCAGCCCCACGGCGGGCCATGAGGCTAATCGAGAATGGTGCAAGATGTCAGTTAGAAGAACTAGATATTGATTTTTGGCCTCTCGGTTCGACAACTTTCAAGAATAAATTGATGCAGCAAGGGATAGAACCAGACAACTGTTTTTACATTGAAAATGAGGCAGCGATGTCTTCTGGGTAGTGCGAGTAGCGATCCCAGGAGACATGGAAAGTCCGAGGTAAAACGCTTAGACTTGACACAAGATACCCATACAGATTTGGCTTTAGAGATTGACGTGACTTCTCGCACCCTATATACGAGAAATTGGGAGTGCAGGAACTTTGGCGCTTTGAGAAAGGGAAGTTGAAAATAAATGTGCTGCCAGCTGGTCAGTATCTAGCCCTCATTTCCCTAATTTGCCAGTGAAAGAGGTGATTCCGCAATACCTCAATCAGTGTAAAATCCAGGGCCGGAATCAGACCATGAAAGCTTTTCGCGCTTGGGTGAGGGGAGAAATTTAATGGCGGGTTTAGGGGTTTAGGGGTTTAGGGTTTAGGGCTTAGCCCGATATGGTACTGGCAGGAGCGCAAGAGTTAGGAACCGGACAGCATTCATAAAAGGCTATTTCCTTGGACCGGACAAGCAAGGAATGAATTCAGGATAGCAAGTTTGGGAAATATATCTAGAGAAGTATTTTATGAGAAGAAAATATTCCTGGGGTTGATGCTTAATCATGCCCCCGCTCTGATAGAATGGCTTTCATGCCAACCTTAAACACAAACACTTCCATCCAATTGCTCCAGCGCCAAGCAGCCTCGCTCTATGGTTCTCGTGGCAGCGGTAAGTATTCTTTGGTGAAGGCATTGTTAAATAAATTTGGGAACCTGCGTCTGATCGAGGTTGCTAAATCTAATCTGAAAAACTTACCTGCCATTATAGAACAATTGCGGGATGTGCCTCAGAAGTTTATTATCTTTGTCGATGCTTGGGATACTATGCAGGAAAAGCTTGATTTTAGCGATAGCTTCGGTTTAACCCTCACTTTTTCACCCCCTAACCAGAACACTTACTTGGAAATTGTTCGCCATATGGCCACCCAAGCGGGCATTTCCCTTCCCAGGGAAGATTTAGGAGATCGGGAGCATCCCAGTTTTCTTCTAAGTACTTGTACTTAGAAGGGAAGCGCCATTAAGATAAGCACAGCGTAAACGAAGCATAAGGTTGAACTGATTTCCTCAGCCATTGTGCCCCTCGTGTCCGAGAGCGCCCACCCCTGTCGTGCGCGGGAGCGACACGACAGGGTGGGCGTCTCTGGACACGACAGAGAGCTTGAGACTCCAGGCAATGCGTTTGACCGTAGAGGAAACCTCTCCAGAACCAATCGGAATGCCCAAAGATTGATAAATATCGTAGTTGACAATCCTAGACTAATGTTTAGTTAGATAAGTGCGGAAGTTCTGTACTTGCGGTCCTTTACAAGTAACTAATAACTCTAAGGCTTCATCAATAAAGCCTCGCCACAGAGATGATGTTATTTGCCTCAAACGCTTCTTGTCCTCACCAATTTTATAGATATTCTCTACCAAATGATACCAATCAAGAACTTCACGTTTGCCATTATCTGGCAGCAATTGGGCTATAATGTTCCAAATGCCATCATGACTATCTCCCAAACAAGTAACCATAGTTTATAGTTGTCAGTTGTTAGTTGATAACCGCAATCATCATTCTCAATTCACCATTAACAGATGTCCTTCAAATATACCAGAACTGTTAGATTTGCCGATACTGATGCTGCTGGCGTTGTTTACTTTGCCAATGTCTTGAGTATGTGTCACGAAACCTACGAAGCAGCCTTGGCCGCTGCTGGCATTGACCTGAAGTCCTTTTTCTCTAACCCAGCTACTGCTTTTCCCATTGTTCACACCAGTGTTGACTTGCGCCGTCCGATCTGCTGCGGCGATCGCCTACTGATTCACCTCACTCTCCGGCAGCAGAGTGAGGATAACTTTGAACTGGCCTACCAAGTTCAACTGGCCGATCGCGTAGCGTCTTCGCAGACGCATCGCTTCGTCGCGATCGCCATCACCAAACATGTCTGCATCGATCCAGCTAGCAGAACCCGCCAACCCTTGCCAGCTGAGATCGAACAATTTCTGCAAAATTTATCTGAATTATGTATTAACGACTACAGCTTAATATAATTTTAATATTTTAACCTAAGTTGCTACCTATAGAAAATCAAGGTCAAGATCAACCAAAATCATCCCATATCGCCTTGTAATTTACCCCAAAATGGCATTTTGGTGGATTCAATTGCCAAAAATGGCTGTTTCGGACGTAGAAATTTTTATAGGTAGCAACTTGAGTTATTTTAAGAGAAAATTAACATTCGGCGACTGGCGCAGGGTACACATACTGCGTTGCATCCGGAAGGCATCGAAAGACCCGGATGCCATGTTACCGCTGGTCTGGATCCTGTCTTCCAGTACCAGATTTAGCGACTTAGCCCGCATCTTAAACCAGACCCTACTGAGTTGGCCAAAAACGGAGAGCTGCTGCCAGCAACTAAGTCTTATGTAAAATATCTCTGGAAGTTGATAATCTGGAGTTCTCCCACCATCTGGCTACCGGTGAATGTTTTTAAGTTTGCATCTTCGCCAAGGCAATTTGCCCCAGCAGTTCCCGGTTTACCTTACCCTGCCCATTGCGGGGTAAGCTGTCTACGGCGACCCAATGTTTAGGGCGTTTGTACTTGCTTAATTTATCGGCGATCGCCCTTTGCAGCCGATCGATAGAAACGCGATCGGACTTGGGGACGTAGACAACGGTGACTACTTCACCCCATTGGACATCAGGTAACCCGATCGCGCAGACATCACTCACCAACTGGGTTGCTAGCAATGCTGCTTCGACTTCAGCGGGAAAGACATTCTCTCCTCCGGTGATGATTTTGTGACTCTGACGCCCGACAATGTGCAAGTAACCCTGAGGATCGAAATAACCTATGTCATCCGTTCCCATGGAGAAGGCAGATTGGGTTTGGCCATAGTAACCTAATGTTAGGGACTCAGCATCTATGGCGATCGCCCCAGTCTGGTTAACGTCCAGTCTTTCTCCATCCGGGCCAGTTATGGTAACTTGAGCATGGGGCAAAACCCGACCGCAACTGTTATTACCAGCCAGAAAATCTGCGGGTTTAAGAGTGACTATCCCAGATGCAGTTTCGGTCATCCCGTAGGTAAGGGCTAAGGGAATATTGTAGTTTCTAGCAGTTGACAGCAGAGAGTCCCAAGCAGGGGCCCCCCCCAAGAGAACAGTTTCAAACCGAGATAACCAACTACTATGTTTTTCTAGCAATCTTTGCAGCTGGGTGGGTACGAGAGAAATAAAGAAATTAGTTACATCATTATTGCCGTCACCCGGGAATGCACTGCGCGCACAGGGCTGCGTGTCCTGCGCGATCGACTTAAATGGCCGAATTACTAGCTTCCCGCCGGTAGTAAAGGAACGCAGGCACTGCATTAAGCCGCTGACGTGATCTAGGGGTAAGACACAGAAAGAATTAATCGCCGTTTTCCCAAAATACTGTTGAAATCCTTTCACAGATGCCATCAAGGTTTCCCAAGTATGGATGGCAAAGCGAATCTTTCCAGATGAACCCCCCGTGGGAATCATGATTTGCGAAAGATACAGATCATTTTCAAAGCCCCTGCGCAGCGGAGGGGGCCCGGAGCGTGGGCTCGTTCCTGTAGCCCCACCCTCGTTCCCTGGCTCTGCCTGGGAACGCAAGGTGGGGGTGGGGGTGGGGAATAGAAAAGAAGGTGGTTGTCCTAAGATCAGGTCGGGTTGGACGAGGTGAAATACTTGCTGCCATTCTCGTTCCACCCAATGGGGGTTACATAAAAAAACGGGACAATTAGCTGCCACCGCAGCAATGAACCCAGCTATAAATTTAACAGGTTCTGCTTCAGCTAGTAGAATAACAGGTGGTTTATCCTGCTGGGCGAATTTCTCGAATAACTCCTGACTTAGCTGAGTGAATTGGTGAGAGTTATCACTTATCAACCAATGATCGACCAGACGCTTTTGCCACAGTTCCTTTAATGATTGTCCCATAACTCTTTTAGCCAGTTGTCGTCATTCTCGGTAAACCATTGCTTGACGCCAAAACCAACGGCCCTTCGATGTCTCCGGAGAGCGCTAGAAGCACTACTCCGGAGACATCGATTACCTGTTTGTAGTTCGGCGGCTAGCTTTAAGGCCGCATTTCTGCCAATGGCGGTTTCCATCACAGAGGAGAATACAATGTCGAGCGGGTGCGATCGGCAAAACTGACGCAAGCGGGATGGCGAACCCGCGATCGCCGCTTTAATTACAAATATGGATCGCCAACCTCGATGATAACAGGTTTCGAGGCGATCGAGAGTTGCCACCGATTCATCTAAGGCAATGGGAGTAGCATACTGTTCAGACAATTCTTGCATCTCCTCAAGCTTTTCTACTCCTAGGGGTTGTTCCATAAATTCTACAGCTTTACCTTCACAAGCATCTAGCCACTGACAAGATTCCTCCCAGGTAAGTCCACCATTAGCATCCAAGCGCAATTTTGTCCCCAGTGGCAGTTCTTTTCTCAGTTTAGCCAATATTTTCAGTTCTTCAGCAATGGGGATAACGCCTATTTTCCACTTAAATGTCCGATATCCCTGATGCCAGAAACCTTGCCATGACTGCAAACTTTCTGGTCCAGCTGGTAACAAGCAGCTATAGGTAAGACTATCCTCCTGTAAGCCCGCGCAGGCGGGCTTCGTTCCTGTAGCCCCACCTGTTAGGGTGGGGGTCTCAAAGCCAAACTGACAGGCAGGTAAATCATCAGGGATTGCCTTAATGATATCGGATGTTATTTCTGATGGCAAATTTTCGCAGAATGAGAGGCTTTGTTCGCAAGTTTCCGAACCAAACCAGGGTAAAGGGGCAATTTCTCCCCAACCGACTTTCCCAGTTGCATCCGTGAGGCGAATAATGATGCCTTGGCGGACATTCCAGCTGCCGTGACTGGTAGTAAGCGATCGCCTAAATTTTCGCTGGTAGGGACGAAACTCAAATTGGTAACGACTATGCACAAAAACCTCTCACCTGCTTAACCCATTCTCGGGGATTTTCTGGATGAATGTTATGACCGGCTTCACCGCATCGCCAGATGTGCCACTTCACACAAGCTAGCCATTTCTGCATTGATCGCCTTAAACTCAACATCATCTTCCCCCACCAGCAACAGCAGCGGGATTTTATTTTCTGCCAGTCGATCCCATAAAGCTGGCTGGTTTCCCGTTCCCATGTTCCGGAGTGATTTTGCCAACTCCCTGGGCTGATATTCTAACCTACTCTGGATCATTTTACCGAAGTCAGGATGATTTTGTAAAGATTGGAATAGGGGTCTATCGTACCATTTCACTAACAACTGTCTGAAATCGCTATTTTCCAATTACAGGGCCCGTTCTGCATCCGCTTGACTGCGGTTCTTCCTCTCTGGTCGGGGTCGAGCCCGGAGTCGCCTCCGAACCCTCCCTTACAAAACCGGACTGGCGATTTTCACCGCAGGAGGCTCCCGCCTGTGCTGTCCCAAAACATGGGTTGTCTATGGTTCTGTTGCCAGTTCCTGCTTTGTCTCGTGGGCTTTTGTCTTTTCGTTGTTGTCTGGGAATGACATTAGTGCCGGACTCCGGAGGGTTCGTGCGGGAGAAAGTACCTTAAACGTCCCGGCTGCACTCTTTACTTACGGGCGGGCATCACTGGTCCCTGTACTTTTTCTTACCTGGTCACGGTCTTCATTCAACCATATATACCTTCCGACTATGGCTCTTACTCTCAGTTCACGGCTGATTGCAGGTGACCATTACCTGGCTCTTACTCTCTATCTCACCGGGTAAGGGAGCCCGATGGACAAGGCAGGTGACCGTTATTAGCGTCTGAGGTTCCGTATCATTTTGAGACTACTTGCTCCCTTGACTTCCAGCACAGGCGCCCTACGTCAGCATATCCTAGGCATTACCCTAGGCGTTGGCTTTTTAGAGCTTCCCTCCCCTGTTAGCTTTCGCTTATCATCTAACTTATCCCCTGGTCGGTTAATCGTCTAATGAGAACGGTTTTGCCGGTCCATGGATTGCTCAACAGAGGTTATAACGTTCCGCATAATCCATATGATGCTTTTAGGCCCCTGCAATACCCCGGGAGGATTGTTGTAATACGGAATAACCAAGAAGTACGATTATTCACACCTACCATTGCCTTTTGGCTCCAGCGCATAAAGCCTTATTTCGCTGGTCTTAAATAACGAGGCTTGTACAGATTCACTTATCGTTAGCCATGAACATCTAACAAGCGCGGAGTTGCCGGTTTAGGCTACCAGCTATCCTACATTTAAGTCCCTGCTCTCCACCGCCGGTGATGTCACTCCGCAGCAGTTGGGACCGGTGTACCTCCCGTATCCGGAGGGTGGGGTTTGGACCCACAAGGATTACACAGTTCCCCGGCTAATGATTCCGGTTTGGGCTGTCACAAGTATGCCTTGTTTACACCCGAACATTTCACACGCTTCTGTTTTTAATCCCAGCGTAGCGTGTTGCCGACTCCAGAATTACTTTTTCAAACCGAGAGGGAAAAGTACAGATCGGATATAATCCCAAGCGCCTACCCGGATAATAACCTACCAAGGAACATTTGTCAATCTTTAACTCATCCAGTAAGTCGATCAGCCTCTGGGCAGTGTTAGACATCTTGTAGCATGCTTCCCCACCCTTGACCTGAGTTTTTCCATGTCCGGGCAGGTCAACCGCCAGACAGCAGAACTCTTTAGACAACCGGTGTCCCCTGGTCGCTTGATGTCTTCGGAGAGCGCTCTTACGCACTACTTCGGAGACATCGTATTCGCACATGCATAGGGGACACCGCAGCGAAACTACCCCATTAAAATCATCGCTGTTGCCCATAAATCCGTGCAACAATAGAATTAGCGGCTGTTTTTTGTTCCCGCTGAAACCATAGTGAAATTGGTAAGCTTCTCTCTTATCCATTATCCCCCTGACGCCCAGAAACCAATACCTAACAACAGTCCACTCCAGAAATGCAATTCTACCGCAATAAACTTGCAATTTTTCACCATTTCCGGTTGGTCATGATGAGTACCTACATGGCGGCAAAGCTTGAACGCAGCGGGCAAACTTAAGAAGCTGAGTAAAGTCCACAAGGGGAATATCCCCCAGATTACCAAAATAGCGATCGGGGTGAAGATGCTGCCACAAAACCACCATAACAGCTGTGCCCCGGTTTGCGTACCCAGGCGGACGATGGGCGATCGCTTTCCTGCTGCCAGATCGTCTTGGACTTGATGAAAATGGGAACAAAACAGGATTAAAGTAGTAGTCAGGCCAACAATTATCGAAATTGCCAGATTAGTCAGGGACCAACTCTGAGTTTGACTGTAGTAAGCAGCGGA
The DNA here is from genome assembly GCA_005518205.2 of Hormoscilla sp. GUM202. Taxonomy (GTDB): domain Bacteria; phylum Cyanobacteriota; class Cyanobacteriia; order Cyanobacteriales; family Desertifilaceae; genus Hormoscilla. The sequence goes on from RFFC02000023.1 coordinate 97,210, forward strand.
CAACGCTATGGGTCCAAAGGCCAAAAAGCAGAGAATCTCGCCCAAACCTTGGTAACCTAGACGAAAGGGCGGACCTTGATACATATATCCGAGGGCGCAGCAGGCAAGGATTAACCCCATCGCCGTTAAATCTTGCTGCCACCAACAGATTAACATAATTTCCAGAATGCCGAGGGCTAAACAAAGATTCCCCAACCAGAAAATTAAAGATTTGTTGCCCGTCAGGTTAACCAGGGAATGGTGTTTATTTCGATCGATCCCAGTCTCCGAGTCAAATACGTCGTTACTGATATTCTCCCAGGCCAGAATTAAAATTGCCCCACTGACAAAGGTGGCAAATATCCACCAATCTATGCTATGCTGCTCAAAAACAGCCACCGCAGTTCCCACCCAAATTGGCATAATTGCCACGCTATACATGGGCGGTTTAATCGCCGCTAGCCATAATTCTCTGTTCGATCGCTCAATTGTCTGATTAGTCATTCTATTTCCTGGAGTAGCTGTAGAGTGGGGCTCGCCTACATCTTACATTAAATGAGCTTTCTGCATCTCCTGGACCGGCGCAGCATCGCCGCCACACTTCCCAATTCGATCGGGGGAATGTACAATAATAGTAGCAGCATCGTTCCCAGATAACAGAATCCCCCGATCGCCCCTAGGATAAAGAATAGCACGGATAGGTTCAGGTGATTGTGCGCGATCTGGTTTTTATGGCGATAGTGAAAGCTATTGCCGATTTTTCCGGAACGGTGGAAGAAGCTATCCTGAATCCATTCAGGTTGTTTGCGGATTGAGGTTCTTCCTTTCTGCAAAGCATATTAAGTAACCATAATGTTGTAATTATTTACTGTTTCAGCTGCAAGCAAGTCAGATGGCCACCCTACATTTTCAATCCCTTTTCATCGCCCAGTCAGACTTACGCGAAGGGAGGAGAATATAGCAGACCGCCCTCGCTAAAGAGACCTCCGCCGATCGGGGGAGCATCGGGGAAGGGGAAGTTGCGATCGTAAATCTCTTGCCAGTTGCCTACAGATGAGATCGCGTCTACCACAAAGTTATCATCTAGACCTAGGCTTTCACCTAAATCACCTTCCACTCCCAAGAAGCGCCGGATAGCTGGATCGTCGCTATCCAGGAAGTCATCGACGTTTTCCGAGGTAATGCCAAACTCTGCTGCTTGGATAGTAGCATAAACTGTCCAAGTGACCACATCTTTCCACTCGGGAGCATCCCAGTTTTGCAGTAGGTAAAAAGACTTAAGCAGTATTGAGGTCAAGGTTGAGATAAGCACAACGTTGCTTCAACACCTGGTTGACATTCTCAGATTTCCATTGAGCCCCAGAAATCTTGAGCCTCCGACCAATACGCTTAATCGTTGAGGAGACAGCTCCCGACCCAATATCAATTTTGAGCTGTTGATAAGCTGCGTAATTGGGTAGACGAGAGCGATGCTGGTCGAGATCAGCTAGGAAGTTGTTAACCTGTGGAGCTGACCAACCATCAAAGGACGCTTTTGCTTCATCTATGAGACCATGCCACAGAACGGTCTCAACTCGTTTGAGCCGTTGGTGAGAGCCACCCACTTTATATAAATTTTCCATTAGATGATACCAGTCAAGGACTTCGCGTCTGCACTCTGGAGGAGCAAAGCCGTCGATTAAATTCCAGACTCCGGGATGTCCATCTCCGATGCAAGTGAGCGGGTTAGCCAGTGGCTTCCCCTTGACCCAATTAACCAGGAACTCGTTGTCGTGAAACGCTGCCATACATACCTGTGAGTGCAAAGCTACCGTCTTGTAGTCTTTCCACTGGCTCGGCTCTCCTTTGGGAGTCCGTAAACGCACTTTGCCCCCGTCGGCGCTCACCGCTTTCACTGGCTCTTTGGCCAAGGCAAGAGGGAACTCACTGCGATGAACGAGCCGATGCTGTGTGCTGTGCGAGACTTTCATTCCTGTCAACATAAAGATGTCTTGTTCGGCGTGAGCATAGGACTCGTTTGCTGTCAGCAGCAGGGAGCATCGTTCCAAGTGCGGACTGATGCGGGTGCGGGCTGCTAGACCAAGACGCTGTGCTTGCTTGCTCGTTACCCTCAGCGTTCCGATGCAGCTATCGATATAGCGACTCCGTCCACTTTGTGTTTGACTTGCTTCGGATAAAAAAAATTTCCTAACTCCGGTCCGACTGTCTCTAACATATGGTCGCGCACTGCGACACACCTTCAAAATCTTGCAATCGCTCGGAGGGTGTATTCTTGTACAAAATGCGTGCGATGGTTTTCAGAGCCTGGTTGAGTTCGCGGAGTTCTTTTTGTGTCATCGGAATGCTTCTGGCGGGTGAGTTTCATCCCTATTTTAGCCCATTGTCTACCCTTTTGCTAATGATCTCACTACTTGGCTCCTCTCCTAAGTATATTTACTCATTGCATTAGTGGGATGCTCCCTTTCCACTCTGACTGATTTTCATCGACTATCACCGCCAGAGGCTCTTTTGATAAGCCTGTTGCGATCGGCCGCGAAGGAATACGTTCTGCCAGCGGTACGCTTAAAGCCAGAGACTGGATGAAACTGCCATCACCAGTAACCACGTCAACTTCTCGATCGTTATAGGCATCATTTAGTTCGGGCGGGCTGTCAAAGGTGACTAAGTCAAAGGTAATGTCAAGTTCATCGGCTGCTTCTTGGATATTCCGTTCGGAGGTCGTACCGGAAATTACCCCGATCGAGCGACCTTCCAGATCCTCCAAGGAGTTGATGCCACTGTCGATGGGAGCCCATACAATTTGACTATCGTAAAGATAGACTGGCTGACCAAAGTCTATGCCTAGGAGAGCATCGCGACCTAGAGTATGAGTGATGGCCCGCGCGGTCACGTCTACTATGCCATTAGCAACATCGCTAAACCGCTCTTCTGGCTCTGAGACCACAAACTCTACCGCCTCGGGGTCGCCAAACACCGCTGCCGCGATCGCCCGACCATAATCCACCTCAAATCCCGTGAATTCACCGTCTTGTAAAAAGCCCAGTCCTGGCGCTGACCCTGGCAATCCCGGAAGTTTACAGAGATTGTCGGTTATCCGGGTATCCTAGCCGAATCGCCGTTTGCGCTCGCATCTCGTTGTTATCCACCAATGGTACATCCGACGGAGCAGTCCCGGAGAAGGGAGGAGAATAGATCAGACCACCTTCGGTCCAAATCTCGTTCAGACCACGGGGAATAATATCTTCATCAAAAAAGCGAGCGTAAATTTCCCCGTAGTTACCTACCTCCTCGATAATGTTGACTACGAAGTCTTCCTCTAGACCCAGCGCTGCACCTAAATCCCCTTCGGTGCCTAAGAACCGCGCGATCGCCGGATCGTCGCTATCGAGAAATTCCTCTACATTTTCAGAAGTAAGGCCAAATTTATCTGCTTGGAACGTCGCATAGCTAACCCAGCGAACCACGTCTGCCAACTCTGATTCATTTTCCGGAACCAGCAAACCTACAGGATACTCGGAGAGTACCTCATCGAGAATCAACTGATTGTCTGGGTCATTCAAGGTCGGGATGCGACTGGCCAAACGGCTACGGACGTTTGATGCGGCGTCAACTTCGCCAGCATCATAGGCTGCAAACACCTCATCTAAGGTAGGGAAACTCTCAAGGATGATTTCTACCCCAGCATCATCGGCAGCATCTATCAAAGCTTGTTCGGCAGTCGAAGCTTCCAATATCCCAACCTTCGAGATCCCCCACTGATGCGATCTCGCTATCTGCTGGCACTAGGACACCGACACCATCATACAAATAAATCGGACTGTAATCGACCTCCAGACTGCCATCGCGTGTCAGATTCTGGACCGCAGCTATTGATATATCTACGGTGCCATCAGCAGTATTGCTAAAGCGATCGGCCAATTCTTGCTCTACAAACTCAATAGCATCCGGGTCGTCAAACAGCGCCACTGCTATAGCGCGGCTCAATTCGACTCCCATGCCTCTGAAGGAACCATCTTCTTCGGCGAAGCTCAACCCGGGCACGTTCGAAGGGGCCCCTACGCGCAGGAAGCCCCGTTCTAAGATTTCGTCCAGTAGGGAGTCAGCTTCTGTTGGTTCTTCGGTAATGGCGAAGTCATCCCGGGTCAGGGTTCGAGCTACCGTATTCCGCAAGATGGCTATATCGGTCGGGGTCGAGCTGTCCCTCGCGGGACAACCCTCCCATTCGGAACCGTACTTGCGACTTTCACCGCATACGGCTACTGGTTGGTAAGTCCTTGCCATGGATAGCACTATCAGGGTTACCCCTAACTGGCCTTGTCTCGTAAAATTTCGCCCCTTATGGTTGTCAATCGACTAAGTTGAGTGCCTAACTCCGGAAGGTTCGTGGTGGTTAAACCCGGCTTAAACCCTTATTCCACTCTTTACTAACATCTGGCCATTCTCTTCGGCCCCCGGATTCTTACCCGGTTAGGTCTTTAGTCCATCATTCATACTTTCGGGATTTCTCCCCAGTTCCGTGATATTTAAGGCTAACTCAAGTTGCGACCTCGAAAAATTGGATACAAAAAGCAATTATAAAGAGAATCATTTTCAACTCGAATCCCTTAGATGTAACAGCATGAATTGACTTGGGAAACAAATTTGTGATTCGACTAAAACAGGTTTCAACTTGTTTTCTTGTTACTTTTTGTATATACTCAAAACCAGATGATTCTTTTCTTTTTGAGTTCTTTTTTCGCAAAGGTTTTAACATTATGCTTGATGACTCTTTTAGTAAATCTTCTAATTGATAATCGTTATAAGCTTTATCTCCATAAACTATCGAATTTGATGGTAATTCAAAGCAAAAAGATTGTCAAACTTTAACATCATTATAACTACGCTAGATAAAATTATCTTGGCTTTCCATGTTTATTTACTAACATATGAACCCTTAATCCATAAAAAGGCTCTTCGGTACTTGGGTTGCTAAACTATTGCTAATTTTGAAAAGCTAATAAACATCTTAGCTCAAAATTTTCTATGTTACGAAAACAAAATCCGCACCGTTTAACTAACTTAATTTTTTGGTTAATACCTTCAACAATGCCATTAGTTGTTTTTTGCTCAAAATCTGCTGTTATCTCCACTAACCAGCGACGGATTGTTCCTTGACTTTTGGGAAATAATTCTGCTGATTGTTTCAACCATTCTGCTAAATTCAATAAGCCATCAAACCAATTTATGCTCTCTTCAAATACTTTCCTAAAATTTTCTTTTAATTCATGCATCTTTTGCAGCTTCGGGAATTCTTTATTGACTTCTTCTAATTGGCTTTTTTGAGCTTCATTTAAATCATCGGAATTAGCAAGAAGGACATATTTACTGTGATGAAGCACCTTGAGTTTTGCAGTTTTTTTCTTCTTATCATCCATGTTATTAACTTCTTTTTTTGTTTGCTTACGACCATTGTCTAATTCTTCTTGAACCTGGTTCATTACATGAAATCTATCAGCTACTACCTCGGCGTGAGGCATTAATTTTTCTACCAAAGTTTTATAGGGACGCCATAAATCAATGCTAACCTCTTCTATGCCTGATAACACGTCTATTCCCCAAGATAGCAACACTTTTTCAATGGCTTCTTGGGTTCGATCGGGGACTAAAGCTAGAAGTTGACTATTGTCCAAATCTACTAATACCGCACAATAATTACCTTGTCCTTTTATCAGGCTAATTTCATCAATCCCCAATCGTTTTAAGTCTTGAGGTTTTTGACCTACCAAACTTTTTTTTAAATCTTTTAACATAGTTTCAATTTCTGACTCACTTACCCCGGTTCTTTCGGCAACACTTTTAATATTACTATGTTTTACCTGATTCAATATATCGTCGGCAAGTCTTTTAGTATAGTTGCGTTTTGGTTCACAAAAATCCAAAGGCTCACTAAAAATTTTTAAACAATTTTCACATTTCATTTTTCGTTTATTTACCTGTAAATAAACATTTTGACCATTCATAGGCAAGTCTTTAATTAGATGTGAATAATAGGAGTGAATTTTCTGACTCATTTGACCGCAATGAGGGCAGGCTACTTCTGAAGTTAAACTCGCTACGGAGAGGATTTTTCCTAGAGATGTATCTTGTACGAAATGAGTAACTTTAACATCTGGGATGTTCAGAAAATCTGTTAGTAGTTTGAGTTGTCCTTTTGAAGCCATGATAATTTTACCTCAGTTTTCACTTTGTCCTCAATTTCAGTAAAGCATTAAAAATGCCAGAAGTCAAGTACAGCAATATGTTTACTCTTCAAGTATAACAATTTTAGTTTAATTTGACGAGTATTTATTTGATAGTTTAGCAACTCAGGTACCGAAGAGCCCATAAAAATAACGTTTTTTACTGGCAATATACCCTCGATATTCTTCCTTGTTATAAATTTGGCATCTATCAATCCTAATATTATCACAGACTGGCACGGGGAAACTATCAAGAATATATTCTTGACCCGGATTGAGTTCGTTAAATGTTTGCGCTCTGACTTGGAATAAAAACATCCAAATTGGTTCACCAATATTATGTAATCGACGATTAAATCTACTTTTACTTAACAGATTTTTTAGATAATTGTGTTCGACCATAAATTTACAAGAGCGCTCGTAGCGAAGCGTGTCCTCCGAAAAAATATGCAGCAACTAATCCGACTGTCATCACTTCGGCATTGTTCATTTTCACTTGTGGATCTTCTTTTATATTTAAAGCTTTTAAGAGCTGGTCACAAAGAACAAAAATTGTTGTAATCATATCTTCCATAATCTACAGAATCAGCAATTAACTATTATTTTAGTACATTATAACCTATAAACAGCCAACCCGCCGCCTAGCACAAAAAAAATAATTTTGTATCAAAAACTACAAAAATTTCCAAATATCTGTAAAGTCTAAGTGGGTAATTCATATTTTTTTAAATAGGTCGCAACTTAGGTTAAGGCTACTTTCTCCCGAGACTTCTTACCATATCCGTCCTACGTCAGCATATCCCAGGCATTACCCTAGGCATTGGCTTCTTAGGACATCCCTCTCCTCGTGGCTTGCGCTTTACATCTAACTTGTCCAAGTGAGGACAGCACACGAGAAGTTACTTCGTTCCTTGGTCTCATTTCGCGATGCTTTTAGGTTCCTACTATACCCCGGGAGTTATTCGAGTACGATGCTAACCAGGAGTGACGGTTAACACTAACTACCATTTCCCTTTTGGGCCAGCGTAATAGCCTTATTCCGCTGGTTCTGGATGACGAGGCTTACATAAGTTTGCTTGTTCTAACCATGAGCATCTGTCCTCGTGGCGTCACCGGTTCAGGCTACCAGCTATCCTACATTTAAGTCCTCGCTCTGCACCACGGTGATATAACTCCGAAGCACTGAGGACCGGTGTCACCCCCGTACCTGGGGGAGGGGAATTTAACCCCCATGGGTCGGGGTCGAGCTAGGAATCACTTCCCAACCCTCCCTTTCGGAACCGGACTTGCGATTTTCACCGCAAACAAAAAGCTGACCCGACTTTCACCATCGCTGGTTTACGCCGGAACGAATCGCACCACACCATCCAGCTGCACCAGAGTATCGGCTCCTATTTGCTCTACTCTCAGAGATCTGACCTCCTCTAGGGTGAAACCACGAATTCCCAGGACATCTGTTCCTTGCACGAAGTCTGTAACTTCCAGCATCTGTTCTGGCAATGCGCGCCATCGATAATCCACAAGCCGTCTGCGCCTGGTCCGCCAGTCAATGTCGAGCCACCACGACCACCAAACAGCTGGTCATTCCCCAGGCATCCTCGCAGGATATCGTTACTGCCAGCTTTGAGGAGATCGTCATCTTCCTGGCCCAACAGCAAGTTGCCCCCCTCTCCTACCGTAGCATCCAAGGTGTCGTTCCCTGCTCCACCTGGCAATGTGTCTTCCATGCCGGCGAATAGTTCATCTAGCTCTGGCGTGCCTGGTATTATCTCCATACAATCCTCACACAGTTTCTAACTCAGGCATTATACACATTTTCTCAATTGAAAGTCCCGCCACGCGGTGTCTCCTGGGAGTTCGATGTCCTCCCTCCAGGGGACGCGCCTTAAGCACCCCCCTCTGGGGGGACATCGTAGTCGCACTACCCAGGAGACACCGCCAGGGAATTAACAGCCATTGTATTGTTATGTAGTAGTGGCGACCCAACTCCATAAATGTCACGGACTTCTCGATCGTGTCCGAGAGCGCCCACCTTGTCGCTCGCCTGCCTGGCAGCGACATGGGTGGGCGTCTCTGGACACGACACGTCGTAGTGTCCTGGCAGATGGCTGCCCTTCCCTGTCTCAGAACTTACGCTGCTCGAACTGTTATACAATACCGTTCGCCTCGAAAGCAGCCGGGGCCGCCCACCATATTAGCCTCTGCTCTATTCTCGATTTTCCCTTGACCATTATCATGCTTTAATACCAAAACACGGGCATTTATTGCCCTTCGATATCCCCCAGAGGGGACGCGCCTTAAGCACTACCCCAGAGATATCGAAGCCTCCTGTGTCCTCTATCTAGTCGAACAATCTGCGATATACTGTTAAGAGTGAGAAATATAACTTCACAAAACTTTACCTTATCGGCCCAGATGAGAGTCACCTCCGAGCAAGGGAATATATTTTCAGAACCAAAGGTTCTGGAAAATTTTCTGTTAGGTTGTCAAGAAACAGCTATTGCTAAAGATAGTACAATGATTGTCAGCATATCGCAAGAGATTCCCCTAGTGGACCCACTGGCGGTGATGGCAGCGATCGCCCCTTCGGATCGACTGCAGTTTTACTGGGAAAGCGCAGGGGAGGCGATCGCTGCCATTGATGCTGCCACAAGTATAAAGATAACCCAGGCCGATCGATTCAGAAAAGCCCAAGAATTTATTCATACATGTCTGGCAAATACGATTAGCATTGGCGATCTCGATCGCCGGTTTGCTGGCCCGCATTTTTTTTGCAGCTTCACATTTTTTGGACAGCAGTCGGAGTCAGTTTTTCCAGCAGCAACAGTGTTTTTACCACGTTTACAGGTAGCTTGTAGCGCCAACCATTGTATCTTAGTGACGAATTTAGCGATCGGTCCTCTGGCGGACATTAAAAGCATATGCTCAAAGTTATGGTGGGACTGGCATAAAATTAGTTTATGCAATAATAACGGATTCCATAAAGCCGCAGGAAATAAATTGCCAACTGGACAATTATCAGATTACTGTGTCCCCCCCCTGCGACTAGCGATCCTGGGGGACACAGAAGATAAATTCAAGCAGACGGTGGGTGAAGCATTAGAGTTGATTCGCTCGGAAAGATTGAGTAAAATAGTGATCGCCCATGGGATCGAGATCCAAGCTAAAGTACCATTTAGGGAGAGAGAAGCGCTGCATAATTTACGCCAGCTCCATGGAGATTGCCATATATTTATGGTAAGTAATGGTGAAGGAAAGAGTTTTATCGGGGCGACGCCAGAAAGGTTAATGAGAATTCGGTGTGTCCCGGACAGTGGGATGAGCGCGCTGTGTCCCCCGAGTAGTGATCCTAGCGCTCCCGAGGGATACAGTTTCGGGACAGAGAATCAGCAGCTATTCACAGAGGCATTAGCCGGTTCAGCACCTCGGGGAAAAACGAGAAGGGAAGATGCAGATTTTGCCAATAGTTTACTCGCTAGCGAAAAAGAAAGACGGGAACACCAATTTGTGATAGATTATATTAAAGGATGCTTATCGAAGTTGGGCTTAAAGCCGGAAATATTGCCAATGCTAAAGTTACGGAAACTAGCGAATATCCAACATTTGTGGACCCCGATCGAGGCAAAAGTGCCTCCAGGAGTGCATCCTTTGTCAATACTGGCAGCATTGCATCCGACGCCAGCGGTGGCGGGTACGCCCAGAGAAATAGCCTGCCAGGAAATACCTAGGTATGAAAGCTTCGATCGGGGTTTATATGCCGCGCCCTTGGGTTGGGTAGATGGACGCGGAAATAGCGAGTTTGTGGTAGGAATTAGGTCAGCGCTGATAGAAGGCGATCGGGCGACAGTTTATGCGGGTGCGGGTATAGTAGCCGGTTCCGATCCGGAGAAAGAACTGGCAGAAATTCAGCTGAAATTTCAAGCATTGTTGCAAGCGTTAGTATAAGTAATCGCCATGAAGAACGGGTGTGGTCATGCATTAGTTGCATTAATCGTTAAGGCGCTCCCGGGCAGTGCTAGGCCAGTGGTAAGCAGTCCTGTTAGTAAGCTGATAGCAGATCGCGAAACCGCCCGCCCTGCTGCCACCGCCAGCGGCACCGGCGCATTGACAGCAGCTAAACCCGCCTGGCGATGTCTCCCGAACGCACGGCGAAAACCCGGGAGACATCGGCCTTTGGTTTTGGGGTCGGGCGGCACTGGCGATCTCGGTGTGGTGGGGAGAATACCGAGTTTTGGGTGATGCTTTTAACATGATTTACCCTAGTCTTCATGGGTTTATTCATCTCATAACGTTACCTATTCAGCCTTTTCCTCAAATGGTTGCTGTCCAGAGTTGGTAACTTTTTACTCCTATCCAGTCAAAACCAGGGCGGTTTGACTAGAGGAACTGTACTGGTATTATACAGCATGGGTCGGGGAAAAGGTAAGGGAGAACAAGGGACAGGTTAAGAAGTCAGCAAGGAATTACCAACTCGTGTCCGAGAGCGCCCACCTTGTCGCTCGCCTGCCTGGCAGCGACATGGGTGGGCGTCTCTGGACACGACCGGGTTTTAACCGCTTCCGAACAACATCTATAAGTAAGAAAATACTCTTATTCCGCAATGTAAATTTAGTTTGGGCTTCAATTTTAGCAGAAACATTAAAGCGACTGGGATTGAAAACGGCGATCGCCTGTCCGGGTTCGCGCTCGACTCCCCTGACGGTAGCTTTTGCCCAAAACCCCCAAATCGAAGCTATTCCAGTGTTGGACGAACGTTCAGCGGCATTTTTTGCCCTAGGAATTGCCAAGGGAACGGGATTGCCAGTAGCATTGGTTTGTACTTCGGGAACGGCGGGTGCGAACTTTTATCCAGCAGCGATCGAGGCGCGAGAAAGTCGAGTACCTCTATTGATTTTAACAGCCGATCGCCCTCCGGAACTGCGGAACTGCCATGCCGGACAGGCGATCGACCAAGTAAAATTATATGGCAATTACCCGAACTGGCAAGCAGAGTTAGCATTGCCATCATTAGAAATGGAAATGTTAGCATATCTGCGACAAACAGTAATTCATGCCTGGGAATGTACCCTGTTTCCTACCCCTGGGGTAGTCCATCTGAATGTACCATTTCGCGACCCCCTCGCTCCCATCCCACAACCAGAAGCAGAAGCATTAAAATCCGAGTTTTCCGAAGTTGATTTCTTCACAGAAATAGCCAACATCGATCCAACTCTTTTGCCCCTGCGCAGCGGAGGAGGCCCGGAGCGTGGGCTTTGTTCCTGTAGCCCCACCCTCGTTCCCAGGCAGAGCCAGGGAACGCAAGGTGGGGGTGGCTGCGCTTCGGCGTCTTCCGCATGCTCTTGTCCTGAAGGACGCGGCATGCTCCAGACACCGCACAGGGCTACGCCTACGCGAACGGGGCATAATTATTGCTGGGGTAGCGCCACCGAGGTGGGCGAAAGAGTATGTTTTGGCGATCACCCATCTTGCGGAAGCATTAAAGTTCCCGGTATTAGCAGAAGGACTCTCACCTGTGAGGAACTACGCCCATCTGAATCCTAATATAATTTCCACCTACGACATCATTCTGAGAAATGAACAGTTAGCAGAAAAACTCGCCCCAGAAATTGTCATCCAGATTGGAGATTTTCCCACCAGCAAGCAACTCCGGGCCTGGTTAACAGAGAAAAAGCCGCCAACTGGGGTCATAGAGGGTGCATCCCAGTTTCGCAATGAGTAGAAATGCTTAGTCGAACGGGTTCCGAGATGGTGTTAAGCTGAGACAGTCGGTAAACGCTCCCTCTAAAACTATGAATCCTGAAAATTTAGCTCAAATTAAAACCTATGCTTTGGGAATAGCCGCCTTGTTGTATGAGGAGGCCCAAGGGACTGTTCCAGAGCAATTGAAAACACTCTCAGGACTCGAAGCTACAGTCCGTGGGCAGTTGCTTCAATACGTCAGTCCAGAGATTGCCCTTTTTTTATCGAAAGCACCAGTGGCACCACCGCAGGGCGAACCCGAATTTTAAACAGCATTTTGGGCGAGCTCCTCATCACGGAGAAGCAAGCGACTTATTTTGATGTGAGAGCCTATAGCCAGTGGAGTCCCTATCTGGAAAAATGTTGCTTGTTACTGAGTGCGAACTCTTCTTATGAGCACGCCTCGGAAGATCTTAAGCAGCTCACGGGGATGAGCGTTTCCCGGGGAACTCAGCAACGACTGGTGCAACGTTATGAGTTTGAATTACTGACAGTTAAAGAAGCCGTTTCCTCAACGAGCGCTCAAGAACCGAAACTGCCCCTTCAGGAGTTTGAGTTGCCCACAGCTAAAGAAGCCGTTTCCTCAACGGGCCCTCAAGGACCGAAACTGCCCCCTCAGGAGTTTGAGTTGCCGACGGCTAAAAAAGCTGTTTCCGAAATCAGCCCTCAAGAACCGAAAGTGCTCGCCCATGAGTTGAAGTTGCCGACTGTCAAGGAAGTTGTTGAGGAAATGAGCATTGATGGGGGGAAAGTACGCTTACGGACCCCGCAAGGGAGACCCTGTGAGTGGCGCGATTACAAGGGCGTTAATCTACATGACCTCGGGGTAGCGGCCTTCTTTCGGGACAATGCAGGACTGGTCAAATGGGTCAACCAGCAGCCCTTGGCGAATCCACTTGTGAGTATCGGAGACGGTCATGATGGCGTTTGGAATTTGTTTGCCGAGATTGGCCCAACCATCTTCCGTCTGGAAATCCTCGATTGGTATCACTTGATGGAAAACCTCGAGAAAGTCGGTGGGTCCAGCTCTAGACTGGCACGAGTGAAAGCTCTCCTATGGTCAGGCAAGGTAGATGCAGCCCTCAAAGAATTTGACGACTGGGAGCATCCACGGGTTGATAACTTCAGGGCCTATGTTACTAAGCATCGTCACCGCATTGTGAACTATGGCTATTACCAAGCCGAGGGAATTTCAATCGGTTCGGGAGAGGTGGAATCAACGATTAAGCAGGTTGCGGCACGGGTGAAGCTCTCAGGAGCGCAGTGGAAAGCTGCCAATGTTCCCCAAGTTCTGCGGCATCTCGCAGCGTAGGGGGCCCGGAGCGTGCTTATCTCAATGGAGTATTCTCAAGGTGAGTCAATCTTGACATTCTCATCATCTCGTGGTCTGTCAAGATAAAATTGACGAATTTTACGGAGATAACCGCTTCCGAGCCTTCCCTTCTCTTATCCGTCATCATTTCCTTGACAGACCAAGGGTCTATTAGTGACAGTTTAACAATGAAGTATTTTTGCTCATTGCCAAATTGGGATGCACCCGTCATAGACCCCAGTCATCACAACCTGGACCCCATTCATGGTCAAGCAATTCACCTGCGCACATCCATAGAAAATCTTTGTGCTACAATTGAGTCAGGTCGTGCGGAATGTTCGAGCGTAAGCAAAGATAGCGTGGTTTCAATGACCCGCTAAACTCGTGACAGCTCAAACTGGTGAGATTAGCCAGGGAACTGTGGAATTATTGTGGGTCCTAACCCCATCCTCCAGATACGGGAGGTACACCGGTCCCAACTGCCTCGGAGTGTTATCGCCGGGGGTGGAAAGCAGGGACTTAAATGAAGGCTATCTGGCAGCCTAAGCCGGAAACGCCACTAGGAAAGGTGCTCATGGTTAACGATAAGTGAAGTTGTACAAGCCTCGTGATCATCAACCAGCGGAATAAGGCTTTTACGCTGGGCCAAAAGGCAATGGTAGGTGTAGATATCCTTGGTCTGTGGATATCTCGTATTACTACAATCCTCCCGGGGTATTGCAACGACCTAAAAGCATCGTATTGATTCCACGGAACGTTATAACCTCAGTGATGCTATCTGCCTCCGGTAGATAAGTTAGATAATAAGCGCAAGCCCACTGGGGAGGGATGTCCTAAAAAGCCAACGCTTGGGGTAATGCCTAGGATATGCCGACATAGGACGGTGATAGTAGAATGCGATTGGAACTGTAGTCTGATGAACTAAAAGCCCGCCGATAGCTGGTTACTGGTAAAACTACTTCTAAAAGAGCGAGCAGAGAGAAATCTCTCGGTTGGTAGGCAATCCACTCGCCACCACGGAATCACACAAGGCTGACGGTAGAGGATTAGTCTCCTGTTGTACGCCACAGGATAAAGATGAAGAACAAGTCGCAAGGGGACAAGGGGGTAACCCCGACAAATCCCTACCCATGACAACGGGTCTATTACCCAGGAGCCGTGTGCGGTGAAAGTCGCAAGCACGGTTTTGAAAGGGAGGGTTGGGAAGCGATTCCCAGCTCGACCCCGACCAGATGGAGACTTCCCCTTACCTGGAAGAATGGTCAGACATCAGGGGCGACGCGAGAAGAAGCACTGGCAAAGGTACGCTTTTGAAAGCGCGTTTGTCAAAGACAGAAATTGTTAAAATGGAAATTGAACTGCCCAAACCCGAACATCCTTGGAAAAAGTTTGCCGGGATGTTTAAGGAAGATCCAGATTTCGACGATGTACTGGCAGATATCGAAGCCTTTCGTCGCGATCGGGATGCGGAAATGGAAGCATATTACCGTCAACTAGACTAAAATGTTAAATTTTGTTGAGTAATTGTCAAGCAAAGGATAGGATGTTAAGATGAAAGGAAAAGGCAAGTAGTACAGAGGTGAACAATATGGAGACCTCAACTAAGGAGTTGACATCGACTAGCGAAACCCGGTTTCTGGGTTACTAGGTATGCGGCATCTTGCCCGTGTTAAGATCGAGGTGTAGATGGGGTGCGTCCTATTCGGGTTTACCGAGCCCCTACAGGTATATTTGCCCAAAAAACTCACTCCATGACTAACTTGAGCCTATGAAAAGAGACCATGTGTTGGCGATTGTTGCCCAACATCAAGCAGAATTAAAAGCGATGGGAGTTAAATCATTAGCCTTATTTGGTTCTGTCGCCAGAGATGAGGCTAAACCAGATAGCGATGTGGATTTTTTGGTGGAATTTGACGATGGCCAGAACGACCTGTTTGGATTTAGTCGCGTACGTCTTTACTTGCAGGATATTTTAGGCTGTTCCGTCGATATGGGTAGCCAAGGGGATTTGAGAACGGAACTGCGCGATCGCGTTTTGAGGGAGAAAATTAATGCCTTCTAGAGAATGGCTGCTCCGAATTCACGATATCATAGCAGCGGCAATGGAAAATATCCAAAGCACCCAATTCATGACCTTTGAGCAGTTCGAGATGGCAGAGTCTCTATTTATCAAGGGTATTCTGTATAATTTTATCATTATTGGGGAAGCTGCTATCAATGTTCCTGAAGAAATCCAGATCCGCTATCAGAAGATCCCCTGGCGATTGATGAGTGATATGCGGAATGTCATGGCTCACGAATATTTTCAAGTAAATTTGCGCCGGGTCTGGAAGACTATCAGAATTTACTTACCGCCTCTAATCGAGCAATTGCAAGATCTGTTGGAACGAGAAGGCGCGATCAACAATGACTGAGTAATTTGTGCCCCTACTATTGATTCGCGATCTCCTAATTTAGCGGTCCTTCGGTTATAGCGCGATCGCACTTGTCTTTCAAGGCATCCGTTCCCATCCAGTGCCTCGATAGCCAAAATTAAAGATTTCCGGATGCAGAATCTCTGCTAATATTTCTAATGAATCTACTAACCGAGGACCGGGACGATTAAAGTAGGAATTCCCATCCGTGATGTAAACTTTCCCAGTTCTAACTGCTGGCAAGTTCGGCCACTCCGGATGGGTTGTCAATTGTCGGGCATCTTGGCGAGTGCGTTCTAAATCAAAACCGCAGGGCATGAAAATAATTACTTCTGGATCCGCTGCTACAAGTTCCGACCATTTCATCCAGGGAGAATGCTTTCCCGTAATGCCAAACAGTGAGGAGCCCCCCGCCAAATTAACTAATTCTGGCACCCAGTTTCCTGCTGCCATCAGCGGTTCCGTCCACTCGATACATGCTACCTTGGGATGGGCCTTCTTCTCCTGCTGCTGGATCTTTTCGACTCGCCCTTTTAAGGAGGCGATCTCCCCATCTCCGGGAACGGACAAAGCATTGGCCACTCGTTGCAGATCCGCCCACAGGTCTGCTAAAATATTTGGTTGTAAGGAAATAATCTGGGGCTGAATGCCCGTCAGTTCCCCCACTGCTACCTCGACATCAGACAAGGAACAGGCACAAACATCGCATTGGTCTTGAGTAATCACGTGAGTCGGTTGCAGTTGTTGGATAATCTCCGTTTTAACTTGGTAAACACTCAAGGCCGTAGAGAGCAAATTCGTCACCAGATCGTGTATTTCCTGGCTGCTACCTTCGGGGTTAAACTTAGGTTGGGTGCAGACAGTCAACTCTTGCACTGATGGGGGATAGTCGCATTCGTGCGATCGCCCCACCAGGGCGCCAGTCAGTCCCAAGCAGGCGACAATTTCCGTAGCGCTGGGAAGCAGGGAGACAATTTTGAAGTCATTCATAACGGGAAGTTAGTTGTGGCGCTCTTAGCACCACAATTATATCATATATCAAGGTTGACGCAACAATTTATTATCCTGCGTTATTTCGCAGCCAATCAATAACTTCATCAGCATTTCGATCGGGCGGAAAGACTGGATAGAAAAACTTGACAATCTTCCCCCCTTCGGCAATGAGCGTAACTCTTTTGAGCAGTTGCTTTCCTTCGATCTCAAATATTGGCAACTTTAGGGTCTCGGCAAAGATTAGATCGCGATCGCTCAAAAGTTCAAATGGTAAATGGAGTCGTTCTGCTGCTTCCATCTGATATTCAGTGCTTTGGGTGCTCAGACCAAATACTTGCGTTTCCAACTCACTTAGTTCTCGGTGACGATCTCGAAAAGCGCATGATTGTGGAGTACATCCCCTTGCTCCTGGAATCACCTCCCATCCATCCGGTAGCGGAATACCGGGTTGACCTGTCATTGGGTAGCATACAGAAATAGCGTAATCTTTAGTGACGGGAACAGGAGGAGTTTTTGGTGGAGGAGCAAGTTCTGGCGGCAAGGGAAAAGGTACTTCCAGCGTAGCGTGTACTAGCTGCTTCCACAAACTCCGAGTTGACTATTTTGCATTGCACATTTTGGAGATGATGCCCTTTTTTGCACCAGCAAAACGCTACTGAAACTGGCTTTTAGTCTAGGTTTAAGACTTCTGCAACTATGCCCATCATCCCGTAATTGTACAACGCATTTTTTGAAATTAGATCGACTGTGCCGCGTCCCCCGGGATAAGAGCTCTGGCAAAGATATCGAACCCTGGGACAAGAGCTCTGGCAGAGACGATAGGGGATAAATGCTTCTCGGTTTTGATCGACTGACATAATACTCGTCTAACTGATACTTCCAGATAGATAATGCCAAGCTTTAGGGAGGTTGAGTTGCATCAGGGCAGCAATGCCTCTGAGTATTCTGATTTCGGGTAAGTTGGGATCGAGGGCGATCGCCCATTGCAGGGCCCGTTCTGCCTCCCCAGGACGCCAGTCATAAAGGTAAACGAAGGCCAGGTAGGCATGTACATAGGGGTTTTGGGGGTCTAGCTGCCGGACTTGTCTTAAGGCCGCGATCGCGCCAGAAACATTTTGCTGTAATATTCTCGATAATACCAGCCCATAGGCCCAGTCGGTGTTTTCTGGTTCTTGCTGCATCCGATATGTGAGGGCCAGGTCTGCTTGCAGGACATAGTCCTGAATGGGATCGTACTGGTTAATCCTCCCGGTTTGGGCAAAGACGATCTCCAGTCCCTCTGACCCCTTGGGTAAGTGGGTGGCAACCTGCCGCAGTTGGGTGACCAGATCCAATTCTGACGCAGGTATTATAGCAGCATCGGGGTCGATCGTAACAGTCACCTTTGGCACTGCGATCGGATAGCTTTCACCCGTTTTCCGGTTTAGGTAGGTCGCCTTGAGGCTGTATGCACCAGCTGGCAGGTCGGGAGGCAGCATTGCCAGATGTTCGATGACCTGAAAACTTGACTTATCTGCTTGTTCAGAATACAATTCGCCCATGCCAATGCCGTGGTCGTGCAACCATCTTTGAGATTTCTCTACCCCTACCATCACGCCCGCCCTAAAGGGTCGGGCTACAGATACAAAGCCCGCCTGCGCGGGCTTCCAGGTGGGCTTTTTCTCTACCCCCACCCTAAAGGGTCGGGCTACAGATACAAAGCCCGCCTGCGCGGGCTTCCATTTGGGCATTTCCCACCTCACATTACCATCAATTTGCCAGGTGATTAATACTAAACCAGATTGTAGCTCTTCCCACGGACCAATCCACTCATAGGTTACAGGTACGGGAACCCCTGGAGGCGTTTTTTCAGGCACTTCTACTCTGACTAGCTGCACTTCGGTACTGGGTACTGCGGCGGGTTGTACCTGTACGGGCGGCTGTTTTTTGTGGTAGAGTTTGAGGGTACTGCCATCCACTAATGGCCAGCTTTTCTGGAGTTGAAAATCTCCGCCTTGCTCAACTATTTGCACCATAAGAGTTTGCGCTGCTGTGGGAACCGATCCTTGGTCTCCCGTTTTGGTCACAAACCAAGATAGCGAGCGGGCATCTTGAGGCACCTGTTCTGTCTGAGTCCCCACCTGACGTCCGTACACCTGAAAGTTCCTTAAGGCACCGTAATGGTTGAAATTGTGCTGATTAATAAATGGGGTCGAGGGCAATACTCCTAGGGTCGAGCGCAAATAGGGTTCTGTTTTAATTATCTCATCAATCACTTCTTGGTGAGGCCAAGGTTGTCCCCAATAAGGATAATGCTGGGTCCGGGGGCTGAGAAGTTGGGTAAGGGAAGCACCAGGCAGAGGAAATAAATTACTCAACATCAGTCCTGTTGCTAACAACATCGTACCCCAGCGGATCTTACTTCCCCAAGGACGACTGACAGCATCCCAGGAAATCAAGCCTTTTGCCAACCACAGGGATAATACGGGTAAGTAGGGTAACACGTAGCGGGCATCTTTATTGATATTCAGGGAACAGAGAATATATGCGCCGACCACAAATACTGCTAACCAAGTGATTGATGAATTTCTATTAATTACTGTGGCATGCTTCTTCTTTGGACGCCTAGATAAGGAAGGAAAATCGAGGTGATGCTGAATGGGTAGATGGGGAGATGGGTAGATGGGGAAATAGTCAGGTGGCAGCAGATTCATCTTTCTCTTACCTTGCTGCCGCCAATAGAGAATTAAGCCAACAATCGCCACTAGCAATAAAGGCCAGGAAACCAGGTAAGGAGTAATTTTCCAGTAGTAAACCCAGGCGTCCAGGGTATTGAGGGCCGGGTCTCCTTCCGCGATCGCCGCATCTAGGGTGGCCCGTTTACCGGAGGTCAAAATCAGCAACCAATTGGTGCGATACCAGGGATAGCATACTAACAATGCTACCGCAAAACTCCCCATTAACTGCGCTATGCGTCCCCATTTACGCTGTTTAATTGTCCCCCAAAAGACCCACAAAATTGGCGTTAATAGGAAAAACAATGCTGTCTGCTTCACCAATAGCGCCATCCCCAAAGAAAGCCCAAATATAATTGCCCCAAACCATCCTTGAATACAGTTTTTATCTAGCGGCTTTCCCAATCCTAAGCCCGCGGGCTTCTTCCTTGTAGCCCTACCCTTTAGGGTAGGGCTGGGGGTGGAATTAATTGTCTTTTTCCAGAGGGTCAGACAGCAGAAACTCAGGGTCACAGTTGCTGTCAGGGGATAATCTAGGAGAAAATCCAGGCGATAGCGATATAAACCGGGTAGTATTTGACAGATCGCCGCTGCCCATAAGGCCACCCGGACATTAAATAATTTCCTGCCCAGACAATAAACCGAACCTAGGAGAATTATACTATAGAATAGCATTACCAGGGTGGATTGATCCGGTCCCGTGCCAAAGATATTCAGAAAGGGAACCGTGGTAATGTAGGTTAGGGGCGGAATTTTGGTCGATCGCATCCAGAAAGAGGTCCACCATTCCCTATTCAACCATTCTGGTGCTTGCAGGATTTGCCAGTAATTTAAGGCCCCGGTCAGGTAGTCCGCCTGGTCCCAAGCAGGGACCGAGTTGTCCAGGGCAAACCACAGGCGATCGACTGCTGCGCCCGCCAACCAGATGATTGCCAAAACCAGCAGATATTTGCGATGTTTATTTTTCAAAGCCACTCCTCATCCTCAGACCTTTCTCATTTTAACATGGGGGATGCCTGCTTCATCAAAGATACCACCTTCTTGCACGAACCCCAACTGCAGATAAAGTCCCTTGACATATTCCTGGGCGTTAACTACTACTTGTTTAACATCTTTTTGCGCCGCCACAGCTATTGCCTGGGCCATCAACTGCTTGCCAATGCCGCGCCCTCTTGCTGGGGGAAGGACGGCAAGTCTTTCGATTTTAGCTGTTTCCCCATCCAGATATCTTATTCTCGCAGTTCCCACGGGCCGATTATTTAAATATGCTAATAAATGATCTGCGGTTTCGTCTCGTCCGTCAAACTCTAATTTGGGGTCAACCCCTTGTTCTTCTTGAAATACTTTCGTTCGGATGGCATTTATTGCCGCCATTTCGGCCGAGTAGGTAACTGTTTTTAGCAGGATATTGGTCATAGTGGGATGAGTAAATCTTCAATGTTAAGCCCGCCAGCCCGCCAGGGGTTCAAACCCCTGGCTAATAGCTAAAGTCGGTTAAAACCGACTAAATATTTTGTCTGTTAATACCAATTTTCTTGGTAAAAAAAACAGTTCCAAGGTTGGTTCCATGGTCAAACTTCCACAACTGGCAACCCTGCTAGCGCGATCGCGACATCTTCGGTACTTAATTCCCGATCGTACAGCTTGCCAGCATGGTAATCAATGTAAGCCTGCATGTCAAAGTGACCGTGACCGCTCCGGGACGATCGGGTCTACCACACGATGCTACCACGGGGGGTGGTAGCATACCTGTGGAGTCGGACGACGCGCGTTGCATCCCCAACTCCCAACGGGTGTGGTCTTGCGCCCGTTGGGAAATGAATTTGCATACAGATTACCCACCTGTAGGGGCGCTGCTAGCATTTGGGCGATACAAGAGTCAACAAACCGATAATTTATATTCCCAAATGCACACGGCCATACCGAGTGCGACTTGCCCACCGTACAGTGCTATGACACAAATGGGCGGGCGCTCTGATGGGGACTGTTCGGGGGGCGCTCGGGTGCGGACCCGGGCGCCCTTCGCAGCGGCTGCGCAGCAGCTAGCATTGCGGAACTAAAATTGTGGGTGGGTATCAAATTTTATCGCCGCAATGCGGGAGCCCCTACAATAAGATCGCCAAATCAGTTCTATCAACCACTTTTGACCACACCCGTGTGGTCATGCAGACCGTTGTATTAGTGGGGAACTCTTCACAGGAAACGGTGAACGGTTGCCAACGGGCGCAATACCACACCGGTTTAAAACCCCGACCGAGAGGTTTAAAACCCCAGCGGAGAGGTTTAAAACCTCAACTGTGGGGCACCGGTTAGCAGCTAGTAGGTGCTGGCTGAGGTAAAAGTACCCTCGCGGGTAACGTGCAAGTGCGGGGACGGACGATCGTTACCCTCGTTCCCTGGCTCCGCCGGGGAACGGGCTATCGAGGCTCCGTCTCTAGTTGAGAATGGTGCAAGATGTCAGTTAAAACCCACTGGAAGCTTGTCGCTGAGAGGTTTAAAACCCCGACGGAGAGGTTTAAAACCCCAACCGAGAGGTTTCAAACCTCAACCGAGAGGTTTCAAACCTCAACCGAGAGGTTTCAAACCTCAACCGAGAGGTTTCAAACCTCAACCGAGAGGTTTTAAACCCCAACCGAGAGGTTTCAAACCTCAACCGAGAGGTTTCAAACCTCAACCGAGAGGTTTCAAACCTCAACCGAGAGGTTTCAAACCCCAGCGGAGAGGTCTCAAACCCCCACGTGAGGCGTGGCAGCTACTCAAACCATGATTTGGAGTCAGCAACATTCCGGCCTCAAACCCTCATGATTGCGTCAGAGAAAGCCCCAACTCCGTTTGCGTTGTGCGCGCAGCGCTACTCCGAACTCCGAACGGAGAACTCGCGTTACTCCTCCACTCCCCACAAGGCTGTGATAATATTTGTTTTATGTGAATGTTGGGATAGAATGTGATGGCAGTAGATACAGCATACCAAGAAGCAGTGCGGCGGATCGATCGAGCACGGCAAGATGGGGTAACAGAACTATATCTTAGCGGTATGGGTCTGACCGAAGTACCCTCAGTGCTAGGACAACTGACTGGGTTGCAAGTGCTTGACCTCTGGCGAAACCAAATAAGCAGCATACCCTCAGTGCTAGGACAACTCACTGGGTTGCAAAAACTTGATCTCTCATTTAACCAAATAAGCAGCATACCCTCAGTGCTAGGACAACTCACTGGCTTGCAAGAGCTTAAGCTCTCAAGAAACCAAATAAGCAGCATACCCTCAGTGCTCGGACAACTCAGGAGGTTACGACAGCTTGACCTTGACTCCAACCAAATAAGCAGCATACCCTCAGTGCTCGGACAACTCAGGAGGTTGGAAATACTTTCTCTCGACAACAACCCTCTCAACCCTCAATTCGCCACTGCTTACTCACAAGGTACTGATGTCCTCTTGCAATATCTGCGTTCGATCGCGCCAGATCCAGCACGATCGAAGGAAGCCAAGCGGTAGGGGAGTAGGCAAGTCAGCTTGAATTGTACCATGCCTGTGGCATCTGGTCTGCCGTCAGAGTATATTTGATCGTTTCCATAATCGAGGTTTTCCTCGCGAGACATCATTCCAGCAATTGTGGCTGTAATTTTGTAATCATACCAGTTAACCTGCTGCGTTTTAGCTCCCACCATTCATCAGTAACATCAATTGGTTCACCGCTATCAAGTCCCTCCAATAACATGGTCTCAAGCTGGGCTTTAATAATCAGGTTCTGAACGTACTCGCTAGCATTATTGTAGCTTCCTTGGGCAACCTGTTCGTCGATAAAAGCCCGCAGTTCCTCAGTCAGCGAGATGTTAAGTGTTGTCATCGGTAATTAACCTCCACTGTATCCATAATCGAATTGCTGGTAAGCTTCGTAGTTGTGGAAATGGCGAGCGTACAATTCCGTGCCATCTTCTATTCGATCGTATAATACCGAATTGACGTCAACTATTTGCTTGACCGACCAGGTAATTGTCTCCTCCTTCTCATTTTTATAACTTACTTCCTCTCGTTTGGCATAAGTTAAAGCCTTTTCTTTAGCTGAATCTAGAGAATTGGCTTTAATGAGAATAAATTACTCCTGATGGTTGGTAACCTGGTACATCCGAGGTAGATTCATAGAGAATCACGGCAATATAAAAAGATTGCTCTTTGCTGGCGCTTTCAATGGTCATTATAGCATCCTCCAAGGCTACTAATCGATTATCGTTCAATAGTTTCCATCCTCTCCTATAGACAGATGTCTTCCCGATTTCGATCTCTCCCAAAGTCAATGATAGGAGTTCGCCTGGAAACACAGTCCTAATTGAAGCTTTGCGGCATCGACTAATAAAGCTGTTGGCAATTTCGTTTAAGTTATCGTTTGCTTCACAATTAGGGTCATCACTCCACCCATTGCTAGTAACTCCATTACTGCTGCCACTCCGATTTATCCTCAAAGCTATTTTCCCTAAGCAAGCATTTTAACTAAATATTGGCTGTAAATCTAAGAGAAAACCCGGCAAAACATCCTCTCCTGATAAACTGGTGGGTGCAGTTAAAACTTCTACTGTTCGATTTTTCGCGCAGCGTTCGCGTCTATAAATCTCCACGACTTGATTTTTTGGGTCAATCAACCACCCCAAACGAATCCCGTTATCTAGATATTCCTGCATTTTATCTCTGAGTGATTTCATGCTATCAGTCCGAGAACGCAACTCGATTACAAAATCCGGACATAGAGGCGGAAAGGTTTCTCGTTCTTCGGGAGTGAGTTGCTGCCAACGTTCTTTTGTTACCCAACTGACATCAGGAGATCGATCGGCGCTATTAGGGAGTCGAAAAGCGGTAGAAGAGTCAAAAGCAACGCCTAACCCTGTTTGACGATTCCAAGCTTGGATTTGAAAAGATAAATCGATATTGCGCTTGCCAGTATTTCCTCCCGTAGGTGGCATGATGATTAGTTCTCCAGTTGCATTCCTTTCCAAACGTAAATCTCTGTTAGCAGCAGCTAGGATTTGAAATTGTTCCTGGGTAACCTTGAAGTCGATCGGGATCTCAACAGCATTCATCGCTATTACTCTCAAATATCACATTTTGGTTGGAGATGCCCACCCTACCATTCTACTCTAGTACAGGATCTAAGCCCGCGCAGGCGGGCTTTGTTTGTGTAGCCCCAGTCTTTAGGCTGGGGGGCAGGGGGCAGGGGGCACGCGCCATTATTTTACATTTCACATTTTGGTGGGCGGTGCCCACCCTACCATTCATTTGGTGATTTATTTGGTGGGCGGTGCCCAATGATTCATTTGGTGATTCATATGGTGGGCAATGCCCACCATATAATTCTACTCGTTTCCTGCAAGAGGTGCAAACCCTTGCCGCTGGATATTCTCAGTAATCCCGCGCGGTTCTAAGAATTGCAGCAAGTAATCAGAACCGCCTGCTTTGGAACCCACTCCAGAAAGCTTGAAACCGCCAAAAGGTTGACGCGAGACGATCGCTCCTGTTAGATTACGATTAATATAAAGGTTGCCGACTTCAAATTCTGCCGCTGCTTGTTCGATGTGACTGTGCGAGAATATAACCCACCCGTCAGGGCATAATTGGTGCCATTCGCTATGTCTAATGCTTCCTGGAAATTCTGCGCTTTCATCACCGCCAACACGGGACCGAAGATTTCCTCCTGAGCAATTTTAGCCGTGGGAGCGACATCTTTGAAAATGGTCGGTCCTACAAAGTAACCAGTATCGGGGGCAGCATTTCCAGGGCGAGTTTCGCCTCTTGTTTCCCCGTTTCAATATATTCGGCGATCCGTTTTTGGGCAGTGGCATCTATTACTGGACCCACTGCGGTACTGGGCAATTCTGCCGCACCGATATTCAGGGATTTTGTCGCTTCTACCAACCGTTCCACAAAGGCATCGTACACTGGAGAAAGGGCGATCGCCCGGGAACAGGCCGAACATTTTTGTCCGCTGTAACCAAAGGCGGACTGCACCACCCCCTGTACTGCTAGATCCAGGTCACAACTTTCATCGATAATAATCCCATTCTTCACCCCCTCACCCCCTCGCGCAGGACAAGTTATATCCCCCTCTCTAGGCTCCAGGGGCTAAAATCACTACTTATGACCCACTACCGGGAGATTTATTGGTGGTGGCGATCGCGACTACGCCATAGACGGAAATCCCCTGACGGCGGAGCACACGA
Organism: Hormoscilla sp. GUM202; assembly: GCA_005518205.2. Lineage (GTDB taxonomy): Bacteria > Cyanobacteriota > Cyanobacteriia > Cyanobacteriales > Desertifilaceae > Hormoscilla. The sequence continues at coordinate 122,786 of RFFC02000023.1, forward strand.
GCGGCTTCGCCTACAGTAGTACCGGTGGTATAGATATCGTCTAGCAGCAGCACCCGTTGCGGTCGCTTTTGAGTTAAGCTTTTACCCACACTCAAGGCGTCAGCCAACATTTCTTGCCGTTCAGTAAAAGACAAACCAAACAGGGCCTCGGTCGCACGCACCCGCTCTAAACCCTGGCGGTTCAAGGGTAAACCCGTATATTGGCAAAAGCTTTCTGCCAGCAGTTCTGCCTGGTTGAAGCCACGCTGCTTGCGCTTATCGGCGTGCAGGGGGATCGGTACAACTACTGGTTTAACCTGAGAATGGGGTGTCGATATCTCCTGGGTAGTGCGAGTAGCGCTCCCAGGAGATATCGATTTCATCCAAGCTTGGGCTAGCCAAGTACCGAGGGGACGGGCTAGCTGGGGCTGATTTTCGTATTTGAGGGCCGCGATCGCTTGCTTGAGGATGCCGCCGTAGGAGCCCCAGACAAATACTGGCAGCTGTCCTTTCCAAAATTGACCGGGATTGGTAAACTGGCACCGCAGCAGCGATCGATCGCAAGAGGGGCATAATTCCCGATCGGCTGGACGCCCGCATAGAGGACAATTGGACTTGAGAAAGAGATTCAAAAAGCTTTTTACCCATTGAGTCGGGCTGCCCATCTTCCATACTCCTGCTGAGTTTCATTATTTTCATCTTAACCGTGGATCTCTACTGGCTAGAGAAAATTCAACCAATGGACCGGGCGCTAGTAGGGGATAAAGCCTTTTACCTGAGCCAATTAATGCAGCGTGGCTATCCGGTAGTCCCGGGGTTGGTGGTGAACAGCGGACTCTGGCGGCAGTTTCTGGAAACTCTTGACTGGTTAGAACCAGCATATGCAGCCTTGAGAGTGGATAACCCCCGCCAACTGCAAGCAGAAGCCAGACGTCTCCGTCAGCTGCTTGCGGACGCCACCCTACCCCCAGAATGGTTGGCAACCCTTTCTCTCGGGATTTCACAGTTGCAAGTTCCCACAGTAATTTTTCGCCCTTCTGTCCATGTAAAGTCTCTCAGTGGGGAGGCAGTATCACTTGACATGGCTGCAAGTCCTCAGATCGCAAGTCGCACAAAAGAGGACATGCAGGGAGATCGTATATCAGATCGCGCTATGTCAAGTGTAACTGTTGCTGGACTTTGGCAATCTCATGTCAGCTTTACCGATAATGATGCGATCGCCCGCACCCTGAAACTCGCCTGGGCGGAGTTATTTAGAGCCCGCAGCTTGTTCTTCTGGCAGCGTAGAGGTATTAGCATCGCACAGATTAACTGGGCGGTCTTGGTGCAACCGATCCAGAATGCGATCGCCTCTGGGGTCTTAAGGGCCAACCGGATCTGGAGCATCCAGGGGACTTGGGGGTTAGGAATGTCCCTGTTAAAAGGAGAAGTCATCCCAGACTACTGGGAAGTGGAGGCGTCCACTGGCTGGATCCTAGTACAGGTACCCGGTCAAAAAAGCATTGCCTATCACTTAGTTTCCGACCATGATAGCCCGACTTCGCTGTCTCCTGGGAGCACTATTCGTACTACCCAGGAGACAGCGCCTTTACAAAGCTATACAGTCAGCGAGGAACTAATCGCAACCAATTCCCTAGACCAAACTTACCTGCAACAGCTAATTGCCATCGCAACTAGAATAGCAGCAGACTTTAGTCCTAGATTTACTTTAGAATGGACGGTCCAGGCTTCACTCGCACCAGGTAACGACCCGCAACTTGTGCTGACGCAAACAATTCCCAGACGGGAGACTGGGGAAAATAGAGAAAAAGATGATGCTGTACTCCCACCCTCTAGTCCCAGACCCCAACTAATGGATAATCCGAAATCTCCTACGCCAGTCCTCAGAGGACTGGCCGCTGCGGCTGGACGCGCGATCGCCCCTGCGACGGTGCTTTCCCACCCCGGAGAGCCAGTCCCGGGGGGTACTATTTTAGTACTGCGGGCAATCACTACTGATTACTTGCCTCTACTCAAACTTGCTGCTGGGGCGATCGCCGAACAGGGAGGACTGACTAGCCATGGGGCGATCGTTGCCAGAGAATTGGGTATCCCAGCCATTCTCGGTGCCAGTAATGCCACGCAAGTAATTTCCACTGGCACCAGATTACTCGTGGATGGCAACAAAGGTGAAGTTTATCAGGTTGAGGCTTTCGATGTCTCCCGAGAGCTTGATGTCCCCCTCCCGCACGGCGAAACCCTATTGACATCATCTGAGCAGTACTCCGGAGACATCGAAGACTCCTTTGTACCAGTCCCACAGGCAAGCACAGTCGGTCACTTTCCATACCCCATTGCCACGCAACTGCTAGTCAACCTGTCTCAACCCAGTTCTCTGGAACGGGCCAAAGACCTGCCCGTGGATGGGGTAGGATTATTGCGATCGGAACTAATGGCCCCAGAGGTGCTAGAAGGCAAGCATCCCAGGTGGTGGTTGCAGCAGGGGCGCGGGGCCGAGTTGATCGATCGATGGCATCAGATCCTGCGGGAGTTTGCGGCTACCTTTGCCCCCCGACCGGTATTTTATCGCTCTTTTGATTTGCGGTCTGACAGCGATAGAAACGAATTAGGTTTGCGAGGGACTCTCAGCTATCAGCTAGATCCGACTTTATTCGATCTGGAACTAGCTGCTTTGGCCAGGTTACACCAGGAGGGTTTAACCAATGTTAACTTAATTTTGCCCTTTGTGCGCAGGGTAGAAGAGTTTTCCTTTTGTCGCCGTCGGGTAGAGACCTTGGCTTTCACTTCTCTACAACTCTGGATCATGGCCGAGGTGCCTTCTATCTTATTTTTGTTGCCCGAATATGTTTCTGCTGGAGTCCAGGGAATTGCTATTGGCACCAATGATTTGACTCAGCTGTTGCTGGGGGTCGATCGGGACTTAGGTCCCCTGGCAAGTAATCTTAATGCTAGTCATCCCGCTGTCATGGGGGCGATCGAGCAGTTAATTACCATGGCCAGGCAAGCTGGAATTCCTTGTTCTATCTGCGGTCAGGCACAGGCGATGTATCCCGAATTAATAGATGCTTTAGTGCGCTGGGGTATCACCTCCATTTCTGTAGATATTAATGACGTCGTTCATACCCGGCAGGCGATCGCCCGTGCGGAACAGCGCCTCCTGCTGTCAGCTGCTCGTCGTGGTTTCTCGTAGGGTGGGCTCTCCTGGGGCTGACTTTTCTTGATTTGGAATGCCGTGACTTTTGCCCCTTCTTGGATCTGTGCTTTGGTACTATGTAGTAGATATTGTTTGGTGATTCTGTCTTGATTTCTATCCATTTTGCCGATTTAGACGGCTTTGATGTGAAATCCTGTTCGCTTTTGCTATCAAATTTTGGAACTTGCTTCTTTTCCCTCCTCTTTTTTACTATCAGGTAATTTTTAAGCAGTCTGGCGATCGCCTGACTGCTCCCAACCAGGAGAACTGCAGAACTCGATCGCCCTATTATTATGGCTGACTTCATCAACACGCAAGTACTTGCAGGGAATGGTAGTGGGTCACAAGTAGTGATGGAGAGTGCTCTGGTACCGGTGGATGGCACAATACTTGTAGGTAAGCCACCCTCCAAGAATCAACCAGGACGGGATTTCAAGCCTTTGGGCTCTAGGCATGCGGCTTCAAACTGGCGATCGCGGTGAGGCATGGGGACTCCTCATCATCAAATCACTACATGTTTATCACTACCAGGGTTGGTTACTACATGGGGAGCGAAGGATCCGCGCCCTCCATTTACATCCCAGTTGAAGGGTCGAGCGGCCCCTCCAAGGGAAGCTCGGTAATCAAGGCGTTTGCTATGAATCCCTTCAGCTGAAGTTCTCGCCCTATTCCAAACGTGTACGAGATGTTGCCCGTACCTTCATCTCCCTGAAGGGAAGCCTCCCCAATCTGTTGCCCTCCCAAGAAAAATGTCGCTTTGTAAGGGATACCAACCGAGTAAACGCTGCTGCCTGGGAGAGCAGTTACCTCTATTTCGAGGCGATTTTTATCTATGCCCGAGAGGTAGATGCGATCGTAGTTTTCCAGCTCGCCTTTGTAGAAATTCCTTGTGGAAATTGTGAAATCCTGAATTGTTACAAAATCGCCTCGATCGGCAGTAAGGCCAAAGATGTCTCGACCGTTACCGCCGACCAGCACGTCCCGACCTCCTCGACCGAGCAGACAGTCATTCCCATCCCCGCCGTAAAGGTAGTCACGATTCTTTTCTTCGGGTTGAGGTATTACGGGCACCGCTGGTTGAAACGATCGCGTGTTGGATCGCTCGTCGATAATATCGTTCCCCTCGCCGCCAAAGATGGTATCGTCGCCGCCAAAACCGTGAATCGTGTCATTTCCGTCAAGGGCATAGATGACCTCTTTTGAGTGACTTGCGATAATTTTGTCAGCTGAGAGTGTCTTTTCCATAACCCCATCGAGGATGTCGTTTCCTGCCTTCCTCACTATAGAGTCTTGGCCGGACTTGGCATAAAGGGTGGGATGTTCGCTCCCCCTCCGGTGGGCTCGACCGATCGCCACCAGAGATGGGGGAACGTGTTTTCTCGCAAGATTAGTCCTGGTAATGAGCAAACCTGGGGAATGTGTAAACCTGGGGAATGTGCTTTTCTCGCAAGATTAGTCTTGGTGATGAGCGAGATGTCTGCTTTCCTCCCGATCGCCACCAGAGCACTGATTAACCGCAAGTCTTGGGTCACCGGTGCCTGGAGTGCCATCGTGCTGACGCAGTTTAGTTCAATTT
>RFFC02000024.1:0-52865 GCA_005518205.2 Hormoscilla sp. GUM202
CTATTTGGTATTTTGTACATTATTACAACAAATGTTTATCGGGATAGATAATGCATCACTACATATTTATCACCACCATGCAGTTTAGATGCGCGACAGCTTATAGTTAGCATAAAAAATCAAAAATCAAAAAAGTAATTTATGTATCAGAGACTACAAAAAAGTCTAAATGGATAATCTATAGTTGGAAATATGACGACAGTCGGGCTGGTATTACACCAGCACCTCCGATCAAAAATCAATGAGAAACCGAAAAATGAAACAGAATTTCATAATTTCCCCCCCCCCTCAATCAGCAGGATTATCAGATATTGACATTGACTTGCTCAATGCCGATGATTATGCAGCCCTGAAGGCTCTCTATAAAAGCACTGATGGGGATAATTGGAAGAACAATACAGGCTGGGTTGACTGGGATTTCGACAGCCCAACTCCCCCCAAGGCTTCTATTGTTAAGGATTGGTATGGGGTGGGGGTAATTGAACACAGGGAGACGATCAATCTGTACGACAGCCCACTGGCTGACACCATCCCGACGGAATTAGGGTATCTGGAAAGTTTGGAAAAGGTGGAGGTAATTGACCACAGGGTGACGTGGATCAATATGTACAATAACCAACTGAGTGGCAGCATCCCGACGCAGTTAGGGAATCTTTCCAAATTGAAATCGCTCAACCTGACCAAGAACTCCCTGAGTGGCAGCATCCCGAGTCAGTTAGGGAATCTGGACAATTTGGAATCGCTCTACCTGGACCACAACCAACTGAGTGGCAGCATCCCGAGTCAGTTAGGGAATCTGGGCAATTTGAAATGGCTCTACCTGGACGACAACCAACTGAGTGGCAGCATCCCGAAACAGTTAGGGAATCTGGACAATTTGGAATTGCTCTACCTGGACGACAACCAACTGAGTGGCAGCATCCCGAAACAGTTAGGGAATCTGGACAATTTGATATTTCTCCTCCTGGACAATAACCAACTGAGTGGCAGCATCCCGAAACAGTTAGGGAATCTGGACAATTTGCGATGGCTCTCCCTGAACAATAACCAACTGAGTGGCAGCATCCCGAAGTTATGGAATCTGGACAATTTGGAATGGCTCTTCCTGCACAATAACCAACTGACTGGCACCATCCCCCAAATTGGTGGCCGGGGAAAAGATATCCTCTACGGAGAAAATGGGAACGACTTTCTCTTCGGTGGAAATGCAGACGACACCCTCATTGGTGGCCGGGGAGAAGATATCCTCAAGGGAGGATATGGGAAAGATATCCTCAAGGGAGGAGAGGACGCCGATATTTTTGTCCTGTCCCCGGACCATGGCGGGGATACCATCATAGACTTTGCTGATGGCATAGACTCCATCGGGCTAGCAGGAGGTTTGAGTTTCGCCAATTTGCAAATCGTCTCTCGGGGCCCAAATACCTTGATTAACATTGAAGGGGAAACCTTGGCCACCCTACAGGGCATTGATTCGACCCTGATTAATGTCGATGATTTTACTGTAGTTAATTGAAGTTTACCAGGATGGGGGGAACCTCGGGGCGAAAGCTCCGACCCTCTATCTCCTACTTTGGCAATCTTCTGAGATAGGGAGGACATCGAGAGAAAAGAAGCGTTGCACAATCACGGGATGATGGGTCTCTTTGCATAACTCTTAAACGTAGACTATAAGCCACTTTCAGTAGCGTTTTGCTGGTGCAAACAATGGCATCATCCCTCGATCTCAGCGCTCGTGCTTCGGGATGCGCTGCTCTCGCTCTCCGGCTCGTACTCCGGGATGCGCTGTTAATGCTGCCTTAACCTGGGCAAACACACTCGGCCAGTCTCCCAGTTTTGCTTGACGAAATAGCCGCATCGTGGGATACCAGGGGCTATCGGATCGATCGAGCAACCAACGCCAGTCAGGAGAAAAAGGTAGCAGCACCCAGACAGGTTTTCCTAAAGCACCTGCTAGATGGGCAACTGATGTATCTACAGAAATTACTAAGTCTAATTGTGAGATAACAGCAGCCGTATCAGCGAAGTCATGCAACAGCTCTCTTAAATCCTGTATAGGTGCCCCATCCAGGATATCTGTATGTTCCTTTTGCAAACTATAAAGAGAAATCCCTGGGATCTGGGAAAGTTCCAGAAACAGGGAAACCGGACAAGACCGCTTGCTAGCTGTATGACTTTTAGGATTAGTAGCCCACACAATGCCGACCTTTACCCTGTATTCGGGATGCGCCGTTCGTAGTACTCCACTGTACTTGACGGCGCCTTCCGCGTGCTCTTGTCCTGAAGGACGCGGCAACGCTCCAAGCACCGCTGCGTCCTTCTCTTCAGCGTACAAATAGGGAACTCGATCGGGAATAGTTTCTATAGTCGTACCCAGGATGCGGGGGAGACTCATTAGAGAAACTTGCAGGTCAAAGGCTGGTAATGGTTCGCCCCTGACTACCACCTCTTGAATCCCAGAGACCGTAGTCAACAAGCGCCTGAGAGCCGGATATTTTGTTTCCAGAATTACTTTACCAGCACCCCGCTGGGCTACTAGGGGCGCATAACGAACGAACTGGATAACGTCCCCGCGTCCCCATTCTGCACATAAAAGAATAGTTTTTCCTGCCAGTGGCGAACCATCCCAAGGGGGTTTTCCCAAGCGTTCTTCCAGGGTCTGTGCCCGGAAAAACCCTACTTTTAGGCGCCGGTGCCATTCATGTTCTACAAATCCTTGTCGAAAATTCTGCAACAATAACAAGCACTCTCCCAGATTTAAGTGGCCCCTTGCTGTATCTGGCTTTAAGGCAATAGCATAGCGGTAATAGCCCATCGCCTCTTGTATTTTCAGTTGTTCTTGCAGGGCAACACCCAGGTTGCTGTAGGCATCGGCAAAGTCTGGTTTCAGGGCGATCGCCTTTTGGTAGCATGCGATCGCCTCTGTCAATTTCCTCTCCTGACTTTCCCAAGCCGTACCCATATTATTGTATACTTCTGGATCATCTGGTTTAATTGCCAGAGCCTGGCCATCTTGTGCGATCGCCTCTGCTATGTTACCTTGCTTTTGCAGCATCACCCCCAGGTTACAAACTGCTTCCAGATAGTTCGGCTTTAAGGCGATACCCTGTTCATACTGTTTCGCCGTCTCTCCTAACTCGAACCATCTGTGATAGGATATACCCAACTCATTGTAAAATTCCGCCTTTTCTGGTTTAATGGTAATCGCTTTTTTATAATAGGCAATCTCCTCTTTTCTGAGGTCATACACTCCCAGGATTCCAGCCAAATTAGAGTAAATTTCCGCACAGTTAGGGTCAATGCTGATGGCCTTTTCGTAGCAGGTGACCGCCTGTTCTTCATGGTTAAACTTTTGCAAAGCTAAACCCAACTGATTGTAATATTCTACCTTTTCTGGTTTAATGGCAATGGCTTTTTCATAATAGGCGATCGCCTCTTCTCTGCGGTACTGCTCTTCCATAATTCTCGCCACATTATAGTAAGCATCCGCATAGTTGGGGTCAATGCTGATAGCCTTTTCGTAGCAGGCGAGCGCTTGTTCCTTATGGCCCAAGGAGTGCAAAACTACGCCCAAATTATTGTGCAGGCCCATATCCTGGGGATTGAGAGCGATCGCCTCCCGGTATACGGATACTGCTTCTGCTAGCTTCCCGGTATTTTGGAGACATACTCCCAACAAATTCATGGTTTCGCTATGTCCCGGATGAGCCAATAGCACTTGGTGACAGAGGGCGATCGCCTTGTCTTTTTCTCCTTTTTGATACCAACTAATCGCCTGTTGGTAATGAGCGCTCGCCTCTCGATAACGCTTTTCCTGGCGACGCATCGCCGCCAATTTTTCAGGGGTCGCGCCACTCTGGATCGGCGATCTCACTTGCTGGTGCGTCTCGCGCGCACGTCTTCGCAGACGGATCGCCTCCGATCTTTTTCCCTGTTTTTCCAAGGCCAAAGCCAGGTTATTATAAGCATCAAGATAATCAGGCTTCACTGCGATCGCCTGTTTGTAGGCAGCGAGCGCCTGTTCTATTTTTCCCTGTTCCCAGAAGCTAGCCCCCAGATTATTATAAGTCTCAGGCCAATCTGGCTTTATGGAGATCACCTGTTGGAAATAGCCGATCGCCCGCTCGTATTCCTGCGTCCGATAAGCAATAATTCCCAGCATCTGCATAGCCTCTACTAATTCTGGCTGCTGGGAAAGCATCGCCAAATAAACAGCCCTCGCTTCATTCAGACGTCCGGCTTTGTAGTGACTCAAAGCCTCTCTTAGCCAATCATTATCTGCTTGCTGTACCATTTCACCTCCTAATCATAACTGACAAACCAACGTTAATTATAGCTTCAATTTCCAACTGTTGAGTTTCTGATTCCCGGCTGGAGAGTGCGAAGTTCTCACAGAATCAGACCTAGTATAACGGCTGAAACCCTTGCGGGAAGTAACTTACAGCCTAGAGTGACCAGAGTCTTGCCTCTCCAAGCTCGATCGGGCCCAAACCCGCTTATGGCAAGCAGTTATCCAAAGAACTTCGCACTGTCGAGTTCCCGGGAGATTTTATTTTAACAGACTGCTGGAAAAATAATTCCATCTCTAACATCTTCCTACTCCTTAGAAGTGTGGAGATAATAATTTTTTACGAGATGGCGGCATTCTTGGCTCTCAACTGTCGCAGAGTATTGCGATCGCTTTCCAAATCGTCTTGATTGTAGTGAAGGTAAACATTGTGGGTTTTGAGAAATGCATCAACCGCCCAACGAGAGGGAAGACCGAGGAGTTGCCCAACCTGAAAGTGGGTAATGCGTTCGCTGCGGTAGGCTTCAATAACGAGGAGTTCCAGTAGGTAACGTCGCAAATGGTCAGAGTTTGTTGTGCCTTGCTGAGCGATGTCTGATGGGATAATGTCCGATGGAATGTCGATTGTGAGAAGCATAGTATTTTTTCCGTACAGTTTTATATTAAACCATTCCTTACACCTCCCATTAGACCACGCAACAAGATCGATCGTGGGCATCTCACTTTTGCGATCTAGCCCCTGCACGCTCCAGGCCCCTTCCGCTGCGAGGAGGGGGCGATGTGCGATTAATGTGCTCTGCGTAGTGCGAATAGCGCACGCAGAGCACATTAAGCAGTGCTTCTAGCACGCGCAGAGCACATCGCCCGGAGCGTGGGCTTTGTTCATGTAGCCGGACCCTTCAGGGTTCGGGCGGCGAGGCAAATATGAGATGCACCCGATCGATCCGGTGGGGGCAATACCGGGGCACTGCGTCAATTAATCGGAGGACGCAACGATAAAATTATATCCTCTCGGATAGACATCTGTATCCTAATTAGGGCAAAATGCTATTATCCCTAAATTTTGTAGGTAGCAACTTACGTTAAACTTAACTGGGAGTAAATTTATCGATATCCACAAGAGAGGTTCATCCCTTGCTCACCCTAGGCGTTAACATCGACCATATTGCGACCATCCGGCAGGCCCGACGCACTGTAGAACCAGACCCAGTGGCCGCCGCCGTGCTGGCAGAACTGGCCGGTGCCGATGGCATTACGGCCCATCTGCGGGAAGACCGCAGGCATATCCAAGACCGGGATGTCCGCTTGCTGCGCCAGACGGTCCGCACTCATCTGAATTTGGAAATGGCCGCCACCGAAGAAATGGTGAACATTGCCCTGGACATCAAACCGGACTACGTCACCCTAGTCCCGGAAAAGCGGGAAGAGGTGACCACGGAAGGGGGACTGGATATAGTCGGTCAAGTCTCGCGCATCGCTTCAATCGTGGACGAGTTGCAAACTGCGGGAATTCCAGTTAGTCTATTTATTGACGCGGACCAGGCCCAGATTGCCGCTTCAGCTCGGGTAAAGGCAAAGTTTATCGAACTGCACACTGGCACCTACGCAGAAGCTAAGGACGAAGCAGGTCGCCAGGGGGAATTAGATATCTTAGCCAAAGGATGCGCCCAGGCGATCGCGGCAGGTTTGCGAGTCAACGCCGGACATGGACTGACTTACTGGAATGTCTACCCAGTAGCTTGCATTCCCGGGATGGAAGAACTCAACATCGGTCATAGTATCATTAGCAGAGCAGCCCTGGTAGGATTAGAAAGAGCGGTCCGGGAGATGAAGCAAGCCATGCGCGGACAATTATGACTTGTATTTTGTCAAGCATTATGGTAAAACAGTAAAGCAGTCAAGTTCAAGTTTCATGCAAACCTATTACTACGCAGCGGCTTCTCAAAAGTTTCTGACCGAGGAAGAACCCTTAGAGGAAGTTCTCAGAGAACGCACGAATAACTACAAAGCTAAGGAAAAGGAGATTGATTTTTGGTTAATTGTACAGCCAGCATTTCTGGAAGCGCCAGAAATGGCAGAAGCGAAGAAGAAATGTACCCAACCAGCAGCGGCGATCGTTTCTACGAATGAGCAATTTATTACCTGGTTAAAATTGCGTTTGGAGTATGTACTGACTGGGAATTTTTCCGCGCCCTCGGAGACGATACCCGATCCCCTAGCTTCCCTAGTTTCAGCATCCTAGCTTGGATATTGTGGGGTATGAAACACCATTCCCCACAATCGCAAATAATTTGGAGATTGACAACTAATAAATAACAATTAGCAACTAACAACTAATAACTAACAAATAACAATTAACAATCATGTTTGAGTTATAGTAGGTTTGTTGGCGCGCGGAGAATTAAAATTTTGCGCGTGGATCAAAACTCCCGTTTATGGCCGCGCGACCGAAACAATTTCTGCCAAACAATCGCGGCTGGCAATAGCCAAATTTCGGCACGCGCGCTTCCTGTCGTACCGGCGCTTGGTGCTTTTGTCTGCAGGACATTGGACATCGCTGGGAGGTTGAATGAATGAAAAAAGTTACTCTTGATATTCTCATTCCGTCCTACCGGGCGAGCGAACCCCACTTGTTGGGGATGCTGAACATTCGCAAACCGGCGTCTCTGGAAGTGCGGTACGTGATTGTTCTGGACAACCCGAATGCGAACATTTCGCCTTGTCTGAGTCGGCGGTTGGAGGAACCGGATACAATACTGATTCGCAACCCTGAGAATAAAGGCGCTCCGATTAGCCGCAACATTGCCTTGGACGCCGCCACTGCCGAGTGGGTGCTGTTCTGGGATGATGATATTGTTCCGAGCCCCGAAATTCTCTTTGAGTATGCGGCTGCTATAGGGCGCGAGGGCGATGCCCCCGGATTTATCGGGCCGACATGCACTCCTGCGCCCTGCAACACTTTTACCGTAGGCGTGCTTGCCAGCGATATTTTGACTTTTTGGCATTTGCCCAAAGGCTACGACAGGCTCTTTTGGGGTGTTACCGCCAATCTTCTGATTAGGCGTCATGCTATTGGCAATCTGCGGTTTCTCCCCGTTTTCCCGAAATGCGGCGGCGGCGAAGATATTGACTTTTGCATCCGCGTGGTTAAGAATGCTGGCAGGCCTTTTCATGTGGCATGGGATGCAAAAGTTTCACATGGATGGTGGAACGATGGCAGGCGTTCTTACAATCGCTTTATGCGTTGGGCCTATGGCGACAGCGTATTATCGTCTTTGTTTCCCTGTTATCGTTATTATAATTTCCCCAATATCGTGGAATTCGTTATTCTCGGCGGAGGGGCAGGGGGAGTGGCGGCGGATTTTTTGCTTGGCGAAAGCGCCCCGGTTTTGCTTGCGGCAGTAATTGGCGGAGCATTGTTGGGCGAGTTTTTTGTGGAATGGGCGAAGCAGGCCGTAATTAAGGGAAATTTTTCGCCGGTTACGGCGGTTGAGTCGTCTCTTGTGCGCGCATCCAACGACTTGGGACGTTTTGCCGGGCATGTTAAGAACATCCGGTTATTGGGGATGATGGAACGTTTTGATTACTTTTGCGATGGGCGGCATTTGCGCCATGAGAGAATTGTGGCGGCCGTTAAATTTACGGCATTTGTAATTTTTACATGGGCAATTTTGGCCTTTGTTTAATGCGCAGGGATACACAATACCGCGCGGTGCGGCAAGCGCCAGCGCTCAACATCATCGGCGGCGGCGGCGGCATTCACTGCATCACGCAGCAACAGCCGCAGGCGTAGGAATTTAATCCCCGCCGGAGAATTTTATCTCGTTTTGCGAAAAGTCGGAAAGATGCCTGTTCGTCCTTTGTAATGGAACATCCTTTCTCTGTTTTGTTTCCAGAGACATTGCGGGACTGGCTGGAGGAACGGCTGCTTATCATTTAGCCAAGCGGGGATGTTCCGTGTTACTGCTGGAAAAAGCCTCCTTACCTCGCTACAAACCTTGTGGCGGTGGTGTTTCCCCCGCAGTGCAAGAGTGGTTTGATTTTAATTTGACTCCTGCTATCTCTCTCTCAAGGTTAACTCGGTATGCTATACTTGGAATCAAGGAGATCATGATTTTCGCAATTTAAGACATGCTTAAAGGGAAACCCGCTCTGGTCATAGATGTTACCTACCGCTGCAATGCCACATGCGGGTATTGCCAGTGGGGAGCGCCCGGCGCGCGCGGACGGGAAATAACAGATAACTTGCGTGTTCCCGCCGGGACCCTGTCGGCGCTTGGCATTAAGCGGGTGGTGTTTTCGGGCGGCGAACCTTTGTTACGCGGCGATTTGGAAAAGATCGCCGCCTATTACAGGGAAGCCGGAATTAATTCCGTGGTTGTTATTAGCAACGGTTTGCGTTTGTTTCCGAACCGGCTTAAGTCCTTGCTTGGTGCCGGCGTAACCGGTGTTTCGGCGTCTTTGGACGGCGTAACACCGGATGTCGCCCACGCCTCCAGAGGAATGACCGGGACCCAGCACGAGAAAATAATGCGCAATATTGAGGCGGCTCTGGAATTTAGATGGCAAATGCAGCGACCGTTTGAATTTGTCGTCAACACGGTTTTGTCAAAAGCCAATCTTAAGTTGGAACACATGGCGGCCTTGGTTGATTTTTGCAATCGCCATAGCGCTGACTGGCTTAAGTTCAATCCGGTTTTTGACGACGGTTACTTGGGGGCAAACGCGCCGTGGTTAAATTTTTCCCGGGATGACGCCAAGCTCATCCGCGAGTTAGGGGAAATTGTCACCGCCCGCGCCGCCATTAAAACCAACCCTCCATGGTTTTGGAATACGGTTGCGGATGTGGTTGGCGGGGAAAAGCGCTTAAAGGGCGGCTCATGCGGATTGGACAAGGGACAAGTTTTGTTGGCGCGCGGAGAATTAAAATTTTGCGCGTGGATCAAAACTCCCGTTTATGGCCGCGCGACCGAAACAATTTCCGCCGAACAATCGCGGCTGGCAATAGCCAAATTTCGGCGCGCGCGCGCTTCCTGTCGGACCGGCGCTTGGTGCTTTTGTCTGCAGGACATTGGACATCGCTGGGAGGTTGAATGAATGAAAAAGTTACTCTTGATATTCTCATTCCGTCCTACCGGGCGGGCGAACCCCACTTGTTGGGGATGCTGAACATTCGCCATATGAGATAGATAAAAGCATCATGGAAGTAGCAAAAGCGCTGAGGGAATTGATAAATGACACTAAATATGTTATTATAGAAGAAGCAGCTAGGGGAAAAGATGGGCTTGAAGAGAAACCTATTGAAGGGAGTAGTTCAGTGGAACAGCGGTGGCAGTTGGGTCTCTGAGGGCGAGGATGACTATCATCCCGATCGAGAATACCTAGCCAAGATTAAGCAGTTTGAATTGGGCAATATTAGTCTCTCATGAGAGGAGACGGGCAAATTTGAGGTTGTCGCCCTCTCGGATATCAAGAGATATCAAAAGTTGTCAAAAAACAAGAGGTAGAGAGTTTTGATTCAAACCATTAATAAACCCAAAACAGCCAATAATGTCAGCAGTTTTGATGCGATTAAGGAAGCCCACAAGCTTTCGGGAAATCCTGAGGAGATCAAGGAGTACTACGATAAATGGTCGCTCGCCTATGACCACGATGTGCAAAATGAAGCCTACTGCGGTCCTGAGTACATTGCGGCGTATTTGGATTTGTTGCCCAAGGAAAATGGCAAGTTTTTGAATTTACGCAATCCTGCGCTCGAAATCATAGATGCTGGTTGTGGAACGGGTCTGGTTGGTCTGGCGTTAAGTCGCAAAGGCTATAAAAATATTGATGGGTTCGATCTGTCCGATGGTATGGTTTCCGAAGCTGGAAAAACAGAGGCTTATCGAAATTTAACCGGTGGATGTGACATGACTCAACGCATTGAAGCCTACCCTGATAATCACTATGATGCGGCTGTTAGTTGCGGGGTTTTCACCCTGGGTCACGTGCCCCCCACGGCCCTGGAAGAAATGATTCGCTTTACTAAGCCTGGCGGGTTGGTGGTTGTAAGCACTCGCAAAAGTTATTACGAGAGCACGGATTTTCAAGAGGTTTGCGATCGCCTGCTTGCAGAAAACAAGGCCAAGCTGGTGAGCTCGATTATTGACGGGCCATACATTGCGGAAGAAGACGCTCACTATTGGGCGTTTAAGGTTTGCTAAAGCAAAAATGCAGATCGCGGTGGTATAGCGACGCTAAATCATTTGTGTTTTTATTCTGGAGTCTAACGGCTGAAAGAATTGCCGGGTAAGGATTTCAGAAACATATTGCACAACTTATTTAGTGGATCTATATAGGGGTTGGGTTGAATAATGAAACCAAACGGGCTCCCGTGAGTGGGTGTTAGGTTAGAGTTTTGTTAGTTCAGCCCAGCCGCTCGATTAGCTGATAACCATTGTCACCGTGCAAAAAATAGTATATGCTTGTGCGGGATAATTATTGTAGAATAACCATGACCCAGCTCATGCAGGCGGTGGTGCTCACGGGCCACGGCGGACCAGAAAAATTGGTATATACCCAAGTGGATAAACCCTGTCCCCAAGCAGGGGAGGTTCTCATTCAAGTAGGAGCCTGTTCCGTGAATAACACGGACTTGAATGCCCGCACGGGATGGTATACCGCAAAACAGGAGTTTGAAGCTATTCTCAAAGATAAGGCTTCCACAAGCATCCAGAGCTCAACGGCTTGGGGAGGAGTCTCCATTGAATTCCCTCGGATTCAAGGGGCCGATATTGTTGGGAAAGTGGTGGAAGTGGGTGCTGGCGTTGACCAAAATCTCTTGCAGCAACGGGTCATGGTGGATCCATGGATTAGGGATAAGTCTTCAGCGAGCGATCGCTATGTGGGCAGCGAATTGGATGGCGGATTTGCAGAATATGCTGTTATTCCCACATCTAATGTTTATCCGATCCAGTCCCCCCTATCTGACATTGAACTGGCCTGCTTTCCCTGCTCCTATTCTACTGCTGAAAATATGCTGGTCAAAGGCCGCGTCACTGGCAGCGATACGGTACTTATTATGGGTGCTTCTGGGGGGGTGGGTAGTGCTCTCATTCAACTGTGCAAGCTGCGGGGTGCGAAAGTTATCGCGATCGCCAGTCCCAGCAAGCAAGCATTTGTCCGGAAGCTGGGAGCGGATTTTGTTTACAATCGAGATGAAAAAATAATTAAATCTTTAGCTGACCATGCCATTACAGTGTATCTTGACACTGTTGGTGGAGTGCATTTTCCCCAATTGCTGAAGAAGTTGCAAGTGGGAGGAAGGTACGTGATCTGCGGGGCCATCGAGGAAATCAAAAACTATGACAGAATTAATGAATGCAGTTGTTCTTACGGGATATGGCGGTCCAGAAAAATTAGTTTACACTCAAGTTCCTAAACCCACTCCCCAGAAAGGAGAAGTATTGATCGAAGTGGGAGCTTGTTCTATAAACAATGCAGATATAAATACCCGCACTGGGTGGTATGCAGCAGATGAAGGGTTTCAAGAAATTCTGCAAGATACCAAGACCAACGAGGGAGGAAAAGCAACCTGGAATCAAATGGGTGTTACATTTCCTCGAATTCAAGGAGCAGATATAGTGGGAAAAGTGGTCGAAATTGGTGAAGGTCTCGCGCCAGAGATACTGAATCAACGAGTGATTGTATATCCTTGGGTTCGTACTGCTAAATTTGCAGAATATCAGTATGTCGGCAGCGAACTTGATGGAGGTTTTGCTGAGTATGCCGTCGTTCCAGCCACCAATGCTTACCCCATTAATTCGGATCTACCCGATACTCAGTTAGCAACGCTGCCCTGTGCTTATTCCACAGCAGAAAATATGTTAACTAAAGCCAGAGTTGCAGCTAGAGATACAGTATTAATCACGGGAGCATCTGGTGGTGTGGGTAGTGCGGCAATTCAATTATGCAAAATTCGCGGGGCAGTAGTTATTGCTATTGTGGGAGCGAACAAAGAGCATTTAGCTAAGGAGTTGGGTGCTGATTACGTTTATTGCCGAGACGACCAACTCGCTTCTAATTTGGCGAAGCATGAAATTACGGTGAGCGCGGATGTAGTAGGAGGAGAATATTTTAGTCTGGTCTTCAAAAGTCTGGTTGTGGGCGGAAGGTATGTTACTTCTGGTGCGATCGCCGGTCCACTGGTTGAGTTAGATTTGCGAGATCTGATTTACAAGGACGTGGAGATGAAAGGAGGAAACCGTTATGAACCAGAAGTGTTTCAGAACTTGCTCGGATATATCGAACGAGGTCTATTGAATCCTCCAGTCGCGAAAGTTTTCCCCCTGAGTCAAATGCAAGAGGCTCAGAAATTTTTTCAAAGCAAAAGCTTTTTTGGTAAAGTTGTAATTACACCTGAAAACAACGGTTAATCCATAAAGCGGTCTATTGGTCACAATTGAAATTATCAAAGGAAATTATGGGTAAGCAGAAAATTGCCTACATCGGCACGGGTGCAATGGGCAAACAGCACATCTACAAATTGCTTAAGGATGGGTATGAAGTCCAAGTTTATGATAAGTATCCAGAAGCAGCAAAAACGGTAATCGAAAAAGGGGCAGTTTGGAAAGACAGTCCCAAGGAAGTTGCCAAAGGCGCGGATCTGGTGATTACCAATTTACCCTTACCCCATCATGTCTTAGAAAATATGTTAGGGGACACTGGCGCAGTGGAAGGCATGAGACCCGGTGCAACTTGGATGGATTTCTCCACGACCGACTACCACAATACCCAACATATTGCCCAAGAAGCCGCCAAAAAAGGTCTATTCAGCCTAGAATCCCCCGTGAGCAATCTCTCCCACATGGGAGTGGATTTTTGCAATGCGAGTTTCTATGTCAGTGGAGATCGGGAAGGGTACGATCTGAGTAAAGAAACCCTAGATGCGATCGGCAAAATTTCCTTTTTTGTGAGTGATACGATCGGAGAAGCCCAAACAGTAAAACTCCTAACCAACTTGTTATTTTATGCGCAAATGTTGACATTAGGGGAAGCGCTGATGATATGTAAAATCAATAATATACCACTGCTATGGATGTGGGATTATATCCGAGCGTCCAAAGGGAATAGTGTGGTGACAGAGCAAGTAACCCCCTTTATTTTTGATGGCAGTTATGACTATTCCTGTTCTTTGGAAATTACGGTGAAAGATACCGATTTAACTGTCAAATTAGCCGACGAACTCAATGTGCCTTTACCTCTAGGGCGTATTGTTGAAGAGCGATATCGGGAAGCCGGACAGAAATATGATGCCCATGATAATCATGTGAAAGTCACTAAATTAATTGAAGAGGACAACAATTTAGATTTAAGAGTGCCAGATTTTACAGCGCCATCGCCTTATGGTTTGAATCGCAGTTACGTTCATTCTGAGACAAAAGTAGCAGATAGTTTTGGTCGGATTAAACCCCTTCCCTATCAACTGGAGTACGATTCACCAGAACCTTTGCAAGATGAGAAGTTGATGGATATCGCCCAATCTCTGACGGATTTGATGGCTTATATCAATTACTTAATCTTAGGGGAAGCTAATCAGTTAGGAAAAAACATGGGATTGACCGATGAATTATTAGTGAATGTGATTCGTTGGAGTGTTGGAACCTGTTGGGTATCTGATAATATTGATACTTATCAACCCAACCCAGAGATTGTAGGGAAAATCAAATCTTTTGACTTTGGCCGCCAAGCGAAGCTTCCAGTCCTTACTAAAATGCTGGCACACCTAAGTTCTTAAGAACAGAGACAGGACTTACGCAGAGACGCTATCTGTAAGGTGCGCCACAGCGCACGAGACACTATATGTAGCTTTAGGGCTGGCGATTTGCGTAAGTCCTGAGAGAAATAATGAGTGCATAAATATCTTGCTACCAAGTTAACAGAAAAAAACGCCGAATAAATTGGGAATAAGATGTGTCAAGCTAATTAGCAATAAATTGGAGTCAAAAAATATGAGTGCAGACAATAAAGTAGAATTAGTCTATAATTCTCAAAACCATCAAGAATTAGGCGAAAATTATGATTTGTGGGCGAAGGATTACGACCGAGAACTGGAAAAAAAATATGGTTATTTAGCTCCTTTGCCAGCATTAGAGTTATTAGCAAAATATTTGCCTAAATCTGCTAAAATTTTAGATGCTGGTGCAGGTACAGGTTTGATAGGAGAGCTTCTTAATCAGCGCGGTTACAACAACATTGAAGGAATTGATTTATCCCCAGGAATGTTGGAGGAAGCCCGGATAAAGAATGTCTACAATGGTCTCTACCAAATGGTTTTAGGAGAACCCCTAGACTTTGCTACAGACTCCTTTGATGCCATCATCAGCGTTGGTACATTCACTTATAATCACGCCCCAAGCAACTCTTTTGATGAATTGGTTCGGATTACAAAACCAGGCGGATACATTATTTTTACATTACGCCTAGACTTCTACAAAGATAGTGATTTTCCAATAAAAATGTCGGCACTAGAAGAAGCTGGTAAGTGGAAAATCGTTGAAATCAGCGAAGAATATCGATGTTTCGCTAAAACTGAACCAGATGTATATGTAAAAGCTTGGAATTATCAGGTTTAGTAGAGATAAAGTAGCTCAATTTTCAAGGGATTTAAAAGCGATGACAGAGTTAATGAATGCTGTTGTTCTTACTGGGCATGGAGGACCAGAAAAGTTAGTCTTTACTCAAGTGCCTAAGCCCAAGGTGCAGAAAGGACAAGTCTTAATCAAAGTGGGAGCTTGTTCAATTAACAATGCAGATTTGAATATCCGCACTGGGTGGTATGCAGCAGAGTCAGGGTTTCAAGAAATTCTGCAAGATACTAAAAGTAATGATGACAAAACAGCAACTTGGAATCAGGCAGGTATCAAATTTCCTCGAATTCAAGGCTCGGATATAGTCGGGGAAGTCGTAGAAATTGGTGAAGATGTCAATCCAGAAATACTTAACCAACGGGTAATTGTCGATCCTTGGATTCGTGCTGAGAAATTAGCAGACTACCAATATATAGGCAGTGAATTTGATGGTGGTTTTGCTGAATATGCAGTAGTTCCGACTACTAATATTTACCCGATTAATTCATCCCTATCTGACGTTGAGTTATCAACTCTACCCTGTTCCTATGCTACAGCAGAAAATATGTTGACTAAGGGCAGAGTATCGGCAGAAGATACAGTATTAATTATGGGAGCTTCCGGTGGTGTTGGCAGTGCAGCAATTCAACTATTAAAAATTCGTGGAGCAACAACGATCGCTATTGTGGGAGCGAACAAGGAGCATTTAGCTAAGGAGCTAGGAGCCGATCGCGTTTATTGTCGAGATGAGCAACTAGCTGCCAATTTAGAGAATCATAAAGTTACTGTTAGCTTAGATACAGTAGGCGGAGAGTATTTTAATCTTATGTTTAAAAGCCTTTGTATTGGCGGAAGGTATGTAAGTTGTGGAGCAATAGGAGGTCCGATGGTTTCCTTAGATTTGCGAGACTTAATTTACAAAGATACAAAAATGCTCGGAGCAACTCGCCTTGCACCAGAAGTGTTTGAAAACTTGCTTCAGTACGTTGAAAAAGGTCTATTGAAACCTCCAGTAGCTAAAGTTTTTCCTTTAAGTGAAATTAGAGAAGCTCAGAATTTTTTTCAAAGCAAATATTTTTTCGGCAAAGTTGTAATTACACTCTAGAATAAATATCCTAATTAAAGGGAAGAAAAATGACAACAAAGTTAATGAATGCTGCTATTCTCACTGGACGTGGGGGACCGGAGAAATTAATCTATACCCAAGTACCGAAACCGAAACCTCAAGCAGGAGAAGTATTAATTAAAGTAACAGCTTGTTCTGTTAATAACACAGACATAAACACCCGTACTAACTGGTATACTGCAACATCAGGTTTTCAGGAGCTACTCCAAGATATTGAAATCAGCGATAGCGAAGCATCTACTAGCTCATATCATAGTGGAGTAGAATTTCCCATAGAATTTCCCAGAATTCAAGGTGCAGATATTGTTGGACAAGTTGTAGAAATAGGTTCTGGCGTAGAGCCTCAACTATTGCAGCAAAGAGTGATTGTTAGCCCATGGATAGAGGAAGAACATCTCGAAAAATATCGATTTGTTGGTAGCGAACTAGATGGTGGTTTTGCTGAATACGTCAGTATTCCTGCAAGTATTGTCTACCCAATTAATTCATCATTATCTGATATAGAGTTAGCAACCTTACCCTGTTCCTATGGTACGGCAGAAAATATGTTGACTAAAGGAAGAGTTTCAGAAAAAGATACAGTGTTAATTATTGGAGCTTCTGGTGGTGTAGGTAGTGCCGCAATTCAATTATGCAAAATTCGTGGAGCCAAAGTTATTGCTGTAGTGGGAGATAACAAAGAGAATTTAGCTAAGGAGTTGGGAGCTGACTACGTTTATAAACGAGACAAACAACTAGCTGCTAATCTGAAAACCCATCAAATTAATGTTAGCTTAGATGTTGTTGTCGGAGAATATTTTAATCTGGCTTTCAAAAGTCTTTGTATAGGAGGAAGATATGTGAGCTGTGGAGCTATAGGAGGTCCAATAGCTTCCTTAGATTTGCGAGATTTAATTTATAAAGATACTGAAATGATGGGAGCAACTCGCTTTGAACCAGGAGTATTTCAGCAATTGATCGGGTATGTTGAAAAAGGTCTCTTGAATCCTCCAGTAGCTAAACTTTTTCCCCTCAGTGAAATCAAAGAAGCTCAGAAGTTTTTCCAAACTAAAAGCTTTTTTGGCAAAGTTGTCATTACCCCCTCTGTATAAACTTACATAGATCATGAAAATTACTCGTATCTCTGTCTACCAAGTCACTTTGCCCCTAGAGCATCCGTATCGACTCTCAGGGGGTCGGTTGTATTTTGACAAACTCGATTCCACCATAGTTGCCATCGATACGGATGAAGGAATCCGAGGCTGGGGAGAAGGATGCCCTTGGGGTTCCACTTATTTACCCGCTTTTCCACTGGGTGTCAGGGCTGGAATTGAAGAGTTAGCCCCTCAACTAATAGGACTCGACCCCCGGCGCATCGATTTTATCTATCGGACGATGGATCTCGCCCTACCCGGTCATCCCTACATTAAATCAGCTCTGGATATGGCTTGTTGGGATATCCTGGGCAAAGCAACGGGACTGCCCCTTTGCGAACTGTTTGGCGGTCGTATTGATGAACCTGTAATTCCTCAGAATTCAGTGCCTACGGGTACGCCAGAGGAAATGATTAAATCAATTCAATGGGGGCAAGAAAGGGGCTATGTTGTCCATACTTGTAAGATTGGAGCCGATGTGGCTCTAGACATCGAGCGAATTAAGACTGTGAGTTCTTATTTACCTGGAAATGAGAGCGCTACTTTCGATGTTAATCGAGCTTGGCTGATGGATGAAGCGCTCCGGGTGATGAACGCAGTCAAGGACTATGTTTGTTATTTTGAAGAGCCTTGCGAAACTTATGAGGAGTCTCTCCAAGTGCGTCGCCTCACTTCTCATCCGATTATTTTGGATGAGTGCATTCAGCGCTATGGGGATATTGTACGCGCTAACGCCGATAATGCTTGCGAGGCGATCGGTCTTAAGGTTTGTCGCGTGGGAGGTTTAACCAAGGCCAAGCGGATCCGAGATTTCTGTATGGAAAGGGGTATTCGGATGAATATTGAAGAGACGGGAGGTAGTATCATCGCAGATACGGGAGCAGTGCATCTTGCCCAGGCAACTCCACGAATGTTTTTGCGAGCTACTTGGTTGTGCCACGAAATGCTGACCGTCGATACGGCTACAGGAGGCGCGCGCAATCAAGGCGGTAAAACGTTTGCGCCAGAAGCTCCTGGACTGGGCGTAGAGCCGAAAATGGATGTTTTGGGAGAGCCGATCGCTGTTTATGAGTAGATAGCAACAGGGCGATCGCCTTGTATCAATAGATGGCTATAGGCCGATCGCCGTTTATAAGTAGGCAGCAACGATATCTGAGAAACCCGGTAACTCCTACGAAACCGGGTTTCTGGCTCCCAATAGTATCGTATCCTATAAAGGAATTGCTATAGATGGCAACAGGGAATGGGAAAAGTCCCCCCCCTGATAGACTCGGGTGCATCTCAATGCAAGACATTCGTAGGTTGGGTTGACTGAAACCCAACAAGGGCAACGCTAACAACATCTCTTTGTTGGGTTTCGTGCGGAAACCCAACCTACGACATTAATATTTTTGCTTCTATGAGATGGACCCATAGACTCAGATGACTTGGTACAGAAACCAGAGGCCACAGTTAAAGCTTACTGCGATGCCGTAGGAATTCTGTTTATGCCTCAAGCCTTAAAATGGGAATCGAAGGTACAAATCGTTCAATGGGAAGAATGGGAAGGGGGTTGGCACACTATAGTGAGTCGTGCAATAAGCTGAGCACCCGAGCAGGGAGCACCCGAGCAGGGAGAGGGGAGCACCCGAGCAGGGAGAAATGTTTGCACAAATGATTTAGACTAGCTATAATGCACAATCGATTCAAGGATTTAAGGAACGGGACAGAAGAGATTATGTTAGGATAGAAGACAACGAACACTTGCAGCAAGCCTATGAGTTTTGTTGGCCTTACTACCAACAGCTCTACGAGCATCGACTGCGAATTGAAGAAAAATTAGGGAGTTCAAGTATAAATGGATACATTGCCAATTCTCTCGTTAAGCAAATTAAAAGACCTCAATGGTTCAAACTCAGGCAACGAAGAACACAAACGTCTCTATGACATCTGCTACGAGCATGGGTTTTTCTATTTGAAAGATCACGGCATCTCGGCAGATTGGGTTCGGCGAACGATCGCCGCATCCCGCAACTTTTTCCAGTTGCCAGAAGAGATCAAAAAAGCCTACGGCCAAGACAAGCAAACGGTTTATCCCAAGACATGTCGGGGCTACGTTCCCCTCTACGGTGAAACCCTTCACGAAGACGTTGGCCCAGATCCCAAGGAAATTTTCGATCTCGGCATAGAACGTCCACTATCAGACAAGCCTTTTACCGGTCCGACCGTGATTCCCGATGACACCGTAGCCCCCGATTTTGCAGCATCCCATTATCAGCTTCAAGGGGAGATCGTAACCAAAATTGTGCCCCACCTGCTCCGGGCGCTGGCCGTTGCTTTAAACCGGGAACCCGATTGGTTTGACCCTTATTTTGACGATCCGATCGTCATCCATCGGACTATTTACTATCCCCCTGAAGGTGGTGTGGCAGGGAAACACACGGATAATGGTATTTTCACCGTATTAATCCAAGAATATTTCCCCAGTCCTTCCCTACGAGTTTATACCAAAAATGCCTGGATTGATGCTGACTGTTTGGAAGATGCTTTTATCATCAACTTGGGCGATATGCTGCAACTCTGGACGAATGGCTTGTTTGTCAGCACTCCCCATGAAGTTATTCACAAGCTATCCAGGAGTCGGATTTCGATACCTTTCTTTATCTACCCTAATGTAAATGCAGTTTTTCAGCCGATAGGAACGGATAAAAAGATAAATCCTACTGAAGTCATGCTGAAAAACTTCAATTCAATTTGGGTTGCAAAAACCGGAGGAGGTCGAGCGCGAGAATTAAAGTAATATTATGGCGATCGAATGATTGTGGGATCGAGAGATTAATCTCACATGATGACATATGATCTATCCTCATGCACCATCCCCACAGAAACAAAAAAATTGGAGGTTGACAACCCACAACCCACAACTAATAACTAACAACTAACAATTAACAATCATGTTTGACTGTATTATAGTAGGTGCGGGACCGGCTGGAGGAACGGCTGCTTATCATTTAGCGAAGCGGGGATGTTCCGTGTTACTGCTGGAAAAAGCCGAATTACCTCGCTACAAACCTTGTGGCGGTGGAGTTTCCCCGGCAGTGCAAGAGTGGTTTGATTTTGATTTGACTCCTGCTATCTCTCTCAAGGTTAACTCGGTATGCTATACTTGGAATCAAGGAGATCCGGTAGAGGTAAATCTGGAAGTTCCTCCCATCTGGATGGTGCGGCGAGAGGTGTTTGACTACTTTCTGGTCAAGCAGGCGATCGCCCAAGGGGCCCAACTGCGAGACAAGACAGCAGTAACGGGAATAGAATGGCAGGGGGCCTACTGGCAGGTAAACACGGCAGATGAACCAGTAACAGGTCGCTATGCGATCGCCGCCGATGGTGCCAAAGGTCCGATGGCGCAATGGCTGGGTTTCTCACAACGTAAGTATACTATGGGCTCGGCTTTGGAAGCAGAAATTCCCACCAAACAGCAAGCCCTAACCAGTGCTTATTTTGAATTAGGAATGATCAAAAAAGGCTATGGTTGGAACTTTCCTAAAATTGATGGCTACTCCATCGGGGTGGGCCGTTTTTGGGGGAAAAGTCCCGAAAAGTTTAAGCAAAAATTAGCAGCATATGCTAATATGTTTAATGTAGATAGTATAACGGCTAAGCCCTATGGGCATCCCATCTATCTGTGGAATGGAAATCAAAAGCTACACGCAGAAAATGCCGTGTTAGCAGGAGAAGCGGCCTGCGTGGTAGACCCCTTTACCGCTGAAGGAATTCGTCCTTCTATCTTCAGTGGCCTGCGCGCAGCCCATGCCATTGCTGAGGCGATCGCGGGGGATATAAATGCCCTGGAAAAATACACCACTACCATGAAAGAAGAGTGGGGTGCTGAGATGATATGGGCCCAGCGGATCGCCCAGGCATTTTACAACTTTCCCAGCATCGGTTACAAAGCGGGTATCAAGCAACGGAGTAACACCATAACCATGACCAAGATTTTCGCAGGGGAACGACGCTACTCCGATGCCGCCAAATCAGCATTAAAACGCTTGCTTGGCTAATTGAAAATTGAAAATTGAAAATTGAAAATTGCTGATTGCCCCATTCACCATTCACCATTCGCAATTAGCCATAAATAAAATTAGCAACAAAGGAAATCGCAACTCCCAGCAGGAAACCGACAATTACCTGCACGGGAGTATGTCCGAGTAATTCCTTTAAGCGGTCTTCGTTGAACTCGGGTTTCTCTTGAAATAGCTCGTCAATGATCTGGTTGAGAATGCGAGCCTGCTTGCCAGCAGCTTGGCGGACGCCAGCAGCATCGTACATGACGATAATAGCAAAAATAGTGGCGATCGCGAAATCAGGACTATCGAGGCCAGTTTGCTGTCCCACTTCCGTAGCCAGGGCCGCCACCAGGGCCGAATGAGAACTGGGCATGCCACCAGTGGTGACTAAAGCGCGGACATTCAGCTTCTGATTTTTGACCAGATCGACCACTAGCTTGATTGCTTGAGCGATAAAACAGGCGCTCAGCGATACCAACAGCACGCGATTGTCCAGGATATGGCCAAAGTCCTGCATAATGATTTTCTAGTTACTGCGGGTGGTGATAAAATCGGCGATCGCCATCAGGGGGATCGCCCGTTCTCCAAAGCGTTCCAGTTGAGCCTTCGCCTCCTTTACTAGGGAATGGGCCTGATTTTTAGACTCATCAATTCCCCAGATACTAGGGAAAGTCACCTTTTGGGCTTGCAGGTCTTTACCAGCAGTTTTGCCCAATTCTTCCTGGGTTGCCGTGATATCCAAAATATCATCGATAATCTGAAAAGCTAAGCCAATATTTTTCGCATATTGGGAGAGGCGTTCTAAATCTGATGCGGGACAGCCAGCTAGCATCGCCCCCGAGACTACTGTAGATTCTAACAGCGCTCCAGTTTTGTGAGTGTGAATATAATTGAGTGTTGACAAAGGCACGTCCGACTTGCCTTCATATTCCAGGTCCACCACTTGACCGCCCACCAACCCCGCCGCCCCGGAGGCTCTTGCTATCTGGGTAATTACTGCTAACACCCGATCAGCTGGAACCTCTTCAGTGGCCCGGGCAATATATTCAAAGGCATAGAGCATCAAGCCATCCCCTGCTAGGATAGCAATGTTTTCCCCATAGACCTTATGGTTCGTCGGCTTACCTCTGCGGAAATCATCATTGTCCATGGCTGGCAAGTCATCATGGATCAATGACATGGTGTGAATCATCTCCAAGGCACAGGCCGTGGGCATGGCCATTTCCAGGGTGCCCCCCGTTAACTCGCAACTGGCCAGGCAAAAGATGGGACGCAGGCGCTTGCCACCAGCTAACAGGGAGTAGCGCATCGCCTCGTAGATCTTTTCGGGACAGCTGACCGGTAGCGCCCGATCGAGGGCTGCATCCACCAGTGCCTTCCGTTCTTGCAGGTAGACTGCTAGGTCAAATGCCTGAATGGAAGGTAGATTATCTTTCACTAACATCGCCCATCTCCTACTATACTCGCTGGCTGTAGCTATCTACTGTATTTGACAACAGGGTGGCTACCGTCATCGGGCCAACGCCGCCAGGAACGGGCGTAATATATTGCGCCACCTTCCCAACTGTATCCCAATGGACATCTCCTACCAGACGGCTGTTACCTGCGGCGTCAGTGACTCGGTTAATCCCCACATCCACCAATACCGACCCTGGTTTGACTATCTCACCCGCGATCGTTTGGGGACGCCCTACTGCCACTACGAGAATATCAGCTCTTTTTGTAATTTCTGATAAATTTTGGCTGCGCGAATGGGCAACCGTCACTGTCGCATCCGCCCCCAGCAGCATCAGGGCCATTGGTTTCCCCACCAGGATCGATCGTCCCACCACAACTGCCTGTTTTCCCGTTACCGAAATCTCGTATTCCTGTAACAGGCGCATAATTCCAGCTGGCGTGCAGCTGCGCAGTCCCGGTTCGGACCGCACCAGTTTCCCCAGATTCGTCGGGTGCAGTCCATCGACATCTTTATCCGGGCGGATCTGATGCAACAGTGCAATAGCATCCAGATGTTCCGGTAGCGGTAGCTGGACCAGGATACCGTCTACCCTCTCGTCTTCATTGAGGGAAGAGATCGCCTGTTCTAATTCTGCCTGAGTGGTCGTTGCTGGAAAATGCCTACCAAAAGAGGCAATCCCTACCTTAGCGCAGGCTCGCTCTTTATTGCGGACGTAGACAGCACTCGCCGGGTTATCCCCCACCATCAGCACCGCTAACCCTGGAGAACGCTTGCCATCAGCTTTCCGGGTCTGCACGCGATCTAGCAATTCCGATTGTATCCGCTTGGCCAGGGCTTTACCATCTAATATTTGAGCCATTTTAGTCATGAGTGCTCTCCTCTCCATACTCGCTAAGGCGCTCGTATTTCGGGATGCGCCGATACAGTTGATGCCAAAGCTTCTTTGTTCTTAACTATTTGGTGTCCCAAAGGATATCATGCTTGTATAGCAACACAATCACGTTTTTGCATTCTGGGTCTTTTGATAAGCATGATAAAGTCTCTTCATAAAGGTGTCAAGAGTTCTATCGGCCCGCGGACTTTCGTTTCCGGAGCACCCACCTATGTTGTGCGCAGGATGCGACACAACCGGGTGGGTGCTCCCGGAAACGACCGAAAAATCGGCACCGCCTTGCTGCTCCTGGGGCTGTGGGGTTGCGGTAACTCGGCACTGGATATCAAGCTCACCAATATCGGTGATATCCCAGCGCATCCCGAAGCACGGATCGGCGCACTGCGCAGCGGAGGGTTCCCGGAGCGTGCCAGCCGTGCGCATAAGCGAGTGCTCAGAGGAGAGCAGATCCCCAAGGGCACAACTACAGTTTACTTAAGAGGCACAGTCATCAAGCAAGTCCCCTTGCTGGATGCTCAACTCTATCAACTGGACGATGCTAGCGGTAAGATGTGGGTGTTCACTACCTCAAGTTTGCCCCGACTCGGAGATGAAATTACGATCGCTGGGGATATCCGCTATGAAAGCATTCCTGTGGAAGGACTAGATTTTTCCGAAGTCTATGTCTGGGAAACCCAAAAGCTAGAACAACCAGATCGAGGGGATGCAACACGCTATGAATCGCAATAATTGAGAATTGAAAATTGAGAATTGAAAATTGAGAATGAATGCTTCGCATATGGGTGAGATGCTGTTGGGTATGCTACAGTGTAAAGGAAGTGAAAAATGCTTAAGAAAATTATTCTGGAAAACTGGAAAAGCTTCCAGTATGCTGAACTGCCGATCGACCCATTGACCGTGCTCGTAGGTACTAATGCTAGTGGCAAATCTAATGTTCTTGATGCTTTAGATTTTCTCAAGCGGATGGCCTGGGATGTGGAAATTCATAAAGCTTTGACGGGCGATCGCTATTTTCGGGAAATCCGGGGCGGACTTGAGTGGGCGAGTTTTAATGATAACAAAGAAGAGCGCCAACCATTCACATTAAAAGCATTAATTCAAGGAGAAGATGAAACCACTGATTACCTTTACAGCATTACCATAGAAATTTCTTACCGGGCAAAGCTATGGGCTGAATCTCTTTTCCGGTTAAAGCAAACATCTGGGAATGCTATTGAGAAAGTCTGCTTATTTCAGACAGATGCTCCATCGGAGTCGAGCATCTATATACTGCTCGAAGAAAAACATCAATTGCCCTTTGGCACAGACCGCCTCTATTCTAAGTTAAACTGGTTGATGCTGGTTAGCGGACTAGACGAAGAAGTCGTGGGAGGGATTAAGGTAGTTTTACAAACCCTCAGAAACATTGTTATCTTAAATCCAATTCCTGTCAACATGCGGGATTACTCAGCAGTTGACGATCGGATTGAAGATGATGCATCCAATATTGCCGGGTTACTGGCAGCATTACCAGAGAAACAAAAAGAGCAAGTGGAATCAACTCTATCTGCTTACGCCAGGAAGTTGCCAGTAGGAGATTTTCAGAAAGTCTGGGCAGAAAAAGTGGGCAAGTTTGGTTCCCATGCCATGCTTTATTGTGAAGAATTATGGAAACCGGATGAACCCAAATTGATTGATGCCCGGGTCATGTCAGATGGAACCTTGCGCTTTCTAGGAATTGTAACAGCATTGCTGACCCTCCCAGAAGGAAGTCAACTGGTAATTGAAGATGTCGATAGCGGACTTCATCCCTCACGCACGGACTTATTGATCGAAATGCTGCGAGAAATTGGCGAACAGAGGAAAATTGATATTTTGGTGACGACTCATAATGCAGCTATGCTAGATGCTTTAGGACCGGAGATGGTTCCGTTTGTGGCGGTCGCCCACCGAGATCCTGAGACGGGAGCTAGCAGACTGACGCTTCTAGAAGAGATTGAAAACCTGCCCAAGTTGATGGCATCGGGAACCTTGGGTAAACTGACTGCTAAGGGGGCGATCGAAAGGAGTATTTCGGGCTAAGTTAAGCATGAAGAAGATTCTAATCCTAGATACATCAATTTTATGCGTTTGGTTGCAAGTTCCTAAAATGGATACTTGTGGCTCTGATAACGACAAATGGGATTTTGAGCGTGTCGATAACTGCATCAAAGAAGAAATTCGTGCATCTACTACCTTGGTACTCCCGTTAGCCACTATCATAGAAACAGGCAATCACATTGCTCATGCTGGGACAAAACGTCGCCAAACTGCCCAAGCTTTAGCAGAAATTATGATTAAAGCAGCTGATGAGAAAAGTCCTTGGGCGGCTTTTACTCATCAGTCAGAGTTGTGGGAGTCCGAGGGACTGAAAAATTTAGTAAAGTCATGGCCAGATCTAGCAGTTCAAAAGATTTCTATCGGCGATGCGACAATTAAAACCGTAGCTGAATACTATGCTAAAATGGGTTTTCAGGTAGAGATTCTCACAGGAGATATGGGACTGAAAGCATTTGAGCCAATGACTCCTCCCAGGCGCAGGAGAAGTTGAGAGGGTGCATCCCAATTTCTCGGTGGGTCTACCTTCTGACAGACAGGCGAGACAAGTCCTACGCAAATTTTAGAGATCGCCTCTAATGACTGCTTGAAACTCCTGCACGGCATCATACTGGTCGGGATAGTCAATATAGCGTAGCAATAAGGCTAAATCTAAATCGGGAAAAAACCTACTTCTGGGCACCTCATGATACTCTTCTTTTCGCAAATTAAAAATCCGCAGTTGGTTTGACTGACAAAGCCAAACTTCCGGGACTTCTATCTGTTTGTACAGTTCTAGCTTGTCGATCGCGCCGCTAGTCATTATGACTTCTATGACAATATCTGGAACATCTTTATCGCTACTAATGCAGTAAGAGTCATCAGGTGCGCCATAAGCATAACCGGTCTTCTCGATGGGAAACCTCCCACAAAGGTAAAACCGGATACCTTTTTCTTTCATGTAAGCTTCTAGCAGCAACCCCAGGGTACTTTTGATCCGTTCGTGCTTGCGACTCGGTGAAGATATAATCTCTAATACTCCTGCTAAATAGAACAATCTTACTGCAAGCAGACCCTGGAAACTGGCTTTTATGGCTTGGAAACGATCCCAGGTGATGTCCCCTAGGGTAATAATACTCTCTTGGTCTGCTTGACTGACTTGTTTTCCGATTTTTCGGGCCGTCCGCGGACCGTGGATTTGAGGATTCATAGGCAATAGTTTTTACTCTGTCTGATTCTATTCTAGCACAACCAGACAGCAGGCGATCTCCTCCTGTAGTTTTACGGTTTTCCAGTCTCTTTCATGCTCAATTTTCCCTAAGTGGAGTATTATCCTCTAGCATCGATCGCATCATTTGTGGTCTCTGCAGGTATTTGAGAAACCCGGTAAGAGAGGATAACCCGTGTTTCTGGGCGGCTTCTAGTTGACAAATGACCTATTTATGCTTGACTATTGGTAGATGTCACGATCGGGAAATTATGTTATGGAAAAAGATGCCCGAGCGCGTAGCGTGCGCGCAGCGCAATCGCATCGGTAACCATCTTGACCAAAATTGACAGAGGTCTCAATTATGCTCTTAGGTTGCTCAAGCTAGAGGCGATGGGAGACAAGATTGCTGATATCGATATCTTAATTGCGATCGCAGAATATTTTAGTTACTCTCAAGCACGCGATCGCAGAGCGCATTTTCATTAGCTGTATATTTGCGAATCGTCAGAAATACCCAGAGGATGATAGCGGTTTTTTTCGTAACGTCCGTCGAGAAGAAAGATTGATATGACCCCAGAACAGGAAAGATTACTTGACAAAGCCGATCGAACTTTGCTATAATGAGGGAGAACGGAAAATCAGGTCTACGAGCCCATGACTGACTACCTATGCTAGAATGTTCTACAGATTCCAATATGCCAGATACTGCAAGCTAGGTCGATCGAGCCATGCCTTTTATTGCCAAAATCCCCAGCACCGGCGAAAGAGTAGACATTACAAAAATTAACAATCCGCGAGCAGAGCTGAAAGCAGATGATTTAGTATGTCAACTTTGCGGTCAACCGATGATCGTCCGCCAAGGAATGATCGTGAAACCTCACTTTGCCCACAAAGCTGAATGCACAAGTGATTACAAGCGTCATCCCGAAAGTCCACAGCATCGTGCGGGGAAAGAGTTAATAGCAGCAACTATAAAAAAGGAACTGCCAGAGTACAGTCTTGCGAAAGTGGAATATGAGCTTCCTATTCCTGAAGCAAAGCGGGTTGCGGATGTTGCGGCTCTTTTTCCGAATGGTTGGATAGTAGCCCATGAATGTCAGTTAGCATCAATTACAGTAGGCTCTTCGGTACTTGGGTTGCTAAACTATTGCTAATTTTGAAAAGCTAATAAACATCTTAGCTCAAAATTTTCTATGTTACGAAAACAAAATCCGCACCGTTTAACTAACTTAATTTTTTGGTTAATACCTTCAACAATGCCATTAGTTGTTTTTTGCTCAAAATCTGCTGTTATCTCCACTAACCAGCGACGGATTGTTCCTTGACTTTTGGGAAATAATTCTGCTGATTGTTTCAACCATTCTGCTAAATTCAATAAGCCATCAAACCAATTTATGCTCTCTTCAAATACTTTCCTAAAATTTTCTTTTAATTCATGCATCTTTTGCAGCTTCGGGAATTCTTTATTGACTTCTTCTAATTGGCTTTTTTGAGCTTCATTTAAATCATCGGAATTAGCAAGAAGGACATATTTACTGTGATGAAGCACCTTGAGTTTTGCAGTTTTTTTCTTCTTATCATCCATGTTATTAACTTCTTTTTTTGTTTGCTTACGACCATTGTCTAATTCTTCTTGAACCTGGTTCATTACATGAAATCTATCAGCTACTACCTCGGCGTGAGGCATTAATTTTTCTACCAAAGTTTTATAGGGACGCCATAAATCAATGCTAACCTCTTCTATGCCTGATAACACGTCTATTCCCCAAGATAGCAACACTTTTTCAATGGCTTCTTGGGTTCGATCGGGGACTAAAGCTAGAAGTTGACTATTGTCCAAATCTACTAATACCGCACAATAATTACCTTGTCCTTTTATCAGGCTAATTTCATCAATCCCCAATCGTTTTAAGTCTTGAGGTTTTTGACCTACCAAACTTTTTTTTAAATCTTTTAACATAGTTTCAATTTCTGACTCACTTACCCCGGTTCTTTCGGCAACACTTTTAATATTACTATGTTTTACCTGATTCAATATATCGTCGGCAAGTCTTTTAGTATAGTTGCGTTTTGGTTCACAAAAATCCAAAGGCTCACTAAAAATTTTTAAACAATTTTCACATTTCATTTTTCGTTTATTTACCTGTAAATAAACATTTTGACCATTCATAGGCAAGTCTTTAATTAGATGTGAATAATAGGAGTGAATTTTCTGACTCATTTGACCGCAATGAGGGCAGGCTACTTCTGAAGTTAAACTCGCTACGGAGAGGATTTTTCCTAGAGATGTATCTTGTACGAAATGAGTAACTTTAACATCTGGGATGTTCAGAAAATCTGTTAGTAGTTTGAGTTGTCCTTTTGAAGCCATGATAATTTTACCTCAGTTTTCACTTTGTCCTCAATTTCAGTAAAGCATTAAAAATGCCAGAAGTCAAGTACAGCAATATGTTTACTCTTCAAGTATAACAATTTTAGTTTAATTTGACGAGTATTTATTTGATAGTTTAGCAACTCAGGTACCGAAGAGCCTTACAGTAGAAGAACTTGAGCAACGAACGGAGGATTATTTATATGCAGGAGTTGACGTTATTTGGTGGCTTGGCAACGCTGCAAATACCCCAGGAAATAGAGATTGGTGTATGTCAAAATTTGGGTTTGCCCTCATACTCAATTATGAGCAACTGTCTGCCGATGATCGAGGGGACTAAAAGTGTAAATATTTTAAGTTATGAGTTTTACCCAGAGGAGTGGTATGACAATAGAGTCAAGGGAAAAATGTTGTATGATATCAATAATATGGAAGAAAATTTACACAAATATAAACAGAATGCCAAAATAAGTAAAGCCTACTTAAAAAAAATTTTTTTCGATAAAAAGAATGAGAAATGGCATAAATTATGGGATAGAAGAATTGAAGCGAATGATATTTCTACTTTAACGAGGGTAGTTGAAAGGGGAATAGAAAAAATGAGTAGTAATGAAGAAAAGTTTGAAATAGAAATTAGGTATCAAGATGAGGAAGCTTATTATGACTCAAGTTCCGGGAACTCAGCTTGGTTGAATTATACTATGGGTTTAATGCTCAAGCGTTGTCTGCAAATATGGACTAAATTAAATAACGCCCAAATTATACGCGGACTGGCATTACAACAGCGCGGGATATACTCGGTGAATGGTTCTATTGGATCGCTCAATGAAAAGGCGATAAAGAAACAGGGAAAAGGTGATGATGAGCCTTGGGTTGTGGTGGATATCAACTGCCTGAAACCTTACGGGAGCAAACTTATCCCCTATCCTGGTGTTGAAGCAGCTAAAAGAAGGGCCCGTGAGTGGAAGAAGCAAGGTCTGTTCCCATCTGATAAAAGCTAGTCGGAAAGGGGCGATCGCCCGCTAACCAGGGCCTGGCGCGATACTCCAGGTAACGGTCGTTACCTGGGCCGGACCCTGGGAAGGAGAAGATAAGGGTTGTACCGGTCACCATACCAGATCGCCTGTAGCCCTGTGGCGCAGCCATCGGCATACCCATTATGATAAAGTCTGTAGAAACCGATCGCCAAGTTTGACCCGTGAAGAAGCATTCCGACTCTGCATCTACACCTGAAACCGATCTGCCTCCCAACGCGGACTACCGGCTGCTGGACCGCAGCAAGCTGACGCCCATGTTGCAGCATTATGCCGAAGTCAAGGATAAATACCCCCACGCCCTGCTGCTATATCGGGTGGGGGATTTCTTTGAGTGCTTCTTCCTAGATGCTGTCACCATCTCTCGGGAACTGGAACTGGTTCTCACCAGCAAGGAGGGGGGTAAGGAAATTGGCCGCGTCCCCATGACCGGAGTTCCCCATCACGCCCTCGATCGCCACAGCACCAACATAGTCGAAAAAGGTTATCCCTTGGTGATCTGCGACCAAGCTGAAGATGCTGCTACCGCTGCTGCCGAACGCCGCATGGTCACCCGGGAGGTGACTCAAGTGCTTACCCCCGGTACTTTAACTGAGGAGGGCATGTTAAGTCCCCGTCGCAATAATTTCCTGGCAGCCGTTGTCATTGCTGGAGTAAATTGGGGGTTAGCCTATGCAGATATTTCTACGGGAGAATTTCTCACTACCCAAGGCAGTAACGCGGAATATCTCACTCAAGAACTGATGCGCTTGCAACCTGCCGAAATTCTGGTTCCTACTAATATGCCAGACTTGACGGGGATGATGGTGCGTCCGGGAGAATATTCTCCACATTTACATGAATGTCTGCCCTCGACCTTTTGCTACGCTTGGCGTCCCCAACATGTCTTCAGTTTGGCCGAGGCCAAGGAACGACTCCTGGATAGGTTTGACGTGCGATCGCTCGAAGGGATGGGTTGCGACCAGTTACCTCTGGGGGTGCGGGCGGCGGGGGGACTGCTGGAATATCTGGAGGAAACCCAAAAGCAAAGCCATGTTAATATGCAACTGCTGCGCACCTATTCCACTACGGACTTTCTGATCCTAGATTACCAAACCCGCCGCAATTTGGAAATAGTCGAAACCGTTCGGGATGGCAGTTTTCACGGTTCTCTCCTCTGGGCGATCGATCGCACCACAACCCCCATGGGAGGCCGGGCCTTGCGCCGCTGGTTGCTGCAACCTTTGCTGAAGTCCAAAGGCATCCGATCGCGCCAAGATACGATCGGTGAATTAGTAGAAAATACAGAACTGCGGAAAAACCTACGGCAACTATTGCGGCAAGTCTACGATCTCGAAAGATTAACAGGTCGGGCGGGTTCTGGTAGGGCCAATGCCAAGGATCTCTTCGCCCTAGCATCATCCCTAGACAAATTACCGGAACTATCTGCTATCACAGCTAATACCCATTCACCCTTCCTGAGAACCTTACAGAAAGTACCGCCAGAATTAGATCAGTTAGCGCAAAAAATTAAAACCTATCTGGTAGAACCACCTCCCCAGCAGTTAAAAGAAGGGGGTTTAATTCGACCGGGGGTAAACGAAATGCTAGATGAAATGCGGGAGGCTGCGGCAGATGACCAAAAGTGGCTGGCGAATTTAGAAAGCCAAGAGAGACAGCGGACGGGCATAGGCAATCTGAAAGTCGGCTATAACAAAACCTTCGGCTATTATATTAGCATCGCCCGGGCCAAAGCGGACCATGTTCCCGATGATTACACTCGCAAGCAAACCCTAGTTAATGAAGAACGCTATATTACCCAAGAGTTGAAGGAACGGGAAGCGCGAATTCTCACGGCCCGGGAGGAACTCAACGAGTTAGAATACGATATCTTTATCCGTCTGCGGGCGGAAGTGGGAGAAAAAGCCCCAGTAATTAGAAATGTTTCCCGGACCGTAGCCGCAATTGATGTCTTGTGCAGTTTAGCAGAAATTGCTGTCATCCAGGGTTATTGCCGTCCCACGATCGTGGAAAGTCGAGAGATCGCGATCGCAGAGGGCCGTCATCCCGTGGTCGAACAAACTTTATCCGCCAACTTCTTTGTCCCCAATTCCACTACCATTGGGAAAGAACTCTCAAACGAATCTCCCGATTTAATTATCCTCACTGGTCCCAATGCTAGCGGTAAAAGTTGCTATTTGCGACAGGTAGGCTTAATTCAACTGATGGCCCAGGTGGGGAGTTTTGTGCCAGCGGAGTCCGCGACTCTGGGACTGTGCGATCGCATTTTCACGCGAGTGGGGGCGGTGGACGACCTGGCCACGGGTCAATCTACATTCATGGTCGAAATGAACGAAACTGCCAATATCCTCAATCACGCGACGGCCCAGTCTTTGGTGTTGCTGGATGAAATAGGCAGAGGAACGGCTACTTTTGACGGTCTTTCTATTGCTTGGGCGGTAGCAGAATACCTGGCAGGGGAAATCAAATCCCGGACAATATTTGCTACCCACTATCACGAACTGAACGAACTAGCTTCCATTTTATCTAATGTGGCAAACTTCCAGGTAACGGTCAAGGAAATGCCCAATGAGATTATCTTTTTGCATCAAGTACAACCCGGAGGTGCTTCTAAATCCTATGGCATAGAAGCAGGGCGTTTGGCAGGTTTGCCCCCAGTAGTGATTCAGCGGGCCAAGCAGGTGATGGGACAGATTGAAAAGCATAGCCAAATCGCGATCGGACTGCGTGAAGGAATTGAAGATTAGACTTCTCTCTTCTCTCTTCGTTGTTAGCCCGCCGGGGGTTCAAACCCCCGGCTAATAGCTAAAGTCGGTGTTATACCGACTGAAAGCATTATAGATAAAAATGTAGGTTGGGTAGAGGAACGAAACCCAACAGGGATGTAGTAGAATGTAGGTTGTGTAGAGGAACGAAACCTAATAAAAAAATTCAGGATTTGCGCACAATAGCCCAAATAGATTATCATGTAGATAGTGGTCCCAAAATCACAAAAGCAAAAGCAAAACCCATGGAAAGCTTGAACCTAAAACAGACCCACAAACCCGTTAAAACCTATTACCAAGCATTGCAGCAATTTGCACGACTCGGTGTGGACCACGAACTGGCGGTCAGAGATGCTTTTGCCGATCTTCTGAAAGCTTGCTGTCAGCAGTTTAATTGGACTTTGGTACTGGAAAAAACGGTAAAACTGGACCACAAACGCATCCAGGTGGATGGAGAATTGGTACGAGACGATACCCTCCGCCACGGTTTCTGGGAAGCGAAAGATAGTCAGGATGATTTGGCCTCGGAGGTGAAAAAGAAGTTTGCGGCGGGCTATCCTCATGATAATATTCTCTTTCAAGCACCCGATCGGGCGATTCTCTGGCAAGGGGGAAAGCAAATATGCGATCGGGACATCACCAAACCCCAGCATCTAGTCGAAACCCTGAAGCTGTTCTTTGAGTATCGGACCCCCGAGATCGAACAGTGGGAGGTAGCGGCGACGGAGTTTGGCAACCGGGTGCGAGACTTGGCGGGAAAACTGATCGATCTCATTGCGACCGAAAAGAAAACTAATCGGAAGTTTATTCAAGCATTC
Organism: Hormoscilla sp. GUM202; assembly: GCA_005518205.2. Lineage (GTDB taxonomy): Bacteria > Cyanobacteriota > Cyanobacteriia > Cyanobacteriales > Desertifilaceae > Hormoscilla. The sequence goes on from RFFC02000024.1 coordinate 33,805, forward strand.
CAGAAATTTGCCGAAATCTGCCGGGAAGCGATTAATCCAAATATAGCAGAAGCGGCCATAGAAGAAATGCTGATTCAGCATTTGCTGACGGAACGGATTTTTCGTCGCATCTTCGATAATCCCGATTTTACCCGCCGGAATATAATTGCCGTTGAAATAGAAAAGGTGATTAATGCCCTCACCTCCAAGTCCTTTAGTCGGGATCATTTCCTGGGAAATGTGGACTATTTCTACCGGGCCTTGGAGTCAACGGCGGCCACCATCGAAGATTATAGCGAAAAGCAGCATTTCCTGAATACAGTTTACGAGAAGTTTTTCCAAGGATTTGCAGTGAAGGTGGCGGATACCCATGGGATAGTCTACACGCCGCAACCGATCGTGAATTTTATGGTCAAGAGTGTAGAAGAGATTCTGCAACGGGAATTTGGCAAATCTTTGAGTGACAAAGGAGTGCATATTCTCGATCCGTTTGTGGGTACGGGAAACTTTATCATGCGGGTGATGCGGGAAATCAGAAAAACGGCACTTCCCCATAAGTACGACCATGAGTTACACTGCAATGAGGTGATGCTGCTGCCCTATTATATCGCCTCCATGAATATCGAACATGAATATTTGCAGGCGACGGGAAGCTATAAACCCTTTGAAGGGATCTGCATGGTGGATACCTTTTTCGATCAAAAGGTACAGCAGTTGTCCTTATTTACGCCAGAGAATACGGCCCGGGTGAAAAGGCAAAGACAATCTCCCATTTTTGTGGTCATTGGCAACCCGCCTTATAATGCAGGTCAGGTGAATGAGAACGATAATAATAAAAATCGTAAGTATGAAGAGGTAGATGGGCGGGTGAGAGAAACCTATTCTCAAGACTCGCAAGCGACATTGAGAAATTCTCTGTCAGATCCCTATGTGAAAGCGATTCGCTGGGCATCGGATAGAATAGGGGATGAGGGGATTGTGGCGTTTGTCAGCAATAACAGTTTTGTTACCGATATTTCTTTTGATGGGATGCGCAAACATCTCCAGAAAGATTTTGATGTAATCTATGTTGTTGATTTAGGCGGAAATGTCAGGAAAAATCCTCAACTATCGGGAACGACGCACAATGTGTTTGGCATTCAAGTCGGTGTTAGCATTAACTTGTTGATCCGCAAGGGGAAAAGTACACAACCAGCACAAATTTACTATAGGCGGGTGGATGAGTTTTGGCGCAAGGAAGAAAAATATGAATATTTGGATAAGTCGTCAGATTGTGGTAAGATCGATTGGCAATTAATTAAGCCCGATCGTAAATATACCTGGCTAAGGGAAGGGTTGCAGGATGAGTTTGAAACCTTTATCCCGATGGGAGACAAGAAAATTAAATCCTCCCATATGGAAGAAGGAGTAATTTTTAACTTATTTAGTCGAGGAGTTAGTACAAGCCGCGATGCTTGGGCTTATAATTTTAATCGCGAGGAGTTAGCAGAAAACATTAAACACACGATCGCAAATTACAACGAACAGATGGTAAGATGGAGTCAGAGGAGCGACAGTTCGGTCAGCCTTGATAATTTTGTTACTAGCGATGATAGTCAAATTAGCTGGTCTGGGGACTTAAAAGACCATTTAAAGAGAAGAATTGCTCTCCAATACAATCATGATGCTGTCCGACTTTCGATCTATCGTCCTTTCACTTGCTCTTTTCTCTATTTCGATCCTCATTTAAATAATCGTCGCTATCAATTTCCATCGATATTGCCCACTCCAGAGACTGAAAAATAAAATCATGTGATTGCTGTCACAAATCATTCACAAATTCCCTTTGTTGTTTACATAGTGAATTATCTTCCCTGTGCAGATGTTGGAGGACGTCCCGGACAAGGCTTCCCCTTTTACACTTACGATAAAGACGGAAGCAACCGCCAAGAAAACATCACCGACTGGGCCCTAAGGGAATATCGCCGCCACTATCAAGACGATACAATTACCAAATGGGATATCTTCTACTACATCTACGGCATTCTCCACCATCCAATCTATCGCCAGCGCTACGCCGCCAACCTGAAACGGGAATTACCCCGCATTCCCTACGCCCCTGACTTTCACGCCTTTGCCCAAGCAGGTAAACGTTTAGCAGAACTGCACCTCAACTACGAACAACAACCCCCACATCCCCTCAACTGGATCGAAAATCAGGACGTTCCCCTGAATTGGCGGGTGGAGAAAATGAGACTCAGCAAAGATAAAACCCAACTGATCTACAATGAGTTTCTCACCCTCAGCGGTATCCCCCCCGCAGCATTTGCATATCGTTTGGGGAACCGTTCTGCCTTAGACTGGATAATAGACCAATATCGGGTCAAAATAGATAAACGCAGCGGCATCGTCAACGACCCGAACCGCCTAGATGACGAACAATATATCCTGCGGTTAATTGGACAGGTAATTACCGTGAGTCTGGAAACTGTACAAATAGTTAATAGTTTGCCCAGTTTGGGCATTCCTCTCGTTCCCTGACTCTGGCAGGGAATGAACCTGGGAACGAGACATATACGTAGGTTGGGTTTCCGAACGAAACCCAACAGCGATGTAGTTTGAGAGGAAAGGTGTCGCCCCTACAAGGGATACGACAGCTGGAAGGGCCTAGAAACGATCAACGGGTTTTGACCACACCCCCGGGCAGGCGTTTAGCTGACATCCTGGTCAAGGTCTGGCGGAAAAACGGTTCTCCGATCAATGTGCTGGTGCATGTAGAAGTCCAAAGTGAGTACGAAGTAGACTTCCCCAAACAGATACATATTTACAACAGTCTCATCGAGTTGCGCTACGATGCGCCAGGGGAGGGGGGCGGCGGGGCGACGGGAGCAGCAACTTCATCTTGCGCCCCCTGAAACTCTTTCATAGTAAGACTAAGGCGTGATTTATTTGTAGCATTATTGAGTAAAGTTGCAAAAAAAAGACTTTATGTGAGAAAAAAAGACTTTATGTGAGAGAGAATGGACTTATTCTTGGCAAAAGTAAGCTTCATGTGAGAGAGAATGGACTTATTCTTGGCAAAAGTAAGCTTCATGTGAGAGAGAATGGACTTATTCTTGGCAAAAGTAAGCTTCATGTGAGAGAGAATGGACTTATTCTTGGTAAAAGTAAGCTTCATGTGAGAGAGAATGGACTTATTCTTGGTAAAAGTAAGCTTCATGTGAGAGAGAATGGACTTATTCTTGGCAAAAGTAAGCTTCATGTGAGAGAGAATGGACTTATTCTTGGTCGGAATAGATCTATTCTCGGTCGGAATAGATCTATTCTAGGTCAACACCCCCAACCAGCGTTGGCCAAAGTTGCGACTAGCTATGGTGGGGTTGTCCTGCAAAAGCTGTTGGGGCCGAAGTGGTCTTGCGCCCGTCGATCTCCCATGGGATACCCCAGTCGCCGGATCCCCCAGGGATGCCTCTTGGTGCTGCCGAAACCTGGGAGCGCGACCCCTGCAACTTCTGCATGACCACACCCAGTATTGAGTCTAATCTGTGGCTCACTTATCAGAGAACCATCAGTGGCGAAAACTGAAGACGATCGGGTCTCTCCGGGAGAATAGTTTTTGCTGTCCGGGCAATTTTCGTTCCTTTTGTCTATTTGTCATGCTTTCTCAGAACGGGCTCTTTGAGCATAAGTAGTTGGACAAAATTAATTGCACAAAATCGAGAAAACTTGTTATACTAGATATAGCTACTCGTACATGTAGCAGATTTTTGTCAAACTAACGGGGAGTCGGTTTTCATGCTCATCCCCGGCCAGATATATTTGACATAATATGACGATAAATTAGGAGAAATTAAGAAGGATTTTAATGCGCGAAATAAATGAGCTTTCTGCAAAATTGCTCTTACGAATTTATCATCAAAGTCGCCATGATCGAGTTCGTCAAAGAGCACATTGTTTACTTTTGCGAGATCGAGAACATAAAAAAGTTAAAGAACTTATGGAAATCTTTGATGTTAGTTATAGAACTATCTACAATTGGATTAAAAATTGGGATTCCGAGGGAATGGTCGGACTATATAATAAGTCTGGAAGAGGTCGTAAGCAAACCTTTAGTCTCGAACAAAAAGAAAAAATTAAAGCCTGGACTGAAGAAGAACCGAGGCAATTAAAAAAAGTGGTGGCTAAAATCAAAGAAGAATGGGGAATTGAAACAAGTGTTAAAACTGTTCAGAGAATATTGAAAACAATGAATATGAGTTGGCATCGGATGCGTAAAGGGGTAGCTGTCAGCCCCCCAGCTCAAGAGTATGAGGAAAAAAAAGCACAACTTGAACAACTGAAACTGTTAGACAATTTGGGGGAAATTAATTTGTATTATTTAGATGAAAGTGGGTTTTATTTAATCCCTTGTGTCCCTTATGGATGGCAAAATATTGGGGAATATATAGAAGTACCTAGTCGGAGTAGCCGCAGATTAAATGTATTAGGAATAATGAATCGCCACAATCATTTAGAAGCGTATGTATCTACTCAAAATATTAATTCAGATGTAGTCATAGCTTGTATCGATGCATTTTTTCCCACGAGAATGGAAAAGCAAACAGTAATTGTAGTAGACCAAGCATCTGTCCATACTAGTGATGCTATTCAAGATAAGATTGAAGAATGGAAAGAACGCAATATTACTATATTCCATCTCCCCACTTATTCACCTCATTTGAATTTGATTGAAATCTTGTGGCGGTTTATTAAATACGAATGGATTGAAATCGATGCTTATTCTTGCTGGAAAAACTTAGTTGATTCCGTTGAAACAATCATAAAAAATTTTGGAGAAAAATATGTAATTAATTTTGTCTGACTACTTAACATTATTCAACCAGCACCTGCTATTGACTCGATCGTCAACTACTGGCGATCGCCCGCCCGGTCTCCCTCTTGCCAGCCGGCATAGCGCTCCCTAGCACCAGATAATCTCCTATACCATAACTTAAGCGAAACTAGCAAAAATGTTAGATGCCATTACAAAAGTTAATAAAAGAGCAGCAAAAAGTTAAGATTCATTAAGAACTAGCCCAGAGGAGCTCAGGGGCGTGATAACTTCTATTGATGTTGGCAATGCGCAGCGATATCTCTTGTGTGCCGAGTCCCCTGGGACAAGAGCACAACAAGAGATATCGAAGTTAAGAAAGGAGAACATCTTGAATAGACATCAACTACAAACCCAAAACCCAATATCGAGTGAAGGCTTCAGCGAGTACGTAGCCCATCTTCAGCTTCACATGGCCCTACAAGCTCGCAACCTGGTCCCCAGTCTCAAGCAAACCACAAATAGCCGAGAACAGCTCCTACAGCAAACTCAGGCCAATTTTGAAAAGCTGGCCTCTCGTCAAGGCATCTAGGGCTACACCGGTGCAACGCCGGTATCGGACGTTGCGGGCAGGAAAATTAAGGGGCACTCGACACAGCCCTTCCTCTAGTCTGGGCACCAAATTCTGGATGCAAACAGGCTAGATAACTTGTTGTTCTACTCCGTGTTTGCAATAATCAGGGCGTTGTCGCCCTGATTTTTTTACCTCCAAGCCGAGGGGGTCTGGCCAGCACCGGCAGCGGAGGGGGCCCGGAGCGTGCGCAGCAGGATGGTAAAACAGCATAATAGGATAGATAAGCTGTTTCTGCATGTGCGACGGGGGTAAGAAGCTGTAACCAAATCATTGGACCGCTCTGGACATTATTACCGGATTGGGTAAGAATCGTAGTGCTTTAACAAATTGATAGCATGGCCAAAGCTGTGGAGGATATATGCTATACGGTTTTAAAACCGAATTGAAACTGAACAACCAACAGCGAACAACCTTGGCTAAACATTGCGGAGTGGCTCGTCATGCTTGGAATTGGGGACTGGGTTTAACAAAACAAATACTCGACCACAACCGGGATAATCCTCTCGAACGAATTAAGTTTCCGACAGCGATTGACCTGCATAAATGGCTGGTAGCTCTGGTCAAACCTGAGTGCCCCTGGTACTACGAGGTAAGCTTCTTCGCCCCGCAATATGCCCTGAAACAGCTAGTTTCTGCTTGGAGACGGGCATTCAAAAAAACTAGCAAACCACCTCGATTCAAAAAGAAAGGCCGTGCTGATAGCTTCACTCTAGATGGGGCCATCAAGCTTGACCACTTCAGAATCAAAGTCCCTAAGATTGGTTGGCTAAGAACATATGAGCGACTGCCCGTCTGTTCTCAACCCAAGTCTGTAACCATATCCAGGACGGCTGACCGATGGTTTATCAGCTTTAAGCTGGAAGTTGAGCCAGTCAATTACCCAAAACCTCATCCTGTAGTAGGAGTAGATTTAGGTATAAAAACGCTAGCTGTTTTATCAACTGGTGGAGTTTTTGAGGGTGCGTCTAGCTATCGGAAGTACGAGAAAAAGCTCTCGCGACTGCAATGGCTGAATCGTCATAAGCAGGTGAGTTCGGCTAATTGGAAGAAGTCCCAAGTTAAGATAGCCCGCTTGCACCGAAAGATAGCCAACATCCGTAAAGACACATTACACAAGCTCACGACCTATTTAGCTAAGAACCACAGCCGAATAGGAATAGAGAATCTCAATGTGTCCGGTATGATGGCTAATCACAAACTAGCTAAAGCCATTCAGGATATGGGCTTCTATGAGTTCAAACGGCAGTTGGAGTACAAGTGTCAATTGTACGGGTCAATCTTAGTCGTGGTTGACCGATGGTATCCTTCAACCAAAACTTGCTCCCAGTGTCACACCAAGAAAGACGGAATGTCTTTATCTGAGCGGGTTTTCCGGTGCGACAACTGCGGGTTTGAATGTGACCGAGACTTGAACGCATCGTTGAATTTAGAGCAAGCCGCCAGTTAGGTGGTGTTAGCCTGTGGACTGGTGAGTGCCGACACTACCAGGATGAAGCAGGAAGTAAGTTCCAAAGATGTCCACCTGTGGGTAACTTTGGGTAAGTCTTATGTAACGGCAGTAGAAGTTCTTTCAGTCTGGGAAAATTCAGTTTTGAAGGTTTTTAGCACCCTCAGTCCCAAGTTAACCTCCGACCTGGTCATAAGTAGTTGATAGCCAGGTGCATCTCAGATACATGTATATAGCCCGCGCAGGCGGGCTTTGTTCATGTAGCCGGGCCCTTTAGGGTGAGGGCGGCGAGGTCTCCTACCAACGGGTTTTGACCACACCCAGTTTTGGGGGGCGACTGAGAACGGCTCATAGAATCCCATGTCTCCAATAGCTTTTGCTAATTTGTGGTTCGCCATCATCCCGGACACATTCAAGTTCTCAATTCCTATTCGACTGTGGTTTTTGGCCAAATAGGTCGTGAAGTGTAATGTGTCTTTACGGATGTTAGCTATTTTTCGGTGCAAGCGAGCTATTTTGACTTGGGCTTTTTTCCAATTGGCCGAACCGATCTGCTTATGACGATTCAGCCATTGCAGTCGCGAGAGTTTTTTCTCGTATTTACGATAGCTTTTAGCACCCTCAAAAACTTCACCAGTTGACAGAACTGCTAGTGCTTTTATGCCTAAATCTACTCCTACTACAGGATGAGATTTTGGGTGGTTGACTAGCTCAACTTCCAGCTTAAAGCTGATAAACCATCGAGCAGCCGTCCTGGATATGGTTACAGACTTGGGGCTAGAACAGACTGGTAGTCGCTCATATGTTCTTAGCCAACCGATCTTAGGTACTTTAATTCTAAAGTGGTCGAGCTTAATTGATCCGTCTATTGTGAAGCTGTCAGCGCGGCCTTTCTTTTTGAACCGAGGTGGTTTACTCGTCTTTTTGAATGCCCGTTTCCAAGCGTCAGCTAGCTCTCTCAGAGCAGATTGCGGGGCGCAGAAGCTTACTTCATAATACCAGGGATACTCAGGTTTGACCAGGGCTACCAGCCATTTATGCAGGTCAATCGCTGTCGTCAACTTGATTTTTTCCTCTGGATTATTCCGATTGTGATCGAGTATCTGTTTGGTTAAACCCAGTCCCCAATTCCAAGCATGACGAGCTACTCCGCAGTGTTTACCCAACGCTGTTCGCTGTTGATTGTTCAGTTTTAATTCGGTTTTAAAACCTCAAAGCATACATCCTCCACAGGTGCCATGCTATCAATAAGTTTCTTGTTCTTGTGGGAATATCAAAATCAGCTTTCTCAGAAGAGTATTGTACTGATATAAACTACACTACGATTATTACCCATTTCGGAAATAATGTCCAAAGGTGTCTAATGATTTAGTTACAGCTTCTTACCCTGCGCAGCGTGGCCTGTGCGATCGCCGCTATTCTGTGGTAACCTGGTAGTTGTCGGACCAGTATCCGATCGCTAACGGCTAACCTATGACTGACAGTCCCCCCAAAGGGATTTTACTAAAAGGCATTCACCGGAGAACGCACCGCCGACACCGTACAGCAGGAGAACGGGGCATGAACGAAAAAAGTAAATCAACAGAAAAAATTCCGGATCCGGATTATGCTTAGTTTTGAATATGACGAAAACAAAAGTCAGTCAAATCTCGAAAAACACGGCATCGATTTCGTGGAAGCACAACAACTCTGGGACGACGAAAACTTCATAGAAATTCCTGCGAGAACCCAGGAAGAACAGAGGTTTATAGTGATTGCTAAACTGAAAGCAAAACACTGGTCCGGAGTGATTACCTACCGAGATCGAGCCATTCGGATTATCTCAGGGAGCAGATCCCGAACAGAAGAGGTTGCACTGTATGAAAGCTCAAGAATTTGACCGAAAATTTGACGCTGGTGAAGACATCAGCCAACTGCTTGACCTATCCAAGGCTAAACGCCCCCGACGGAAACAGCAACGCATCCAACTAGACCTACCCACCTGGATGATCGAACAGCTTCAACCGAGTTGCCAACCGCCTAGGGGTTACCCCCCAAGCGATCGTCGAGACCTACCTTGCTGAACGTTTAGCCACCAACTAACGTTATCTTGCCGGTTGGGTTTCGTTCCTCTACCCAACCTACAACATTAATATTTTTGCGCTCTCTCCAGATGCACTTTTGAGGACTAAAGTCCTCACTACAAACCTGGATATAAGTTTAAGGTAGGTCGGTGCTGCCCATTAGGTAGCGATCGCACTCCCGGGCCACCCCACGACCTTCATTAAAAGCCCAGACTACCAAACTTTGACCGCGACGGCAGTCACCAGCAGCGAACACCCCAGGAATGCTGGTAGCAAATTTGTTATACTCGGCTTTAATGTTGCTGCGAGGATCCCGATCGAGTCCCAAGGAATCTAACAGCGGCTGTTCGGGACCGAGGAAGCCCATGGCCAGCAGCACCAACTGGGCCGGTATCACTTTTTCCGTACCCGGGACATGCTGGGGAATGAACCGACCTTGTTCGTTTTTCTGCCACTCTACCTGGACGATGTGAACTGCTTTCACTCGTCCGTTTTCATCCCCCTCGAACTTGGTCGCCGTAGTCAGATAGCTGCGGGGATCTTCCCCAAACTTGGCCGCAGCTTCCTCCTGACCGTAGTCCATACGATAGATCTTGGGCCATTCGGGCCAGGGATTGTTCGCAGCCCGTTTTAGGGGCGGTTTGGGCATGATTTCCAGTTGGATGAGATTCTTGCAACCGTGGCGTATGGACGTGCCCACGCAGTCCGTACCCGTGTCACCACCCCCAATGATGACGACATCTTTGCCTTCAGCAGAAATAAAGCTGCCATTCTTGTGCCTGTCTAGAACTGCTTTCGTGTTGGAGGTGAGAAACTCCATCGCGAAGTGGATACCCTTCAACTCTCGACCTTCGATGGGCAGGTCCCGGGGTTTGGTCGCGCCAACGCAGAGAACGGTAGCATCAAATTCCTTCAGGAGATTTTCGGCGGGTAAGTCCTTGCCCACTTCTGTATTACAGAGGAACTTCACTCCTTCCGCTTCCAGGACTTGCAGGCGCCGCATCACTACTTCCTGCTTGTCCAGCTTCATGTTGGGAATGCCATACATCAGCAGACCCCCCGGGCGATCGGCCCGTTCGTAGACCGTCACCAAATGACCGGCCTTATTCAGTTGGGTAGCCGCGCAGAGACCCGCCGGGCCAGATCCCACTACCGCCACTTTTTTACCAGTACGCTTTTGGGGAGGTTCGGGCTTTATCCACCCCGACTCCCAACCTTTATCGACGATCGCGCATTCAATATTTTTGATCGTCACGGGGGGGTTGTGGATACCCAGGACGCAGGATCCTTCGCAGGGTGCGGGGCAAACCCGGCCAGTGAATTCCGGGAAATTGTTAGTTTTGTGCAGGCGATCGAGGGCTTCTTCCCAGAGGCCCCGATAGACCAGGTCATTCCATTCCGGGATCAAATTATTAATCGGGCAACCGCTTGCCATGCGATTGATCAGGGTTCCCGTGTGGCAAAAGGGCGTACCGCAGTCCATGCAACGGGCCGCTTGGGTGCCGAGTTTTTCCTCCGCCATGGGCAGGTGAAATTCATCCCAGTTCAGGATGCGATCGAGGGGGGGCAGTTCGGAGTGTTCCTCACGAACATATTCCATAAAGCCAGTTGGTTTTCCCATTTTGTTCTCCTCCGTTCCAATCTTTCCAAGGGTCAGTGTAACCAAATTATATCTGCGTTAATCTGTGAATGTTTTTTTACTACCAGATCCACATCACCGCCCTGGGGGGGCGACATGAAGGCTAGGATGTATACCTGATAAGGGTTACAGCCTTCTTGCCTCGTGCATAATAGATCTTCTTTTCTGGACTTAACTTCATTAATTCATCTACAATATCAGCATAAAAATCTACGGATTTAAGCCAATCTTTGCCTCTGGAACCTATATAAAATGCGCTGTGACGTCTTTCACGGCGTCCTGCTTCTTTTACACGACCAACATAACAAGTAACACCTTTTTGTTTGATTTCTTCTCCCATTACAATTGAGCTGGTGTAAGCAATTGTAATTAACAGGATTAAAACTACTAAGCGATCGCCAGTTAATCCAGTTCTTTCAATATTGTATCCACCTAAAGTCTCTAAACATTTCCTCAATTCCAAAACGGTTTTCATAAGCTTTTAAGGCCAACTCTAAAGTGACAAAGTTAGTAATAATAAACCATCCCTCTTCTGCCTGCCATCCTCTATACTTTCGTTTCCATTTACAAGCAATGTTAGCTCCTTGAAAGCCTTTGGTTTTGGTGATTTTTACACCCTTTAAATATAACGACATTCCCGGATATAATCCTACATCTCTTAATTTTTTCCAAACATCAGAGGAGATTTCAATATATTCATTTTTCCTCAAACGTAGACAGAAGTATACTTTTAGGCTAGATAACCACGAAGCTAAATCTACATTGCAGAATTCCCGATCGCCCAAAACAACGACTTGATAATTGCTAAGTAAATCCAATACCTTATAGAGAACTTGTTGTTGCTCTGATAAATTACTGCTTCCTTTTTTATTCAATAGTTCAAAATAAATTGGTATTGCTCGATTTTGATAATGAAAACTCACCATTAATAAATTTATACAACCCCATTTTGTCCTATCTATAATTACTTCAACGACCTGTTTATTATCGAAAAATATCAACAATAATTGACTTAAGATCGGAAACCCGATCGTTTCTAAATTTAATGCTGGCAAAGATAAAAAGCGTTGAAGTTTTTTTCGGCGACTTTCAAACTTAATTGGCTGTGGAAATAAATTGGCAAGTTCTTCTAATCGCACCCAGCGATGCTCAGAGATTAAAGAAATCAAAATGATCGACATATAATATTGAGGTTTAGTTAAATGTTTGACGATGTGGTCTTGGTAAAAATCTGGGAGAACTTTCATAATTTTTAACCCTTATCTACTTTTCTAGTCTAGCAAGTCCATCTTTTTTTGTCAACATCGTCTCAACACCTTATCCTGTAAGGTTTTCAGCTTGCATGTCGCCCCCCCAGATCACCGCCCTAAATTTAATGCTTTCTTCAGAAAGTGGTTGCCTTACCCCACCGGGGGTTTGAACCACCTACGTTCCCAGACGGGAGCCAGGAAACTCTGCTTTATGTCGGTTGAAAACCGACTAAAAACATTGTCTGTTAAGCTTTTATTCCCGATGCTATCGCCTGCTATAACCCTGATTTTTTGCTAGCTTCGTCGATGCTAAAAGCTGACAAATTAACAACTTTTGGCATTGGGTGAGCGTCGGAATTCCGTAGTCTTCTGGATTCCACATGATGTCAAGCTAGATAATCTGTGATACCGGTTTTATGGGAGATTGCTGCCGATCGCTTAACCGATCGTTAACCAAGCAAAAACCCGATCGACCGTTAAGGACAAGGTAATTTCGCTCAGAATTGGCAAGCGATCGGTCCCCCCGAATATTTGCACCCGTTGATCTGAGAACACCACCATAATGTTCTCCGACTCGGGGTCAATCAACCAACCCAACTCGGTCCCCTGTTGGGAACAATAGAGGAGATTGCCTAACACCCTTGTTTGTCTTTGGTCGGGAGAAAGAATTTCAATCGACCAATCCGGATGAATGTGAAAACGGTTGGCAATCCTCCCAGCAGCATTAACCGGAATTCTCTCCCACCGCAACACGGAAATGTCAGGAACGATAGAGTTCCCCCCAAAGGTACAGCGTAACTCTGGGAATGCCATAGCAATTTTTTGGGGTTTAGCTGCTTGGTTTATGGCTGCGTATAATTCCCCTTGCAGCACACTATGTTCACCTTGAGGCATATTTTTTTGGATAATTTTTCCATCAATAAACTCGGACGCTGGTTTTGTTTCTGGGAGTTGTAAAAACTCCTCTAGAGTTTGGGTTGGCGCGACTAGACTAATCATAAGCTAATTGAAAATTGTGAATTGAAAATTGCGAACGCTGACTGTCTCAACCAGGCTACGTGTCCTGCGCTATTTTATCTCCCGTTCTGGTGTAATTTGCCGGCGTTCGGCTGGGTACAGCCGAAAAATCGAGCCTCTCTTGATTATACCTGATATCTTGCAGCTCTGTCAAGAGACCCGATCGCCCGCCCGCTAGTCCGATAACCGGCCTTCGCGGTCTCCTGGTCCTGGGAGGACTACAGTTAATGCCAAAAAAATAGCCGATGCCTATCTGTGTCACTTGACAAGCATGATAATATAGTATATCATGGCTGTCAAGTGACACCGTCGGTAAGTTTAGCGGATCTCGTTAATGACAATGACTGAGCAATCTCTAGATAAGATTTTAGAAAGATATCAAAGGTCTTTTAGTGATAAAGTTTATTCTCAAGAGAATGACGAACTGGATCCCCTCATGAATGTGTTTGGCTTATCTCCTCAATTGAAAAGGGAGAACAGGCAGTATTGGGGACGGGAACTTGGTAAATGTTGGCAGTTATTAGTGGTTGAAGTTTGCAAAACATATTGCCGTGATTTTCAACCGGCATTGAAGTTGGGAAATGATGAACCATGTGATTTAGTTGTTGGCAATTATGCAATCGATACTAAGTATCGAATTGGCTCCGGAGATTCAGGCACGCTGAAAAAATTTAAGTCTTATGGTCCTTTACTCCGCGATCGGGGTTATGAGCCAGTCTTCCTAATACTGAGAAAGGATAATTTACCTGCTGCCATTACAGCCTGTCACAGTGGCAATTGGAATGTATACATTGGTGATGAGTCATTTGAATTTATTCAAAATTTGAGCGGTTTCGATCTCAAGAGTTTTCTTACTGAAAGAGCGGGAGAGTTCCCTGTGAACCGTTAAACCCTTCAAGGCGCTTATTGATGATATCTACATACTCGGGCACGATCTCAATACCGATAAAATTGATATTGAACTCCCGGGCAGCAACTAATGTAGTTCCCGATCCTGCAAAAGGATCTATCAAGATAGTCCTTGGGGTACGGGGTACAAATATCTCAACTAATTTCTGCATCAGTTTCAAAGGTTTAACGGTACAGTGAACGTTAAAATCTTCAGTTTTATCTTTGGAAATATTTTCTAAGATATTAGATTGAAATCCACCCAACGGATCTTTAGTGTAGAAAAGACCCGTGCCATGCTGCAATAATGTCTCTAGGTAATTCTTAACCAGAGGCTTTTGCAAAACACAAATTGCTTCCCATTCATTCCTCAAGCAACTATGCCAGCCATCCCATTCTTCTGGACGATCGTAACCTCTTTTCTCTAACTGTCGTCTGATATTGACTCCTTTGGGAATGCCGCTAGAACGCCGATAAACGACAATATCTCTCGCGTAAAAGCCAGCATCCTCAAGTGCTACCTGTACGTGGGCAACTGTACGAGTGCTGTTAAAAACTAGAACTGTGGCCCCAGGCTTGCAGATTCGGAAAAGTTCTTTTCCCCATTCAAGACACCAGTTTTGATAATCGAGAATGTTCTCTCGGTTCCGCTGATACCATCTCTCATTTCTAACTCCACCGGCCAAACCGCTCCCATAAGGAATATTTTTGACAACTGTCTTACTCTCCTTAGTATTAATCCTGTCAATACGCCTCTTAATTTCTGAATCATCCCATTTGTGACCGATGAATTCATAGTTATAAGGGGGGTCGGTTATGCAGGCAGATATGTAATTATTCGGGATTGACTTCATGACTTCGCGGCAGTCACCAAGCAGTACTTCATTTAAAGGTTTTTTTTCCACATCACTCAAGCTACTTAAGTTCGATAGGTTTGATATTTGAAAATCAACATTTGGCTCGCGTCTCAGAATGTGACGATCCGGTGTCTCCCAAGATAGGCAGAACTGGAGGACATAGCCCCGTTCTACTATTTTTCTGTTACGAACGCTGTGCTCATGATTTCTTTAATTACCTCCCATTCGGACTACATTTAATCTCGCGATCTATTTGAATTTGCAGGCGATCGGCTGGGTACAGCCGAAAAATCGAGCCTCTCTTTATTATGCCTGATATTTGCACCTATGTCAAGAGACCCGATATTTCGCCCGATCGCCCGATAGATAATTTGAGGCTGTGCCAAAGCGAGAATATTACCAGTTTGATCGTGCAGAAGAAGTCATGGCAAAATCTCGAGAGTATTTACAGTCGGGTGGTCAGGAAGTATGGCTGGTGTTTCCTGACAATCGTTTGATAATTGTAACGACTCCTGAATCACGACTGATGTTTGTTTCTGGTGAAGTTGTCAGCACTCAGAAAGTTCTGCTTGGTTTCAATGTAGCTGTAGATGAATTATTGGCTTAAAAATCACCCACCAAACCCGGTTTTGCAGAAGTTAGCGGGTTTCTTACTTAACCTTTATCCTGAAGAATATTTGGGCGGACTGTCCGCAGATGATGTTTGGGTGTAGGAGGCGATCGCCAAGACATGGGAATGAGTTCAGCTAGAGGGATTTCCCGTTTGCCGCCGCCTAGCTTAACAGGAAAATTTTGCAGAATTTGTAGTCCCTGGCCTTCCTGTAGATTATTATCGGCAAGCAAGGGATAAAATTGCTCGGCCAGGACTGTGTGCAAATGGGCATCATTTAAGTAGAGATGCCATTTAGCGATGTCTATGTAGACTTTGTCGCCAATTTCGGCAGATTGCTTCTGTCGTGTTCCAGTTAGCCATAATAGCGAACTAGTATGATATCCTAATTATAGGAGCAAATCTGCCCCTTATCCCAATGTAGCACAGGACTGCCAGTTTGTAGTAAGGACTTTAGTCCTTCTAAAGATTATACTACCAAGGAGAATAGATAGCAATGGTAACCTCGACAATTGTCTCAAAAGAATCAGAAGTCATCACCCTAGATGACTATATGCGCAACCCCCCAGATAAAGAATCAGAAGTCATCACCCTAGATGACTATATGCGCAACCCCCCAGATATGGAGTGGGTGGATGGACAATTACTGGAGAAAAAAGGCATGACACTCAAGCACGGTCAGATTCAGTTAAGGTTAGGCTCTTACTGGAAAATTTACAAGGAATCTAATGAACAAGGAGGAGAAGTTTATACAGATGCGCCCTGTCGTACTATTGGCAGGGGACGTAAGCCTGATGTTGCCTACCTCACACCGGATATGCTGGCCCAATTTGGCAATGAGGCTGTGCTTCCTCAGAGTTTCCCCTTGATCGCTGAAATAATTTCACCTACAGATCGTGGAGAAGAATTCATCGGCAAATCTCAAGAGTATTTACAGTCTGGTTGTCAGGAAGTATGGCTAGTGTTTCCTGAGAGTCGTTGGATAATTGTGACTACTACCGACTCACGACAGCTATTTGTTTCCGGTGAAGTTGTCAGCACTCAGAAAGTCCTGCTTGGTTTTAATGTAGCTGTCGATGAATTATTGGCTTAATTGATATGGGTACATTCACCCAGAAACCCGGTTTCTTACTTAACCTTTATCCTGAAGAAGATTTGGGCGGACTGTCAACAGCTGATGTTTGGGAGTAGGAGGCGATCGCAAAGACATAGACTCCATGGCCCAACAGCAGCAATAGCCAGCCGAGGGTAAACCACTGTACCCACAGCAGGGTTTGGGGGCGATTAAACTAAGCCAGCCCGTCGCCGGGCCGACTCGTCTTCAAAACTGGACGTGAGACTTTCACCTCATCCAGATCCTCAGCTTCGATATCCTGTAAACAGGTGCGGCTACCTGCCGTCCTCCGCAGATTTGGCGTCATGGCAATAATCATGTAGTAACTGTAGGTTCGTGTACCAGTCCTTTCCTCCCCGTGAGGTTGGAAGAATGTGGTCCAATTCCGGAAGTTCGTATAGGCACTACACTACAACAGAAAGGGAACCAATATCCTGTCCGCATTGTTCGCATTTGCCCTTTTGCATTTCTAGTAGTTTTAGCACCCGTGTGCTTACGTCGGGGCTTTTCCTCAATCTTTTGCTCCAGTAGACTAGGTTACCGTTGAACGGACTTGCTGTTCCCTTTACTTTTACGTGCCTGATTATCTCAGTTTCGGAGTGCCGGTATAGCCTTATCTCTTTTCCATCTTTGAGTTTTCCGATAAAGTTCCATTTCCTGCCCTCCTGGGCTTTCCAATAGGGAGCATCCCAGTTGGGCCATGAGTATAAATACTCATGGCTTTGCCAAAAAAGAGAAGGATCTTTGGCGGTATAGCGAGAGCAATTGAGTTATACTAGGGTTTGGGAAGCAATATTAGTTGGCAGTTCCGGGTAAGGTTGTCTCCAAAAACAATACGGGGAAAAGGTTTCGCCGTTAAATGCTGGGTTTGTGTGAAAAAGGTGAAAATACATTCGGGAAACTTTATGCAGCAAGGGTGTATACTGTACGATAAGGTGGTTTCAGCCATCAAGGAAAATGTAATTCCGTTCGCGCAGCGTGGCGCAGCCATTCGCGCAGCGTGGCGCCAGCCATACGTCCTCGATTACCGAAAAGCTAGAAAGAAAAAAGAGAACAAATGAATAACCAAGATCTTGAACAACTAAAATATCATCTCAAATAGGCTGCCAAGTTATTGTTTAAAAACACAGCTCCTGAGAAACTCCACAACTTTGACTCGATAGAAATGAGCCTGAGAGAATATTGGCTAGAAATAATAGGTCCTATGCTTGCCAGTTTTTTTTTGCATTCACAACGGCAACAACAGCCGGAAAAATCAGAAAAGTAAAAACCTGTGTTGGTCTTGTACAAATTTCCACATTACAAGCTAAGAAACTTCATCTAGAGCGAGGTAGACGCATTAGCCCTAATTTAGAAAAAAATTGTCTTTTACTAGCAAGTAATGAGTCTTTTAGCAACGCGGCCAAAGACCTAGAACAGTTGACGGGATTAAAGGTCGGCAAAAGTACGATCCATCGTCAAGCACTTGCCTGTGAAATCCCAGTAACAAAAACCAAGAAAGGAGTAAAATCTTTAGCAGTAGATGGCGGCAACATTCGGGTTAGAACTCCCTTGGGCAAACCATCTATCTGGAAAAACTATAAAGCACTACAAATCTATGATGATCTTTGCTTCGCTTCCTTTCAAGATAATAAAAATCTGGAAACATGGATTAATCAACAACCTCTGGAGCGAGTAGTAAATTGTTTAGGAGATGGTCATGATGGGATTTGGAATATTATGGTGAATATCGGTAATTCCAACCTTAGACGAGAGATTTTAGACTGGTATCATCTCAAAGAAAATATTTATCGAGTTGGCGGTTCTTGCAAGCGTTTGCGAAGAGTGGAAAATCATCTTTGGTATGGTGACATTGAATTAGCATTAGCTGAATTTTCCGATGATAACGTAAGAGTTGGGTTCAAACACTGCTTCCCATTCGGGTTCGAGTGCGAGTTTTACCACTCCTTGTAATGCGCGGTCGTATATCGTCGGTCTTCCTAGTGGCCGCTTTTCTTCTCTTCCAGGTTTGGGTATCCATACCCGACGGGTTGGGTTTACTTTTGCCTTTTTGGTTATCTTTAGCTGCCTTACCAAGGGTTGTCGTTCTGATCGCGCAGCGCGGCGCCAGCCGTGGGTTTTAGCGCCGTAACGCCATCCACACCTGCCGTTTTCTTTCCCTGATTTTGTTGTGTTACCTGTCGCACCGCGATCATTTTGGCGGACCAGGATCTTGTTAATAGCCCTTGGAGCCTGCGAACTTTACGCTTGTTTCCTTCCTGTGCCGCTCTGTAGATTCGTTTTTGCAGCTTATAGTTGTTTTAAATAAGAATGATACAACTAAATAGCACAATAATCCCGAATAACTTCATCCAAGGATGTGCCTACAGGTGCATACATTCTGGCTCTCTTTAAGGCACTAAAATCATGCTCAATATCATTGAGATCGGGAGAGTATTTTGGCAAAAATAATACTTGATGACCGGCTGACTCTACTAAATCTCGAATCACGTTCTTTCTATGAATAGGTGCATTGTCCATGATTAATATTGAAGGGATTTTTAATGCGGGTAATAAATATTTGGCTAACCAACCTTCAAATCCATCAGCATTTAGACTACCTCTAAACAACATTGGCGCAATTAAATCTTTTTCTTTTTTTCTTCTACCTGCTACTAAATTTTCTCTGGTTCCCCGTTTACCTTGTTTTTCTCCATACAGTTTTTTACCTTTTTTTGACCATCCATAAATACAAGACTGAATATCCTCAAACCCTGACCGATCAATGAATACAA